>CAWBJK010000009.1:0-433624 GCA_963789095.1 uncultured Actinomycetota bacterium
GGCGAGATCCTTGCCGTCCATCGCGAGCGCGATGTTCATCGAGCCGAGGTTGCACGAGATGTCCTTGCCGATCTGGTCGTAGGACAGGTCTTCGTTGTAGGTCGTCGGCGTGTTGACCTGCAGGATCTCCGAGCAGAGGTTCGACATGTTGATCCGGCCCTTGATGGGGTTGGCCCGGTTCACCGTGTCTTCGAACATGATGTACGGGTAGCCCGACTCGAACTGGATCTCGGCGAGTGTCTGGAAGAACTCGCGTGCCTTGATCTTCGTCTTCTTGATACGGGCGTCGTCGACCATCTCGCGGTACTTGTCGGTGACCGAGATGTCGCCGAACGGCACGCCGTAGACCTTCTCGACGTCGTACGGCGAGAACAGGTACATGTCCTCGTCGTTCTTGGCGAGCTCGAAAGTGATGTCGGGCACCACGACGCCGAGCGACAGCGTCTTGATGCGGATCTTCTCGTCGGCGTTCTCGCGCTTGGTGTCGAGGAACTTCATGATGTCGGGGTGGTGCGCCGAGAGGTACACGGCGCCGGCGCCCTGACGCGCACCGAGCTGGTTGGCGTAGCTGAAGCTGTCTTCGAGGAGCTTCATGACGGGGATGATGCCGCTCGACTGGTTCTCGATCTGCTTGATGGGCGCGCCCGACTCACGGATGTTCGAGAGCAGGAGCGCCACGCCGCCGCCGCGCTTGGACAGCTGGAGAGCGGAGTTGATGCCGCGGGCGATCGACTCCATGTTGTCTTCGATGCGCAACAGGAAGCACGAGACGAGTTCGCCGCGCTGTGCCTTGCCCGTGTTGAGGAAGGTCGGCGTGGCGGGCTGGAAACGTCCGGAGATGATCTCGTCGACGAGCTTCTCGGCCAGCTGCTGGTCGCCGTCGGCGAGGCCGAGCGCCGTCATGACGACACGGTCTTCGAACCGCTCGAGGTAGCGCTTGCCGTCGAAGGTCTTCAGCGTGTAGCTCGTGTAGTACTTGAAGGCTCCGAGGAACGTCTCGAAGCGGAACTTCGCGGCGTACGCGCGGTCGTTGAGGCGCTGGATGAACTCGAACGGGTACTTCTCGAGCACGGCGCCCTCGTAGTACTCCTTCTCAACCAGGTAGTCGAGGCGCTCCTTGAGCGAGTGGAAGAACACCGTGTTCTGGTTGACGTGCTGGAGGAAGTACTCCCGCGCGGCGCGCTTGTCGGCGTCGAACTGAATCTTGCCGTCAGGGCCGTAGAGATTCAGCATCGCGTTGAGCGCGTGGTAGTCGAGTCCTTCGAACCGCTCGTCGGTCTTGAAGGTCGTGTCGGTCACTGCAGCTTCCACCATCGTTCCAATCCGTCGGTCACCCGATCGACGTCGTCCTGCGTGCCGAACAGTTCCAGCTTGTACAGGTGCGGCACGTGGCACTTGCGGCTGATGATGTCACCGGCGAGGCAGTATGCCGCGCCGAAGTTGGTATTGCCGGCGGAGATGACTCCGCGGAGCAGACCTCGGTTGGTCTCGTCGTTGAGGAACCGGATGACCTGCTTGGGAACCGCGCCCTTCTCCTCGCCGCGCCCCTGCCCGCCGCCGTAGGTCGGCGTGATGAGCACAAAGGGCTTGTCGACCGAGACGGCGGGGTCGGAGGCGTGGAGAGGAAGTCGGACGGCTCTCATTCCGAGCTTCTCGACGAAACGCGCCGTGTTGCCCGACACGCTCGAGAAGTAGACGAGCAGCGGCGCGTGCGTTGCGGTGAGCATCTCAGCGCCGCTCCTCTCTTGCGCCCGTGAGGTCTCGCGCTGGTCGTCAGGCCAGGCGCGAGGCCAGTTCGTCGATCTTGTCGGGGCGGAAGCCCGACCAGTGGTCTTCGTCGGTGACGACGACCGGTGCCTGCAGGTAGCCGAGCGACTTGACGTGCTCGAGCGCCGCCGGGTCTTCGGACAGGTCGAGGATCTCGTAGTCGATGCCCTTCGAATCCAGCGCCCGGTAGGTCGCGTTGCACTGCACGCAAGAAGGCTTCGTGTAGACCGTGATCGCCATGGTGATCCGCTCTTCCTCTCTCAAAAATCTCTGTTACCCGCGGTGGGGACCGACCGGGAGTCCAATACTACATATGGGTGCCGACATTGGGTGGAACCACAAGGGATAGTAGTTACATCCGTGTAGTTTTCCACCGCTCTCCCCTGATACAACACAGGTTGTCCACCGATTCATCCACAATCCGAGACCCGATTCGGAACCTGGAAAAAGCCTGAATCACGGGCTTTTCCGACGGCCTTCCCGGATCTGTCCACAGGTCGGACGATACGGGCGCCCTCCGACATCCGATTTCCTGTGGAATACGCCCTCCGGCGTGTCGCGGGCGTGTCGCGGACCGGCGTCCGGCGAGTCGCGCGTGTCGGCGCCGATCGGTAGCGTGGAGGGATGGCCGCCTACCGGGAACTCCTTCGCACTCCCGGGGTCGCACGCATCATCACGGCGCAGCTGGTGGCCCGTTTCCCCAACGGCATGACAAGCCTCGCCGTGCTCCTCCACATCGAGCAGATGACCGGCTCGTACGGCGCTGCCGGACTCGTGTTGGCCGCCACCTCCATCGGCCAGGCGATCTCGGGGCCGGTGACGAGCCGCTGGATGGGCATCTGGGGGATGCGCCGCGTGCTCGGCCTCACGACGGCCGTGTGCGCGTCGGCGCTGCTCGTGCTCACGCTCGTGTCGCTGCCGCTGGTCGGATACATGGCGGCGGGCCTGGTCGCCGGGCTGTCGACGCCGCCGGTGCAGTCCGCGGTGCGCACCATCTATCCGAAGATCGTCAACTCCCGGCAGCTCACCCCGCTCTTCTCGCTCGACGCGAGCCTGCAGGAGATCATCTGGATCCTCGCGCCCGTGGTCATCACGGTCGTCGCGACGCAGGCGGGCACGGTCCCCGGCCTGCTGCTGATCGTCGTGATCCTCGTCGGCGGAGGGGCGTGGTTCATCCTCTCCCCCGAGGTCGGCCGTGTCCGCATCCCGCGGAGTCGGCGCGCGTTCGGAAAGGTGCTGGGCAAGCCCGTCGTGCTGCTCGCCACGATCGTCGGATTCCTGCTGATCGGCGCGTGTGCGGCCGTCGAGGCGGGCGTCGTGGCGACCTTCGGACACGGCGGGCTCGAAGCGGGACTCGTGCTCGCGATCTTCTCGGTCGGGAGCCTCGCGGGCGGACTCTCGTTCGGACACATCCCGATCGGCCCGTGGGCGATGGCACGGCGCCTCACCGTGGTCGCCGTGGGCCTCGCGGCCACGATGTTCTCGCTCGACTTCTGGTGGCTCAGCGGCTCGCTCTTCCTCGCCGGCATCGGCATCGCGCCCGCGCTGGCGGTGATGTTCGCGATGACGAGCGCGAGCGTGAAGTTCAGCGAGACCGCCGAGGCGTACGGCTGGATCGGCACGGGACAGCTCATCGGCGCCGCGGCGGGATCCGCGGTGGCCGGCTTCCTCATCGACGGCGTCGGACCGGAGGGCGCTTACTGGGCCGCGGCGGCGTTCGCCGTCGCCGGGGCCGTGGTGGCGGCGGCCTGCGTGCGCGGATTCCCCGACCTGCGCGGCCGCGACGCGAGCCCGATCCCCGACACCGAGCCCATCCAGACCTTCACCTGACCTCCCCGTCGCGACCGGGTCAGGCGATGCGCCGGAGTACGCTGAGCAACGCGAGCGCGTAGGCGTCGGCCGGTTCCGGATGCTCGAACCGGTGCGTCTGCCCGTCGAAGCGGATCTCGACGACGTGCGTGTCGTCATCGCGGTGCAGCGACCGGAACATGCCGCGCAGCAGCTCACGCAGCTGGTCTTCGCGCGGCAGCCACAGGGCGTCTTCGAGCGCGACGGAATCCAGCGCCCACTCGGTGGTGCCGTTGAACGCGAGGATCATCCCGGTCGGATAGGCGCGCGCCTCGATCGTCATGTCGCTGACGGTGAACACGTCGGCCTCGAACTCGGGCTCGTCGAGTTGGAACCGGTCGCCCGACGCAGGGCGCCACACCAGGCCTGCATCGCGCAGGGCGAGCGCGAGGTCGGTGGAGATCATGCGTCCATCCTCCCCCGCCCCGCGCCCCGTGCGGCGTGTGCGGAGCAGAATGGATGCGTGACGTTCGATCCTGCCGCCCACCTGCCCGACGAACTCCTCGCGCGCATCCGCTCGCGCGCCGCCGCCGTCGATGCCGACAACGTCTTCCCCGAGGCCGACCTCGACGATCTCCGCGCCGCGGGCTACCTCGCGATCCTCGTGCCGCGCGACCTGGGCGGTGCGGGTCTCGGTCTTGCCGAGGCGTCGGTGCTGCAGCAGCGGCTCGCGACAGCAGCGCCCGCGACCGCCCTCGCGATCAACATGCACCTCGTCTGGACCGGTGTCGCGAAGGTGCTGGCCGACCGCGGCGACGACAGCCTCCGGTCCGTGCAGGTGGGTGCGGCGGATGGCGAGGTGTACGCATTCGGGATCAGCGAGGCGGGCAACGACCTCGTGCTGTTCGGGAGCGACACCGAGGCCGCTCCGCTCGGCGACGGCGGCTACGCATTCACCGGCACGAAGATCTTCACCTCGCTCGCGCCGGTCTGGACGCACCTCGGCCTCCACGGACTCGACACGACGAGCCCCGACGCACCCCAGCTGGTGTACGCGTTCGTGCCCCGCAGCGACGCCGTCGTCACCCGCGACGACTGGGACACCCTCGGCATGCGCGGTACGCAGTCGCGCACGACAGAGCTCCACCGCGCAGTGGCTCCCGCCGACCGCGTCGTGCGCCGCCTCCCCCCGGGGCCTCAGCCCGATCCCCTCGTGTTCGGGATCTTCAGTGTGTTCGAGGTGCTGCTGGCCTCCGTGTACACCGGCGTCGCACGCCGCGCGCTCGACCTCGCCGTCGAGACCGCGCAGAAGCGCACGTCGAAGAAGTCCGGCAGCACATACAGTCAGGACCCCGACATCCGATGGCGGATCGCCGACATGGCGCTCGCCTACGATGCGATGCTGCCTCAGCTGGACGCGATCAGCCGCGACGTCGACGATCTCGTCGACCATGGTGCGCTGTGGTTCGCGAAGCTCAGCGGTCTCAAACACCGCGCCGTCGTGACCGCCAAGCAGATCGTCGACGACGCGATGCTCGTCGCGGGCGGCTCCTCGTACTTCACGCGCAGCGAGCTCAGCCGGCTCTACCGCGACGTGCTTGCGGGCATGTTCCACCCGTCCGACCCGGAATCGGCGCACAGCACCGTCGCGTCAGCATGGCTCGGCCCCCTCGAGTCGTGACCGCCATCGGTCGCCAGGGGTGACGCCGACACAGCGGCGGAACCGACATCCGACTCCTGCCGCGCAGGGGGGCGGGCGTGGGAACATAGCGGGATGGCCACGACACCGACGCAGCTGCTGAGTCCCGCCGACCAGGAGCGCCGCCGGGGCCTGCGCCTCATGAAGGGGGTCGCACTCGGCGCGCTCGTCTTCATGGCGATCGTCTTCGTCGTCGCCTTCGCGCTGCAGGACACCTACCCATGGCTCGCGTACGTCCGCGCAGCCGCGGAGGGCGGCATGGTCGGCGCACTCGCCGACTGGTTCGCGGTGACGGCGCTGTTCCGTCATCCGCTCGGCATCCCCATCCCGCACACGGCGATCATCCCGCGGCGGAAGGACGAGATCGGCCGGAGTCTGGGCGAGTTCGTGGAGACGAATTTCCTCGACGGCGACGTCGTGCGCGCCAAGCTCGAGTCGACCGGCATCGCCTCGAAAGCGGGTGAGTGGCTGCGCGTGCCTGTGCACGCCGAGCGGGTCGCGGCCGAGGGCGCCACGGTGGCGACCGGCATCGTGCAGGCCCTCAGCGACGACGAGGTGCAGGACCTCATCGGCGACCTCGCACGCGAGCACCTGCTGGCACCCGAATGGGGGCCCACGGTCGGCGAGTGGCTCGACCGGGTCGTGGAAGCCGACGCGCATCGCGGCGCCATCGACCTCGGCGTCGACAGCATCGCCACCTGGCTGGAATCCGGACGCGACGCGTTCAACGGACTCGTCTCCCGCCGCCTCCCATCGTGGGTGCCGTCGGTCGCGATGCGGCTCATCGACGACACGGTCTACAACGAGGCCGTGAAATTCGTGGCGGCCGTGCAGGCCGACCCGCAGCATCCCGCGCGTCTCGCCATCGACCGCTACCTCGTCCGCCTCGCCGACAACCTGCAGCACGATCCCGCCACGATCGGCCGGCTCGAAGACGCCAAGAGCGCTGTGTTCGACAGCCCCCGCGTGCGCCAGCTGGCCGCCGAGGCCTGGAACACCGCCAAGACCGGGCTGCTGCGCGCCCTGGAGGACCCGCAGAGCCCGCTCCGGCGCCGCGCCGCCGACGCCCTCGCCGAGATCGGCGTGCGACTGGCGACCGAGCCCGCCCTGCAGAAGCGCGTCGACGACCGCATCACGGATGCCGCGGTGTTCCTCGTCGGCCGCTATCGCCACGACATCGCGTCGATCATCACCGACACGGTCGAGAAGTGGGACCCCGCCGAGACGACCGAGAAGATCGAGCTGATGGTGGGCCGCGACCTGCAGTACATCCGCTTGAACGGCACCATCGTGGGTGCCCTGGCAGGCGTCGTGATCTTCACGATCGCGCACGCGCTGCTGGGCTGACCCCACTCGCCGTCGATCCTGGGCTCGGCGGCGCGGTCGGGGTACCCTGGGGCCGTGACGGAGTCCGAAGAGCTCTTGTTCACCTACGGGACGCTCCAGTTCGCCGAGGTGCAGCTCGACACGTTCGGGCGCGTCGTCGCCGGCGAGCCCGACGTGCTGCCCGGGTACACGATCGACTACGTCGAGATCGACGACAGACGGGTCGCCGAGGTGTCGGGGCTGTCGGTGCACCCCGTGCTCCGCCACACCGGCAATCCCGTCGACAAGGTCATGGGAAAGGTGCTGCATCTGATGAGCGACGAGATCGACGCCGCCGACGAGTACGAGGTGTCGCTCTACCGGCGCACCGCCGTGACGCTGGCGAGCGGCCGCACGGCGTGGGTGTACGTCGGCTGATGGCGCTGTCGACAGATCCCCTGTGGCCGCGGGCGGGCGGCTGGCCGTCCTGGGACCGCACCGCCGAGGCCGACGCCGTGCTCGTGGGCGCGCCCGCCTTCCGCACGTCGCTGTCGCCCACCGGAGCTCACGCGACTCCCGCCGCCGTGCGCGAGGCGCTCCGCCGATTCAGCCCCACGCTCATGGGACCCCCGCCGCTCGATCTCACCGAGGTGCTGCGGATCGCCGACGCGGGCGACGTCGGCGACCCCGACGGCCCCGACGGCGAGCACCGGCTGCGCAGCCGCGTCGCGGAGCTCGCCGACGCGAGTCTCGTCGTGGCGCTCGGAGGCGACAACTCGATCACCTACGCGACGGCGCAGGGCGCGGGCGCCACGGGGCTCATCACGATCGACGCGCACTTCGATCTGCGGGACGGGATCTCGAACGGGTCGCCGGTGCGTCGGCTCGTCGACGACGGTCTCGACCCTCGGCGCATCGTGCAGCTCGGCATCGCCGACTTCGCGAACTCCGCGGCCTACGCGCGCCGCGCGGCCGACCTCGGCATCACGGTCATCACACTCGACGAGCTGAGCCGCCGAGGGATGGACGACGTCATGGCGCAGGCGCTCGAGGTGGCCGGTACGGGCGACGGCGCGCGCATCCACCTCGACATCGACGTGGACGTCTGCGACCGCACGGTGGCGCCCGGGTGTCCGGCGTCGCTTCCCGGTGGGCTCGCGGCGTGGGAGCTGCGCGCGCTCGTACGCTCGCTCGCCGTCGACCCGCGCGTGCGGTCGGCCGACATCGTCGAGGTGGATGCCACGGCCGACGCCCCCGACGGGCGGACCGTGCGCCTCGCGGCGCTGTGCGTGCTGGAGCTGCTCGCCGGCGTCGCAGGGCGGCTGCGCAGCGCACCCGCACCCGCACCCGAGCCGGCGTCCGCACCCGAGCCGGCGCCCGCTCTCGCGAGCGCACCCGAGCCCGCCGCAGGCGTCGAGGAGCAACCGTGACGATGCTCGTGCTGGTGCGGCACGCGAAGAGCGACTGGGGAGATCCCGGCCTCGACGATCACGAGCGTCCGCTCAACGCGCGCGGGATGCGTGACGCGCCCGCGCTGGCCGCCCGGCTCGCGGCGAGCGGTTTCGAGCCCGACGTGCTCCTCACCTCGACCGCGCTGCGCGCACGCACGACGGCCGGGTTCTTCGCCGACGCGCTCGGTGTCGCCGCGGAGCCCCGAGAGGAGCTCTACGGCGCATCCGCCCGCACGCTCCTGGCGACGGCGGTGGCCGCGGGCGCACCGCGCGTGATGCTCGTGGCCCATGACCCCGGTATGACGGTGCTCGCAGAGACGCTGTCGGGAGGCGGCATCCCGGCGATGCCCACCTGCGCCGTCGCGACGTTCGCGTGGGAGACCGACGACTGGGACGTCGCCTCGTCGATCGATCCGGACGCCTGGGAGTTCGACAGCCCGCACCGCTGATTCCCTCGACCGCGGACCTCTCAGCCGGCCACGACCTCGCCACCGCGATATACGCGCTGCACCAAGGGCACGCCCGGCCGGTACGCCAGGTGCACTCGCGTCGGGGCGTCGAGCACGGCCAGATCGGCGCGCGCGCCGACGGCGAGGTGACCGACGTCCGAGCGGCGCAGGGCGCGCGCTCCCCCGGCGGTGGCCGCCCACACCGCCTCGGCGGGCGTCATCCCCATCTCTCGCACGGCGAGCGCGATCGTGAACGGCATCGAGGTCGTGAAGCTGGTGCCCGGGTTGCAGTCGCTCGCGAGCGCGACGACGACTCCCGCGTCGATGAGGCGGCGGGCATCCGGGTAGGGGTGTCGGGTGGAGAACTCCACGCCCGGCAGGAGCGTCGCGACCGTGTCGGATGCGGCGAGCGCACGCACGTCGTCATCCGACAGGTACGTGCAGTGATCGACCGAGGCGGCGCCGAGGGCGACCGCGAGCGCGACCCCGTCGCCGAAGCCGAGCTGATTGCCGTGCACGCGCAGACCGAGACCGGCAGCCGCCCCCGCCCGGAGCACTCGCTCGGCCTCGGCGGGCGTGAATGCGCCGCGCTCGCAGAACACGTCGATCCACCGGGCGTGGTCGCGGGCACCGGCGAGCATCGGCCCTGTGACGAGTTCGAGATAGCCGTCGCGGTCGTCGGCGTACTCGGCGGGCACGACGTGCGCCCCGAGGAACGTCACCTCGTCGGTGACCTCCGCCGCTATCCGCGCGAGGCGCGCCTCGCCGTCGGCCGTGAGGTCGTAGCCCGTCTTGACCTCGAAGGTCGTCGTCCCCTGTGCGTGGAGCTCACCGACGAGTCCCGCGAGGCGCGTGCGCACGTGGTCGTCGGTCGCGGCGCGGGTGGCCGCGACGGTGCGGCGGATCCCGCCGGCCTCGTACCGGCGCCCTGCCATCCGCGCCTCGAACTCGTCGGCCCTGTCGCCTGCGAACACGAGGTGCGTGTGGCTGTCGACGAATCCCGGCACGACCGCGCGCCCGCCGAGATCGATCACCTCGACCGCTTCCCCGCGCTCCGTCCGCGAGACGACGTCGGCGCGCCGAGACCGTGGGCCGACCCCACGCTCTCGGCCTCCAGCGGTCGTCTCGCGGTCAAGGGCGGAGGCGGGACCGGTCCAGGCGATGCGGCCGCCGTCGATCAGCACGGCGGCGTCGGCGACCGTGCCGCACGGGTCGCCTGCCGTCGCGACATTGGTGGTGAGCTCGGCGATGCCGGTGAGGAGGAGCGCGCTCACAGCATCGGCACTTTCAGCCCGCGCTCGCGGGCGACCTCGACGGCGCGGTCGTACCCCGCGTCGACGTGCCGCATGACACCGGTGCCGGGATCGTTGGTCAGCACGCGCTCCAGCTTCTCGGCGGCGAGGGCGGTGCCGTCGGCCACCGTCACCTGGCCGGCGTGGATCGACCGGCCGATGCCGACGCCGCCGCCGTGGTGGATCGACACCCACGCGGCACCCGATGCGGTGTTCAGCAGCGCGTTGAGGAGCGGCCAGTCGGCGATCGCGTCGGAGCCGTCGGCCATCGCCTCGGTCTCGCGGTAGGGCGAGGCAACCGATCCGGCGTCGAGATGGTCGCGTCCGATCACGATGGGTCCCGAGAGCTCGCCGGAGGCGACCATCTCGTTGAACTTCAGTCCTGCGAGGTGACGCTCCTTATATCCGAGCCAGCAGATGCGGGCGGGGAGCCCTTCGAAGTGGACCGTGCTGCCGGCCTTGTCGAGCCACCGGCGAAGCGCCGCGTCGCCGGGGAACAGTTCTGCGACAGCGCGGTCGGTCTTGGCGATGTCGGCGGGATCACCCGACAGCGCGACCCACCGGAAGGGTCCGCGGCCCTCGGCGAAGAGCGGGCGAATGTAGGCGGGGACGAAGCCGGGGAAGGCGAACGCCCGGTCGAAGCCGCCGAGCTCTGCCTCCCGGCGGATCGAGTTGCCGTAGTCGAAGACAGCGGCACCTGCGTCGTGGAAGCCGACCATCGCCTCGACGTGGCGGGCCATCGAATGCCGCGCCCTCATCGTGAAGCCCTCCGGGTCGCGCCCCGCCTCGGCTTTCCATTCTTCGAACGGGACGTCGAGCGGCAGATACGCGAGCGGATCGTGCGCGCTCGTCTGGTCGGTCACGACATCGACCTCGACCTCGCCTGCGAGGTGGCGGCGGAGCATCTCGGGGAACACGGCGGCGGCGTTGCCCACCACGCCGACGCTGAGCGCCCGGCGCTCTGCCTTCGCGGCCGTCACCCGCGCGAGGGCAGCGTCGAGGTCGTCCGTGTACTCGTCGAGGTAGCCGTGCTCCACGCGGCGCGCGAGCCGCGACTCGTCGACGTCGACCACGAGCACCGCCCCCTCGTTGAGGGTCACCGCCAGCGGCTGCGCGCCGCCCATTCCCCCGGCCCCGCCGGTGAGGGTGAGCGTTCCGGACAGGTCGTCGCGTCCGAGCGACCGGGCGACAGCCGCGAATGTCTCGTACGTGCCCTGGAGGATGCCCTGCGTGCCGATGTAGATCCACGATCCCGCCGTCATCTGCCCGTACATCGTGAGGCCGAGCTGCTCCAGCCGGCGGAACTCGGGCCACGTCGCCCAATCCCCCACGAGGTTCGAGTTGGCGATCAGCACGCGCGGCGCCCATTCGTGCGTGCGGAACACCCCCACGGGCTTGCCCGACTGCACGAGCAGCGTCTCGTCGGGCTCAAGCTCGTCGAGGGTGCGGACGATCGCATCGAACGCCTGCCATGAGCGCGCGGCCTTGCCGGTGCCGCCGTAGACGACGAGGTCTTCGGGATGCTCGGCCACCTCGGGGTCGAGATTGTTCATCAGCATGCGCTTGGCCGCTTCAGCGCCCCAGCTCTTGGCGGTGCGCTCCGCCCCGCGGGGTGCACGGACGGGGCCGCGCGCCGATGCCGGCGCCGAGGCTCCGTTCACACCTCCGGACGGGCTGTCGTTCGAGGTCGTGGTCATGGCGTGCTCCCCTGTGTCTGGCCGGAATCTCCGGAGTTCTGAACGGCGACCCCGGCCGCATGGGCGATCTCGCCGGCGAGAACGAGGACCGTCACGGCTTCGAGGTCGGGCGAGACGTACCGGTCGGGTCCGGGACCGGCGACCGCCTGCCGCACGAGGTCGCGCACGGCACCGGTCACGCGTCCCGGCTGGAGGGGCGCCCGCAGGTCGAGCGCACGGCATCCTGTGACGAGTTCGACCGCGAGCACGCGGGCGAGCCCGTCGATGCCGCGCCGCAGCTTGCGAGCGGCGGCCCACCCCATCGACACGTGGTCTTCCTGCATCGCCGACGACGGGATCGAATCGACCGATGCGGGCACCGCGAGGCGTTTGAGCTCCGACACGATCCCCGCCGCCGCGTACTGCGCGATCATGAGCCCGGAGTCGACGCCCACCTCGTGGGCGAGGAAGGGCGGGAGGCCGTTGCTGCGCGCCGGGTCGAGCGCACGGTCGGTGCGGCGCTCGGAGATCGAGGCGACGTCGGCGACCGCGATGGCCAGGAAGTCGAGCACGTAGGCGACGGGCGCGCCGTGGAAGTTGCCGTTCGACTCCACGCGGCCGTCGCGGGTGACGACCGGGTTGTCGACGACGGAGAAGAGCTCGCGACCGGCGACGGCGCGCGCGTGCTCGGCGGTGTCGCGGGCGGCGCCGTGCACCTGGGGCGAGCACCTCAGCGAGTAGGCGTCCTGCACGCGGGTACAGACGGCCGGGTCGCGGTGGCTCG
This sequence comes from uncultured Actinomycetota bacterium, assembly GCA_963789095.1. Classification (GTDB taxonomy): domain Bacteria; phylum Actinomycetota; class Actinomycetes; order Actinomycetales; family Microbacteriaceae; genus Microbacterium. The sequence continues at coordinate 12,212 of CAWBJK010000009.1, forward strand.
CAACGATCGGCGAGCCGTCGAGGAAGGCCCGCAGGTTCGCGGCCGACGCCGCCTGGCCGGTCTGCGGCCGCATCGCCATGAGGTCGCCGGCGAAGACGGCGTCTGTGCCGAGCTGCGACTCGACCGAGATCGCGGCCGCGACATCGGCGGTCGTGAGCAGCACATCGAGGTCGTGAAGGGCGAGAGCGAGCATCCCGAGCATCCCGTCGGTGCCGTTGATGAGCGCGAGGCCCTCTTTCTCCTCCAGCACGAGCGGCTCGATGCCCGCCGCCGTGAGCGCCTCGCGGGCCGACAGCAGCCGGCCGTCCACCCGCACATCCCCCTCGCCCATCGCGGCGAGCGCGATGTGCGACAGCGGCGCCAGGTCGCCGGAGCAGCCGAGCGACCCGTACTCGCGGACCACGGGGGTGATCGCCGCGTTGAGCATCGCCGCGTAGGTCTCGGCGACCACCGGCCGGACGCCGGTGCTTCCCGACATGAGCGTGCGCAGCCGCAGCAGCATGAGCGCGCGCACGACCTCGCGTTCCACCTCGGCACCGGTCCCGGCCGCGTGCGACCGGATGAGGCTCGCCTGCAGCTGGCGGCGCCGGTCGGGCGCGATGAAGGTCGTCGCGAGGGCGCCGAAGCCGGTCGAGATGCCGTAGTGCGGCTGCGGGTCGCCGGCCAGGCGCTCGACGAGGTCGCGTGTGGCGGCGACGCCTCGCAGCGCGGCGGGTTCGAGGTCGACGCGGGTGTCGTGCCGGGCGACGGCGACCACGTCGGCGATCGTCAGCGGATGACCGCCGATCGCGACGGACGTGAGGGATGGGGTGACGCTCATGCTCCGATTCCAGCCCTTCGCCGTTCCACGTGCGAGGGCCGTCTGGCATCCTGTGTCTGTGATCCCAGACAGTCCGCAGGTGCCAGCGGCAGACCAGACACTTCGTGTGCTGACCTTCCTCGCACACCAGCGCGGTCCCGTGGCGGCACGCCGGATCTCGAACGAGCTGTCGCTGCCCCGGTCGACCGTGTACCACCTGCTCGCAGCGATGGCGTCTCACGGGTTCGTCGTGCACCTCGAGGGCGAGCGGCGGTGGGGGCTGGGCACAGCCGCGTTCGAACTGGCCGGCGGATACGCCCGCCAGGAGCCGCTCGCACGACTCGGCCGTCCGCTCGTCGCGGGCCTCGCCGACGGCACCGGCGAGAGCGCGCACCTCGCCGTCATGACGGGGCGCGACGTGCTCTACATCGTGGAGGAGCGCGCACCGCGACGCCCCGCGCTCGTGACCGACGTGGGCGTCCGCCTCCCCTCCCATCTGACGGCGACCGGTCGCGCGATGCTGGCGCTCCTCCCCCGCGAGCAGGTGCGTGCACTGTATCCGGACGCCTCGGCCTTCGCCGACCGCACCGGCCGCGGCCCGTCACGCCCCGGAGAGCTGCGCGACCTGCTCCGCGAGACGCGGGGCCGCGGATACGCGGTGGAGGACGGCGAGGTCACCCTCGGGCTCCGCTCCGTGGGTGTCGCCGTCCTCGACCACACCGGCTGGCCTGCCGCGGCGATCGCGGTGACGTGGCCGGCCGAGGCGGGCCGCGACGCCGACGATCTCGCACAGCGCGCCGCGGAGGCCGCCGCCGAGTTGTCACGCCGCATCGGCAGGCGGTGAGTCGACACACCGCGAGCGTGCAGGAATCGGCCGCGGTCGCAGCTTCGCGAGCATCGGCGCGCTCCGACCTCGCCTCACGCGGAGCGTTCCCCGCGGGGCGGGCTCAGCGCACGACGAGACGCGGTGCCACGAGCACGTGCGCCTCACCCGGACTCGGCGTCCGCAGCGAGATGATGCCGGTCGCGCCGATCAGCAGGTCGAGCGCACCGGCCGCGACCTTCTCGGGCAGCTGCTCGACGCTCGACAGGCCGAGCGCCTCGGCGACAGGAGTGTTGTCGAAGCCGGTGATCGGGAGCCCCGGCCGCCCCGCTGCGACCGCGGCCAGATGCGCACCCACCGCGAGCGAGTCGCTCACGCACACGAGGGCGTCGATGCCGCCTGCTCCCAGCGCGTCCGAGCTCAGAGCATCGGCGACCACATCGCGGGCGCGCGCGACGTTCTCCTCGCACGTCAGGCGGATCACGGGTGCGCCGGCCGGCAGTGCATCACGCCACCCGCGCTCACGGTCGTCACCCGTCCCCGAACCGGACGGCCACCCGAGGAACGCGACCCGCGGCCCCGCGGTGCGGAGAGCGTGCCGTGTGGCGTCGGCGGTGCCGCTCGCGCCGTCGACGTCGACCCACAGGTGCGCCGGGTCGGCCACGTCGTCGACGCCCCAGGGCCGACCGAACGACACGAACGGCAGCCCGCGCTCGATCAGCCACGCCGTGCGGGGGTCGCCGTGGAACGTGCCGGTGATCACGACGCCGTCGATCTCGCCGCCGTCGCGCAGGTCGGCCATGCGGCGGATCTCCTCCTCGGGCGAGCGCGCCGCGTACAGCGTGACCCGGAGACCTCGTTCACCGGCGCTCTCGGTGAGGGCGTGCACGAACCGGTCGAGCACGACGCCCGAGATGCCGCCCGCGTACGGGTCGAGGTGGATGCCGATGGTGGAGCTCCGTCGCGTGCGCAGGCGCCGCGCCGAGATCGACGGCGCGTATCCGAGACGCGAGATCGCCTCGACCACGCGCTCGCGGGTCTGCTCGCGGACGATCGAGGGCGAGTTGATGACGTTGCTCACGGTCTGCCGCGAGACGCCGGCTGCGCGGGCGACGTCTTCGATCGTGGCGGGTCTGTTCATCTTCTCCTGGCCTTGACGCGGCGGATGTACGGCTCTATCTTTGCAAGCATCCCAGGATTTGAACGATCAAAGATGAGATGTTGGCGTCGATTCGATCGATCAAACCAACGAGCCCCGCACGGGCTCCACACCGTTTCGAAGGAGATGCGATGACGCGACACACAGCACGGACGCTGCTCGCCACGGGAGGTCTGGCCGTCGTCACGGCCCTGGTCCTCACCGGGTGCGGCCAGGGGTTCAGCGAGACGCCCCCCACCGAGTCGGGCGCACCCGCCGGTGACCTCACCTCGTCGGACGACGCCCTCACCATCCTGATCGGCTCCAGCGGCGACGCCGAGACCACAGCCGTCAAGGACGCCGTGGCCGCCTGGTCGTCCGAGTCGGGGATCGACGCCGAAGTGGTCGCCGCGACCGACCTCGCCCAGCAGCTGTCGCAGGGATTCGCGGCGGGCTCGCCGCCCGACCTCTTCTACCTCGGCACAGACCAGCTCGCCGGCTACGCCGACAACGGCTCGCTGCAGGCCTACGGCGACCTGCTGTCGAACAAGGACGACTTCTACGATCCGCTCGTGACGAACTTCACGATCGACGACACGTTCTACTGCGCCCCCAAGGACTTCTCCACCCTCCAGCTCGTCATCAACGAAGGACTCTGGGAAGACGCGGGCCTCACGGAGGCCGACATCCCGACGACGTGGGACCAGCTCGCCTCCGTCGCCGAGAAGCTGACGACAGACGACACCACCGGTCTCGTGTTCGGCGGCGAGTTCGCGCGCGTCGGTGTCTTCATGGCGCAGGCCGGCGGACGCCTCGTGTCGGAGGACGGCACGACCGCCGAGGCGAACAGCGACGCCAACGTCGAGGCCCTCACCTACGTGCAGGACCACCTCGAGGACGGCACGTTCGCCTTCGCTGCGGACGTCGGCGCGGGCTGGGGCGGCGAGGCCTTCGGCAAGGAGCTCGGCGCGATGACGATCGAGGGCAACTGGATCACCGGCGCGCTCGGCGAGTTCCCCGACGTCACCGCCAAGGTCGTCGAGCTTCCCGCCGGCCCCTCCGGCCAGGGCACACTGCAGTTCACCAACTGCTGGGGCATGGCTGCCGACAGCCCCAACCAGCAGGCCGCCCTCGAGCTGGTCGAGCACCTGACGACCGCCGAACAGCAGCTCGCCTTCTCGGAGGCCTTCGGGCCGATGCCGTCCGTCGAGTCGGCTGCCGATCAGTGGAAGGCCGACAACGAGGCGCTGACGGCGTTCCTCGACGGATCGGCCTACGCGCAGGGCGTTCCCACCAACAAGGGAGCCGCCGAGGTCATCACCGACTTCAACGCCCAGCTGGGCACCCTGAAGACGGGTGACCCGAAGGCGATCCTCGACTCGGTGCAGACCAACCTCGAGGCCGTCGTCGGCTGACGCCATGACCGCCTCCGTCGCTCCGTCCGCGACCCCGGCCCGGCCGGCCTCCCCGCGACGCCCCCGCCCCGGCGGGGTGCGTGGCGGGGAGGCCACCGCGGGGTGGCTCTTCGTCCTTCCCGTCATCCTGATCCTCGGAACGTTCCTCCTGGCGCCCGTGCTGATGGCGCTGTGGGTCAGCTTCTCCGACTGGTCGGGACGCGGCAGCCCGCTGTCCCCCGGGGTCAACTTCATCGGACTCGACAACTACGCCGAGCTGACGACCGGCGGAGGGCTGCAGACCCGCGACTTCGGCACGGCGCTCCGCAACAACGCCTGGTACGTCGTGCTCGTGGTGCCGCTGCAGACGGCTCTCTCCCTGTTCCTCGCAGTGCTCGTCAGCCGCCGCATCCTCCGCGCCCGCGGCTTCTTCCGCACCGCGTTCTACTTCCCGTCGGTGACGAGCTCCGTCGCCATCACGGTGCTGTGGCTCTTCCTGTTCTCCTTCGCCGGCCCGGTCAACGCGGTCCTCGCCTGGTTCGGCGCAGAGGGGCCGAACTGGTTCAACGAGCCGCGCGGACTCGTCCACCTCGCCCTCGGCACCGTCGGCGTCACAGACGCGCCGGCCTGGCTCGCCCAGGGGGACTTCCTCGGTCTGTCGTGGTGGGACTGGCTCGCGGGTCCGTCGGTCGCGATGACGGCGCTCATCCTGATGGCCGTGTTCACCACGAGCGGCACGTTCATGCTGCTGTTCATCGCCGCCCTCCAGAACATCGGCTACGAGCTGACCGAGGCAGGGCTCATGGACGGAGCCAACGGATGGCAGCGCTTCTGGCACATCACGCTCCCGCAGCTGCGTCCCATCGTGTTCACGGTGATCACGCTGGGGCTCATCGGATGCTGGCAGGTGTTCGACCAGATCTACACCGGCACGCGCGGCCAGCCGGCCAAGACGACGATCACGCCGGCCTACCTGTCGTACACGGCCGCCTTCCAGAACCAGGACTGGGGCATCGGCGCGGCGATCGCGTTCATCCTGTTCCTCATCATCATCGTGTTCACGATCTTCCAGCGCTGGGTGCTGCGCGACCGCGCGGTGTCGCGGCGTCGCATCCGCGCCTACCAGAGCAGCACCTACGCGAAGGGAGCACGGTCATGACCGACACCGTCGTCGTCCCCGCGACCACCCCGCCCGCGAACGCGGCGGTGCCGCGACGCCGCCGCCGGCTCACGCTCCGCAGCGTGAGCGGCCAGATGCTGCTCTACGCGCTGCTCGCGGTCATCGCGCTGGTGTACATCTATCCGTTCCTCGTGCAGATCGCGACGTCGTTCAAGACGGAGCAGGAGGCGGCATCGAACCCGATCTCGCTGCTGCCGCAGACGTTCACGACCGCCGCCTACGAGCGCCTGTTCCTGTTCAGCGATTTCCCGCTGTGGTTCGCGAACTCGACGGTCGTGACGATCGCCGTCACGCTCGGCCGGGTGTTCTTCGTGTCGCTCGCCGGGTATGCGCTCGCCCGTCTCACCTTCCGCGGGCGCGGGCTGGTCTACGCCCTGGTCGTGGGCGTCATGGCCGTGCCGGCCGTCGTCCTGCTCATCCCGAAGTTCCTCGTGCTCAAACAGCTCGGTCTCTACGACTCGTACGCCGGCATGATCCTGCCGCTGCTCGTCGACGCCGCGGGCGTGTTCATCATGAAGAACTTCTTCGAGTCGATCCCGGCCTCGGTCGAGGAGCAGGCGCGCATCGACGGCGCCGGCACCTTCCGGGTGTTCTGGTCGATCGTCCTGCCGATGGCCCGGCCCGCACTCATCACGATCGTGATCCTGTCGTTCCAGGGTTCGTGGAACGAGCTGAGCCACTTCATCGTGGCGACGCAGTCGCCCGAGCTGACGACGCTCACGAAGGGCGTCGCGTCGCTGTCGTCAGGACAACTGAGTCAAGGAAAGCAGTATCCGTTGAAGCTCGCCGCCGCTGCGATCATGACGATCCCGGTCGCGGTGCTGTTCTTCATCTTCCAGAAGCGGATCATGAACACCAGCGAGGGAGCAGTGAAGGGATGACGGACGGAATGCAGCCGTTCCTGTCGGATCGGGTCGTGGCGCTGACGGCGCCCACCCAGGTGTGGTCGGGAAGTGACGGCGACATGGGCTCGGCGCCCATCGACGGCATCTTCCACGGCGATACGCGGTTCGTACGCGAAGCGACGCTGACCTATGCGGGAGCGGATGGGGTGTTCGGGCGACCCGAGTGGGTGCGGTGCACGGCGCCCACCGCCGATCGGGTGCGCTTCGACGCGCTGCTGCGCGGCGTCGATGACGCCCTTCCCGACCCGAAGGTGCGGCTCGAACGCGTGCGCGTCGTCACCGACGGCCACGTCGCCGAGACGATCACGGTGCGATCGCACCTGCGCGAAGCCCGGACGGTGCGGCTCCGCCTGCACCTGCGCACCGATTTCTCGCCACTGCAGGAGGTCAAGGCGGGCACGCCCTCGCAGGACCACGGCGACGTGACACTCGACGGCGACTCCGCCAGCGCGCGGGCCACCGCCGGCGGCGCGCGCCTCGACCTCGCGGCCCCGGGCGCCGGACTCGCCGCGGCCGATGGGCTGAGCATCGAGTGGAGCCTGGACGTGCCGGCCTTCGGCACCGCCGAGGCCACATGGCGGGTCGCGATGGACGACCCGTCCCTCGTCGTGCGCGGTGTCGCCGCCCCCGCACCGTGGCAGCACCCGCCCGCCGACGAATCCACCGACGCTCGCGTGCACCGCTGGCTCGACCGCGCTCTGGGCGATCTCCAGGGTCTTCGCCTGGCGCTTCCGGACCACCCCGACGACGCGTTCTTCGCGGCCGGCGCGCCGTGGTTCTTCACGCTGTTCGGACGCGACTCGCTGTGGGCGGCGCGCCTGCTCCTCCCGATCGACACGACGATGGCGGCGTCGACCCTGCGGGTGCTGGCCCGTCTCCAGGGCGCCCGGCACACACCCGATACGGCGGAGCAGCCCGGCAAGATCATGCACGAGCTGCGCGCGGGCACCCTCGCGATGCCCGGCGAGGGGATCGTGCTTCCTCCGCTGTACTACGGCACGGTCGACGCGACCCCGCTGTGGGTGTGCCTGCTCGCCGAAGCGGCCCGTCACGGGATGCCCGACGACGACGTGCGCGACCTCCTCCCCCATCTGGAGCGAGCGATGGAGTGGATCGTGGCCGCAGCCGGCGACGACGGCTTCCTCGACTACGTCGACGAGACGGGCCACGGCCTCTCCAACCAAGGCTGGAAAGACTCGGGCGACTCGATCCAATGGCGCGACGGCCGCCTGGCCGACGGCCCCATCGCGCTGTGCGAGGTGCAGGGTTACGCGTATGAGGCCGCGCTCGGCGCCGCCGAGCTGCTCGACCGGTTCGGGCGACCGGGGGCCGGCGAACTGCGGGAGTGGGCTGGGGCACTCAGACAGCGCTTCGCCGATCGATTCTGGGTCGACACCCCGGAGGGTCGGTACCCGGCGATCGCGCTCGACCGCGACGGCAACGCCGTCGACACCTTGACGACGAATGCGGGCCACCTGCTGGGCACCGGAATCCTCGATCCCCACGAGGAGGCGGCGGTCTCGTCGCTGCTCGTGGGAACCTCGATGTCGTCGGGCTTCGGCCTGCGCACGCTGTCGTCGGACGCGGCAGGCTTCTGGCCTCTCAGCTACCACGGCGGAAGCGTGTGGACGCACGACACGGCCATCGTCGCGCGCGGCATGGCGATCGCGGGGCTCGACGACGACGCCCGCACAGTCGTGGAGGGCATGATCGCCGCTGCCGAGGCTTTCGACTACCGCGTGCCGGAGCTGCACGCGGGCGACGCCGCGACCGAGGTCTCGGCTCCGGCGCCGTATCCGGCCGCCTGCCGCCCGCAGGCGTGGTCGGCGGCCGCCGCGGTCACAGCGTGGGATGTGCTGCGCGGGGACAGCGTGCAGGCCGGCGTCGCGGCGGGTCAGTCGACCTTGAGGACGGAGCCCCGGGTGAGCGCCACGAGCTGATCGAACGTGAGCGGGAACACCGTGTGCGGCGTGCCGCCCGCAGCCCAGATCTCGGGATAGGCGGCGAGCGCCTCGTCGACGACGGTCGTCAGCGGTGCGGGGTGGCCGGTCGGGGCCACTCCGCCGATCGCCTGACCGGTCGCCTCGCGCACCTGGTCGACGCTCGCACGCGCGATCTGGTTCCGACCGAGTCGCGCGGCGAGCGCCGCCGTGTCGACGCGGTGGGCGCCGCTGGTCATCACGAGCAGCGGCTCGCCGTCCGACCAGAACACGAGGCTGTTGGCGATCGCGCCCACGTCGACGCCGAGCGCGGCGGCGGCCAGCGCGGCGGTCGAGGCGGCGTCGGGGAGCACGACGATCTCGCCCTGGATGCCTGCGGCGCGGAGAGCATCGTGGACGAGACGACTGCGGGCGGGAAGATGCGCGGGAGGCGTCATACCGCCAGCGTAGGGCCTCCGCTCGGAGGCGCCGTGCGGGATGTCGCCGCTGGAATACGAGCCGCCGTGGAATACCCCTGGACGCGTCGGCGCTCCAGGTGGAGACTGTGACTCACTCCGACAGAAGGAGCGTCTCCCCCTATGCCCGCACGACCCTCCATCGCCGCCCGCATCAGCGCCATGGGACAGAACCGCATCGGCGCGCTCCTGCTCCTCCTGGCGACGGCGGCGGCGATCGCGTGGGCGAACCTCTCGAGCGGGTCGTACTCCGGATTCTGGGAGACGCACCTGACCGTGGGGGTCGCCGACCTCACACTCGACTTCACTCTCCATGCCCTCGTGAACGACGCGCTCATGGCGATCTTCTTCTTCACGGTGGGCTTGGAGGTGCGGCGCGAGTTCGCGATCGGCGAGCTCACGAGCTGGTCGCGCGCCATGGTGCCCGTGGTCGCGTCGATCGCGGGACTGGCCGTGCCTGCCGTGCTGTTCGTGCTGATCGCGGCGCCGTCGGGTCACGCGGCCGCGTGGGGTGTCGTGATCTCCACCGACACGGCGTTCCTCGTGGGGGCGCTCGCGCTCGTGGGGCCGCGCGTGCCGGGCCGCCTGCGGGTGTTCCTGCTGGCGCTCGCGGTGGTCGACGACATCGGGGCCCTCAGCATCATCGCGCTCGTGTACACCGAGACGTTCTCACCGTGGCCGCTCGCGGTCGCCGCCGTGGGGCTGGCCGGCGTGTACTTCACCCGTTACCTGCGCGGCGGTCGCGGACCCGTGTACGCGTCGTTCGCGATCGTCGTATGGCTGGCCTTCCTCGCCTCGGGCGTCCACCCGACGCTCGCGGGTGTCGCGATCGCGCTGCTCGTGCCGGTGTACCGGCCTAATCGTCGCGATGTGGAGCATGCACTCGAACTCGCGCGCACGTTCCGCCAGTCGCCCAACACCGAGTACGCCCGCGCGGCGGCCAACAGTCTGCGCGAGTCGATCTCCATCAACGAGCGTCTGCAGACCGCGTATGCGCCGTACGTCGCGTACGTCATCCTGCCGCTGTTCGCGCTGGCCAACGCCGGTGTGGTCGTCAACGGCGAGATCCTCGGAGCCGCCCTCCGCTCCCCGCTGACGTGGGGCATCATCGCCGGCCTCGTCGTGGGCAAGTTCGTCGGGATCTTCGGGTCGGCCGCGATCCTCAAGCGGATGCCCGGTTCGGAGTTCGGACCGGGTCTCACCCTCGACCGGATCGCCGGCGGGGCCGCCCTCAGCGGCATCGGCTTCACGATCTCGCTGTTCATCATCGATCTCGCGATCGACGACCCTGCTGCGCAGAACGAGGCGCGCGTGGGGGTGCTCGCCGCGTCGCTTCTCGCTTTCCTGATCGCCACCGTGATCTTCCGCATCTCGGACGCGGTGCGCACCGACGTCGAGACGGGCCAGACCCTCGTGCGCCCCGTCGATCCGCACCGCGATCATGTGTGGGGGCCGGCCGACGCGCCGTACACGATCGTCGAGTACGGCGACTTCCAGTGCGAGTTCTGCCTGAAGGCGTCGGGCTCGATCCAGGAAGTGCTGCGGGAGCTCGACGGCCAGTTGCGGTACGTGTGGCGCCATGCGCCGCTCACGACTCAGCACCCCAATGCCCTCGCCGGCGCGGAGGCGGCCGAGGCGGCGAGCCTGCAGGGCAAGTTCTTCGAGTTCGAGCGCGGTCTGTTCGCCGACCAGGAGAACCAGCGCCCGTCCGACATCGTCCGTCTCGCGGCGTCGCTCGGCCTCGACGTGGCGCGGTTCGAGCGCGACCTCGAGTCGGCGGAGGTGGCGGCGCGCGTGCGCGACGACATGCTCGACGCCGAAGCGATGAACATCACCTCCGTGCCCACGTTCTTCGTCAACGGCCGCCGCCACACCGGCCCGTACGACGCGCAGTCCCTCATCCGCGCGCTCCACGCCGAGACGGACCGCGTTGACGCCTCGTAACCCGCGACCGCCTACCGGAGGCCCCTCATGAGCGACGAGACCCTCTCCCCCACCCTCACCGACGCGCAGTGGGCGCGTCTGACCTCGGTCGGCACCGTCGCCGACGTGCCCGCCGACGAGCACCTGTTCCGCTCGGGCGATGCCGACTACGACCTCATCGTGCTCGAGGACGGCGAGATCGAGATCGTCCGCGACGCACTGCGCTGGGTGGACGAGGTCGTGATCACCCGGATGGGCCCACGCACCTTCGCGGGCGAGCTCGGGCTGCTGAACGGTCAGGCCGCCTTCCTATCGGCACGGACGACGCAGCCGAGCCGCGTGCGGCGAGTCTCGCGCGCGGAGTTGCGGCACATCATGGACGAGGACGACGACCTCTGCGACCTCATCCTCCATACGCTCTGGGCGCGACGCGAATCGCTGCGGCACGGGCCCGCCGCGATGACCCTGAAGTTCGTCGGCTACAGCTCGTCGAGCGACTTCCTGGCGCTCCGCCGCTTCGCGGAGCGTCTCGACCTCGTGCACGCCGCCGTGGCCCTCGACCCCGGGGAGGTCGGCTCGCTGTCGGGCCATGACATCTCCGAGGCAGACCTGCCGCTGGCCTTCATCCAGGGTGAGCCGCTCGCCCGCGCCACCCCGGGGGCGGTCGCCGAGCTGCTCGGCCTCAGCTACCAGGCGCAGGCCGACGAGGTGGTCGATCTCGTGGTGGTCGGCGGCGGCCCGGCCGGGCTCGCCGCGGCCATCTACGGCGCGTCCGAAGGGCTCAGCACGGTGCTCCTGGATGCCGTGGCTCCCGGCGGACAGGCGGCCGCGACGTCGCGCATCGAGAACTTCCTCGGCTTCCCGTTCGGTGTGAGCGGCGGCGACCTCATCGGGCAGGCGACACTGCAGGCGCTGAAGTTCGGCGTGCGCGTCTATGCGCCGTGCGAAGCCGTCGGTCTCCAGACTGTCGGAGACGTGCTCGACGTGACACTCGCCGACGGGCGCGTGATCCGCGCGCGCTCGGCGATCATCACCTCCGGCGCCGCGTACCGCCGCCTCGACCTCGAGCGGTGGAGCGATTTCGAGAGCGCGGGCATCTACTACGCCGCCACCCCGCTGGAGCTCCGCCAGGTGACCGGCGATCCGGTCGTCGTCGTCGGCGGCGCCAACTCCGCCGGGCAGGCGGCGCTGTACCTCGCCTCGGGCGGCTGCCGCGTCGACCTCGTGGTCCGCGGCACCGACCTGGGTGCACGGATGTCGTCGTATCTCGCCGACCGTCTCGCGGAAGAGCCGCGCGTGCGCATTCATCGCGGATCGAACGTCGTGGGACTCGGCGGTGAGAGCGCCCTGCAGTCCGTGAGCATCGACACGGTCGGCGACGTCGACGCGCGCGGCTTGTTCTGCTTCATCGGTGCCGATCCCGCCACGTCGTGGGTTCCCGCCCTCGATCGCGACCCCGAAGGCTTCATCCGCACCGGCACCGACATCGCGCTCCAGTCGCTGGAGCGTTGGCAGCAGATGGGCCGTGAGCCACTGCCGTTCGAGACCTCCACCCCGAGGGTGTTCGCCGCCGGCGACGTGCGGCGGGGATCGATGAAGCGGCTGGCCGCCGCCGTCGGCGAGGGTTCCAGCGCCGTCGCCTCGGTATCGGCTCGCATAACGGGCCCTCGCGGGATGAACGGGCCCTCGCGGGATGAACGGAAGGGACTTCGCATGACAGAGACGGCCTCGCCCGACATCGACCCCTCTGCGTCTCCCTCGGGCACGGGATGCGGCGAATGCGACGCCATGGACGGCTGGTGGGTGCACCTCCGACGCTGCGCCGCATGCGGGCACGTGGGCTGCTGCGACAGTTCGCTCGGCCGCCATGCCCGCGCCCACTGGATGCAGACGGGGCACCGCGTGATCCAGAGCTTCGAGCCCGGCGAGGACTGGTTCTGGGATTTCGAGGCCGACGCGACCGTCGACGGCCCACCCCTCGCACCTCCCACGAGCCACCCCGACGATCAGCCGACGCCCGGCCCTCGCGGGCGTGTTCCGCTCGACTGGCGGGCGATCCTGCAGCGCCGCTGACGCCGCCGCCGCATCCTCGACCGCGGACCGGCGCATGAGGCAGAATGGGTACGGATGCCGCAACGCCGCGGTGTCCGCAGCGCAGAGCCCACAAGGCCGCCGAAAGAGGACGCGATGACGCACACCCTGCCCTTGCCCGACTTCACCCACGAACGCGTGGAGGTGACCACGGGACGCAGGAGCGGACTGGTCATCACCGTCGCGCTGCATTCGTCCGTGCTCGGCGCGGCCCTCGGCGGCGCGCGCCTGTGGACGTACCCGACGTGGTCCGATGCGGTGGGCGACGCGCTCCGCCTCTCGGCCGCCATGACGCTCAAGAACGCGGCCGCCGGGCTCGACGCCGGCGGCGGCAAGGCCGTGCTGTGCCTCCCGCCCGGCACGACGCTCGAGGCCGAGCGCCGCCGCGCTGCCTTCCTTGACCTCGGCGACGTCGTCGAGTCGTTCGACGGGCTGTACCGCACGGCGGAAGATGTGGGATCGACGACCGACGACATGCTCGTCGTCAGCGAGCGGACGGCGCACGTCGTGGGTCTCCCCGACGCGGTCGGCGGATCGGGCGAGCCCGCCGGACCCACCAGCCTCGGCGTGTACGAGTCGCTGCGCGCGACCCTCGAACGCGTCACCGGACGTCCCGATGTCGCCGGACGCCGGATCACGATCTCGGGGCTCGGGCAGGTCGGCAGCCGTCTCGCACTCCGCCTGTCGACGGAAGGCGCGACGCTCACGGTGACGGATGTCGATCCCGCCAAGCGCTTCCTCGCCTCCGACCTCGGCGCCGCATGGGTCGACCCCGGCACCGAGCACCTGGTCGACGCCGACGTGTTCGTGCCTGCCGGGATCGGCGGACTCCTCACCGACGACGTCATCGACGCGCTCTCCGCGCGCGCGGTGTGCGGCCCGGCGAACAACCCGCTCGCCGACCACGCGGGCGCCGACAGGCTCGCCGCGCGCGGCATCCTGTACGCGCCCGATTTCGTCGTCAACGCAGGCGGTGTCATCTACCTCGACCTCGTCGCCAAGCAGCTCGCCGACCGCGAGCAGACGATGGCGCGCGTGGCCGCGATCGGCGACACGGTCCGCCGCATCTTCGACGAGGCCGAGTCTGCAGGCATCACGCCTCTCGCCGCCGCCGAGCAGCTCGCCGCCGCGCGTCTGGCGGCCGGGGCGCACACGGCTATGGCCGCCGGCTGACGTGGTCGCTACTCAGGCGAATGATGCCGGCACGCGCAGCCTGACTGTCCATGTCTCGCGCGCCGACGAATCGGACAGGCGAACTCACAGCCATTCGTGAACGTCGAGCTGTCGGAGGGAGAGGAGACTCTCGGCGAGAGCGTCACTACCGGTCACGACGGTGACAGCCGCGTCCGGCGGAGAGGCGATAACCACCGAACGATCAGCCGTCCACAGGTAGCTCAGTTCGACGATCGGCCTTTTCCGCCCGATCTCGAACGGCACACCGCTTCCCCACCGCCGATCGACTCCTGCGAAGCCGCTCGAAGCCAGGGGACCGGAGAAGAGCACGTAGTTCAGCCGCCCGAAGTGCCACGTTGCTTCCGGTTCGTCAAAACCATCCGAACGACCCCGGTCGTCCTCTCGAAGGTAGCCCGCGTACAGCGCGAAGCTGCAGAGCGCGTCACGGCCTGCGACGTCTTGAACCACGCGGTCGATGGCGAGTTTCTGCTCGATTGACGCCTCGGGGTCCGCGGGACCGTCCTCGTTCGGCATATAGAACGGCACTTGTCTGCGGGGGGTCCACCGGGTGCCGGGGTGCATGACAGCAACCCTCCGCTCGAAGGGCCCCGGCGGAAACGAAAGTTCGTTCTCGATCCAAGATTCAAACCACTGGAACTCAGAGGGGGATATTCGAGACGCCATGCTTCACCGCCGTTCATTCGACAACCTCAATTGATTGTGCCCGCCGCTCGTCGGAAGAGCCGCTCAGAATCGCCCGCAACGGCACTGCAGTGTCATGCGATCTGCATAGCCTTCGGGCGACGATCACGTATCCCCCTGGCTATGTGCCCGGGGGCACGACAATGGGCGCGAAGAGCGCCACCAAGAAGCTCGCGCGAGACTCAGATACCGCCCGGTGTGTGTGGAAGTAACTCGACGTCACCGCCATCGGCGTCACCGTCCGTCGCATCTCGACGAGGCTGAGCGCCAGGCATCACGCCTCGCGCTTGCAGTCCCAATCCCGGCGGGCTGCGTCAGCGGCGCAGGAGCTTCGAGACGGCCGCGTCGACCTTGCCGCGACGGATGACGGCGCGCGCCTCCGACGCTGTCGCGAACAGGCCGCGGTCGACCCAGAACTGCGCCACCGCGCGGCCCGCGTCGCGGGACAGGCGGGCGAGGGTACCGCGGTGCACGGCGAAGAACGGCGCGTCGAGCTCTTCGGCCGACGCGATCGCCTGCCGCCACTTGCCGCGCCACACGACGGCTGACTGGATGGGCGCCGGACCATAGAGGTGCTCCCATCCGCCGTGGTGACGGGCGAGCCAGCCCGCGTAGAGGAAGAACTCGCTGAGGTCCGCCCGCACGAACTCGTCTTCGAACGAGCCCGACCCGGCGGGAGCGAGGTCGCGGAGGATCTCGCGGACGACGTCTGTGCGCATGACGACCGGCATCGTCGTCGGGGGGAAGTCCTGCTGCATCGCGTCGGGCAGACCCAGGTAATCGAGCACATGCTGGAGCCGCTTCTGGTGCGGGTGCCCCTCGTAGCCGTGGGTACCGCCGTGCGCCCGCGCGTCGTCGCCGATGAAGTCGCTGCGATCGGTGCGCCGGATGACGTGGTTCTTCGAATCGAGCAGCACATACCACGGGGCCGTGACGAGCTCGGCGACGCGCAGCTTCAGGATCTGCTGGCTGATCCGGCCGCGGACGTCGGGGATGTCGGCGACAGCCGACCGGGGCATGACCTCCACCCGGTCCTCGTGCGGACCGTAGAGCCGTCGGAGCTTGTCGACGCGGCGGGCACTCAGCGGACGGCTGTCGTTGTCGACGACAAGGATGCGACCGAAGGTGCCCGGCTCGACGTTGCGGGCGATCGAGCGCGCCTGCACGCGCTGCAGCGTGTCTTCGCCGCGGAACGTCACGGTCACCAGATCGAGGCCGTCACTCGTTTGCGGCGTGCGCGTCGGCTCCACGTAACCCCCAGGTCGTCTCTCCGGCAGCTGGAGATGCCGGCTCGGCAAGGCTACCGCGAAGGCCGGGCGGCGCGTCCAGCGACCTCAGCTCGCGTCTGCCGCGATGTGCAGCAGCAGCGCCTGGCCAGGGTTGAGCACCGGCAGCGGGAGGCCCTGCTGCAGCACCGCCCCCGTGCAGGTGAACGGCGCGTCTCCCATCCATGCGGGGTCGGCGAGCTGATGGCGACTCGGCCTGCCGACCTCGTCGCGGACGCGCACACGGTAGACGGCCGACGGGTCGAGACCGGGGACGGGCACGCGCGGCGTGTGCGCGGTGGCGCTCGTCGCCGTCCGCACCCACGCGAAGACCGCTTCCGAACGGTCGAGGCTCACGACGCCGTGGAGGAGCGCGCCCGGATCGACGTCGTCGGCACGAACGGTGACGCCCGTGTGCAGCAGCCCGCGAAGCTCACGGTAGAGGCCTGTCCAGGCCGTGACCGCCGCCCGCTCGTCCGGCGTCGCCTTCGTGAGGTCCCATTCGAGTCCCGCGTGGCCGAACAAGGCAGTGATCGCGCGGAACGAGAAGTCGGCGTGCCGGTGCGTCGTGTGCGCCCGCGCGGGGCCCACGTGCGCGCCGATGAGTTCCGGCGGGAGCAGCGTCTGCGTCCAGCGCTGGATGTGCTGCCGCTCGACGGGATCGTTGCAGTCCGACGCCCACACCCGGTCGGTCCGCTGCAGGATGCCGAGGTCCTCCCGGCCCCCTCCGCTCGCGCACGACTCGATCTCGAGCTCCGGGTGACGGCGACGGAGTTCGTCGAGCACGCGGTACACGCCGAGCGTGTGCGCGTGCACCCGCCGGGATCCCTGCGCGCCGACGGCGGCGTGGAGGTCGCGGTTGTGATCCCACTTGACGAAGTCGACGTCGGCCGCGGCGACGACATCGTCGAGCCTGTCGACGAGGTACGCGACGACGTCGTCGCGCGACAGGTCGAGCACGAACTGGTGCCGCCACTCCAGCAGCGGAGACTCCCGGAGGATCCACTCAGGGTGCCGGCGCGCGAGGTCGGAGTCGGCGTTGACCATCTCGGGCTCGAACCACAGCCCGAACTGCATCCCGAGGGCGTGCACCCGGTCGGACAGAGGCTTCAGCCCGTCGGGCCACACCGTCTCGTCGATGTACCAGTCGCCGAGCCCGGCCGTGTCGCCGCGTCGGCCCCGGAACCACCCGTCATCGAGCACGAACCTCTCCACGCCCGCTTCGGCGGCGGTCTCGGCGAGCGCGGTGAGCGTGCGGAGATCGTGATCGAAGTACACCGCCTCCCAGGTGTTCAGCAGGAGGGGCCGTGGCGTCCGCGGGTGGGTGGGCCGGGAGCGCAGCGAGGCGTGGAACCGTGCCGTGATGCCGTCGATGCCGGCGTCGCTCCACCCGAACACGACCGTCGGAGACGAGTACGTCGCTCCCGGGGCGAGCGTCGCCTCCCCGGCGTCGAGCAGCTCGCCGCCGCCGAACACCGACCGGTGCACGCCCGCCCCTTCGGGAAGACGCTCCACCAGCACCTCCTGGTTGCCGCTCCACGCGACGTGCGCCGCCCAGACCTCTCCGCTGCGGAACCGGAACCCGCGCGTGCCGGCGAGCGTGAGGAACGACGAGTCGTGGCCGGGCCGTCCGCGGCGCGAGGAACGCAGCCAGGTGCCGTCGCGGATCTCCGAGCGCTGAGGGGCGTGCTCGTGCGTCCAGCGCCCGGTGAAGTCGACTCTCTCGTCGGCGCGCGTGGGAAGCGGCATGAGGAGCCGGAGGGCGGTGACGTCGATCGTGCGGTCGGTGCTCAGGTTCTTCACGCGTGCGTCGACGTGAAGGATCCCCGCCCCGTCCAGCCGGTAGGTGAAGATCGCCTCGGCCGACGCGCTCGCGTCACGCAGGGTGAAGCTCACGCGCTCGCCGTCGTGGTCGGTCGCCACGAGCGCGAACGCTTCGAGCACCTCGGCGCCGGCGTGCGCCTCGATCGCCGGCGTCCCGGACCATCCGGACGCGCGGGTCGCGGCGATCGAGAACGACCGCGGGGTGTCGAGGGAGCTGTTCATCACCGCCGGGGCCGTGCTGGCCACCAGTCCCGGCAGATCCGCCTCGTCCAGTTCCGCACCCCAATGCGCGACGGCGGGGATGCCGAACGCGTCGACCGCGAACACCAGGCTCGTTCCGGCGGCCCGCAGGTGCACCACGGGTACGGGTGTCTCCTGCTCATCGACGTTCCCGCCCCGAGGGTCATTACTTGACGTCATGAATTAATGATGCGTACCCTCGACGCGGAACGCAACACGCAGGACGGAGGTCGAACCCGTGAAGCGCATCCCGGTGACCTCCCCCGCCTCCGTCGCGGTGTTCCGACGCATCCTGACCCATGGCCCGTTGGGCCGCGTCGACATCTCCCGCGCCACGGGCCTCTCGCAGGCAGCCGTCACCAAGGCGGTCACTCCCCTGATCGGCGCGGGCTTCGTCGTCGAGAGCGGAGAGCACCGCTCCTCGCCGTCGATCGGACGTCCCGTGCATCCGCTCGCCGTCGCTCACAGCCGCGCGCACATCATCGGGGTGAAGATCACCGCCGACAGCACGTACGGCGTGCTCACCGACCTGGGGGCGAACACACTCGCCCGCGCCGAAGAGGTCAACGCGACGTCGGGCGTCGCCGACGTGACCGCCGCCGTCACGCGGGTCGTCGCCACGCTGCGCTCGGCGTCCGACAGTCCCGTCGACGGCCTCGGCGTCGCCGTCTCGGGCGATGTGGACCGCGACGGCGGCGTCGTGCGCGACTCTCCTCTGCTCGGATGGCGCGACGTTCCTCTGGCCCGGGCGCTCGAGGAGGCGACCGGCATCCCGACCGTCCTCGAGAACGACGTGCGGGCGCTGACCGTGACCGAGCTGTTCTTCGGATCGGGGCGGGATGTCGAATCGTTCGCCGTCATGACCATCGGCACCGGCATCGGCTGCGGAATCTACGTGCACGGTCGCGTGCTGCACGGCGCGCACGGCGTCGCCGGCGAGATCGGCCATCTGCCGCTCGCGTCCCCCGATGCCCTCTGCACGTGCGGCAGGCGCGGGTGCGTGGAAGCGGTGGCCTCGACGGCGGCGATCCTCGATCTCGTCCGCCGCGGCCACGACGACGACGCGCTGACCCTCGCCGACGCGTTCTCGCTCGCGCACCGCGCAGATGCGGTCGCGCGCAACGCCTTCGCACAGGCCGGCGCCGCCATCGGCTCGGCCCTCGCCACCCTCGTGAACCTGATCGGACCGGAGCTGGTGGTCATCGCCGGTGAGAGCGTCAGGGAGTACGAGCTGTACGAGACCCAGCTGCGGTCGACCTTCGCCGAGCACGTGTTCGGCGCCGCTGCCGCGTGCGAGATCGTGCTGCGACCCCACACGTTCGACGACTGGGCGCGCGGCGCGGCGGCGTGCGTGGTCGAGGTCATCGCGAGCGGCGCGTCGACGGCGGGATGAGCTCTCGACGGGCGGTCAGCGCTCTGTCACCATGAGCGCATGCACGCCGCCGCCGGAAGCCCTCCGCAGAAGAGATCCTGGCCCGCTCGGGCGCACGAGTGGCTGGTCACCCCGTCTGGCCGGTTCATCCGGTACGTCATCGTGCTCGCGATCCTCGTCGTGGCGATCGTCGGGTTCTTCAACAAGTGGTTCGACCTGTGCGAGGTGGTGACCTCCGAGGCCGAGGGCGTCACGCGCACGTGCGCCGGACCGGACCTGACCAGCGCCAGCGTGCTCGCCGCCGTGCTCCTGATCTTCCTCCTGCTGTGGCTGGATCTCTCCGAGTTCAGCGCGTTCGGCGTGACGGTCAAACGGCTCGTCGAGAAGGTCGACCAGACGGTCACCGAGACCGAGCGCAAGGTCGGCCGCATCGAGGTGCAGACAGCGGGCATCGACCGGACGACGCTGTCGACGAGCGACGCCGCACGAGACCTGCGAGACGATCTGCGGGAGATCCGGGGCACCCTCCAGTCGCTGGCCGACCAGCGCGGGGCCACGCCGGATACCCGCGACGCCCGCGGGCCGGAATCCGGGTGGAGTGGGCGCGACGAGGAAGAGTTCAGGCGCCTGTGCCTCGACATCCTGGGGCCGGACGAGCTGGAGCACGCCGTCGCCGAACTGCGTGAGCGGGCATACGCCGGGGGCACCGCCGAGTTGCTCCGCGATCCGGACGACGGCCTGCTCGCGGCACTGTTCGGCACCCTGTGGGTGCTCTCGCGCCGCGCCGCCTCGCCATACGGCGGCCGCGGGTCGGCCGACGAGTGGAGATCCGGCGAGCGCGACCCCCTCCTCGAGCTGCTGCTCCGGCAGATCGACCGCCTGCTGCGCGCCTACCTGGACGGGCACTACGTCGACCCCGAGACCCTCCTCGTCGCGGCGGCGACGCTCCTCCGCATCGACCAGCGCCGCTGGTGATCGGAGCGCGGAGGGCGGGACCGTTCAAGGCAGTAACGCGGAAAGCAGAAACGCCCCGCGGAGGGGCGCTTCTCGGATGGTGGACCTGAGGGGATTCGAACCCCTGACCTCTTCATTGCGAACGAAGCGCGCTACCAACTGCGCCACAGGCCCTTGAACCTCATCGAGCCTAGCATGATCGAGAACTCGTTCCGTCACTCAGGCGGCGACGAGAACGAGTCTGGGCGGGCCTCACTGACCCGATGCGCGCCGCTCGAGAAGCGAGCGCACGTGGGCTTCGATCGCCTCGTCGTCGACGTATCCCATGCGTGCGAAGTCGGGCTCTGCCGACGCGGCCCGACGAGCCTTCTCGATCGACGTCGGTGCGGCCTGCTCGGCGCGTTCGCGCATCGCCTCATCGAGTGCGGCGTGACGCAGCGCTTCCTGCGCGGCGGCGGCGTCGAGCACGGCGGCGGCCCGCGACCCGGCCGACGCGGTGAGCGGACGCGGCAGCTCGCGGGGCGTCCAGGCGGCCCTGTCGCTCGCGAGCGAGACGTCCTGAACGGCGAGAGCGGCACGCTCGGCGACGATGGCGGGAACGGCGCGCGACGCCGAGCGTCGCTGCACGGCGGCCATGCGCTGCAGCATCACCGCGGCCGCGAGGGCGACGATCGTGCCTGCACCGAGCAGGAGCGGCGAGCCGCCGGCGGCGAGGTCGACGACGCCCCAGACGATCGCGGCGATCGCGGCGACGGCGAAGACGGTCGTGATGAGACGGGCCCGACGACGCGCTCGCGCCCGGCGCGCGACGGGATCGAGCGAGGCGGCCGCGGCGAGCGCCAGCGCCCGCTCCTTCTCGGCGAGCGACTGCTGCCGTGCCACGGCGGCTTCGGCGGCGACGCGGGCACGCTCGGCGTCGGCGGCGACGCGAGCGATCTCGCGCTCGTGGTGCTCGCGCTCGGCCTGCGCCTGCCGGGCGAGCTTCTGCTGCGCGAGGGCGGTGCGCGCGTTGAGTTCGAGGCGCACCTCCTGCGGGGTCTCGCTGGTCTCAGCGAGCACGCGCAGTGCCTGGTTGAGGCGCACGGCGTTGCGCTCGGCCGCGTTGTAGCGGAAGCGGCCCTGCCACGACGGCAGGAGGTAGACGAGCCACAGGAGCACAGCGACGAGAACGATCACGCCGCCGCCGAGAACCTGCCCACCCATGTCGACAACGGTAGGGGTCGAAGGCGTCGCGGCTCGGCTACCCGCCCGCGTGTCTCAGCTTCGACCTGAGGTCGAAGGTTCCCCTTCCGGCGGACGAGCGGCAGCCTCCTCAGGCGCCCGCCCGGTGAGCCAGCGCTGCAGCACCCCCTCGGGCACCTCTTCGCGGACGAGCGCGAAGCAGTAGTGGTCGCGCCAGTCACCGTTGATGTGGATGTACCGGCGACGCAGCCCCTCATACCGGAAGCCGAGCTTCTCGACCACCCGCAGGCTCGCGACGTTCTCCGGACGGATGCAGATCTCCATGCGGTGCAGGCGCATCTCGCGGAAGCAGAAGTCGGTGGCCATCGCGACGCTCGTGGGGGTGATGCCGCGCCCGGCGAACCGCTCGCTCACCCAGTACCCGATCGTCGCCGACGACAGCGAGCCGCGTGAGAGGCCCCACACGTTCAGCTGGCCGGCGACTTCGCCGTCGTACTCCATGACGAACGGCACTCCCCCGCCGTCACGGTACTGCTGCAGCAGCCGGCGCACGCCCAGACGCATGTCGAACGACACCGGACCGTCGGGGCTCGTCGCCTCCCACGGTCGCAGCCACGAGCGATTGGCCATGAGCTCGGCCTGCAGCACGCGCGCATCGCGAGGACGCACGAGGCGGATCGAGATCGGCCCGTGCCGGTACGGCACTGTCAGGTCCATCGCACCCCCTCGGCTGGTGAGGATCAGAGCTCCCGCGCGAACTCCTTGAGCCAGGGTCGCAGCTCGGGTCCGAGGTCTTCACGGTCGGAGGCGAGCTGCACGATGGCCTTGATGTAATCCAGCCTATCCCCGGTGTCGTAACGACGCCCGCGGAAGATGACTCCCAGCACGCCGTCGGTGACGGCGAGCTCCTGCAATGCGTCGGTGAGCTGAATCTCTCCGCCCTTGCCGGGCTCGGTGCGCTCCAGGATCTCGAACACCTTCGGCGTGAGCACGTACCGGCCGATGATCGCGAAGTTCGAGGGAGCGTCCTCCTTCGCGGGCTTCTCGACGAGTCCGGTCACCTTGACGACATCCGGGTCGTCGGTGGGCTCGACGGCGGCGGCGCCGTACATGTGGATGTGGTCGGGATCGACTTCCATGAGGGCCACCACCGTGAGCCCGGTGCTCTCGTGCGCCTCGATCATGGTGGTGAGGAGCGGGTCGCGCTCGTCGATCAGGTCGTCGCCGAGCAGCACAGCGAACGTCGAGTCGCCCACGTGGGCGCGAGAGCGCAGCACGGCGTGACCGAGGCCCTTCGGCTCGCCCTGCCGCGTGTAGTGGATCTCGGCCAGATCGCTCGACTCCTTCACCCGCAGCAGCCGCTGCAGGTCGCCCTTGTTGGTGAGGTTGAGCTCGAGCTCCGGAACCGCGTCGAAGTGATTGGAGATGTTGTTCTTGTTGCGCCCGAGGATGATGAGGATGTCGGCGATGTCGGCCGCGACGGCCTCCTCGACGACGTACTGGATGGCCGGCTTGTCGACGACGGGCAGCATCTCCTTCGGCATCGCCTTCGTCGCGGGGAGGAAGCGGGTGCCCAGTCCAGCGGCAGGGATTACGGCCTTGATCGACGACGTCATCCCCCTACCCTAACGATCCGCCGACAGCGCGGTGACGGTGCGCAACCGCTGTCCGGTCGTGTGCCGCGCTCATAGCAGATGCCGCACGTAGAATCGGAGCATGCCTGACGCCATCGACCACGCGAAGCGGGCGATGCGCGCCGAACTGCGCGAACGTCGCCAGCAGCGCTCCGAAGCGGCCGTCGAAGCCGACGCGGCGGGAGTCAAGGTGCAGCTCGATCGACTCGTCGCCGATCTCGGCGTGCGATCGATGTCGTGCTTCCTCTCCACGCCCACCGAGCCGGGCACACACGAATTCATCGTCGACGCGGTGCGTCGGGGGATCCGGGTGCTGCTGCCGATCACCCGCACCGATGGGCTCATGGACTGGGCGGTCGCCACCGAAGACGGAGACATGATCGAAGGGCTCTTCGGCATGCCGGAGCCGGTCGGCGACGTGCTGAGCCCGCTGGCGGTCAACGACGTCGACCTGCTCGTCATCCCGGCCGCCGCCGTCGACCAGTCGGGGATGCGCCTCGGCTGGGGCCGCGGCTACTTCGACAAGACCATCGGCTCGATGGAGCACTGCCCGCCCGTGTATGCCGTGATCTTCGACTCCGAACTCGTCGACGAGGTGCCGCGCGATCTCCACGATCAGCCCGTCACCGGAGTCGTCACCCCCACCCGCACCGTCGCCCTGACGCCCCGGAAGCGTTAGAGCCCTATCCGCCCCGCGGACCACCGCGTCCGCCGCACCGCCACCCCTGAGGAAACCATGCCGACCTACGCCTACGCCTGCAAGCAGTGCGGACACCGATTCGACGCCGTCCAGTCGTTCTCCGACGCCGCCCTCACAGAGTGCCCCGAATGCGGGGGGATCCTGCGCAAGCAGTTCGGGACGGTCGGCGTCACCTTCAACGGCTCGGGTTTCTACCGCACCGATTCACGATCGGGTTCGGCCTCGTCCGGCTCGGCGTCTGGCGGCACCTCATCCGGTTCGGCATCATCGAAGTCCGAGGCAACGTCCTCCCCCGCCCCCGCGGGTTCATAGCCGGCCCCGGCCGGAGAGATTGAGGGAGACCCCATGATCAAGGGCTTCAAAGACTTCATCATGCGCGGCAACGTCATCGACCTTGCCGTCGCGGTCGTCATCGGCGGTGCGTTCACCGCCGTCGTCAACGCGATCGTCGAATCGATCATCAACCCGATCATCGCGCTGTTCTGGAAAGCGGACGCGTCGGGGAAGATCGGAATCCCCGTCGACGGACTGTACGGCGAGGTGATCTTCCCGATCGGCAACCTCATCACCGCGATCATCACCTTCCTCGCCGTGGCCGTGGTCGTCTACTTCGTGTTCGTGTACCCGATGAACCGCTTCAAGGAGCGCGCCGCTGCGAAGGCCGGCGTGGTCGAGGAGGAGACGCCGCTGCCTACCGAGCAGGAGCTGCTCGTGCAGATCCGCGACCTCCTCGAGCAGCAGAACGCGGCTTCCGCCCCGTCGCTGCGCTCGACGACGCCGCCGACCGCCTAGGGCTCCTCGCGCGACGCCCGCCTCAGTAGTGGGGCGGAACCTCGCGGCGCATCCGATCGTCATTGGGACCCTCGGCGTCGCCTCGCGACGCTGTCCCCTCCGAAGCCCCGGCCACCGACTCGGCCGGGGCTTCGTCGTCGGTGCGGTCGGGGTCGGGCTCGATCTCGGTGCCAGGAGCCGGGGTCAGCTTCGCGCGCCGGGCGCCCGGCACCCGCACGACGCGCTGTCGCTCAGTCTCCGACATCGACGGGCTGTGTGGCCGTGTCGGCCGTGGGCGTCTCGGGCTCGATGCCGAGGATCGCCGCGATGCGGCCGGCGACGCCCGCGGGATCGCTGTAGAGATCGAATGCGTGCACGCGCACGTAATGCCACCCGAGTCGCCGCAGGGTCTGCGGCCGCAGTCGCAGGGTCTCCCGGAGCGATTCGCCCGTCGTCTCGGGATCGCTCACAGCCACGACCGCCTTGCCCTGGTGCTGCGCGACGAGCGGCAGAAGGCCGCGGTAGTCGACGTCGACGGCGATGCCGAGGCGCCGCAGCTGCTGGGCGAGCACGAGAGTGAGCGGGTCGGCGAGGTCTTCGAGGCGCGCGTCGCGGGCGCGGGCCGCGATGCCGCCGAGGATCGACATGAGCGTGGCCGCCCCCGATTCCAGACGCCCCTCGTCGAACGACGACGGACGGATGGACGACACGATCACCATCGAGCGGCGCGCCCGCGTCATCCCCACCGTGAGCAGACGCTCACCGTCGGGCCCCGACAGGGCACCGAAGTCGCTGAGCACGCGGCCGTGCTTGGTGAGGCCGAACCCGAGGGAGAACACGACGCGGTCGCGGCTCTCGGCCACCGACTCGTCGAGGCTCAGCACCGCGAACGGCTCGGCCGTCTCACGTCCGACGAAGTCGGCGACGTCGGAACGGCCCGCGAAGGCCGTGGCGACCGCGGCACGCACACGCTCGGCGTGCTTCGCCGATGCCGTGACGACCATGAGCGACTCGGTCGGGCGGTTGACGGCGTGCTCGACCACGAGCGTCACGACGCGTGCGACCTCCGCGTCGGGGCTCTCGACCGCGCCCGTCTCCGGGTCGGGCGCTCCGGTTCCGCCCTCGACGTAGTCGACGCTGAGGCTTCCGCGTCCGAGATACGACCCGGCCCACGGGAGCGAGACGAGCTCGCCGCCGTAGAAGGCGTCGTTCACGAGCTCGGCCAGGTCTTCGCCTCCGGCTCGATAGCTGCGCGTGAGGGTCTCGACCGGCACGACCTCCGCGAGACGCTCGAACACGCTCGTCTCGTCGAACGGGGTCTCGAACTCCGGATCGCTGTCGTCGGAACGGCCCGCGGCGACACGGAAGGGCGTCGGCTTCTGCGTGACGGGATCTCCGAACAGCACGACCTGTCGCGCACGGCGGAGCGCCGGGGCCGCCTCAGCGAGACAGATCGCGGCGGCGTCGGCGATGATCACGACGTCGAACTCGGGCCGGTCAGGGATGGCGGGCACGTCGTACGGGGATGCGATCCATACGGGCGCGAGCGTGCGGAGGAGCGTCGGGGCGGCGGCGACCAGCTCGGTCGGGGTCGCCGTGCCCGCCCGGAGAGCGGCCTTGAGTGCGGTCGCCTCGCCCGGCTCGTCGACGATCGCGATCCTCCACCGCGTCGCGAGCTCTGCGGCCAGCAGCGGCCCGGCGAACGACGCGTGCGCCTCGTCGACCAGACGGAAGTCGCGTTCGAGGCGGTCGACGACCGACGTGTTGGCGCCGAGGAGCGAGCGGTCGGTGCGCAGCATGGCCTCGAGCGCCGACTGCCACCAGGTGAACTCGAACTCCGCCGCCACCTGATCTTCGGGCACGTGGCGCACCGAGAGCTCGGTGAGGAGCCCTTCGAGGCCGAGTTCGGACAGCTGGTCGCGGATGGTCGCGCGCTCGACGAGGTTGTCGAACACGTCGGATTCGGCGGCGAGCCCCGAGAGCGTGCGCAGAAGCTGCGGGATCGGCAGCGATGCGAGCGGCTCGGTGCGTCCGAGAGCGGCGTCGAGCGAACGGAGGTCGGCCTCCACCCGCTGCCACGCCGTCGCCACGTCGTCGAGGCCCAGAGGCACCTCGGGCGTCACGCCGGGTTCGACGAGCCGTTGCCACTGGGTGCGCTGCTGCTGCACCCGCACGAGCGACTCGTGCATGTCGCCGATGTGCATGCCGGGCCGCACGTACTCCCGCGACAGACGACGCAGACGTCGGCGGTTGGCGCTCGACATCGTGGGCGCGTCACGGCGATTGCCGTGCGCGAGGATCAGCTCCTGCAGCGGCCGCTCGAACACCGTCATGCTGAACCGGTCGAGCGAGGCGCGGATCCCCTGCAGCAGCCGCACGTACGCCCCGAGCTCGGTGATCGTCGTGAAGGGCCGCATCCGGGTCTGCCCGATGAGCTCGTAGCCGCGTTCGAGGATGCCGGGAACCTCGACGCGGTGCAGACGCCCCGCGAGGGTGTGTGCGGAGCGTGCGGCTTCGGTCGAGGCGAAGGACACGCCGTACCACGGCGAGTCGTTCGGGCCGAAGCGGAACTCCCCCAGGCGCGCCGCGTCGCCCAGCGCGGCGGCGGCCTCGGCGCGTCGCGTCGCGAGGCGCTGCAGTGTGGGGAGGTCGAAGCGTGTGGTGGCCGACGGCTGCGGCGAGCGCGCCGCGATCGTCGCGAGGGTGCGGAGGGTCTCGAGGGGCGAGACGCCCAGCTGTGCGTGACGCTGGGTGAGCGCGCCGCGATAGTCGCGCAGCACGGTGCGCAGGCGCACGAGCGCGTCGTCGACGTCGGCGACCTTGGGCGGCGTCGCCTTCTCGTTGCGGGCGATGGCGCGGATGAGGTCGCGGTGCAGGTGTCGCGGGGTCACAGCGAGGCCGGGCAGACCGATGCCCGCCAGGCGGTGACGCACGCCGTCGAGGGTCGAGCGGCGGGCACTGACGACGAGCACGCGTTTCCGGCGCGGACGAGCTCGCCCACCGCATTGATGACGGTCTGCGTGCCGCCGGTGCCGGGAAGCGTGTGCACGGCGAGCGACTGCCCCGCCACGATGCGGGCGAGCACCGCCTCCTGCTCGCCGTCGGCGTCGAGGAGGAGGCGATCAGAGGCGGGCGGACGCTCGTCGGCGCCGACGATCTCAGGCAGCGCCCGCACGAGGCCCAGTGTCTCGCGGTCGGCGGCGTGGCCCGCGAGCGCGTTGAGCACGGGGTGGTCGAGCACGGCGCAGTCGCGCTCGACCGCCGACGCCACATCGGCGAGGGTCGAGACCACCAGTCGGGGCTGCACCGTGAAGGTCGGGATGTGTGCCGTGAGCGCGCGGAGGTGGTCGATGACCGGCTGCGGCTTGAAGACGCCGGCGTCGTGTGCGAGGGCGGCGAGCGCGCGTCCGTCGAGGTCGATGCCGAAATGGGTGCGGGCGGCGGCGACCAGCTCGGGGTTGATGGCGAACTCGCCGTGCAGCTTGAGGTCGAAGTCGTTGTGGTGCCGACGGATGGCGAGGGGACGCAGCAGCACGGGCGCGGTATAGACGACGCCCCCGATCCGCCAGAGGGCGATGCCGACGGCGAGGTGCACCGAGTCGAGGCCGCGGGCGGTGCGCAGTTCGACGTCTTTCGCCGCGATCCGCTCGGCGGCCAGACGCGCGGTGCGGAGAGCCACCTCGTCGCGGAAGAGGTTCGACAGCAGAGTGGAACGCCCTGTGATGAACTGCGGGAGGCTGCCGGGGTGGGCTTTGGTGATGTCGATGCCGGCATCGCCGTCGTCGGTGTAGTGGAGAAGCGTCGAGCGCCCGCCTAACTGCGCGGCCTCTTCCCGCAGTCGGTTGCGTTCCGGCTCGGCGATGTGCACGACCTCCATCTCGGGCTCGGCGACGTGGAGCGCTCCCGGTTCCCCCCTCTCTTGGGGGTCTGCCGGGGTCGTCGCCTCGTCGCGCATGGCCTCGTTCACACCACGCACAGCGCCTCCGTCCGCTCGCCACACACAGGTCACCTTAGGCACCGGACACCCGCGATTCCCGTAGCCCTGGCCGAGTTTCGCGTGATCAGGAGGTTCTCGCGGGGTCAGCGACTCCTCCCCAGTGCGATCGGCCGCTCGAAAGCCCCCAGGGGCGGACGACCGCGCGGCTCGGATGTCGCCGCGGCGGCCATCATGTTCCCATGACCTCCACCGCGTACAGCGTGCATCCCACCCCCGTCGGCAACGCCCTGGTCGTCGTCTCGTCAGCCGGTCTCGTGGCGCTTGACGTGCTCGACGGACCGCACGACGACGTCCTCGCACGGCTCAGCGGCGAGTTGCACGCGCTGCCCGCCGCCGATGCCGATGCGACCGGCTTCGTGACCCGTCAGCTCGACGAGTACTTCGACGGCGAACGTCGACGGTTCGACGTGCCGCTGGACTGGCGCCTCACGCAGGGGTTCGCCCGCGCCGCGCTCGAAGCGATCTGCGACATCCCCTACGGCGAGACGGCCTCCTACGCCGAGATCGCGATCCTCGCCGGCTCTCCCGGCGCCCACCGGGCGGTCGGCTCCGCCTGTGCCCGCACCCCCATCAGCCTCGTCGTTCCCGTGCATCGCGTGGTCCGGGCCGACGGATCGATCGGCGAGTACGGCGGTCGCCCCGACCGCAAGCGCTTCCTCCTCGACCTCGAGTCAATGGGGGCAGGGTCGTAGTCGAGGAGGATCCGGCGCGCGTGTAGGCCGCGTCGCCGGAATGAGCGGCCCCGGGCCCCACCGGTCCTGCGAGAGGTCGCAGTGATCGGGGTGCCCGGGGCCGCTGTCATGCACCCGGAGGGGAGGGTGGCCGCGGCGTCAGTGCGACGTGGCCTTCTCGGCTCCGTGACCCGTGAGGGAGCGCACCTCCATCTCGGCCGCCTTCACCGGGTCCTCCGCCTTGCGCGAGGTCACCGACCCCAGCCAGCCGAGCAGGAACCCGAGCGGGATCGACACGATGCCCGGGTTGTTGAGTGGCCAGATCGCCGTGCCGACGTTCTTGAACACACTCGTCTCCGTGCCCCAGAACACCGGCGACAGGATGATGAGGATGATCGCCGCCGCGAGTCCGCCGTACATGCTCCACACCGCCCCGCGCGTGGTGAAGCGGCGCCAGAAGAGCGAGTACAGGATGGTCGGCAGGTTGGCCGACGCGGCCACGGCGAACGCGAGCGCAACGAGGAACGCCACGTTCTGCCCCTGCACGCCGATGCCGCCGAGGATCGCGAGGATGCCGATCACGACCACTGTGCGGCGGGCGACCTTCACCTCACCGTCGGGCGGCACATTGCCCTTCTTCACGACGTTCGCGTAGATGTCGTGGGCGAAGGATGCCGCCGCGGTGATCGTGAGACCCGCCACCACCGCGAGGATCGTCGCGAACGCGACCGCCGAGATGAAGCCCAGCAGCACCGGTCCGCCCAGGTGGAAGGCGAGCAGCGGAGCCGCGGAGTTCACGCCACCCGGTGCGGCCTTGATCTCCTCAGGCCCCACGAGAGCGCCCGCCCCGTAACCCAGCACGAGCGTCAGCAGGTAGAACAGGCCGATGAGCCAGATGGCCCACACCACCGACCGTCGGGCCTCCTTCGCCGTCGGCACCGTGTAGAAGCGCATCAGGACGTGCGGCAGACCCGCCGTCCCGAGCACGAGGGCGATCGCCAGCGAGATGAAGTCCCACGGGTTCGCGCCGTACTGCAGGCCCGGTCCGAGGATCGCGTCCTTCGGTTCACTCACCGATGCCGACACGGCGCTCTCGAGCAGCGCGTCGAGGCTGAAGCCATTGATCGCGAGCACCCAGACGGTCATGACGATCGCTCCGCCGATGAGGAGGAACGCCTTCACGATCTGCACCCAGGTGGTGCCCTTCATGCCGCCGACCAGCACGTACACGATCATCAGCACGCCGACCACCGCGATGACGATCGACTGCCCGATCTGCTCGGTGATGCCGAGCAGGAGCGAGACCAGGGCGCCGGCTCCCGCCATCTGCGCGAGCAGATAGAAGAAGCACACCGCCAGAGTCGTGATCGCCGCCGCCATCCGCACGGGAGCCTGCTTGAGGCGGAACGAGAGCACGTCGGCCATCGTGAACTTGCCCGTGTTGCGCATGAGCTCCGCCACCAGCAGCAGCGCGACCAGCCACGCCACGAGGAAGCCGATGGAGTACAGGAAGCCGTCGTACCCGTTGATCGCGATCGCCCCGCAGATGCCGAGGAACGATGCGGCCGACAGGTAGTCGCCGGCGATCGCGAAGCCGTTCTGCGGTCCCGTGAACGAACGGCCCGCGGCGTAGTAGTCGGCGGCCGTCTTGTTGTTGCGGCTCGCGCGGATGACGATGAACAGCGTCACCGCGACGAACGCGCCGAAGATGGAGATGTTGAGGATGGGATTGCTCTGCGCGGTGGCGTCCACCGAAGCGAGAGCTGCTCCGATGGCGGCGAAGACGTCGTTCACGCGGCGCCCTCCTGACGCTCGAGGTCGGCACGGATCTCCGACGACACCGGGTCGAGCTTGTGGTTGGCGTACCAGACGTACCACATGGTGATCGCGAAGGTCGTGACGAACTGGCCGAGGCCGAGGAGCAGGCCGATCGTGATCGCGCCGAAGACGCGAGTGGCCATGAAGTCCGCCGCGAACGACGACAGCAGCACATAGGACAGGTACCAGATGACGAAGACGCCGGTCAGCGGCCAGACGAAGCTGCGATGCCGTCGTTTGAGTTCTCTGAAGGGCGGTGAGTTCTCGACGTCGACATAGTCGATAGCGCCGGGCGGTGATGCGGGAGAGACGGACATGAGGGTTCTCCTTGCCTTTATCTGCCTGCGACGACTTCGACGTCGACGCGTGCTGGGCCGGTCTCCTGTGACCGGCGCGATGATATCGTCGAGGGTACGAAAACGGATGACACCGCCGTCACCCCCGGAAGTAGGTATCGCGTGAATGCTCCCGCCACTGCTTCCGACGCGGACCTCGTCGCCCAAGCGGTCAGCACCCTCGCCGCCCATACCGGCATGCCCATCGCCTTCGGCGGCCTCGAGTCGGCAGATGCGGTGCGCGTCACGAGCGTGGTGGGGCACCGCACGCCCCACATCCCGGGCCTCGTCATCAAGCCCGGTCGCGGTCTCGGCGGCCGCGCAATGGTGGAGCGCCGGCCGCGCCTCACGATCGACTACGGCGCGTCGCGTCAGATCACCCACGACTACGACCGCGCGATCCTCGGCGAAGGCATCTCGACACTCTTCTCCGTGCCGATCATCGTCGACGGGCGCACGCGCGGCCTGTTGTATTGCGGCACGCCCGCGCTTGCCCCTCTCGGCGACAACGTCGCCCGCAGCGCGATGATGATCGCCCACGACGTGGCGACCGAGCTGCGTGTGCGCGACGAGGTGCAGCGCCGCATCGCGCACCTGTTCCCTCCGGCGGCGCCGTCGCCGGCGTCGTCCCTGGCGCCCGCCGCGCGCGAGCAGTTGCGGGAGTCGTTCGCCGAGCTGCGGTCGATCACGTCGGAGATCGAAGACGCGGCGCTGCGCGACCGCCTCACCTCCCTGCAGCAGCGGCTCGCCGTCCTGTCGCAGGACGACGCGGATCCGCACGAGCCGATCGACGTGCGCCTGTCGCCGCGCGAGATCGATGTCCTCTCGTGCGCCGCGCTCGGCGCGACGAACAGCGAGATCGCCGCCACCCTGCAGCTGCGGGAAGGCACCGTCAAGTCGTATCTGCAGGCGGCGATGTCGAAGCTCGACGCCTCCACGCGTCATGCGGCCGTCGCTCGCGCTCGCCGGGCGGGTCTCCTCCCCTGACGCGCGACGCTGTGAGGCGGCGTGTCCGCCACGCCGTGCCTGTCACCGCTGCGGTGGGCTGGATAAGCTCCCCCTATGGCCCGACGAATCGTGCATCAGCTCGTGGATGACCTCGACGGCACCGTGCTGGAGGTCGGCTCCGGTGAGACGGTGCTCTTCTCCCTCGACGGCACCGCCTACGAGATCGACCTCACAGAAGAGAACGCCGCCTCCCTCCGCGACGCCCTCGCGCCGTACATCTCGGCAGGGCGCTCCGTCTCCTCGCGCACCGGGGCGGGGCGCGCGAACGCCGCCGCCACGCGAGGGCAGTCCTCCGGCGGCGCACGACGTCAGCGCCGCTCCGGGCAGCGCGACTACGGCCCCATCCGCGAGTGGGCTGCGCAGAACGGGTACACGCTGTCGGAGCGCGGTCGCGTTCCCGCCGCCGTGCTCGAGGCGTACGACGCCGCGAACTGACCTGCCCTCGAACGGGGACGAGGGCTGTCAACCCCCTCCCCGCGCGACCGCGACGGCTCTACCGTCGCGCCATGACCGAACCCACGACGACCGGC
Source organism: uncultured Actinomycetota bacterium (assembly GCA_963789095.1). GTDB lineage: Bacteria > Actinomycetota > Actinomycetes > Actinomycetales > Microbacteriaceae > Microbacterium. The sequence goes on from CAWBJK010000009.1 coordinate 45,036, forward strand.
CTCACGGCGCTCGCGATCAACTGCACCCTCACCCCGTCACCTGGCGCGTCGAGCACCGACCTGCTGCTGTCGCAGGTGATGACCGCCCTGGGCACCCACGGAGTCACCGGCGACACCGTGCGGATCGTCGACTTCGACGTGCGTCCCGGCGTCAAGACCGACATGGGCGACGGCGACCAGTGGCCGGAGCTCCGCGAGAAGGTGCTCGCGAGCGACATCCTCATCTTCGGCACCCCGATCTGGATGGGCCATATGTCGAGCATCGCCCAGCGGGTGCTGGAACGGCTCGACGCGGAACTCTCCGAGACCGACGACGCGGGCCGTCCGATCCTCTTCGACAAGGTCGCCGCCGTCGTCGTCGTCGGCAACGAGGACGGCGCGCATCATGCGACCGCCGACATCTACCAGGGTCTCGCCGACGTCGGCTATACGATCGCCGCGCAGGCCGGCACCTACTGGAACGGCGAGGCCATGCACACCACCGACTACAAGGATCTCGACGAGACGCCCGAGGAGGTGGCGTCGGCGACAGAGACGCTGGCCCGCACGACCGCGCACCTCGCCCGACTGCTCAAAGCGCAGCCGTACCCCTCCGACGACGCGGAGTGACTCAGCTCTCGTCGGAGTCGGCGGGCACACGGGCGGCGAACACATGCACCTTGTCGCCGACGAGTTCGAAGCGCAGCGCCGTGATGTCTCCGAGCGCTTCCCGCGCCTCCGACGACTGAGCGATCTCGACAGCGGGGATGTCGACCACGGCACCGAACCCCGCGGGTGAACACGCTCCACGGGTGTTCTCGGAGTACTCGGCCGGCTGCGGGTCGAGGTCGATGAGGATGCAGCGTTCACCCGCCCGGTAGTCGAGCCCGCCCACCGAGATCTCCAATCCCAGGAAATCCTCGTACCGCAGCGGATTCGACTCGGGGCTGAAGAACACTCCATTCGGAACGCCGACCGTCGGCTCGAGCACCGCGTACGGCCGGTCGCCGAAGCTCGACGTCCACAGCGTTGCGGGCACCGTGACCGCGGCGGTCACCACCGCCGTCAGCGCACACGCGGCGAGTACCCGGCCGGGCGGGCGCCGGCGCGGCACGCGGCCCGGAACCACCGCCTCGCTCACACGCGACCCGTCGCCGGACAGGGGTGCCACCGTGACGGTGGCAGCGCCGGGAGCGGGCGTGACGGCAGGTGCCGCGGCGCCATGCGCGGGCGACGAAGAGCCGGTCGGCACGGGAACGGAGACCGGCAGGGGCGGGCGCTCGGGAGCTGACGAGGGCAACGGGGGCTTCTCATCCCTGCGGCTGCGCTCCTGATCCTCCAGCAGGCGCAGACGCGCCATCGCCTCAGGATCGTCGCGGATGTCGGCGTCCGCGCCGTAGGCCCGCGCACGCAGCACGGCAAGCTCATCGTCGACGGTGACGCCCATGCCACCACTCTGCCACTCCCCCGACCCTCATGGGAGGGCCGGGACCGGCCTCAAGGAGTGCGCCAGTCGTGGCTCTTCAGGTGCGAGCCCGCCTGGGGGCCCATCTGCAGCATGCCGCCGTCGACGACGACCGTCGCTCCCGTGATGTAGCTCGCCGCCGGCGATGCGAGGAAGGCGATGACGGCGGCGATCTCGCGGGCGTCGCCCGGACGACCCAGAGGGATGCCGGGCCGCTCTTTCGCCGTCGGGTCTTCATCGGTCTGCCCTGTCATCGGCGTCGCGATCTCGCCGGGCGCGACGTTCACCGCCGTGATCCCCTGCGAACCGAGTTCGAGCGCCGCGGTCTTGATGAGCCCTCCGAGGCCGTGCTTCGCGGCGTCGTAGGCGCTCGATCCCACCCGCGGCTGCAACTCGTGCACGCTCGTCACCGCGATGATGCGCCCGCCGCGGCCTGCAGCGACCATCCGCCGCGCAGCGCGCTGGATGCACACGAACGCGCCCGTCAGATCGGTGTCGACGGTCGTGCGCCACTCGTCGAGGCTCATGTCGAGCAGCGGCGTTGCGCCACCCGTGCCCGAGTTGTTCACGAAGACGTCGAGACCGCCGAGATCCTCCGCCATCCGGTCGATCACGTCGCCGCAGCCCGGGATGTCGGCCGTGTCGAGCTGCGCGACGACCGCCTGCGCACCGCGGGAGCGGACCTCCTCCGCCGTCTCCTGCGCCCCCTGCTCGTCGGTGTGCCACGTGATCCCGACGTCCATGCCCGCTTCGGCGAGCGCCACCGCCGTCGCGCGTCCGATGCCGGAGTCGGATCCGGTGACGATCGCGCGGCGCGGAGTCGGGGTGTGTGCGGTGTCGATGCGAGTGTCGGTCATGCGCGCGACGCTACGTCGTCTGCCGATGCGCGGCGAAGAGGGTTGCGCGATCGTCGCCGGGATGCACGAGACGGGCGGCCACGCGATCCGGATCGGCCCGTGAGGCGTGACGCCGAGGGGTCGAGACGGACGATGATGCGGGAGGGCGCGAGACTCACTCGTAGGAGTCGGTCCACGAAGCGATGTCGACGCCGTGGTTGTCGGGCGATGCCAGCGACCACCAATCGGGCGCGTGCGTATCGTCCACGAGACGTCCGCCGGCGGCGATCGCGGCGTCGACGCGGGCCTGAGCCTGATCGGCGGGCACGAACACGTCGAAATGGGTGCGGCCGCGCCCCGGGGTGTCACCCGCGATGGGGTTGAACGCCAGCTGCGGCCCGCACCGGAACGGGTCGATGGCGTCGGTGTCGCCGAAGTCACGGTAGCCGAGCGCCGCGGTGAAGAAGGGACGCACATCCGTGGCGGAGTGCTGCGCGACGTAGATGCCGATCGACTGGGCCCGCGACGGGTCGGCCGTGAGACCGAGCTCCGCTGCGGCACGCGACACCGCCGCCGCGAACATGACCGCACCGGCAGGGATCCCCTCGAAGTCGGGGTAGGGCACGCGGACGATGACTGCCTCGGGCCGCACATCGACGTCGGGCAGCACTCCGTGCTCCGCCGCCGCGTCGACCACCGCCGTGACCAGACCCGCGGCCTGGGCGAACGAGGTGGCCAGGAAGACGCCTTGCGGACCTGTCGCCGTGACCCGCCAGTCGGCGACACCGTCGGCCTTGTGGAACTCAGCCGGCGTGATCCGTTCCGAGGCGGCAGCTGGCTCGTTCATGGAGACCCTCCCGTGTCATCGGCGACGTCCGAGCGCCGCGTGCGGTCCACGCTACGCCCGGGTGCCTGCATGCGGAACGGGGGCGACGAACGACGTCTCAGGCGCTTCGCCACGCCTCCGTTCCGCCGCGGTCCTTCCCGATCGGGCTCGCACGGAGCACGCCCTTGCCCCAGTCCGGGGGTGAGACTGCACATCACATGTTCGACAGGAGCTGCGCCTTCTGCGCCTGAAACTCCTCCTCGCTGAGGATGCCCTTGTCGCGAAGCTCAGCAAGCCGTTCGATCCGTGCGATCGGGTCCGACGTCAGGGTGGACGGCGCAGGCCGCTCGACACGCTGGTCCTTCAATTCTCGGAATACACGTGCGATCCCGTCGCCCTGGCCGTGTCCGAGCGTTGTGATCGTCGCTTTGGTGCCGGAATGCGTGATCGTGAGCGTTTCACCGCCCATCTTCTTGCTGAGCGACAGGGCACCGATCGATGAGAGACCGAACTCTACGAGGTTCTCGCTGCCGATGCTCTTCTCGAGGAACACCAACCGTCGATCGGTGAGCGCCACGATGCCCATCTTCCCGCCGAGATTTCCGACACCGATCGCGTGAACGTGCTCACCTCGATCCAGCACATTGGAGAGGTGCCTGATTTCCTTGCGGCCGAACACCTTGAGGGCGATCTTCGAGACGGCCTCCGGAATGCCATGGTCATCGAGAGACCCGTCAGGCATCCCTTCTGCGATCGTGACCATGTGCTCGTAGTGCTTGTTACCGAGCCCGTCGACAGTCCACTCGATATCGGTCCCCTCCGGACGGGGAGAGAGCACGCCACGGATGACCGCCCCCCAACGGTTCTTGAGGATCGCACGCGGAACCTCTATCTCGATGGATGTCGGCGTCGAAGACGTCACTTCGAAGTCTGTCTGCTCGACCGCCGCGCGAAGGAGGCCGATCGGGTCGCCGGCATGGCGGAGCACGGTCCAGTGAACGGTGCGGAGAATGGTCGCCATGCCCATACCCTAGCCAGCCCGAAGACTGTCGAAAGCGATCAGACCCGCGTCATCCGCGCACTCGGCACTCGTCTTGACGATGAAGTCTCCCGGTGCGGTGACACGGGATCGTCTCAGACGACGGTGAAGCCCCCGTCGATCAGGTAGTTGCTTCCGGTGATCATGGCGGCGTCGTCGCCCGCGAGGAACGCGATCAACGCAGCGACCTCCTCCGGTTGCGCGAACCGTCCCACAGGGATGTCGGCCTTCGCTTTCTCGCCCTTCTCCCCTGCCCACGCCGCCTTGCCCAAGGGGGTTTCCACGACGGTGGGTGAGACGGCATTCACGGTGACGCCCTGGCGAGCCCATTCGAGAGAAAGCACATGGGTCAATCCGATGACAGCGGCTTTGCTGGCGCAGTACGCAGCGTGCTGATCGAGTCCGATGACCGCTGCCTGAGAAGCGAGGTTGATGATCCGGCCGTATCCGGCCTCGAGCATGACGCGCCCCGCCGCCTGCGCCATGTAGAAGGTGCCGCTGAGGTTGACGTCCAGCGTGAGCTGCCACCTGTCGGGGGTGACGTCGACGGCGGGATCGAGGAGCGCGAGACCGGCCGAGTTGACGAGGATGTGGGGCACCCCCACTCGCTCGACCGCCTCCGCGATGGCTCGCGCGGCCGCCGCAGGCTCGGTGAGGTCTGTGACGATTCCGTGGTGGCCCTCCCCGGGGAGCTCCGCTACGAGTTCGCCCACTCGCTCGTTGAGGTCGACCCCGACGATGCGTGCACCGCGCTCGGCGAGATGATGAGCCACGGTGTAGCCGATACCGCTGGCGGCACCCGTGACGACGGCGATCTTGCCTCGGAAAGAGTGGTCCATGGGTTACGCCTCGTATTCTTCGATCGCGCGAACCTTCGCGCAGGACGGACTCTGAGGGTCGAAGGTGTAGCCGAGCCACTCCCGGGCCAGACGCCGGGCGAGCTCGATGCCGACGACGCGCTGCCCGAAGCAGAGGACCTGTGCGTCGTTCGAGAGCACGCTCCGCTCGACCGAGTACGAGTCGTGGGCGGTCACGGCACGGACACCGGGAACCTTGTTGGCGGCGATGGCCACGCCGAGCCCGGTGCCGCACACCAGCAGCGCACGGTCGGCTTTCCCCTCCGCCACCAGTCGGGCGGCAGCCACCGCGATGTGCGGATAGTCGGTGTGGCCATCGGCCGTCACGCCGACGTCGACGACGCTCGCGACCCGCGGATCGCTACCGAGGTCTGCCTTGAGGATCTCCTTGTAGTCGTAGCCGGCGTCATCAGCGCCGACGACCAGACGCAGTGCGGTCTCACTCATCGTGTGCCTTTCGTGTTGGTCAGCGTGTGGAGGCGCCCACGGCGCCGAGGGCGGTGACGATCAGAGCGAACGAGGTGGCGCCCGCGTCCGGGGTTCCCACGCTCTTCTCCGCCAGCGGGCGCGCGCGCCCCTTCTTGGGCGTCAACGCGGCGGTCTCTTCTGCGGCGGCGGTTGCGCTGCGTGCAGCCTCCTGCCACGCGGCGAGGAGAGGCAGACCCTCCGCGATCGCCGCCGCCAGCCCGTTCCGGAACGGGAGGAGGGCGTCGACGAGGGTCTTGTCACCGACCTCTGCCCGACCGAGTTCGAGGATGGCGTCGGCGAACGCTGCGACCGCTTCCACCGCGACGTGACCGTCGTAGGCATCGCGACCGTCCGAGAGCGCTTCGCCCGCCGCTTCCAATCCAGCCCCCCAGAGCACTCCCGAGGTGCCGCCGGCACCCGCCGCCCATGCGCGGCCCGCGGCTCGGAGGGTCCAGCCCGGTCCGGCGTCGGCGAGGGCGTCGACCGCCGAGAGGGCTGCGTCGGCGCCTTTCAGCATGCCGCGTCCGTGATCGCCGTCGCCCGCCACCGCGTCGATGCGCCCCAGTTCCTTCTCGTGCTCCCGCAGCGTGGCCCGGAGCCGGCGGAGCCCTGTGACGATGAGCGGCGTCAGCGCCGCACCCGCCGCCGAGGGCGTCGGGACGACGGTGTCGTCAGCGGTGACGGCGCCCACCACGGCGGGCCGGAGCTGCGCGATCGCGCCATTCTGCTTCCGGTAGCCGGGGGCGTAGGCATCGGCGCGCCAGGCGGATTCCAAGTCGTCGTCGAGCCACATCAGGGTGAGGGAGCACCCGCCCATGTCGAGGCTCGTGACGAGCTCGCCCACCTCCACGTCGACGGGGGTGAGCCCCGCATCGGTGAGGAGCGGCCGAATCTCGTTCCACAGCAGGAAGAGCTCTTCGTACTTGGTGGTACCGAGTCCGTTGACGATCACCGCGACACGCGTCCTACCCGTGTCCGGCCGCGCCGCCAGGATCCCGTCGACGAGGGTGCGGGCGAGAGCGCGGGCGGGAACGAGCGGGGCATCGTGGATGCCGGGTTCGCCGTGGATGCCGAGCCCCACCCCCATGTGCCGCTCGGGCACGGAGAAGAGCGGCTCGTGGGCGCCGGGCATCGTGCAGCCCGAGAAAGCGACGCCGAAGGTGCGGGTGGCGCTGTTGGCGGCGCGGCCGATGCGTTCGACCTCGTCGATGTCGGCTCCGGCGGCAGCGACAGCGCCCATGGCTTTGAAGACGGTGAAGTCGCCCGCGATCCCTCGACGATGCTCCTCGACCTCGGAGGATGCGACGTCGTCGGTGACCACCACGATGCGGGTGTCGATGCCCTCTCGACGCAGTCGCTCCGCCGCGATGCCGAAGTTCATGACGTCGCCGGCGTAGTTGCCGAAGGTGAGGATCACGCCGCGCCCCTGGTCTGCAGCCTTGGCGACGGAGTACACCTGGGCGGCTGACGGCGACGTGAAGATGTTGCCGACGACCGCGCCGGACGCGAAGCCCGGCCCGACCAGGCCCGCGAAGGCCGGATAATGCCCCGATCCACCCCCTACAACGACCGCGACGACGGGGTCGGGTCCGCGATGGCTCACGACACCGCCCGGCACACCGCGGAGCCTGTCGGCATAGAGGTCGACGAAGCCCGCAAGCTGGTCCTCCGCGAATTCGGAGGGATCGTTGTAGAGGGTGGTCATGTCGGCGTCCTTATCGGGTCTGGCCGGGGAGGCCCTCGTAGGCGATGTTGCCGGCGGCGAGGTTCTCGTCGACGATGGTCGCCAGCTGCTCGAGGAACGCTTCCCGCTCCGTCACCACGTTCTTCATCGCGTCTTCGACGTTGTCCGCGTCGATGGCGGGCATGACGTAGATCGGTTCGGTCTCGACGTCCTCGCCGCGCACGATCTTCGCCGCGACAGCGAGTCCGGACGCGAGCTCGACGGTGCCGTGCTGAAGCGAGGTGCCGATCATGTCGCCGGCCTGGACCGCCTTGAGGCCGTCTTCGATGCCGTCGATGCCGACGACCTTCACATCGGACATGCCGGCTTCACGCAGCGCCTGGATGGCTCCCAGCGCCATGTCGTCGTTCTGCGAGATCACGCCGTCGATGTCGTCTCCGAACGCGGAGATCCAGTTCTTCATCTTGTTGACGGCTTCGTCGCGCTTCCAGTTGGCGGTGTCCTGCGCGAGCACCTTCATGTCGGGGTTCTCGGCGAGGACGCTGTCGATGCCTTCTCCGCGGTCGAGCTGCGGCGAGGAGCCGAGGGGACCCTGGAGGACGACCACGTTGCCCTTGCCGCCCAGCGCCTCGACCATCTGCGTCGCCTCCTGCTTGCCTGCGGCCACGTCGTCCGGCTGCACGCTGGCGTCGACCTCGACACCCGTGAGCGAGGTGTTGACGGCGATCACGGGGATGTCCTTCGCCTGCGCGGCACCCACCTGGGGGCCGAGCGAGTCGGCCTGCACCGGAACGATGATGATCGCGTCGACGCCGGCGCTCACGTACTGGTCGACCTGGTTGGCCTGCGTCGAGACGTCGCCGCCCGCCGAGTTCCACTGCAGCTCGATGTTGTTGGCTGCGGCGTAGGCCTCCATGCCCTCCTTGCCCTGGGTGATGAACGAGGACATGTCGTAGACGGTCACCCCGACGGTGATCCGTTCGGGGCCGTCGGTCGGGCCGCCGCTGTTGGCGTTGGGGTCGCCGGCGCCGCAGCCGGTCATGGCGATGATCGTGCCGACGGCGACCGCGGCAGCGGCGATCGAGGTGGACAGCTTGCGCTTCATGGTGTGTTCCTTCGTCTTCGAGAGGTGGTGCGGAAAAGAGGATCTGTGCGACGTCGATTCAGGTGCGTCGACGGGCGGCCCACACGTCGACGGCCACGGCGGCGACGATGATCACGCCCTTGATGACGTTCTGCCAGTAGGCCGGAACGAGCAGAAGGTCGAGTCCGTTGTTGATCGTCTGGATCAGGAGCAGACCGATGGCCGTGCCCCAGATGGTGCCGCGCCCGCCCATGAGGCTCGCGCCGCCGATGACGACCGCGGCGATCGCGTCGAGCTCGTAGCCCTGCCCGAGATTGGGCGCCCCCGTGATGACGCGCGACGAGAGCATCAGCCCCGAGAGTCCGGCGAGCAGACCGCTGATCGCGTAGACGCTGAACAGGATTCCCTTGGAGCGCACTCCGGCGATCTCCGCAGCGAGGCGATTGCCGCCGATCGCGTACACCCGCAGCCCGTAGCTGGTGCGGCGCATGATGAACGCGAAGGCGATGATCGCCACGATCATGAGCATGACCGGGATGGTGAACCCGCCGACGCCGGTGTTGGCCCACATGCCGTAGGAGGCGGGAAGCCCGTTGATCGGGGCACCGTTGCCGATGACGTATGCGATACCCGACGCCAGGGTGAGCATGCCGAGGGTCGCGATGAAGGGAGGCACATTCAGACGGCTGACCACGAGGCCATTGATCGCCCCCGCGAGCAGGCCCGCCACAACGGCGGCGATCAGCGGATAGACGGGGTTGTCGCCGAAGTTCTTCGCCGACCATGCGGCGGCCATCGCACTGGCCGCGATCACGCTGCCCACCGACAGGTCGATGCCGCCGGTCAGGATGACCAGGGTCTGCCCGAGCGCGATCAGCGCGAACGGGGCGGCGGCGATCAGGATGGTGAGGAGATTGTCGGGGGTCGCGAAGCGCGCACTCCGATACGCGAAGAACGCCACGATGAGCAGCATCACGACGATCATGATGTGGCGGATCAGGAAGTCGCCGACGTGGCTGGTCCACGGTCGGGAGTCTTGCGTCGACACGACTTCTGCGGTGGTGGTGCTCATGCGTGCGGCTCCTCATCGAGTGATGTGGTGGTGGCGTCCAGCCCGGACGCGAGTCGGAAGATGGTGTCCTGAACGTCCGGCGAGGCGAGATCGTCGCGGGTGAGTTCTCCTGCGACGCTGTACTCGCGCATCACGAGCGCACGGTGGGCGAGCGAGAGGATCTCGGGCATGTCGCTCGAGGCCATGACGACCGCCATGCCCTGCGCGGCGAGGTCGACGATGATGCGGTAGATCTCGCTGCGCGCACCCACGTCGACACCGCGCGTGGGCTCATCGAGGAGAAGCGTGTCGACGGTGCCGGTGAGCCAGCGCCCCAACACGACCTTCTGCTGGTTGCCGCCCGACAGGTTTTCCATGTGCTGGCCGAGTCCGTTGCTCTTGAGTCGCATCGAGGCCATGACGTCGCCGACGGCACTCTTGCGCTTGCGCTCAGTGAGGATGCCGAACCGCGAGAACGCGGCGATGCGAGGAAGAGTCGCGTTGTCGAGCACGCTCATCGACAGCACCGCGCCGGCTCCCTTGCGGTCTTCGGGGACGATGGCGACGTGCTGCGCGATGGCTGAACCGGGATGTCCGGAACGCAGCTCACGGCCCGAGACGCTCACCGTGCCCGACACGGGCTTTCGAATCCCGTAGATGCACTCGATGAGCTCCGACCTCCCTGCACCGACGAGACCCGCCAGGCCGAGGATCTCGCCGCGGCGCACGGTGAACGAGATCGGCTCTGCTCCTGGGGCGATGACGAGATCCGCCACCTGGAGCACCGCTTCGTCGGTGTGCGGGCCGCGCTCGGGGAAGAGATTCTCCAGCTCGCGGCCGATCATCGCGGTGACGATGCCGTCATCTGTGATGTCGGCCAAGGCCGTATCGGTGATGAGCCTGCCGTCCCGCAGCACGACGACGCGGTCGGCCATGGATCGGATCTCTTCCATCTTGTGCGTGGTGAACAGGACGGCGACGCCCTGATCGCGCAGGTTGCGGACGACCTGGGCGAGATGGGCGACCTCACGCTCGGCGATCGCACTGGTGGGCTCGTCGAGGAGAAGCACGCGAGCGCCCCGGCTCGTGGCTTTGACGATCTCGATGATCTGCCGCACTCCGACGGGCAGCGTGCCGATCTGAACTGTCGGGTCGACCTCGAGACCGAACTCACGGAGGCTCGCGCGTGCCCGCACGATCATCTCCCGTCGATCGAGCGTCCCGAGCCGGGTGCGCACCTCGCGGCCGATGAACAGGTTCTCGTAGACCGAGAGCTCCGGGATCGATGCGAGTTCCTGCGGGACAATCGCAACGCCCGCCTCGTTCGCCGCCTTCGCACTGCCGACGATGAGCGCCTGACCGCGCACGTGAACGTCGCCGGCGTCGGGCTTGTACTGCCCCGAGGCGATCTTCATCAGTGTCGACTTGCCCGCGCCGTTCTCACCCGCGAGTGCGGTGACGGTGCCCGGCTGCAGGTGGAGATCGACGCCCTTGAGCACCGGCACGCCACCGAAGGACATCTCGATGCCCTCGCAGCGCAGCATCGCGACATCGGGATCTGCATCCACCGCGGTGTGAGGCACGCTCAGCTCCTTTGCTCTCTCGCGCAACGCGCGACATGGAGACGATAGGCGCAGCATGCAACAGTCTGCAAATCGAGCTGCTCAGATGAGCAATGGAATGCCAGCGAGCATCACCGTGCGCTCATGAGCACGCAGGAAAGGATCAGGCGCCGCCGACAGCGTCGCGGTAGCGCGATCGCACGGGCGCAACCCATGAGCGCCCGCCGGCGGGCTCGTGCGCCATCGTCGCGAGCGAGCCCCATGAGGGGGGCTCTCCCGTGAGCGCCCAGGCAGCCTGTCGCGCAGCACCGAATGCCGCGTGCTCCCGGTGGTCTGGCCATTCCGTCGCGCGCCCGGCGATGTCCGTGACGGCGCGGCGCAGGGCGGCCGAGCGCGCACCGCCGCCCACGAGGAAGATGCGCTCCGGCTCGCCGAACTGCGCCACGAGGGCCTCCAACGCGTCGACGATCGCGCACGCGATCCCGAGGACGCTCGCACGAGCGATGTTCGCCGGCGTCATCGACTGACGCGACAGCCCGGTGAAGGCCCCGCTCGAACGCGAGGCCCGCGGATTGCGTTCGCCGTCGAGGAAGGGCACCAGCACGATGCCGTCCGCCTCGACGTCGGCCTCGTCGGCGAGGGCCCCGAGCCGTTCGAGCGTCACGCCCAGCATGCGAGCCGTCGCCGTGAGCACGCGCGCACCGTTGAGCATGGCGACGATCGGGATGAAACCGCCCCGGGCGTCGGCCATCGTGTCCACGAAGGCCGATGCGTCGCGAGCCGGCGTCGCGGTCCTCATCGACACCGTCGCACTCGTGCCGACGGAGACCACGACGTCGCCGACGCGAGTATCGAGAGCGAGATGCGTGGCAGCGTTGTCACCGCATCCGGCAGCCACCGTCACCCCCTCCTCCGTCGCCCCGATCGCTTCGTCGACGGCGCGCACCACCGGAAACTCGAGGTCGCGACCGAGCGCGTGGCGGACGAGACCGGGAAGGTACGCACGGTCATCGGGCGACCAGTAGCCCGTGGCCGACGCGTCGGAGCGGTCGGTGGAGGGCGGGACGGATCGTCGCAGCAGACGCCACGTGAGCCAGTCGTGCGGCAGCAGCAGATGGTGGACCCGTGCGGCCGCCTCGGGCTCGTGCTCGGCCAGCCACCGCAGTTTGCTCACCGGGTGCGCGGCGTCGGGGACCAGGCCCGGGCCGCTCAGCCAGACCTCGTCTCCCAGTTCCCGGCGCAGCTGGTCGGCGGACGCCATCGCGCGCGTATCGTTCCAGAGGATCGCATCGCGCACGCACGCACCCGACTCGTCGACGAAGATGGCGGTGTGCTGCTGGGCCGCGATCGACATCGCCACCGCGCCCGCGGGTCGCAGGCCGCCCACCCCCCGCAGTGCGGACCACCAGTGTTCGGGGTCGATCTCCGTTCCGTCGGGATGCGGGAGCGCACTGGATCGCACGAGGTCGCCCGTGGCGGCGTCGACCACGACGAGCTTCGTCTGCTGGGTGGATGAATCGATCCCGGCTACGAGATGTCGAGTCACGTCAGCCCGCCAGGAGGCGTCCGGCCGTGAAGGAGTCGGTCACCAGGGCGGTGAGCAGCGCCGACACCAGAACGGCTCGGATCGCGCGCGTCTTGGACGGTCCGCCCGCGACCGCCACCCGCGACGGAATCGACCGCAGCTGCTCCTCGGTCACCGCGATGCACCGGTCATCGAGATCGTGCACGACCTCGCCCGTATCCGTCACGAGGGTGGAAGCGACTTCGGCAACGACCCCTCGTCGCAGCAGGTGCGCACGGTCGTCGTCGCTTATCGCCGGGTTCATCATCATCAGCGAATTCGACGGCACCCACGAACCGATGGCGCAGAGCGCGACGGTCACTTCGTCGAACATCTCCACCGCTGCGCGGATGCCGGGCTGACGCATCACGCCGGCCGCCGTCTGCGCGTCGCTCATCACAAGCGAGGCGAAGATGGGCCACGGCTGCACGCTCGGGAAGCTCGCGAGACGGCGGATGACTTCCAGACCTGTCTCCTGGATCGGTCCGGCGACGCCCGCGAGCTGCACGACCGCGCGGCACGGGAGTCCCTCCAGGCTTCGCGCCATCACGTTGAGGGTGCGTCCGGACGTGAGCCCGAGTATGTCGTCGGGACCGACGAGTTCATCGATGAGGCCGGAGGCAACCGTTCCGAGCGCCGCCTGCGCTTCGGCGTCGGTGTCGACCGGAAGGTCGACGACGACCGCGTGCTCGAGGCCGAACCGCTGCTTCATCCGCATCGACAGGTCGAGGTCGATCCCCGGCGAGCTCACGATCTCGAACCGGATGATGCCCTTCTCGATCGCCTCATCGAGCATCCTGCCCACTTTGAACCGGCTGAGTCCCGTCTCCTCCGCGATCGTCACCCTCGATTTCCCGTTGACGAAATGCTCGCGCGCGACGTGCGCCAGCTGAACGCTTGACAGCGGACCGACGGACATGGGTCTCTCCTTTGGGCCTGTCCCACACCTGCCGAACGCTCCTCGATGCAGGTCTACCGACTCGCGCGGCGCGCCGAAACATGCCCACACCGCATCCCTGAGCATACGCTCGATCGGGCGGCGACGCGCTCACATGAGCATAATCACGCGGGAAGACGAGAAAGTGCCCCTGGAGGGACTCGAACCCCCAACCCTCTCCTTAGGACGGAGCTGCTCTTCCATTGAGCTACAGAGGCAGGCCAGTCGAGTCTAGTCGCCGCCGACCGCGCGGACCGCGGCACCACGCAGACGCGGATCGCCCCCGCGGAGTCCCGCGGGGGCGATCTCTATCGGGGGCTGGAACCGACAGCCGGTTCACCGAACCTTGTCACCGGATCTGTTGTTACCGGATCTGATGTCACCAGAGCCAGGTGCGGTGTCCGACGATCTTGCGCCAGAGGGGAGCGAAGCTCAGTCGCTGATCGGTGACGGCGAAGAACGCGATGGCCATGACGCCCATGTCGATGATGTGGCTGTCGATGAGGGGGTTGGTGGCACCGGTGAGGGTGAGCGGGAACTCCGCCACGTACATCAGGGCGAGCATCGCGACACCAGCGATGGCGCCGAGCCGCACGCCGACGCCGAACATGAGCGTCGCGCCGACCCCGAGAAGTCCGAGCATGAACAGCCAGTCGACGAGGGGGTTGCCCGCGATCGCCATGAAGACGTCCGCGAAGGGGCTCTCGGCGGTGGCGTTGGTGAGAAAGCCGGTCGTCGGGCTTCCGCCTGCGACCCAGGCACGCTCGGCAGGAGTCGCGAAGCCGAGGCCGAGCGTCTTGTCGAGGAAGGCCCACAGGAAGTAGAAGCCCATGAGGATGCGCGTGACCGCGATGGCGATCGGAAGCGCGGAGGTCGCCTTCTCCGGAGCGACGACGGCGGTGCCGGTCGGTGCGGGGGTGGCGGTGAGGGCGGACATGGTGTGGACCTTTCTCCTTCGATCTCGTGGATCTCTGTCTGTTGTTGTCTCCGGTGGTTCCGGCTGATGACCTCAGTCTCGACCCGGAAGGGGGGCGTGCGCAGAAAGTCTGTGCGTATCCTGAATGTGGTCTGACCACAGATGGGTGGTGTTTTGTGGGATCCCTACGAACCCCGCGTCGGATGCCCCCGAACCTCCACATCCCGTGTGAACCCCCGCTCAAGGTGTGTCTGAGGTTGCGTTCTCGGCTGGATCTCGGAATCGTGGCCGGTCCGCAGCAATCCACGGAAGGGAGCAGCCATGCTCACACTCACCGAGAACGCCACGATCGCCGTGAAGTCGCTCACGGAACAGCTCTCCACCGACACGGGAGGTCTGCGCATCAGCGAGGCCGTCGCGCCCGAGAAGGGCTACGCCCTCAACCTCGCGCACTCCCCCGAGCCCGACGACACCGTCGTCGAGACCGGAGGCGCCCGCGTGTTCGTCGACCCCGTCACGAGCGTCGCGCTCGACAAGCGGGTGCTCGACGCGCAGATCACCGACGACGGCTCGGTGGGGTTCGCCCTCGCCGACCAGCGATAGGACGAACCAGCGCCGACACCGCTCGGCACACATGCGGATCGGCACTGCCTCCCTCAGTGCTGGTCCTCCGCGGCGTCCCGGGTCCTGCCCGGGGCGCCGCGTCATGTCCGCCCTCAGATGTCCATCCTCAGCGGAAGTCGCGCGAGCGGTGCTTCACCCCCACTCGCAGGTCTTCGAACGCGTCGGCGAGGAGGTTGGTCACCCCTTCCGGAGAACGCTCCAGGATGCCCCGTGCGATGAGGGCCGGCGAATCGCGCAGCACCCGGCGATACCTGTTCCACACCCCCGTCGAACAGATGACGTTGACGAGCCCATGCTCGTCTTCGAGGTTGAGGAACGTGATCCCCGATGCCGTCGCCGGGCGCTGCCGGTGCGTGACGAGCCCCGCCACCTCGACGCGGCGTCCGGTCTCATGGGAGCGGAGACCCCGCGACGTGAGCACCCCGCGTGCGTCGAGCTGGGAGCGGTAGTGAGTGAGGGGGTGGTCGTCGGTCGAGAGGCCCGTCGCCCACAGATCAGCGGCGAGGATGTCATAGCTCGTCTGATCTCCGAACAGCGGTGGCTGCACGGCCACCAGGGTTCCTTCGAGGAACTCGGCGCGGTTCTGGGCGGCGTCGCCGGCGAGCCAGATCCCCTCCCTCCGGCTGATCCCGAGACATTCGAACGCCCCCGCCGTCGCGAGCGCTTCGAGCTGGGTGGTGCCGGCACCGGTGCGCCGCACGAGATCACGCAGATCGCGGAAGGGCCCGCGCGTCTCCCGTTCGGCGACGATCCGCTCCGCGAGCGGCAGGCCGACACCGGTGACCGACGCGAGCCCCAGCCGCACCGCGAACGCCCCGTCTCGACGGTGCGCCGCCGACTCGTCGGGCGCATCGATGTCGAACGGCGGTACGGGTGGCTGCATGCGCTCGGCGCACGACGGCATACCCGTTGGGGGGCGCCGACCGCCCTCCCCGCTCGTCTCGTCTCGCGCGCCTGATCCTTCGGCTCCGGCGTCCGCGCCGGCGTCGGCGTCGGCCTCGAGTCCGGCCTGCGCTCCCGATGCGTGCAGGTCGGGGCGCAGCACCCTCACCCCGTGTCGTCGGGCGTCGGCGACCAGCGACGCAGGCGAATAGAACCCCATCGGCTGAGCGCGAAGCAGCGCCGCGAGGAACGCAGCCGGATAGTGGAGCTTGAGCCACGACGACGCGTACACGAGCAGCCCGAACGACAGGGAATGGCTCTCGGCGAAACCGAAGTTCGCGAACGCCTGGATCTTCGCGTAGATGTCGTCGGCGACCTGCCCGACGAGTCCGTTCTCGGCCATCCCCGCGTACAGCTTCTTCTTGAGCGAGTCGATCCGCTCCACCCCGCGCTTGGATCCCATGGCGCGGCGCAGGAGATCGGCGTCTTCGCCCGTGAGGCCGCCGACCGCCATGCCCATCTGCATGAGCTGCTCCTGGAACACGGGCACCCCGAGGGTGCGTTCGAGCACGGGCCGCAGCTTCTCATGGGCGTACGTGACCTTCTCGCGTCCGAGCTTGCGGCGCACGTACGGGTGCACGGCGCCGCCCTGGATGGGGCCCGGCCGGATGAGGGCGATCTCGATCACGAGGTCGTAGAACTCTCGGGGCTGCAAGCGCGGCAGCAGCCCCATCTGCGCGCGCGACTCGACCTGGAACACGCCGATCGAATCGGCGCGGCACAGCATGTCGTAGACACCCTGTTCCTCCTTCGGCATCGTGGCGAGCTCCCACCGTTCGCCCGTCGCATCGGCGATCATGTCGAAGCAGTACTGCAGCGCGGCGAGCATCCCGAGCCCCAGCAGATCGAACTTGACGAGTCCCATCCAGGCGGCGTCGTCCTTGTCCCACTGGATGACGGTGCGGTTCTCCATGCGGGCGTACTCGATCGGCACGACCTCCCCCACGGGCCGGTCGGTGAGCACCATGCCGCCGGAGTGGATGCCGAGGTGCCGCGGCGCTTTCAGCAGCTCCCCCGCGTAGGCGAGCACACGGTCGGGGATGTCGTGGTCGGCGGTCTCGAACCGCCCATCCCACCGCTCGACCTGCTTCGACCAGGCGTCTTGCTGGCCCGGCGAGTGCCCGAGCGCTTTCGCCATGTCGCGGACGGCGTTCTTGGGCCGGTACTGGATGACGTTCGCGACCTGCGCCGCACGCTCACGGCCGTAGGTGGCGTAGACCCACTGGATGATCTCCTCGCGCCGGTCGGAGTCGAAGTCGACGTCGATGTCGGGCTCTTCGTCGCGCAGGGCCGACAGGAACCTCTCGAAAGGAAGGTTGTAGGCGATCGCGTCGACGGCCGTGATGTCGAGCAGGTAGCAGACGGCGCTGCTGGCCGCCGATCCGCGCCCCTGGCAGAGGATGCCGAGCTCTCGCGCCTTCTGCACGATCCCGTGGACGATGAGGAAGTAGCCGGGGAAGTCTTTCTGCTCGATCACGGACAGCTCCCGTTCGATGCGGGCTCGGTCGCCGTCGCTCGCGTCGGGGTACTTGCGGGGCACCGCCTCCCACACGAGGTGCCGCAGCCACGACATCGGCGTGTGCCCCTCGGGCACCTCCTGCTTCGGCAACGCCGGCTTGGCACGGCGAAGCGGGAAGGCGAGCTCGTCGGCGAGGGTGACGGTGCGCGCCACCACCCCCGGATACCGGCGGAAGCGCCGGGCCATCTCAGCTCCCGAGCGCAGGTGGGCGCTCGCGTGGGAGGGAAGCCAGCCGTCGAGTTCGTCCATCCCCCGATTGGCGCGCACGGCGGCTATCGCCGCGGCCAGCCGCACCTTCTCGGGCACGGCGTAGTGCACGTTGTTGGTGGCGAGCACGGGAAGGCCTCGGTCTCGGGCGAGGCCTGCCAGCACGTCGTTGTCGCGGGAGTCGGTGGGGTTGCCGTGGTCGATGAGTTCGACGTTGACGGCGTCGGGTCCGAACAGGTCGACGAGCAGATCGAGCTGCTCCGCGGCCCCTGCCGGACCCTTCTGTTCGAGGGCGGTGCGGACGGCGCCCTTGCGGCATCCCGTGAGGATCGCCCAGTGCCCCTCGGCGCGCGCGGCGAGCCTGTCGAGGTCGTACCACGGCCGCCCCTTCTCGGCGCCGGTGAGCTGCGCCTGCGTGAGAGCGGCCGCCAGCCGGTGGTACCCCTCCTCGCCACGGGCCAGCACGAGCAGATGCGACCCCTCCGGGTCGGGCTCCCCCGCCCGCGCGGCACTGGCCGCGGTGGAGCGCACCGACAGGTCGGCGGTGTTGAGCGACAGTTCTGCGCCGAACACCGTCTTCACCTGCAGCTGCTCGGCGGCTTCGGCGAACCGGACGATCCCGTAGAAGCCGTCGTGGTCGGTCACCGCCATGGCGTGCAGCCCCAGCCGTTCCGCCTCTTCGACCAGCTCGGTGGGCGAGGAGGCTCCGTCGAGGAACGAGTACGACGTGTGCGCGTGCAGCTCGGCATAGGGGACGACCTTCTCTGGACGCACGATCGAAGGCGGCTCGTACTTCTGCCGTTTGCGGGAGAACGCCGGCCCGTCGCCGCCGTTGAGAGCGGCACGCCCCGACAGCACCCGCTCCATCTCCGACCACGGGACGGACGGATTGTTGAAGCCCATCAGCCGTACCGCCGCATCAGTCGTACCGCCCTTCGGCGTGCCAGACGCCGGCTTCGCACACGAGCAGCCAGGCCGTCTGGGTGGAGTCGACGACCTGGAAGCGGTGGGCATGGCGGGTGCGCGTGGCATCCCACATCCGCTCGATGACCGGCCACGGCCCGGCCCACGTCTCGACGTCGCGGCTGCGCCCCTCCAGCTCGAGGCGGGCGGGCGGAGCCGTGGGCTCGCCCCGGCCGTCGACGGCCACCATGTCGCCTTCCGCGTCGACGACCGCGATCGGCATCGGCTCGGCGAACACGGTGGCCGGCAGCGGATCGGGAAGGCTCCCCGGCCACGGGCGGTCGGCCGCGACCACGGCAGCCCGGGCGCCCTTCCCTCCACCGGCACCCCGGGTACCGCCCCGCTGACTTGTGCCCTCGGCGACGTCTCCCCACGGCACGAGCACCTGCCGCTCGGTGAGCCACCGCCCTCCCCCGACGGCGGGGGTGAGCACCCCCCGGTGCCCGATCATCGCCTGCACACGCGACAGCGCATGGTGCACGCGCTCTTCGGGCCCCGACCCGAACAGCGCCCGCACGTGGTGGGCGGCGTCGTCGACCCGTTCGGGTTCGAGGCGCACCTGTGCGACGGCGCTGCGCAGCGCCTGCTCCGCCAGCTGCCAGCGCACCCGGTCGACGACTCCTGCCGCGTCGAAGGCCCCGGGGTGCAGCCACACTCGCGAGCTGCGTTCCCCGCGTTCTCCCGTGACGACCACCCGCAGCTCGGTGCATACGAGGTCGACGGCGCCGAGCCCGGAGATGAACTGCTCCGCCGCCATACGCGTGCCGAACGCGACCTGCTCGGCGAGCTCGAGCGGAGGTTCGAACGCGATCTCGCGGTGGAGGTCGGGTGGTGGGGTGCGCGGTTCGACGGGCTGCGAGTCGGCACCGGCGGCGAGCGCGTGGAGCCGTGCGCCGCGAGGACCGAAGCGTTCCACGAGCCGTTCGGGAGGGAGCGCCGCGAGCTGGCCGAGAGTCTGCACCCCCAAGCGGGCGAGCAGATCGACGATGCCCGGGTCGCCCAGCTGGGTGACGGGCAGCGGGGCGAGGAACGCCGCCGCCTCGCCGGGCGGCACGATCCGCACGGGGTCTTCGGCGCGGGTGGCCACTCTCGCGGCCTGCTCAGCGGTGAAGGGGCCGTCGGCCACTCCGGCGCGAACGTCGATGATTCCCTCTTCGACGAGAGCCCCGGCGAGGGCTGTCGCGGCCGCCGCCTCGCCGCCGTAGTAGCGGGCAGGCCCACGTGCACGCAGGGCGCTCAGCCCCGGCGTGAGGAGTTGCACGCCGGGAGCAAGCTGTTCGAGTCGCGAGATGAGGGGCGCGAAGACCCGCTGATCGCGGATCGGGTCGGCCTCCGCGACGAGCACCTGCGGACAGCGTGCCTGCGCGTCACGGCGTCGCTGACCGCGCCGCACACCCTCGGCTCTCGCCGCCGCCGAGCACGACACGACCATCCCCTTCTCGATGACCGCGATCGGGAGGGCTGCGTCGGGCGGAGACTGACCGTCGCGGGTGAGGGCGACGACGGGCCAGTCGGGCACCCACACCACGAGGCTTCGTACAGGAGCGTCGTGCATGTCACCCCACCGCCCGCATCGGAGTGACGTGCGGGACAGGCGTCGGCGCAACGGCGATCGACCCGTCTGGGGCGGGCAGCAGGAGGCGCTCGCGACGGGGCACGGGGAACCGACGGCTGGAGACGGTGACGGTGAGCTCACGTTCTGCGAGGAGCCCGTAGCCGTCGCCGAGCCCCGACCAGCGCGGATCTTCGACGTCGATCATGGCCTCGGTCTGCGGCCAGGTTCCCTGCACGAGGAACACGGTGCCGCGATCGCGCATGCGCGCCGACAGGCGCGCCATGTCGGAGTCTTTCGCCCGCGCTGGAGGCCTCACCGCCACGACCGACATCACCTCGGCGATCGCCGACGTCACCGCCAGCCAGCGCGGACCCGGATCGGGCACCAGCACCAGCCTGCTCAGGTCGACTCCCGTGCGCGCCGCCGCTTCAGCGCCGAACTCGGGCATGCCCAGCACGGCACACCACGAGCCGGCCTGCGAGGGCTGCGCGAGCAGCGCGAACAGCAGCGACATCGAAGACCCCAGAGAATAGGAGGATCCCGGCCGCAGCCCCCGTCCCGGCAGCAGGCTTGCCAGAGCAGGGTGCGTCGGCAGCGCAGGGGCATCGAGAGTGCGCCCCTGCAGCTGTTCCATGCGGGCGCGCAGCGACTGCACCCTGTCGGCGGCCGTCTCCCCGACGACTTCCGCAGCGGCGGCATTCAGCATGATCGCTCCCACCAGAACAGATTAGAACTTTTGTTCTAATCACTCAATCCAATGGTTCGAAGATACAGACGACCTCCGACATCGCGAACGCGTCATCATGCACGAAGCCCCACCCAGGGACTTGGATGGGGCTTGCACCTGGAGGAGACTCCACGACCCTATTGCCGCGTGTCATCCCGCGACTCGATCGCTGCTTGCTCGCGTAACTCCTCGTAGTACTCATCAAGATATCGGCCTTGGTGAACGCCGATAGCCCAAGGCAGATCGGAGTACTGGCCGCCCTCCAACAGATGCCTCACGTCATCAAGTAGGGCTTCGACGTCTTCAGACTCCCCCAGGATGCCAATCCGAAGCTCTACGATGCGCTTTCCCGTCATGATGTCGCCTCTCAACAAACTAAAACCGGCCACCACCCGGGCAACTCCGACTGCTGTACTTGGTCTGACAGTGACGCTTGTACTGCCCCTTCTCAAGGTAGGTATCTGCATTCTTGTACGCCGCTGACTTTGCTTTGGCGCGAGTATTCCCGTATCCGTTGCCCTCAACGTAACCGACCAGTGTTCCACTCTTGATGCTCACGACCTGGCACCTCGCATTAGCCCAGACAGTAGCTGCATCAGCAGCGACGGGCGAGCCGATCACAAAGAACACGCCCAGCACAAGCGCGACGACCTTCCGCTTGTCGATATACCTACCCAAAATCGACCTCCCAAGACATTGGGACCAGTCTTGAACGGCGCCGGATCGCCTCAGAGGTAAAGGGTCAGGACTTCAGTGCGAGAAGACACGGATTAGGTGGCAAGACTGCAGTTCAGCGTGCCCACCGGCAGGCACTGCAGTGACGGAACTACGCGGCGAGTGCGAGATACGGCTCCCAGACAGGATCCGCCCGCTCGGTCCCCCTCACCGTCCACTGCGCGCCGCGCGGCGGCTGCAGCACCCAGCGCAGCTCCCACCCCATCTCCTGCGGGGTGCGGTCGCCTTTGAGGTTGTTGCACCGCAGGCAGCACGCCACGAGGTTCTCCCACGAATCGGCGCCGCCCCGCGACCGCGGCAGCACGTGGTCGATCGTCGTCGCCCCCTTGCTGCAGTAGCCGCAGCGATGGGCGTCGCGGCGCAGCACGCCGCGGCGGGTCACGGGAGCTCGTCGCGCCCCCGGCACGCGCACGTAGCGGGTCAGCAGGATGACGGCGGGGCGGTCATACGCACCCTGCACCCCCCAGACCGGCTGGTCGTCGACGCGTTCGACGACGGTGGCCTTGTCGCTCATCACGAGCACGAGCGCTCGCTTGAACGACACGACGGCCAAGGGTTCATATCCTGCGTTGAGCACCAGAGTGCGCATGGGGTGTCCTCTCGAACTGCCGTGACGGCTTCAGCGGTTGTTCGGTTGCGACGAGGCGTGGGCGGAGGGTGCGGGCACGAAAAAAGGCGCTGTCGAAAGACAGCGCCTTTGTTCCGCGACGAATGCCGCGGCTGTCGTGCACACGATGCCGAAGGACGTAGCGACCGGGGTCGTACCGGTCTGGTGCATTCGTGGATCGAATGCGGGATACTGCGCCCATCTGCTCCCCCTCGGCTCACGCGAGCGTCGGGATCAGGCTAATACAGCCCAGGCGGGTCGAGGCGCATACCCCGGCAACGCGCACCGCGTGTCACAGCGGCGGGAGAGGAATTCGGGGCGGAGAGCGATGTCAGCCGACGTTGGCCTTGAGCCACGACTCGGCGTTGACGTATCCGCCGTTGAGACGGATCTCGAGGTGCAGGTGTGTGCCGAACGCGCGGCCCGAGTCGCCGACCTGGCCGATGAGCTGGCCTGCCGACACCGTCTGACCCACCGAGACACGACGCGTGCCGTAGCTCATGTGCGCGTAGAGCGAGGTGACGCTCTTGCCGCCGATGTTGTGCGCGATCTTCACGTACACACCCCAGCCCGGTCCGCTCTCGCTCGACGCGACGACGACGCCGTCGGCGATGGAGTAGAGGGGGGCGCCACGGCCGACCATGTAGTCGGTGCCCTTGTGACCGGCGTACGGGGTGCCGAAGTTGTTGAACGAGGCGAGCGGGCGCACGACGTCGCCCGAGGCGGCGATCCGCGCGGGAACCGCCATGCTCACCGACGACGACGACGACGACGACGAAGACGAAGACGAGCGCGATGCGAGTCGCGCGGCGAGGGCGGCCTTGGCCGCCTCTTCCTGCTTCTTCTTGTCGATCTCCTCGGGCGTCGTCGCGGAGTATCCACCGCGCTCGAGCGCCTCAGGCGTCGCTTCCGAGGCGATCACGAGCGACTGCGCGTTCTCGGCGGCGACCTGCTGGAGCGTCATGGCGGCGTCGTCGCCGACGCCGCGAGCCGCCGCGAAGGCGGGGATCGCAACGGTGGCGACCATGCCGGCGACGGCGGTGACAGTCAGGAAGCTCCTCACGGGGTGCACCGTGCGCGGCCGCGCGGTGCGCCGCGGGGTGGCCGCGGCGATGCCGGTGAGCGCAGAGCTCTTCGCCGAGCGACGCGCCAGGAGCCTGCGGCCACGGCCGCGCTCTGCTGGGGTCGTCTCGGAGTCGGATGCTTCCTTCGACGAATCGAACTGTTCAGCCAAACTTTCCTCCCGGCCTCCACTTCTCCCATAAGGCCGGGATAGGCGGGTCCGTCGGCAGTGTTCGTCGTACTGTGTCGGGCACAGATGTACGGGCTTCACCACACGAACGACGGACCGTCGAGGCTTCCCGTGTGGAGGTCCTGTGGCGGGCTTCTCGCCGTCGGACTATCCGAGGCTACCGGAAGGTAACGAATAAGTCACGCCCCGGTCAGGTCTGTCCGCC
This sequence comes from uncultured Actinomycetota bacterium, assembly GCA_963789095.1. Taxonomy (GTDB): domain Bacteria; phylum Actinomycetota; class Actinomycetes; order Actinomycetales; family Microbacteriaceae; genus Microbacterium. Next base: position 68,640 of record CAWBJK010000009.1, read on the forward strand.
CGTTCCCTGGTGATCTCCAGGCTCGCCCGTTCGCGTTCCGACCGATCAGACCAGCGCGCGCGTCTCGACGAGGAAGATGTGCGCCGCCACTTCCACGGGCAATTCCAGCCCGTCCTCGCGCCCGTCCATCTCGACGAGAACGTAACCCTCGCTGTACTGGAAGCGGCCCGAAGCGCCCGGCACCACGCCGGCGTCGCGCAGCTGCACGAGCAGCTCGGGGTCGACCTGCACGGGCTCGGCGAGGCGGCGGACGGTGCCGGCGAGAGGGCCGCCCTGCGCGTTGAGAGCACGTACGAGACCGATCACACCCTCGTCGAAGGCGCTGGCGGGCACGTCGCCGAGCTGGTCGAGGCCAGGGATCGGGTTGCCGTAGGGCGACTCGGTCGGATGACCGAGCAGCTCGATGAGGCGTCGTTCGACGAGCTCGCTCATCACGTGCTCCCACCGGCAGGCCTCTTCGTGCACGTAGGCCCAGTCAAGGCCGATCACATCGCTCAGCAGACGCTCGGCGAGCCGGTGCTTGCGCATGACGTCGACGGCCTTCTGCCGACCGGCGTCGGTGAGTTCGAGCGACCGGTCGTCGGAGACCACCACGAGGCCGTCGCGCTCCATGCGGCCGACCGTCTGCGACACGGTCGGGCCGGAGTGGCCCAGCCGCTCGGAGATGCGCGCACGCAGAGGGACGATGTCCTCTTCTTCGAGTTCGAGGATCGTCCGCAGGTACATCTCGGTGGTGTCGATCAGATCGGTCATGTCGGCCCTGTCGCGCAAGTCTGTGGTGGGCATCCAGCCTATCCCGCCGTCGCGTCACGTGGCCGTGGAGCACTCGCCGCCGACCCTAGAATCGGAGCATGGCCCACGTCACGCTCCCTCGCGAGATCCTGCCCACCGACGGCCGCTTCGGCTGCGGCCCGTCGAAGATCCGCTCCGAACAGCTCGCATCGCTCACCGGTCCCGGATCCGTGCTGATGGGCACGTCTCACCGCCAGTCGCCGATCAAGAGCCTCGTCGGCCAGGTGCGCATGGGCCTGTCCGACCTGCTCCGCCTCCCCGACGGCTACGAGATCATCCTCGGCAACGGCGGCTCCACCGCCTTCTGGGATGCCGCGTCATTCGGCCTCATCGAGAAGCGCTCCCAGAATCTCGTGTTCGGCGAGTTCGGCGGCAAGTTCGCGGGCGCCGCGGGCGCTCCGTGGCTCGACGCTCCCGACGTTCGCAAGGCCGAGCCCGGCACACGCGTGGCCGCAGAGGCCGTCGAGGGCGTCGACGTGTACGCCTGGCCCCACAACGAGACCTCCACGGGCGTCTCCGCTCCCGTCACCCGCGTCCGCGGCGACGAGGGCGCCCTCACCGTCATCGACGCCACCAGCGCCGCCGGCGGCATCAACTTCTCGGTGTCCGAGAGCGACGTCTACTACTTCGCGCCGCAGAAGAACCTCGGATCGGACGGCGGTCTCTGGTTCGCGGCGGTGTCGCCCGCCGCCATCGAGCGCATCGAACGCGTCGCGGCCTCGGGCCGGTACATCCCCGAGTTCCTGAGCCTCAAGAACGCGCTCGACAACTCCCGCCTCAACCAGACGCTCAACACACCGGCCGTCGCGACGCTGCACCTGCTCGACAAGCAGCTCGAATGGATCAACGGCAATGGCGGACTCGGCTGGGCGTCGGCGCGCACGACGCAGTCGTCCGACGCGCTCTACGCGTGGGCGGAGCAGTCGTCGTACGCGACCCCGTTCGTCGCAGACCCGGCCGACCGCTCCCCCGTCGTCGTCACGATCGACTTCGACGACACCGTCGACGCCGCCGCGGTCGCATCGAGTCTGCGCGCCAACGGCGTCGTCGACACGGAGCCGTACCGCAAGCTCGGCCGCAACCAGCTGCGCGTCGCGACGTTCGTCTCGATCGAGCCCGACGACGTCCGCCAGCTGATCAAGTGCATCGACTACACGATCGAGCACCTCGCCGGCTGACCGCCGCGTCGACGACAGAACGCCGCCTCCGTGCTCGGAGGCGGCGTTCTCGTCGTTCGGATGGCGGTGCGCTCAGCGCCCGCGTCGCTCAGTCGTCCTCTTCGTCGGCGCCGTCGAAGCCGTCCACCGACCCGGCGTCCTCATCGTCGTCATCCTCGTCGTCCTCGGGCTCCTCGTCGTCCTCGTCGGACTCCTCGTCGTCCTCGTCGTCGTCGACCTCGGGATCGTCGTCGAAGGCCTCGGCGTCGGAGTCGGCCCCGAAGGCGTCGTCCTCCTCGGCGGAGTCATCCAGTTCGTCGATGTCGACCCCGTCGACATCGCCCGCGTGCAGGATGCTCGAGCCGTCGACACTGAACTCGGCGTCGAGCTCATCATCGTCGGCCTCGTCATCGTCGTCGAGGTCGTCGTCGTCCTCATCGAGGTCGTCGTCGTCCTCATCGAGGTCGTCGTCACCTCCGTCGCCCTCGTCGCCTCCGGCAGCCTCGGCGAGTGCCGCCTGCGCCGCCTGGTAGTCGGCGAGCCGTTCCGCCCAGGGCACCCACTCCGGCGCGAGCAGTGCACCGTCGCCCGGGAGCAGCTCGACCTCGAGCACGGTCGGCTCCGCATCGTCGACGACCGCGACGCTCACGGTCCAGAACCAGTTCGGGTACCCCGCCAGCCGGTTGTAGAACCGCAGCGAGACCACTCCGCCGTCTTCCAGGGTGTAGCCCGCGGGATCGCCGATCGTCGCCGCCGGGGTGATCTCGAGCAGCGCGGCACGGGCGAGGTCGTGCGCCGACAGGAGGCGCTCGTCGGCGGGAGCGGAGGTCTCCACCGACGCAGCGGGCGCAGCGCTCTGTTCCGGGCTCTCGACCGGTTCCCGGCTGTCGGCGGGCTCAGGCATCGAGGTCATCAGCGACCTTGCGGAGGATCGCGGCGACCTTCTTGCCGTGCGCGCCGCTCGGGTAGCGTCCGTGACGCAGGTCGCCGCCGATCGTGTCGAGGAGCTTCACGAGGTCTTCGACGACCACCGCCATGTCGTCCGCCTTCATCCGGTTGCGCTTCGAAAGGCTGACGGGCGCGTCGAGCACTCGCACGGCGAGGGCCTGAAGTCCCTTGCGGCCGTCGGCGACACCGAACTCCAGACGGGTGCCCGCCTTGAGTGATTCGGTGCCGGCCGGAAGGGCCGTGGCGTGCAGGAAGACGTCCTGGCCGTCATCTGTCGTGATGAAGCCGAACCCCTTCTCGTCGTCGTAGAACCTGACCTTGCCGGTGGGCATCTCAACCTCGCTGCGTACTGCTGGGCCTGCGCACAGGGCGCGCGCGGGCAGGGCGTAACCGGAGCCATCGCGACCCCGGCACCAGCCTACGCCACGACGGCAAACCACTAGGCTGAGGCAGATGAGCACGCCTCCCGCCGGTGAAGACCTTCCCGTCCGTCGCATCGACCGGATCCTCGCGATCATGTCGCTGGGGCTGCTCGTGCTCTCACTTCTCTGCTTCGTCGCGATCATCATCGGATCGGCGAGCGACGCCGACTTCTCCCAGGGACTGTGGCCGGTCATCGGCATCGTCGTCTACATCGCGCCGATCGTCGCCTTCCTGCTCCTCGTCGCGGTGCTCGTGATGACGTTCGTGCGGAGGGCCAGGGCCGGCAAGGGCCGCTGACGTGGCCGCCCCCGACGCACGCGCGCTGGCGACACTGCTCGCCACGCTCGACGACGTCGAGCTGACGGGGCTGCTCACCGCGCGCCGCGTCGCTCCTACGGTCGGCTGGGCCGACTACTTCGACGCCGCCGACGCACTGCTGGAGCCGGCATCCGTCGCGCGAGGCGCGGCGATGCTCGCCCGGCCCGACGCCGACGCGCTGCGCCTCGCCGTCCGCAGCGGCGAGCCCGTGCCCGAGGGCCCGCAGCGCGCCGCGCTGCAGCGCGGCGGCCTCGTCGACGCCGAAGGGAACGCATACCGCGCCGTGGCGGCGGCGTGGGCTCTCGTGCCCGATGCCGGCGCGTCGGACGCGACGCCGGAGGGGGAGGCAGAGGCCGCGACACCCGACGACGCAGAGCACGCCGCCGAACGCGCGTTCGCGGCGTCGACGGCGCTGGCCGACGTCCTCCAATCGGCGATGACGACCCCGCTCGGCCGCATCGGCTCGGGTGCGATGGGCGCGGCCGACCGCCGCCGCCTCATCGATCAGGGCGCGGTCGAGTCGCCGGAGGCTGCCGACGAGCTCGTCGCGATCGCCGCGCGCGCGGGCCTCGTCGCCGAGGTCGACCGCCGCTGGATGGTGACCGCACACGGCGCGCAGTGGCTCAGCACCCGCACCGTCGTCCGCTGGCACGACATCGCACGCCGCCTGCGAGACACCCTCCCCGCAGCTCTTCGCACCCCGGCCGGCGGCTGGATCCCCGCATCGCAGTGGCCGGGCGCCTTCCCGTTCGACGCCACCTGGCCGGAGCGTGCCGCGCAGGTGCGTGCACTGTTCGAGCGCTGGGCGATGATCGGGCCGCATGGCGCCCCGGCGGCGTGGGCGGCGGGGCTCGAAGCGGGCGGCGACGCCGACGAGTCGGCACTGCAGGCCCTCCTGCCCGCCGAAGTCGATCGCGTGTTCCTGCAGAACGACCTCACGGCGATCGCCCCCGGCCCTCTCGATCCGCAACTCGACATCCGCCTGCGCTCGATGGCGCTCCGCGAGTCGCGCGCTCAGGCTTCCACCTACCGCTTCACCTCCGAGACGATCAGCAACGCACTCACCTCGGGCGAGACGGCCGAGTCGCTCCGCGACTTCCTCACCACCCTGTCGCTCACGGGCCTCCCGCAGCCCCTCGCCTACGAGATCGAGCGCAGCGCCCGCCGTCACGGCGGGGTCCAGGTCGGGCCCGACTGGGCCGGGAACACGAGGCTGACGGCCACCGACCCGGCACTCCTCGATTCGATCGCGGTCGATCAGGCACTCCGCCCGCTGGGCCTGATCGCCGACGACGGCGCGCTGATCACCCGCAGCAGTCCCGACACGACCTTCTGGATGCTCGCCGATGCGCGATACCCGGTGATCGCGGTGGATGCCGACGGCAACCGCCGCCTGCTCGACCGCAACCGCCTGGCCCCCGAGCCGCCTGCCGACCTCGACGCCGACGTGTACGCGCCGCTGCGGGAACGACTCCGCGCGGCCCACGCCTCGGACGCCGACTCCGCATGGCTCGGACGCGAACTCGAGCAGGCGGTGCGCGCCCGCTCGCTCATCACGATCGTCGTGCGTCTCCCCGACGGCAGCGAACGCGAGGTCACCCTGGAGGCGACGGGGCTCGGCGGCGGCCGGCTCCGCGGCCGGGACCGGATGGCCGATGTCGAGCGCACCCTTCCCGTGTCGAGCATCGCCAGCGTGCGACCGGCGTGATCGGCGGTGACGGCCGCATGCCCCCCGCCCCGGCCGCGGCAAGTAGACTGGACGGCTATGTCTGACGGCCCTCTCATCGTGCAAAGCGACCGCACCGTGCTGCTGGAGGTCGCGCACCCGGAAGCGGAGAACGCGCGCCACGAGCTGGCGATCTTCGCAGAGCTCGAACGTGCGCCCGAACACATCCACACGTACCGGATCACACGCCTCGGCCTCTGGAACGCGCGCGCGGCTGGCCACGACGCCGACGCGATGCTCGAGACGCTCGACAAGTGGTCGCGATTCCCCGTTCCCGCGTCGGTCGCGATCGACATCCGCGAGACGGTCGGCCGGTACGGACGCCTCGTGATCGAGCGAGACGACGACGGGGAGCTGATCCTCCGCTCCACCGACCAGGCGGTCCTCGCCGAGGTGTCGAAGAACAAGCGGATCCAGCCGCTGCTGGTCGGCCATCCCGAACCGCATGTCTTCCTCATCGACGCGTGGGCGCGCGGCCACATCAAGCAGGAGCTGCTGAAGATCGGCTGGCCCGCCGAAGACCACGCCGGCTACACCCCGGGCACGCCGCACGAGATCGGCCTGCACGAAGACGGATGGACACTGCGTCCCTACCAGCGCAAAGCGGTCGACATCTTCAGCGAGGGCGGGTCGGGCGTGGTCGTGCTGCCCTGCGGCGCGGGCAAGACGCTCGTGGGCGCCGCCGCCATGGCCGACACCAAGACGACGACGCTCATCCTCGTGACCAACACGGTGAGCGCGCGCCAGTGGCGCGATGAGCTTCTCAAGCGCACCAGCCTGACACCGGAGGAGATCGGCGAGTACTCGGGGCAGGCCAAGGAGGTCCGACCCGTCACGATCGCGACCTACCAGATCCTCACCGCCAAGCGGAAGGGCGAATACGCCCACCTCGCACTGCTCGACGCGCTCGACTGGGGCCTCATCGTCTACGACGAGGTGCACCTGCTCCCGGCTCCGGTGTTCAAGCTCACCGCCGACCTCCAAGCCCGGCGCCGACTGGGCCTCACCGCGACTCTCGTCCGCGAGGACGGGCGGGAGGGCGACGTCTTCAGCCTCATCGGCCCCAAGCGGTTCGACGCGCCCTGGAAGGAGATCGAGGCGCAGGGCTTCATCTCCCCCGCCGTCTGCTACGAGGTGCGGGTCGACCTCCCGGCGTCCGACCGCCTCGAGTACGCAGCCGCGGCCGACGACGAGCGATACCGTCTCGCGGCGACGGCTCACGCCAAGATCGGCGTCGTGCGCGACCTCGTCGACAAGCACCGCGGCGAGCAGATCCTCGTGATCGGCCAGTACCTCGACCAGATCGACGTGCTCGCCCAGGCGCTGGGCGCCCCCCAGATCACCGGCGCGACGCCCGTCGATGAGCGCGAGGAACTGTACGGCGGTTTCCGCGAGGGCCGCATCCCCGTGCTGGTCGTCTCGAAGGTCGCGAACTTCTCGATCGACCTCCCGGAGGCGTCCGTGGCCATCCAGGTGTCGGGCTCGTTCGGCTCACGCCAGGAGGAGGCGCAGCGCCTCGGCCGGCTCCTGCGCCCCAAGACGAGCGGTCACACGGCGAGCTTCTACACGCTCATCGCGCGCGACACCGTCGATCAGGACTTCGCCCAGAACCGCCAGCGGTTCCTCGCGGAGCAGGGGTACAGCTACACGATCCTCGACGCGGATCAGCTGACCGCGGCGTAGGCCGGTGGCGCGACCGGCATGCGGACGATCACCGTGCGCCCGAGTCGCCGCCGACGGAACAGCCATTCGACGACCAGGCAGTAGACGCCGACCAGCAGCGCCGAGTGCACGAAGCTGAGCCATCCGGGCGAGCTGTCGTTGATATCGGCGAGACCCGCCAGCGCGAGCAGGAACGCCATGAGGTTGTTCACGACGTGCAGCGCGATGGCCGCTTCGAGCCCTCCGGTGCGCCACGTGAGCCAACCCGCGGCGACGGCGAACACACCGACGCTCACCTGGCCCAGCGGGTCGTACAGGTGCCCGAGCACGAAGAGCGGAACCGGGAGCAGGATCGCGAATGCCGGGTGCCGCAGCCATCGTCCGATCGCCTGCATGAGATAGCCGCGGAACACGTACTCCTCGGCGGTGGCCTGCAACGGCACGAGGATGATCAGCACCAGGAACGTCGCCCACAATGCGGGGTTCGCGCCGGGTTCGATCACCTCACCTGCCCCCGCATCACTCGGCAGCAGCAGCGAGAGGGCGCTCAACACGATCCCCACGACGACCGCCGCCACCGTGCACAGCGTCATCCATCCCCAGCGGAGCCTTCCCGCCACCGACGACACGAAGCCGATCTTGCGGCCGTTGATGAGGAGGGAGGCCAGCACGTATGCCGGCAGCATGAACACGATACTCAGCAGCAGCACCGCCACGAGGATCGGGTCGGTCAGGTCGAACTGGACCGTGGAACCGAGCGCGAGGAGCCGGTCGGCCACCTCCGGCACGGTGAGCGCGAGGATGACGAACGCCACCATGACGATCGCGAGCAGCACCGCGTAGAACACGACGGCAACGAGGCCTGTCACGAGGGGCGTCCACCAGCCGTTGCGACGGCGGGCGAAGACCAGCCGGTGGAACGCGAGACCACCCTCTGTCGCATCGGCGGGCAGCGGCCGGAATACCGGCTGCGGCGCCTGCGGCGCTGGGCCGTACGCTCCCTGCGGCGCTGGTCCGTACGATCCCTGCGGGGCTGGCGGGTACGGCGGGTACGGCGGCTGCGGCGTGGGGGCTGGCCGTCCGGCGTCAGGCGTCGTCATGCCTCTATCCTCTCCGATGCTGCGCCCGCTCCGCCCTTTCCGACAGGGAGAACACCTGCCGGCGTCTGCCGCGACCTCCGCGAGATGCCCGCTCCCGCACACGGCGGCGCGCCCCATTTCTCCCCCTGCGACGGGGGCTGCGGTGCTCGAGTTGCCCCCGCCGTCCGACCGCGCGCGCAGGGCGGCGGCCGACGGCGGTGCGGGGCAGGGCCGCTGATATCCAGCGGATTGAGGGCAAGCGATGCCAAGATGGGCCTATGACCGCTCCGCGAATCCTCGTCGTCGACGATGAACCGAACATCCGGGACCTGCTGGTCACGAGCCTGCGCTTCGCAGGCTTCCAGGTGCGTGCCGTCACCAACGGCGCACAGACCATCTCCGCCGTGCTCGAAGAGGAACCCGATCTGATCCTCCTCGACGTGATGCTCCCCGACATGAACGGCTTCAGTGTCACCAAGCGCCTGCGCGGCGCGGGGTACACGGCCCCCATCCTCTTCCTCACCGCGAAGGACGAGACCGAAGACAAGATCGAGGGTCTCAACGCCGGCGGCGACGACTACGTCACGAAACCGTTCAGTCTCGACGAGATCGTCGCCCGGATCCAGGCGATCCTCCGCCGCACGATGCAGGCCGATGAGGAGTCGACCATCAAGGCCGGTGAGCTCACGATGGACCAGGACACGCACGACGTCCTCGTCGGCGACGTGTCCATCGACCTGTCCCCCACCGAGTTCAAGCTGCTGCGCTACCTGATGCTCAACCCGAACCGGGTGCTCAGCAAGGCTCAGATCCTCGATCACGTGTGGGAGTACGACTTCAACGGTGACGCCGGCATCGTCGAGAGTTACATCTCCTACCTGCGCCGCAAGATCGACCCGCACTCCTCCGAGCCGCTCATTCAGACCAAGCGCGGTTTCGGGTACATGCTGAAGACCGCCAAGTCCGCGTGAGCCGCCGGGGTTACCGAGGGGGCGCGAGCTGACCGGAACCAGCACCAAGACCGACCGGGTCACCGCATGGTGGCGCGGGATCAGCCTGCGCGCGAAGGTCACGGCGGTCACGGTGGGCGTGCTCGCCGTGGGGCTCATCGCGGCGGGCGTCGGCACCGCCGTGCTGCTGCGGAACGCACAGCTCGCCGAGCGCGAGCAGTCCGTGAGCCAGACCGTCACCCTCGACCAGACGAGCAACCTGCTGAGCGTCGAGGTGCGCGACGGTGTCGCGCATTTCTCGCCGCCCGCGACGCCTCCGCTGACATCGTTCTACATCGCCGTCTACGGCCCAGACGGCGACCTGCTCGCGACCGGCGGATCGTCCACGGAACCGGCGCCGGAGTTCCCCGAGTCGTTCAAGCTCGAAGACGCCGTGATGCGTGGCACGACGCCGTTCGAACTGCCGTCCACCGACGGCAAGACGAGCTTCTACGCCGCCGTCGACACGCTCCAGATCGACAAGGCGCGCGAACTGAACGTGCAGCTCCTCGCGCTCCCGCTCACGCCCGTCACCCAGACCGTCGCGAACTTCGTCGGCATCTACTCGATCCTCGCGATCCTCACGATCCTCGCCGGCGCGATCGCCACCCGCACCGCGGTGACCCTCGCGTTCCGCAGCCTCGGGCAGGTGGAGGAGACGGCGATGTCGATCGCGGCCGGCAACTTCAGCCAGCGGATGGGCGACATCAATCCCGGCACCGAGGTCGGGCGGCTCAAGACGGCGATCAACGCCATGCTCGACCGCATCGATCATGCGCTCGCGCAGCGCGACGCTTCGGTGCGTCAGATGCGCCGCTTCATCGGCGACGCCAGCCATGAGCTGCGGACGCCCCTCGTGACGGTGCGCGGCTACGCCGAGCTGTACCGGATGGGGGCCATCTCGGGTGACGAGCAGACGGCGCAGTCGATGGAGCGGATCGAGAAGGAGGCGGTGCGCATGGGGGCCCTCGTCGAGGATCTCCTCGCTCTGGCCCGTCTCGATGAGCGACGCGACATCGTCGTGGCCGACGTCGACCTGCGCCCGATCGCGCGCGACGCGGTGCTCGACACCCGCGTCACCTCCCCCGATCGCACGGTGACGATGGTCGACGAGACCGCGGTCATCGCGACGGTCGACGTGCCCGCGTCCGCGAGCCGCGAGACGTCACCGAGCACCGAGACGATCGCGCGCGGCCGCCGCTCCGGCACCGTGCTCGCCGAGGCGACCCGATCGATCCTCCGCCGCCGGCCGCGGCAGACCCCGCCCGTGGGGGACGCCGTCGAGCCGTCTGCCGACGCGTCCCCGGCTTCCTCACCCCGTCGCGTGTTCGACCCGATCGTGCTGGGCGACGAGAACCGCATCCGCCAGGTGGTGGCGAACCTCCTCACCAACGCGCGCCGCTACACGCCCGAAGGCTCGCCGCTGGAGGTCGCCGTCGGAGTCGACGAGCCGACGCGCATGGGTTGGATCGCCGTCGTCGACCACGGCGAGGGGGTCGCCCCGATGATCCGCGACAAGATCTTCCAGCGGTTCTGGCGCGCAGACACGTCGCGCACGCGCGAGACGGGCGGGTCGGGCCTCGGACTGTCGATCGTCGCCTCGATCGTCGAAGCCCTCCACGGCGGCATCGAGGTCACCGAGACGCCCGGTGGGGGCGCCACGTTCCGCGTGTCGTTCCCCCTGGCCGAGACCCGCGCCGCCGAAGACCACCTCCTCATCGCGACGCAGCCGCTTCCCCGGCTGACGACGCGCGACCCGGCCTGACGGCCGCACCGCCCCCTCCCCGAGCGGCCCGCGCGACGCCGAACCCACAGGACGGCGGATACGCATCCGCGCCCGCGTCGCACGGCTCTACCGTGGGGGCTCTTCTGAAAGGAGCCCACCATGGCCGTCTTCTCCGTCGACAGCGACGCCGTCCTCTCCGCCACCCACACGATCCGCGCCACCGGCGATCGCATCCACAGCGACACCGCCGCGATGCACGGGCAGCTCACCCAGCTCCAGGGATCGTGGACGGGCTCCGCGTCGATCGCCTTCCAGTCGGTGATCGAGCGCTGGCGGGCCGCGCAGCGGGAACTCGACGCGGCCCTGGCGGATATCAGCTCGGCGCTGGCCGCGGCCGGTCAGCAGTATGCGCAGACCGAGCTCGCGACCGCCGGAATGTTCCGATAGAGCCGCGCTCGCACCGTCGAGAAACGGAGAAGGGCTCCGGCCGAAGCCGGAGCCCTTCTCGTTTCGAGATGGATCAGAAGTCCATGCCACCCGTCGGGTCGCCGGCCGGAGCCGCGGCCTTCTCGGGCTTGTCGGCCACGACCGCCTCGGTGGTGAGGAACAGGCCTGCGATCGACGCGGCGTTCTGCAGCGCCGAGCGGGTGACCTTGGCCGGGTCGATGATGCCGGCTGCGAACATGTCGACGTACTCGCCGGTCGCCGCGTTCAGGCCGTGTCCGACCGGGAGCTCCGCGACCTTGTTCGCCACGACGCCGGGCTCGAGACCCGCGTTGAGGGCGATCTGCTTGAGCGGCGCCTCGATGGCGACCTTGACGATGTTCGCACCCGTCGCCTCGTCGCCGACGAGGTTGAGCGTGTCGAACGCCTTCTTGCCGGCCTGGATGAGGGCGACGCCACCACCGGGGACGATGCCCTCCTCGACGGCTGCCTTCGCGTTGCGGACGGCGTCCTCGATGCGGTGCTTGCGCTCCTTCAGCTCGACCTCGGTCGCCGCACCCGCCTTGATGACGGCCACGCCGCCGGCGAGCTTGGCGAGACGCTCCTGGAGCTTCTCGCGGTCGTAGTCGCTGTCGGTGTTGTCGATCTCGCGCTTGATCTGGGTCACGCGACCCTCGATCTGCTCCGAGTCGCCGGCACCCTCGACGATCGTGGTCTCGTCCTTGGTGACGATGACCTTGCGGGCACGACCGAGCAGGTCGAGCGTCGCGTTCTCGAGCTTGAGGCCCACCTCTTCGGTGATGACCTGTCCGCCCGTGAGGATCGCGATGTCCTGCAGCTGCGCCTTGCGACGGTCACCGAACCCGGGAGCCTTGACCGCGACCGACTTGAAGATGCCGCGGATCTTGTTGAGCACGAGGGTCGCGAGAGCCTCACCCTCGACATCCTCGGCGATGATGACGAGCTCCTTGCCGTCCTGGATCACCTTGTCGACGATCGGCAGGAGGTCCTTGATGTTGGAGATCTTCTGGTTGGCGATGAGGATGTAGGGGTCCTCGAAGACCGCTTCCTGACGCTCCGGGTCGGTGACGAAGTAGGGGTTGATGTAGCCCTTGTCGAAACGCATGCCTTCGGTGAGCTCGAGCTCGGTGCCGAACGTCTGCGACTCCTCGACGGTGACCACGCCCTCCTTGCCCACCTTGTCGATGGCCTCGGCGATGAGATCGCCGATCTCGGGGTCGGCGGCGGAGATGGATGCCGTGGCGGCGATCTCCTCCTTGGTCTCGACCTCCTTGGCGGAGGCGAGCAGCTCGTCGGAGAGGGCCTTGACGGCCTTCTCGATGCCCTTCTTCAGCGAGATGGGGTCGGCGCCGGCGGCGACGTTGCGCAGGCCCTCGCGCACGAGCGCCTGGGCGAGCACGGTGGCGGTGGTGGTGCCGTCACCTGCGACGTCGTCGGTCTTCTTGGCGACCTCCTTGACGAGCTCCGCGCCGATCTTCTCGTACGGGTCGTCGAGCTCGATCTCCTTGGCGATCGAGACGCCGTCGTTCGTGATCGTGGGGGCGCCCCACTTCTTCTCGAGCACGACGTTGCGACCGCGGGGGCCGAGCGTCACCTTGACGGCGTCGGCGAGGATGTTCAGGCCGCGCTCGAGGCCGCGACGGGCCTCCTCGTCGAAAGCGATGATCTTTGCCATGTGTGTGTCGTCCCTCCCGGACGTAGGCGATGTCTTTAGCACTCGGCAACTTCGAGTGCTAAATCATTCTGGCACTCGACCATAGGGAGTGCAAGCCGCCCCCGCCGTGACGGCAGGGGCGGCTCGACATCACTTGACGATCTTGACCGACCCGCGCTCGGGAACGAGCTCCACCCAGGTGTTGCCGGGAGCGAGTTCGGCGACTTGGCCGCCCGACGAGATCACGATCCGGGAGTCGCGGCTTTTCTTCGACCAGCGGACCTTGACGGTCTTCCCGCCGGTCGACAGCGTGCCGGTCCCCTTGCCCACCAGGTGCGTGCGCGGCACCTCGCCGTAGGTCACGTCGACCGTGAGGGTGAGCACGTTGGTGGCGCGGAGCTGCTTCCCGTTCGAATCCACGTCCTTGCTTCCCGACTGCGTGCGCAGGTAGGCGTCGGCCTTGCCGCTCCAGCGCCAGCCGCGATCGGAGATGTTCGAGAACGAGATGTCGAGACCCTTGGCCTTCGTACCTTTCGCGACGGCGGTGGGCTCGGCGCCCTTCTTCGCGTAGGCGAACTGCTGCTTCGGCGGATCGATCTTCTTGTAGGCCTTGCGGAGCTTCTGAGCCTCGACGACGACGTTGTGCGGTGCGCGCTTCTCGCTCGACCGGTACATGTACTTGTTGTCCTTGCCGCCGTGGATCGACAGATGCAGGTCCGTGTCGGCGATCATGCGCACGAAGCGCGCGCGGCCACCGGAGAAGGCGATGATGCCGCCGAGGGGGCCCACGATCTCGGGGTCCATCGGCCGGATGCTGCGCACGGGACCGATCTTGCTCGGCACGTCCGAGAACCACACGGCGACGTAGCGGGTCAGGCCGCCCTCGACGAGCTCCTCGAACACGATGTCGGTGCGCTCGAGCCCCCACTGCGGACGCGCGTCCCAGTGGTTGTCGATCTTCGCCGCCAGCGACGGGCCCGTGATCTCCTTCAGCGGGACGGTGGTGCCCCGCAGCGGCGACGCTCCCGTCGTGGGAGTCGGCGTCGGGGTCGGGGTGGGCGTCGGCGTCTCGGTCACGGTGGGCGACGGAGTCGGTGACGGGGTGGCTTCGGGTTCGGCGCTGCATCCGAAGAGAGCACCGGCGGACAGGGCGAAGACGGTCAGAACCGCGACCGAGCGGCGGGGGAGATTCACGTCGGCAGGATAACCGAGCAAAGCAACGTCACGCTGTGACGACGCGGACCGATTCCGCCTGCGGGCCCTTCTGGCCGGTGCCGACCGTGAACTCGACGGCCTGGCCTTCTTCGAGCACGCGGAAGCCCGACATCTCGATGTTGGAGTAGTGGACGAAGACGTCCTGGCCGTCGGCGACGGTGATGAAGCCGAACCCCTTCTCGGCGTTGAACCACTTGACAGTACCCTGGGTCATGCGAATCTCCTGGTGGTGCGGGTGTGACAGTCGCCATGCTATGAGCGGTCACATCCGTGAACCGTCGATTCCGCAACTGTTGACACTCGCGCATCGAAGTCTTCACATGCACGAAACACGGGCGCGGCCCGATCGCGGCGCTCCCCACAGAGCTCAGCCGGTCGGGGTCGCCTCGGTGGCGCGATCCAGCCCGATGACGACCACGAGCTGACGGAGCTCCTCGTTCTCGGGGTCCTGGTACGCCTCGCTCAGCTCGACGTCCGCACCCCCGATGGCCTGCGCCAGTCCGCGCGCGGCCGCCTCGTCGTCCGTGTGCGCGTAGAACACCGTCGTGCGCTCGAAGTCGTGCGAGCCCGCGTCGCCGGCGGTGACGTCGTCGGCAGACCAGCCGGCGGCGACGATGTCGGCGCTCACCTGCCCTCCCAGGCCCTCCTGCGGCGTCGCATTGAGCACAACGACCGTGTAGGTCGTGTCCAGCACCGGATCGGCCGTGACGACCGCCGTCGGGCCGACGGGAGTGGCGATGCCGGGACCGAAGCGACCGCCGGCCCAGAGGGTGGCGAGGATGCCGCCCGCGATCAGCACCACCGTCGCGACGGCCGCCCACAGGAGCACGGCGCTGCGGCGCATGCGCGGCTGCTCGGCGCGGTGGGCGCCGACGCGGCGCACCTCTCCGAGGCGACGGGCGTCCTCGGGCATCGGCAGTTCGTCGAAACGATCCGGGGGGTGATTCGGCACCAGAGAATGCTATCTGGCGACGCGCGAGGCCAGCGAAGCCGCCGCTGCTGCCGTCTGCCGCATCCGCCGCAGGCGGTGCACGAGCATGGGGGCGTGCGCGAGGGCGTCCGCGTCGTCGATGAGACGGTCGAGCAGCTGGTAGTAGCGAGCGGGCGAGAGGGCGAGCTCTTCGCGGACCGCTTCCTCCTTGGCCGCGCCGTGGCGTCCCCAGCGCGCCTCGAAGTCGAGGATCGTCCGGTCGCGGTCGGTGAGTGCCACGCATCCAGGGTAGGCGGCGGCCCGGCCGGCACCGTGGCGCCACACCGGTGCACCGCCGCGGCCGGCGCGGGGAGACCGCGCATCCCCACGGGAACGCTCGACGAGGGGAACAGGAAGGCCGACCCTCGGGTTGAATGGAGTGGATGTAAGGAGTCCCCATGAACTATCGCGTGAACAAGACCGACGAGCAGTGGCGCGCAGAGCTGACGCCCGAGCAGTACGCCGTGCTGCGCCAGGCGGGCACCGAGCGCGCGTGGACGGGCGAACTGCTCGATGAGCAGCGCGCGGGCCTGTACACGTGTGCCGCCTGTGGAGCCGAGCTCTTCCAGAGCGGCACTAAGTTCGACTCGCACTGCGGCTGGCCGAGCTTCTATGAGTCGGTCCGCCCCGAGGCCGTCGAGCTCCTCGAGGACAACAGCCACGGCATGGTGCGCACAGAGGTGCGCTGCGCGAACTGCGGATCGCACCTCGGTCACGTGTTCCCCGACGGTTTCGGCACCCCCACGGGCGACCGCTACTGCATGAACTCGCTGTCGCTGTCTTTCACCCCCGAGTCATGACGGGAGCCCTCGAGGCTGTCCGCGCTCGTCGGTCGTGGTCGAAAGTGACCGATGAGGCGCCGACGCACGCCGAGCTGCTGACCCTCGTGTCGGCGGCCGGCCGCGTCGCCGACCATTCGTCTCTGCAGCCATGGCGGCTCATCGAGCTGCGCGGAGACGATCGGGGGCGCCTCGGCGCGGCGATCGCTGAGGCGCAGGGCGACGACGAGCCGTCGCAGAAGCCGTTGCGCGCTCCCCTGCTGATCGCGGTGGTGGCCAGCTATCGCAAGAGCGAGAAGGTTCCGCGGTGGGAGCAGGAGGCCGTGGCCTCGGGTGTCGCGCACATCCTGAGCCTCCTGCTCGATGAGGCCGGATGGGGCGTGATCTGGCGCACCGGTCACTACACGCGCGCCGCAGCGGTGGCCGCCGCGCACGGCCTCGGCACGAACGAAGAGCTCCTGGGCTGGCTGTACGTCGGCGGCAAGCCGGCGGGAGCGCGCGCCGGATTCCGCAAGGGCGTCGACGCGAAGAGGCTCGTCGGCCGGATGCCGAGTCCGTCGACCCTTGAATCTGCCGGCCCCCACGAACCGAAGAAGGCCGAGAAAGCCAAGAAGGCCGAGAAAACCAAGAAGGCGGAGAAAGCCAAGAAGGGCAAGAAGGCCAAGAAGGCCAAGAAGGCCGGGAAGCTCAGGACGCCGGGCGACGGCGGCGGGGCCGGCGCCACGGTGTGACGGCGATCAGCACCGACGACAGCGCCACGATCACCGTCACGAGCTCGAGCACCCAGCCCGGACCCGCCGCCGCGGGCCATGCGAGGTCGAGCGCGAACGCGGCGATGAGCTGCCCGGCGACGGTGCCGAGACCGAGCAGCAGCACGCCTGTGTGCACCACGAGCGCCGCCGACAGGAAGATGTAGACGACCCCGAGCGCCCCGCCCAGGTAGAGCCACGGATCGGACGGGAGCGGCCGAGGGGGGCCCGCGACGGCGACGCTGACGGCAGCGGCGGTCACGAGCAGGATCGTCCCGCCGATGAAGTTGACGAGCGTGGCGGTGAGCGGTGTCCCGACGCGCTGCCGCAGGCGGCCGTTCGTGGCCTGCTGCCACGCGATGCCGACGCCGGCGAGAAGCGGAAGCACCAGCATCCACAGGGGGACGCGCTCGAGCACGCCGCCCTGCAACGAGACCGCGACCGCGGCGAGCGCCAGCGCACCCCCGAGCACGCGAGGCGTCGTGACCGCGACGACCCCCGCCGGGCCGTATCCCACCCGGTCGAGCACGAGGCCGCTGACGGTCTGACCGGCCACGACTCCCACCGTGAACAGCGAGACGCCGATGACGGCCACAGCCAGTCCCTGCGTCGCGACGGTGAGCGCGCCCGCTGCGCCGGCGATCAGCATCCACCACGGAATCGTGCGGCCTCGGACGCCCGCGACGAGAGTGCGGAAGCCCCGACGCCCCGACGGAAGCGCCACCGAGAGCACGCACAGCAGGGCGAGGCCGGAACCGAAGGAGATCGCGGCCGCGACGAGCCCGTCCCCGAGACGGAGCCCCAGCTGCCCGTTGATGCGCGCCTGCAGGGCGGTCATGATGCCCACCGCGACCGCGCCCGACAACGCGATCCAGGCGGGGAGGCGGGGCTGCGCGGGCGCGGAGGTCACCACACGAGCGTAGGCGAGCATCCGGGCGGGGCGTGCACGCGGCGGGGCGCGGCCCATGCTGCACACCGGGGGTGACGTGCCTGCGCCGCCGGACGCGCCCTGTCAAGAGGCGTGCCGTCTTCGCTTCCGCTGCGTACGGTCGGGGACCATGCAGTCTTCCCGATCCGCCGCACCCTTCGCGGTCGCCGTATCCGTGGTGATCCCGGTGAAGGACGACGCGCCGCTCCTCGCCCGATGCCTGCGGGCCCTCGCTCACCAGACCCGCCCGGCCGACGAGATCATCGTCGTCGACAACGGGTCGTCGGACCGCTCGGCCGCCGTCGCGCACCGGGCCGGCGCGATCGTGGTCGCGTGCGTGACGCCCGGCATCCCGGCGGCGGCGTCGAGGGGCTACGACGCTGCTCGGGGCGATCTGATCCTCCGACTCGATGCCGACTGCGTGCCCGACCGCACGTGGATCGAGCGGATGTGCGCCGCCTTCGATGCGCATCCGCACGTGGACGCCTTCACAGGCGGGGCGACGTTCATCGATGGGCCGCCGATGCTGCGCCGTGCTCTCGCGACGCTGTACCTCGGGGCCTACCGGAACGTGTGCCGCACGGCGCTCGGGCACCGGCCGCTGTTCGGGTCGAACCTCGGCATGAGACGCGACGCCTGGGCTGCCGTCTCGGACGAGGTGCACCGCGCCGACACCGATCTGCACGACGACCTCGACCTGTCGTTCCACCTCGGGGCGCACCACCGCATCGCCGCGCTGGAGGGCGCAGGGATGGGGATGTCGATGCGGCCCTTCGCGAGCATCTCGGGCCTGCGGCGACGGGTGCGCCGGGGTACCCGCACCGTCGTCGTCCACTGGCCGTCGCATTTTCCGCCTCACCGTTGGGCTCGCCTCCTGGCGCATCGGCGGGAGATCCGCCGGGGCGCGCTTCCCCCGACCGCCGCGCCCTTGCGCGACGCCGCCTGACGGCACCCGATCCCGACGACGCGCGGGCGTCGGCTCTCAGGCAATGCACATACCCCCGGGGGTATCCTTGTGTCCGTGATGAGCACCTCCGCAACCGAGCACCAGCCCACCCGTATCGTCATCGTCGGCGGCGTCGCCGGCGGAATGAGCTGCGCCGCCCGCGCTCGCCGCCTCGACGAGGCGGCCGAGATCATCGTCCTCGAGCGCGGGCCTCACGTCTCGTTCGCCAACTGCGGCCTGCCCTACTTCGTCGGCGGAGAGATCGCGAACCCCGAGAGCCTGCTGGTGCAGACGCCCGAGCGCCTCCGCGCCGCGCTCGCCCTCGACGTGCGCACCAGCCATGAGGTCGTCGGGCTCGACGCCGAGGCGAAGGAGCTCGCCGTGGTCGTCGGCGGCGAGCAGACGGTGCTCCGCTACGACGCGCTCGTGCTGTCCCCCGGTGCAGGCGCGATCCTGCCCGACATCGACGGCATCGACTCGCCCCGCGTCCGCACCCTCCGCACCGTCGACGACGCGATCGCCCTCCGCACCCGCGTCGAGGCCGGCGCGCGGCACGCCGTGGTGCTCGGCGCCGGATTCATCGGGCTCGAAGCCGCCGAGGCGCTCGCCCACCGTGGCATCCGCACCACCGTCGTACAGAGCGCGCCCCGCGTGCTCACGCCGCTCGACGCCGAACACGCCTGGCTCGTCCACGAGGAGCTCACCCGACTCGGCATCGACGTCCACGTCGACACCCGCGCCACGAGCATCGAACGCGGCGTCGACCACGACACGGTCGCACTCTCGGACGGATCACGGATCGCCGCAGACCTCATCGTCGTGGCGGTCGGCGCCCGCCCCGAGACGGCGGTGTTCGCGGCAGCGGGCGTCGCCACCGAGAACGGTGCGATCGTCGTCGACGAGCACGGTCGCACCTCGATCCCCGGCGTGTGGGCCGTCGGCGACGCCACCCTCAGCGTCGACCCCGTCACCGGCGCCCGGCATCCCGTCGCCCTGGCAGGACCCGCCAACCGCGCAGGGCGCCTCATCGCCGACGACATCCTGCGTCCCGGCTCCGCGCGCCGCGTGCCGAGCGCCGCTCGCACCGCGATCGTCCGCGTCGGCGCGCTCACCGCCGCGATGACGGGCGCCAACCGAGCGATGCTCGCCAACGCCGGCATCCCGTTCACGACGCTGCACCTCCATCCGAACCAGCACGCCGGCTACTTCCCCGGCGCCGCGCAGATCCACCTCAGCGTGCACGTGCGGTCGTCCGACGGACTCCTCCTCGGAGCGCAGGCGGTAGGCACCGACGGCGTCGACAAGCGCATCGACGTGCTCGCCACGGCCCTCCGCGCCGGCATGAGCGTCGACGACCTCATCGACCTCGACCTGGCGTACGCTCCGCCGTACGGGCAGGCGAAAGACGCCGTGAATCTCGCCGGGATGGTCGGCGCGAACGTGCTCGACGGCACCCTCCGCCTGTGGCACGCCGACGACCTCGACGCTGTACGCGCGACAGCGTTCGTGCTCGACGTGCGCACCCGCGCCGAGTTCGCCACGGGACACCTGCCGGACGCCCTCAACGTGCCCCACACCGAACTGCGCGATCGGCTCGACGAGATCGCCGCTGCGGCCGCGGGCCGGCCGATCCGGGTGATGTGCCAGTCGGGCGTCCGCTCCGCCATCGCACACCGGGTGCTCGTGCAGGCCGGCTTCGACTCGGCATCGCTGTCGGGCGGCATGCTCACCCTCCGCGCGGCGCTCGGGGCCCGCGCCGTCGACATCCTCGCCACCGCGCCGTCCGCTCAGGCGGCGTGACGCCCGCTACCCCGCCACCCCGAGGAGCGCGCCCCCGGCGGCCCCCGCAGCGACGACCACCCACGGCTGCAGCCGCCACGCCACGAGCATCACGAAACACGCAAGCGCCAGCACGAAAGGGCCGGGACCGGTGATGGCGGTCGTGAACACCGGCTGGTAGAGCGCGGCCGCCAGGATCCCGACGACGGCGGCGTTCGCGCCCTGCATCGCCGCCTGCGCCCCGGGGCGCGCACGCAATCCGTTCCAGAAGGGCAGCACCCCCACCAGCAGCAGAAAGCCCGGCAGGAAGATCGCCGCCAGCGCGATCAGCGCCCCGACGACGCCTCCGGGACCGACGCCGGAGACCGCACCGAGGTAGGCCGCGAACGTGAAGAGCGGACCGGGCACCGCCTGCGCGGCACCGTACCCCGCGAGGAACTGGTCGGAAGACACCCAACCGCTGTCGACGACCTCCGCCTGCAGCAGCGGCAGCACGACGTGGCCGCCGCCGAACACGAGCGCACCCGCCCGGTAGAACGCGTCGAACAGCGCCGCGACATCCGACCCCGTCGCACGGGCCGCGAGGGGCAGGGCCACGAGCAGCGTCGCGAAGAGCACGAGGCACGCGACGCCCACCCGCCGTGAGACGGGGAACCGGATCGGCCGCGGCGTCGCGCCAGATGGGCGGCGGCAGAGCAGAAGTCCGGCGACGGCCCCGATCGCGATGGCCGCCACCTGCCCCGCCGACCCTGCAAGGAAGAGGGCGAGCGCGGCGGCGACCACCGCGATCGCGGCGCGCGGCCGGTCAGGCGTCAGCGACCGCGCCATGCCCCATACGGCCTGGGCGACGATCGCGACGGCCACGATCTTCAGACCCGCGAGCACGCCCTCGCCGACGGGCCCGCCGAACAGCGCGGCACCCGAGGCGAACGCCACGAGCAGGACCGCCGACGGGAGCGTGAACGCCAGGAAGGCGGCGAGCGCCCCGCCGACTCCCGCCCGGAGAAGACCGAGGGCGAAGCCGACCTGGCTCGATGCGGGCCCGGGCAGGAATTGCGAGAGCGCCACGACGTCGGCGTACTCGGCGTCGCTCAGCCACCGTCGACGCGCGACGATCTCGTCGCGGAAGTAGCCGAGATGCGCGACGGGTCCGCCGAACGATGTCACCCCGAGCCGAAGGAAGACGCGGAAGACCTCGAACGGCGTCCCGCGATGCGGGGTGGTGCCGGCTGCGGCGTCGTCGCGAGTCACATCCCCATTGTGGTGATTCCGGTGACCGATCGGAGCACGAGAGGTGAACGGGAACGGATGCGCGCTCCCGTCACGGCTCGGTCGGGCACGGCCTCCGCGTCACTCGTCGGCGCGGTCGATGAGCTCGAGAAGCTTCCGGAGCTCGTCACGGATCTCGTCGTGCCCGTACTGCCCGGCGCGGCTCTCGCCCGAGATCACGCCGGACCGACGAACCTTGCGGAAGTCGCCGAACGGGAACGAGTACGCCCCCTTGGTCTCGGGGTTCTCGCTCTTGTCGATGCCGAGGTGCCAGTGCGAGTACGCGGTCCACCCCGCGCGTTCGATGAACCGGTTCTCCTCGTCCGCGCTCGGAGCGGCCTCCGACCAGTCGTCACGCTCGTCGCGCACCACATCGCCGTCGCGCACGAGGGCGCGCGCGTGCCGGAGGGCGGGCTTGTTGAGTTCGATAGCCATGACGCGACGCTACGTCGGCCGCCGCGCGCCGCCATGGGGGTTGACGAACATCAGAATGGAGGAATGGAGCCGTGGGAGACGCGCAGCTGGTTCGAGGACTACCTCGACACGGCGAACCGTCACGATCTCGGCGCGATCGCGGAATTCCTCGATCCGGCCGTGCGTCGAGCACACCGGCCGGCGGGCGCCGCGGCGTGGATCGACGACCTCGACGAACTGTTCCGCGCGTTCCCCGACTGGCGGTGGCGGCGCATCCAGCTCGTCATCGAAGAAGACCGGATCGCCGTGCACCTCCGCGGCAGCGGCACGCACCGCGGGGCCTACCGCGGGGTGGCCGCGACGGGGGCGCACGCCAACGTCGCCGAATTCGCGTTCTTCCGCGTGGCGGCCGGCCGGATCGTCGAGTGGGCCGGCTCCGGCGACGAGGCGCTTCTCGCCCAGCTGCGCGGCTGATTCCCCCGGGTGCGAGCGACGGCCCCGGCGTCTCCCCTGCAGGTGGATGAAAGACCTCTAGCCTGCTGACCATTCGCACGGATACCGTGTTCGCACGGGGAGGTGCGCACCGCTGGGGCATGAGCGCACACGAGGGAGGCTTCGGGGTGTTGCTGAGCATGTGGGTGAAGCTCTGGGGTGGTTGGTTTGCGTACCGGGAGCACGCCCGATCGGGTGGGCCGCTGGCTCGACTCCACCGACCGCTCTACAAGGCGTTCATGGACTCGAGAGGCGCGTACGTCTCGCTGCTGACCGAGTTCGCCGGGGAGCCGGTGCTGCCCCACAAGCAGCACGGGATCTTCATCGCGCCGGGCGCGAGGATCGGACGCGGCGTGACCATCTACCAGCACGTCACCATCGGCCGCAACGACATCGAGACGTCGCCCACGTACGGCGCGCCCGTCATCGGCGACGACGTGTACATCGGCGCCGGCGCACGCATCATCGGCGGGATCACGATCGGCGACGGCGCGCGCATCGGAGCGGGCGCGATCGTCGTGAAGGACGTGCCTCGAGGTGCGACGGCCGTCTCGCCTCGGGCCGTCGTCATCTCCTGACGTCGCCCGCACCGCGGAGCGGCCGGTGGGCGGTGAGCGGTGCGTTGCGAGGGGCCCCGTGTGCGGGCGCACCCGTCACGCCCGAGCCTTCGCGCCGGGGAGAGCCGGTTCACGTGGCGACGCTGACGTGCGGCGTGTACGGGAGCGGACGGCGGTGAGCGCGCAGGCGATCACCGCGACGCCGCCGAGCACCGTCGGCCACGTGATGCTCTCGTGCAGGATCAGCCCCGCCCAGGCGATGCTCATCACCGGCTGAGCGAGCTGGATCTGACTGACCTGTGCGAGAGGGCCGATCGCGAGACCGCGGTACCAGGCGACGAAGCCGAGGAACATGCTCACGATCCCGAGGTAGGCGAAGGCCAGCCACTCCGCCGGCGTCCCGGAGGGCAGCTGCTCGACGATCGACCAGGCGGTGAGCGCAACGGTTGCGGGTGCGGCAAGGAGGAGCGCCCAGGAGATCGTCTGCCATGCGCCGAGGCGACGCGACAGTATGCCGCCCTCCGCGTAGGCGAGGGCGCAGACGACCACGGCGGCGAACAGCAGAACATCGGCCGACTGCAGCCGGCCGAACCCACCGCCGTGGACCGCGGCGAAGACGACCGCTGCGACCGCACCGGCCGCGGACGCGAACCAGAACACCCGGCCCGGACGCTCACGCGTACGGACGACGGACACGACCGCCGTGGTCGCCGGCAGGAGCGCGATGACAACCGCGCCATGACTCGCGGGCGTCGTCGTGAGCGCTATCGAGGTGAGCATCGGGAAGCCGACGACGGCGCCGGCTGCGACGATGCCGAGGCCGATCCACTCCCGTCCGCGCGGGCGACGGGACCGTGCGAGCACCAGCGCCGTGCCTGCGAGCAACGCTGCGATGACCGCGCGGGCGCTTCCGACGAACAGCGGCGACACGTGCCCCGACTCGACGGCCAGACGAGTCATCGGAACCGTGAACGAGAACGCGAGGACACCGACGAAACCCCACTCGATGCCTCGGCGCGGAACCGATAGCGGGCGGTCGAGATGGACGATAGCGCTATTGTTCTGTCTCATGCACCAGCGTAGCAGTGAGGTTGTGGAAGCCGCGTTGGAGACGTGGATCGCGGCGGCCACACCCGGTGCACGCCTGCCCTCGACGCGCGAACTGACCGCACGGCATGCCGTCAGCCCCGTCACAGTTCAGACGGCCCTGAGATCGCTGGCACGGCGTGGGCTCATCGAAACGCGGCCGGGAGTCGGCGCCTTCGTCAGCGCCGCCCGCCCACCGCGACCCGTGGATCTGTCCTGGCAGACAGCCACACTCGGCACGGCCGGAGGCGCAGCGGCAGTGTCACCCAGCGCTCTTCGGCCGGCGCGCAGCGACGCGATCTGCCTTCACTCCGGCTATCCGGACCGCACCCTCCTCCCCGAGCGCCTCGTCCGGGCCGCCCTTGCCCGCACCGCCCGTGGTGAAGCAGCCGTCGAGCGCACCGAACCGGCGGGACTCGCGGCACTGCGATCCTGGTTCGCGGCCGAGATCGCCGCCCAGACGCCCGTCGACGTCGACCGCCCCCTCGTCACGGGACGTGATCATCCTCCCCGGCAGCCAGCTCGGCCTCGGCACCCTGTTCCGCAGCATCGCGGGACCGGGCGGCGCGATCCTCAGCGAGTCCCCGACGTACTGGGGTGCGATCCTCGCCGCCGCCCAGGTGGGCGTCACCCTCGTCCCCGTGCCCGTCAGCGCAGAAGGGCCAGACCTCGCCGCGCTCGAGCGCGCCTTCGCGGAAACCGGCGCACGGGGCTTCTATGCGCAGCCGAACTTCGCCAACCCGACCGGCATGCAGTGGTCCGCCGCACACGCCGGACAGGTGCTGCGCATCGTCCGCTCGCACGGCGCGTTCCTGATCGAGGACGACTGGGCACACGATTTCGGCATCACGTCCGACCCTGTACCCGTGACCACGCGTGACGACTCCGGGCACGTCGTCTACCTGCGCTCGCTCACCAAGAGCGTCTCACCGGCCCTTCGGGTGGCCGCGGTCGTCGCCCGCGGGCCTCTCCGCCACCGCCTCCTCGCCGAGCTGCAAGCACAGTCGATGTACGTGAGCGGCTTGCTTCAGGCCGCGGCACTCGACGTCGTCACTCAACCCGCGTGGCAGACGCATCGGCGAGCGATCCGCAGACAGCTCCGCACCAGACGCGACCTCCTCATCGACGCGATCACAGAGCACGTGCCCCACGCCACGATCGAGGCGGTCCCGTCGGGCGGGCTCAACCTCTGGGTGCGGCTCCCGGACGGGACCGACCTCTCACGCCTGGTTCAGGATGCCGAGTCGAAGGGGCTCGTCATCGCCGCAGGCGACGAATGGTTCCCCGCTGAACCCACCGCCCCCTACGTGCGCCTCAACTTCTCCGGCCCCGACCCGGAGGCGTTCGGCCCAGCGGCCGCTGTCCTCGGCGACGCGCTCACGCAGCAGCGCTGAATCGCCGACTCCCGCGTCCGCAGTGGGGATGGGACCGCGCGGCCTGAGCGACGACGTGAGCGTCTTTCGGCGGTTCTGCTCACCGTTCTGCCAACGGTCCGTGTGTGCCGGCTACAGGACTTGAACCTGCAACCCCCGTATTACAAGTACGGTGCGCTACCAATTGCGCCAAGCCGGCGAGACGCCCAGTCTACCGGGGCGCCGCCGAGCCTTACGGCGTGGGGGTCGGGGTGGGCGACTCGGTCGGAGCGGGCGACTCCTGCGACTTGTAGAAGGCGTCGCTCGCGCTCGTCATCACGAACTGCGAGAACTCGGCGGGATCGTCGAGCGCGCCCGCGTACGCCTGCCCGTTGACGACGATCATCGGGATGCCGGTGAGCGCGAGGTCGTCGGTCTCGGGGATGCCGGCGACGGCACGCTCGGTCACTTCCTTGACCCAGCCGGTGAAATCGGCCTTCTCGATGCAGGTGCGCACCTTCTTGGGGTCGTCGGCGCCCGACGCGATCGCCAGGTCGGCGAGCTGCGCGTCGGAGTG
This sequence comes from uncultured Actinomycetota bacterium, assembly GCA_963789095.1. Lineage (GTDB taxonomy): Bacteria > Actinomycetota > Actinomycetes > Actinomycetales > Microbacteriaceae > Microbacterium. The sequence continues at coordinate 94,692 of CAWBJK010000009.1, forward strand.
CCCGTCGGAGTCGACGGCCGGCTGACGGGAGAGCAGCTCGTTGTTGAACTGGAAGAAGTCGTCGGGAGAGTACGTCGCCATGCAGGCGGCGGCGCTCGCGGCACGCAGGGAGTACTTGGTGCCGTTCGACTTGGCGGCGAGCATCGACACCGGGTGGTAGCTGAGCGTCGCGGCGCCCTCGTTGACCCAGGTGGTGAGCTGCTGCACGTTGGCGAGCTGCCATTCTCGGGCACCGGGCGAAAGGTAGTCGACGTAGACGTGGATCTCCACGGGCGGCACGGCCGACTCGGTCGCGGCGGGCGACTCGGAGGGCTCGGGCGTCGAGGTCGACTCGTCTTCGGGCGCGCCTTCGACGTCGGTGAGGCCGGTGGGTCCGCCGGCGACACCCGTGATCGACGAGATCGGGATGCCGTCGGCTTCGACGTTGCGGGGCTCGAGCTGCGGCTGGCCGACCGCGGCCGAGATGGCCCACGCCACGACGGCGGTGACGGCGACCGTCGCGACGACGACGCCGGCGATGAGCGCGGAGCGGCGCACGAGACGCGCGCGCTTCTGCTTCACGCGCACCTGCTGAGCCTTCTCGCGGACCGCTTCGCGACGGTCGACCGAGGCGGGCTCAGGAGTGGTGTCGTCGATGGACATGGAACCTCTTGCAGAGAACATTCGTGGGCATGGAGTCATGCCGACCGATCGCACGGGCTTGCGACCTCTTCCGATGGTAGTCAGGCACCCTGGGAAATCCCCAGACAATCTCTCCGTCGAGCAGGCTCGTCATGCCATACTGATCGGGCGTCCCTTCGGGTCGTGCGGGCCAAGCCCCCGCTCATTCCATCACTACGGATCGTCCGGCACGTACCTGCCGGTGAAGGAGAAGAACAAATGGCGTCCGTCACCTTTGACAACGCAACCCGCCTCTACCCCGGCGGAACCCGCCCCGCCGTCGACAAGCTCAACCTCGAAGTCGGCGATGGCGAATTCCTGGTTCTGGTCGGCCCCTCCGGTTGCGGAAAGTCCACCTCGCTGCGCATGCTCGCCGGCCTCGAAGAGGTCAACTCCGGCCGCATCCTCATCGGCGACCGCGATGTCACCGACATCCCGCCGAAGGACCGCGACATCGCGATGGTGTTCCAGAACTACGCGCTCTACCCGCACATGACGGTCGCCGAGAACATGGGCTTCGCCCTGAAGATCGCCGGCGTCGGCAAGGAAGAGCGCGCCAAGCGCGTCGAAGAGGCTGCGAAGCTCCTCGACCTCGAGCAGTACCTCACCCGCAAGCCGAAGGCCCTCTCGGGTGGTCAGCGTCAGCGCGTCGCGATGGGTCGCGCGATCGTCCGCCAGCCGCAGGTGTTCCTCATGGATGAGCCCCTCTCGAACCTCGACGCCAAGCTCCGCGTGCAGACCCGCACGCAGATCGCGTCGCTGCAGCGTCGCCTGGGCGTCACCACGGTCTACGTCACGCACGACCAGACCGAGGCGCTCACGATGGGCGACCGCATCGCCGTGCTGAAGGACGGCCTCCTGCAGCAGGTGGGCACGCCGCGCGACCTGTACGAGAAGCCGAACAACGTGTTCGTCGCCGGCTTCATCGGCTCGCCCGCCATGAACCTGTTCGGCGCCGACCTCGCCGAAGGCGGCGTCCGCTTCGGCTCGGCGGTCGTCCCGGTCGAGGCCGACACGCTGGCCCGTGCCCACGGCTCGCAGGTCACCATCGGCATCCGCCCCGAGGACATCGTCGTGAACCCGGCCGACGGCCAGGGCATCACGGTCGACGTCGACCTCGTCGAGGAGCTCGGCGCCGACGGTTACCTGTACGGCCACACCGACATCAACGGGAAGCGCGCCGACCTGGTCGCACGCGTCGACGGTCGTCGTCACCCGAACGCGGGCGAGAAGGTCGTGCTGGCGCCTATCCCGGGCCACGTGCACGTTTTCGACGCAGAGTCGGGCGAGCGCCTCACCGACAAGGCCATCGCCTCGGCCTGAGCGGACTCGATCTGAGCAGATAGCAGCGACGCGGCGCGGCGGGGTCTTCGGACTCCCCGCGCCGCGTCGTATGTCAGGACAGCGGAAAGGATGCAGGTGTGGCGGAGTCGCTGACGATCACGGCGAGCAGCGTGGATGCGGGGCTGCTCGCGCTGCCGTGGTCGACGCCCCTCGCCGAGTGGTCGAGCGACACGATCGTGTCGCTCCCCAAGGGCATCTCGCGGCACCTCGTGCGCTTCGCGAACCTTTCAGGACGCACTGTCGCGGTCAAGGAGACGACCGCCGAAATGGCCCAGCGCGAGTACGAGATGCTCGGGGCGCTGGCGCGCCTCGATGTGCCGTGCGTCGAGCGGTTCGCCGTGATCGACGGGCGGCGCACGCCCAAGGGCGAGCCGCTCCCGGCGGCGCTCGTCACGGCTCACCTGCGGTTCTCGCTCCCCTACCGCGCCCTGTTCACCCAGGTGCTCCGTCCCGACACGGCGGGGCGTCTGGTCGATGCGCTGGCCGTGCTGCTCGTGCGTCTGCACAACATCGGCTTCTTCTGGGGCGACGTGTCGCTCTCCAACACCCTCTTCCGCCGCGATGCGGGCGCGTTCGCGGCGTATCTCGTCGACGCCGAGACGGGAGAGCTCCACGAGCGGGGCCTCACCCGTGGGCAGCGGGAGCATGACCTCGACGTCGCCCGCACGAACATCGCCGGCGAGCTCATGGACCTCGAGGCGGGAGGGCGGCTGGAGCGAGGCATCGATGCCGTCGAGATCGCCGACCGCATCATGTCGGCCTACTGGTCTCTGTGGGGCGCGCTGAAAGACCAGGAGACATTCCCTGCGAACGACGCGTGGCGGCTCACCGAGCGCGTGCAGCGGTTGAACGACCTGGGCTTCGACATCGGCGAGATGTCGATCCAGACGATCTCCGACGGCACGCGGGTGTCGATCCAGCCCAAGGTCGTCGACGCGGGGCACCACCAGCGGCGCCTTCTGCGTCTCACCGGCCTCGACGTGCAGGAGAACCAGGCGCGGCGGATGCTCAACGACATGGACGAGTTCCGTGCCCGCGTGTCACGCCTCGGCTCCGACGAGGAGATGGTGGCCCACGAGTGGCTGACCCGGGTGTTCGAGCCCGTCGTGAAGGCCATCCCCTACGACCTCCGCGCGAAGCTCGAACCGGCGGAGGTGTATCACCAGGTGCTCGAGCACCGCTGGTACATGTCGCAGGCGCGCGGCGCGTCCGTGCCGATCGCCGAGGTGGTGTCGTCGTACATCGACGACGTGCTGCGTCACCGGCGCGACGAGGCGACCGTGATGGGGCCGCCGACCGAGACGATGACCGTGCCGATCGACACCGACGCGATCCCGACCGACGACGAAGACGACGGCGACGCCGTCGACTGGCGCGACCTGGTCTGAGCGCATCAGCTCCGCCCGACCTCCCCAGCCCGCCCACCGCACCCGACCGAGGAGTCCCGCATGATCCTGCACCTGGCCATGTTCACGTGGAAGGACTCGGTGACCGACGACGACGTCACCGCCCTGACGGCGGCGCTCACCGAGATGTCGCGCGGCATCCCCGAGTTGAAGTCGTACGTGGCGGGATCCAACCTGCGGGTGCGTCCGAGTGCCGCCGACTACGCTGTGGCCGCGCTCGTCGACGACGAGGCCTCTCTGGCGGCCTACCTCGACCACCCGGCGCACAAGGCGGTCTATGAAGCGCACCTGGGGTGGATGATCGCGGAGCGTCACGCGGCGCAGCTGCCCGTCGCGGCGGGCGCGCTGACCGCGTGACGCGCCTGCGTCAGTAGCCGACGGTGAAGCGCTCGCGCGAGTGCTTCGGGTTCTCGATCTCGTCGAGGACGGCGACGGCCAGGTCGGCGCCGGAGATGAACGACTCCCCTGCGTCGTCGGTGACGATCACGTCGCCGCCGTCACGGTAGCTTCCCGTGCGCTCGCCGGGGTTCCAGGCGCCGAATCCCCCGGCCGGGTGGACGAAGAACCAGTCGCGGCCCGACGCATCGGCCTGAAGATCCTCGAGCACGCCGATGGCCTCGAGCGCCTCGGGCTTGAAGTCCTCCGGGAAGCCGCTGTCGACGACGCGAGGGCCGCCGGGAGCGACGAGGCTGCCGCCGGCACCCCCGATGACGCCCACGCGCACATCGTCCGGCAGGACGGAGAAGAGAGCCTGCAGGTTGGACCGCACCTGGCCGAGCATGTCACCGCGCGGAGCGATCGCCGAGACGACCACGTCGGCGCCTGTCAGCTGCGTCGCGAGGTCGGGCACGTCGAGCAGGGAGGCCTCGATGTAGGTGGCGCCCTCGACGCGCTCCGCGGGAGCGGTGCGGGCGACGGACAGCACCGTGTGACCGCGCTGGACGGCTTCGGCGACGATGTGACGGCCGGCGTAGCCGGTGCCTCCGAGAACGGCGATGGTGGCCATGGGGATCCTTTCGACAGACGTTGTCGGATGCAAGCCCGCGGCGGCACGGATCATTCCCGTGAATGTGAATGTGTCGCCGGGCGTGAAGTGACGAGTATGTCAGGACACCGGCGGAAGCACGAGCGACTTGACGGCCGGGGGTCGCCCCTCGGCGATCGGGGCCAGCGCGGCGTCGACGAGCTGCTCGAACGGCAGCGGCGGCGCGGCCACGACGCCCCAGCGTCCGGCGCGGGCGGCGACGAGCCGTGCCGAGTCGTCGAGGTCGGTCTCACGCACCATCGCGTTCGTGCCGACAAGGGTGAGCTCGCGCACGGTGACGCGTCCGAGATCGACGGGCGCGGGAGCCTTGGCGATCCCGACCGCGACGATCGTCGTGCCCATCGGCACGATGTCGATGGCGAGGTTCATGCCGCGCTCCGAGCCGGTCACCTCGAAGAACACGGGAAGGTCGTCGCCCCACGACGCGCTGATCTGGGCGGCGGCCGTGTCGGTGCCGCCGCGGATCACGAGGTCAGCCCCGAGCTCTTCGGCGAGCGCGAGACGAGTCGGGTCGAGGTCGACCGCCACGACCCGCACGCCCATGTCGACCAGGGCGTGGATGAGGAAGGCGCCGATGCCGCCCACGCCCTGCACGACGGCGACGTCGCCCGCGCGCACACCGGAGCGCCGTGCGGCGTGCAGGGCGATCGACATGGGCTGCACGAGCGCGGCCTCATGCTCGTCGAGGCCCCAGGCATCGGCGTCGACGCAGCTCGCGACGGGGGCGGTGACGTATCGGGCGAGGGCTCCGGGCCGGTGGAGTCCCACCGACGAGTAGCGGCGGCAGACGTTCGAGCGGCCGCTGCGGCACAGGGCGCACTCTCCGCAGGGTGCCGCGCCGCAGGAGGCGACGAGTCGCCCGATCCAGGCAGGATCGACACCCTCGCCGACGGCGACCACACGGCCGGCGAACTCGTGGCCCATCGTGAGCGGGCCGACATGCCCGGTGACCGGATGCGGTGTCTGAATGGGCATGAGCTTGGGACCATAGGCCCACTCGCTCGCATCGGTGCCGCAGACCCCGACGGCCGTGACCTCGAGGAGGAACTCCCCCGGCCCGGCGACCGGGGTCGCGACCTCCTCGAAACGCAGGTCCCGGCGACCATGGAGCACGGCGGCGCGCATGGTCGCCGGGATCTGGCGTGTCATCCGGCGATCAGCCGTTCAGGCCGTCGGTGACGTCGGCGTTCTCCGGCTCGAGCTCGAGGCCCGCGCCGCGGGCGACGGTGAGCAGGAGCGTCGCGAAGTCGAGCTCGGTGTTGCCCGCGCCCACCTCCTGCGCGACGATCTGACGCGTCGCCGAGGCGATCGGCATCGGGGCGCCCAGGCGGTACGCGGCGTCCAGACCGAGGTCGAAGTCCTTCTGCAGGAGCGGCATGGTGAAGGTCGCGGTGAAGTCGAGGTTCACGAAGGCGGGGGTCTTGTACCCCGTGAAGACCGACCCCATGACCGAGTCGTTGAGGAACGAGAGGAACGCTTCGCGCGACACCCCGCCCTTCTGCGCGAGGATCGTGATCTCCGCGAGCGACTGGGTCACGACGCCGAGGAACACGTTGTGCGCGATCTTCACGAGGCGCGCCACCTCGCCCTCGCCGACGTACGTGACACCGCGGCCGAACACCTGCAGCACCGGCTCGACCTCGTCGAACACGGCTCGCGGGCCCGACACGGCCACCGTGAGCTTGCCGGCGGCGATCACGGCGGGGTTGCCCGAGACCGGCGTCGCGAGGAACTCGGTGCCGACGGCGCCTGCCGCCGCGCGCACCTTCTCGCTCGTCGCGACCGAGACCGTCGAGACATCGGCGAGGACGCGCGGGCCCTTGTCGCCGGTCAGCAGCCCGTCCGGACCCATCGTGACCGCCTCGATGTCCTTGTCGGCCGACACCATGCTGAACACGATGTCGCGGTCGGCGAGGTCGACGGGCCGGGAGGCGTAGGTCGCGCCGGCGTCGACGAGCGGCTGCACCTTCGACGCGGTGCGGTTGTAGACGGCAACGTCGTAGCCGGCATCCAGCAGGCGCTGGATCAGCTGGGCGCCCATGCGTCCGGCGCCGATCCAACCGATGGTGGGCAGGTTGTCGGTCATGTTGTACTTCCTTCTTTCTCGGTGGGGTCTGCGGTGACGACGTCCGCGGTCTCGGGGTCGAGATCCTTGCGGACGGCGCCGCCGAAATAGAGGTCGGCGATCTCCGGGTCGTCGAGCACCTGGTCGGCGGGTGCGGTCATGAGCACCCGGCCGCTCTCCATGACGATCCCGGTGTTGGCCATGCGCAGTCCGAAACGCACGTTCTGCTCGACCATCAGCACCGCCTTGCCTGCCTGCAGCATGATGGCGACGGCTTCGTCGATGACGCCGAGCGACTTGGGGTCGAGGCCGAGCGACGGCTCATCGAGCAGCACGAGTCTGGGATCGAGCATGAGCGATCGGGCGAACTCCACCATGCGGCGCTGGCCTCCCGACAGGTTGCCGCACTTGATGCCGGTGCGGTCCTTCACGAGCGGGAACAGATCGAGCACCCGTTCATAGCGTTCCTTCACGAGAGCGCGCTGCCGACGGATGACGTAGGCCCCCATCAGGATGTTGTCGCGCACGGTGAGGTTCGAGAACAGCCCGTTGGTCTGCGGCACCTGCGTGACACCGCGCTCGAGCACTTCGTGCGGCGGGAGGCCCGTGATGTCCTCCCCATCCAGGTGCACCGTGCCCGCCGACGGGCTGAGCAGGCCGCTCACGACGCGCAGCACGGTCGATTTGCCGGCGCCGTTGGGGCCGACGATGCAGCCGAGCTGCCCGCCGGCGACCTCCAGGTCGACGCCCTGCAGGACGTTCCCGCCGCCATAGCCGGCGACCACTCCTTCGAGACGGATCATCGCCGCGCTCCCTTCACGACCGCCACGCCGCCGGTCTTCGACTGCTGGTCGAGCAGGTAGTCGTCGCCGAGGTACGCATCGAGGACGAGGGGGTCCTTCTGGATCATGTCGGGCGGTCCCTCCGCGATGACCTTGCCCTTTGCGAGCACGCGGATCGGATCGCACAGGTCGAGCACGAACGGCATGTTGTGCTCGACGAGCAGGAACGTGGTGCCCTGCGCGTTCAACTCACGGATGAGGTCGCCCATACGGGCGATGAGGGTGGGGTTGATGCCGCCGGCGGGCTCGTCGAGCATGATGAGCTTCGGGTCGAGCATGAGCACCTGCGCGAGCTCCACGAGCTTCTGCTGCCCGTAGCTGAAGCGACGACGCCGGCGCGTCGCGGTACGCGGACATCCCGACGAAGGCGAGCAGCTCCTCGGCTTTGGCCGCCTCGGTGCCGCTCACGGCCCCGAGGCCGAGCTGGCGGAAGGAGAAGTCACGGAGGGGTGCGACGAGGTTCTCCAGCACCGTCATCTCGCGGAACAGGCGGGTGATCTGGAACGTGCGCCCGATGCCGCGGTGCGCGCGCGACCACGGGTTAGCGGCCGAGCACCTCGCCGTCGAACAGCACCTGGCCCTCGTCGACGGCCATCGAACCGGAGATGAGGTTGAACACCGTCGTCTTGCCGGATCCGTTGGGCCCGATGAGGGCCGTGATCGAACCTTCGGGAACGGTGAACGAGCAGTCGTCGACCGCATGGTTTCCGCCGAAGCTCTTGTGGAGCCCCCGTACTTCCAGGAGCGGCTTGGCGTCGGGAGCGGGTGCGACGCGCTCGACCACGACGGCCGGCCGCGGCTCGAGCCGCGCCCCCGAGAGGCCGACGGAGCCCTTCGTGCGCGCCTTCTCGAGCAGTGTGCGGATGCCGGGGATGATGCCCTGCGGGAGCAGGACGACCAGCAGCACGAGCAGCCCGCCGAACAGCACCAGCCGCGCGTTGCCGCCGCCGAAGGAGTTGTTGGCGAGGGCGTTGAGCGGCTCGATGAGGAACGCGCCGAGCACCGGTCCGAAGAGCGTTCCGCGCCCGCCGAGGATCACGGCGAGCACCATCTGCACGGAGATGATGATCGAGAACATGCCGATCGGGATCGACGAACGACAGGTAGTAGCCGTAGACCGAGCCCGCCATGCCGACGAACACGGCGCTGAGCGCCGAAGGCGAGCACCTTGTAGATCGGGCGCGTTGACGCCGATCGTGCCGGCCTTGCCTTCGTCTTCGCGGATCGCGATGAGTCCCGTGCCGAACTTGGTGCGGCGGATCGCACCACGACAGCAGCACCGAGAGCGCCAGCAGCACCACCAGGATCAGGTGGAACGGCCAGTTGCGCCATTCGCGTGGCCAGTCGGGAAGCGGCAGGGTGATGCCGGCGCTGCCGTTGGTGACCTCGGTACCCACTCGATCGCGACGAACTGCACGAGGAAGAGGAACGCGATCGTGATGATGACGAACGACGGCCCGCGGGAGCGGTAGGTGACCAGGCGCGAGCAGCATCGCGACGAGCGCCGCGCCGATGCCCGACAGCGGGATCCACAGGAAGGGGCTCACATCCGGGACCACACGCGTGAGCACGGCCGTGATGTAGGCGCCGATGCCGAGGAAGGCGCCCTGACTGAGCGACAGGTAGCCCGCGTAGCCGGTGATGATGTTGAGCCCGACGGCGCCGATGGCGAGCACCAGGGCCAGGATGACGGTGTTCTGCGCCGACGCGGACGGCGACAGCGGGAAGAGCAGCAGCACGGCCGCGGCGACGACGAGGACGACGCGCGAGCCGATCTTCCAGAGGCGCTCGTCGAGGAGACGGTCGCGCAGCGACCGGGAGGTCGCGGGGGATGTCGTGGGCGCGCTCATGCGACGGCGTCCTCTCGGAGGCGGGTGCCGAGCAGGCCCTGAGGCCTCACGAGCAGCACGATGAAGATGACGATGAACGGCACCGCGACCGGCCACGCGGCACCGATGTAGGCGGTCGCGAGCAGTTCGGCGACGCCGATCACGAGTGCGCCGGCGACGGCGCCGGGCAGGCTTCCGAGGCCGCCGAGCACGACGATGGCGAGCAGGCGGGCGATCCACTGATAGTGCGATCCGGGAAGGAACGGATAGATCGTGCTGATCATCGCTCCGCTCGCGGCGAGGGTGGCGATGCCGATCGCGAAGGTCGCCGCGGCGACGGTGGCGACGCTCACGCCCACCAGCAGCGCGCCGTTCTCATTGACGGACGCCGCGCGGATCGCCCGCCCGAGCCAGGTGCGGTTGAGCACGAGCGCAGAGCGCCGCGAGCACGACGACGGCGACCCCGGCGGCGATCAGGAGCGCCATCGGCGCGTAGAACGGACCGAAGGCCACCGACGCGTCGGTGTAGGGCGTGCGCACCGCGTGCGATGTGTTGCCCCAGATGAAGCCCATGACCCCCTCGAGCAGGAGGGCGATCCCGAATGTGGCCAGCACCGTCATGCTGACGTGCTGCCCCCGCACGCGCTTGATGATCGTCGCGTACAGGAGCCATCCGATTCCGAACATCACGACGACGAGCAGGGGGATCGCCACGAGCGGGTCCCAGCCCCACGAGCTCCAGAGGGTGTACGTCAGGAACCCCGCGAAGATCGCGAGCGCACCGTGCGCGAGGTTGATGACACGCATCACTCCGAAGATGAGCGTGAGGCCGGATGCCATCAGCGCGTACACCGCGCCGACGAGCAGCCCCAGGACGAGAGTCTGAACGAGGGGGATCATGGATTCACCTGTGTCCGGCGATCAGAACGCCGAGCCCTTCCAGCGGAGGATGGTGTCGCTCGTGGACGCGTCGGACGGGAGCACGACCTGCGAGACGCCGTCCTGCCACTGGCCGACGAGGAAGTCGCCCTTGGGGCTGCCGTCTTCGTTCCAGCTGAGCGTGCCGAGGATCGTCGGCGACCTCGTTGGAGCGGATCCAGTCGGCCAGCGCCTTCTGGTCGTCGATCGAGCCGACCGCCTCGACGGCGGCGGCGAGCACGGTGGCGGCGGCGAAACCGTCCGCGGCGTCCTCGGGCGGCTCTCCGCCGAACATCTCCTTGTACTTGCGCGACGAACTCGGCGTTGCCGGGTGTTTCGGCGGCCACGTGGTAGCTCGACGAGAAGAACACGCCCTCAGCGTTCTCGGCGCCCACGCCCTCGACGTACTGCGCCCCATAGGTCGGCGACGACGACTGGTAGAGGATCGTCGGGCGTGAAGTTCGCGCGCAGTAATCGAGCGGACGAAGTTCACGCCATCTTCGAACTGCGCACCCTGGACGATGATGTCGGCGTCGGCTTCCTTGATCGTGTTGACGATCGAGTCGAAGTTCTTCGTGGTGGCCGGGTAGACGTCCTTGTAGACCGTCTCGATTCCGGCGGCGGACAGGATCTCCTCGGCGCCTTCGACGACGGGGCCGGCGAACGGGTCGTCGAGCGAGGGGTAGGCCGCGGTCTTGGGGCGCTGGTCCTCGGGGAGGGCTGCGACCCATTCGGCGAACACCTTGGCCTGGTCGGTGGCGATGGCCTGCTGCGAGAAGAAGATGGAACTGGAAGCCGCGGTTGTACATGTCGGGCGAGCCGCACGAGGGGCAGACGAAGACCATCTCGGTCGCGCTCGGCGACGGCCGAGGCGGGGATGTTCAGCAGCGACGACTGGCTGCCGAGCAGCAGGTCGACGTTGTCCTGGGCGATCAGGTGTTGTAGTTCGTGACGACCGTGTTCTGGTTGGTCGCGTCGTCCTTCACGATGATCTCGACGTCGCGGTCGAGGAGGCCCCCGGCCTCGTTCTTAGCTCGACCCACACTTCGTAGCCCTGCTGGGTGTCGAGACCGCCCTGGCTGAACTCGCCGGTGAGCGGGAGGGAGGCGCCGATCCGGATGGGACCGGCGTCGGCACCGTCGGTGCCGGAGGGTGCGGGCGCGTCTGCGGCGCACGCGCTGAGAACCAGGGCAGCTGCGGCGACGCCGGCAACCGCCCCGATGACTCGTGTGATAGCGGACCTCTGCATGAAACTAACCTCTCTGTTAGCTGCCTCTGACGCACGATCGATCGGCGCCATTGCCCCGATTCCTGCAATCGATTGCACTCATCCTACGCGGCGATTGCATCCAATGTCAAACGATGAGACCCGACTGTGACCCCGACGCGACGGGTCGCCTCCGCCGCCTCAGTCGCGCGGGGCCGGTCCCGTCGACTGCCGGACGATCAGTGACACCGGCAGCGTGATCGTCACGCGCTCCTGCGGCGTGCCGTCGGGTCCGGCGATCGCCGCCAGGAGCGTACGCGCCGCCTCGACCCCGATCTCCCGCAGCGGCACCCGCACCGTCGTGAGCGCAGGAGAGAAATCGCCCGCGTAGGGCATGTCGTTGAACCCCACGACGCTGATGTCGCGCGGACAGTCGAGGCCGTGCGCACGCATCGAGCGGAGCACGCCCAGCGCCACGAGGTCGTTGCCCGCGACGATGGCGGTGGGGCGCGGGTCGGCGCGCGGGATGAGCGCATCCATGGCGGCCTCCCCCGCATCGGCGGTGAACGCCACGTTCGGGATGATCTCGCCCGTCGCTCCCGCCGCGGCGGTCGCCCGGGTGAAGGCGCGGGCTCGCGTCAGGGCGGTGGAGAAGTCGTCGGGTCCTGCGAGGTGCGTGATGCGACGGTGGCCGAGCCCCACCAGATGCTGCACGGCCGCTTCCATCCCCGCCGCGTTGTCGCCCATCACCACAGGGAAGCCGGCCTCCGCGTCGCGGTTGGCCATGACGATCCGGATGCCGCGTTCCCGCGCATCGACGAGGAAGTCCTGCGTCGCCAGGCGACCCGTCGCCAGGATGAAGCCATCGACCCGCCGCTGCATGAGCGAGTCGAACGCCGCCGACTCAGCATGGGCGAAGCCGTCGGTGTTGACGATGAGCGCACTGTAGCCGCGCGGCTGCAGGAAGTGCTCGATCCCCCGCACGAGCGGCGGGAAGATCGGGTTCATGAGGTCGGGGATGATGATCCCGATCGTCTGCGTCGACGCGGTGCGGAGGCTCCGGGCCACGACGTCGGGCTGGTAGCCGAGCTCGCGTGCGGAGCGCCGCACGCGCTTGAGGGTCTCGGTGTTCACCTGATGCTGCGTGCGCTCGTTGAGCGCCCTCGACGCCGTGGCCTTGTGCACGCCGGCGTGCACCGCCACGTCATCGAGAGTGACCCGTTTCGCCATGAGCCGACCTTAGCCAATCAGCATGCGACGGACGGCCGGAAAGGTTCGCACCCGCGCGTCAGGAGTTCGCGGGCGGCTGGTAGCGGAACCTCAGCGCCGCCGCGGCCACGGTGAACAGCACCGCGATGCCGCACGAGATCGCGAACAGCGCCGCGTACGCCGACTGCGGGATCGCCCATACACCGAGCGCCGAACCGATGACACCACCGCCGAACAGGGCCACCGCGAACAGCGCCATGCCGAGCGGCCGGGCACCCGTGACGACGTCGGTCACCCACGTCTGCAGCTGCGTGTGGGCGCACGACCACGCGAACCCGAGGAGCACGACGGCGGTCGTCGCCGCCGCGACGTCACGGACCGCCCACAGCACCGCGAAGGCGGCGATGGCCGCGCTTCCGCCGATGCCGAGCATCGCCCATGTCGGAAGCCGTCGCACGAGAAGCCGCACGACGAGGCTCCATGCGACGACGGCGATCCCGAACGCGGCGAGCGCGAAGCCGGCGATGCTCACCGGCACGCCCTCGGCCTCGAGAGCGACGGGAATGAAGTTGATGACGCCCACCAGCACCGCACCCTCGGCGAGGGCGAGGGTGAGGACGACATAGACCCACGGGTTTCGGGCGAGACGAGGGAACGACGACCAGAAGGCGACCGGGGAGGCGCCGCCACCCCGGCCCGCCAGCGCGAAGACCGCACACACCGCTGCGGCGATGAGGGCGCTGGAGAAGAACGCCGCGCGCCACGTCCACCATTCCGCGAACGCCGCCGAGAGAGCGGAGCCGACCGTCATGCCGAGCGACAGGGCGGTGGCGAGGTTGACGGCGGCCACGGCGCGGCGTGACGGCGCCATCGTGTCGCCGATGAGCACGAGGATCGACGGGACGATCGCCGCGAGCGCGGCGCCGCTGAGCGCACGGGCGAGCGTGAGCGAGGTCGCATCCCACGCGAGCGCCGACAGCACGGCTCCGGCGGCGGCCATGCCGGTGGCCACCGACAGTGTGCGCAGCTGCCCGAGCCGCCCCGAAACGGCGGCCCACGGCACCTGGGTCACCGCGTAGGTCAGGACGTACACGGTCACGGCCTGCCCGATGACCTCCGGATCGGCACCGAGGTCGCGCGCGGCGGCGGTGATCATGGGCGCGAGCAGCGCGCGATCGTAGAAGGCGAGGAAGGCGGCACCCATGAGCGTGGGGCCGATGATGCGGAGCCAGCGGTCGTTCACGGGCACCGCCCTGCCGTCGGTGAAGACGCGCGGTGACCGACGCGCGTGCCCGGGCTCGGCCGTACAACCGATTGCGCTTCACCGCACGCGGCGATCACGAGCAGGACGTCCTCACGGCGCCGGCATCGGGGTGGGAGTCACGATCATGCGCCTTCGCCGTCGATAGGGGTTGTGGATGGGGATGCGTCAGCTAGACGAGCAGCGACAGCGGGTGCTCGATGCGGTCGGTGAGGGCAGCGAGCCACTGTGCCGCCAGAGCGCCGTCGAGCACCCGGTGATCGGCCGACAGCGTGACGGTCATGACCGTCGCGGTCGTGAGCTCGCCGTCGTCTCCGACGACGGGACGCTTCTCGGCCGCCCCGACTGCGAGGATCCCCGAGTGCGGCGGGTTGATGATCGCCGAGAACCGCGACGTGCCGTACATGCCGAGGTTCGAGACGGCGAACGACCCGCCTTCGAGTTCCTGTTGCTTGATGCGACCGGCGCGGGCCCGCTCGGCGAGATCGCGCACCGTGCGACTGATGCCGCTGAGCGACAGCCCTTCGACACCGCGGATGACGGGCGTGACCAGGCCGCCCGGGATCGACACGGCGACGCCGATGTCGACACCCGTGAAGCGCCGCGTGGCGTCGTCCGTCCAGATCGCGTTGGCCTCCGGCACATCGAGCATGGCAGCCGCGACCGCCTTCAGCACGAAGTCGTTGACCGAGATCTTCACGTCGGAGCGCTCGTTGACACGCGCCCGCAGTTCGAGGACCTCGTCGACGATGCAGTCGGCCGACAGGAAGAAGTGCGGCACCGTGGTGGTGCTCTCGGTGAGACGCCGCGCGATGGCGCGCCGCATGCCCGTGTGCGGCACGTCGGTGTAGGCAGCCGGAGCGGCCGTCGACGTGGGCGCGGCGGGAGCTGCCGGCGCCGATGCCGCCGGAGCCGGTGCGGGCGGGGCGGCGGTGGGCAGCGCATCGAGGTCGCGACGGACGATCCTGCCGTTCGGCCCCGTGCCGGTGAGTCCCGTGAGGTCGATGCCCTTCTCGCGGGCGAGCTTGCGGACGAGCGGACTTGCGAACAGGCGGCCGTGCGCGTCGCCGTCGCCCGGCACGGCAGAGCCGGACGCAGCCGCCGCCGACGGGTCGGGCTGTGCCGACGTGACGGGCTGCGCCGAGGTGACGGGCTGTGCCGAGGGGTCGGGCTCCGGCGCTGTCTCGGGCTCGGGAGCAGCCGACGGCGCAAGGTCGGGCACGGCGTCGGCGGCCGGGGCGGCCGCGGCGGTCGTCGAGGCGGGAGCGGAGGATGTCACACCGGCGGCGGCGACGGCGTCCTCGGCCGACTCCCCTTCGGCGGCGAGCACGGCGATCGGCGATCCGACGGCCGCGGCGGCGCCGGCATCCACGAGGATCGCGGCGACGACCCCCTCCTGCTCGGCCTCGTACTCGACGACGGCCTTCTCGGTCTCGATCTCGACGATCTCCTGACCCACCGCGACCCGATCGCCCACGGCGACCAGCCACGACTGCACAGCGGCCTCGGTGGCCCCTGCGGCGAGGGCGGGCATGCGGATGACGGCAGCCATCAGCGTCCTCCTGCGTTCGTGCGCACGCGCTCGAGGCCTGCGGCGACTTCTTCGGTGCGGGCGATGGCGGCACGCTCCAGCACCTTGGAGATGCTGGGGCTCGCCTCGCCGCCCGTGACGCGTTCGACGGGCTGGTCGAGCCAGTCGAACAGGCGTCGCTGGATCTCGTCGGCGAGCCACGCGCCGTACGACGTGCCGCGGGCGCCCTGCTCGACGATCAGCACGGCACCGGTCTTCTTGACGCTCCGCTCGATGGTCTCCCAGTCGAGCGAGGCGCGGTCGAGCCAGCGCAGGTCGACGACCTCCGCATCGACACCGGTCTGCTCGACGGCTTCGAGAGTGTGCGCGACCATCGACAGGTAGGTGAGCACCGTCACGTCGTCGCCCTCACGGCGAACGGCGGCGCGTCCGGGCGGGATGACGTAGTCGAGGTCTCCCTCGGGCACGCGGTCGGCCGCGCCGTACAGATCGACGTGCTCGATGACGAGCACCGGGTCGTCCAGCGTGAGGGCGGCGTTCAGCAACCCGATGTAATCGGCGGCGTTCGAGGCGGCGACGATGCGCCATCCCGGCGCTGTCGCGAAGATGCCCGCGGGGTCCATGAGGTGCTGCGAGCCGTAGCCCGATCCCATCGCGACCTTCGTCCGCAGCACGAGCGGCACCGTGTTGTTGTTCCCGAACATGTGGCGGGCCTTGCCGACCTGGTTGAAGACCTGGTCGGCGGCGACCCACATGAAGTCGGGATACATGAACTCCACGACGGGGCGGAAGCGCCCGTCAAGGGCGATGCCGCCCGCCAGTCCGAAGAACGCGTTCTCGCTGATCGGCGTGCCGATCACCCGGTCGGGGCCGAAGGCTGCGAGCAGCCCCTTCGTCGCGCCGTTCGTGCCACCGCTCAGGCGGTGCACGTCTTCGCCCATCACGACGATCCGCTCGTCGGCGGCCATCCGCCGCTCCATGGCGGCAGCGATCGCATCGACGAACTTGACGTCGGTCCACGAGCCGGACTCGCGGTCGGGCTCCTCGGTAGACCAGCCCTCCAGCTCCGACGCGTCGCCGCGCACACCCGTGTCGACGACGGCCGGGTCGGGCCACAGGGCGGGCACGATGCGGCGCCGGCCGGCGTTGTCGGGGTCGTCCTCGATGAGCTGCGAGACAGCCTGCGCCATCGCCTCCTGCGCCTGTGCGCGCACCTGCGCCGCCTCGTCGGGACTGAGGATCGACAGCGCCGCGAGTTCCTTCTGCACGCGTGCGATCGGGTCGCGCTCCTTCCAGTGCTTCTCCTCGTCCTTCGTGCGGTAGCCGAACGCGCTGCCCGGGTACGGGCCGTTCTGGTGGAAGAAGCGGTAGACCTCGGCCTCGATGATGGCGGGGCCTTCGCCGCCGCGCATGCGATCGAGCGCCTCCTGCGTCGCGAGGTGCACCGCGAGCGGGTCCATGCCGTCGACGCGCCAGGAGGGGATGCCGAACCCCTGGCCGCGCACCGAGAACCGGGGGTCGGCCGTGACCTCCTGGGCGTGGGTCGAGACGGCATAGAGGTTGTTCTCGATGAAGTACATGACGGGAAGCTTCCATGCCGCCGCGAGGTTCATCGATTCGAGCACCGAGCCGATCTGGCTCGATCCGTCGCCGAAGTAGTTGATCGACACGTCGGTGGTGCCGGAATGCTTCTGGGCCCAGGCATTGCCCGCGGCGATCGGGGCGCCGCCGCCCACGATCGCGTTGGTGCCGAGCGCACCCGCCTCGAGCCACTGCAGGTGCATCGAGCCGCCCCGGCCTCCCGAGAAGCCTTGAGCCAGACCGAGGATCTCGGCGAGCGTGCGCTGCAGGAGATGCTGCATGCGGTCGTCGACGAGTGCCGACGGGTCGAGGACTCCGCCGGACACGTGGCCGATGGCCTTCGCGAGGAACTGGTGGTGCCCGCGGTGCGAGCCGTTCACGGCGTCGGCCGACCGGAGCGTCACGATCGAGCCGACCGCGCCACCCTCCTGACCGATGCTGGAGTGCGCGGGACCGTGCACGAGCCCGGCGCCGGCGAGTTCGAGGACGCTCTCCTCGAAGGCGCGGATGAGGTGCAGCTGTCCCAGCATCGTGGTGAGCAGCGCCGGGTCTGCGGCCTTCCAGTCGGCCGAAGTGGTGCTCAACTCGATCCAGGGGACCTCGGTCGAGAGTTTGCGTCGTCGCGGCATGTCTGTCTCCATCGATCTCATGCGATGACCTCACCCTAGACCGGTATTGCATCCAATCGCAAGAGGTTCCCGCAGTGGCTCGGCGAAATGTGGCGCTCTTTGAGAGAATCTGGATACAATCGAGCATCACGCTGAAGTGACGCTCACCACAGCGCCGTGACGAGAGGAGCCCGGGATGCCCATCCCCGGAATGACCGGAACCGACCACATCGGGATCACCGTTCCCGACCTCGACGCGGCCGAGCGCTTCTTCGTCGACATCCTCGGCGCCGTCTCCGTCTACACCCTCGGTCCCAAGCGCTCCGACGACGACTTCATGGCGGTGCAGCTCGGCGTGCACCCTCGCACCGAGATCACCGAGGTCCGGTTCCTCCGCCTCGGAAACGGCAGCAACATCGAGCTGTTCCACTACAAGAGCGCCGACGGGCAAGCGCCGCAGCCCCGCAACAGCGACATCGGCGGACACCATCTCGCGCTGTACGTCGACGACATCGACGAAGCCGCGACCTATCTCCGTGAGCAGGGGGTCGAGGTCATGGGAGAACCCGTCGTCAGCGCCGGCGCCTCCGCGGGACAGCGCTGGCTCTACTTCCGCAGCCCCTGGGGCATGCAGTTCGAGCTCGTCTCCTACCCCCACGGCAAGGCCTACGAGAAGGACGCGACCACCGTCCTGTGGCACCCGTCGCGTCCTGCAGAGTAGAACGATGAGCGACCTCGAGACCGCCCGCACACGCGACGGCGATGCAGGGGCACGGATCGCCGACGGCATCCGCGCCCGCATCATCGCGGGCACATACCCGCCCGGCACCCGTATCCGGCAGGAGGACGTCGCCGCCGAGTTCGGCGCGAGTCGCGTGCCCGTGCGCGAGGCGATCCGCCAACTCGAGTACGAGGGCCTCGTGACCGTCGTCCCCAACGCGGGTGCGTGGGTGTCGCACCTCACCCTCGCCGAATGCGAGGAGGTGTACCAGATGCGGGAGCGACTCGAGCCGCTCCTCCTCCGCTACTCCGCGCCACAACTGAGCACGGCCGACCTCGAACACCTCGCCGAGCTCGCCCAGCGCATCAGCGACGCGGGTGACGACACCGAAGCGTTCCTGCAGCTCGACCGCGAGTTCCACCTCGCCAGCTACGCGACGGCGCAGACGTCACAGCTCGACCCGCTCATCCGGAAGCTCTGGAACACGACCGCCCCCTACCGCCGCGCGTACGTCTCGTCGTGGGACCCCGACGCCCGCCGCATCGCCCACGAGGAGCACCACCTCATGGTGGCCGCACTCAAGGACGGCGACCTCGAGGAAGCCGAGCGTGTGCTCGGCGGCCACATCCGCCGAACCCGCCGACACCTCGCCCGCACCCCCGACATCTTCGACACCGCGCACGCGCCGTGATCGACGCGCACCGACACCACCCAGGAAGGCCAACATGCCCATCGCATCCATCAACCCGACGACCGGATCGACCCTCGCGGAGTTCGACGAGCACGACGATCAGGAGGTCGACGCACGGATCGGTTCCGCTCACGACGCCTACCGCGCCCTGAAGTCGACCGACTTCGCGACGCGTGCCGGCTGGATGCGCGCCGCCGCCGACCTCCTCGACGCCGACGTCGAGCACGTTGCCGAAATGATCACCCTCGAGATGGGCAAGACGCTCGCACAGGCGCGCGCCGAGGTGCACAAGTCCGCCAAGGCGATGCGCTTCTACGCCGACAACGCCGAGGCGTTCCTGTCGGGCTCCGAGCTCGACGACCCGAGCGCCGTCGGCGCTTCGTCGGCACGCACCGTGTACCAGCCGCTCGGCGTCGTGCTCGCCGTGATGCCGTGGAACTACCCCATCTGGCAGGTCGTGCGCTTCGCGGCCCCCGCGCTCATGGCCGGGAACACGGGTCTCCTCAAGCACGCGTCGAATGTGCCGCAGGCTGCGCTGTACCTCGACACGCTCTTCGAGCGCGGCGGCTTCCCGTCGGGATCGTTCCGGTCGCTCCTCATCCCCGCGTCGAAGGTCGAGAAGGTCATTCGCGACCGCCGCGTGGTCGCCGTCACCCTCACCGGCTCGGAGCCCGCGGGCCGCTCGGTCGCATCGATCGCCGGATCGGAGGTCAAGCACGTCGTGCTGGAGCTCGGCGGATCGGACCCGTTCATCGTCATGCCGTCCGCCGACCTCGACAAGGCCGTCGCGACGGCTGTCACCTCTCGCACCACCAACAACGGCCAGGCGTGCATCAACGCGAAGCGGTTCATCGTGCACGCCGACATCCACGACGCCTTCGTCGAGAAGTTCGCCGCCGCGATGGGCGCCCTGCGCGTGGGCGACCCGCTCGAGGAGGGCACCGACGTCGGCCCCCTCGCCACCAAGTCGGGCCGCGCAGAGCTCGCCGAGCTGGTCGACGACGCCCTGGCCGCCGGCGCCCACGCCGCGACGGGCGGCAGGACCCCCGACGGCGACGGCTGGTTCTACCCGCCGACGGTGCTCACGGGCGTCACCGAGCAGATGCGCCTGTACCGCGAAGAGGCCTTCGGCCCCGTCGCGACCGTCTACCGCGTGGCCGACGCCGACGAGGCGCTGCGGATCGCCAACGACACGACCTTCGGCCTGAGCTCGGCCGTGTGGACGCAGGACGCCGACGAGGAGGCGACGATCTCCGCCGGCCTCGAAGCGGGTGCGGTCTTCGTCAACGGCATGTCGATCTCGTACCCCGAGCTGCCGTTCGGCGGCGTCAAGGACTCCGGCGTCGGCCGTGAACTGTCCGCCGAAGGCATCCGCGAGTTCTGCAACCTGAAGTCGATCTGGAAGGGCTGAGACCCCGTCCCGCGGGACGCTGACGTCTCAGGCGTGCGGGACCGGGTCGTTCGCGTTCCGGTCCCGCACGAACCAGATCGCACGCACCTCGACGTCGCCCTCGTTCCAGAAGCGGTGGGGGATCGTCGAGTCGAACACGATCGAATCGCCGGGCGCCAGCACCGTCGCCTGACCCTGAAGCTCGACGCTCAGCTGCCCCGCGATGATCACGCCGTACTCGCGGCCCTGGTGCACGATGTGCTCCTGAGGCGCTTCGGTCCCGGGCGCATACACGACTTCCAGGAACTCGGCGTCCAGCTCGCCCATCGCCGTCAGCCGGCTCCATCGCGGCCCCGAGCTGAGCTTGATCGACGGGTGGTCGTGCGCACGCTGCACGATCCCCGCGGCGACGAGGTCCGCCCCCGTCGGCACCGGAGCCGCCGACACCGAGGGAACAGGCGCCTGCGGATCGAGGATCTCATGCATCTGCACGCCGAGTTCGGCGGCCACGGCGTACAGGGCGGGCACGCTGAACGACCCGATGCCGCGCTCCACCTGCGACACATGGCTGGCCGACACGCCGATGCGACGGGCGAGTTCGCGCACAGTGAGGCCCGCTGCGGCACGCAGTTCGCGCACGCGCTCGCCGACGGTGTTCCACGGCGTCTCGAGCTCGGTCACCGGCTCGCCTCCTCGTTCAGGCGTCACCGCGGCCATTCAGGCGTCCCATCGCATCGAGAACGTCCACCGCATTGCGGATGTCTGCGGGCGCGTCGTTCGCCGCCGTGCGGCGTGAGCCGACGATGTACCAGACCCCTTCGGCGACCTCGTCGGTGTTGTTGAAGTAGTAGTGGGGGCGCTGCGCGTCGAAGCACAGCGAGTCGCCCGGACGCAGCACGTACGTGTCGAAGTCGAGCTTGAGGGTGAGTTCACCGCGGACGATGTAGCCGTGCTCCACGCCGATGTGCCGCATGTGCGTCTCGTCGAGCGAGCTCGCGGCACCCGGCTCGTATGTCGCCAGCACGGCATCGAGGCCTTCATCGCCCCCCACCGCCAGGCTCCGCCACGTGACGCCGTTCTGCATGACGATCTCTGGTGCGTCGGCCAGGTTCTGAACGGGATGCGCCCGCAGGCGCGGGGCCGGCGCGGTCTCCTCGTGCGGGTGGTTGCCCAGCACCTCGTCGAGCGAGAGCCCGAGGCAGCTGACGATCGCGTACAGGGTGCTCACCGATGGCTGCACCTTGCCCGTCTCGACCTGCGAGAGCAGGCTCGGGGAGATCTCCGCCTGCGCCGCGGTGGCACGAAGGCTCAGCCCCTGCGCCGTACGCGCCGCGCGGATGCGGTCGCCCAGCTCTGCGGTCATGAGCCTCCTTTCGCGGTTTAGACCCTACTCTCACCGGGGCTCCCGGCCGTGCGCCACGACGGTGCGCAGGCACGACCGGCGCCGGTGGTCAGTAGGGGTTCGCTACGAACAGTTCCTGCGCGGGGAACTTCGTGAGCACTTCGATGCCGTAGTCGGTGACGACGACCTCTTCCTCGATACGGGCCGCGGACGATCCGTCGGACGCCGGGCAGTACGTCTCCATCGCGAACACCATCCCGGCCTTGAGTTCAACCGGGTCGGCCATCGAGTTCAGCCGCGAGATGATCGGGCGCTCATGGAGCCCCAGGCCCAGGCCGTGCGCGAACTGCAACCCGAACGCGGCCAGCTCGTTCTCGAACCCGAAGTCCTCCGCCTTCGGCAGCACTTTCGCGACCTCGTCGGTCCCGACGCCGGGGCGCAGCGCGTCGAGCGCGGCATCCATCCACTCCCGCGCCTGCTTGTACGCGTCGTGCTGGCTGGGCGTCGCCCACCCGACCCCGAAGGTGCGGTAGTAGCAGGTGCGATAGCCGTTGTACGAATGGATCACGTCGAAGAACGCCTGGTCACCGGGCCGGATGATGCGGTCGGTGAAGTTGTGCGGATGCGGGTTGCACCGCTCCCCCGAGATCGCGTTGATCGCTTCCACCTGGTCGCTGCCGTACTCGTAGAGCCTCGCGTTGGCGAGAGCGACGATCTCGTTCTCCCGCACGCCCGGCTTGAGGGCCTCGGCGATGTCCTGATACACGCCGTCGACCATGGCAGCGGCCTGGTTGAGCAGCATGATCTCGTCCTGATTCTTGATCACGCGCGCGTCGAGCATGTGCTGCTGCGCGTCGGCGATGCGGATGCCGCGGCGCTGCAGCTCGAAGAGGAACGGAGGCTCGATGATGTCGACGCCGAGCGGTGCGTCCTTGACCCCGGCGGCCGCGAGCAGCGACTCGATCTCGTCGATCGCGGTCTTCATGAGGTCGGCGCCGCCCTCGGGGGCGACGGCGCCCTTGAAGCCGAGAAACCCGGCCCGGTAGTTCTCGTCGGGCACCCAGTCCGAGTAGAGCTTGTGGTGGCGTACGGCCGACCCGAAGTCCCACAGGATGGGGTCCTGACCGCGGATGAGGAGGGCGTAGCGGATCATCTTGTCGCCGAGCGCCCCGCCGATCCACGTCTGGGTCGTGTAGCGGATGTTGTAGAAGTCGAACAGCAGGAAGGCACCGCACTCGCTGGCCTCGAGCGCTGCCTTCGCCCGGCCGAGCCGGTAGTCGCGGAGCCGATCGAAGTCGACCCGGTGCTCGTAGTCGACGCCCATGATGCCGGGGGCTCCCAGCGGACGGACGCCGGCGGGACGGTCGACCGGACGCTCGAAGCGGCGCGCGCCGTGGCCGTGCCCGTGGTGGGCGCTCATGCCTGGTCCTCCCCCTGCGCTGCATCGACAGCGGGTGCGGCGGCGACCACGTGGAATTCGAAGCGCAGGCGCGGGTCGGTCGCGAGCCGCGTCACCTCGACGGTCGTGCTGGTCGGGATGTGCCCGCCGAACCACTCCTTCTGGTGGGCGTTCACGACATCCTGGTCGTCTTCGACGTTGGTGAAGAAGCGGATCATGTTGACGACGTCGTGACGGCCGCAGCCGGCCGCCGCGAGCGCGAGGTCGAGGTGGTCGAAGGCGTTCTTCACCTGGCCCGCGGCGTCCATCGGCATCGCGTCGAACACCTCGGGGATGTGCGGGTGGTCGTGGTACACGGGCGCACCCGTGACGCCGCTGATGAACACGAGCCGCGCGGACGAGACGACGCGCATCGCCGGGACGAACGGGCTCACGATGCCGCTGTCGTAACCGTCGTGATGGATGATGTCGGCCTGTCCGACGCGCTGGGGTGCGGGAACCTGACTCATCGTCGTTCTCCTTCTGGTCGGGCCCCGTCAGGGGGCGAGCTCCGCTGCTCGGTGTGTCGCTTCGCGGAAGGTGAGGTCTCGGTGGGTGATGCGTCCACCCATGACGGTGAGGACGCTGCGGATGTCGCGGAGGGCGTCGTCACCGCACGCGAGCGGGTCGGCGGAGGTGACGCACAGATCGGCGTCGTAGCCGGGGGCGATCCGTCCGCGGCGGTGCTGCTCGCCCGTGAACCAGGCGGCGTCGCGGGTGTAGGCGGCCAGCGCGTCGAGGCGCGTGAGGCGGTGCTGCTCGTCGCGCACGCCGTGCCCGTCGAGGGTGCCGCCCGTGACGAGCCACCAGATCGAGGCCCACGGCGAGAACCAGTTGGCGCGGGTGGCGTCGGTGCCGCCGCCGATCGTGATGCCGAGCTCGCGCATCACACCTATCGGCGGCGCCTGCCCGGTGGCCTCGGCCCCCCACGTCTCGACGTAGTCGCCGCCCTTGAGGATGAGACGGTTCTGCACGAGCACGCCGGCGCCGAGGCGGGCGAGGCGTTCGAGACTCTCCCGCGTGGCTTCGTCGGCGTGGACGATCGACCAGCCGCGACCGGCGACGAGACCGGTCTCGGCCTCCACCTGCTCCCACGCGTCGAGGATGCGGGCGAGCGTGCCGTCGAGCACGGCGTGCACGCTCATGCGCCAGCCGCGAAGGGCGCACAGGCGCACGATCTCGACGAGCTCGCCGTGCGCCTGGTCGGGGACGCTGAACGGGTCGAGGCCTTCCATGTCGTGGCACCCGAGGTGCGGGATCTCTCCGACGCCGGCGACGCGCAGCACGTCGTCGCCGGCCTCGGCCTGCACGAGCGAGGTGAGTGCGTCGATGTCGGCGACCTCGCCGCCGCGGTTCCACGCAGAGATGAACAGGCGCGTGCGCACGCCGAGGCCACCGTCGCGCCATACGGCGTAGACGGCGTCGTAGTCGCGCGGGGTGACGAGGAGGCCTCCCCCGTCGACGACACCTGTGAGACCGTGCCGGGCGAACTCGGCGAACATGTCGCGGATGCCCTGCTGTGCGACGGTCTGATCGGCGTCGAGGGCGAGGGCGATGGGCGTGGCGAAAGCGCCGACGCCGCGCAGGCGCCCGGTCAGACGTCCGGCCTCGTCGCGCTCGAGCTCTCCGCGCGCGGGGTCGGGAGTGCCGTCGTCGTAGCCGCTCGCGGTGAGGCCCGCGGAGTTCAGCACCCCGATGTCGTACAGCTCCTGGATGTACACGGGGTGCTCCGGCGCCGCGGCGTCGAGTTCGTCGCGCGTCGGGATGCGTCCCTCCGCGAACTGCGACCGGTGCCAGCCGCCGACGACCGAGATCCAGGTGCCGACGGGCAGTGCGGCGGCCGCCGCGCGCACCGTCTCGACGGCTTCCGCGACCGAGCGCACCGGCTCCCAGTGCAGCGAGCGGCTCCACGAGTTGCCTCCGCGCACCGCGTGGATGTGCGAGTCGTTCAGCCCGGGGATGACCCTTCGCCCGTCGAGGTCGATCACCTCGGCCGCCAGCTCGGCATAGGGGGCGAGCTGCTGGTCGGTGCCGACGGCGACGATCCGCCCGCCGGCGATGGCCACCGCCTGCGCGTCGGCGGGCGCCTGGTCGGGGTCGGCGAAGGTCGTGATGCGACCTCCGCGCAGCACGAGGTCGACGAGAGGGAGGGCGTGGTGGGGGGATGCCATCGTGGTCACGCGATCAGATGCTCAGGTACTTCTCGAGGAGCGCCTGGTCTGCGCGCAGCTCGCTCGACGTTCCCGACCACGCGATGGTGTGCGTGTCGTCGATCACGAGCACGCGCTCGGCGATGTCGAGTGCGAGATCGACGTTCTGCTCGGCGATGAGAATCGACAGGCCCGACGCGCGCAGGCCTTCCAGCCGGTCGTGGATGATGTCGAGCACACTCGGCGCAAGACCCTCGCTGGGCTCATCCATGATGAGAAGCGACGGATTGGTCATGAGCGCGCGGCCGATCGCGAGCATCTGCTGCTCGCCGCCCGACAGCGAGCGCGCCATCGAGCCGGTGCGCTCGGCCAGGCGCGGGAAGAAGTCGAACACGCGCTCGACCGTCCACGGCTCGGACACCTTCGCGCGCCGACGCTGCGGCACGACCGTGAGGTTCTCGAGCGTCGTCAGCGACCCGAACACGCGGCGCCCCTGCGGCACCAGTGCGATGCCGGCGCGGGAGATGCGGTGGATCGCCATCTTCGTGAGGTCGTCGCCTCCGTAGACGATGGAGCCGGCGGTGACCGTCGGCGGTCGCAGCCCGCACAGCGCGCGCGTGAGCGTCGTCTTGCCCATGCCGTTGCGGCCGAGCAGCGCGACGCTCTCGCCGTCGCCGATCTCGAACGTGATGTCGTGGAGAACCTGCGCCGTCGCGTAGCCGACGTCCAGTCCCGTGACCTTCAGGCTCACTTCTTGTCTCGCCTTCCGAGATAGATCTCTTTGACCGTGGGGTGCTCGCGCACCTCGTCGGGAGTGCCCGTCACGACGTGACGGCCGTTCTCCATGCACATCACACGGTCGGTGAGGCCGAGCGCGAGCGTCATGTCGTGCTCGATGAGCAGGAGCGGGAGGGTGCGCGGCAGCTCTTCGATGAGTTCGCGCAGGGTGGTCCGTTCGACCGCCGACAGCCCTGCGGCCGGCTCGTCGAGCAGGAGGATGCGCGGATCGGTCACGAGAGCCATGGCGATCTCGAGCTGACGCTGCTCACCGTGCGACAGGTCGGCGACGGTGTCGTCGCGCCGGTCTGCGAGGTTGACCGCGTCGAGCATGTGCATCGCCTTCTCGGTGATCTCGTCGCCCAGGCCCTGCACGCGCCAGAAGACGCGGGCCTGGCCGGTGCCACCGCGAGCGGCGACGCGCACGTTGTCGAGCACGGTCATCTCGCGGAAGAGGTTGGACACCTGGAAGGTGCGGCCCACCCCGAGGCGCGCGCGGCGCTCCGTGTCGACCCGTGTCACGTCGCGCCCGAACAGCTCGATCGTGCCCACGGTGGGCGGCACGTCGCCGGCGATCATCTTGAACAGCGTGGTCTTGCCCGCACCGTTCGGGCCGATGACCCCCATCCGCTCGCCGGGGGCGAGCCGGAGCGAGATGCCGTCGACGGCCTGCACGCCGCCGTAGCGCTTGCCGAGGCCCTCGATCGCGAGTGCGGGGGCGGAGGCCCCGGGCCCTTCCGGACCCGGGACCGCCGCCATTGCCGATGTCGTCACTCGAGCCCCTGGAAGCTCTGCGAGTAGGTCGGCTGCGCGAGCGCCTCTTCAGGCGTGCGGCCGAGCCACTGGTCGACATCCTCGATCGTCGCGATCGGCGTGTTGTAGAAGTTGCCGTCTTCACCGGCGACCACTTCACGCACGTACACGGGACCGACCATGTTGTTGTACTCGTCCCACGAGACCTTGCCGAAGATGCTGTCGGTGAAGGTGTACTCCGTGATCGCGCTGACGAGGTCTTCGCCCGTGACGAGACCCTTCTCGGCGAGGACCGACGCCACGAGCGATGCCGTCAGGTATCCGCCGGCCACGTAGGCACCGGGGACCTTACCGTCGGCGAACTCCTTGTACGCCTCGATGAACTTGGCCGTCGCGTCGCTGTCGCGACCCTCGGCCCAGTAGCTGACCGACTTCACGCCGACGACCTGGTCGCCCATGGTGCGGAGCGTGCCCTGATCGAGCGCGCAGCAGTTCATGAGGAGCTTGTCGGGGTCCTGGCCGAGGCCGAGGTAGGCGTTGAGGAAGTTCGGTCCGGGAGCACCACCGGCCGTCGCGACGTACACGAGGTCGGCGCCCGCGGCCTGGATCTGCGACACGTAGGTCGAGAAGTCGGTCGTGGTGTTCGGGAACCAGATCTGCTCCTTGACCTCGCCGCCGTTCTGCGTGAAGCCCTGGACGAACCCGGCGCACGACTCCCAGCCGAACGCGTAGTCGGCACACAGGGTGACGGCCGTCTTGTAGCCGCCCTCCGTGGCCGCCCACTCGCCGCCGGGGTAGTTGGCCTGCGAGCCGCCCATCGAGGCGGTGCGGACGGTGAGGTCGTTGGCGTTGCGCTGCGTCAGGTCGTCGGAGGCCGCGACCGGGTGCAGGTTGGGGATGCCGACACTGGCCGTGTACTCCGCCACGGCGAGCGCCGTGTTGGCGATGAGCGGGCCGACGATGAAGTCGACCTCGTCCTGCTCGACCAGCTTCTTGGCCTTCGTGAGGGAGACCTCGGGGTTGCCGGCGTCGTCCTCCACGATCGTCTCGATCGTGATGCCGTTCACGTCGGTGCCGTTCACGTCCCAGTACAGGTTCCAGCCGTCGACCATCTCCTGGCCCGCGACGGCGAAGTTGCCCGTCGTCGGCGAGATGTAGCCGACCTTGAGCGTGCCGCCCTCCTGGCCGGCGCCACCCGACGACGTCGGGGCCGGCTCAGCGGCTCCGGGAGGGGCACAGGCGGTGAGTGCCAGCGCGGTGACCGCCGCGATGCCCGCGGCGGCGAAGGCCGACCGGAGACCGCGTGTCTTCGTTGACGTCATTGCAGGTCCTTTCCTTGATGCGATGCAGGGTTGGGTCCGTCGGGCACGGATGTGCCGTCGGGTGCGCCCCTCTCGGGCGGGGGCGCCGACTTCGACCGGGCGCGGAGCCGGCGGAACAGCTTGCGCGTGCTGCCGGCGATCCCCGCACGGGCGAAGAGGATCACGAAGATGAAGATGAGGCCGAGAATGGTGGGCCAGCGGTCGACGTGGCTCGAGAGCACGTTCTCGACGAGCACCACGATCGCGGCGCCGATGAGGGGACCGAGGAGCGTGCCGATGCCGCCGAGGATCACCATGACGATGAGGTGCACCGACTTGTCGACGGCGCCGGTCGACGGGCTCACGAAGTGCGTGTGCCACACCGAGAGGAGTCCGGCCAAACCCGCCACCGAACCCGACACCATGAAGGCGCCCAGCTTGTAGGAGCGCACGCTGTAGCCCAGGCTGCGCATGCGGCTCTCGCTGTCGCGAAGGCCTCGCAGGCTCGCACCGAACGGGGAGTTGCCGACGATCCACAGGGCCGCGGTGATGAGCACGAAGGCTCCCAGCACGACGTAGTAGAACATCCAGTACGACTCCATCCACTCGGGTCGCTTGATGCCGGAGATGCCGTTCTCACCACCCGTCACCGACGACAGGCGGAACGCGAGGCCGTAGATGAGCATGCCGACGGCGAGGGTCACCATGAGGAAGTAGATGCCGCTCGTGCGCATCGACAGCAAGCCGTAGATGAGCGAGACGAGCACGGTCATCCCGAGGGCGAAGACCACCTGCATGCCGGGGTCGAACCCCTGCTTCGACGCCCAGCCGGCGCCGTAGGCGGAGGCGGCGGCGATGCCGGCGTGACCGAGCGAGACCATGCCGCCGTTGCCGGCGAGGAAGTTCACGCTCGACGCGAGCGTCGCGGCGATGAGGATGGTCGACACGAGCGACACGATGAAGCCCGACGCACCGAGGTACGGGAGGGCGATCGCGACGACGAGGAGACCGCCCAGCAGGGCGAGGTTCATCATCTGCACACGGTCGCGACGAGGCGCTCCGAAGGTGCGGACTGTGCGGGTTTCGACGATGCGGTTGCTCATCAGGCAGCCTTTCCGAACAGGCCTGTCGGGCGGAACACGAGGACCAGGGCCATCGGCAGGAAGATCGTGAAGTAGGCGAGCTCCGGGATCCACGCCTTCGCGAAGGCGTCGATGAGGCCGATGAGCACGCTGCCGACCGCCGCACCCGGAACGCTCCCGAGGCCGCCGATGATGATGACGACGAGAGCGTAGAGCAGCACCTCGTTCTGGATGCCGGGGAGGATGCTCTGCATCCCGGCGCCGATCGTGCCGCCGATGCCGGCGAGCGCGGCACCGACGACGAACATGCCCGTGAACACCCAGCGGATGTTCACGCCCATCGCCGTGATGATCTCGCGATCGTCGACGCCGGCGCGCACGACGGCGCCGACGCGGGTCTTGCTCTGCACGAGGGCGAGTGCGACGCCGATGGCGACGGCCAGGCCGATCACGAAGATGCGGTACCAGGGGTAGGCGAAGTCGCCGACCACGAAGGCACCCGGGATCCGGACGGTGTTGGGGAGGTTCTGCGGGTCTCCCCCGAACACGGCCAGACACAGGTCGGCGATCACGAACGACACACCGATCGTGAGGAGCACCTCGGGCATCTCCTGTCCGCGCACGAAGCGCAGGAGCACGACTTCCACGAGGAAGGCGGTGATGCCGACGGCGGCGATGGCGGCGATCACGGCGACCAGCAGATTGCCGGTGAGCGTCGCGATGACGACGCCGATGTAGCCGCCGAGCATGTAAAACGCGCCGTGCGCCATGTTCACGATGCGCATGAGTCCGAAGACCAGCGTGAGGCCGCTGGCCAAGAGGAACAGCAATGCGCCGAAGCTCAGTCCGTTGAGGACCTGCTGGGCAAGGAATACGGGTTCGAACACCGGGCTGTCAAACCTTCCACGTCATCGGGGAGTTACCAGGAGGCATTCACAGTGAAGCAGTGAGTGAACACAGTGTCAAGCGTTACTGCACACTCCGCAAGTTTGAGTGCACACTTCGGCGGAAAGAACGTGGGCGGAAAGAACGGAAGCCGTCACTCCCCGCGCTCGCGGTATCGGCGACGAAGCACCATCGCCGCCACCGCGAAAAGTGCCGCCACCACGGCCGAGAGCAGGAACAGCGGCTCGAAGGCACCCGCCGTCACGGCGGAAGCGCCGAGCGCCGTGCCAACGGCGCCGCCCATCATGAGCGAGATGGAGAACAGCGTCATCCCGAGCGCGCGCGACGACGAGGCAGCGTCCGTCATCCACGTCTGGAGGGTCGTGTGCGCCATGGCCCAGCCCGTCCCCATCAGGATGGCCGCCACCAGCACCGCCACGGGAGAGACCTCCACTGCCAGCACGATCATGGCCGCACAGGCCAGCACGCCGCCGCATCCCAGGAAGAGCCACGGGGGGATCCGACCCACCCCCACCTTCATGACCTGACTCACGACCACCACGGCGACGCCGAAAGCGGCCGTGACCGCACCCGCCGTGAACGCGTCCGCTCCCGCCGTCTGCACGGCCAGCGGGAGCACGTTGTACACGCCGACCAACAGCACCCCCTCGACCGCCGTCAGCGCGCAGACCGCGAGCGACCAGCGCGAGCGCAGCAGCGTCACGACCTGCGCGCCCAGCGGCGCCGTGTCGGTGCGAGAGGGTTCGCGCAGCATCGCGAGCAGCGGCACGAACAGCGCGGTCACCACCGCGAACAGGCCGAACACCCCTCGCCACCCGACCACGGCGACCAGGGCCCCCGCGATCAGGGTGCCGCCCGCCAGCCCGAGCGCCGACGCCGCCGCGAGGTTCGACATGGCGGCCGGCCGCTTCGCAAGCGGAAGGGAATCACCGAAATACGTCAGCACCGCCGCGAACGTCGCAGCGAACGCGCCGCCCGACACCGTGCGGGCGACCAGGAAGGTCGCGATGTCGCCGGCGAGAGCCGACGCGCCGCACGCGAGCGACGCGAGGGCCGTCGTCAGCACGAGCACGGGGATGCGTCCCCACCGCGTCGACAGCGGACCCCACAGCAGCTGCAGCACCGCGTAGGCGACGGCGTGCGACGTGATGGCCGTCGCGGCAAGGGCCACCGAGACGTCGAGGTCGCGGGCGATCTCCGGCACGAGCGGGAGGATCAGCGACCGGTCGAGCGTCGACCAGAAGATGACGACGGGCAGGAGCACGCCCGCCGGAACAGCCCGGCGGGCGTGCGGACGCACCTCAGACGGTCGTTTCACCGCGCCCTTCGGGCGTGTTCAGGTGCGACTGCGAGTCACGGATGCCGGAGAGCGGACCGTTGACGGTGAAGTAGCGTCCACCGCCTGCGACCAGCAGCTCTTCGGCGGGGAACTTCGTGATGACTTCGCAGCCGTCGGCGGTCACGACGACCTCCTCCTCGATGCGGGCGGCGCCCCAGCCGTCGGCGGCGGGCCAATACGTCTCGAGTGCGAACACCATGCCCTCTTCGAGCACCTCGGGGTGGTCGAGCGAGGTGAGGCGCGAGAAGATCGGCTTCTCCCAGATGGAGAGGCCAACGCCGTGGCCGTACTGCAGGGCGAACGCCGCCTCTTCGTCGGGGAACCCGAACTCCTCGGCCTTCGGCCACAGCTCGACGATGTCGGCGGTCGTCGCTCCCGGCTTGACGGCCGCGATCGCCATGTCCATGTACTCGCGGCAGCGCTTGTAGGCGTCGCGCTGGGCAGGGCTGGCCGACCCCACCGCGAAGGTGCGGTAGTAGCAGGTGCGGTAGCCGTTGTACGAGTGGAGGATGTCGAAGAACGCCGGGTCGCCCGGGCGCACGGCGCGGTCCGAGTACACGTGCGGGTGGGGAGCACAGCGCTCGCCCGAGATCGCGTTGACGCCCTCGACGTACTCGGAGCCCTGGTCGTACAGCGACTTGGCGACGAGTCCGACGCACTGGTTCTCGCGCACTCCGGGCCGCAGGAACTCGTAGAGCTGGTCGTAGGCCGCGTCCACCATCGACGCCGCCGTCGTGAGGAGGGTGATCTCGTCCTCGGTCTTGATGCGGCGCGCCTCCATGAACACCTGCTGGCCGTCCACGACCTCGATGCCCTCGCGCTGCAGCGCGAACAGGATCGGCAGCTCGACCACGTCGACGCCGAGCGGCTCGTTCGCGAGGCCGAAGCGGTCGAGCTCGCGCTTGATCTTGCGCGCCACCTCCTCGGCGATGCCGGCGTCGGGCGGGAACGCCCCACGCAAGGTCGAGATGCCCGCTCGGGCACCGGACTCCTGCCGCGGACGCGTCGCGCCGTGGTGCGGCGCGTGCGGGTCGGCGTCGGCTTCCATGTGCGTCTCGTGCAGCCACGGGTTGAGCAGCGCGTGATGCTTGGCCGCCGAGCCGAAGTCCCACACGATCGGGTCGGTCTTGCGGGTGACGAGACAGAAGCGGATGAGCTTGTCCATCGCCCACGTCCCGATGTGGGTCGCCGACGCGTAGCGGATGTTCGAGAAGTCGAAGGCGAGCACGGCGCCCAGCGACGACCGCTCCAGCTCGGCATGGAGGCGCGCGAGGCGTTCGTCGCGCAGGCGCTCGAAGTTGACCCGGGCTTCCCAGTCGACGCCCATCGTGCCGCGTGTGGCAATGCTCATGATGTGTCCTCTTGTCTGTGTCTCGTGTCGTCTCAGGCGTGCGGCGGCGTCAGCTGATGCGCCAGCCGCGGTCGACGTTGAGGCTGTGGGCCGACACGCCTCTGTTGAAGAGCAGGAACTTCGTGGCGTCGACGATGTCGGCCATCGTGGCGAGCGCACCGCCGGGGGTGCGGCTCTCGTAACCGCTCAGGACGCCCTCGGGCTTGACGGCCCAGAACGGGCTGTCGCCGATGATGCCCGGGTGCAGCGAGTTCACGCGGATGGGGGCGAGCTCGAGGGCGAGCGTGTTCATGAGCCCATCGACGCCGCCGTTGATCGTGGAGACCGTGGTCGACCCCGGGTAGGGGGCGTCCTTCGCCCGGCCGCCGAACAGCACGATGCCGGTCTCGACGGAGGGCTCCAGCCGGTCGAGCAGCGTGTGGATGGTCTCGGTGTAGCCGATGAGCTTGAGGACCGTGAGACGCCGGGCGCGGGCGATGTCGTAGTCGCGGAGCGTGTTGGCGTCGCGTTCGATGGCCGCCATCACGACGCCGTCCAGGCGACCGACGTCGCGCAGCTGGTCGGCGATGCCCTCGGGCTCCGACACGTCGAGCGCGACGCCCGTCGCGCCTTCTCCGATGCCGGCAGCGACCTCCTCGGCGGTCTCCCGGCTGCGGCTCGTGAGCACGACGCGGTCGCCGCCGGCGATGAGGTCCTTGGCCAGTTCGAGTCCGATGCCGGATGAGCCTCCGGCCACGAGAATGGTGCGTCCGGTCACATTTCCTCCTTGAGACGTTCTTCCAGGTACTGCCAGTCGCGCACGAAGCGGTACGCGTGCCGTGGGGGCATCTGCGGAGACTGCGTCTCCAGCCACTGCACTTCCTCGCCCGTCGCCTCGAAGGAGTGCACGCACCCGACGGCGGCCCAGGCGATGTCGCCTTCGGTGAGCAGGAACTCCTCGCCGTCGAAGGTGGCCCGCACCTCGCCCTCGGTGATGAGGTAGGCCTCTTCGAGCGGATGGTCGTGAGGTCCGGCCTTGCCGTCGGGCTCGTAGCGCACCATGAACAGCGTCCCGAGCGTGGCGCCGAGATCGGAGTCGACCATCATCTTGAGCGTGATGCCGCTGTACACCAGCAGCGCCGTGCGCATGCTCGCCGAGACGGCGAGGAGCTCCTGCGACTGACCGCCCGGGTTCATGTGCGCGTCGGTGATGTTGCCGAACGAACGGGTGCGGGGGTCGCGCGTGTCGACCGGGATCGCCTCGCGCTCGGGGATCTCCGGCACATGGTAGGTGTCGGAGCCGTAGCGCTCGCGGGCAGGCGGCGTGAACAGGTCGGCCCAGGCGGCCTCCTGCTCGCCGGCGGAGCGCCACACGTGGGGCACGCCGATGGGGATCACGCCGTAGTCGCCGGCGACGAGGTGAACGGTCGCTTCGGGGGTGGCGAGCACGACCTCTCCCTGGAGGATGTGGAAGCTCTCCTCGAACGAGTGCACGTGCGTGGCGGTGCGCCCGCCCGCGGCGAGGCGCGTGATGCCGAAGTCGGTGTGGGCGGCGCCGTCGGCTTCGCCCACTCCGCGCCAGCGGGTCATGCCGACCGCACCGGGCGCCAGGTGCCCGGGATCCTCGTACTGCGCGTCTGCCGCGCGTCGGACGACGAACCTCGCCATGCGTTGCCTCCCTCGCTCGCCCGGCGACGCGTCGTCGCGACGCCGGCGGAGACGCTCCGATCATCGCCGACCGGTGTTCAGTCTCACTAAACTCACTGTAAACCAAGAGCCAGCATCATTGTCAAGAACGGGCGGAGCGCCGCCCCCGACGTCCACCCCGCAGATCGCCTCTTTCGCATCGCGCACGGATACGCCATGCTGGTGCCCACGCAGCGTTTCACCCGACTGTACAAACGCTGAACGACCGTACCGAACCGCACAAGGGCGACGACGCCCGAGGAGACCCGGAACGAGCCGGGCACCTGCTGATCGAAGGAGATGAGCGATGACGGACACCCCCACCCCGCGAGAAGGGCAGCCGATCCTGTTCACGGGAGGCATCGTCCTGACGATGGACGACCGGCACACGGTGATCCCGCGAGGCGACGTGCTCGTGAAAGACGGAAAGATCGCCGAAGTCGGCGAGAACGTGGAAGCACCCGACGACGCGTTCGTCATCGATGCCGCAGGCGGCATCCTCATGCCGGGCATGGTCGACACCCACCGGCACATGTGGCAGACCGCGATGCGCGCCTACGGCGCCGACTGGACGCTCACGCAGTACTTCGTCTGGTACTACCTGCAGCACGGCGCCAAGTTCCGCCCCCAGGACTACGCCGCCGGCAACCTCATCTCCGCCCTCGACGCGATCGAGTCAGGCGTCACGACGAGCGTCGACTGGTCGCACGGCCTTCGCACCGTCGAGCACGGGGAGGCCGCGTACGAAGCGCTGGCCACCTCGCCCGGCCGCTTCGTCTTCGCCTACGGCAACATTCACCAGTCGCCGTGGGAGTGGACCGCCGATCCCGCCGTGCAGCGGATCCTCACCGCGTCGCGCGACGACTCGCGCATGTTCGGCACGCAGATCGCCTTCGACGTGCCGAACCAGGACGACGAGTTCCCCGAGCTCGCCGCCTACCGCGTGGCGCAGGACCTCGGCCTGCGCGTCACGACCCACGCCGGCGTGTGGGGCGCGACCAACGACTGGGGCATCCGGAACGCCTACGAGGCCGGCGTGATGCTCGAGGGCTACACCTACGTGCACGCCGCATCGCTGAGCGCCGACTCGTACCAGAAGATCGCGGCGACAGGCGGCAACGTCTCGCTCGCGACCGAGTCGGAGGACACGTGCGGCCAGGGCTACCCGCCCATCCACCAGCTGCGCAAGTACGGCATCCCCACCTCGCTCTCGGTCGACACGAGCGTGTGGTTCAGCGCCGACCTCTTCTCGGCGATGCGCGCGACCGTCAACGCCGACCGCGCCCTCGAGCACTACCTCGCCCACCGCCTGGAGCCCGCCGAGACGATCACGCACGTCAAGCTCCGCGCCGAGGACGTCGTGCACATGGCCACCCGCGGCGGCGCGCAGGCGCTCGGCAAGGACGACCAGATCGGCTCTCTCGAGAAGGGCAAGCTCGGCGACGTCGTGCTGCTGAAGAACGAGGACTCCCCCACGTGGGCTCCCCTCGTCAACCCGTGGGGGCAGGTCGTGTACCAGGCGCAGCGCGGCGACGTGCACACGGTGCTCGTGGGCGGCGAGGTCGTCAAGTGGAACGGCAAGGTCACCGCCGGCGACCTCGCCGGGCGTGCGGGCCAAGCTCGACGACACCGTCTCCTACCTCGAGCGAGAGGTCGGCGACGACTGGATCGCGGGTCAGCACCCGGACATCCCCGAGACCGAGGTCCTCTACAACCCGTACCAGTACAAGAAATGACGGACGGCCTCCGAACGGATCACCCGTCACCCCGCTCCGGTCTTCCCGGGCATCTCCGACAGCGTGCGCGTCACCGCCGGTGATCTGCTGTTCGTGTCGGGCGTCGTCGGCCTCGAGACGGACGGCTCTGCGCCGGCCGACTTCGACCGGGCCGTCGAGCTCGCCTTCGCGCAGCTGCGTCGCGCGCTCGAGCGTCGGCGGGGCGACGCTGTCCGACATCGTGCGCGTGAACGTGTACATCGTCGCGCTCGATGCCGACCGGTTGGCCGTCGTATCGCACGGTGCGCGACCGCCACATCTCCGCCGATCTGCCCGCGAGCACGCTCATCGGGGTGCACGACGCTCGTGGCGGGCGCGCAGATCGAGATCGACGCGGTCGCGGCGGTGTGAGAAGGTTCCGGACCCCGGGCGCTCCTGACCCCCGATCGAGCGCCCGGGCCCCCCAAAAAGCGCTGCGGGCGGTTCGGCTACTGCTGAGCCGCCCGCAGTGTCGACACCTGGTAGAGCGCGACCGACGCGGCGATGCCGGCATTGAGCGACTCGGTCGCCCCATGGATCGGGATCGACACCACCTGGTCGCACGTCTCGGTGACGAGGCGCGACAGGCCCTTGCCCTCCGACCCCACGACGATCACGACGGGGCGGTCGGCGAGTTCGAGCGCCGGGCAGCGAGACGTCTCCGCCGCCGTCGAGCCCGAGCACGAACACGCCCTGCTTCTTGAACTCCTTGAGCGTCGCCGTCAGGTTCGCGGCGATCGCGACGGGGATGCGCGCTGCGGCGCCCGCACTCGTCTTCCACGCGGCCGAGTTGACGCTCGCCGAGCGGCGCTGGGGAAGAATCACGCCCTGTCCGCCGAATGCGGCCGTCGAGCGGATGATGGCGCCGAGGTTGCGCGGGTCGGTGACGCCGTCGAGCGCCACGAGCAGCGGCAGCTGCCCGCGGTCGACGATCTCCTCGAGCAGGTCCTGCGGGTGCGCGTACTCGTAGGGCCGCACCTTGATGGCGACACCCTGGTGGACGCCGTCGAAGCCGGCCATGCGGTCGAGCTCGGGCCGCGTGACCTCGAGCACCGGGATGCCGCGCTGCGTCGCGATGGCCAGCATCTCCTTGACGCGGTCGTCCATCTCGACGCGCTGCGCGATGTAGAACGCGGTCGCGGGGATCTTGGCGCGCAGGGCCTCGAGCACCGAGTTGCGCCCGGTGACGATCTCCGTGTCGTCATCCTTCTTCGCCCGGCTCGACGAACCCGAGCGCGTGCCCTGGCCAGGCTTGCCCTTGCCGCCCGCCGCGGCGTACCTCTCGGCGGCCGCCTTGCGCTTGCCGGCGGGGTGCCAGGCGCGGTCCTCGGCCTTGGGCGTCGGCCCGCGGCCCTCCAGCGAGCGCTTGTTCTTCCCGCCCGTCCCCTTGGTGGGGCCCTTCTTCTTGCCCTTGCCTGCAGACGGGTTCCCCGGCTTAGCCATCGTTCATACTCCAATACGTCCCGTCGGGACCGTCTTCGAGGGCGATGCCGGCCGCCGCGATCGCGTCGCGGATGCGGTCGGCCGCCGCCCAGTCCTTACTCGCGCGGGCTTCCGCGCGCTGAGTGATCATCGTCTGCAGGAGCGCGTCGAGCGCGCCCTCGGCGGCGCCCGTCTCGGTACGCCACTGCGGGTCGGCCGGGTTGAGGCCGAGCAGTCCCGTCATCCGTCCCACCTGCACCGCCGCGACCGCGCCCGCCGCCGTGTCGCCCGCGTCGAGAGCGGAGTTGCCCGCCCGCACGTGCTCGTGCACGACGGCGAGCGCCTGCGGCACGCCGAGGTCGTCGTCGAGCGCCGCAGCGAACGCCTCGGGCAGGTCTGCCGCCGTGAGGCGCCCCCCGGTCATGCGCGCCGAGCGCTGCTGGAACGCACGGATGCGGTCGAGCGCGGCGGCGGCCTCGTCGAACGACGACGGCGTGATGTCGAGGTTGGAGCGGTAGTGCGCCGCCGCGAGTGCGTAACGGACGACCAGCGGGTCGTGCTCGCGGAGCACGTCGTCGGCGAGCAGGTAGTTCCCGAGCGACTTCGACATCTTCTGGTCGCCCACCGTCACGAGGCCGTTGTGCACCCAGTAGCGCGCGAACGGGTCACCCGCCGCCGTCGACTGCGCGAGCTCGTTCTCGTGATGCGGGAAGCGCAGGTCGAGCCCTCCACCGTGGATGTCGAACTCGGGTCCGAGATAGCGGCGGCTCATGGCCGAGCACTCGATGTGCCATCCGGGTCGCCCCGCTCCCCACGGCGACTCCCACACGGCAGAGACCGGTTCGTCGGGCTTCGCGCCCTTCCACAGGGCGAAGTCGCGCGGGTCGCGCTTGCCGCGGGGATCGGCGTCGGCGGCCGACTCCATCGCATCGATCGACTGACGGGTGAGCTCGCCGTAAGCGGGCCACGACCGGACATCGAAGTAGACGTCTCCGGGAGCCGCCTCGCCGGCGGCATAGGCGTGTCCCGCCGCGATGAGACGCTCGATGAGGTCGATCATCTGCGGGATCGACGCGGTGGCGCGGGGCTCGTAGGTGGGGGGACGGATGCCGACCGCCGCGTACGCGCGGGAGAACTCGAGCTCCATGCGATAGGCGAGCGCCCACCACGGCTCTGCTTCCGAAGCGTTGACCAGCACCTTGTCGTCGATGTCGGTGACATTGCGGACGAACGTCACGCGCCCGTACCGGTGCTCCAACCAGCGCCGAAGCACGTCGAAGGCGAGCGCGGCCCGCACATGCCCGATATGGGGGCCCGACTGCACCGTGGGTCCGCACACGTACAGGGTGACGTTGGAGGGATCGAGCGGCACGAAGTCGCGCAGAGCCTGCGCTTTGCTGTCGTAGAGCCGTACCGTCACCGCACCAGCCTACCCGTGCACCCCCTCCCCGCACGGCCCGCCATCCCGACCGCGAGACGACCTCCACGGGCCGAGAACGCGGGTGGCACCCATGCTCTCGGCGGGCGGAGGTCGTCTCGCGGTATGGCGGGGCGGGATGGCGACGCGAAACGGGCGCGAAACGTGCGGGTGACAGAGTGACGGACATGGCCTTCGACATCCGCGTCGACGACCTCTCCGGCGAGGCGACGCAGAGGCTCGATCCACGCACACCTGGCCGGCGTGCACGAGCTGAGCCCGCCCGAGAGCGTGCACGCCCTCGACCTCGACGCGTTGCGCCGGCCCGGGCTGACCGTGTGGTCGGCCTGGCGCGACGGCGAGCTGGCGGGGGTCGGTGCGCTCAAGGAGCTCGACGACGCCACCGGGGAGATCAAGTCGATGCGCGTCGACGACCGTTTTCGCGGGACGGGGGCCGGGCGGGCGCTGCTGCGGCACATCCTCGCCGAAGCCGGGCACCGCGGGCTGCGCGCCCTGTACCTCGAGACCGGCGCCGAAGACGCCTTCGTGCCCGCTCGCACGCTCTACGCGAGCGAGGGATTCGTGGAGTGCGGTCCGTTCGGCACGTACCGACCCGACCCGCTGTCGGTGTTCATGCGCCGCGAGCTGAGCCCCTCGAGCTGAGAGGGCCGGAAGCCGGGGCGCCGCGGATCAGACCGGGTGGACGAGCGCGACGGCGAACGCCGCGACGCCCTCCCCCGTTCCCGTGAAACCGAGCCCGTCGGTCGTGGTCGCCGAGACCGAGACGGGCACTCCCCCGAGCGCGTCCGACAGCACGCGCTCCGCCTCGGCGCGCCGTGCGGCGAACCGCGGGCGCCGCGCCTGCACCTGCACCGACACATTCCCGATCGCGAAGCCCGCTTCGGCGAGGATCGCCCGCGTGCGGGTGAGGAACGCGGCCGCGTGCGCGCCGGCGTACTCGGGGTGATCGGTGCCGAAGTGCATGCCGATGTCGCCGAGGCCGGCCGCCGCCAGGAGCGCGTCGACGATGGCGTGCGCCACCGCGTCTCCGTCGGAATGCCCGTGCAGGCCCGGCTCGCCCGGCCATTCGAGCCCCGCGAGCCACAGCGTCGCGTCGCCGCCGAACGCATGCACGTCTGTGCCGATGCCCACGCGGGGCAGAACGAGCGGTGCGGCCAGCGAGGCGGTCACCGCAGCCACGGGCGCGACGAGGGCCCGCGCCCGGTCGAGGTCGGCGGCCGTCGTGATCTTGAACGCCTGCTCGTCTCCCGGCACCGTGACCACCGTCGCCCCGGCCGCCTGCACGAGCGCCGCGTCGTCGGTGTGATCCTCCTCAGCCGTCGCCAGCGCCGAGAGCAGCACGTCCCGGCGGAACCCCTGGGGCGTCTGGGCGGCGGCGAGCACGGAGCGATCGACCGCCGCGACGACCGACTGGCCGTCGACCTGCTTGACGGTGTCGACGACCGGCAGCACCGGGAGCACGGCCTCGTGCCCCGCTGCGAGCGCCGCGACGACGCGGTCGAAGACCTCCGGCGGCGTGAGCGCGCGGGCCGCGTCGTGCACGAGCACGAACTCGACGTCCGGCCACATCGCGGCGAGCCCGGCCGCCACCGACTGCTGGCGCGTCTCACCACCGGCGACGACGCTCACGAGATCCCGTCGATCGCCGGCGGCCTCGAGCACCTCGGTGAGAGCGTCGCCTGTGCGGTCGGCGGGCACGACGACCACTACCTGGGCCGGGGCCGTCGCGAACACGCCGAGCAGCGCATGGCGCAGCACGCTGTGGTCGTCGATGCCGACGAACGCCTTCGGTGCGCCGGCGGCGAGCCGCGTGCCCGACCCGGCCGCCACGATGATGATCGCGGTGCGCGGGCGGGGAAGCGGCGTGTCGGTCATGCGTCCGAGACTACCGATCGCGCTCCGCGTCGTCCGCCCAGCAGGATCACGGCGATCGTCAGCAGCACGGCGCCGCCGACGGCGAGCTGCACGTCGAGGAACCACTGCATCACGGCGAACGGCGGCACCACGGCGCACAGCCATCCGAGGGCGACGGCGGTCGCGCTCGGGGTCGCGCCGAGCCGTCCGACCGCCTCCCATCGCACGATCACCAGCGACAGCGCGAGTACAGCGGCGAGCACCACGACCACCATGAGCGGCCGCGTCCACCACCAAGCCGGCGACGAGGGGGCCGGCGCAGCTCCCGGCACGAGGAGCGACAGGCCGGTGACGGCGAGGATGACGGGAAGGTGCCACAGATACACCGTCATGAGGCGCGTGCCCGTGACGAAGACGAACCCCTGCACGGCGCGCACCTGCATGAGCCGTGCGAGCACCGGACGCAGCACCCGGAGCAGACACGCCTGCGCGAGCCCGAGGAGCACGAGAGGCGTGGTCGGCGGGTTGAGGTTGCCGAGCATCGACGGGGAGTAGGGCCCCCACGTCGTCAGCGGCCACAGCAGCAGGTAGCAGGTCGCCGCGATCGCGAGCAGCGTCGGGATGCTCCGGCGCTCGAACCAGCCGTCGCGGTACCAGAAGCCCAGCTGTTGCACGAGCGGCCACACGAACAGCAGATTGAGCAGGCCGATCTCGGTGGTGCCGGTGGCGAAGCGGAGCGCGTCGATCGCTACGACGGCCGCCGCGAGGGCTCCGAGCGTCGCGCCCGGCGCCCGCTCGTGGAGCTGCATCATCACCGGCACCAGGGCCTGACAGATCAGGTAGGCGGCGAGGAACCACAGCGGCGACCCGGCACCGACGGCTGCGGCCTCGACGATGTCGGGCGCGATGTTCAGCGCCGTAGCCGCGAGGAGCACGACGGCGAAGAACACGAACAGCGGCAGCGCCGGGCGGGCGAGTCGCAGGGCGCGGGAGCGGACGAAGCCCACGGCGTCGCCGCCGCAACGTGTCCACGAGGTCCAGCCCGCCGCCGACGCGAACCCGCCGACCACGAAGAAGAGCGGCATGATCTGCCCCACCCAGGTGGCGGCGTTGAACCACGGCTCCTGCTCGGCCGGGCGCGAGGTCACCAGGCCACCATCGGGACCGGGACCGATGCCGACCATGAGCACGTGGACCACGATCACGAACAGCACGCAGACGACCCGAGCGAGGTCGAGCGTCAGGTCGCGCTCCGAGAGGTCGGGCGTGACGGCCAGGCGGACGCGGTCGGGCGCGGAGGAACTCATCGCCCCATCATCGTGCGTGCGAGCAACGATGACGGGTATTCGCGATCCGCGTCAGCTGGCGAGGACCTCGTCGAGAACGCTCGAGGCCTTCTCTTCCTCGGTCTTGAGGGCGAGCGCGATCTCGGAGACGAGGATCTGACGTGCCTTGGCGAGCATGCGCTTCTCACCCGCGGACAGACCGCGGTCCTGGTCGCGGCGCCACAGGTCGCGGACGACCTCGCTCACCTTGATGACGTCGCCCGAGGCGAGCTTCTCGAGGTTGGCCTTGTACCGGCGCGACCAGTTCGTGGGCTCCTCGGTGAACGGTGCGCGCAGCACGTCGAACACGCGCTCGAGACCGTCCTTGCCGATCACGTCACGAACACCGACCAGATCGACGTTCTCCGCCGGGACCTCGATGATGAGGTCTCCCTGCGTGACGTTGAGCTTCAGGTATTTCTTGGTCTCGCCCTTGATGATCCGGTCTTTGACCTCGATGATCGTCGCGGCGCCGTGGTGCGGATAGACGACCGTCTCGCCAACCTCAAAAAGCATGCAGTTATGTCCTTTCGGCAACCTCCATGATACCACAGCGGTCATAGGGTAAGGTTCGCCGCCTGGCCCCTGCCCTGCTCCTTCCGCGCGCGGGCACGGCCTCCGCGGGCACGTGGCACCGTGCCGCGCGCACTAGACTTGACCGCGAGATTCCCGCTCGTTTCCGCTGGAGGAACCGTGATCCTGACCCGCCGCACCCGCACCCCTCGCCTCGTCGCAACCGTGGCGGTGGGCCTCACCGTCGCCCTGGGCGCGACGGGCTGCAGCATCATGGCGCCGCAGGCCACCACCATCGAGTACTCCGCGTCCGACGGCGTCAACGTCCCGGCGTCCGGACCGCTCAAGGTGCGCAACGCGCTCATCGTGGCCGACGAGAGCGGCACGGCGGGCAACTTCATCGCCGCGATCGTCAACGACACCGACGCCGCGCAGACCCTGAACATCGGCATCGACGGCCGCGTCGCGAGCGTGCCGGTGCCCGCTAACTCGGTGCTCAGCCTCGGAGCCGACGGCGCCCAGCCGCTCTCCGTCCCCGCCCTCGGCGCGAAGCCGGGCGAAGACATCTCGGTCGCGTTCCAGTCGGGCGACGGCGAGGGTGTCGAGATCTACGTCCCCGTGCTCGACGGCTCGCTGCCGTATTACGCACCCTTCGTTCCCACGCCGGCCGCCTGACTCAGGCCCGGCGCAGACGCGGAGGGGGAGGCGGCCACGCGTGCCGCCTCCCCCTCCGCGTTCCTGCTTACGCTTCGAAGCGGTAGCCGAGGCCGCGCACCGTCAGCAGCATGGCCGGCTCCCCAGGGTTCTCCTCGATCCGCGACCGGATGCGCTTGATGTGCACGTCGAGCGTCTTGGTGTCGCCGAAGTAGTCACTCCCCCACACGCGGTCGATCAGCTGTCCGCGCGTGAGCACGCGGCCCGAATTGCGCATGAGCACCTCGAGCAGCTCGAATTCCTTCAGCGGCATGGGGATCTCGGCGCCGTCGACCGACACGGTGTGGCGGTCGATGTCGATCCGCACCCGGCCTCCCTCGACGACACGCTCCTCGACGTCGAGGTCGACGGCTTCCGACCGGCGCAGCACGGCGCGCATCCGGGCCAGCAGCTCGCGCGACGAGTACGGCTTCGTGACGTAGTCATCGGCGCCGAGCTCCAGCCCGACCACGATGTCGACCTCGGAATCCTTCGCCGTCAGCATGATGATCGGCACCTTCGAGGTCGTGCGGATGACGCGGCACACCTCCGTGCCCGGCATGCCGGGGAGCATCAGATCGAGCAGCACGATGTCGGCGCCTCCCGCGGTGAAGGCGTCGAGCGCCGACGGGCCGTCCTCAGCGATCTCCACCTCGAACCCCTCACGCCGAAGCAGGTAGGAGAGCGGGTCTGCGAGGTCGGGTTCGTCCTCGACGATCAGCACACGGGTCATGGGTTCACTCCCTTCGCCCGCGGCGCTTCGCGGGCGGATGCCTTCTTGTGGGTCTTGGTCTCCGCGGCCGGAGCCGCGCCGTGGACGGGCACGCCCGGCGGGGGTGTCGTGCGTGCCGCCGGGGCGGCCTTCGCAGGGGACGTCGCCGGCGCGGAGGTCTTCGCGGCTCCGCCGACCTTGGCAGATGCCTTGGTCGACGTCGCCTTCCCGCGCTTGTGGTCGCGGCCCGACTTCCCGGCGCCGCCCTTTCCCTTGCGCGACTTCTTCGACGTCGACGGGCCGCGCTCGGGGGCGGCGATCGCCGCCAGCCGCACCGTGAACGTCGATCCCTTGCCCGGCTGCGACCACACCTTCACCTCGCCGCCATGTCGCTGAACGGCGTGCTTCACGATCGACAGCCCGAGACCCGTGCCGCCCGTGCGGCGCGAACGGGCCTGGTCGGCGCGGTAGAACCGCTCGAACACGCGCGACAGCTCCGCCGCCGGGATGCCGATGCCACGGTCGGTGACGGCGATCTCGACGACGCCGTCGACGACCTGCACCCCCACGCCGACCGACGATCCCGCCGGCGAGTAGGCGACCGCGTTCGCCACGAGGTTCGCCACGGCTTCGGTGAGCACCTGGACGTCGCCGTGGACATAGGCGCCGCGGTCTCCGCCGCGCGCGATCGAGATGCCGGCCGCCTCCGCCGCGACGGCCTGCGTCTCGATGGCAGCCGCGACGACCTCATCGACGGAGACGTCGCGCAGGTCGCTGGGGTCGTCGGCGGCCTGGAGCCGCGAGAGATTCATGATGCGCGACGTGAGCTGGCCCAGCCGATTGGCCTCCGC
Organism: uncultured Actinomycetota bacterium; assembly: GCA_963789095.1. GTDB lineage: Bacteria > Actinomycetota > Actinomycetes > Actinomycetales > Microbacteriaceae > Microbacterium. Next base: position 139,666 of record CAWBJK010000009.1, read on the forward strand.
CGTCATGCGGCGGGCGAAATGGCGCACCTGGTCGGGGTCGTCGGCCGCCGATTCGACCGCCTCGGCCAGCAGCGTGATCGCGCCGACCGGCGTCTTCAGCTCGTGGCTCGTGTTCGCGACGAAGTCTCGCCGCATCTCCTCCACGCGCTCGCGCTCGGTGATGTCGCGGATGACGAGCAGGATCAGCCGCGGTCCGATCGCGCTCGCCCGCGCCGCCACAGACCGCAGCTCCACTCCGCGGCGAACCTGGAGGTTCTGCGCCTCCGGCCGTTCGGTCGTGCGCGCCTCGCGCACCAGCAGGCGGAGGCCGTCTCCCGGCAGCACCTCGCCCTCGGTCATTCCGAACAGTTCGGCCGGGGCCGACGCCGCCACGATGTGGAGCGACGAGTCGACGACGACGGCGACCTCGTCCATCCCCTGCAGCACGGCGCGCGTGCCGTCGGGCAGCACCTTGGAGGTCTGGATCCGCGCCGCATCGCGCGCCCGGAGGGCGACCACCACGAGCGCCGTGAACGCCGCCCCGATGACGGCACCCATGCCCAGCGTCAGAAACGCCAGCAGCAACGACTCCATGCACCCCAGCGTAGAGTCGCAGGGGCGACAGGAATGCCGGGAAGCGGGCTTCGCTCACGAACTCGCGCAGAGTTCACCGGGACGGCACCAATCGTTCACCTTGGCAGGGGATGATCGCCGCGTCGCCGGTTCGGCATCCTGCTGCGCCCGCGAAGAGAGAGGTTTCCGCAATGCGCGAAGTGTTCCACCAGTCGCTCGAAGACGTCCAGGCACGTCTCGTCGAGATCGGCGACCTCGTCACGATCGCGATCGACAAGGCCACCCGGGCGTTCGGCACGAGCGACGTGGCCCTGGCCGAAGAGGTCATCGACGCCGATCAGGTGATCGACGACAAGGCGATCGAACTCGACGAGCTCGCGATCGAGATCCTCGCCCGTCAGCAGCCCGTCGCGCGCGACCTGCGCATCGTCGTCGCCGCCCTGCGCGTGAGCGCGTCGCTCGAGCGCATGGGCGACATCGCGGAGCACATCGCCCAGCTGACGCGCATGCGCTTCCCCGAGCGCGCCATCCCGAAGGGGCTCAAGAGCACCTTCATCAAGATGGGCGAGCTCGACGTCGAGGTCGCACGCACCCTCACCGAGGTGCTGCGCACCGAGAACCTGGTGCTGGTCGAGAAGCTCCGCGCCCTCGAAGAGGAGCTCGACGACCTGCACCTCGCGATCTTCGAGAAGGTGCTCGGCGAGACGTGGAAGGGAGAGGCGGCGGCGACCGTCGATGCGACCCTCGCGAGCCGCTACCACGAGCGCTTCGCCGACCACGCCGTGTCGGTCGCCAAGAAGGTGGCCTATCTCGCGACCGGCGACTGGACGCCCGCCACCGACACGATCGCCATCGTCGCCGCCGGCGACTGAGCGCAGGCACGACAAGAGGGGGATGCCGTCAGGCATCCCCCTCTGCGTTGCCCCTGGATGCTCTCCCCCGGGAACGCTCCTGTCTGCGTGGGGCCTACTTCTCGCCCTGACTCACTTCTCGCCCTGAGTCACTTCTTTCCCTGACTCACTTCTTTCCCTGAGCGGCGACGGCCGCGGCGCCTGCGGCGGCCGCCTCCGGGTCGAGGTACTCGCCCGGCTCGAGCGGCATGAAGTTCTCGTCGAGCTTGTAGACGAGCGGGATGCCCGTGGGAATGTTCAGCTCGGCGATATCGGCGTCGCTGATGCCGTCGAGGTGCTTCACGAGGCCACGCAGCGAGTTGCCGTGTGCCGTGACGAGCACCGTCTTGCCGGCGCGCAGGTCGGGGATGATGGCGTCTTCCCAGTACGGCAGCATGCGGTCGATGACGATCTTCAGCGACTCGGTCCGCGGCACGTCGCCGTCGATGCCTTCGTAGCGGGGGTCGCCGACCTGGCTGTACGGGTCGTCGTCGGCGAGCTCCGGCGGCGGCACGTCGAACGAGCGGCGCCACAGCATGAACTGCTCGTTGCCGAACTCCTCGAGCGTCTGAGCCTTGTCCTTGCCCTGGAGCGCACCGTAGTGGCGCTCGTTGAGGCGCCACGTGCGCCGCACGGGGATCCAGAGCCGGTCGGCTGCGTCGAGGGCGATGTTCGCGGTCTGGATCGCGCGCGAAAGGACCGAGGTGTGCAGGACGTCGGGGAGGATCCCCCGCTCTTTCATCAGCTCACCGCCGCGCTGCGCCTCGGCCTTGCCCTGGTCGGTGAGGCGGACGTCCACCCATCCGGTGAACTGGTTGGTCTTGTTCCACTCGCTCTGCCCGTGGCGGAGGAGGATCAGCGTGTACGGCGCGGTCATGCCGCCAGTCTATCGAGCAGGGCCCTGTCATCATGGGGGGATGACGCCGGAGAACGTGCCCGGCAAGGTGGTCGGCCAGATCACGCGTGGCACCACCAACACCAACCGCCTCCGTCGCGTCGACCGCTGGATCGCCCGCCACCCCGCGCTGCGCCGCACCGACGACCCGCTCGTCGTCGACCTCGGCTACGGGGCGAGCGGAGTCACGGCGTTCGAGCTCGAAGCGCGGCTGCGTCGAACCCGACCCGACGTGGAGGTGGTGGGGCTCGAGATCGACCCGGCGCGCGTGGCGCGCGCGCGTGACCAGCTCGCCGAGGTGCGGGCGGGGCGGGGCGTATTCGCCGCCGATGCACGCGTGTCGTTCGCGCGCGGCGGCTTCGAGGTGCCGGTGCCGGGTGGCCGCTCCCCCGCCGTCATCCGCGCCTTCAACGTGCTGCGCCAGTACGACGAGGCCGATGTCGCCGACGCATGGGCGCGCATGTGCCGGCGGCTGCAGCCCGGCGGCATCCTCGTCGAAGGCACGTGCGACGAGCTCGGACGCATCTGCACCTGGGTGGAGGTGGGTACCGACGCCGTGCCCCGCACCCTGACGGTGTCGCTGCGCCTCACGGGCCTCGACTCCCCCGCGATCGCCGCCGAACGGCTGCCGAAGGCGCTCATCCACCGGAACGTTCCCGGCGAGCGCGTGCACGCCTTCCTGTCGGCACTGCACACCGAGTGGGTGCGCGCGGTGGCCGCCGGGTCGTTCGGCGCAGATCAGCGCTGGCGCGCGGCACTGTCGGCGATGGCGGATGCCGGCTGGCCCGTCGGCGGACGCAGCCGCTGGCGCCTCGGCGAGGTCACGGTGCCCTGGTCGGCGGTCGCGCCGGCCGATTAGTACTGGTCGGCGGTCGCGCCGGCCGATTAGTACTGGTCGGCGGTCGCGCCGGCCGGCCAGCACCGCACGGCCGTCGCGCCGACCGGCTGGATCCGCCGTGCGATCGACGAGAGAGCGGTCGTCAGCGGCGGCGGGACAGACGCGGGAGACGCGGGATGGATGCCGTGCGGCCCGCGTCGGGAGGCACGATCAGCTCCTGGGCTGCGGCCACCTCGCCGTCGCCGACGACGACCGTGAGATCGGCGTCGACCGGCGTGGTCCGCTTGACGAACGCGAGCGCGATCGGCCCCTCTTCGTAGTGTCGTGCCACCGAGGTGATCGCGCCCACGGGTTCGCCTCCGACGCGCACCTCGGCGCCGGGCTCGGGGAGCTCCGCGTCACTGCCGTCGAGTTGGAGCGCCACGAGGCGGCGCGGCGGATGTCCGAGGTTGTGGACCTTCGCGACGGTCTCCTGACCCCGGTAGCAGCCCTTCGACAGGTGCACGCTCGTCCGCAGCCAGTCGGCCTCGTGCGGCAGGGCCCGTCCGTCGGCCTCGGCGCTCACCCGCGGGCGCCAGGCCGCGATCCGCAGCGCTTCGGCCGCGAGCACGCCGGCGATCGGCTGCTCACCGCGCGCGGCGGCTTCGGCCACACGGTCATACTCGGCGCGCGCGACGATCGCCTCGGCCCAATCGCGCTCCCCGCCCGGATGGGGGTCGACGGGCGAGTATGCCCAACCTCCGTCGGCGACGTGGGGCCACGGATCGCGCCACACCGCTGCGGCGTCGACGTCCTCGACGGCAGCAGACGTGCCGGCGAGCACTGCGAAGTCATCGGAGACGTCGCGCGGATCGACACGGAGGCGGAAGCGCATGCGCGTGAGCCAGGTGAGCAGGCCGGGTGCGTCGGACCGGTCGACGAGAAGCCAGGTGCGGGATCCGTCGTCGACCACACCGGCGGCGTGCTCGACGTGCCCCTGCGGGTCGAGGATGAGCAGTTCGGTGCTCGTGCCGGGGGCGAGCGCGGTGAGAGCCTGCGACGACAGCGAGTCGAGCCAGCTCAGCCGGTCCTCCCCGTCGACGGCGAGCACAGTGCGGTCGCCCAGCGGTGCGAGCGCGGCGCCCTGCTCCAGCATGCGCTGCTCGCGCAGGGGGCTGCCCACGTGCAGGAGCACCTCGCCGTCGAGGACGGCCGAGGGCACGCGTGCGAACGGAGAGGCCATCAGTCGGCCCGTGCCAGGCGTGCCGAGGCGTGCGAGGCGAGCGCACCGCCGAGGGCGGCGATGTCCCACGCCCAGAGCAGGTGACCCTCGACGTACCCGTACATGCGCGTCGCGGCGCCGTACGACTTGGCGCTGGCCGGCCGCACGATGGCGTCGGTCGCGAGATCGATCCGCGGGCCCTTCACCTGGCCCACGTACAGCTCGCTCACGCCGTCCGACCGGACGATGGCCACCTCGAGCTCGAAAGCGCCGTCGGCGTTCCGGAGCGCCTCGACGTCGTCGACCGTGCGCGGCGTCGGCCGCGGCGCGGGAGCAGGGAGCAGAGCGGGGCCCGCGTCGGCGTCGGTCGCCGTGCGGGCGAGCCGCCAGTAGCCCTGTTCTGCCAGCAGCGGCGCGCGCGTGCCGTCGTCGGCGGTGAGCCAGGCGCTCGCAGCGTAGTTGACGTAGTCACCGCCGTCGTGGCTGAAGCTCACCCGGTGGGCGAACTCCCCCGAGAAGTGACGGTCGGCGCTTGCGTAGTCGATGACGCCGGAACCCTCCCAGACACCCAGCAGCCACGACAGCGGAACGATGTCGGCAGGAAGGTCTGTGGGGAGATCGATCACGGGGTCAGCGCTGGCCGCGGTACAGGTTCTTGATGACGACGCCCGACACGAACACGATCGCCAGCGATGCGAGTCCGAGCAGTCCCACGAAGAACAGTTCGAGTGCGAGGAGGTCCATACCCCCAACTCTACGCCGGAATGCGCCCCACTCAGGCAGAGAAGAGCGCTACGCGGCCGAGAGCGTCGCGAGCCCGAGGCCGACGCCGATGCAGCCCATGACCAGGAGCGCACCCAGCACGCTCAACGCCATGCGCTGGATGAAACCCTGCGAGCGCCCCGACCACAGCTGCACCGCGAACGCGATCGGCACGATCAGGCCCATGCCCACCCCCATCCAGGCGGCGCGCCAGTCGGCGGGGGCGAGGATGCCGACGAGGATCGCGATGACGGCCGACACGACCCACACCACGAACACCCCGGTCATCGACCGGCGCGGGCTGAGTTCCGGCGACGTCACCCGTCTATTCTGGCGCACGGCGGGCGCGCCCGTCACCGTTCTCCACGCCGCTTCCGCCCGCACGGGAGCGCGACCATCACCCGCCTGGCGACGCCCTAGTATTGGGGGCACGGTTCTTCAGCCGAACCGGAAGGGAACCCGTTGGCCCAGCTTCTCGTCCTGAGCTCCGCCCCCGGCGGAAATGCCGTTCTGCCCGCGCTCGAGCTCCTCAGCCACCGCGTGCGCCAGATCCCCGCCGAACCCGCCCAGCTCGTGAACGCCCCGAGCGCCGACGTCATCTTCGTGGATGCGCGGGTCGACCTCGTGGGCGCGAAGTCGCTGTGCAAGATCCTCAATACGACCGGCCTCGACGCACCGCTCGTGCTCGTGGTGACCGAGGGCGGGCTGACGGCGGTCTCGACCGACTGGGGCATCGACGACGTCATCCTCGTGGGCGCCGGTCCCGCCGAGGCCGACGCCCGCATCCGCCTGGCGATCGGCCGCATGACGAAAGACCCGGTCTCGACCCGCATCCAGACGTCCGGCATCACGATCGACGAGTCGTCGTACTCGGCGAAGGTGCACGGCAAGGCGCTCGACCTCACCTACAAGGAGTTCCAGCTGCTGCACTTCTTCGCGACCCACCCCTCGCGGGTGTTCACGCGCGAGCAGCTGCTGAGTGAGGTGTGGGGCTACGACTACTTCGGCGGCACCCGCACGGTCGACGTGCACGTGCGACGGCTGCGGGCGAAGCTCGGCGACATGGAGCAGCTCATCGGCACGGTGCGCAACGTCGGCTACCGCTTCAACGTGTACGAGGACGACCAGATGCCGGCACCGCGGGAGTCGTCGCAGGCGTGAGGCCGTCACCGGGACGTCGCGCGACGTCCCGGATCCGTTGTCCTCCACGGTCTTCGTGCCTGCAATGATGATGTGATGATCGACACCGAGGTTCTCGACTCCGGGCTGGGCGACGCCGACGACGACTTCGATGCGGCCGTCGAGGTGTACGACTCGCAGCTCCCCGACCACCGCTACCTCGATCGCGAGCTCAGCTGGCTGGCATTCAACCAGCGCGTGCTCGAACTGGCCGAAGATCCGACGGTCCCGGCGCTGGAGCGCGCGAACTTCCTGGCGATCTTCGCGAGCAACCTCGACGAGTTCTTCATGGTGCGCGTCGCGGGCCTGAAGCGCCGCATCATGACCGGCCTCGCGGTGCCGACGAACGTGGGCCGCTCCCGCAGGACGTTCTCACCGACATCTCGGCCGAGGCGCACGCGCTGCAGCTGCGGCACGCGGCCGCGTGGAAGAACCTCGTGAAGCCCGAGCTCGCCGACCGCCGGCATTCTCGTGGTGGCGTGGGGCGATCTGTCCGACGAGGAGCGCAGCGACCTCTACGACTACTTCCAGGCGCAGGTCTTCCCCGTGCTCATGCCGCTGGCCGTCGATCCCGCGCACCCGTTCCCGTACATCTCGGGCCTCTCGCTCAACCTCGCGATCCGCATCCGCAACGCCCGCACCGGGCGGCAGGAGTTCGCGCGCCTCAAAGTGCCGCCGATGCTCCCCCGGTTCGTCGCGCTGCCGCGCACCGACGAAGGAGCGCGCTACCTCCCGCTCGAGGAGCTGATCTCCAACAACCTCGGCGACCTGTTCCCGGGCATGGAGGTGCTCTCGCATCACACGTTCCGCCTCACACGCAACGAAGACGTCGTGATCGAGGAGGACGAGACCGAGAACCTCATCCAGGCGCTGGAGGCGGAACTCCTCCGCCGCCGCTTCGGCCCTCCGATCCGCCTCGAAGTCACCGAAGACATGGACGAGGTCACTCTCGATCTGCTCATCAACGAGCTCGACATCACCGAGCAGGAGGTGTACCGGCTGCCGGGCGCCCTCGACCTGCGCGGGCTGTTCGGCCTGGGCCGCATCGATCGGCCCGAGCTGCACTATCCCGCACACGTCCCGACGACGGCGACCGCGTTCCAGCCCGCCGAGCAGAACGGCCGCGCCGACCTGTTCGCGGCCATCCGCAAGGGCGACGTGCTCGTGCACCATCCGTACGAATCGTTCAACACGAGCGTCGCCGCGTTCCTCGAGCAGGCGGCCCGTGATCCGCACGTGCTCGCCATCAAGCAGACCCTCTATCGCACGTCGGGCGACAGCCCCATCGTCGAGGCGCTCATCGACGCCGCCGAGAACGGCAAGCAGGTGCTCGCCCTCGTCGAGGTGAAGGCCCGGTTCGACGAGGCCGCGAACATCGTGTGGGCGCGCAAACTCGAGAAGGCCGGCGTGCACGTCGTCTACGGCCTCGTGGGACTCAAGACGCACTGCAAGCTGCTGCACATCATCCGCGAGGAAGACGGGATGCTGCGCAGCTACAGCCACATCGGCACCGGCAACTACAACCCCAAGACGAGCCGCCTCTACGAGGACTTCGGGCTCTTCACCGCCGACGAGCAGGTGGGCCGAGACCTCACCCGCCTCTTCAACGAGCTGTCGGGCTACGCGATCGAGAAGAAGTTCAAACGGCTCCTCGTCGCTCCCCTGCACCTGCGGAAAGGGCTCCTGCGGCACATCGACAAGGAGCGCCGCAACGCGCTGGCCGGTCGGCCCGCATCGATCCGCATCAAGGTCAACTCGATGGTCGACGAGCAGATCATCGACGCCCTCTACCGCGCGAGCCAGGCCGGCGTGAAGGTCGACGTCTGGGTGCGCGGGATCTGCTCGCTGCGCTCCGACCTCGACGGGCGTGAGTGACAACATCACGGTGCGCTCCATCCTCGGGCGGTATCTCGAGCACTCGCGCATCTTCGCCTTCGCCAACGACGGCGACCCGCAGGTGTACATCGGCAGCGCCGACATGATGCACCGCAACCTCGACCGCCGCGTCGAAGCGCTCGTGCGAGTGACCGCCCCGGCCCACATCAAGGAACTCGTCGGCTTGTTCGACACCGCGATGTCCGACACGACCAGCTCGTGGCACCTGGGTGCGGAAGGGGTCTGGACACGGCACAGCACCGACGACGACGGAAAACCCCTGATCGACCTGCAGGAGAAGACGATGTCCCAGATCCAGCGCCGTCGCCGCGCTCGTGCGGTGCGATGACCGAGACCGCTGTCTACGCGGCGGGGGGCGTCGTCTGGCGCATCATCGACGGCAAGCTCAAAGTGCTGGTGATCCACCGCACGGCGTATGCCGACGTCACGCTCCCCAAGGGCAAGGTCGATCCGGGTGAGACGCTCGCCGAGACGGCGGCACGAGAGATCTTCGAGGAGACCGGCATCCGGGTGTCGCTCGGGATCCCCGTGGGTGTCTCGCGCTACCGCATGCCCAACAAACGGCAGAAGATCGTGCACTACTGGGCCGCCGAGGCCACCGATCAGGCGGTCCGTGCGTCGGCGTTCGTCCCGAACAAGGAGATCGCCGCCATCGAATGGATGGGCCCGAAGCGGGCGCTGAAGCATCTGAGCTACCCCGTCGACGTCGAGATCCTCGAGAACTTCCTGAAGTTCGTCGAGGACGGCATCCTGGCGACCTTCCCGATCGTCGTGCTCCGGCACGCGAAGGCGACGCCCCGCGAGCAGTGGGACGGCCCCGATGCGGCCCGCCCCCTCACCGCCCGCGGCACGAAGCAGGCGGCTGCCATCGTCGGACCGCTGAAGGCGTTCGGCGTGCGGCGGATCATCTCCAGCGACGCGGTCCGCTGCGTTACCACCGTCACCCCCCTCGCCGCCGCCCTCGGCCGGGAGGTGCAGCGCACGCCCTGCTCAGCCAGGACGCGTGGGAGGAGGGCACCTCCGATGCGCGCGCCGTCATCGGCAAGCGCGTGCGGTCGCGCAAGGCCGCCGTGCTCTGCAGCCACGGTCCGGTGCTCCCCGACATCCTGAGCGAACTGGCGCTCGCGACCGGCACGCTCCGCGGTTCCTACCTCGGCAGCGCCTCCGCGCTCGAGGTCGGCGCGTTCTCGGTCGTTCACCTGTCGGCTACCAATCCGGGCTCCGGGATCGTCTCGATCGAGTCGCACGAGCCCAAGATCTGACCTGCCGGCGGCGCGCGTCGCCGTCCGACCTCGATCCGTTCACCTTCCGTTCACTGTCAGAGCGCACTCTCTTAAGAGTCGGTGTCTACCGTCTCGGACGAGCCCTGCACCGGGCTCGCACCCGACATGTGAAGGATTCACAGTGAAGCTCAACCGCATCGCCCAGCTGGGCGCGCTCACCGCCATCGCGGCACTCACGCTCACGGCCTGCGCCGCCAACGAGCCCGCCGCCAACGGCAACACCCCTGCTCCGAGCGAATCGACCACGACGCTCAGCGGCACGCTCAACGCCACGGGCGCCTCGTCGCAGGACGCCGCCCAGCAGGCGTGGGTCGCGGCCTTCCAGACCGCCAACAACGGCGTGACCGTCAACTACCAGGCGACCGGCTCGGGCGTCGGCCGCGACAACTTCCTGTCGGGCGGCCAGTCGTTCATCGGCTCCGACCGGGCGTTCGACGCCGAGGAGATCGCCGCCAGCGGCTTCGGCTCGTGCGCCTCCGACGCGATCGTCGAGGTGCCCGCCTACATCTCCCCCGTCGCGATCATCTTCAACCTCGACGGCGTCGACTCGCTGAACCTCGACGCGGCCACCGTCGCGAAGATCTTCAACGGCGACATCACCAACTGGAACGACCCGGCGATCGCCGCCGACAACCCCGACGCGACGCTCCCCGACCTGGCGATCTCGCCGGTGCACCGCTCCGACCCCTCGGGCACGAGCGAGATCTTCACCGGTTACCTCGCCGCCGTCGCTCCCGAGGCGTGGCCGCACGAGGAGTCCGACCAGTGGCCGCTGCAGTCCGGTGAGGCCGCGCAGGGCACGTCGGGCGTCGTCGCCGCGGTCAACGGCGGCTCGGGCACCATCGGCTACGCCGACGCCTCGCAGGCCGGCAACCTCGGCACCGTCGCGGTCAAGGTCGGCGACGACTTCGTCCCGTACTCGTCGGAGGCTGCCGCCGCTCTCGTCGACGCGTCGCCGCTGGCCGAGGGCCGCAGCGAAGGCGACCTCGTCTTCGAGGTCGACCCCGCCACCGCACCGGCCGGTTCGTACCCGATCGCGCTCGTGAGCTACCTCATCGCGTGCGAGCAGTACGACGACGCCGCCACGGCCGACCTGGTCCGTGCCTACTTCGAGTTCGTGACGAGCGCCGAGGGTCAGGACGTCGCCGCTGAGGCGGCCGGCTCCGCGCCCCTGTCCGACTCGCTCCGCGACAAGATCACCGCCGCGATCGCGCTCATTGGCTGATCGAGCACCCCACCGGTGATGCCCCGGCCCGTCACGGTCGGGGCATCACCCCGGAAGAAGAACCGCAGGTCTGAGGAGAAGATGACCACCGAAACCGCCCAGGCGACCTCCGCCGCGCCGCCCGCTGACGGGTCCGCTCCCCGCGGGTCCGGAGCGGGCCAGAGCCGTGAGAACCCCCGCGGCTCCGGCAAGACCCCCACTACGCGCCGTCTGGGCGACGTGCTCTTCTCCGGCACGGCCCTCGGCGCCGGCATCCTGATCCTCGTCATCCTGGTCGCCGTCACGCTGTTCCTCGTGGTGCAGTCGATCCCGGCGCTCACGGAGGATCCCGAGGAGAACCCGATCCTCAAGGGAAAGAGCTTCCTCGACTACGTCGGGCCGCTCGTGTTCGGCACGATCTGGGCGGCGCTGCTTGCCCTCGTGATCGCCGCGCCGCTGAGCATCGGCATCGCGCTGTTCATCTCGCACTACGCGCCGCGCCGCCTCGCCGCGTTCCTCGGCTACATCATCGACCTTCTGGCCGCGATCCCGTCGGTCGTCTTCGGCCTCTGGGGCGCCCTCACCTTCGCCGGTTTCCTGCAGCCGTTCTACGTGTGGCTGAACGCGAACCTCGGCTGGTTCCCGCTGTTCAGCGGCGGCCCGTCGGCCACGGGCCGCACCATCCTCACCGCCGCCCTCGTGCTCGCCGTCATGATCCTCCCGATCATGACCGCCATCTGCCGCGAAGTGTTCCTGCAGACGCCGAAGCTGCACGAAGAGGCGGCGCTCGCCCTCGGATCGACCCGCTGGGAGATGATCCGGATGGCCGTCTTCCCGTTCGCGCGCGGCGGCATGGTGTCGGCAGCGATGCTCGCCCTCGGCCGCGCCCTCGGCGAGACGATGGCCGTCACCATGGTTCTCTCGGCCTCGGGCGTCGTGAGCTTCCAGGTGCTCACCTCCACCAACCCCACGCCCATCCCGGCCAACATCGCCCTCAAGTTCGGCGAAGCCCACGGCACCGGCGTCAACGCCCTCATCGCGACGGGCCTCATCCTGTTCATCGTCACCTTCGCCGTCAACGCCTTCGCGCGCTGGATCGTCAGCCGCCGCGCCGAGTTCTCTGGAGCCAACTGATGGCCGCGCCCGCCATGACGCCCTCGTCGCCCACCCGCTCGCCGCGGCTCTCCGCCGGCGCGCCCAACGCGCTCACCGCCGGCCAGCTGCCGACGTGGCTGCCGTGGGCCCTCCTCCTCGTGTCGATGGGGCTCGCTTCCGCCGTCTTCACGATCCTCAACTTCGGAGGGGGGCGCGCGACTTCAACATCGCGGGCACGATCTTCTTCGGATTCGTGGTCTTCGCCCTCGCGCTCGTGATCCTCTCGACCATCGTCGAGAGCTCCCGGCGAGCGAAGGACCGCCTCGCGACCGTGCTCGTCGAGCTTCGCGTTCACCCTCGCCCTCATCCCGCTCATCTCGCTGCTCTACACGGTCGTGATCGACGGCATCACCCGCTTCGACCCGACGTTCTTCTCGTGGTCGATGCGCAATGTCGTCGGCGAGGGCGGCGGCGCCGTGCACGCCATCTGGGGCACGCTCCTCATCACGCTCACGGCGGCCGTCATCTCGGTGCCGATCGGCCTGCTCACCTCGATCTACCTCGTCGAGTACGGCCGCGGCCGCCTGGCGCGCGCCATCACGTTCTTCGTCGACGTCATGACGGGTATCCCCTCGATCGTGGCGGGTCTGTTCATCGTCGCGCTGTTCACGCTCATCATCGGACCGGGCCGCTACATGGGCATCATGGGCGCGCTGTCGCTGACGGTGCTCATGATCCCCGTGGTCGTCCGCTCCAGCGAGGAGATGCTCGTCTCGTGCCCAACGAACTGCGCGAGGCGTCCTACGCGCTGGGGGTGCCCAAGTGGCTGACCATCGCGAAGGTCGTCCTCCCGACGGCGATCGCCGGCATCACCACCGGCATCATGCTGTCGATCTCCCGCGTCATCGGCGAGACGGCCCCGCTGCTGCTCACCGCCGGCTTCACGACGTCGCTGAACCTCAACCTCACCGACCAGCCGATGATGACGCTCCCCGTGTTCGTGTACACGCAGTTCCAGAACCCGGGCACCAACATCGACGCGGCCCTCGGGCGCGCCTGGGCCGGTGCCCTCACCCTCATCCTCATCGTCATGGTGCTGAACCTCGTCGCCCGCTTCATCGCGAAGAGGTTCGCGCCGAAGTTCGGCCGCTGACCGGCATCCGCTCACCCAGAAAGAACCCGACGTGTCAAAGAGCATCGAAGTCAACGACCTCAACGTCTACTACGGCGACTTCCTCGCCGTCGAGGGCGTGTCCCTCGAGATCGAGCCCCGCAGCGTGACCGCCTTCATCGGCCCGTCCGGCTGCGGCAAGTCCACGTTCCTGCGCACCCTCAACCGCATGCACGAAGTCATCCCCGGCGCGCGCGTCGAGGGCGAGGTGCTGCTCGACGGCGACGACCTGTACGGCCCCGGCGTCGACCCGGTGCTCGTACGGCGTCAGGTGGGCATGGTGTTCCAGCGCCCCAACCCGTTCCCCACGATGAGCATCAAAGAGAACGTGCTGGCGGGCGTCAAGCTCAACAACAAGAAGATCTCCCGCAGCGACGCCGACGCGCTTGTCGAAGAGTCGCTGCGCGGTGCCAACCTGTGGAACGAGGTCAAGGACCGTCTCGACAAGCCCGGGTCGGGTCTGTCGGGTGGTCAGCAGCAGCGCCTGTGCATCGCCCGCGCGATCGCCGTGTCGCCCGATGTGCTGCTCATGGACGAGCCCTGCTCGGCCCTCGACCCCATCTCGACCTTCGCGATCGAGGAGCTCATCCAGGAGCTCAAGAAGGACTACACGATCGTCATCGTCACGCACAACATGCAGCAGGCGTCGCGCGTGAGCGACAAGACGGCGTTCTTCAACATCGCCGGCACCGGCAAGCCCGGCAAGCTCATCGAGTACGACGAGACCGGCACCATCTTCACCACCCCGTCGGTGCAGGCCACCGAGGACTACGTCTCCGGCCGCTTCGGCTGATCCGTCCGGGGCGTCCGACCGGCGCTCCGCTCCCCCGGGACGGGCGAGCGGTGCGCGGTCACACCTGTGGTGCGCGCTGCCAGGCCGCCAAGGCTTCGGATTCGCTGGGCGCACGGTCGACAGCGAGGTGGAAGAGCGTCTCGACCAGCGCGTCGTAGCTGGTGCGTCCGTCCCAGGACACCGTCATCTGCTGGTAGCCGAGGACGGTCGACACGATGACGACGGTGCGACGGTGAGCCTCCTCGTCGGACACGCCGACGTCGTGAAGCAGCGACTCGATGATCTCCAGTCGCCGCTGGGTGACGCGTCGGACGACATCCGCGACGCCGTGCGACTCCGCGTCGACGTACAGCGTCCGCTCCCCCGTGCGTAGCGTCGAGTGATGGGCGATCGCACGCATCAGTGACGCGAGGCGCTCCGCGGGAGGGAGGTCTTCGTCGACCTCTCCGATCACGCGCTCGGTCTCCAGCTCCCGCCAGCGATCGAGCACCGCCAGCAGCAGATCGCGGCGGTCGGTGAAGTGCCAATAGAACGAGCCTTTGGTGGACCCCAAAGTGCGGGCGAGCGCTTCGACGCGTACGGCCGCCAGCCCGTCGGCTTGGAACACCTCGTACGCCGCGTCGACCCACTCTTCGCGACCGAGTCTTGCCATGGGCCATACGTTAGCGTATGGTTTTCCTGTTCCATACGCCCCCGTATGGAATGTTCGGAGCACTTCATCGTCCCCCCTGGTCGATGGACCTTCATCCTCTCCGGCGCCGGCCGCGCATCCCCCCTGCGCGGGGCACTTCGGAGAGCGCATCGCGGCCTTTAGCGGGTCGGCGAAAGCGCCCGCTGGCCCGCGGTCCGTGCAGATCACCCCCCCGCGCACGGGCTGCGGGTCAGTCGTGGGTCGGGATATGCCCGGTCAGTCGCGCGGGCTCAGCAGGTAGGCGTTCATGGATGCCGTGAGCTCCGCGTCGAGCGGCAGCGCCTTCCCGTCGACGGCGATGATCGGCGCCGCCAGACGCACACTCGACACGAGCCAGGCGGCATCCGCCACAGCCAGCGCGTGGGCCGGGATCGTCTCGTAGGCCGTCGCGTAGCCCTGTCCCTCCAGGTAGTCGAACAGGCTCCGCTGCGTGGTGCCGTGGAGGATGCCGGCGTTTGGCGCAGGAGTGACGAACGTGTTGCCCCGTCGCAGGATCAGCGACGCCGTCGGCGCTTCGAGCACGAAGCCGTCGGACGACGTGAACACGGCGTCGTCGGCCCCGCGCCGCTTCGCCTCGCGGATCGCCGCCATGTTGACCGCGTACGAGAGGGTCTTCGCACCCAGCAGCAGCCAGGGCGCGCGGGCGGGCACGTCGATCGCATAGCCGCGGTCGAGGGTGACGACCCGGATGCCGTTCTTTCGCACCGCCGTGAAGTCGCCCGCGGCCGCGACCGTGACCCAGGCAGTGGGGGTCGGCCCGTGCTCGACGCCCCGGCTCAGGATCAGCTTGATGACGGCCTCGCCGGAGCCGCAGTTCTCCGCCGCGCGCGCGACGGCCTGCCGCCATTGGCCGATGTGGGGCGCGGGCAGGTCGCACAGGCGGGCGGAGTGGGCGAGCCTTTCGAGGTGCGCCTCGACCTCCTGAGCGTGCCCGTCGATCACGCCGATCGACTCGAAGATGCCGTCGCCGCGCTGCGTGCTCAGCTCCCCGACGGTGAGAGCCGGGGTCGACGGATCGATCTCCTCGAAGTGGGACGAGAAGTCGGTGCCGGTGTCGTCGGCAGGAACAGGATCGATGAGGAGCGCGTAACGCCAAGCCATGGCCCGAGCCTACGGGGCGCCTCCCCCATCAGCCCGGCGCCGCCCCGTGCCCGGGGAAGTGGCACTCGTCGCTTCTCGGGCGTTCATGGAGGCGTTCCCGCCGGAGGCGGTCTCCTCCCGAGGGAATAGGGGGTTCGCGACCTCGGTTACACTTGATCGGCCGGGCCGCAGTAACCCCGGGCTCCATCTTCTGCCGCTACGAGCGGCCTCGCGCCGAGAGGCGTTTCTGCGGCCCGGCATCTTCATGCCGCGGCGCCCGCCCGCCCGCCCGGCCGCCTCGGCGGCGTGGCATGACGCCTCGGGGTTCACAACTCCGGCGATTCGGCGCTCGCGATGCCCACAGCACGCTTCCTCGGGCATTCCCGCACCGGATCTCCGGAGTTATGAACGCCGCCGCACCCCCACGGGTGCGAAACCGCGTCAGGTGAGGGCTTCGCGCCGCCACAGCGCTGCCGCGCTCGTGAGGTCTTCGGCATACACGGTGAGCCGCAGCGCGCGCGTGGTGAACGTGGTCGCGCGTTCTGGCTCGGTGAGGTCGTGGTCGTCGGCGAGGTCGGCGGCACCGGCCGCTTCGACGCGGCAGAACGACGCCGCCCGGTCGAGCGCCACGGCGAGGTCGCCGCTGAACACGCCGCGGAGGATCGCGTCGCTGAGCGTCACGAGCTCCTCGGGCCCCGCGGGCGAGGGCACACCGGCCACGACGTCGTCGACCGACGCCAGCCGCGCACGGCCCCGCTCGTAGAGCAGTGCCGCCGTGCGGGGGTCGTCGTGGACCATCAGCTGCAACAGGTACAGGCGCCACAGCGTCCCCGGGAGCGACCGGGCGGGTGAGCGCGACCACAGTTCGGCGATCGTGTCGATGCCGTGCTCGTCGGTGAAGGCCACGAGCCGGTCGACGACGGCGTCGGCGGGTTCATCGCGCACCCGCGACACGAGGGCGACCGCGGTCGCATGGGCGACCCGCGACACCTCGGCCGGGTCGTCGGAGCTGAACAGCCGGTCGAAGAGCTCGGCGGGGCGCCGCACAGGTTTGTGGAAAGCACGCGAGTCGTCGGACATCGCCTTCCAGGCTACCCGCGGTCGTGCGACCGTCGGCGGGGCGGCCTGCAGCCGGCGGGGCGCTACTCGGTCGACTCGTCGGTCTGCTCGGCGGCTTCGATCGTCACGATCGGGTCAGTTGTGGGAGCCCCACCGGGGGCGCCACCGCGCTGCTCCACCGTCACCGCCACCACGTCGCCCGCTTCGACCTCGCCCGACAGCAGCGCCGTCGCGTCGCCGCTCGAGGCATCGAACGTCCCTGCCGAGACGGCCCCGTCTCCGCGGACGAACCACAGTTCGAATGTGCGGTCTTCGTCTACGTCGGGGAGCCCCGTCGCCACGAGCACGGCTTCACCCACCGAGTCCGACCAGTGCAGCGTCGCGGTACCCTCGCCGCCGAGCGTCCCGCTCGCCTCCCGCGCATCGGGTGCGCTCTCGATCTGGGCAAGCGTCTTGACGGCGGGAGGGGTGCGCACGGTGTCGGCGATGAAGCCGACGCCCCATCCGATGCCGACGAGCAGCGCGACCGACGCGACGAGCGCGAACAGCCCGCGCGACCAATTGCGACGCTGGATCGCCTGGATCACCTCGGTCGGCGGCGAGGCCGCACGATGGGCCGCCTCTTCCGGAAGCACGGCCGGCGCGCCCTCAGCAGACCGCTCCTCCGCACGCGCGGCGGCTTCCGCAGCTGACTCGTCCGGCATCGCAGGCGCAACCGCCGGCTCGGCAGCCGCGGGCGCTTCCGGTGCGGGCTCCGCAACCGCGGGCGCGTCGGGAAGGGGAACGGGCACCGCCGGCACCGGCACCGAAGGAATCGGCACCGCGGGCACCGGCGCCGCCTCCTCCGGCTCCCGCGACTGCGGGGACTCCATCGGATCGGCATCCTCGGCCCCCGCCGTCAGGCCGAGCGTCGTGTCTTCCACGGGAACCGTGTCGACGGCTCGCGTCTCGGCGACACTCGCCCGCACGCGACTCATCAGCTGCGCGCGGATGTCGGCCGGCGGCTCGACGGCACCGGCGCCATCGGCGAGCGCCGCGGCCGTCTCGATGTCGGCGTCGAGGATCGCGCTCCACTCGGGGTGGGCGGCCAGCGCCTCTTGGAAGGCGCGTTCCTCGTCGGCCGACAGCGCACCGAGGGCATGACCGGCCGACAGTTCGGCGAATTCGTGTACGTTCATGCGGTCACCCCCATCTCGGTGCGCAGGCGTGACAGGCCGTCACGCATTCTCGTCTTGATCGTTCCCAGCGGCGTCGTCGTCAGAGCCGCGATCTCGCTCTGAGAGTATCCGCCGAAGTAAGCCAGGGTCAGCGCTTCGCGCTGGGGCTCGGGCAGTGCCTGCAGCGCGCGGGCTACGCGCCGACTCTCTATCCGCATCTCCACCTGCTCATCGACGGAGGCCGCCGGTGTGTTCAGGTCGCGGAGACCCACCCTCACGTCGCGGTCACCGGCGGCTTGCGCCGATCGCACGCGGTCGACGGCCCGTCGGTGGGCGATCGTGAGGATCCAGGATCTCCCCTGCCCTCTGTTCGGAGCGAAGGCCTGAGCGGATTGCCACACTTCGAGGAAGACCTCCTGCAGCACCTCTTCGCTCTGCGCCCGGTCGACGAGCACCCGGAGGATGAGTCCGAACACGCGGGACGACAGCAGGTCGTACAGCTCGCCGAAGGCGGCGTCGTCACCGTCGGCCACGCGCAGGATCAGTTCCGCGGCGTGGTCGACGTTCGTCCCGTCTTCGGGTACTTCGAGTCCGTCGATGACCATCTCGACAAGCATGCACTATCCCTCCGGATCGGGGGCTCACCGTCATCCGAACGTGAACGAATACGCGTCCACTCCGGCAGGCACCGTCACACGACCACCCCGTTCTGGGGATCTCCGGGACCGACGAGCGCGTACGACCGCGGCGTGCCGCCCACCTCGATCTCGGTGCGCTCGCCGTCGAACTCGACCGTGACCGTTCCTTCGCCGGCGGCGACGAGCCGCACCTCGCCGGCGCGGAAGCTCAGCCGGATGCGAGCCTCCTCGTCCGTCGGGGTGATGAACTGCGTCTCGACCTCCCACGCGCCGTCGAGCGCGAACGTGTCGTCCGCCTGGTCCGCCGGGAACGAGAACTTCCCCGGTCCCGCGCGATACGGCTCGTCGCCGCCGTAGTTCACGTCTTTCGACGACCCGAGGAACGTCTCGCGGGTCGTGCTGCCGAGCTCGGGCGTCTCGTCGGTCGTGTCGGTGGCGGCGGGAAGGTCGACGCGCGGCTGCGCGTCGGCGAGCAGCTCGCGGATCATCTTCTCGGTGGCGGCGTAGTTGCCCTCGCCGAACGAGATGTGCCGCACGGTGCCCTCGGCGTCGATCAGGTAGTGCGCGGGCCAGTAGCGGTTGCGGTAGTTCGTCCAGGTCGACAGGGAGTTGTCGAGCGCCACCGGGTAGGTGATGCCGAAGTCGCGGGCGCCGGCCTCGACGTTGGCCCGGTCTTTCTCGAAGGCGTACTCGGGCGAGTGGATGCCGATCACCTGCAGGCCGGCGTCGCGGTAGGCGTCGTCCCACGCGACGACGTGCGGGATGGAGCGCTGGCAGTTGATGCACGAGTAGGCCCAGAAGTCGATGAGCACGACCTGGCCGCGCAGGTCGGCGAGGTCGATCCCCTCGCCGCCCGGCGTGTTCAGCCATGCCTCGATGCCGCGGATCGACGGCGCCGTGCCGCACGATTCCAGTTCTTCGGCGCCGTTGGTGCAGTTGTCGAGCTCGCGGTTCTCGTCGGTGACGAGTCCGCCGAGGCCGAGCGCTTCGGCGGCGCTGTCGTTGTCGGTGAGGTCGCGCTGGAGCTGGGTGGTGTAGTCGGGCACGAGCCGCTGCAGCGCCTGCGGCACGTTGAACACGAGGCCGACGGCGAGCGCGAGCATCGCCACTCCCGCCGCGATGCGGAAGCCGCGCTCGCGGGTGCGGAACGCGCGGATGCGCTCGACGAGTCCACGCCCGGCGAGCGCGAAGACGAGCAGCGGGATCGCGACGCCGATCGCGAAGGCGGCCGTGAGCAGCACAGTGTCGGTGCCGATGCGTCCGGTGGCGCCGGCGACGATGATGGCGGCCAGCACGGGCCCCGCGCACGGCACGAATACGGCGCCGAGCGCGAGGCCGACACCGAAGCCGCTCCCCTGGTTCTGCACCTCGCGGCGCGGCAACCACTGGAACGGCTTTTCGAGCAGCTGCTCGAACCGCGGCACGAGCAGTCCGATGCCGATGATGACGAGCACCGCGATACCCACCCAGCGGATGATGTCTTGCGGCAGGTTCAGGAGGCCCAGCAGGAGCGAGCCGACGAGGGTGACGAGCGTGAAGCTCACCACCAAGCCGGCGATCACGAGGTAGGGGCGGCTGCGGCGCGCGGGTCGCACGGTTGTCCGCTGCGCGCCCGCCTGCACCTCACCCGCTCCGTCCGCGAACCGCGCCGACTGCGCGCCGCCGGTGAGGAAGATGACCGGCAGCACCGGAAGGATGCACGGCGAGATGCCGGTGATGAGCCCGCCCAGCAGGCCGATGATGATCAGATCCATGTCGCTTCCCCGTGACTGTCGTTCGTGTCGTGTTCGCGTCTCGTGGGTGTCGCAGGGCATTCGGGTGCGGAGGGCGGATCGGATTGGTTCCCATCCGATCTGCGAGGGGCTCCGAAGTACCGTCGATGCCGCCCGAGGGGGCGGTGAGGAGAAACGGAGAACATCATGCTCAGCACCAAGAAGAAGATGACCGCTGGTTTCGCACTCGTGCTCGCCGGAGCGTTCGCGCTGTCGGGCTGTGCCATGGGCGGCACGGCAACTCCTGACGAGACCACCCCGGCGCCGATGCCGGAGATGAGCGAGACCGCCGAGGCGATGGACCCGGCGGCGAACCTCGTCGGTCCCGGCTGCGCCGCCTACGCCGAAGCCGTTCCGGATGGCGCAGGCTCGATCCAGGGCATGTCGCAGGACCCGGTGGCCGTCGCAGCCTCCAACAACCCCATGCTGAAGACGCTCGTCATGGCCGTCAGCGGTGAGCTCAACCCCGACGTGAACCTCGTCGACACCCTCAACGGCGACGAGTTCACCGTGTTCGCTCCCGTCGACGACGCGTTCGCCCAGATCGACGAGGCCACGATCGAGACGCTCAAGACCGACAGCGACATGCTGTCGTCGATCCTCACCTACCACGTCGTTCCCGGCCAGATCGAGCCCGCCGACATCGCCGGCATGCACACCACCGTGCAGGGCGCTGACCTCGAAGTGACCGGCTCGGGCGACATGCGGATGGTCAACGACGCCAACATCGTCTGCGGCGGCGTGCAGACCGCCAACGCCACCGTGTACCTCATCGACACGGTGCTCATGCCCCCGACCGAGTAACCCCCCGCTTGCCACGAGGGGAGCGTGGACGAGACCGCAGCCGCCGGAGCCTGGAGCTTCGGCGGCTGTGTTGTGTGTGGGGGTGGGTATGGATGCGAGGCCTGTCCTCCGAAGAGCTGACAGACTCGGGTTGGCAGACGTGATGTAATGAAGCGTTACGCATTGAAGCTGTTCGCTCAGGTGGATGGGAACGGGGAATCACATGGTGAAGCGCGTCGACGCCCGATCGTGGATCGCTTTCGTGATTCTGCTTGCGCTGTTCGTTGCAACGCTGGGCCTTCGGACGGTGGGGGTCCTCAGTAACGGGGTCAGCGACCTCGTCTTTGCTGCGCTGATTCTTCTGGCCGTTGGGGTGGGAGTGGTGCGCGCCGTGAGACGCGGCCTGCAAGAACCCGATGCTGGGGCCGTCGACGCAGACCATCGCGGAATGCGGTCCGACGCGTGACCAACTCTCGGTAGGCTTGATGCCGAGGGCCTCTAGCTCAGTCGGTAGAGCATCGGACTTTTAATCCGCGGGTCGTGGGTTCGAGCCCCACGGGGCCCACCTCTGATTAGCGCGAGAGAGTCGCTAGACAGTGCGTTCATACGCCGCAGAATGCCGCGCCTCAGCCCGCGCGGGTGGTCACGTTCGCAGAGGGAGCGGCTACCGTGCTTGTCGCCGAACGGGCTATATGCGACGCGCACTTGCCAGTCCACGTGCGAAGCGTCGTCGCAACAGAAGTCGCCCGCGGGCGGACCGGCGATCGTGCATATGCGCTGCTACCTGCGCAAGGAGCTCCCGACCCTCATCCCTACTCGGTTGGTTTCCGCCTGACGCGCAGTCGGCGTTCCCCAAGTCCCCGTTCTCCATCCCCGCAGGGGTGGCCGCGTAACGGAAGAACCCCCGGGCCCACTCTCAGGGCTCCGGGGGTTCTCCGTGTCCAGGAAGACCGCACGGAAGGCCGCGCGGATGCCCCCGCGCCCCTGCGCGGCACGGACACGGTGTCGGAGTCGCGCTCTAGCATTGGAGAGTGCTTAGACGCGAACGCGCCGCAGACCCGAGCCTCGACCACAAGGCAGGGCGCGTCCGCCTGCTGAGTGCGGAACTCGACATCGTGCGCACGGCAGCCGTCGAGCGGACTCGGGCGCTGACCACGAAGGCATCGTTCGTCGTTGTCGCGGCGGGATTGGTCGCCAGCGCCACCGGGCTCGGGCTCGTGAACCGCGACACCTACTTCGTCGGGCTTGTGCCCTTCATCCTCACCATCTTCACGGTGCTGGCCGCGACCGTCGCCTTGTGGCCCCGCCAGTTCACCGTGAGCTCTGCCTCGGATCTCGTCAGCGAATGGCTCGACTCGGAGTTCACCGAGGACCAGATCGATGAAGCCCTCGTCACCGTCAAGATGCGCGAGGCCGTCAGCCGCGACGACCAGAACGAGAAGGCATCGGACTGGACGAAGCGAGCGTTCGTGCTCCTGCTCTTGAGCCTTGTCTCCGCGCTTGCAGTTGCCACATTCGACGCCGTAGTTCGCACACCCGAGGAAGGTTCAGATGAGCCCCAACCAGCAGTCACCGAAGCCCAGTACACAGAAACCCGCATCGCCGCCGGACGTTGACAAGGTGATGAAGTCCCTCACCTCGTCCGGCGCGATCCAGCCGAAGGACAAGTAACAATGGCCGAGAACCCGCGCCCCTCTCAGAACGTCCCTGATCCCGACAAGGTGTTGAAGCAGATCCAAGAGGGCGAGAAACCGAAGCCGCACCAGCGCCCCTTGCAGGATTAGGCGTTTTTCCGGGTCGGGCTGGAGTCCGACTCTGGGCTACTTGAGCAGTTCGGCCCTCTGGCCTTCCTCGACCAGGTACGAGACGAACGCGGAGCAGGTCACCAGCACGTATTTGGCGAGGGCCTGGTCGGCGTCGGCGGCGTCGATTCCACCATGGCGGATGCCGTCGTCGTCTGATGTCCAGCCGTACATCTGCGACCATGCGCCCTTGAGCGCGGGGTGGATGGTCAGCCCGGCGGCTTCGAGTTTCGCGAGGCCCTTACCCAGGGTGCCCTCGCCGGTCACCTTCTTCACCACTGCCTCGACGGCGGAGATCGACTCCTTGATCGAGTTCGGGTAGTCGGGTGTCTGCCGGTCGGCCAGGAGTTCGACGGCACGGTCGAGCGCGTGACGCGCACCCGCGATCGAATCGGTGTCCTCCTGCGCGCCGACCACGGCGTTGGCTTCCGCTGTGGAGTCGATCGGCGTGACCTCGTTGCCGATGAAGCGGTACCCGACGAGAAGCCGCTCGAACATCGCGTTGAAGGCGGTCGTGTACGCCTCGATCACGCGGTCGTACTGGTCGTAGGTGTTGTGGTTCACCATCTGGCGGATGACGGCCTCGATGAGGTCGAGAACCTCCCACCACTGGCGGCGCATGACGATCGCCTTGATCTCCGACCAGATGTGATGGTTGGGAGGGCGCTTGTCGTGGGGGTTCTTGAACTCCCAGATCCAGATGCCCGTGAGGACCTTCGTCTCAAGGTCGGTGTCGAGCGACGGTTCCAGGATGGAGAAGACGTTCCACAGGGCAACGCGGGTGACGTCATCGAGGGAGTCGGACTGCACGACGGTGCGTGCCGCTCGGTGTCCGATCCGCTCTGCGAAAGATGCCATGGGTTCAGATTAGTGAGGCGGGCCGACGTCGCTCGGCACAGTGGAGCCCCCGCCGTTCAGACCCAAGGCTGAGGCGGAGAAGGTCTTCCACTCGGGCTGAGGCCCGCTGGTTCGCAGCGCGCGGGGGCGTCCCTGCCGCAAGCCCCCGGCTACAGCGCGCGCCAGCCGTACTGGTCGGGGGGCACTGATGCGAGTGCCGCCCGGGCGCGGCTAGCGCGCAGTGCACGTATGGGGATCCCCAATCGGGCGACGCGCGATCCTCGGGCGTCAACGTTCACAGCCATCCCTTCTTGGTCGCGTCCCCGCGAGCATCCGCAGCGCCTGCTCACGCATCTCCGGCGAATACTTGCTGTTCATCGAGTTCCATCCTTGCTTGAGGAACGGAACGAAAGTCAGGCCGATTCAGCGAACCCGTGTGAGGATAGGACAACTCATCAGAAGGTGAAAGCAGGCTGAGAATGACGTCTTCGCCTATCGGGTCAGCCCTTGTCGGTGCGCTGATAGCAGACCTGTCAACTGTTGATGCGCGCGTCACCGGCGATCTCTGGACACTTCGCAACCCGGAGGATGCGCGGGACGTCACGATGCGGCTTTCGGAGGACGAACTCGGGGACTGGGTATCCCGCAGGGAGAAGTCCGCGCACCAACTACTGGCCGCTGAGTCCGCGTGGAAGTCGGCCATCGCCCTCATCGGCGTCTACATCCTCGAGGAGCTCTTTCACGTCAACGACCCGAATTCGCAGTGGCTTGTCTACGACGGTGAGGGCATCACAGTCGCAGACAAGCCACGCCTCGCAGAGTCAACAAGCTGAGGTCCGGCTGGGGAAAGCCGTAATGATCTTCTTGTTGTTCTTTGAGACGAACACCGTCGGGTTCCATAGGCTGGTCGCGCCATCCCGATAGCGAGTGATGGTGAGAGGCGCTGAGTAGCACCACTTGTTGCTGCCTTTGTCCTTCACGATGGCAGGCGAGGTTAGCGTGCCTCCGACGGCGAAAACCATCAAATCGTCCCAGAGCCCGCCGCCTCCGCCAAAGTCGATGAGCTTTTGCCAATCAATTTGATGTCTTTTGCGGATATGCACGTATCCCGAGACTGAGTCACCGCACTTCAAATCGATGTAGATGTTGAGTTTCTTCGCTTTCCAACTCTTGATGACAGTCTCGCCCAGCCCCATGTTGCACAGGGCGATCACCCCCGACCCTAGCCGCGGAGTCGGGTGGCTTAGGAGTCGCGCTTGCTGAGGTGCCGAGAGCGCTGGAAGCCGGTCAAGCTTCACCGTCTGACCGCCGACCGTCACGCGGGCCCCACCGTCAGACAGTGCATCAGCCAGGAATTCAGCCGCGTTGGATTGATCTCGTTCCGCGGCTTCCGCTGGTGCGATGACGCTTGTTGCCATGAGCGCTGCAATGAGCACGGCGGAGGCTCCAGCGGTTTTCGATTTGGTCGTTTTCATAGTCCCCTCCACGGCGGAACATTCCAAGAGACCGCAGCGGCGGCGGAGCCTTGCGTTGCGGTGATACGTCGACTGCGCCTGCGCAACATGTGTTCCGCATCGTGCACGTGCCGCAAGCTGAGTCACCGAGCGGTCGACGATAGCCGTGCGCGAAGGCATTTTCATGAGTGCTTTCTCATACTGCGATTGTGGCTTGTCGGCGAGCACTCGACCGCAGAGCACGGCGGAACAACCCGAATGCTCTGCAGGCGCTCTGCCTCATTCAGAGCGCGTGGGCCTCAGCAGGCGCCATCGCTTCTCGCTTGCTCATCCTCCAGCGCGCAAAGCTCGACGGGAGGTGGCGCGCGGTCACCGACAACCCATCAAGCTCACCTCGGTCTGCGGGCCGGGCGCGGCCGGTCGTGTCAGGCTCCGCGCGGGCGAGGTCGGCGATCTCTTCTTCCGGGCGCGGGGCGATGTTCTCGTCGATCTCGATCTCGGGAACGCCCGCTTCCCCGGCCGCAGGGATGTGCGATTCAGTGCCCTGGTCGAGCTGCGTCGTCCCGATCAGCCGGTCGATGAGCTCAAAGGTGTCGTACGGCTGGTTGTAGTCGCCGAAGTGGCCTTCATCGCGCACGATCTGGGTGCCTCCGAGGTTCTCGAACATGAGCCGGCCCTGGGTGGCGTCGCACCCGTACGGGTCGGTGATCGAGTTGATGAAGTACAGGTCACCGCCGTGTGCGCGGATGCGATCCCAATCGTAGGCATCCTGCAGGACCGGCTCGTCGGACTCGTTGGGCGGGGTCGCGTACCCCGCGACCAGGATCGTCTGAGCCACACGAGCGTGCAGGTGCTCCAGCACCGCAAGCAGAAGTGCTGCGCCTCCGGAGTGGCCCACCAGCACGGTGTCCGCGTTGAAGGAGTGCCCTTCGAGCACCTTCGGAAGGAAGGTGGCGATCGGCTCGACATTCACCCCCGGGTAGTACGGTCGTTCCACTCGATAACCACGCGCGGTCAGCTGCCGATCCAGCCACGGGTACCAGACCGCGTCCGGGTGGCCGCCGGTGCCGTGGAAGATGATCGCGTTCTTGCTCATCGATTTCGCCTACCGATCCAGATACCCCATGTGCTGCGCGTTGTACCGCTCCCCCTGCACGCCCACACGCGCCGCGAGCCCGTCGAGGTCGTTGCGCTCGTCGGCCGACAGCTCAACCGCTGTCGCGCCGGCGTTCTCCGCGATCCGTGAGGTGCGCCGCGTCCCGGGAATCGGTACGATCCACGGTTGCTGAGCGAGCAGCCATGCGAGTGCGATCTGCCCGGTCGTCACGCCCTTCGCCGCGGCGAGTTCGGTGACGTGGGCGACGAGTGCCTGGTTGGCGCGCAGGTTGTCGTGTTCGAACCTGGGAACGCGTCGGCGGATGTCTCCCTCGGCGAACTCGGTCGTGGTGTCGACGGTGCCGGTGAGGAACCCTTTGCCGAGGGGACTGAACGGCACGAACCCGATTCCCAGTTCGGCGAGCGCGGGCAGCACCTCCGCCTCGGGGTCGCGCGTCCACAGCGAGTATTCGCTCTGCACGGCGGTGACGGGGAGCACGGCGTGCGCGCGTCGAATCGTCGCGGCCGACGCCTCGGAGAGCCCGAAGTGGCGCACCTTGCCCTCGGCGACGAGCTCGCCGACCGTGCCGGCGACGTCTTCGATCGGCACGTCGGGGTCGACGCGGTGCTGGTAGAACAGGTCGATCACGTCGGTGCGCAGCCGCTCGAGCGACGCCTCCGCCACGCGGCGGATCTGGTCGGGGCGACTGTTCAGCCCGACGCTTCTGCCGTCTTGGATGTCCCACCCGAACTTCGTGGCGATGACGACGTCGTCGCGGATCGGCTGGAGCGCTTCGCCCACCAGCTCCTCGTTGACGAACGGCCCGTACACCTCCGCCGTGTCGAAGAAGGTGACCCCGACGTCGACGGCCGAACGAAGCACCGCGATCATGTCGTCGCGGTCGCCCGGGTTCGGCCCATAGCTCTGCGACATTCCCATGCACCCGAGCCCGACGGCCGATACCTGGAGTCCCTGACCGAGTGTGCGCGTGTGCATGGACACGACGCTACGCTCCCGCACTCCCCCGAGCGACCCGGCACGTCCCGAACCCGCAGGTCACCGGGCAAAAGAAAAAGCCCCGACTGTTACCACACAGCCGGGGCGAGACGAATGAGAAGTTCGCCTATCCCGATCAGTGTACCGCGCGCACCTGGGAGGTGCCTGCACGGCGGTTCGACGGCGGTGATCGCGTCAGTCCGCGGGTCCGATGGTCGAGACGAGCGCGCCACTGTCGGTCGGCGGCACCCGCCAGACGTTTCCCGAGCCTTCGACCCGCAGGCCACCCTCGCCCACGATCAGCGCGGTGCGCTCGTCGATGCCCAGCGCGCCGGCGATGAGGCCGGCCTCGGCCGCCGCGATCACGCGGGAGAGCACCCCTCGCTGGGCCACGTGGACCTCGATGGTCACGTCGACGAGGCCGATGCCCGCCAGGTAGCCGGCGGTCATGCCCGAGGCGGGTCGGCGCGGCGCGTCTGGCCTCAGCCGCGCCCGCGCCAGCCGCTGGCGGAGGTCGTCGAGCGTCTCATCGGCGACATCGATGCGGAAGGGCTGCGGGTCCATCCGTCCACCGTACGGACGACCCCGACATCGAAGGGCGACCTCCTTTCCGCGCCATCGCGGCTCGGATAGGGTGCAGCCACGCCTCACGACGGAGTCTCCGAATGCCGAACACGCCCTCCCCTGTTCCCCGTGCACCCGCCCCTCCGTCCGGCGCCGCCACCATCGTCGCCGCGTGGGCGAGCTCCACGACGCCCGGGGACGGCTCCACCACCGGGCAGCGCACCCACCGGTACCTGCGGCTCGCCCTCGTGGGGCTCGTCGTCGCGCTGCTCGCGGCCGTGCTCGTGCAGATCGTCGCCGCGGGCGGCGAGGTGCTGCCCTCGATCAGCCACTATTTCTACACGCCCGCCCGGAACGTGTTCGTCGGGAGCCTCGTCGCGGTCTCGCTCGCCCTCCTCGCCCTGTCGGGTCGCGACCTCGAGACGGCACTGCTCGACATCGCAGCCGTCTTCGCCCCGCTGATCGCGCTCGTGCCCACCGGTTTCGACGACGATCCCGACGCCCTGCAGCCGCAGTGCCCCGCCGACGCCGACTGCCTGCCCGCGCAGTATCTCCCCGACGTGCAGCAGGGGGTCATCGTCTACGCGATCGTCGTGGCCCTCGTGGTGGCGACCGGCCTCGTCGTGCGCACCGTGCAGCGCCAGCGACTGCGCGGCACCGTCGTGAGCGGCACCATCGCCCTGCTGGTCGCCGTGCTCCTGCTCGTCTTCGCCTTCGCGCCCGGGGTGAGCGACGGGTTCCCGTTCAACACGGCGCTCCCGATCAGCATCCACTTCGCCGTCACGGTCGCGTTCTTCGTCGCGTTCGCGGCCGTCCCGATCATTCACGCCCTTCCCGGAGATCCCGCCTCCGCCGCTCCGGTCGCACGCTGGCAGCGCGCCGTGTACATCGCGGTGCCGATCCTCATGATCGCCGACCTCGTGCTGCTCCTCGTGGCGGCGAGGGCCTGGCCGCGGGTCGTGTTCTGGGGAGAGCTGACCGCGCTCATCCTGTTCGCGCTGTTCTGGGTCACGCAGACGATCCAGCGTTGGAAGGAGCGCGACCCCGAGGGCTTCGCGTGACGCCCTCGCCCGCGGGAGGGGTCAGGCCGCCGGGATGAGCGCGATCATCTGCTGCCAGAACACCAGCATCCACACGAACGTGATCACGATCGCCAGCACGATCGACCCGATCCACACCCACAGTGCCGTCAGTCCCGAGCCGGTCTCGCGCTTGAGCACCACCGTGCGGCCGATGATGTAGACGCCGATCGAGACGATGAGGGCGAAGAAGGCGAAGCCCCAGTGGAAGGGACGCGCCACGCCACGCTTCTTCAGCTCGCGCCAGTCGAGCCACGCGAACAGGATCGAGAGGCCGAGCAACAGGTAGGAGACGAAGGTGATGAGCAGGATGCTCGCCAGCCACTGCGTGGCCAGCGCTGCTGCCGCGCGGTCGTCGATAGTGGCGCCCCGGTCGAGCGAGATCAGCGTCTCGAGCGAGTCTCCCGTGTTGAAGAAGAAGATCGACAGCACCGGCAGCGTCGAGGCGAGGATCGAGAGGTAGATCCAGATCGTGTTGGTGTCGGCACCGGGAGCCGACGGCGCCGGTGCGACCGCCGCGGGAGCGGAGGGGTACGCGGCATAGGCGGGGGCCGCCGGCGCCGCGGGAGGCGTGTGATCGGTCCACTGCGTCCCGTCCCACCAGCGCGTGCGCGACGGGTCGCTCGGGTCGGGGTACCAGCCGGCCGGGGTGCTCATCGTGTGGTCTCCTGGAGGTCGGCGCCCGCATGGGCGAGTTCGGCGAGGGCGCGTTCGCTGGATTCGGGGGCGACTCCGGCGACGAGGTCGGTGAGCACGCGCACGTGACGGCCGTGCTCGATGGCGTCGAGCGCCGAGGCGCGCACGCAGTAGTCGGTCGCGATGCCGACGACGTCGACATCCATCACCCCGTGCGCGGCGAGCAGGTCGGCGACGGTCTCGCCGTCGTCGGTGACACCCTCGTACAGCGAGTAGGCGGGCTTGCCCTGCCCCTTCTTGACGTGGTGCGTGACGGCGGAGGTGTCGAATCCGGGGTCGTAGTCGGCGCCGGGGGTGCCGGCGACGCAGTGCCGCGGCCACGTGTCGACGAAGTCGGGCTCCCCCGCCGCGAAGTGCCCGCCGTTGTCGCCGTCGGCGTCGTGCCAATCGCGCGACGCGACGATGAGGGCGTACTCTCCGGCGTGCGCGGCCAGGAAGTCGGTGATGCCCGTCGCGACGGCGTCGCCGCCCACGACACCGAGGGCGCCGCCTTCCGTGAAGTCGTTCTGCACGTCGACGATGAACAGTGCGCGAGTCATGCTTCGAGGGTAGCCCGCGAGGGAGCCAGCACAACTCCTCCGATCCGGATCAGCGTCGCCGCAGCGACCGCCGTGTCGGTGCGGCGGGTGCCGTCTCGGGGGCACCGTCGGGCACCGTTCCGGAGGAGGCGTGCAGCGCCCTCCCGTCGGTGCGCCAGAGCTTCGACGGCCACCAGATCGCGCGACCGATGTCGTACGACAGGGCGGGCACGAGCAGGGAGCGCACGACGAACGTGTCGAGCAGCACACCGAACGCGACGATGAACGCGATCTGCGCGAGGAAGAGGATCGGGATCACGCCGAGCGCCGCGAAGGTCGCCGCCAGCACGAGCCCGGCGGAGGTGATGACGCCGCCCGTGGCGACGAGGCCGCGGAGGATGCCACGACGTGTGCCGTGCACGAGCGACTCCTCGCGCACCCGCGACATGAGGAAGATGTTGTAGTCGACGCCGAGCGCCACGAGGAACACGAATCCATAGAGCGGCACCGCCGGGTCGGCCCCCGGGAACCCGAGGAGATCGTTGAACACGAAGGCGCTGACCCCGAGCGCGGCGCCGAATGAGACGATGACGCTGAGGATCAGGAGCACCGGTGCGAGGATCGAGCGCAGCAGCAGCATGAGGATCAGCAGCACCACGACGAGGATCACCGGGATGATGACCGTGCGGTCGCGGATCGAGGTGTCGTTGGTGTCGAGGTCGACGGCGGTCGCGCCGCCGATGAGCGCGACGCCCTCACCCAGTTCCGTGGCGAACGCCTCGCGCAGCTCGCGCACGGTGTCTTCGGCCTCGAGCGAGTCGGCCTCGTCGGCGAGGGTCGCGACGAGCATGACGTCGCCGTCCGAGACGGTGGGCTCCGGCGCCTCCGCTCCGGGCGGGCCGGCGACCGTGTAGACGACCTCGCCGTCCTCCACCTCGACACCGATCTGGCCCGCGGCGGCATCGGCGGACGCGGCGGCCACCGAGTCGATCCCGTCGGCGTCGCGGAGAACGGTCACGGCATCCGCGACACGCTCTTCGGGGACGATGACGTACATCGGGCTGCCCGATCCTGCCGGGAAGTGCTCGGCGAGCGCGTCCTGGCCGTCGCGGGCCTCGCTCGCGCCGAGCACGAGGTCGCTGGCGGGCACGCCGTCGGCCTTGAGCTGCAGCACGCCGACGGCGGCGACGAGCAGCACGAGCGTGGACACGATCCAGGTCGCGCGGGCGTGGCGGGCGACGAAGCGCGCCTGGCGGGCCCAGAAGCCGCGCACCGGCTGCGTGAGGTCGTCGGGGAGCTCGGCCATCGGCTTCTTGGGGATGAAGGGCCAGAAGGCCGCCTTGCCGAAGAGGGCGAGGAGCGCAGGCAGGAAGGTGAGGGCCGAGAGCATCGAGAACACGATGCCGATCGACGCGATCGGCCCGAGCGCGCGGTTACTGGCGAGGTCGCTGAGCAGGAGGCACAGGAGGCCCGCGATGACGGTTCCTCCCGAGGCGACGATCGGCTCCAATGCGCCCTTCCACGACGCGAGCACGGCAGGCCACCGTGCGAGCCCCTGCGCGATCGACTCGCGGTAGCGGGCCACATAGAGCAGGGCGTAGTCGGTGGCGGCGCCGATCACCAGGATGAACAGGATGCCCTGCACCTGACCGTTGAGCACGACGATCTCGGCCTTGGCGAGCCACCACACGGTCAGAAGGGCGACGCAGAGCGCGAAGACCGACGTCATGAGGACGAGCAGCGGCAGGAGGGGCGAGCGGTAGA
This sequence comes from uncultured Actinomycetota bacterium, assembly GCA_963789095.1. Classification (GTDB taxonomy): domain Bacteria; phylum Actinomycetota; class Actinomycetes; order Actinomycetales; family Microbacteriaceae; genus Microbacterium. The sequence goes on from CAWBJK010000009.1 coordinate 171,411, forward strand.
CGATCACCAGGATGACGAAGACGGCGCCGAGGGCGACGGCGAGCAGCAGGCCGTCGATGCCGAGGAACCCTTCGGCGAGGTCGGCAGTGAAGCCGGCGGGGCCGGTGACCCATCCGGTCGAGACCGTCGCCGAGGCCGTCCTGCACGAGTTCACGGACGTCGACGACGACGTCGCGCACCTCGCCGTCGGCGTCGATCGGCACGAACACCTGCACGGCCACTCCGTCTTCGGACGGGATCGCGGGCGACACCTCGCCGACGCCCTCCAGGGCGGCGATCTCGTCGACAAGGGCGCCGATCTCCGACAGCTGGGCCTCGTCGAGCTCGGACTCACCCTCGACCACGACAACGGCGGGGATGGTGTCGCCGCCGAGGAAGTCGGTGAGCCGCCCCTGCACCTGGGTGGCCTCGGCGCTCTCGGGAAGGAAGGAGGACTGGTCGTTGGTGGAGACTTCCTCGACCTTGCCGAAGTAAGGTCCGCCGATCGAGCCGCCGGCGACCCAGATCAGCACCAGCAGCACCGGGATGCCGATGCGGAGCCATCGGGAAGGCGACGTCCGCGGGGTCTTCTCAGTCCTCATATCGCTAGCTTATCTAGCAATATCGGAAATCACCAACCTCCACCCCTATGCTCGGTCACATCATGGTGGCCGCCCTCCTCGCCCTCTGCGGCGCACTCGTCTACGGATCCGCCGACTTCCTCGGGGGTCTCGCCGCGCGCCGCCTCCGGTCGGTCGTCGTCACCTCCACGGCGGCCGCCTCCGGCCTCGTGCTGCTGCTGATCGCCCTCCCCGTCATGGGCGGCGCGTGGAAGCCGCAGGACATCATGTGGGGCGCACTGTCGGGCATCACGGGAGCGGTGGCGATCGGCCTGCTCTACGCGTGCCTCGCGATCGGCCCCATGAGCATCCTGTCGCCCGTGACGGCGGTCGTCTCGGCCGTCGCCCCGATGCTGTGGGGCCTCATCGTCGAGCAGGAGCGACTCGAGGCGATCGGCTACGCAGGCCTGGTGCTCGCGCTCATCGCCGTCGTCCTCGTGGCCTTCCTCCCCGGCGAACGGATCACCCGCCCGTCGCTGCGCGGCATCACCATGGCGACCGGCTCGGGACTGGCGATCGGCGCGTTCCTCATCCTCATCGACCAGACCGGGGACGACAGCGGTGTCGTGCCGCTCATCGTGAACCGCACGGTCACCGCACTCATCACCGGTCTCGTGGTGCTGCTCGTGATCGTCGCCGCGCTCCGGCGCGGCGACACGCCCCGCTCCGCCCTGACCGCGACGGGCGTGCATCCCGGCGCGTCACCGTCCGGTCACGCCGACCTCGAGCACGCCACCTCGCCGATCCGCGTCGACACGCTCACGCGACGGCCCGCGTGGATCCTCGCGATCCTCTGCGGCGGGGTCGACGCGACCGCCAACGTGCTCCTGCTCCTGGCGCTGCGCACCGACGGCGACCTCGCGATCGTCTCGGCCCTCACCGCCCTGTATCCCGCCGGAACAGTGCTGCTCGCCGCCGTCGTCCTGCGCGAGCACATCGCCCGCATCCAGTGGGCGGGGCTCGCGCTCGCCCTCGGCGCCGGCGCGCTCCTCGCCCTCGCCTGAGATCCTCAGCGCAGGAACGTCAGCGCAGGAAGCGATCAGCGCAGGCAGCCGTCAGCGCAGGAACGTCAGCGCAGGAACGTCAGCGCAGGAAGAGGAGCACCCACGACGTCACGAGCGCGACCACGCCGAGCCCGAGGAGAGCGCCCGCCGCCCAGACGACCGCGTGGAGTCCCGGGGGGCGACGCGTGAGCCGCATGCGGTCGCGCCAGCCGTAGCGGTACCAGATGTCGGCGCGATCGACGCCGCGGAGGTGCGCAGCGTCGGCGTCGTGGGCGAGCACGCTGTTGGCGTCGCCGTCGGCGTCGAACCAGCGCACGTAGGTCCCGGACTCGTCGTGGTCGACGAGCGCCTCGACCGGGAGCCAGGTGCCGTCGCTCACCCAGAGCACGACGGCGACGACGCCCAGGAGAAGCGCACCGCCGAAACCGAGCCAGGTGAAGATCTCGATCACTGCATCGAGGGAATCCACGCGGCCTCCCGAAGCCCTATGGAGCCACCTAAGGGAATCGAACCCTTGACCTATTCATTACGAGTGAATCGCTCTGCCGTCTGAGCTAAGGTGGCGCGTGCATTGCTCGCGCATGCACGATCAACGATCTTACAGGGTGATCGGACGTGCTGCGAACCACGCCCGGCGGCCCGTGCCCCGGCGGGCGAGCGCGCGCCGGTGAGTGTCGGTCTGTTACGCCCGATTCGGGGCAGGAGCCGCTGCCGCGTACGGTCGAACAGGCACCGCGACGAGGCGAGCGCGGTCCACTCCTGTGTGCAGCGCTCCTCGCAGCGCCCCCGAATCACAAGGAGCACCACCATGTCCCGCACGACCTTCTCGCCCACCAAGGCCATCGGCGCCGCAGCACTCGTCCTGCCCCTCGCGCTCCTCCTGAGCGCATGCGCCGGAAACACCCCCGACGCCGCAGACGACGCCGGGGCACCCGCAAAGAACGAGACGGTGAAGATCGGCGTCGTGGGCGCCGGCGACCCCTACTGGGACACGTACGTCGACGCGGCCGCCGTCGAAGGCATCGACGTCGAGCTGGTCGATTTCAGCGAGTACACGCAGCCGAACCCCGCGCTCACGGCGGGCGAGCTCGACCTCAACCAGTTCCAGCACGTCATCTACCTCGCCACCTACAACGTGCAGAGCGGCGAGGACCTCGTCCCCGTCGGTTCGACGGCCATCTACCCGCTGGGTCTCTACTCGGCCAAGTACGGATCGGCCGACGAGATCCCCGCCGGCGAGACCGTCGCCGTTCCCAACGACGAGTCCAACCAGGCCCGCGGCCTCCTCGTGCTGCAGTCGGCAGGCCTCATCGAGCTCAAGGACGGCGGATCGATCTTCTCGACCGTCGCCGACGTGCTCGACACCTCCAAGGTCAAGGTCGAGGCGCTCGACGCCGCGTTCACTGCGACCTCGCTGCCCGACGTCGCCGCCGCGATCATCAACAACGACTTCGTGGAAGACGCGGGCCTGAGCTTCGACGACGCGATCGCCGTCGACGACCCGGCAGACCCCAACGCGCTGCCGTACGTCAACATCTTCGCCGCCCGCGCCGAAGACGCCGACAACCCCACGTACCAGAAGCTCATCGAGATCTTCCAGACCTCGCAGGACGTGCAGGACGGCGTCCAGGATGCGTCGGGCGGCACAGCCGTGCTGGTGCAGACCCCCGCCGCCGACCTCCTGACGTCCCTCCACGACGTCGAGGAAGACATCCGCGCCAACAAGTGACGGGCAGCCCCGCCGCCGACACCGGCGGTCACGGGAACGCGGGACGACATGCCTTCGTGGCGTGTCGTCCCGCGACGCACGTTCCGCACCGAACCCTCGGGAGGATCCCATGACCCTCATCCGCCTCTCCGGCGTGACCAAGTCCTTCCCCTCCCCTGGCCGGGGCGGGGATCGGATCGTCGCCGTCGACAACGTGTCGCTGGACATCGCGGCGGGCACGATCACGGGCATCATCGGCTATTCGGGCGCGGGCAAGTCCACGGTCCTCCGGCTCATCAACGCGCTCGAGACACCCACCGACGGCACCGTCGAGATCGACGGCCGCGACATCACGCGACTGCGCGAACGAGACCTGCGCACCCTCCGCGGCGACATCGGCATGATCTTCCAGCAGTTCAATCTGTTCGATTCGCGCACCGTCGCCGGCAACGTCGCCTACCCGCTGGAGGTGGCGGGCCGTCCCCGCGCCGAGATCGCGTCGCGCGTCGACGAGCTCCTCCAGTTCGTCGGTCTCCGCGAACGCGCGCGGAACTATCCGGAGCAGCTGTCGGGCGGCCAGAAGCAGCGCGTCGGCATCGCCCGCGCGCTGGCCACCAGCCCCCGGATCCTCCTGGCCGACGAGGCCACCAGTGCGCTCGACCCCGAGACCACCCACGAGGTGCTCGCGCTCCTGCGCCGGGTGAACACCGAGCTCGGCGTGACCGTCGTGGTCATCACCCACGAGATGGACGTCGTCCGCCGCCTCGCCGACAGGGTCGTCGTCATGGAGAAGGGCCGTGTCATCGAAGACGGGCCGGTCTTCGACGTGCTCTCCGCGCCCCAGCAGCAGGCGACGCGCCGCTTCGTCGCGAGCATCATCGACGACGCACCGGCGGGCGACGAGCTCGACGCGCTCCGCCGACGCCACCCCGGCCGCATCGTGACCCTCTCGCTCCGCGACGGTGATGTCTCACAGGCCGACGTGTTCCGCGAGCTGACGTCCCACGGCGTCGGCGTCGAGCTCGTCCACGGCGGCATCAACGACATCGGCGGCCGCGTCTTCGGTCACCTCACGCTCGCGGTCACCGGCCCGCCGGACGCCGTGGACCGCGCACTCGCGGCCGCCCGCACGCACGCCCCGCTCATCGAGGAGGACGCCCGTGGATAGGCTCATCGACCTGCTCCCCGACCTGTGGGAGGCGACGTTCGAGACACTGTTCGTCGTCTCGCTCGCCCTCATCTTCGGCGGCGCCCTGGGCCTGCTCCTCGGCCTCGCCCTCTACGCCACCCGCCCCGGCAGTCTCTTCGCGCAGCCCGCCCTGTTCGGCGTCCTCAACGTGATCGTCAACATCTTCCGACCGATCCCGTTCGTCATCCTGCTCGCCGCCGTGCAGCCGGTCGCGCGCGCGATCGGCATCCCCGGGATCGGCCCCGAGTTCGGTGTCTTCGCGATCACGCTCGCCTCGATGTTCGCGATCAGCCGCATCGTCGAGCAGAACCTTCTCACCGTGCGCCCGGGGGTCATCGAGGCGGCCCGAGCGGCGGGCGCGAGCCGCGCCCGCATCCTCTTCCGGCTCGTGCCGCGAGAAGCGCTCGGCCCCCTCGTGCTCGGGTACACGTTCGTCGTGGTGGCGCTCGTCGACATGACGGCGATCGCCGGCGCCGTGGCGGCCGGCGGACTCGGCGAGTTCGCGATCGTCTACGGGTTCAAGCAGTTCAACCCGTGGGTCACGTGGGCCGCTGTCCTCGTGATCGTCGTGATCGTGCAGATCGTCCAGTTCCTCGGGAACGCGCTCGCGCGACGCGTCCTTCGGCGCTGACCTCTCTCGCGACGGCGACCCGCTCGTCTCCGACCAGGCTGAAACGGCAGCGGGTGCACCCGAGGAGAGCCTGCCGGGCTGTCAGTCGCAGCGGAGCCCGTCGCGCGGGACTTCGCCGTCGATGAGGTACGAGACCACGGCGTCGTCGACGCACGTGTTGCCCTTGTTGAAGCCCGTGTGCCCCTCCCCGACGCGCGTGACGAGCACTCCCGATGCAAGCTGGTCGGCCAGCGCCTCCGACCACGAGTACGGCGTGGCCGGATCGTTCGTGGTGCCGACGACGACGATGGGCGCCGCACCGTCGGCGGTGATGCGCTCCCGCACCCCGGTCGCGGCGGCCGGCCAGTCGGCGCACGTCTCGACGCCCTCCCAGTACGGGGCGATCGTCGGCGCGTGCTCGGCGAGGTACGCTCTCGCCGCCGCTTCGGCATCCGGGTCGTCTTCGATCGGGTAGTCCATGCAGTTGTAGGCCCGGAACGCTTCGGCCGTGTTGTCGAGGTAAGAGCCGTCCGCATCGCGGGAGTTGTAGTCGTCGGCCAGCACGAACGCCACCGCTGGGTCGCCTGCGAGGGCGTCGGCGAGGGCCTGGCTCAGGTACGGCCAGCGGACGTCGGCGTACAGGGCCGAGACGATCGCCGTGACCAGGGTGTCGGCGCCCAGGCGGCGACCGTCGTCGTTCGGGAGAGGTGCGCGGTCGACGCTCTCCAGCAACGTGCTCAGATCGTCGAGGGCGTCGTCGAGCGTGCCCGTGAACGCGCAGTCCTCCTCGTCGAGACACCAGCCCATGAAGGCGCGCAGGGCGGATTCGAACCCGGCCGCCTGCACCATGCCCATCTCGGTGCCGGAGATCGACGGGTCGACCGCGCCGTCGAGAACGAGGCGGCCCACTCGATCCGGGAACAGCTTCGCGTAGGTCGCTCCCAGGAAGGTTCCGTAGGAGTAGCCCAGGTACGTCAGGGCGGCGTCGCCGAGCACAGCGCGCAGGAGGTCGAGGTCACGAGCGGCGTTGTCGGTGGTGATGAAGGGAAGGATGCCGCCGCTCTCGGCTTCGCACGCCTCGGCGAAGACCCGGTTGCGCTCGGTGAGCTCCTGCTCCCACGCAGCCGTGCCGCGCGGGTGGGCAGGGATGTCGTAGAGATACGCGTCCATCGCTTCGGGGTCGAGGCACGCGACCGCCGTGGAGCGGCCGACGCCACGCGGGTCGAATCCGATCACGTCATACGCCTCGGCGAGCTCCTCACCGACGGCGAACAGCGCACTGTGAGCAACGAGGTCGAAGCCGCTGGCACCGGGGCCCCCGGGATTGGTGAGGAGCGAACCGGCCGGGTCGCCGTTGCTCGCCTGGCGACGGATGACGGCCAGCTCGATCTCACCACCCTCCGGGTCTGCCCAGTCGAGCGGCGCCGACACCTCGGTGCAGTCGTAGACGCCCTCGTCGACGCCGTCGCATTCGCGCCAGTCGAGCGGCTGCGCATAGAACTCGTCGAACCCCTCGGGCACGGCGTCCAGGTTGGGCGCGGGGCTGGGGTGCGGGGTGCTCCCGGCCTTCGCGTCCCACAGCACGCCGCACGCGCTGAGCACGAGCGATGCCACCGCCAGCCCGGCGACGACGGAGAGCAGGCGGCGTGCGCGGTTCACGGGGTCCTTCCGCTGGCGACGGTGATGAGCAGACTCTCGAGCGCCAGCGCGGGAGCAGCGTTGCCCTCGAGGTTGGTGCGCGTCTCGGAGATGCGGTCGAGAACGGTGAGGGTCCGCTGCGGCGTCCAGGCACCGGCGAGCGCCACGATGTCCGCGTGCATCTCACGGTTGATGAGGTCGGCGTCGCGGCCGAACTGCACCATGAGGGTGTCGCGGAACAGCGACTCGAAGTCGGTGAGGACCCGATCGATGCCGTCGCGCAGGCTGCGCGTTGCGCGCCGCTTCTGGTCGTCTTCGAGGGCGCTCAGCTGTCCACGGACCGCGGGCGGCACGGCCGCTCCCGGCTGGATGCCGAGGGTGCGCAGAAGAGACTCGCGCTCTGCCTCGTCGCGCTCGGCCGTGAGGGACTTCGCGTCGTCGGTCGCGAGCTGCACGATGCGGGCCGCCGACTCGACCGCGTCGCCCACGCCGCGCACACGCAGCACCGACCGCAGCGTCTCGTCGCGGCGCGCCCGAGCCGTCTCGTCGGTCGCGAGACGCTGGGCCATCCCGATGTGGCGCTGAGCCAAGCGCGCCGACTGTTCGGCGACCGCGGGGTCGGCACCGGTGCGCTGCACGATCAGCCGTGCCACGTCGGAGACCTCTGGCTCGCGGAGGCGCAGCGTGCGCACACGTGAGCGGATCGTCGGCAGCAGGTCGGCGTCGGACGGTGCGCACAGGATCCACACCGTGCGCTCCGGCGGCTCTTCGAGCGCCTTCAGCAGCACGTTGCTCGTGCGCTCGACCATGCGGTCGGCATCCTCCATGACGATCACGCGGTAGCGCCCCAGCGAAGGCGCGAAGTACGACCGCTCCACGAGCGCCCGAGCATCCTTGATCGAGATGATCACACCCTCGGTGCGCAACGCGGCGAGGTCGGGGTGCGTGCCCGCAAGCACCTGACGCATCGCGGCTTCGTCCCCCGGTTCGGCGATCAGCGCCGCGGCGAACGCGTGCGCCAGCGTCGACCGGCCCGATCCGGGCGGGCCCGTGATGAGCCATGCGTGCGCGAGCTGTGCGGGATCGTCGGCGGCCGCACGCAGCTGCGCGACAGCGTCGGCCTGACCCCACACGTCGGTCCACGGGATCTCGGGCCACGTCACGTCGGCCAACGGCGCCTCTTGCGGCGACGGCTCCTCAGGGTGGGGCGTGTCGAGGGCCGTCGTCATGCCCACCAGCCTACGTCGTGGCTCCGACGTCGCCCGAGCGCCGTCGCGGTCAGGCCACGACCTCCGCGATGCGCTTCCGGATGGCCTCGGCGAGTTCCGTCACAGGTCGCGCCGCGTCCAGCACGAGGAACCGCGACGGCTCGGCCGCGGCGAGGCGCAGGTACGCGTCACGCACCCGCGCATGGAACTCGGCCTTCTCGGCCTCCAGCCGGTCGAACGGCTTGTCGTCGGCGTCGAGGCGCGCGCGGGCCGCCTCGGGAGCGATGTCGAGCAGCACCGTGACGTCGGGCAGTGCCCCGCCCGTCGCCCACAGCGAGAGGTCGCGCACCTCGGTGGCATCCAGCACACGCCCCGCGCCCTGGTAGGCGACGGAAGAGTCCAGGTAGCGGTCTTGGATGACGACCTCGCCGCGCGACAGCGCCGGCTGCACGAGGGTGGTGACGTGGTGGGCGCGGTCGGCGGCGTACAGCAGCGCCTCCGCGCGCGGCGCGATGTCGCCGCGGTGGTGCAGCACGATGTCGCGGATGAGGTTGCCCACCGCGGTGCCGCCTGGTTCTCTCGTGCGCACCACCGTGTGCCCCCGCTCCTGCAGCCATTCCTGCAGGAGGGCCGCCTGGGTCGTCTTGCCCGAACCGTCGCCGCCTTCGAACGTGATCCACAGCCCGGTGCGGGCACCGCCGGCGGATGCGGCGGCGGTCACTTCTTCTTCGCCGCGGTCGCGCGCGTCGACGTGCGACGGGTCGTGCGCTTGGGCGCCGGTCCCTTCGCCCGCTTCTCGGCGAGCATCTCGACGGCGATCTCGAACGTGATGTCGTCAGCGGTCTGCCCGCGCGGAATCGTCACGTTCGTAGTGCCGTCGGTCACGTATGCGCCGAAGCGGCCGTCCTTGATGCGGATCGGCTTGCCGCTCACCGGGTCGGCTTCGAACTCCTTCAGGGATGTCGCGGCACGGTTGGCGTATTTGGGAAGCGCGTAGATCTCGAGAGCCTGTTCGAGCGTGATGTCGAAGATGAGCTCCTCGCTGCCGATGCTGCGAGAGTCGGTGCCCTTCTTGATGTACGGCCCGTAGGGGCCGTTCTGAGCCGTGATGTTCTCGCCCGACTCCGGGTCGACGCCCACCACGCGCGGGAGGCCGAAGAGCTTGAGTGCCGTCTCGAGGTCGATCGTCTCGGGCGACATGCTCTTGAACAGCGACGCACGGCGCGGTTTGGGAGCGACGTCCTTCTTCGTACCTCGCTTCTTCGGCGCCTCCTCGGCCGGTGCCTCCGCTTCGGGCAGCACCTCTTCGAGGTACGGGCCGAAGCGGCCGTCCTTCACGACGATCTCGCGACCGTTCTCGGGGTTCTGACCCAGCACGCGGTCGCCGCCGACGGGCGCGTCGATGAGCTCGCGCGCCTTCTCAGGCGTCAGCTCGTCGGGAGCCAGGTCGGCCGGGACGTTGACGCGCCGCGGGTTCTCGGGGTCATCGCCCGGAACCTCGAGGTACGGTCCGTAACGGCCGAACCGGAGCGTGGCCACATCGCCGATCGGCGTGGAGTTGATCTCCCGCGCATCGATGTCGCCGAGGTTGTCGACGACGTTGCGGAGACCGACGTGGTCGTCGGCGCCGAAGTAGAACTTCTTCAGCCAGGTCGCACGGTCCTGCTCGCCGCGGGCGATCGCATCGAGGTCGTCTTCGAGCGCGGCGGTGAAGTCGTAGTCGACGAGATCGGAGAAGTGCTGCTCCAGCAGTCGCACGATGCTGAAGGCGAGCCAACTGGGGACGAGCGCCTGACCGCGCTTGCTGACGTATCCGCGGTCGAGGATCACGTCGATGATGCTGGCGAAGGTGGAGGGGCGTCCGATGCCCTTCTCCTCGAGCGCCTTGACGAGCGACGCCTCGGTGTAGCGGGGCTTGGGGCTCGTGGCGTGGCCCTTCGGCTCCACGTCACGCAGCGACAGCGTGTCGCCGACGGAGAGCGCCGGCAGGGCCTGGTCTTCCGACTTGTCGGCGTCGCTGCGCTTCTCGTCGCGACCCTCCTCGTAGGCGTCGAGGAAGCCCTTGAAGGTGTAGACCGTGCCCGAGGCGGTGAACGCGGCCACCTGGTCGCCGGCTTCGACCTCGAGCGTCACCGTGGTGGTCTCGTACTTGGCGTCGGCCATCTGGCTGGCGATCGTGCGCTTCCAGATGAGGTCGTACAGGCGATGCTCATCGCGGTCGAGGTCGGCCACGACCGAACCGGGCGTGCGGAAGTCCTCGCCCGACGGGCGGATGGCCTCGTGGGCCTCCTGTGCATTCTTCGCGTTGTTGCGGTAGCTGCGCGGGTTGGCGGGCACCGCCTTGTCGCCGTACAGGGAGACCGCCTGCGCCCGAGCCGCGGCGACGGCCTGCGTCGACAGCGCCGTCGAGTCGGTGCGCATATAGGTGATGTACCCCTTCTCGTAGAGGCGCTGGGCGACGCCCATGGCGTGCTTCGCACTCATCGAGAGCTTGCGACCGGCCTCCTGCTGGAGGGTCGACGTGGTGAACGGAGGCTTGGGGCTGCGGGTGCCGGGCTTGGCCTCCACCGAGGTGACCGTGGCGGAGCCCTTGGCCTCGATCGCGGCGGCGAGTTCGCGCACCTGCGCCTCGGTGAGGACGACGACGGCCTTCTTGAGCTGTCCGGCGTCGTCGAAGTCGGTGCCGCGCGCCAGCGGAGCGCCGTCGAGCCGGGCAAGGCGCGTGCCGAAAGCGTCGGATGCCTTGACGGCGAGCGCTTCGACATCCCAGTACGACGCCGACACGAAGGCCATGCGCTCGCGCTCGCGGTCGACGACCAGACGTGTCGCGGCCGACTGCACTCGCCCTGCGGATGTGCCCTGGCCGACTTTCCGGCGGGTGACGTCGGACACGTCCCAGCCGTAGAGGCGGTCGAGGATGCGGCGGGTCTCCTGCGCATCGACGAGCGCGAGGTCGAGCTCGCGGGTGTTGTCGACGGCGGCGCGGATGGCGTCTTTGGTGATCTCGTGGAACACCATGCGCTTGACGGGAACCTTGGGCTTCAGGGCCTCGAGGAGATGCCACGCGATGGCTTCGCCTTCGCGGTCTTCATCGGTGGCGAGCAGGAGCTCGTCGGCGTTCTTGAGCGCGCGCTTGAGTTCGGCGACGGTCTTCTTGCCGCGGTCGCTCTCCACATAAAGAGGAGTGAACCCGTTCTCGATGTCGATGGAGTACTTGCCGACGGAGGTCTTCTTGAGCTCCGCGGGGATGTCCTTCTTGTTCGCGAGGTCGCGGATGTGGCCGACCGAGCTGAGCACCTCGTACCCGTCGCCCAGGTACCCCTGAATCGACTTCATCTTCGTCGGGGACTCGACGATGACGAGCTTCTTGCCCTTCGCTCCCGTCGTGCCCTTCGCGCTCTTCGTGCCTTCAGCCACTGACATCCTTTCTCCGTTGCACACCATACACACCGCGAACGCATGAAATAGCTGGGAAGGCGCGCGTCCGCTCAGGGCGCACCAGTGCCGGTCGACCGAACCGTCGCGGACCATAGCTCAGGACGGCGGCAGACCGGCCCGCGCCCGCGAGCGCAGCGAGAAGGCGCCGAAGGTCGTCGCCACCGTGACCGTCGCGGTCGCGCCGTCGAGCCGGCAGGCGTCCAGCCGGGCGCCATTGCGCTCGGCGAGGCGCGCGGCCCACTCGCACGGCTCGCCGGCGACGACCCCCAGCGCGACGTCGGCAGCGGCAAGGGCGGCTGCATCGGCGGCGGCGGCCAGCCGCACCTGAGCGACCGAGGCGGCGCCCGCGGTCGCCACCCCCACCGACAGTGCGGCGACGACGGCCAGCAGCCCCGCCGACACCGCTGCTCCTGCCATCAGTACACCTCGGCCATCAGGGCGCTCCGGGGGTCCGTGCCCCGGCCAGCGCGCAGGCGGAGGTGCGGAGGTCGGGCAGGGGCAGAACCGTGCGCGCCGCGACACTCGCGGTGACGCACACGATGTCGCCCTCCGGGCCGATGCTGATGCGGACGCCGTCGAGCAGCCTGCTCGCCGCCTGGCCGACGCGGTCAGCCGACTCGCCCCGCGCCGCCAGTCGCGACGCCTGCACCGCAGCCTGTTCGAGCCGCACCTGACGCCCCGATACGGTGACGGCGCCGACGGCGAGCGCGAGCACGAGGACGACCGCCGGCACGGCGACGGCGAACTCCGCCGCCGCCGCGCCTGCATCGTCACGCCATCGCGTCACGACACCGTGAGCGCGCGGCGCACGAGATCGGTGAGGATCCCGCGCACCTCATCGCTGCGCATGATGACCACCAGGAGTCCCGCGAATGCCACGGCGGCCATCGTGGCGATCGCGTACTCGGCGGTGGCGGCACCCGACTCGTCGGAGAAGAGCGCCGCTGCACGGTGCCGGGTGAGCGGGCGAAGACGGGGTGTGCAAGTCATGGTGACTCCTCTTTCTTTATGCGATGGAAGGGCAGGTCGTGGCACGCCGGGCGTGTGCGGATCCGGGGGCAAGACGGGACTCAATACACGACAGGAGCGGACGCGAGGACGGCGAGCATCATCGGCGCGACGCCGAGCAGCAGGAACGCGGGCAGCGTGCATACGCCCAGCGGCAGCAGAAGCCGTGCGCTCAGTCGCGCTGCGCGGAGCTTTCCGTCGGTGCGGGCCGTCCGGCGGCTCTCCGTCGCCTCGGCGCGCAGGAGCTCGACGGCGGGAGCCCCCGAAGCGCGGGACAGGGCGAGCACGTCGGCGGTCGCCTCGCGTGCGGTCGGACAGCCGGCACGCTCGACGACGGCGAGCGCGCGGTCGATCGAGACACCACCGCTCAACGCGATGCCGACGAGGTCGCACTCCCACCCCGCGATGCCCGCCGCGGGCTGCGCCCGGCGCACGAGCCGACGCGTCCATCGGTGCGGGGCCACCATGAGCGCGGCGCCCGAGACGACGCATGCGCCCCCGCCGGGCGTCGCGACGGCACCTGCGACGTCGAAACCGAACGCTGCGACCAGCACGACGGCGAGCAACGGGAGCCAGCCGATGAGCCTCGCAGTCGCGGCGGGCTCGGCGAGAGCAACGGCCACATCCTCCCGAGCCTGCTCCGCGTCGCGCAGCGCTTCGGCGATGCTCCGCAGACTCGGCGCGAGCGGCGCACCGACCGTGGAGGCCACTCGCCACGCGACCGACACCTCGCGCCATGCGCCGCCCCGAACAGCCAACGTCTCGGCAAGCTCTCCTGTCTGCGGAGGAGACTCGTGCACCACCGTCGCGCTCGACCGCCGCGCGGATCGCCGCCCGGCCGCCGCCCCGCGCACCTCCCCGACATGCCCCCAAGCGGCCATGGGAGTGAGGCCCGCTTCGAGGAGCACGGCGAGTCGATGGACGCGAGTCGCAGCTTCCGCCGCTGTGTCCTCCTGCGCCGATCTCTGCCCAGCCATGATTCTCTGCCCCGCCATGATTCGCTGCCCCGCCATGATTCTCTGCGCGGCTGTCTCCTCCCGCGCCTCCGCCGCCCGGATCCTGCGGGTGGGCGCGGGCCGATGATCGCGCCAGCGCATCATCGCTCCTCCCCCATCTCCAGACGGTCGCCGCGCACCCGCGGATGGGCGATGCCAGCGATGCGCCGGACGCCGTCGGGTCCGCGCTCGACGTGAACGACCGCGCCGATCGCGCTCACGACCTGTCGCGCGAGCGCGCGATCGTCGAGCCCGGCGAGAGCGCCGAGTGCTTCGAGACGGGCAGGGACGTCGGCGAGCCCGCTCGCGTGCACGGTTCCCGCCCCGCCGTCGTGGCCGGTGTTGAGCGCGGTCAGGAGCTCTCGCACCTCGGCTCCGCGGCATTCTCCGACGACGAGCCGGTCGGGCCGCATCCGAAGTGCTTCGCGCACGAGACGCGACAGGTCGATCTCGCCGGCTCCTTCGAGGTTCGGCTGCCGCGCTTCGAGCCGCACATGGTGCGGGTGGACGATGCGGAGCTCGGCGACGTCTTCGATGGTGACGATGCGCTCGCGGTCGGGCACGAGACCGAGGATGCTCGCGAGCAGCGTGGTCTTGCCGGCGCCCGTGGCACCCGTCACCAGCAGATTCGCGCGCCGCTCGACCAGGCTGTGGAGGCGCGCGCCCATATCGGCCGAGAACATGCCCCGCCGCCCGAGCTCGTCGAGGCTCGGCTGCTGCGTCGCCGGCAGCCGGATGGAGATGGCCGCACCCGCACAGGCGACCGGCGGGAGCACGGCGTGCACTCGCGCGCCGTGCTCCCAGCGCACATCGACGAGAGGGGTGAGGTCGTCGAGGTGACGTCCGCCCAGAGCGATGAGAGCCACCGCAAGTTGCCGGACGGCGTCTTCGTCGCCATGCCACGCCGAGACCCGTTCCGCGCCCGCGCCCCGGTCGACGAACACGCCGTCGACCCCGTTGACGAAGACGTCGGTCACCTCGGGGTCGGTGAGGTGCGGCAGCAGGGGCTCGAGCGCGGGATGATCCGGCACCCTCCGCGGACGCGCAGCGTCCCTGCGCGGGACGGTCGCGTCACCGGCGCTGGACTCGCGCGACGCGCTTCGCGGGCGGACGACGAACGGCTCAGGCATCCCCCGAAGGTAGGACCCGGCGAGCACCCCGCCGGGTCCAGCCCCGCGCGATGTGGGTTCCCACGTCGCCGCGGAGCGTGGGGAGGAGGCTGCACTGCCCGCTCGCAACCACGGCGAAGACGCGAGAGAAATGGAGAGGGGCGGCATCCTTGGGGGGAAGGATGCCGCCCAGGACAGCAGTCGCTACGGGGGATCGCAACTGCCGTCGCGCCAGAATCTGAGTTCGGCCGGGACCGAGCTTACGCAACAGGTCCGCTCCCTCCAACATCCCACACGTGTGGCGCAAGCGATATATCAGTCTCCATCGATACCTACTAACGGAGGTAGTGACCGATCCGCACCCGCGGCAAGATGGGACGGATCGTCACGGCGAACGCAGTTGTCGCCGTTACCGGACCGCCGCAAAGGAGCGCGATGAGCAGCCAGATCGACCACCTTCTGAATGAGACGCGCCGCTTCGCGCCGAGCGAGGAGTTCGCGCAGAACGCCGTGGCCACCGCCGAGCTGTACGCCCAGGCAGACGCCGACCGCGAGGGGTTCTGGGCAGAGCAGGCACGGGCGCTCCACTGGCACAAGCCGTTCACCCAGGTGCTCGACTGGTCGAACCCGCCGTTCGCCGAGTGGTTCGCCGACGGCGAGCTGAACGTCGCTTACAACTGCCTGGACCGTCACGTCGAGGCGGGCGACGGCGACCGCGTCGCGCTCCTGTGGGAGGGCGAGCCGGGCGACGAGCGCCGGATCACGTACGCCGAGCTGACCGAGGAGGTCAAGCGGCTCGCGAACGTGCTCGGCGATCTCGGCGTGGGGCAGGGTGACCGCGTCGCCATCTACATGCCGATGATCCCCGAGGCGATCGCCGCGATGCTCGCCGTCGCCCGCGTCGGCGCGATCCACTCCGTGATCTTCGGCGGCTTCTCGGCCGACAGCCTCCGTACGCGCATCGACGATGCGGGAGCGAAGCTCGTCATCACGGCAGACGGCGGTTATCGAAAGGGCCGCGTCTCGCCCCTCAAGCCCGCCGTCGACCAGGCGCTCGGCGACCGCGGCGCCGGCCCTCAGGAATCGGTCGAGCACGTGCTCGTCGTCAAGCGCACCGGCAACGAGGTCACGTGGGACGCCGATCGCGACGTGTGGTGGCACGACGCCGTGCCCGCCGCCTCGCCCGAGCACGAAGCGCAGGCCTTCCCCGCCGAGAACCCGCTGTTCATCCTCTACACGTCGGGCACGACAGGGAAGCCGAAGGGCATCCTGCACACCTCCGGCGGCTACCTCACGCAAGCGGCCTTCACGAACAAAGTCGTCCACGACATCCACCCCGAGAGCGACGTGTTCTGGTGCACAGCCGACATCGGCTGGATCACGGGCCACTCGTACGTCACCTACGGGCCGCTCGCGAACGGAGCCACGCAAGTTCTCTACGAGGGCACGCCCGACACCCCGCACCCGGGCCGCTGGTGGGAGCTTGTGCAGAAGTACGGCGTGACCGTGCTCTACACCGCGCCGACCGCGATCCGCTCGTTCATGAAGCTCGGCCGCGCGATCCCGAAGCAGTTCGACCTGTCTTCGCTGCGCCTGCTCGGCTCGGTGGGCGAGCCCATCAACCCCGAGGCGTGGATGTGGTACCGCAAGATCATCGGCGACAAGAAGGCGCCGATCGTCGACACGTGGTGGCAGACCGAGACCGGCGCGATAATGGTGTCCGCGCTCCCCGGCGTCACCGAGACGAAGCCCGGGTCGGCTCAGGTGCCGCTTCCCGGCATCGCGATCGACGTGGTCGACGAGGACGGGACCCACGTCGGCAACGGCAACGGCGGGCTGCTCGTGATCACGAAGCCGTGGCCCAGCATGCTCCGCGGCATCTGGGGCGACCCCGAACGGTTCAAGGAGACGTACTGGGAGAAGTTCGAGAAGCAGGGCTACTACTTCGCCGGCGACGGCGCGCGCCTCGATGAGGACGGCGACGTGTGGTTCCTCGGACGCGTCGACGATGTCATGAACGTGTCGGGGCACCGCCTGTCGACGACGGAGATCGAATCGGCCCTCGTCGGCAACGAGGCCGTCGCCGAGGCGGCCGTGGTCGGGGCGTCGGACGAGACGACCGGCCAGGCCGTGGTGGCGTTCGTCATCATCAAGCAGAGTTACCTCGACGCGCACTCCCCCGAAGGACTCGCAGGAACGCTGCGCACGTGGGTCGGCGAGCAGATCGGGCCGATCGCCCGCCCCCGCGACGTGTACATCGTGGGCGAGCTGCCCAAGACGCGTTCCGGCAAGATCATGCGGCGCCTGCTGCGCGATGTGGCAGAGGGTCGGGAAGTCGGCGACACGACGACGCTCGCCGACACGGCAGTCATGAGCGTCATCTCCGCGCAGGTCAAGTAACACCCGTCGCCGCGGTGGATGGCGGCGGTCAGCCTGCCAGCGCGCTGATCGCCGCCAGCCGACGGCGGGCTGTGCGCAGCGCGTCGTCGTCGATGTGCACGACCCGCCGACCTCGCGAGCCCCGCGCTGCACCTCGTCGCCGAGCGCGATCGAGAACGCGACCGTCAGTCGCGGCTCCGTGCGGTGGTCGGCGTCCGCCAGGCGGCGTCCTCGGGGTGGGCGTCGTCGGGCCGACCACGCACCATCTCCATAACGATGAGGCTCGCCGCGACCACGAGGTCGTCGGCGTGCGCCTCGAGGACGAGGTCGGTGACCTCCCGGGGGTAGGTCAGAGCGGGTCCGAAGATCGCCTCGTCGAGCGAGGGGAAGTAGTTGAAGAACGTGCTCCGGGAGACGAGGGACTCTGACGCACGCGTCAGGCGAGGGCGAAGACCACCTCGACCTCGACGGGACTGTCGAGGGGAAGGACCGGCACGCCCACGGCAGAGCGCGCGTGGCGGCCGGCGTCGCCGAAGACGTCGCCGAGCAGCTCGCTCGCACCGTTGATCACGACGGGCTGTCCCGTGAACTCGGGCACCGAAGAGACGAAGCCCGTCACCTTCACGACCCGCGCGAGGCGGTCGATGCCGCCCGCGGCGTCAGCGGCCGCGGCGATCGCATTGAGGGCGCACTGGCGCGCATAGTCCTTGGCGTCGGCGGGCGGGACGAGGCCATGCCCCTCGCCCACCTTGCCGGTGGCGGGAAGCACGCCCGACACCATGGGCAGCTGACCCGAGGTGTACACGAGGTCTCCGTGGACCGTGGCGGGGATGTAGGAGGCCACCGGCGGAGCGACCGGCGGAAGCTCGATGCCGAGCTCGGAGAGGCGCTGCGAGACCGTCATCATGCCCCCTCGAACTGCTGCGCCGCCTGCGCCGCCGCGCCGAGCCCGGCGTTGGCGACACCGCCGCCGATGGGCCGCTTGAAGTAGGCGACGAGCCCGCCTTCGGGCCCGGGCACCACCTGCACGAGCTCCCATCCCTGCTTTCCCCAGTTGTTGAGGATGGCTGCAGTGTTGTGGATCAGCAGGGGCGTGGTGAGGTATTCCCACGTGGTCATCGGTGCTCCCGTTCGACGGCGCGGATCATCGCGGTATGCGGGACGCACCGGGTGTTCCCCCAGGTATTTCCCTTACGATCAAGCCTATGCCCCATTCGAAACGGACAGCCACTGGCGTGCTCGGAGGCTTCCTCGGCCTGATCGGGCTCAGCACCGTCGCCGGAATTCTCATCACCGCGACCGTCACGCCCGCGATCGCCGTGTCGGGATATGCGGCATCGAGCGCGATCACGATGTTCGACAACATGCCGAACTATCTGAAGATCGAGAAGCTCATGCTCCCGACCTCGATCTACAAGAAGAACGCCGACGACAAGTGGGTCCGTATGGCTCAGTTCTTCGACCAGAACCGCATCCCCGTCGAGTACGACGACGTCGCGACCGTGATGTACGACGCCATCCTCTCCAGTGAGGACAAGAACTTCTTCTCGCACGGCGGCGTCGACCTCGTCGGCACCGTGAAGGCCCTCGCGGGCAACGCCACGGGCGCCGACACGCGAGGCGGCTCGACCATCACGCAGCAGTACGTGAAGAACGTGCTGCAGCAGAACTGCGAGAGCAAGGCCAAGAACGAGGACGAGGTCATGCAGTGCTACCTCGACACCACGGTCAACAAGGGCACGGAGGGCTACCAGCGCAAGCTCCAGGAGATGCGCTACGCGATCCAGCTCGAGCAGGAGTACGACAAGAGCGACATCCTCGTCGGGTACCTGAACATCGCGTCGTTCGGCGGCACTGTCTACGGCATCGGCGCCGCGGCGCAGTACTACTTCGGGACGACGGCGAAGAAGCTCACGATCGCGCAGGCCGCGACGATCGCCGGCATGGTCCAGGAGCCGAACACGTTCCGCATCGACCGCCCGAAGGGCACGTGGACCGATAAGAACGGCAAAGCGCACAACAGCAAGGCCGACGGCTACGCCGACACGCTCGAGCGTCGCAACTACGTGCTCGGGCGCATGCTGAAGGACGGCAAGATCACGCGCGCGGAGTACGACGAAGCCAAGGCCACGCCGATCGAGCCCGACATCACCCCGCGCAAGCAGGGCTGCGTGCAGGCCAAGGGCGCCGAGTTCTTCTGCGAGTACGTCGTGTCGATCATCAAGAGCGACCCGGCGTTCGGCGAGACCCCTGAAGACCGCGCCGCCGCTCTCCGCCGCGGTGGCCTCAAGGTGTACACGACGCTCGACCCCGACCTCCAGAAGGCAGCCAACGACGCGATCGACGTGGTGCCGGCCGACGTGCCGTACATGTACCTCGGCGCATCCGGCATCCAGGTCGAGGTCGGCACGGGGCGCGTGCTGTCGATGGTGCAGAACCGGCCCTACAGCGCCAAGGGCAGCGACGACAGCCGCGAGAAGACCGCCGTCAACTACAACGTCCGCAAGGCCAACGGCGGCGGCGGGCACCCCGCCGGTTCGACCTACAAGATGTTCAGCGTCATCAACTGGCTGGAGCAGGGCCACTCGATCAACGAGTACCTGAACGGCCGCGTCGGCATGAAGACGGTCGATCGCTGCGACGGGCAGACGCAGGAGGTCAAGACGGGCTCCGGCGACGACGCCGTCGGAAACTTCGAGGGCAACCGCGGTTACAACGGCTCGGTCTACCGCTTCACGAAGGACTCGCTGAACTCCGGCTTCCTCGCGATGGCCGAGCGGATCTCGGTGTGCAGCACCAACAAGGTCGCCGGCAAGCTGGGCGTGACGTTCGGCAACGGCAAGGCGCTCGCCGAGGGCAACAACGCACCGTACGACGTGCTCGGCTCGGCCGACGTCGCCCCGATCGACATGGCGCAGGCGTACGCCGCGGTCGCCTCGAACGGCATCCTGTGCGAGCCGAAGTCGATCGACAAGGTGAAGAACGCCGATGGCAGCGAGCACCCCGCCCCCGAGACCAAGTGCACACGCGTCATGAGCGAAGCCGTCGCATCGACGACCGCCTATGCGCTGCAGGCAGTCATGCAGGGAGACGGCACCGGTTCGGGCGCCCGAACCTACGACGGCGTCCCGATCCTCGGAAAGACCGGTATCCACCAGTTCGAGCACACGTGGATGGACGGCGCGAGCACCGAGGTCGCGACCGTGGTCTGGGTGGGCAACGTGGAAGGCTTCGCGAAGCTCGACCGCTACTACGAGTCGGGATACCGCCTCTCGCGCATCCGTAACAGCATCTGGCCCAACATGCAGCGCGCGGCCAACGCCAAGTTCGGCGGCGACCGGTTCCCGCAGCCCGACCGGGAGCTCACACGTCAGGTGTACGTCGACCTGCCGAGCGTCATCGGCCTGAGCGTCGACGAGGCCACCGACCGGCTGCGCGGCGCAGGCTTCAGCGTGACCGTCGGCAGCGCCGTGGACGCGACCGAGGCTGCCGGCACGATCGTCGAACAGAGCCCCGGCGCAGGCCGCGTGGTGGCCGGCGCGAGCGTCACGATCTCGCCGAGCAACGGCAAGGGCCTCGTGGTGCCGTCGGTCGGCGGCAGCCCCGACGACGCCGAGCGTACGCTGCGCTCCGCCGGGTTCGGCCGCATCCAGCGCGACTGCTCCGAGTCGGAGGGTGCTCCCCCGCAGGGCGTCGTCACCGGAACCGATCCGTCCGCGGGGACGGTCGCGAGCCGCAACACCGAAATCACGATCCAGTTCCAGGCCGCCTCGTGCGGCGGCAACGGCAACGGCGGCGGACGCGGCGGCGGCCCCGGCGGACCCGGGGACGACGACTGAGCGCGTCACTGATCCCTCGCACCGCCCTCACGGCTCTCGCAGCCGTGGGGGCGGTCGGCGTGGGGTCTGCCGTCTGGGGCTTCGGGATCGAGCGATACCTGTTCACGGTGCGCGAGCACCGGCTCGCGATCCTTCCGCCGGGGGCTGCGCCTCTGACGGTGCTCCACCTGTCCGACGCGCACATGGCACCGTGGCAGCACCGCAAGCAGCGGTGGATCGCGGAGATGGCCGCCCGGGTGCAGCCCGATCTCGTGGTCAACACCGGCGACAACCTCGGCCACGCGGACGGCCTCCGTGGCATCCGCGCGGCCTTCGCGCCCTTGCGCGGCGTGCCGGGTTTCTTCGTGCACGGCTCGAACGACGTCGTGGGCCCCGCTGCCCGCAATCCGCTGGCCTACTTCACCGGGCCGTCCGGGCATCGTCCGCGGGCGGAATCGCTCGACACCGCGGCGATGGATGCGTACTTCACCGACGAGCTCGGGTGGGACGACCTCAACAACACCGCCGCGCGGCGCGATGTGGGGGGCCTGCTGATCGACGCGTTCGGCGTCGATGACGCGCACCGCGAGTGGGACGACCTGACGGCCGTGGCTGAAGCGCTCCGCCGGGTGCGCCGGGGCAGCATCTGGCGCGGACCTCGTGAGCCCGACCTTGTGCTGGGGGTGACGCACGCTCCGTACCGACGCGTGCTCGACGGCTTCACCGACCTGGGGGCCGACATGCTTATCGCGGGCCACACGCACGGCGGTCAGGTGCGCATCCCGTTCTCCCGGTCGGCGCTCGTCGCGAACTGCGACATCCCTCTGGACCAGGCACGCGGGCTCAGCGCATGGACGCATCGCGGGCGGCGCCTCCCGCTCAACGTGAGCGCCGGACTCGGCCACTCGATCTACGCACCGGTGCGCTTCGCGTGCCGACCGGAGGCGTCCGTGCTGCGACTGGTCGCCCGGGACGGCGCGAGCGCAGTCCCGAGCCGGCCCGATTCGTTCTGAGCGCCGGAACGGGGTAGACTCGGAGGGTTGCCACGGGGTGTGGCGCAGCTTGGTAGCGCGCGTCGTTCGGGACGACGAGGCCGCAGGTTCAAATCCTGTCACCCCGACAACAGAGAGGCTCCACCCGCGGGTGGGGCCTCTCGTCACACCAGCCTGTTGGGAGCCGACGACATGACCACGCCGCGCCTCGTCGCGTTCGACCTCGACGACACCCTGGCACCGTCGAAGAGCGCCATCTCGCCACGGATGGGCGAGCTGCTCCTCGACCTGGCCGAACGGGTGGAGGTGGCGATCATCTCGGGCGGACAGCTGCTGCAGTTCCAGGCGCAGGTCGTCGAGCGCCTCCCGGCCGAAGACGCAGAGGCGCTCGAACACTTCCACCTGCTCCCCACGTGCGGCACGCAGTACTACCGGGTCGACGCCGACGGCGTGCAGACCGTCTACGCCCATGCCCTCAGCGACGATGAGAAGCAGCGCGCCCTGGCAGCCGTCGAGGAGGAGGCGCGTCGCCTCGGACTGTGGGAATCGGACACCTGGGGAGACATCCTCGAAGACCGCGGCTCGCAGATCACCTTCTCGGCGCTGGGTCAGACGGCGCCCGTCGACGTGAAGATGGCGTGGGACCCGACCGGCGCGAAGAAGAACGCGCTGCGCGACGCGGTCGCCGCCCGCATCCCCGACCTCGAGGTGCGTTCTGGCGGCTCGACCTCCATCGACATCACGCGTCGCGGCATCGACAAGGCCTACGGGATGCGGCAACTCGCCGAGCAGACCGGCATCCCGCTCGACGACATGCTCTTCGTCGGCGACCGGCTCGACGAGAACGGCAACGACTACCCCGTGCTCGCGATGGGGGTCGCCTGCCATGCCGTGACGGGATGGCACGACACCGTCACATTCCTCGAGCAGCTCATCCCGACCCTGCCGACGCGATAGGCGGCGCGCCGGGTCTCAGACGCGCGCGTCGGTCTCGGCGGCGGCGACCGGTACGAGACGCTGCAGCTGCGTCACATGACGCGGCTCCAGCTCGTCGAGCGACGCGACACCGAGCAGCTGCATGGTGCGCTCGATCTCGGTGCGGAGGATCGTGATCGTCCGATCCACCCCGCGGCGCCCTCCGGCCATCAGCCCGTACAGGTAGGCCCGGCCGATGAGCGTGAACTTCGCACCGAGCGCGACCGACGCGACGATGTCGGCGCCGTTCATGATTCCCGTGTCGATCATGATCGTCGCGTCACGACCGACCTCGCGCACCACGTGCGGCAGCAGTCGGAACGGGATGGGCGCACGGTCGAGCTGGCGTCCGCCGTGGTTGGAGAGCACGATTCCATCGATCCCCAGGTCGATGAGCCGCACCGCGTCGGGAACGTTCTGGACGCCCTTGACGACGATCTTCCCGGGCCACATGCCGCGGATCACGGCGAGGTCGTCGTAGCTGATCGTGGGATCCATGGCGGCGTTGAGCAGGTCGCCTACCGTGCCGCCCGTGGTCGACAGCGACGCGAACTCGAGCTTGGGGGTCGTGAGGAAATCGATCCACCACCACGGGCGTGGGATCGCGTTGAGGATGGTCGAGACGGTCAGCTGCGGCGGGATCGAGAACCCGTTGCGCTTGTCGCGCAGCCGCGCTCCCGCCACCGGCGTGTCCACCGTGAACATGAGCGTGTCGAACCCGGCGCGCGCGGCGCGCTCGACGAGCCCGTAGGAGATCTCCCGGTCGCGCATGACATAGAGCTGGAACCAGTTGCGCCCGTGGGGGTTGGCGGCCCGCACGTTCTCGATCGACGTCGTGCCGAGCGTCGACAGCGTGAAGGGGATGCCGGCCGCCGCGGCGGCGCCCGCCCCGGCGACCTCGCCCTCGGTCTGCATGAGCCTCGTGAACCCGGTCGGCGCGATCCCGAACGGCAGTGCGGACGGGCCGCCCAGCACCTGTGTGCGCGTGTCGACAGAGGTGGCCGGGCGCAGGATGTCGGGGTGGAATTCGATGTCCTCGAAGGCCTGCCGCGCGCGGGCGAGGGACAGCTCGCCCTCGGCGGCGCCGTCGGTGTAGTCGAAGGCTGCCTTGGGGGTGCGCCGCTTCGCGATCGTGCGGAGGTCGGCGATCGTGAGGGCCGCGTCGAGTCGTCGCTTGGTGCCGTCGAGCTCGGGTTTCTTGAACTGCATGAGCTCCAGCAGTTCGGGGATGCGGGGAAGCTGTCGCTGCGCCATTTCTTCTCGTCCTCTCGCGGCGCCGACACCGGTGCCGGTCGCGTCGGTTCCGGCGGGTGCCGGTCTGTGTCAGTGCGGGGCCGTGGGCGACGCGAGCCCCGCGTCGGCGTAATAGCCCGTGATGTGCGCGCGCACGGTGGCGCGAGCCCGCTCGGCGTCACCCGATTCGATGGCCTCCAGCACAGCGGCGTGCTCGGCGCGGAGCCGTTCGGCCGTGCGGCTCCAGTCGGGGATGTGCTCGGCCCCGGCACGGATGTAGTGCTCGATGGTGGTACGCAGGCCTGCCATCGTCGCGGCCACGACGAGATTGCCCGCTGCGTCTGTGAGACGCAGATGGAATTGCGTGTCGAGCGCGAGGAACTCTTCGGGGGTGAGCGCCGTGGACTCCATCGCATGGAGGGTCGCATGCGCCGCGGTGAGGTCGGCGTCGGAGCGTCCGGCGAGGTCGCCGACCGCCCACTCCTCGAGGAGCAGCCGGGTCTCGTATACGTCGGGGATCGGGAAGCCTTGGGCGGCCACCTGGAGGCGCAGCAGCTGCGCCAGGCCGCCGTGGGGCGTCGCGGTGACGATCGCGCCCGAGGTGGGGCCCGAACCGGTCGCCGTGCGGATGAGGCCCATGACCTCGAGCACGCGCAGCGCCTCGCGCACGCTCGACCGGCCCACGCCCAGCGTTGTGGCGAGCTCACGCTCGGGCTGCAGGCGATCTCCGGGACCCAGCCGTCCTTCGAGGAGGTCGGCTTCGATCTTCTCGAGAACCACGCGCCAGGCGCGCGCCGGAGCGGCTTGCGTCATCGATCCCCCTCTGCCGCAGCGAGCTGCGGGTCTGGACGCCGGCGTCGCGACATCCGGGTGATGTCAGACCACACTTGCGATGTCTGACCACACTAGCAGGATCAGGACGTGCGAGACCCGTCACGAGACCACTCGCACGTGGGACGCACACGTCGTGCGATCAGCGCAGTCGACCACCCGACTCGCGCAGGTAGCACTCGGCGCACATCGATTCATAGGTCACACGATCGGCGGTCAGCTCATCGATCGCCACCTGGTCGCCGTCGAAGACGAAACGCCCCTCGACGAGACGAGCGTTGAAGAGCGCCTTGCGTCCGCACCGACAGATCGTCTTCAGCTCTTCGAGGCTGTGCGCGAGTTCGAGCAGGCGCGCCGAGCCCGGGAACGCGCGCGTCTGGAAGTCGGTGCGAATGCCGTAGGCCAACACGGGGATGCGGTCGTCCACGACGATCCGGAGGAGGTCATCGACCTGACCCGGTGTGAGGAACTGCGCCTCGTCGATCAGGAGACAGGCGACATCGGGCCGAGAGCCCGTCGCGCTCGAGGCGGGGATGAGGGCTTCGTTCTCTGCCAGGGCCCGCACGCGCTCACGGTGCACAGCGAGCAGCGCCTGCACGTCGTCGCCCGGGCCGATGAGGAAGTCGACAAGACGATCGACCCCGAGACGGCTCGAGATGCGGTCGGCGCCCTTCGTGTCGATCTCGGGCTTGGCGAGCAGCACATGCTGCCCGCGCTCCTCGTAGTTGTAGGCGGCCTGCAGCAGGGCCGTGGACTTCCCGGAGTTCATCGCGCCGTAGCGGAAGTACAGTTTGGCCACCGAAAGAGTCTATTGCGCCAGCCGTGCGCCGCACCGCGAGCCCCTGCCGCTACCGGCCGCCGATGCTCCCGCCCCCTCCGCCACCGCCCGAGAATCCGCCGCCGGACGACCCTCCGGAGCTCGCCCACCCCCCGCTGGACGACGACGTCCACGACGATCCGCTGCGCGGAGACGAGACGGGTGTCGCCGCGAGGCGCCCGAGCGACGACGACGCCTCCGACAGCGGCCGTGAGCCGACGACGTCGAGGAGCGCGAGCCTGTCCGCACCATGCGACGTCGACCTGTCCGCCCCCGGCGTCGCCGGCAGGTGCGTGCGGATCACCTCGGCCCACTCCCGCTCGAGTCCGAACAGCACCGCATAGGGCAGGAGCCGTTCGTACACGTTCACTACGCTGCCCGGGCTGTCATCGCCGAACGCTCGCCGCCCCGACGCGACCCGTTCGGCTGTGTGCGGCGCCTGCGCCGCCGTGAGCCTGTCCGCCTCCGCGAGCTGCAGGTACTCGCGGATGCCGTCGAGCTCGTGCGCGTGCTCCCCACCGGCGACCGTCAGCGTCGTCTTCGGGAGTCGGACGAAGGGCACCCCGATGAACGTCACGAAGCACAGCGCGATGACGACCGCGAGCACTCCCCCGGCCGCCTCGAACGCCGCTTCCGACAGCCCCGGGGCCACGAGCAGCACGATCGCGAGGGCGAAGGCCCCGAACTGCAGCCACCCGCGGAGCGAGCCGACCCACGCGGGGGCAGCGGCACGGTAGCCGCGCTGCACGGTCGACTCCTCCACACGACGCACGTACGTCACGGCACGCGCGGGGGGCTTCTGCGCGAAAGCCGCGAGCGAGACGCGGGCGCCGGCCTCCGCTCGGCGACCGAAGAGCACGTCGACCACACGGCGGTCGTCGCCGTCGAGGCCGGCGCGGTCGACGAGCTCGACCTCGAAGTCGGACGTGCCCTCGCGGTCGCCACGCGCGTGGATCGCGACCTTGTCGCGCACCGCGAGATCGACCACATGCGCGGCCATCGCGCGACCCGGAACATCGAGCACACCTGCCGAGAGGGTCGGCGACTCGGCGTCAGGGGGCGTGTACCTCGCGATGACGGGAGTGTCGTCGGGGTTCCGTCGCAACCGAGCCCGCACCAGCAGGAGCAGCGGGATGCCGAGCACCCCGAACAGCGCGGCGAGACCCGGCACGATCCACTGCCACCACGGATAAGCGGGCGGCGGAGGCGCCGTCGCGGCGGCGAAGCTCCCCATCCGGAATCCGATGGCGACCGACACGTTCTCCTGCGGTTCGAGTGCACCGGCGCGCACGGTGAACTGCTGGGCGCCGGCACTCGAGGCGCCGTGCCAGGCCGCCCACGTGCTCACCTCCGACGGCCAGGCGTCGACGGCGGCTGTCGGGCCGTCGATCTCGCACCTGTCGGTGGAACCCTCCGGCCCCTGGTAGCAGGCGGCTCGGCCGTCGAGCAGGTCGGCGGCGACGCTGCCCGGCACGTGCACGCGCACCGTCACGTCACGGAAGGGCTGCGCATGCTCGACGCCCACCGTGTCCCAGAAGAACTCGTCGGCCTCTGTGTCGGGGTAGCGGAGGACGACGTCCGACATCGTGTAGCTGATCACGTACGTCTGATCGCCGTGCACGTACGAGTCGTCGCCCGTGAACACCGAGATCGCGTCGTCGTCGGTCTCGGTCCACCACGGGACGACGGCGCCGCCCTCTCCTCGCACGTCGACCACTCTTGTGCCCAGATCGACACCGGACTGCATCCGGGGGATGCGGCGCACGAGACCTTTGTTCTGGTCGGCGTCCGGGAACGAGGCGACGAGCGTCTCGACGACGTAGAGCTCTGCCGAGTCGGTGGTCGACCGGCTCAGGTAGTAGTCGCCGCTGAACGACTCGAACTCGAAGTCGTCGACGCCGGCGTGCGCCGCGGCGGGCAGCAACACCAGCGCCAACGCGATCGTCGCAGCCAGCAGAGCCGGGATTCTCCTTGGGGGCATGTCCTTCAGGCTAGCGAGCCCCCGCGCCGCCGCTGCGGCGCACCGTCCGCGTCAGACGTTGATCTTGAGCGCTTCGGCGGTCTCGCGGAGCGAGGCGGCCGCGACATCGGGACGCGGGTTGAGCGTGTCTCCGTAGCTCGGGATGAGATCGCGCAGCGTCGGCTCCCACTCCCCCATCCGGTCGGGGAAGCACGTCCGGAGCAGGCTCAGCATGATCGACGCGGCCGTCGAGGCGCCCGGTGACGCGCCCAGCAGGCCCGCGATCGTGCCATCGGACGATGTGACCACCTCGGTGCCGAACTGCAGAACCCCGCCCTTGTCCGGGTCCTTCTTCATCACCTGCGCGCGCTGGCCGGCCTGGATGAGCTCCCAGTCCTCGTCCTTGGCGGTCGGCATGAACGTACGAAGCGAGTCGACCTTCTTCTTGTGGTTCTTGAGCAGCTCGCTGACGAGGTAGGTGATGAGGCTCGGATTGTCGATCGCGACCTTGATCATGGGCCACAGGTTGCTCGGACGCACCTGCGCGACGATGTCGGTGATGCGCCCGTTCTTGAGGAACTTCGGGCTGAACGTGGCGAACGGGCCGAACAGCAGCGAGGCCTCACCGTCGACGACGCGGGTGTCGAGGTGCGGCACGGACATCGGCGGGGCACCCACCGAGGCCTGCGAATAGACCTTCGCCTTGTGCTGCGACACGACCGCGGGGTTGGTGGTCTTCAGGAACTGGCCGCCGATCGGGAACACGCCGTAGCCCTTGATCTCGGGGATGCCCGAGCGCTGCAGCAGCTTGATGGCCCAGCCGCCGGCGCCGACGAACACGAACCGTGCGCGGAAGCTTCCCGGGGTCTTGCCGAGCGAGTGACGGTACGACACCTTCCACGTGCCGTCCTTGAGCTTCGTGAGGTTGCGCACCTCGCGGTTGGTGACGACGTCGACGCCCTGGTCGGCCAGGTGGTCGAAGAGCTGACGGGTGAGCGCGCCGAAGTCGACATCGGTGCCGGCGGGCACACGCGTCGCCGCGAACGGCTCGCCCTTGCGGCGCTTCTGCATGAGCAACGGGGCCCACTGGTTGATGACGCGCGAGTCTTCGGAGTACTCGATGCCGGCGAACAGCGGCTGCTCCTTGAGCGCTTCGTAGCGCTTCTTGAGGTAGGCGACGTCTTTCTCGCCGCGCACGAACGTCATGTGCGGGGCCGAGTTGATGAACGTCGACGGTTCGTCGAGCACGCCGCGCTCGACGAGCGACGCCCACAGCTGGCGGCTCTGCTGGAACTGCTCGTTGATGCCGACGGCCTTCGCCGGGTCGACCGTACCGTCGGGAGCCTCGGGCATGTAGTTCAGCTCGCACAGCGCCGCGTGACCCGTGCCCGCGTTGTTCCACGCGTTCGACGACTCCTGCGCCACCTCCGAGAGGCGCTCGCAGACCACGATCTTCCAATCGGGCTGAAGCTGCTTCAGCAGGGTTCCGAGGGTGGCGCTCATGATGCCACCGCCGATCAGGACGACATCGACAGGTTCACTCACGATGTTCAAGTCTAGGCGGCTTTCCGCCTCTCACCGGCCGCTTGCGGGGCGCACTCGCGGCAAGGATCGCCGTTCTTGCGCGCCTGATATCCGCGAGACGATGGCTGGCAGCCGAAACCAGGGGCGAACCCCATGCTCTCGGCCGCCAGCCGTCGTCTCGCAGAAGGGGTCAGACGCCGGCGCCCAGCCGTGCCGCCACGAGCTCGGCGATCTGCACCGCGTTGAGCGCTGCACCCTTGCGGAGGTTGTCATTGCTGATGAACAGCACGAGGCCCTTGCCCTCCGGCGCCGACTGGTCGGCGCGGATGCGGCCCACGTAGCTGGGGTCGCTGCCGGCCGCCTGCAGCGGCGTCGGGACCTCTTCGAGGGCGACGCCGGGCGCGGACGCCAGAATCTCACGCGCCCGCTCCGGGGTGAGGTCGCGGGAGAACTCGGCGTGGATCGACAGCGAGTGGCCCGTGAAGACCGGGACGCGGACGCAGGTGCCGGCGACCCGCAGGTCGGGGAGCTCCAGGATCTTGCGGCTCTCGTTGCGGAGCTTCTTCTCCTCATCGGTCTCGTTGAGACCGTCGTCGACGAGGTTGCCCGCGAGCGGGATGACATCGAACGCGATGGGCGCGACGTACTTCTCCGGCTGCGGGAAGTCGACGGCGGAACCGTCGTGCACGAGGTCGAGCGTGTGACCCTGCGCGAGCACGCCCTCGACCTGGCCGAGGAGCTCCTGCGCCCCGGCAAGGCCCGACCCCGACACCGCCTGGTAGGTGCTGACGATGAGTCGTTCGAGGCCCGCCTCGTCATCGAGCGGCTTCAGCACGGGCATGGCGGCCATCGTGGTGCAGTTGGGGTTCGCGATGATGCCCTTGGGGAGGTTCTCGATCGCGTGCGGGTTGACCTCGCTCACGACGAGCGGCACCTCGGGGTCCTGACGCCACGCGCTCGAATTGTCGATGACGACAGCGCCGGCCTCCGCGAAGCGGGGCGCGTGCGCGCGCGAGCCGGTGGCTCCGGCGCTGAACAGGGCGATGTCGATCCCCGCGGGGTCGGCCGTGGCGATGTCTTCGATGATGATCGTCTGGCCGCCGAACTCCACCGCGGTGCCGGCACTGCGGGCGGTCGCGAACAGCCGCAGCTCCCCGATCGGGAACGATCGCTCCGCCAGAATCTCGCGCATGACCGTGCCGACCTGGCCGGTGGCGCCGACGACGGCGACGGAGAGTCCGGAATCGGAGATACGGGTCATGGCGGAGTTCCTTGCAGCAGTGCGGGTGAAGAGCGCCCGAATGGGCGGGATGGGCCTGATTCTACCGGCCTCGCGTCGAGCGCCGGCGCCGTGTTGCGCCCCGTCACGCGACATCACCCGGGTGGCGCCGCCGCCCCGCTCGGAACTTCGCCAAGATGGTGCCACAGCCTCGGTGCCGCACATCGCGCGCCGGACGGATCCAGAGAGGGAGTCGTCGTGAAGATCGCCGTCGTCGGAGGGTCAGGAACCGTGGGTCGCGAGGTCGTGGCCCGAGGGATCGTGCGCGGGCACGACGCCGTGTCGGTGTCGCGCGCGACCGGGGCGGATGCGGCCACCGGCGCCGGGCTCGACGAGACGTTCGCCGGAGCCGACGCCATCATCGATGTCGTCAGCATCGGGACGCTGAAGGCTTCCGCGGCGACGTCCTTCTTCCGCAGCGCCGCCGAGAACATCCTCGCGGCCGCCGGCAGGCAAGGGGTGGGCCACGTCGTGCTGCTGTCGATCGTGGGGATCGACAGGAACCCGCACGGCTACTACGCCGGCAAGCTCGCCCAGGAGGCGGTCTACGAAGACAGCGCGGCTCCGTGGTCGATCGTGCGCGCCACGCAGTTCCACGAGTTCGCGGAGCAGGTCGCGGCGCAGGCTCGCATCGGTCCGATCCAGCTCGCTCCGCGCGCACGTGTGCAGCCGATCGCGGCGGCGGAGGTCGCCGAGCACCTGCTCACCCTCGCCGAGAGCACCGCGCGCGGATGGTCGACCGACATCGCCGGTCCGCAGGAGGAGCAGCTCGACGACATGATCCGCTCGTGGGCGGCGAAGGAGCGCGGGCGCGGGCCGGTGCTCGCCGTCTCGCTTCCGACGGCTCAGATGCAGGGCATGCGCAAGGGTCTCGGACTCCCCCGCAAGGACGCCCTGCGGCTCGGTCCGACCTTCGAGGCGTGGCTCGACGCGTCGTCGCTCGTCTGAGCGCCCCCGATTCGATGTCCGCGTTCTCTACGGACGCATAATCGGTGCGCTACGGACTGATTGACGTCTCGGCGCCTATCGCTCACGGTTAGCCTCGCCCGCGAGGTGGGTGAGAAGTGACCGATGTGATGCTGGATCTGGCGAAGCTGACCGAGACGAGGGATGGCCTGGCGGCCTCTATTCAGGCGTTCCGAACGGCGTCTGATTTCGCGAGCGGGCTGAAGGACGCCGTCGATCGTCCCGACGACCGCTCCGTGCTGCGGGACAAGGTCGACGCCTTCGAGTCGGACTGGAACGATCGCCGCGACGACCTTCTCGAAGCGATCGAAGGCATTCACGAGCACATCGTCGGCATCATCGACGGCTGGACCCAGTGGGACGTCGACACCGCGCACGCATTCACTCCGCGCGAGATTCCGATCTCCGCCAGCCCGACGGCGGGGGTGTGACGTGCCGGAACTGGTCTCTCCCACCCGCGGATACCGACTGCAGCCCATCGCGGGCGACCGAGACGTGATCTCGGATCAGGCGGTACGACTCATCACTCTCGGTGTCCAGATGCAGGAAACGGCCGATCTGCTCACCGAGATCGCCGCATCCTCGGTGCATCGCAGCATGGGGACGGATCGCCTCGCCGAGACAGCTGCCGAGGTCGACAGCGATCTGAAAGCCGCAGGCGTCCGCTACGAGCTGACCGGCACGGCGATGCTCCGGTACGCGACGGCCTTGAGCGAGACACAGCCGTGGATCAACTCCCACGTCGACGACATCCGCCGCGCTGAGCAGACCTACCGCGACCGCGAGCAGGCCGTGGCCGCGGCGCGCTCGGCGCAGGACCGACTCGATGACCGGTGGCCGTGGGAAGACGACCCGACCCCTCTGGGATGCCGAGAGCGACCTCGCCGCGGTCACCGCGCACCGCAACGACCTGTGGAAGACCTACGAAGCGACTTTCGGCGCGTGGTCGACGGCTTACGACGCCGCGGTCGACGGCGTGCAGCATTCGATCGACGAAGCCGACAACAACGATGGGTTCTGGGAAGGTCTCGGACATTTTCTCGATGTCCTCGGGTACGCCGTCGCAGGGCTTGCGATCGTCGCGCTGTTCATCTCCGGCCCCATCGGCGCGCTCATCATGGCGGTCGTCGTGGTCGGCTCGGTCGTCGTGCTGGCCGGCAAGATCGCCCAGTTCGCGGCGGGTAAGACCGACCTTGTCGATCTGAGCATCGCGATCATCGGCGTGCTGACACTCGGCGCCGGTGGAGTGATCGCTCGCATCGCCCTCAAAGGCGCCCCGACGCTGCGCGCCATGGTCTCGTCGACCCGCGCGATCGCCCGACCGGCCATTCGCGCGACGCTCTCCCCGCCGCGCGTGCTGCGGCCGTTCACGTGGCACCGCGCGATCACCAACCGTGCGATCGCTCGCGGCCAAGCCCGCGCCGGCGCTCCCATGCCGGGATGGGTCACTAACCCCCTGGACTCCATCCGCTACGGCAGTTCGGAGGTCGCCCGCAAGGCCGACTTCCTCGCGCTCGCGGGTCGGAACCTCGGCCACCTTCCCGCCGTCGCTGAGCACCTCGCAGCGCTCAGCAAGGCGGCCCTGCCGGGTCGGGGGGCGCAGTTCGCCTTCGGCATCAACTGGGCCGTGGGTACAGCGGGGGGCGTTTACGGCGGCTGGCGCACCGCTACAGGGTGAGCGCACAGACCCTCGGACTCAGGACCACGTGAGTCGGGTCGGAAATGCGTCACGTTCCGAATGCAATCAACACACGAAGGATGGCACGATGTCCTACCCTCTCTTCACTCGTGATCAAGATCGACTGTCGCGGGGGTTTGCCCTTGCTCTCTCGCTCGGCGGCGCTCAAGTCGTGTGGACACTGATCGCCGGATTACTTGCGGGTGGGCGATTCGCCGCGCGTATGAACGTCGAATGGGACGAGCTCATCCCCCTCGAGCGCCTCGCGATCCCATGGTTCATCACGGTGGCGGTCGGCGCCTCGTGGGCGGTCCTCGCCATCTGGCTAGCCATTGATCACCTCACGCCCCGCCCACCCGGCTTTCTCATGCAGTGCATGCTGATCGTGTTAGTGGTTTCGCTCTGGTTCGGCTTGCTTTCCGCGCTCTATCCGATCTCGGCGGACCCTCTCGTGCCGAACTGGCACTGGCTGGCTGCGCCGATCCAGGTGGTCACGGTCGTTGCGCTCGCCATCACGCTCGCGCGTGAGCTGCGGCGCGAACGCCGCGAACGGGAACGACTCGAACGCGAACGCGCCGAATTGCTCGCCGCGATGACCGCGCAACGCCCACGGCGGAGATGGGGCCGTCGATGAGACTCCGCGATGAACTGCTCGGCACCGAGCCCGACACCTCCGACCTCACATTCCGCATCGCCCTCCCGCCCGGTTGGCGCATGTTCTCCGTCGACGAGGCGGGCAAGGCGGCACTGCTCGCCCTCGTCCGTGATCGCGGAAGGGCGCTCGGTCGGCCCGACATCGACGCCCACGTGCGTTCGGCCGCCGCGAAGCAGTTCCACGAGTTGAAGCGTCGCGACGGCATCGCGCTGTACCTGCCCGGCGAAGACGCCTCGCGCGCTGGTCTGCCGATGTCGCTCGTCGCGACCCGGTGGCGTCGCGGGCGCTCCGTCGGCGACTTCGCACGCGACGTGCGCACGCGCGCGGGGTGCGACCTCGACGAGATCGCGCTCGCGTCCGGCACCGTCTTCCGCTGGGAGAAGCGCGGCGGCAACGTGCCTGGTCAGTGCGGTGTGACGTCGTGGGAGACGACGTACCTCTTCCCGGAGCCGGGCAAAGAGCCGCGGCGAGGCGTGCTGTTGACGAGCTGTGTCATCGTGCCCGACGGCGTCGATGCCGGCGCGGCCGAGTTCTTTGCCGGTGTGCGCACGCTGTCCGACGCGATCTCCGAGACCTTCCGATGGACGACGTGAGGAATGAAGCAATGACCGACCACACTGAACCGGGCGCCGCGGCGTGGTTCGCGCCCGAATCGACGATCTGGGTGCCCGTGCCCCTCGAATTCCCCAACGATCGGTTCGACACGGTCGAATCGTGGGCGCTCGAACTGTCGGTCGAATGGGGCAGATCGATGGGCGCTGGCGAGTGGGCACGGGCGCAATTCGTGCTCGTGGCGATCGGGCTCGCGGGCGCCGACTCGCCACTCGAAGATGCCGTGGCCAGGTGGTGGTTTCTCCCAGAAGACCCGAACCTCAGCGCCCTCGTGCACGCCTACGCCCTCGACATCGACGACGCCGCGGGCGCCCTCCGGGAGCACGCCGAGTTCTACGCCATCGACGGATACGACGATGCCGAACTGCGCCGTCTCACGCCCATCGACCTCACGGCGTTCGAGTACGCCGTGACCTCGGTGGCCGTGGCGGAGATCCCCGGTCACGGATCCACCATCGTCGCCCGCGCGATCGGCGCGATCGCCGACGGGTTGTACATGGTGGAGGTGTTCGACACGAGACCGGTCGTCAGCGCCGTCGTCGCCGAGCAGCTTCCCGACCTGCTCGGTTCGATCCGCTTCGGCTGAGCGTCAGCGGCAGGCAGTGGTCGGGCTCAGCGGCCGGTACCGGCGTAGACGACCGCTTCGGCGTCGCCGTCGAGGCCGTACGCCGTGTGCACCACTCGGGCCGCGTCGGCGAGCTCGTCGCCGCGCACGACCACCGAGATTCGGATCTCCGACGTGGAGATCATCTCGATGTTCACCCCGGCCGCCGACAGGGCCTCGAAAAGCGTCGCCGACACACCCGAGTGGGCGCGCATCCCGGCGCCGACGACCGACAGCTTGCCGATCTGGTCGTCGTGCACGAGGCTTTCGAAGCCCACCTGCTCCTGTTCGGCGGCGAGTGCGCGCAGCGCCGCCGACGCGTCGGCTTTGGGGAGCGTGAACGAGATGTCGGTACGGCCGGTCGCGGCGGCCGACACGTTCTGAACGATCATGTCGACGTTGGCGCCGCTGCGCGCGACGATCTTGAAGATCTCCGCCGCCTTGCCGGGAACGTCGGGCACGCCGATGACGGTGATCTTGGCCTGGCTGAGGTCGGTCGCGACTCCCGCGACGATCGGCTCTTCCATCTGTTCTCCCCCTGATTCGGGAACATTCAGGCCCTCAGGAACCGTCATCCCCGGGCCCAGCACGAACGTGCCGACTCCGGAGCTGAACGTCGAGCGGGCATGGATCATGACGCCGTGGCGGCGAGCGTACTCGACCGCACGGATGTACAGGACTTTGGCGCCGTTGGCCGCGAGCTCGAGCATCTCCTCGGCTTCGACGGTGGCGAGCTTGCGCGCCTTCGGGACCACGCGCGGGTCGGCCGTGAAGATCCCGTCGACGTCGCTGTAGATCTCACACACATCGGCGTCGAGGGCAGCCGCGAGCGCGACGGCGGTGGTGTCGGATCCGCCGCGACCCAGTGTGGTGATGTCACGCGTGTCGCGGTTGAAGCCCTGGAACCCGGCGACGATGACGATCGCGCCCTCGTCGAGCGCCTCGCGCACACGTACCGGTGTCACGTCGACGATGCGCGCGGCACCGTGGTGCGCGGTGGTGATCATGCCCGCCTGGCTGCCCGTGAGCGACCGGGCTTCGAAGCCCATCGAATGGATCGCCATCGCGAGCAGCGCCATCGAGATGCGCTCCCCCGACGACAGCAGCATGTCGAGCTCGCGGGGAGCGGGGATCGGCGAGACGGCGTGCGCCAGCTCGAGCAGCTCGTCGGTGGTGTCGCCCATCGCACTGACGGCGACGACGACGTCGTTGCCGGCGCGGCGGGCGTCGACGATCCGCTTCGCGACGCGCTTGATGCTCTCGGCGTCTGCGACGGACGAGCCGCCGTACTTCTGGACGATCAGCGCCACTGCACAACTCCCGGGTGACAGCCGGTCGGGCCGACCGGCGGGCCCGAACGGGCCCCGACGATCCATCTTAGAGAGCCCCGGATGCCCGCAAAGCCATGTGACGACCGGGCTCACCGCGTACGGTGGCCATATGAGTGCTCGTGCTGACGCCGTCTGGAATCGTGCCGCCGACCTGTCGTCTCCTGTGGAGGCCAGCCGTCCCGGAGACGCCGCGCTCGTGACCGTGCTGACCTTCCACGGCCTCGCGGTCAACGGCGGGCTCTTCAACGCGGTGGAACTGCACTCGCACGACGAGACCTACCCGAGCGACGCCGTGGTCGACGCCTACCGTTTCCTCGGTCTCGAAGACGCGGCCGCCGCGATCGACAACGCCGTGCTCGAGCAGCGCGACCTGGTCGCAGACAGCGCCGCCGACGACGACGACATCGACGACGCCGCCCAGCGCATCGACGCCACGTACACACTCGACGACGACGACATCGAACGCGCGTTGGAGGTCGCGCTCGCGAACGACCCCGACGCTTTCGCGCCGGTCGACTGAGTTCCGTCAGATCGCGGGGGTGAGGGGCGTGCGGCGACGCCGCAGTCGTCCGCCCGTGGCCGCGAGCCAGCAGCCGAGGATCACGAGCGGGAAGCCTACGAGAAGTCCGGGTGACAGCGGCTCGCCGAGGATCAGCACCCCGAGGAGGATCGCGACGATCGGGTTGACGTAGGTGAACAGCGGCGCCCGCACCGGGCCGACTTCGCGGATGAGCGCGAAGAACCCGAGGAACGCGAGCGCGGTGCACAGGATGCCGAGGGCAGCCAGAGACGCGGTCGAGCGGAGCGTGGGCACCTCGTGCTGCGTGAGGAACGCGATGGGCAGGTAGAACAGTCCTACCGCCAGCAGCGACAGCGTGATCGTGCCGAGCGAGGGGACATCGGCGAGCTTGGTGGCGACGATGAACGGCGCGATCGCGTACAGCAGCGCGACGAGCAGCACCTCGGCGACGGCGATGAGCGCCTTGTCGGGGTTGCTCACGTCGAGACTCGGCCCGAGCACGATGAGCGCGACACCGGCGAACCCGAGGCCGAGACCGATCGCGCGTGCCGGGGCCAGCACTCCGCGGTCTCCGCGCACCAGCGCGATGATGGCCGCGAACAGCGGCACCGTCGCGACAAGGAGGCCGGTGAGACCCGACGGGAGCGTCTGCTCGGCATGACCGAGGAGGAGGAACGGCCCGGCCATCTCGATGGCGCCGAAAGCGAGCACCCACGGCCAGGCCCGCAGCGCAGGGCGGAGCGCCCGGTGATGGATCGCGAGCGGCAGCAGCACCGCCGCGCCCAGAAGCGTGCGCCCGGCGACGACCGCCGCCGGCGAGTACGAGTCGACCGCTTCCTTGATGAAGAGGTACGGCACGCCCCACAGCACCGCCATGGCGCCGTAGAGCAGCCAGCCGCGGAGCGAGACGGTGGGGGTGGCGGCTGCGCTGGCTGACATCGGCTTCCTGTCGAGCTGCGGGTGGAAGGTGAACTGGCTCAGCGTATAGGGCGCCATCGACATTCGAGACTTTCGACCATGCGGTAAGTTTCTATATAGTCTGTGATCTATAGAGTTAGGAGTCCGAATGGAAAACGTCACGGTTGATGTGGTCGTCGTGGGCGGAGCGAGCGCCGGGTACGCGGCCGCCGTTTCGGCGTCGATGGCGGGCGCGGAGCGCGTTCTCGTCCTGGAGAAGGGCGACGAGGCGACGTTCGGCGGCAACTGCCGTTTCTCGATCATGGGTTTCCGCTTCGCACACGCCGGCACCTCCGAGATCTCCGCCCTCCTTCCCGAGAGCCTGCGGAGCAGCCGGCTCCACGTCGACCCGTACCCCGTGGAGCAGTTCACGAACGACCTCAATGAGGTCACCCGGGGCCGCATCGATCAGGATCTCGCCCGCACCCTCGCGGAAGACTCGCACGACGCCATCGAGTGGATGACGGAACTGGGCCACACCTGGGAGTTCTTTCACGGCGGCGTCGACGACGGCGAGAAGATCCGCTACCACCCGGGCACCACTCTCGCCCCCACCTCGGGCGGACTCGGGCTCGTGCAGCGCTGGCGCAAGATCGGAGACGAGCAGGGAATCGAGCTGCGCTTCAACTCTCGCGTGACGGGACTGCTCGGCGACTCTCAGCAGGTGCGCGGCGTGATCGTCTCCTCCCCCGATGGCAACTATGAGGTCCACGCGTCCGCCGTCATCATCGCCAGCGGGGGATTCCAGGCGAGCGCAGAGATGCGCGCACGCTACCTCGGCAAGAACGCAGACCTTATGAAGGTCCGCGGAAGCCGCCACAACACGGGCGAGGTGCTGGCTGCTGCGGTGGCCTTGGGCGCCGCGACGTCGGGCCACTGGAGCGGTGCCCACGCGAGCCCGGTGACGTTCGACGCGCCCGCGGTCGAGATGGACAACGCCGTCAATCGCTACGCCTATCCCTACGGCATCTCGGTGAACTCCGACGCCCAGCGCTTCTTCGACGAAAGCGAGCGGCACCGTACCTACACCTATGCGAAGACCGGGTGGGCCGTGCTCGGCGAGCGCGACGGCGTCGCCTACCAGATCTACGACCAGCGAGCCGTCGAGCGGTTCCCGTCGGCGTACGCCAACGCCCCTGTCGTCTCCGCCGACACGATCGAGGAGCTCGCGAAGCGCGTCGGGCTCGACAGCGCGGCTCTGGCCGCTACCGTCGCGTCCTACAACGCGGCGATCCGCGAAGACATCGCCTACGACCCCACGAAGGAGGACGGCCGCGGCACCGAAGGGATCACGCCGAAGCACACGAACTGGGCCCTGTCGATCTCCGAGCCGCCCTTCCTGGCATACAAGGTCACCGGCGCCGTCACCTTCTCCTTCGGCGGCCTCCGCATCGACACCAACGCACAGGTGATCAACACGACCGGCGCTCCGATCAAGGGGCTCTACGCCAACGGCGACGTGTGCGGGATTTTCTACCACAACTACCCCTCCTCGTCCGGAATGACCCGGAACGTCGTCTTCGGGGGTCGTGCGGGAGCGCACGCCGCTACCGCCCGATGACGAATACCCCTCTCTCAGCGGGCGCGGCCAGGAACTGCGCCCGCTGAGGCGCGTCGCTCATGAAGGAAGCATCGGCGGAGGACGGCACCGGAGACGACGAACCGCGCCCGCGCAGCACCTTCCGACTCCTGATCGACCGGACGTTCGGCCCCTACTATGTCGGCCGCTCTCTGTCGGCCGTCGGGATGTGGGTGCAGAACATCACGTCGAGCGTGGTCGTCTGGAACGCCACCGGCTCCCCGATCGATGTCGGCATCGTCGTGGGTGCGCAATTCGTCGGCACTCTCGTCCTCTCGCTGTGGGCGGGAGTGCTTGCCGACCGCTGGGACCGGCGCCTCGTGCTCGCGATCGGGCGCTCGATCTCGATGGTGGCATCGCTGCTCCTCG
This sequence comes from uncultured Actinomycetota bacterium, assembly GCA_963789095.1. GTDB lineage: Bacteria > Actinomycetota > Actinomycetes > Actinomycetales > Microbacteriaceae > Microbacterium. Next base: position 210,996 of record CAWBJK010000009.1, read on the forward strand.
TCGCCGCCGTCGCGTTCGCCCCCAGCGACGTCTTCGTGCAGGTGCTCGCGTTCATCAGCCTCGTCAGCGGGATCGGTGTAGCTCTGAGCTCCCCCGCTATGCACGCCGTCATCCCCTCCCTCGTGCCCCGGGTCGACCTCGACCGTGCGATCAGCCTGAATTCGCTCGTGGGGAGCCTGGCTCGAACCGTCGGTCCGGCCTTCGGCGGCATCCTCTTCCTCGTGGGAGGCCCGATCCTCGCCTACGGCTTCAGCGCATTCGGACACGCGGCGTTCGCGGCGGCAGCGCTGACGATCCCCCGGTCGCCGCGCCCTCAGGCCAAGAAGCCCCCGCGACTTCTCGAAGGTCTCGCGTTCGTCCGCGCCGATCCCAACCTCGGCGCGATCCTCGCCGGCGCGGCGGTGCTCTGCCTGGGAGTCGACGTCATCCTCACCCTCGGGCCCGCGCTGACGGTGTTCATCGACCTGCCTGCGAGCGCGACCGGGATCCTGGTCGGGGTGTTCGGCATCGGCTCGGTCATCGCGGGCTTCATCGCCCCGCGCCTGCGCGACCGCGGGTCGATCAGCCTCCGCACCCTGTCGTTGTGGGGACTGGGGATGCAGACCGTGAGTCTCGCAGCACTCGCTCTCAACGGACCGACCGCACTCGCGTTCATCGCCCTCGCCGTGGCCGGCGCCGGGTTCCTCCTGTCGACGACCAGTCTGAATTCGAATCTGCAACGCCGCATCCCCGAATTCGCGCGCGGCCGCGTGATGTCCGTGTGGAGCGTCGCCTTCCTTGGAACGCGGCCCATCGCCGCGCTCGCCAACGGATTCATCGCCGAGTCGCTCGGCATCGTCGCCACACTGGTGATCGGTGCGGGCATCACGCTGATCGGCTTCATGATCATCATGCGCCGCCTGAGTCCCGATACCTGATCCTCCTCCGTCAGCGCATGCGCTGCTGCGAGAGCTGTGGGTCTCAGTACAGTGCGCGCTCCGCCACGAGCTCATCGAGCTGCACGTCGGACAGCCCCAGCATCTCGCCGAGCACTTCTCGGGTGTGCTGACCGAGGAGCGGTGCCGCCGCGTCCACCGAACCCGCGGTGGCGGACAGTCGGAACGGAAGCTGAGAATAGAGCGTGTCTCCCATGACCGGATGCGGCAGACGCACGAAGTGCGCGCGCGAGGTCATGCGCGCATCGCGGACCAGATCCGCGATATCGAGCACGCGGGCGATCGGAAGCTCGTGGCGTGCCGCCATCTCCTCGATCTGCAGGGCAGAGCACCTGCCGAACCAGTCAACGAGAATGCGCTCGATGTCGGTGGCGTTCGTGATGCGCCCCACCTCGTCATCCTGCCGATGGCCGGCGAGAGGACTGATCACATCGCACAGTCGCGCCCATTCGGCGTCAGACGAGACTGCGATCGCGAACCACCGCTCGTCTGACGACTGAAGAACGCCGTGGGGGCTCCACCGCGGATGCGAGTTGGGGGTGAGCGTGCGGCCGGATCGCTGCACGTCACGCAGCGCGGGCTCGAGCAGCGCCAGCATCGGCTCGGTCTGTGCAAGATCGATGAGCGCGCCTCGTCCCTCCCGCTGAGAATCCAGGAGCGCGGCAACGACAGCGAGGGCGGCGTGTGCCGGGTTGGCGACGTGGTCCGGGTAGTTGGTGTTCGTGCCGATCGGAAGACGGTCGTCGTCACGCATGAGCGCGTGAAGTCCCGTCATCGCCGAGATCGTGGCCCCGTAACCGAGGTGATCCCGATACGGGCCGTGTGATCCGTGCATGCTCATCGAGAGGTACACGAGAGACGGCTTCGCTTCACTCAAGTCGGCATAGCCCAGGCCCGCGCGCTCCATCACGCCCGGGCGGAAGTTGTTGGCCACGGCGTCGCAGCTCAGGGCCAGTTCGCGCGCGATCTGCCGGCCGCGGTCGGACTTCAGGTTCAGACTGATGCTCCGCTTGTTCGCGTTGCGTTCGGCGAAGTAGCCGCTCCGATCCAGTCCCCCCTCGGGGTGGCTGAAGGGCCCGCTCATCCGAAGACCATCGGGATGGACCCGGCTCTCGACCTTGATCACTTCGGCACCGTGCTCCGCCAGAAATCGTGTCGCGAGCGAACCGGCGCCCACCCACGTGAAATCCAGAATCCGGATTCCCTCCAGTGCCTTCACGGACGCACCTCCAGCTGAGCAGGGATGATGTTGAGCGGACCCGACACGATCGTCACGCGCTCGGGATCGTCGGGGTCCGGACCCGTGAATCCACGGTCGAGGAGCTGCGGGCTCAGCACTGCCTCGGCGAGTGTGTTCACCGGACCGATGGGGACATCGAAGTGCTGCGCGCGCCGATAGAGGTACTCGCGCGTATGCCGGCGAGCGAACGGCTCGAAGAGAACCCTGAAGCGCTGCTTCGCCTCGTCGGTGCCGAGATAGGCGACGGACCATGTGTGCAGCTCCAGTGCTTCGACGCCGCGCACACCTTCGTCTGCCAGCCACCGGCCGACGTTCGGGAAGAACTGGTTGCCGGCAACGCCGCCCGCCATCAACAGCACCTGGCCGTCCTGACACTCGAACACACCGGTCGCCGCGAACCTGTCTTGCTCGCCGGTGCGTGTGCGGACAACGTTCTGCAGGTCGAAGAACGACAGGGCGTTCTCCAATCCCATGGACCACGCTTGCTCGACGACACGTCGACGAACTGGCCCTCCCCTGTCGCCCGACGATGCCAGAGCGCCAAGCTCGCGCCCAGCGCACCGAACAGACCCGCCACGGCATAGCCGTGGTCGTACGGAACCGACATCGGTCCACCGTCGTGGTACCCCGTCAGGCTGAGGAAGCCGGACTGCGCGGCCACCAGGAGATCGGGGATCACGTCGCCCGGCTCACGCGTCGCGCTTTCTTGAGTCGAGCCGTCTGCGGCGAGCACCCCGAACGCCGTCACGCCCACCAGGATGAGCCCCCGCCTGCGCATGAACTCTTGGAAGCCGGAGTCGGCCACCCATCGCCGGATGAGACTCTCGTCGTCCGCGAACACGATCGTCGCCCCGTCGAGGTCGGCGATGTCTGCCGCCCAGACATCGACGTCGTGCGGCAGGCGACGAACTTCCGCGCCCAGTTGTGAGAGGAGATCTACTCCGTATCGCGCCCTCGTGGTGGTGAGGTCAAGGAGCCGGACCTCCTCGAACGCGGGAAGCAGACGGCGAGAGGGAGCCAGCAACGGTCACCGCCGAACGAACTTGGGGAGATGGAACCCCGGCGACACTTCGACGATGTTCAGAGACACTCGGTCGCCCACAGCGGCACCATTGTCCTCGGCACCGGACACGGTGACGATGTTCGACATGATCCGGGGGCCTTCGTCGAGCTGCACGACAGCCACGTTGTAGGGCACCTCTTCACGGAATGCCGCGTGATAGACCTGGTGGAAGACGATGATCGAATGCACCGTCCCCTCCCCCGCGGAGCGGACCCACGTCAGCTCCTCCGAGAGGCATCCCGGGCACCATTGGGCCGCGGGAAGGCGCAACTCGCCGCAGTTGTCGCAGCGCTGCATGACGAGTTCTCCGCCGGCGAGACGTTAGTACTCGCGATTGATGTCGGTGATCTCGGGCTGAGGCCGACCTGCCGTTGTCGTCATCTCACACTCCGGTGTTCGTAAGGATCATGGCGTTCGAGGTGTTGAGCGACATGCCGCGGCCTGTCACAAGGGCGACCTCCGCACCCTTGACCTGGCGCGAATCCGCCTCGCCGCGGAGCTGGCGCACGCCTTCGACGATGTGGAGCCAGCCCTCCATGTACGACTCGGAGAGATTGCCGCCGGCCGTGTTGACGGGCAACTCGCCGCCGAGCCGGATCCGTCCGTTCTCGACGAAGCTTCCGCCTTCGCCCGGTGCGCGAAGCCCGCGTGCTCCAGCCAGAGGATGACGCTGATGGTGAAGTTGTCGTAGAGCTGCGCCACGTCGATGTCGGACGGACGCACCCCCGCCATCGAGAAGGCGTTCGCGAGCGCGTCGCGCTGATGCGTGACGTACCACCAGTCCTCTTTGCGCAGCGTCTCGAGTGTGTAGGCCTGTCCCATCCCACTGAGGAGACGGGACGGTGACGTCCGCGGTCGGCCATGTCGGCCCGGGTCACGATGATGCACACGCCACCGTCGGTGATGAGGCAGCAGTCCAGGAGGTGGAGCGGCTCCACGATCCACCGGAAGGCCTGATGGTCGGCGACGGTGATCGGGTCGCGCATCACCGCGTTCGGATTGAGCGAGGCGTGATAGCGGCACGCCACTGCCACCTCTGCGAGCAGCTCGCTGCTTCGTGCCGTACAGCGCCATGTGGCGGCTCGCGGCGATGGCGGAGTTCGCCGCCGCACCGAACATCCCCTGCAGGCCCCAGGAGTCACCCCAGCCGGAGGCTCGCGCGAACTTCGAGCCACCGGTCTTCGCGACGTCACCGAAGACGCACGCCACCGTGTTGGCCTGCCCGCTGTAGATGGCCATAGCGGCCATCTGCACCAAAGCGCCCGCGGTACCCCCGCCCATGCTCATCGACCCCGTGAAGCGCGGGTTGATGCCGAGCGCCTCGCCCACGCGGAGATAGTTGAGCGCGCCCTCCGGGGCCGTCGTGCCCGGGAACGTCAGAAGGCCGTCGACCTCGGACTTGTCGATGCCCGCGTCGTCGATCGCGCGCGTGAACGCCTTGACCGCGAGGGAGATCTGCGTCTCCCCCTCGAGGCGCCCTTGCTCGGTCGCGCCGACGCCGATGATCGCGGCTGTATCTCGGATGGACATCAGTTACCCCTGTCTTCGAACTGCGGAGCGCGCGACTCCCGGAATGCGGCGCGACCTTCTGCGCGGTCTCGCGTAGTGCGCATGAGGCCGAACGCAAGGCGCTCCATGGCCGACCCCGCCGAGAGCGGCACATCGGCGACGTCTGCGCAAGCAGCTGACGGCACGCACGGCGGTGGGCGAGTTTCCGGCGATCTGGCCGGCGATGCGGAGGGCCTCCGCGTCGAGCTCGTCTGGCTCGTGGAGGCTCGAGACGATACCGAGCTCGAGCGCACGGGCAGCGCCGATGGCTTCGCCGGTGAGCAGCATCTGCATGGCCGCGGACTGGCCGATCGTGCGTATGAGGCGTTGCGTTCCGCCCGATCCGGGCAGAGAGCCGATCTTCACTTCGGGCAGGGAGAAAGATGAGCGCGTCGAGGCGATTCGAATGTCGAGCCGAGCGCGAGCTCCAACCCTCCCCCGATGGCGTATCCGTCGATCGCGGCGATCGTCGGCACGGAGGGGAAGTCGGTGAGGAGGCCGCCGACGTGGACGTCGAGGTCCTGCTCCGCGGTCGGCGTCGTCGACTCCTTCAGGTCGGCGCCGACGCTGAAGGCGCGACCACCCTCCCCGCGGAGGATCAAGCAGCGTACCCGACCGCCGGCTTCAACCTCGCGGAAGATGCGGCGCATTTCGAGGCGCATACGACTCGTGATCGCGTTCAAATTCGCCGGACGCGTGAAGGACAGCACCGCGACGCGGTTGTCACGCTCAAAAGAGAGGTCCATATCCATAGTCTGTAGTCTATATAGTGCATTCAACAGAAGTAAAATCAGTTCGTCAGCGATGCACCGTGGCCGGAAAGGTCGGCGCGGCTACGATGAGCAACATGGTCAACGACGTGAGCGGCCCTCCCGCAAGCAAAGCCGATTAGTGCTTGAGCGGCTGCGCCAGGAGCTCAGCAACGGCCAGCTTCGGGCTGGTGAGGAGCTCCGCCAGCAACACCTCGCCGAGCGGTACGGCGTCAGCGCGACCCCGGTGCGAGAAGCGCTCCGCCGCCTGGAGAGCGAAGGCTCATCCGCTACACGCCCCACAAGGTCGCCACCGTGGTCGACCTGCCGAGCCTCGACATCAACGACCTCTACATGCTGCGCGCGCAGATCGAGAGCCTCACTGCCCGCCTCGCCGTCGAACGCGCCACCGACGAGCAGATCGCCGAGATCGAAGCCGCCCACAACCGGTGCGGACGGCGTGTCCGAGCCCTCCCCCAAGGAATGTCCGAGCTCAACCGCGCGTTTCATATGAAGCTCGTCGAGGTGGGCTCGGCGTACATCGCGTCCAATTTCCTCGCTCCGATCTGGCAGCACCTGCTCCCCACCTCCATCCACGCCTGGGCTGATCCCGTGACCATGAACGCGATCATCGACGAGCACGAGCTCATCCTTAGGCGCGGCGCGCCCGTGACGGTGAGCGCATCGAAACCCTGATGAAGGAGCACGTGCTCGACGCGCGCGACAAGCGCCTCGCCGCTACGACTGACCGGCCCGAGTGAACCGACTGATCACGACATCGGGATCTCCACCCCGGTCAGCTGAGCTTCACGTCGACGAGCCTCCCCGCCGTCGCCCGGAATGCGGGTCTGCGGATCGACGATCTGGTCGAGCAGACGCCCGACGCGCGCGACGTACTGCTCCTCATCCATCACCCGCGGCAGGTCGATCACCATGATGAAGTGGCCGAGGTTGCGCCGTGCGTCGCGCACGCCCTGCGGCTTGACCGTCGCGCCGTACTCCGACCCGCTCAGCGCGCCCGCCAAGAAGGCGTTCATGAGCGCGAGCCCGGCTCCCTTATGACCCGCGAACGGGAGCATGATCGCCTCTTCGACATGATCGGGGCTGGTCGACGGACTCCCGTGCGCATCGAGGAAGATGCCTTCGGGAAGCGGATCTCCGCGCTCAGCCAGATCACGGAGATGGTTATGCGCCATCGCACTGCACGCGATATCGAACGTCACGGGGTGACCGCGGTGGGAGGGGAACGCGTAGGCGAGCGGGTTGTTCCCCAGCACCGCTCGGCTACCACCGGCCATGGCCATGCTGTTGCGCGTCACCTGCGTCGCGTAGGCGAAGGCCCCTCGCTCGGCCCGCGCGCACCCCCATGCCCAGCCCGCCCACGTGATTGCTCCCATGCACCCAGGCCAAGCAGCTGCCGTGCTCCTTCGCCACGTCGAGAGCCGTCTCCATCGCCCGGCCGAGGACGAGCTGCCCTGGGCCGTCGTCGCCGTCGATCGAGATCAGCGTGGGCGCCAGGTGAGCCACCGTCTGCCGCGGAGCACTGTTGAGCGAGCCGTGCCGAAGTCGCGCAACGTACAGCGGAGCCAACCGCACCCCATGCGAGCTGATCCCTCGAAGATCGCTGTCGATGAGCCAGTCGCTCAAGGTGCGCGCGTCTCCAACGGCCAGACCCGCGCGCTCGAAGGCAGGAGCGACGATCTCGCTCAGCTCTTCGGCAGTCATCAGCGGCATGACATCACTCCTCGCCCTCGGGTGGTGGTCACGGTCACACAGGCAGCGCGCGGCTCGAATAGCGGACAGCTGCGAGAACAGCTCCGTCGCCGGCGTGTCGAGATCGGCGTCCATGACGAGAGAGCGCAGCGCACCCGCGGATGGCGTGTCGACGACGTACTCCATCAGGTTGTCGTACTGTCGACCACATCCTGGGGGTCGAGGTCCTCCGCCGGTCGCAGATCTCCCGTCACTTCGATCGTCTCGCCCGAGTGCAGCCGCACCGTCAGCTCGCACACGAAACGTCGCGCCGGACCGAGTCGGTCGATGGAGGTGTCGTGCGTCGCGGTGATCCTCTTCATGAGGTCGAGAACACGCTCGTCGACGATGGCCTCCGACGTGAACTGCCCGACGTACGCGCTCCGGTTGACCACGGCACTGGCAAGTGCGTACGGCAGGCTCATCTGCGCAGCGAGCACCCCCTGAGCCGGCTCAAGGTGCCAGGCAGTGCGCTTGTGAATGCTCTCCGAGAGGCGGACATCGATGGCGGCGATGTCGTCAGCGCGCAGGCGTTCGAGGTCCGGATGGGTCAACACGGCGTCGATGGAAGGGTGGATGCCGATCATGCAGGCATGACGCTTGATACCGATGGTCAGCAGCTCCCACTCGGTTCCGACGCCGTCGACGAGCCGCGAAAGGTGCTGGTTCCAGGTGTCGCGAAGAACCACCTGTGCGAGACCGCCGTAGGGCTCTCGAGGATCTCCGAGCCACCGGTAATCCCGACTCCGGCTAGAAGCGCCGCCTGGAGTCCGCCCATGCTCGCGATGCCGTGGTTGGCGCGCTTGACGGTTCCCCCGTGCTGCACGGCCATGAGTCCCGCCGCGCGGCTGCACGCCATTCGAATGCATCCGCCGTCTGGGCAGGGCTGAGCCGCAGGATCGCGGCCGCAGCCATCGCCGCGGCGGCCGGTCCGAAGACGCCACCCATGTGGTAGCCGGACACAGTCACACGCCCACCGCCGAGCGCCATGCCCAGTCGTGGACCGGTCTCATACCCGCGGATCGCGGCACGCAGCAGGTCTCGCAACGTGAGGTCCCCGGCGCGTAGCGATGCGGCGAAGATCGCGGGCAACACAACCGACGACGAGTGCAGCGGACCGTCGCGGTGGTAGTCATCGAGCTCGAAACCCTGAATGAACGTGCCGTTGAGAAAGGCCGACTCGAGCAGGTTGACCCGCTCGTCGTGACCCAGCACGATCGCGCCCGCCCTGTCTGGCACGGAGGCCGCGAGTGCCTGCAAAGACCACGGAAGCCGCGATCCACGAAACCGCAGGCCAGTCCGTCGAGGATCAGCACTCGCGCGCGTTCCCATACCTCGGCCGGAATCGATTCGTCGGGAACGGCGAGGAGCCGCTCCACATACTCGGTCTCGAGGTCGCGCACCGTCGCCGGTCTCGTCGTCACACTCATGCTCCATCCAGTTCCACTTTGGTGAGGGCGGCCACCGGCCGCACCCACGCCTGATCATCAAGGAGTTCCGCGAGAACGCGGGTCGCCGCGCGCTCACCGGTCAATGCGGCGCAGTTGTGCAGGAACTTCGCTTCACACGCTCGCTGGCGAGCATGTCGCCGAGGTGCGGGCATCTGCCATCGGCCGGACATGCTCGACGACGTCGCCATCGACCTCGAGGACGATGCGCGATGCCAGGCTGGACACCACGTCGCCACCACCTGCGAACCCCTCGACCAATCGCGGACATCAGCGCCCGCACCGCGGGATCGACATAGCCGGTCGGGGTATACGCCGTGAGCGGAACATCCCCTTCACGGAGCATGCGCGGTCGCGAACTGCAGGCTGAACTTGGCCTCCAGGGGCTCGATCGCGCAGGCCTTTCGACATGTCCCCGCCGGGCCGCGTGGATCGACACCCGCACGCTCCCGGGTCGACGAGCCGTGCCACCAGCTCCGGATCGTGCCGGCGCAGATCGAGAGCCGCATCGATCGAGAAGTGCGTGCTGCCGCACACAGCGTACTGCTCGATGATCGCCCCCGGGCGGTTGACCGCGGCGACACCGCCTACCTCGGCGAGTATGGCCTCCACCTGCAGTGGCGGTACGCGATCCCCCCACCGCGAGGACGCCCTTCAGCCCGTTGACGATGCTGGTGAAATCGGCGCGAACGCCCACGCCGCAAGTGTCGCCGCCTGGTGGCCTGACCGGGCCACGCACGCGACCTGGTACGACTTCGCGTCCAACCCAAAGCTCCCTTTCACTCCGCCCGCACCGGCAACGCGGCGCAACGGCGGAGACCGTCTCGTCGAGGCAAAGCCCGGTGAGGTGAGCCACCGCCGCAGACGGCAGGGGGAACCCCGATGAAGCTCGTGGGGTGCATTCCACTTTCGTACAGGGAAGGGTTGAGCGCTCATCCAGGCGGCCATCGCCTCGATGCCGTAGATCTAGGCCTCGAGGAATCGCGCGAGGGTGGCCTCCTATCGGGTGTCGTCCACCACCGCCCAGAGGGCAGGAACGATGACACACGACGATGCCCGCCAATGTCGCGATGGGAGTCGTCAAATCTTCGTAGTGCATGAACATCGCGTTGTCGAACGCGAGACGCTCGCCCGTGATGTGGGACAGGCCGAGATCCGCCACCAGGTTGGTGGGCGGGGCGTCCACGCCGAGCACGGCCGCGAGCTCGCCGGCTTGCCCGAGCGCCCCGGCCCCCCGCACATCGAGGAACGAAAGCCGAGCCTTGACGAGGTGATCGTGGGAATTCGCGCTCATAGCCCGAGCAGCCCGTTCGGCAGGCGCATGCCGAGGAACGTGAAAAGGTACCAGAACAGTCCAAGGAAGACAGCGACCGAGATCGCCAGCAGACGCCACGGCATCCGCCCGCGACACCGCAGGACGACGACCAGCCACACTGCCGTCGCGACGTACTCCCTCCGACGAAGATCAAGATCGGGTACACCGCGATGCACGCGATGCGCGACAGGCCTTCGTGCCACGACGCGAAGCTGTCGCGGCGCAGCGTGGATCGCTCGCGGATCGCCGCGCCTACCTCGACCAGCAGGTTGATCAGCGCGACGAGCGCCAGCGCACGGGCGAATGAAGAGCGGGAACGGTGGCCCGCCGGCGGTGAAATCCGCCGACTCGATCGCGGCGCCGATCGTGCTGCCAGCAGCGCGGCGAGGAAGATGATCTGCACCGCCGGACTGGCCAGTGCCGCCGCGAGCGATGGCGCTACAGGAGACTCCACTTCGGCGGCGGTCTCAGGTGCTTCGTTGCGTTCAGACCCCGGTCTTCCTTCCTGCGCGCTTCTTCTTGTCGGTCGCAGCCAGCGCACCTCCATCGCCACATCTGCGAGATTGCGCTTGCGCCGCAGACCAAGGAAGAGGATGACGGCGATCAGCGCGGCCACGGCGATCACGCCGGCCAGGTAAGCCACTCGAAGCCGTAGCGGCTCACGGAGATCGTGAAGTACCCCTCTGCCGACTGGCCGAGGACGAAACCGATCCGCAGCGGAATCCGCGGCCAGTCGCTGCTCCAACACGAAGGCGCCCAGTCCGAGGACGAGCAGGAGGATGACGTGGCCCCACTGCGCCATGGTCTGCAGCGCGGCGATGATGATGACACAGAACAAGAACGGCGCCATGTAGCGTGACTTGATCCGGGTGAGCCCCGACACCGGACGGGCAAAGAGCAGGCACAGCGCCGGTCCAAGCACGTTGGCCAGCACGAGCGTCCAGACGATCACGATCATCGTCGGGAGGTTCGAGTCATTGACCATGTGCGGCCCGGACGGATGCCGAGAAGGACGAGGCCGCCCAGCAGGATCGCCGTCGTGCCGCCACCCGGGATTCGAAGAGCATCGTGGGGACCAGCTGGCCGCCCTCCGTGGCGTTGTTCCCGGCTTCCGGAGCGATGACGCCTCTCACATCGCCGCGACCGAAGCGGTTGTTCTTGCGCGCTGTCGATGAAGCAACACCGTAGGTCAGCCAGTTCACCACGCTGCCGCCGATGCCCGGGACGATGCCGAGGCCGGCGCCGATCACCGAGCCCTGCGCAACGAACGGGAAGTGCCGGAGAGTGTCGCCGATACCCTTCGTCAGGCCCTTCTCCAGCGTCTGAGCACCCTTCGCGATCCGCTGGTTCTCAACGACAGATCAATCAGCTCCGGCACGGCGAAGATCGCCAGCGCCACGATGATCAGCGAGATCCCGCCGTAGAGATAGGGCAGATCGAAAGTGAAACGGATATCGGTGGACGCCTGGCGAGACCCACCGAACTCAGCAGGCATGCCGAGCAGACCCATCATGATTCCGCGCAGCGGCCGGCCACGGCTCAGCACCGCCACCAGGCTCAAGCCCAGGAGCGTGAACATGAGGAGCTCGGGCGAGCCCACCGCGAGCACCAGCGGACGGGCGATCGGCAGCAAACGAGCAGGACCATCGCGCCGATGAGGCCACCCAGCATCGACGCCGAGAACGCCGCGCCGAGCGCACGGCCGCTTGCCCTGACGCGCCATGGGGTAGCCGTCCATGATGGTGGCTTGACCGCCCACGGTGCCCGGGATTCCAAGGAGCACTGCCGGGAAGGTGTCGCCCAACTGGACCACCGCCATCATTCCGATGAGCAGTGCGATACCCGAGTAGGGATCCATGCCGTAGACGAACGGCAGGAGCAAGGCCATGCCGACCATGCCGCCGAGCCCCGGCACGAGCCCCATGAACAGACCCAGACAGGTGCCGGCGAACAGCCAGAGCAGGCGGTCCCAGCTGAAGATGACGCCGAGAGCCTCGACCATCGCTTCTAACATTGCGTCACCTCCGCTGCACGAGGGTGCGCTGCGTCGTTCAGGTGCAGAGAGGGTGAGCGTCGAATGCTCTCCAGCTCGGCGCCGAGTTGGCGTGGTGGTCAACGTGTCCTCTTTCGTCGTCGATGACGTCGGTGCGTTGGTCCGCCCGGCGTGCGTCGAACGCGCACCGGGCGAACCGCAGCGTCTGTGTGGATCAGCCGGCGGAGAGGTCGGCGTCGAACTCTTCGAGCGCGAAGTTGCAGCCACTCGATGTGCTGCACGGGCGGGTCGGAGAGAATCTTCGCCTGCTCCCGCAGTGCATCCCCCACGAGGAAGTCGTAGCCGATCACGTCGGCCAGGGTGTCCTGGTACTCCGACGACTTCTCCATGTCGATGAACGCCTGCGCGAGCGCGCTCTTGGCCTCTTCGGGGGCGGCCGCGTGGATCCAGATCGGCTTCATCATGTTGACGTTGACCGACACGAGGAACTTGTACGCGTCCCACCCTTCGCCCGTCACCGGGTTGCCGTTCGCTTCGACGAGTTCCTTGAGGTGAGGCAGGTCGGGGAATGCGGGGTCGCGCGACAGCTCGCCGTCGACGATCATGCCGGTGCTGTAGACGGGAACAGCGCTTCCTTCTTCCACGAGCGGAACGATGTTCTCGATGTAGGTCTGCGCCGTCTGACCGTCGATGTTCACCTCGCCCTGCTGGAAGGCGATCTGGAGGGTCGCACGCGAGTCGTAGCCGAAGACCGTCTTCACGTCGACGCCCAAGAGGTGGAAACCGAGCAGACGCGTGATGTCGCCGCCACCGGGCTGGATGCCGCCATAGATGAGCTCAGTGTCGGGAGCGAAGAGGTCGTCGGGCGTCTCCACGCCGGTCGTCGGTGAGACGAACTGGACGGCGCCACTGGGAACGCCGACGACGGGCTCGAAATCGGCGAAGTCGTACTTGACCGCAGGGTCGCCGAAGAGGAACGGCATCTTCGTCGATGCCGACGTCATCATGATCGTCAGTCCATCGGGGTCGGTGGCAGCGAACTCGTTGGCTCCCAGAACGCTCCCCGCACCCTCGATGTTCTCGATCTGGATGTTCGGGTTCCCCGGGATGTGCTCCTTCAGGAGCGGTGCGAGCTGCCGGGCCGAGACGTCCGTTCCGCCGCCCGCGGCGAACGGGACGATGAAACGGATGGTCTTGCCCTCGAAGAACGGCTTCTCTTCAGCCCCGTTCGTCGGGGTGCCACCGGGTTGCGCCGCGCATGCGGCTACCAGAGTCGCGATTCCTGCCACCGAAATCGCCGTCAGCAGGCGCCTCATTCGTGTGCGTCGTTCTGTCATTTCCGACCTCCTTGTTGGAATGTGCTGTGCTCCGGTGCGACATCCTGCAGGCGCGGCCGGCGGTATCAACTATAAGATATAGAGTACAAATCCGCTATGCGACCCTGGCGAGAATTGCTCTCAGATCCGCGGGCGTGGGCCTGTAAGGGCTGTTCTCCACGAGTGGATCACGCAACGCCGCGCGCACCGTCGCATCGGCATCGAGCCGCTCAAGGCCATTGACCCCCACCTCCGACCACCGGGCGGGGAGCCCCAGTGCATCTCGCAGGGAAGTGATGCGTTCGACCACGGCGGCAGCGACCTCCGCGTCATCACGCGTCTGATGATCGATGTGAAGGGCGCGAGCGAAGGTGCGACGCCGTCCGTCCACCGCAGCGAACACGGAGTCCAGTACGGCCGGCAACAGCACGGCGTGAGCAACGCCCTGCTGCACGGCAGCCCTCCGAGACACAGCGCGCGCGAGCGCGTGGATGAGGCTGGAGCTCCGCCACAGTTGCACCAGCACGCACCCGGACACGGCCTCGGGAAGAGCTGCCGGCGCGAGGCCGGCGTCGATGGCTCGCGCGAAGAGATCAATGCCCTGGGCCGCGCATGCCAATCCGATCGGCGTCGCCCGCGAGGAGTACACCGCCTCCACGCCCTTGTTGAACCCGTTCAATGCACTCCCGCGCAGCACAGCACCGGGAGTGTGCTCGAAGAGCGCCGGATCGAACACGATCGCACGAGGCGTGACGTTCCCGAATGTCCTCACAGGCATGCCGTGAGGCGAGCGGTCTGCCGAGAGCACCTGGATCGATCCCCCACTGGCGATGTCTGCGCCCGCGAACGTGGTCGGCACGAGGAACACCGGGTACGCGGGCGCCGCGAACGTCGGCCCATCCACTATCCCGTCACGCAATGCAGTGTTCTCGTAGTCAGCCAACCCTCGACGATCGGCACCGAACGCAGCGATCTGACGCGCCGTATCGAGCGCGCTCCCTCCCCCGACGCCCACGATCGCATCGGCGTCGAGGCGCTTCGCCGCCTCGATCCCGGCAAACACGTCAGAGAGCTTCTTGCGCGGTCCGGATCCGTCGAAGATGCCGGCCAGCCGCCCTTGCAGGGCCGACATGAGCGCCGACATGAGCGGCTCGTTCTGAGCAACGTGAGGACCGCACACGATCATCACTCGGCGAGCGCCATGATCGCCGACGATCGCGCCCAGTTCGGCGATGCGATCGGGACCGACGAATACATCGGCCCCGAAGACCCGGCGCACCGGGTCGGTCAGCTGAAGGACGGCAAAGCGGTGATCCACGGGCAGACTCCCTCGTCCGGACGATGTCTATATCGTATAGACATCGTCCGGCAGGGAGCTAATCAGGGAATCATCAGACGCTGCGGCGGCCTTCGAAGGCCCGCCCGAGCGTGACCTCGTCGGCGTACTCGAGGTCGCCGCCGACGGGCAGCCCCGAGGCCAGCCGCGTGACCCGGATCTCGAGGGTGTGGAGCAGGCGGCTGAGGTAGGTGGCGGTCGCCTCGCCCTCGAGGTTGGGGTTGGTGGCGAGGATGACCTCCTGCACCGTGCCGTCGGCCAGGCGCTGCATGAGCTGCGCGATCCGGAGATCGTCGGGGCCGACACCGGCGATGGGGCTGATTGCGCCGCCGAGCACGTGGTAGAGCCCCCGGAACTCGCGGGTGCGCTCGATCGCCGAGACGTCCTTCGCGTCTTCGACGACGCAGATGAGACTGGGGTGGCGGCGCGGGTCGCGGCAGATGCCGCAGCGCTCCTGCTCGGACACGTTGCCGCACAGCTCACAGAAGCGCACCCGCTCGCGCAGCTCGCCCAGCAGCTGCGAGAGCCGCGACACGTCGAACGTGGGAGTCTGCAGGATGTGGAACGCGATGCGCTGCGCCGACTTCGGACCGATGCCGGGAAGGCGGCCGAACTCGTCGATGAGGTCTTGGACGATGCCGTCGTACATGTCTAGTTGAACCTCGTGGGCGGGGTGTAGGGCTCTTCACGCACGAACGTGGCACCGAGCATCTGACGGACGACGGCCTCGCCGACGCGCTCGATGCCCTTGCCGGTGCGCTGCGGCGGCCTCGCCGCTGCGAGGCGCTCGACAGCGACCGGCGCACGCGGGGGAATGGGGGCGTCCACGGCCACGGGGGGAGGAAGCTCCTCTTCCTCTTCGGCGGTGAGCGGGGCGTCGGCATCGGCGAGCACCTCGCCTTCGCGCGCGAGTGTCAGCGTGCGGACCGGCGCGGCGGATGCCTCTTCGGGCTCGTCGTCTACCGCCAACTGTGCCGACGGACCCGCGTCGGCACCCGGGATGGGTGCTACCGCCCACTCGGTGACGGGCGCCGCCGCGGCAGAGGCGCGCTGCGGGGCAGCGGGAGCCGTGCGTGCCGTCGAGCCTGCCGCGTCCGCGGAGCGGCCAGAGCGCTCGGACTCACCATCGACGGAACTGCCGCGGCCCCGGCTGGACGCCACGTCGTCGTCTCGACGGGGGCCTCCGGCACGGTCGGGGTCGGATGAGTCGGGTTGCGGCCGACCCGCCCCGCCATCAGCCCCGGGCCCGCCATCGCCCGCACCGTCTCGGCCGGGACGCAGCGACGGGTCGTGCTTGGCGACGTACTTCACGCGGATGCCGAGCACCTGCTGGATCGCGCCGCGCAGGTCTTCGCTGGGCCCCTTGCCCGCCGCGAGTTTCTTGAACGACGCGACATCAGACTGATTGCGGAACGCGAGCGTGAGCACATCGTCGGCGAATGCGACCGGCTTCGCGTTCGTCGCGATCATCCACGACGTGCGGCTGATCACCTGGAGACGGTCGAGGATGCCGGGCCACGCGTCGGTGACGTGCGAGAGCGTGAGCGGCCCGGACGGCACGGGAGCAGGTTCAGCCACGGCAGGAGCCGGGGCAGACACAGCGGCAGGCGTCGCGGGAGCCGATTCGGTGGCGGGTGCAGGAGCGGGTGCCGCAACGGGCACGCCCGGCGGGGACGGGGCAGAAGCCGGCACCGCGGTGGGAACGACCGGTGCTGCGGCGCCCGGCCCTGCGGCGACCGTGTGCCTGCGGCGACCGGCGCTGGAGCGACCAGCGCTGGAGCGACAGGCGCTCCCGCGGCCGTGACGCCGGCGAGCACGCGCGCGACCAGCAGTTCGAGCTGGAGACGCGGAGAAGTCGCGCCCGACATGTCGTCGAGCGCGCTCACGACGGTGTCGGCGATGCGGGAGAGCCGATCGGTGCCGAAGGCGGCCGCCTGCACGCTCATGCGCTCCAGTTCGTCGGCAGGCACGCCGCGCAGCACGGCGGAGGCGCCGGCGCCGGTCGCGGCCACGATGATGAGATCGCGCAGACGCTCCAGCAGATCCTCGACGAAGCGCCGGGGGTCTTGCCCGGTCTGCACGACCCGGTCGACGGCGGCGAATGCGGAACCCGCGTCGTGCGCGGCGAACGCGTCGACGACCTCGTCGAGTAGCTCGGCGTGCGTGTAGCCGAGGAGGGCGACGGCGCGCTCGTAGCCGACGGCGCCGTCGTCGGAGCCCGCGATGAGCTGGTCGAGCAGCGACAGTGTGTCTCGCGGCGATCCGCCCCCGGCGCGCACGACGAGCGGGAGCACACCGGGCTCGACCGTGACGTTCTCGGCGACGCAGAGCTGCTCGACATACTCGAGCATGGCGGCGGGCGCGACCAGCCGGAAGGGATAGTGGTGCGTGCGCGACCGGATCGTGCCGATGACCTTCTCGGGCTCGGTGGTCGCGAAGATGAACTTGACGTGCGCGGGCGGTTCCTCCACCAGCTTGAGCAGTGCATTGAAGCCCTGCGCCGTGACCATGTGGGCCTCGTCGAGGATGAAGATCTTGAAACGGTCGCGTGCGGGCGCGAACACCGCGCGCTCGCGCAGGTCGCGGGCGTCGTCGACGCCGTTGTGCGACGCGGCGTCGATCTCGACCACGTCGAGCGACCCGCTGCCGCCGCGGCTTAGCTCGACACAGCTGTCGCACGTCCCGCACGGAGTGTCGGTGGGGCCCTGCGCGCAGTTGAGGCAGCGTGCGAGGATGCGCGCCGAGGTGGTCTTGCCACAGCCGCGGGGGCCGGAGAAGAGGTAGGCGTGGCCCACCCGGTCTCCGCGGAGCGCCGTCATGAGCGGATCGGTGACCTGGGACTGACCGATCATCTCGCCGAACGTCTCGGGACGGTAGCGGCGGTACAGGGCGGTGGTCACCAGAACAGACTACGGCGTGCCGACGACATCGCGCCGGTCCACGCGTACGCGGAGACGGGAAGAGTGCGGCGCCTCCCCGTGTTGCACGGGGTGTGCCTGCCATCTCTGTCGACGTCGTCGTGATCGGCGCCGGCCAGGCGGGTCTCTCGGCGGGCTACCATCTGCGGCGGCGCGGCTTCGTGCCCGCCTCCCCCGATACCGACCCGTCGTCTCCGTCCTTCGTCATCCTCGACGCGGAGCATGGCCCGGGAGGCGCATGGCAGCACCGCTGGGCATCACTCCGGATGGCGACCGTCAACGGCATCCACGAGCTCCCCGGCTATCCCGTGCCGCCTGCCGACCCACGGGCATCGAGCCGCGACGTGCTGCCCGCCTACTTCGCCGAATACGAGCGGCGGCACGACCTGCAGGTGCGCCGCCCGGTCGTCGTGTCGGCCGTGCGCCGCGTCGGCGACGACCCGCAGGGGCGCCTTCTCGTCGAAACCGACCGCGGCGACGTCGAAGCCCGGTACGTCATCAACGCGACCGGCACGTGGAGCCGCCCGTTCTGGCCCCACTACCCCGGGCAGGAGCGGTTCGGCGGACGCCAGCTGCACGTGCACGACTACGTGTCGGCCGACGAGTTCGCCGGACGCCGCGTCGTGATCGTCGGCGCGGGCATCTCGGCGGTGCAGCTGCTCGACGAGATCTCCCGGGTCGCCGACACCTTCTGGGTCACCCGGAAGGAGGTCGTGTGGGATGCGACCGAGTTCGACACGGCCGCGCGCGTGGCCGCGATCGCGGGCGTCGAGGAGCGCGTGCGTCAGGGCCTCCCGCCCGGGAGCGTCATCTCGGTCACGGGTCAGCGCTGGACGCCGTGGGCGCAGGCCGCCGCCGACCGCGGCGTGCTGGTGCGACACCCGATGTTCGCCACGATCGAGGAGGACGGCGTGCGCATGCCCGACGGTTCGTTCGAGCCCGCCGACGTCATCCTGTGGGCCACGGGCTTCCGCGCCGACATCGCGCATCTCGCGCCGCTCGGGCTCCGCACGGCTGCGGGCGGCGTGCGCGTCGCGAACGGCCGCGCGATCGACGAGCCGCGGCTGTTCCTCATCGGCTACGGTCCGTCGCAGTCGACCGTCGGCGCCAACCGGGCCGGGCGCGACGCCGTGCGCGCCATCGTCGCGGAGGCCGCCGTCGTGTGACGGAGCCCCCGCGACGCCCGCTTACGCGTCGACCGCGTAGTCGCCGTGATCGCCCGCGGGGACCATCGGGATGATGGGGATCGCCGAGGTGTTCGCCGTGCTCGGGACCGACGCCGAGATCATCGAGCCGTCCTCTCGCAGCTGCTCGCTGATGTCGCCCAGGCGCGGGCGTCCGGTGCGCACCGGGCCCTGGCCCTCGAGCGGGACGACGACGGTCTCGCCGCCGTGCACGATGTACGACGCGCCGCGGACGGCGAACGCCACCGGCCGGCCCTCTCCCGCGACGATCGTCAGCGCATCGGCGCGCACGGTGACCTTCAGCTCGGTGCCGTGCCAGTGCAGCGTGTACGACAGCGACGGCCAGTCGGCGGGCAGCCGCGGATCGAACGACAGTTCGCCGAAGTGGTCGCGCATGCCTCCGAATCCGGCGACGAGCGCCGTCCACACCCCACCCGCCGACGCCACGTGCACGCCGTCGGCGGCGTTGTTGTGGAGGTCGCCGAGGTCGACGAAGATCGACTCCCGGAAGTACTCGAGCGCCAGGTCCTGGTAGCCGACCTCGGCTGCGAGGATCGACTGCACGACCGCCGACAGGGTCGAGTCGCCCGTGGTCAGCGGATCGTAGTACTCGAAGTCGGCGAGCTTCTCCTCGTCCGTGAAGTGGTTGCCCTGGAGGTAGAGCGCCAGCACCACATCCGCCTGCTTGAGCACCTGGTACCGGTAGATGACGAGCGGGTGGAAGTGCAGCAGCAGCGGCCGCTGGTCGTCGGGCGTGCTCTCGAGGTCCCACACCTCCTTGTCGAGGAAGACGGCGTCCTGCGGGTGGATGCCGAGGCCCTCGCTGTAGGGGATGTGCATCGCGTCGGCGGCGAGGTCCCACGTGTCGGGCTCGCTCGGGTCGAGTCCGAGCCGGTCGACCATGAGCGTGTACTCGCCCGGAGCCTCCTCCGCCATCTCGCGCACGACCCGTGCGGCGAAGCGGAGGTTGTAGCGGGCCATGACGTTGGTGAACAGGTTGTCGTTGACGACCGTGGTGTACTCGTCGGGCCCCGTGACGCCGTGGATGTGGAACGCGTCGGGCTCGCCCGACTCGTTGTAGCGCCAGAAGCCGAGCGTCGCCCACAGGCGGGCGGTCTCCACGGCGATGTCGACGCCCTCGCGGTACATGAACTCGTCGTCGCCCGTCGCCCGCACGTACTTGCCGAGCGCGAAGCTCACGTCGGCGTTGATGTGGTACTGCGCCGTGCCGGCCGCGTAGTAGGCCGAGGCCTCTTCGCCGCTGATGGTGCGCCACGGGAAGAGCGCGCCGGCCTCGTTGAGCTGACCGGCCCGCTTTCGCGCGGACGGGAGCATGAGGTAACGCATCCGCAGGGCGTTCCGCGCCCACAGCGGCGTCGTGTAGATGAGGAAGGGAAGCACGTAGATCTCGGTGTCCCAGAAATAGTGGCCGCTGTAGCCCGATCCCGACACGCCTTTCGCGGGCACGCCCTGGCCGTCGGCGCGCGCGGCCGCCTGCGCGAGCTGCCACAGGCACCAGCGCGTGGCCTGCTGCAGTTCGTCGCGGCCCTCGATCACGACGTCCGAGCGCTCCCAGAAGGCTTCGCACCACGCCGCCTGGCGTTCGAACTGCGCCGCGACGCCCTCGCGCTCCACGCGGTCGAGCGTGCGCCGACCGCGATCGACGAGCTCGCGCGCGGGAACACCGCGCGACGTGTGATAGCTGACGAGCTTGGTGACCGTCACCGGAACACCGGCACGCGCCTGCACGCGGAAGACGTTCTTCGCGATGTCGGCCTCGACGAGCGTGCGGGCCGAGTAGTCGTTCTCGGTCTCGATGATGTGGTCGCCGACGAGCGCGACGGTCATCCCCGACTCGGTGACCCGATAGGAGAGGGCCGAACGCATGCCGTCCTGCCAGAACTCCTGCGGCTGGAGCACGCGCTCCTCGATCTTCTCCGCCTTGCGCGGATCGAAGCCCGCCTTGCCCTTCGCGGTGGTCGGCACCCCGCCGCCGTACACGTCTTCGCCGTCCTGCCGGTTGATGAGCTGGCAGTTGATCGTCACAGGGGCGTCGGAGTTGAGCACCGTGACGGTCAGCCGCATGACGGCGAGGTGCTTCTCCTCGAACGACACGAGGCGTTCGTAGTCGATCATGACGTCCTTGCCGCTCGGCGTCATCCAGCGGACGTGACGCGTGAGCACGCCCGTGCGGAAGTCGAGCGACCGCTCGTACTCGCGCACGTCGGCGACGTCGAACGAGAGCGGCTCGTCGTCGACGTAGACGCGCATGACCTTGCTGTCGGGCGCGTTGATGATCGTCTGGCCCACCTCGGCGAAGCCGTAGGCCTGCTCCGCGTGACGGATCGGGAAGATCTCGTGGAAGCCGTTGACGAACGTGCCGTGCTCGTGGGCGTGACGGCCCTCGGGGTGATTGCCCCGCAGGCCCAGGTAGCCGTTGCCCTGTGCGAACAACGTCTCGGTGACGCCGACGTCGTCGAGCGAGAAGCGGCGCTCGACGAGACGCCACGGGTCGACGGGGAAGCGATCGCGATCGATCATGGATCTCCTCTTCGGACGGTGGGGGTTCGATCAGGCGATGAAGGCGGACAGGTCGTCGACGACCACGTGCGCACCGGACGCGCGGAGGACATCGGCGCCGACGCCGCGGTCGACGCCGACGACCAGGCCGAAGCCTGCGGCTGCGGCGGACTGCACGCCGGAATGCGCGTCTTCGACGGCGACGCTGCGCGCCGGTTCGACGCCCAGCATGCGCGCGCCTTCGACGAAGACGTCGGGCGCGGGCTTGGACGGCAGGTTCTCGCGCTCGGCGACCACACCGTCCATGAGCACGGGGAAACGGTCGCGGAGCCCAGCGGCCCGCAGCACCTCGTCGGCGTTCTTGGAGCTCGACACGACGCCGACGGGCACGTTGGCCGCTTGCAGCCGGTCGAGGAGGGCGAGCGAGCCGGGATACGGCGCGATGCCCTCGGCTCGCAGCACCCGCGCGAACACGTCGTTCTTGCGGTTGCCGATGCCGCACACCGTGTCGGCCGACGGCGGGTCGGACGGGTCGCCCCACGGCACCTCGACGTCGCGCGACCGGAGCAGGCTCGCGACACCGTCGTACCGCTTCTTGCCGTCGAGGTAGTCGAAGTAGTCGCGCTCGGTGTAGGGCGGCGTGATGCCCCACGCCGTGAACAGTTCCGTGAACATCGTCTCCCAGGCGTGCATGTGCACCTCGGCGGTAGGTGTGAGGACACCGTCGAGGTCGAAGAGCACGCCGTCGTATGCGGTCAGATCAGGGAGTTGAGGGGCTGTCACCCGTACAGCGTAGTCGCGCATCCAGGGCCGGGGGGATACCTTGCGCGCGGCGCCCGCAGCTGGCAGGAGAGGTCAGTCCGGAGCGACGGTCGAGAGGGTCTGGCGGGCGATCTCGAGTTCCTCGTTGGTGGGCACGACGAGCACCGTGACGGGCGATCGGTCGGCGGAGATCGTGCGTATGCCGGGGGTGCGCGTGGCGTTGCGCTCGTCGTCGAGGACGACCCCCGCGAACCCGAGCGTCTCGAGGGCCGCCGCGCGCACCGACGCGGAGTTCTCTCCGACACCTGCCGTGAACGAGATCACGTCCACGCCGCCGAGCTGGGCGATGTAGGCACCGAGGTAGGCACGGATGCGATGGATGTAGACATCGAACGCCAGACGAGCGTTCTCGTCGCCCGCTTCGCGCCGTTCCTCGAGATCACGCATGTCCGACACGCCGGCGAGCCCCAGGATGCCGCTCTGCTTGTTGAGGAGACGGTCGAGCTGCCCGGGGGTCATCTCTTCGCGCCGCGCGAGGGTGATGAGCACAGAGGGGTCGATGTCGCCTGAGCGGGTGCCCATGACGAGTCCTTCGAGCGGAGTGAGGCCCATCGACGTCTCGACCGATCTGCCGCCCACGACCGCCGTCACCGAGGCGCCGTTTCCGAGGTGCAGGACGATCTGACGGAGCTCCCCCAGCGGCCGGCCGACGTGCTGCGCCGCTGCGCGGCTCACGAACATGTGGCTCGTGCCGTGGAAGCCGTAGCGGCGGATACGGTGCTTGCGAGCGAGCGTGCGGTCGATCGCGTACGTGTAGGCGGCGGGCGGGAGCGTCTGATGGAACGCCGTGTCGAAGACGGCGACGTGCGGCAGGTCGGCGAACGCCTCCCGTGCGGCGCGGATGCCCTGCACGGCCCCCGGGTTGTGCAGGGGCGCGAGCACCGAGAGTTCGTCGATGTTGATCTCGACGAGATCGTCGATGATGGTCGGCTGGAAGAAGCGGGCACCGCCCTGCACGACGCGGTGACCGACGGCGACCGGCGGGTCGGCGTCGAGGGAGGGGCCGCGCTCGGCGAAGGCGTCGAGCATGACGCCGAAGCCGGCCGTGTGGTCGGGGATCGGGAGCTCGCGCGACGATTCCACGTCTCCCTGCTCGCCCATCACGCGGTGGCGGGCCGATCCCATCGGCTCGCCGATCCGCTCGACGAGCCCGGACGCGAGGGAGCGCTCCGACTCGACGTCGATGAGCTGGTACTTGAACGAGGACGATCCGCTGTTGATGACCAGGACGACGCTCATGCCCGTTCCCCCGGCGTCTCGGCCGCGGGTTCCCCCTGCGCCTGGATCGCGGTGATGGCGATCGTGTTGACGATGTCCTCGACGAGCGCACCGCGGGACAGGTCGTTGATGGGCCGGTTGAGACCCTGGAGCACCGGCCCCATCGCCACCGCACCCGCGGAGCGCTGCACCGCCTTGTACGTGTTGTTGCCCGTGTTGAGGTCGGGGAAGACGAAGACAGTCGCCCGGCCCGCGACCTGCGACTGCGGCATCTTCGCCTTCGCGACGGCGGCGTCGGCCGCGGCGTCGTACTGGATCGGACCCTCCACGAGAAGTTCGGGCGCCCGCTCCCGTACCAGTTCGGTGGCTGCCCTCACCTTCTCGACGTCGGCGCCGGAGCCCGACTCCCCCGTGGAGTACGACAGCATCGCGACCCGGGGCTCGATGCCGAACTGCGTGGCGGTGGCGGCCGACGAGATGGCGATGTCGGCGAGCTGCTCGCTCGTGGGGTCGGGGATGACGGCGCAGTCGCCGTAGACGAGCACGCGGTCGGCGAGCGCCATGAGGAAGACGCTCGAGACGACCGATACGCCCGGCTTCGTCTTGATGATCTCGAACGCCGGCCGGATGGTGTGGGCTGTCGTGTGCATGGCGCCCGACACCATGCCGTCGGCGAGCCCCAAGTGCACCATCATCGTGCCGAAGTAGGACACGTCGGTGATGGTGTCGGCCGCTTTCTCGTAGGTGACGCCCTTGTGTGCCCGAAGTCGCGCGTACTCGGTGGCGAACCGCTCGACGGTGGGCGGATCGAAGGGGCTCAGCACCTGTGCGGCCGAGATGTCGATGCCGAGTTCGACGGCGCGCCCCCGCACCTCTGCCTCGTCGCCGAGGATCGTGAGGTCGGCGATGCCGCGGGCGAGCACGGTCGCCGCGGCGCGCAGCACCCTGTCGTCGGCGCCTTCCGGCAGCACGATGCGCCGACGCGCGGTGCGCGCACGCTCGAACAGCTGGAAACCGAACATGAGCGGCGTGACGACCGCGGAGCGGGCGAGGCCGAGGTCCCGGGTGAGCTCCCCCGTGTCGACGTTCTGCCGAAAGAGCGCAGCGGCCGTGTCGAAGCGGCGCTGGGAGCCGGCCGCGAAACGCCCGTGCGTGCCCATCACCCGCACCGCCGTGTCGTAGGTGTCGAGGTCGGTCTGGATGATCGGGAGCGACGAGTCGAGGCCGGCCATGAGCTGCTGCACCGAGTCGGGCAGCGGGAACGGCCCGTTCAGGACGATGCCGGAGATCGACGGGAACGTGCCCGACGAGTTGGCCAGCAGGAGACCGAGGAGCACCTCGGTGCGGTCGGCGGGCACGACGACGATCGCGCCCTCGTGGAGCCGCGGGAGAATGTTGTTGAGCGACATGCCCGCCACGACGACGTCGAGCACCTCACGCGTGAGGAGCGCGTCGTCGCCGCGCAGCAGCGTGCCCCCGACCGATGCCATGACGTCGCGCACGGACGGTGCCACGAGGAACACGTCTTCGGGGATCGACCAGACGCCGACCTCCGTCTCACGGTGCCCGTCGACGGCGGGGAGTTCGGCGACGACCCCGCGGATCGCCTCGTTGATCGCGGCGAGGGCATCGGGATCGGCGCGATTGGCCACAACGGCGAGCAGCTCCGCCCGCTGGTGGTGGATCTCGTTCACGGCGTGCTCGGTGACCTGCGCGAGCTGCGCGGCGGTGCGGGCCACCGACATCCCGAGGCGGTCGCCCTCGCTCGCGCGCCCGTTGAGCACGACCAGCAGCGGGGTGCCGAGATTGGCGGCGATGCGGGCGTTGTAGCCGAGCTCGGCGATCGACCCGACGTCGGTGAAGTCGCTCCCGACGATCACGACCGCGTCGCACTTGGCCTCGACCGCTTTGAAGCGCTCGACCACGGTCGACAGCGCTGCGTCGGCGTCGCGGCGGACATCGTCGTAGGTGACGCCGATGCACTCGTCGTAGTCGAGGTCGACGCCGACGTGGTCGAGCAGCATCTCGAGCACATAGTCGCGTTCGCGCGTGGAGCGGGCGATCGCCCGGAACACGCCCACGCGGGGGGTCACCTGACCGATCGCGTCGAGGACGCCCAGCACGACGGTCGACTTGCCCGAGCGGCCTTCTGTCGAGGTGATGTAGATGCTCTTCGCCACCCACTCAGCCTAGGCACGCCCGGCGACGGCGGCCAGCCACCCCTCCCCAGGAAAAAGGGCACAAAAAAGACTCTCCGCGAACCCGGCAGAGCCCGGTTACCCTTGCTACGTTTCCGTCCTGGGGGAGTTGGCCTGGATGCCGTCTCGCGGAGAGCTTCTGCAAGTTTACCCGACGTCTGGCCGCCTCGACGCCAGCGGGCGTTAGCATCGAGAAACGCGCGCCGGAGCGAAGGGGGACGCATGCTCGACGACCAGGTCACGGCGGAGGAGTTCTCCCGCGAGACGGCCGCCATCGCAGAATCGGTCACGCGGGTGATCGACGGCAAGCCCGACGCGGTGCGTGCAGCCATCGTGTGTCTCCTCGCCGAGGGCCACCTGCTCATCGAAGATGTTCCCGGCGTCGGCAAGACCATGCTCGCGCGGGCGCTCGCCGCGACGGTGGACGCCACCGTGCGTCGCGTGCAGTTCACCCCCGACCTCCTGCCGGGCGACGTGACGGGTGTGAGCGTCTACAACCCGGTCGACCGCGAGTTCGAGTTCAAACCGGGCGCGATCTTCGCGCACATCGTCATCGCCGACGAGATCAACCGCTCGTCACCCAAGACGCAGTCGGCGCTCCTGGAGGCGATGGAGGAGCATCAGGTCACGGTCGACGGCGTGAGCCACCCTCTGCCCGACCCGTTCCTCGTCGTCGCGACCCAGAACCCCTTGGAGATGGAGGGCACCTACGCCCTCCCGGAGGCGCAGCGCGACCGCTTCATGATGCGCGTGTCGATGGGCTACCCCGACGCCGCATCGGAAGCGCTCATGCTGCGCCAGCGCGACACGCTCAATCCGCTCGACGACCTCCGCCCGGTCGTGAGCGCTGCGCGCGTGCGGCAGCTCATCTCCTGGGCGCGGAACGTGCACGTCTCGCCCGCCGTCGAGGAGTACGCGGTCGGCCTCGCACGTGCGACGCGCTCCCACCCCGACGTCCGGCTCGGTGCGAGCCCGCGCGCCACCCTCCAGCTCGTGCGCGCCGCAAAGGTATGGGCCGCGCTCGACGGCCGCGAGTTCGTCATCCCCGATGACGTCGCGACCCTGCTCGAGCCGGTCTTCACCCACCGCATGATCGCCGCCCGCGGCACGAGCGCCACCCGCGGCCGGTCGGCGACCGAGGCTGTCGGCGCCGTGCTGCGCTCGATCGCGTCGTCGGTGCGCGTGCCGCTGGCCACCCGCTGACGGACATGACATGAAGCGCTGGCCCCTCACCCTCCGCGGCACCGGTGCGGCGGTGCTGGGCGTGCTGTGCTTCGCGCTCGCCCACGAGTTCAAGGTGACCGAGCTGCTCTACGTGAGCGTGCTGCTGACTGGCGGTCGTCGTTGCGAGCATCGCGACGCTCTATCTGATGCGTCGCAGTGAGACGGTGGCCCGGTCCTTCCATCCCGATGTCGCGGCCGTCGGGCAGGAGGTCGACGTGCGCACCCGCGTCGTCATCCGCTCCCCCCTCCCCGTCGCGCAAGGGGCCTGGCGCGAAGCCGTCGGCGACGGGCTCGACGGGGCGCCGTCGGGCCGCTTCCCGGCGACCGCATCCGGCGCATCGCTCGGAGGCAGGGCGATCGACCTCGACTACCGCATCACGGCGAGGCGACGCGGGGTGCGCACGGTGGGTCCGCTCACCGTCACCTCCACCGATCCGTTCGGCTTCGCGCGACGACGCACGACCGTGGGCGAGCCGTCCGTGCTCACCGTCGCACCGCAGGTGGTCGAACTCAGCACCCTCACCGACCTGCCGGGTGAGGCGGGCGGAAGCATGCACTCGACCACGAATCACCTGGGTCAGGGCGCCGACAACCTCATCCCCCGCCACTACGTGCCCGGCGACTCGATGCGCCGCATCCACTGGCGCGCGAGCGCCCATCGCGACGAGCTCATGGTGCGTCAGGAAGAACAGGAGACCACGCCTGAGGCGGTCGTCGTGCTCGACCTCGGTCTCCAGCGGTGGACGCCCGACGCGATGCAGGCGCCCGGCGAAGACCCCGGCTTCGAAGCCGCGATCACCGCATGCGTCTCGGTGACCGCGCGCCTGGTGCGCGAGGGCTACCGGGTGACGGTGATCGACGTCGACGGGACCGAGATCGTCGAACCCGTCGATGCCGGCGACAACGCGGGAATCGACAGCATGCTCACCGCTTTCGCCACCGTCACCGCGCATCGCAACTCGCAGCCGGAGCACCTGGTGCGCCTGTTCACCGGGGTGCAGACCGGTCCGCTCGTGGTCATCACGGGACGCATCGACGAGGCCGACGTCGACGCGCTCGCGCCTCTGCCGCATCACAGCGCCATGCCGGTGCTCCTGACCGTCGCCGCCCAGCCGGGCGCGATCCCCCGGGCCGAGGCGTACGGGTGGCGCGTCGCAGCCGTGCCGCCCGACGCCGACCTGGGTGCCGCGTGGATCAGCGTCTCCGAGCGGGGAGGCCGACGTGTCGGTGTCTGAGGCGGTCGAGGTCGACGCGCGGCAGGACGACGGCCGCGCGGCGCGGACCCGTCCTCGCGGCGACCGTCGGCTGACGATCGCCCTGTGGATCGGACTGTGCGCCGCGGTCGTGCCGCTCATCTCCGTCGTCGAGCCGGGAGCGTGGATCGTGGGGGTGCTCGGGATGACGGGGGCCCTGCTCGCCGTGGGCGCGGTGCTCCGTCGGCTCCGCGTTCCCGCCGTCGGCGTGACCGTCGCCGAGCTCGCCGCCTGGGCGGGCGCCGTGACGGCCGCGTTCTTCGCCGACGAGGCGCTGTTCGCGGTCATCCCCACGCCAGGCGTGTTCGAGGCCGTGCCGCAGCTCGTGCAGGAGGCGGCGGCGGAGATCCTCATGGGGGTTGCACCTCTTCCGCCGACCACCTCCATCTCGTTCGTGATCGTCGCGGCGATGGGGGCGCTGGCGATCGCACTCGACCACGTCGTCGTCACGGCGCGGATGCCGCTGCTGGGCTCGATCGCGCTCGTCGCCGTGTGGCTCATCCCCGCGATCGCTGTGCCGAGCGAGGTCAACATCTTCGCCTTCGCCTTCCTCGCCTGCGCCATCCTCGCCCTCATCCGCGCCGAGACGCGCACCCGCGAGACGCCGGAGCCCGGCAGCTCCGCCGGGGTCACCGCCGTCGCCGCGACGATCGGCGCCGTGGCGGTCGTCGCCGCGCTCGTGACGGGCCCGGCGCTCCCCCCGCCGGTGATCACCGTGGGCGGCACCGGCACCCTCGCCAGCATCGATCCCACCCTCGACCTCGGCGACGACCTGCGGCAGCGCAACGACGTGCCCGTGCTCACCGTCCGCACGGATGCGCCCACGCTCCCCTATCTGCGGGTCGCGACGCTGTCGGTGTTCGACGGCGAGGTGTGGCGGCCCGACCGCCTCCGCTCCGTCTCGCTCACCGACGACGCGATGCCGCCGGTGGCGGTCGACGAAGGCATCCGCGTGACGCAGTACCGCACGACCGTCGCGATCTCGAACCTCGCGTCGGCCTACCTGCCCGTCCCGTTCCCCGCCGTGGGCGTGACCGGGCTCGACGGCCTGTGGCGGACCGTTCCGTACAGCCGCACCGTCATCAGCGGGCAGGCGAACGCGCAGGGACAGGACTACGAGGTGGTCTCGCAGGTGCCGCGGCCGACCGTGGAGCAGATTCGCGCCGCGCAGGCCGACGTGCCCGAGCAGGTGGTGGACGTTCGCACCCTCCCCGAGTCGACACCGGCGAGCGTCTACGAGCTCGCAGAGGAGGTGACCGCGGGGGCGACCAACGACTACGACCGGCTGATCGCGCTGCAGTCGTGGTTCCGGAGCGACGAGTTCAGCTACTCGCTGCGCTCACCCGTGCTCGAAGGCTTCGACGGCAGCGGGTCGGACGCTGTCGCTGCGTTCCTGGAGGTGAGGGAGGGCTACTGCGTGCACTTCGCCGGCGCGTTCGCCCTCATGGCCCGCACGCTCGGGATGCCGTCGCGGATCGTCGTCGGGTTCCTGCCCGGCGACTACACGGGCGACACGGAGGGCGGACAGCGCCTCGCCGAGGTCCGCACGAGCCAGCTGCATGCGTGGCCGGAGGTGCACTTCGAGGGGATCGGCTGGGTCGCGTTCGAGCCGACCAAGAGCCTCGGGAACGCGACCCGCTTCCTCGCCGCGAGCGAAGCGGGAGTGGACGACGGCGGCGAGGACATCGCGGGGCCGACCCCGACGAGCACGCCCACGTCGACCGCGTCCGCCGCTCCGGTTGAGCGCCCCGACGAGGGACCCACCGACGCGGCCGGCACGGCGGTGCGCCTGGTCGACCTGCGCCCTTATCTCGCGACGATCGCGTCGGTGCTCGCGCTCGCTCTCGCGCCGCTGCTGGCCAGCACCCTCCGCCGCCGGCTGCTGGCCCGTCGCGCCGCCGACGGCGACGTGCTCGCGGCGTGGCGGGTGCTGCAGCACGCCGCGCTCGACCTGGGCGCGCCGGTGCCGGCCGCCGAATCACCACGGGCGTTCGGCTCGCGCCTCGTCACCCTTCTCGGCGCGCCGGCCGCAGAGGTGTCGCGTCTCGTGGCGGCGGTCGAGCGCGCCAGCTACGCCCCCGCCGGCACCGGTGGGCCCGGCACCGAGCTGGCTGAGGCGGCCGAGACGGTGCGAACGGCCATGCTCGACGCCGCCCCCACCCCGATCCGGCTGCGCGCGCTGATGCTCCCGCGGTCGCTCGTGATCCGGCCCGGTTCGGCGCTCGCGGGATCGGCGCCGGTCGTCGCGAGCTGACCGGCGCCCCGAGAGCCGAGGTGAGCCATCCCGGCCGGCCGCTGACGTCGTCACGGGTGTTTGCCCGCGCGTCGGATCGACCGACGAAGTTCCGCTCGACTGATCCGGGCGACGCGCACAGGAAAGAACGAAGAAGGGCACCCGCTCGAGGCGGGTGCCCTTCTTGTCATTGGCGGAAGTGACAGGATTTGAACCTGCGACACGGGAAAACCGTGTACATGGATTCCAGCCATGCTCCTTAGGCCGCTCGGACACACTTCCAAGGGACGATCCTACCAGCACCCCCGCGCATGCCCGCGCGGTGCGCCCGCTCCCCGGAGGCGGCGCCCCTACGGCTGGCCCGCCTCGTCCATCCCCGGCCCGTCGCCCGGACGCACCGCGGCGTCGTCGGCGATGTCGATGCGCGTCACACCGTCGTGGTCGCTCACGACGATGCGCGGCGCCGCGTCGGCCTCGGTCGATCCCTCGGCTCGCAGCAACTGGTCGCGACGCTTCTCCTCGGCGGTCATCCCGTCGGTGTCGCCCGGGTCGACGGCACCGTTCGCCGCGTCGTCGACGCCGCTCACGGCGACACCATCCCGCCGTTGACGTTGAGCGTCTCGCCTGCGACGTAGCTCGATTCCGCCGAGGCGAGGAAGACGTAGGCGGGGGCGAGCTCCGCAGGCTGGCCCATGCGGCCGAGCGGGGTGTCTTCGCCGAACTGGTCGATCTTCTCCTGCGGCTGCCCGTCGCTCGGCTGGAGAGGCGTCCAGATCGGTCCCGGTGCGACGGCGTTGACGCGGATGCCCTCCGGCGCGAGCTGCTGCGCGAGCGCCTTGGTGAACGCGTTGATCGTCGCCTTCGTCGAGGCGTAGTCGACGAGCATCTCCGACGGCGCGTACGCCTGGATCGAGGTCGTGTTGATGATGGTCGACCCCGCCGACAGGTGCGGGAGAGCCTCTTTCGTGATCCAGAACATCGCGTAGACGTTGGTCTTGAAGGTGTCGTCGAACTGCTCGTCGGTGATGTCGCGCAGCTTCTTCTGGAAGATCTGCTTGCCGCCGTTGTTGACGAGGATGTCGAGGCCGCCGAGCGCCTCGACCGCCCCCGCGACGAGCGCCCGGCAGTAGTCACGGTCGCGCAGGTCGCCGGGGAACAGTTCGACGGTCACCCCCGCCTCCCGCGCGATCGTGGCGATGCGCTCGGCATCCTCCTGCTCCTGCGGCAGGTACGACAGCGCGAGATCTGCTCCCTCTCGGGCGAAGGCGATCGCGGTCGCGGCGCCGATCCCGGAATCGCCGCCGGTGATGAGCGCCTTCCGGCCCTGCAGGCGTCCGCTGCCGCGATAGGTGTCCTCGCCGAGATCGGCTTTCGGCGTCAGGTCTGCGTCAAGGCCCGGCTCGGGCATGTGCTGCTTCTGCGGTTCGATGTCGGCGTAGAGCTTCGCCGGGTCGGCGAAGGTGTACTGATCACGTGCCATGGGTTCCTCCTCAGGGAGGATCAGTCTGCAAGAGCGCGCGGGATATCGAACACGGGTTGACAGCGCCGAACGGCGCCGTTACAAGGCCCGGCCTGCATCGGGGCGATGCCGGGTTGACCGCGCGAAGGCCGCGGAATCAGTCGAGCGGCAGCTCTCGGGCAGCGTCCCACGGTTCGGTCCAGCCGAGCCGCGCGAACAGGGAGTCGAGCACGAATCCGGTGAACCCCCACACGAGGTGCTCGCCCGCCTCGCCGCGGACGACGAAGCCGGGGCTGCGGAAGATCTGACCGTCGCGTCGGATCACCGTCGTCCCGCGGTTGGCCGGGGCGAGGAGGTCGGCGACGGGGGCACGGAACACGGCCGCCGACTCGGCCTCGTCGACCACGCCGACCGGAGACGGATGGCGCCACCATCCGAGCACCGGCGTCACGACATGCGACGAGTAGTCGAGCGGGATCGCATCGAGCGTGCCCAGCACCTCGACGCCGGCAGGATCGAGCCCTGTCTCTTCGCGCGCCTCGCGGAGCGCCGCCGCGACCACGCCGTCGTCGCCCGCGTCGACCCGCCCCCCGGGGAAGGCGACCTGCCCGGGATGCGAGCGGAGCGTCGTGGCTCGCGCGAGCAGCAGCACGTCGAGATCGCGGGAGACCGGAGCCGCCTCGGCCGCGTGCCCGCTGAGGTCGTCGTCGAGCACGCCGAAGAGGATCAGCACCGCCGCCGGCCGCGATGGCGTGACGGCGGGCGTCATCGGCGGTGGCGCGAAGAGCGTTCCGCCTTCAGCGACCAGACGCAGCAGCTGCGCGCGAGCATTCGCCGGGTTCTCTTCGACAGGCACCGCCTCAGGCTACGCGAGCCCGAAGACACGCGGGTCGCCCGGCCTCCGCGCTCCGAAGTCACCCGCCCCCGATCGCAGCGGGCGACCTACGATCGGAGGATGACCGCCTCTTCGCTCGTCCTGGTCGCCAACTCCGGCGACGGCACCATCAGCTCGTTCCGCTTCACCGGCTCGGCCCTCGAGCCGCTCACGGTCACCACCGGCCTCACGGGGTGCTCGACGTTCGCTGTCGATGCGCCGCGAGGCCTTGTCTACGCCGGGGTGAAGGGCGCGTCCGCGGGAGAACCCGCCGGCATCCTGACGCTCGCGCTCGACGCCGAGACCGGCGCGCTCACACCGCGCTCGCGGCTCGATCTCCCGGACGGCGGGATGAACTACCTCGCCCTCACGCGTGACGGCTCGGGCTTGCTGGGCGCCGCGTACAGCGGGGGCTACGGCATCTCCTCCCCCGTGGTCGACGGCGTCGTGGGAGAGCCGGTGTCGCGTGTCGAGTTCCCGAACCTCCACTCGGTTCTGCCGAGCACCGACGGGCGCTTCGCCTACTTCGTGTCGCTGGGGGCCGACCTCGTCGCACAGTACGCGCTCGACGAGAGTCTCCGCCTCGTGCCCCTCGAGCCTGAGACCATCCCCGCCCCCGCCGGCAGCGGGCCGCGTCACCTCGTGCTCAACGAGGCGCAGGATGCCGTGTACGTGATGACGGAGTTCTCGGGCGAAGTGCTGCACTACGCCCGCGACACGGCGACGGGCACGCTGTCGCTACGGGGCGCGGCGAGCGCCGTCGACCCCACGAAAGACCTCGGGCACAGCGAGTTCGGCGCCGACCCGCTCGCACACCACTACATCTGGGGCGCCGATCTGCACTGGAGCGGCAGGGACCGGCTCTGGGCGTCGGAGCGCACCGAAAGCACGCTCGGCGCGGTCGCGGTCGCCGCCGACGGCTCCGTGACCCCGCCCTCGCGGTTCGTCGTGACCGAGAGGCAGCCGCGCGGCTTCGACATCAGCCCTGACGGCCGCCACCTCGTGGCGGCGGGCGAGAAGAGCACGACCGTGTCGCTCTACGCGGTGAACGGCGATGACCTCGACCTCCTCGACCGCGCTGAGACGGGCGCCGTGGCCAACTGGGTGCGGTTCGTCTGACGCCGCCCCGCACCGACGAAGATGACGGGCAGGCATCTGACGCCGACCTTTTACGTACATCAGGTAATACTGAGGTACTGTAACCATATGCCGGATCCGCTGCTCCTCGACCGCCTGCTGCTCGTCTCGCACCTGTTCCAGCGCGACATGGCTCGCGCCTTCGCCGGCACCGAGCTGTCGGAAGCGAGGATGGCCGTGCTGTGGACCCTGCATCACGCAGGCCCCGTGACGCAGCAGGCCATCGCGACGGCGCTCGACCTCACCCCGCGGACCGTCAGCGCCCACGTCGACGCCCTCGAGGCCTCCGGCCACGTGCACCGGGCCCCTCATCCGCACGACCGGCGGGCGCACCTCGTCGAGCTCACGCCGACCGGAGACACGCTCATGCAGCGGACGGCCGCCGAGCACGCAGAGCTCAGCGCCATGCTGCGCGCGGCGGTGGCGCCGGCCGACCGCGATGCGCTCGAAAGAGGACTGGATGCCGTCACCGCGCGCCTGCGCGAACTGATCACCGAAGCCGAAGCCGAAGCCGAAGCCGACGCCGACGTCGCGGCGCCGGGCGACGCTGCCGCCCGGCACGCAGCGGGAGCGCCGACATGACGAGCGCGCCGGTGACAGCCGGAACCCCGTCTCGTCCGCGACGCCGGGCCGTCTTCGCGTCGTTCCTCCGCCGCGCGCTCGTCATGGAGCTCCGCGTCTACAGTTCCATCGTCCGCGCCGCGGCACGCAGGCCTGACGTCGCTCCCGGTGCTGAGGGGTTCCGCTACGACGAGCCCGTGCGGATGATCCTGTTCGTCTTCATAGGACTCTCGGCCGTCGAGATCCCGATCATCGACCTCATCGTGCACCCCTGGCCGGCCGTGCGGATTCCTCTGCTCGTCCTCGGCATCTGGGGGCTCACCTGGATGATCGGCCTTCTGTGCGCCTACCGCATGCGCCCCCACACCGTCGGACCGCGCGGTCTGAACGTGCGCGAGGGGCTGGAGCTCGATGTCGCCCTCACCTGGGACGACATCGCATCGGTCGCCCGCACACGCCGCGTCGACGAGCCGCGGTCGCCCCGGATCATCGCCGCGGACGGCCTCGTGACACTGTCGGTGCGGGTGCAGGACACCACGAACGTCGAGGTCGTCCTGGAACGGCCGACGCCCGTCGTGCTCCCAGGGCTCCCGCCCAGCGGAGGACGCCACGAGGTGTCGAGCGTGCGGTTCTGGGTGGACGACCTCGATGGCTACCTCGCCGCAGTGCGTCGCCACATGCCCTGACACCGCGAAACGTCGTCGCTCTCGGCGCCCCGTGCGTGCTACCCACAGCGTCGGATCTCAGGTGCGCAGGGGCACGACCTCCAGCCGGCCGTCGTCCGACGCGAGCACCAGCACGCGCGGCGCAGCGCCACCGCCGAAAGAGTCCAGCGCGGCGATGACGGCCTCGGCATCGGGAGCGCGCTCGCTGTCGTCGCGCGTCCACGTGGTGACCGACGCTCCCGTCGCCGCGCGCACCGCCTGCGCTGCCGCCGTGGTGTCGCCCCCTGCGACGAGGATCACGCGCTCGAACGTGCGGGTACGCGACGCGGGCGCCGACGCGCGATCGCGACGCCACACCGCGAAGTGATAGGCAGCCACGACCGCCGTCGCGACGAGCAGGCCGAACGGTGCCCGCACGCGCTCGATCAGGTTGCCCCCGTCGGCGCCGAGCACGAGCTCGAAAACGCGGTAGCCCACTACGAGCAGCGCCACAATGGCGACGACGGCGCTCACGCCGAAGACGGCGATCAGATACACCCGTCGGGCGGTCGGACCGGCCTCCGCCGCGATGTTCCGTGGGCGCCACGCCCACCACCAGACCGGAGCACCCACCGCCAGCGCGGCGACGGCGCCGAGCAGGAGTGAGCGCGCGTCGTCACCCGCGAGCGGCGACGAGAACGAGGCCAAGAGGGCGTTCACGATCACGCCGACGCCCGATGCCGCGCCGACGAGCCCCACCCCGGCCTCCACGAGCCGTGCCGCCTCACGGGTGGCCGGAGCGCGCCTCGCGACGACCCCCCGGTGCGAGATCCAGACGATGGCGCCGACACCGGCCGCCGCGAGAGCCAGCCCCAGCGGATCGAGCAGCGTCGCCCACGGATCGGATCGGTCGAAGGCGGCGCGCAGGCCGACGAACAGCGCCGTGCCGACGCCCGCAAGGGTCGCCGCCGCGGCGGCCAGCACACCCACCAGCACGAGCACGACATCGGCGAATCCACCGGTGCGCCGGCCCGCCCCGTCCCGCCGCCACTGCCACCACCACACCAGCGCCCCACCCACGGCCCACACCAGCGCCTGGAGCACGGCACGCCACCACGGCGCCCCGAGCTGGCCCTCGCCGGGCTGGAGCGCCGCGTCGAAGAGCGCGCTCAGCGCCGTGATCGCGCCGCTCGCCGCGACGACGAGCCCGAACGCGGCACCCACGACGACGGGCACCGTGGCGAGGCGCAGCGGCCCCTTCCGGGGATGGGCCCACATGATGCGGTGCGCGATCCACACCGCGAGCCACGCGATGCCGGTCGCGAGGCCATCGGGTGTCCACCGACCGCCCACCAGGTCCGCGAACATTCCCAGCAAAGACGTGGTGAACGTGATCAGCGCCACCACCGAGACGACCGCGATGTACAGGCCCCACGCGACCGAAGCGCGCTCGGGCCCGTCGAGTCGTCGCCAGGCGAACCACCACAGCAGCACCGCGAGCGGTCCGCCGATGAGGGTGAAGGCGAGAGCCAGCGCGAGACCGCCCGCTCCGGAGCCGAACTCGGGACGCGTCTCGAACAGCCGGCCCAGCAGCCCCGCGACGCCCCAGGCGGTGAGCGAGACGAGCACGAACAGGATCGTGTAGACGACGATGCGGCGCACGGTGCCTTGAGCCCCGCGAGGCGCTGCCGTGACCGTGCTCGGCTGAGGTGCAGCCTGCTCGGGCTGCGGCGAAGCGTTCACGGCGCGACCTCCACGCACACCGCGAACTGCCAGGGCGCAGAATCGATCACCCAGCGCTCGCCCTCCCGGACGAGCGCGAACGACTCCTCCGTGCGGTACTCCGAGGGGCCGAACAGGCCGCCGCTCGAGGTCGTCACGATCGACACGTCGACATCGGCGTTATCGCCGCGATCGATGGTCGACTCGAGAGTCACGCGTACGTCGTCGAGCGCGCCGGGGTCGAGACGTTCACAGCCGTCGCGGACGTCGGCCGCGAGATATCCTCGCGCGGCCTCCTCGTCGCCCGCGATGACCGCTTCGGTGTAGCGTTGCACGACTCCCGCGGGCGTGGACTCGTCGAGCGGCGCGGCGCCGCCGCGGGTGAACACCACGATGAGCGCGATGACCACGAGGGCGGCGACGGCCGCGACGACGATGAGAAGCGTGCGATCGGGTCTGCGGTCGACGGTGTCCATGTCGCCATCATGTCGCCGCGCGTGCCCGTCCGTCCAGCGGACGGCGCTCACGGCGGCGGCGGCCCCCGTATCGCGCGTCAGTTGAGCGCGCGCGTCGACGACGGGATCGCGCCGTCGGCGTACAGGCTCGTCGCGACGTCTTGCAGGGCCGTCAACGCAACGCGCTGCGTCATGGGCCCGTACGAGATGCGCGCAACGCCGAGCGCCTCGTACTCGGCGGCCGTGAGCGCGCCGGGCAGCCCTATGACGGAGACCTTCCGCTCGCCGATGCCGTCGACGAGACGCCGCGTGACCTCGGCGTCGAGGACGCCGGGGACGAACACGACGTCGGCTCCCGCATCGAGATACGCACGGCCGCGCTCGATCGCATCGGCGACCGACTGCTCGACGGGACGGTCGCCTGCCCGCACGAACGCATCGGTGCGCGCGTTGAGCGCGAACGGCACGCCCTCGGCCTCGCCCGCGCGGACGATCGCCTCCACCGCGGCCACCGACTCGGTGAGCGGCTTGAGCCGGTCTTCGACGTTGGCGCCCACGATGCCGACGCCGATCGCCCGCCGTGCCGTCTCGCCCGGGTCGCCGAACCCGGCGTCGAGGTCGGCGCTCACCGGCACGTCGCCGGCGACCGCGACGATGCGGCCCACCATGTCGAGCATGAGGTCGAACGGGATGTTCTCGCCGTCGGCGTAGCCGAAAGTCGCGGCGATCGAATGCCCGGCGGTCGCGAGAGCCTTCGTCTGCGGCAGGTCGAGGATCACCTTGGCCGACACGACGTCCCACACGTTCACGACCCGCAGGATCTCGGGAGCGGCGTGCAACTCGGAGAGGCGCTGCGCACGCTGAGCGGGAGTGAGCGGGACGGAGCTGAGTCGGGAGGCAGTCGGATCGGAGTTCGTCATACCGCCACGCTAGTCAGCGGCATCGACACGCGGTACCCGCCGCACGCGCCCCGGACACGGCCCGGACATCGGCGCGAGCGCTCCGCAGACGGTCAGTCGCGGCGCGAGAACGCGCTCCGCAGGGCGAAGTACACGACGAGCGCCACGACCGCGACGATGAGGAGCTTGCCGACGAAGAAGATCAGGCTGAAGAGGGCGTCGACCACGATCCAGGCGATGACGACCGCCACGATCACGCCGACGACGGTCCAGATTCCGTTCTTCCCCATGCCTCCAGCCTAGGCGCTCCCTCGCGACGCACGTCGTCGGCTCGGCGCCGCAGCTACGCTGGACGCTCGTGACCCCTCCCGCCCGCCGCATCGGCATCGTCGTCACCGACACCTATTCGATCGAAGACCCCGATCACGACACGCCGCTCCTGCTGGCGGCGCTGCACACCCGCGGAGTGGAGGCGACGCCGGTCGTCTGGCACCGCGAGACGGACCTGGCGGCATACGATGCGCTCGTCATCCGTTCGCCCTGGGACTACCCCGAGCGACCCGACGAGTTCGGTGCCTGGCTGGACCGCGCGGCCGGTGAGACCGTCGTGCTCAACGATCCCGGCACCATCCGCTGGAACCTCGACAAGCAGTACCTGGCGGAACTCGAGACAGCCGGCGTCCGCGTCGTGCCCACCGACTACTGCCGCACCTCCGCTGACGCCCGCGCGGCGCTCGCGGCCCACGCCGGCCGCCCCGTCGTCGTGAAGCCGGCGGTCTCGGCCGGGGCGCGCGACACGGGGCTGTTCGACGCCGCCGACCCGCGCGCGCAGGAACTCGCCGATCGCATCGTCGGCGGCGGGGGCGTGGCGATGGTGCAGCCCGAGATCGCCGAGCTGTCGGCCGGCGCCGAGAAGGCGCTGTACGCGATCGACGGGCACTTCACCCACGCGATCGCGAAGGGCGCGCTCCTCGCCCGCGGCGGCGGGCTCCGCGGCGGCGTCTACGTCGAGAACCCCGTGCCGGTCGAGGCGACCGACGCCGAGCGGGGGTTCGCCGACGCCGCGCTGCGGGCCGTCGTCGAGGTCACCGGGAGGCCCATGCCCCTCTATGCGCGCATCGACACGGTCGTCTCCGCCGAGTTCGGCCTCGTGCTGCTGGAAGCCGAGCTGATCGAGCCCGCCCTCAACCTGCACGTCGTGCCGCACGTGACCGACATCGTCGCCGACGCGATCGTGCGCGTCGCCGACTGACCCGCGTTCGTCCGCAGCGACTCCGCCCCCTCGTTGCCGAGAGCGCCCGCTCGAGCGCCGCAGCAACCGGCGCCTCGATCGTCCGCGCGGGCGTGTCAGTCGAGGAACGCGGCGGGGTCGAAGTCCTCGATGGGGATGATCCGCACGCGCGGCAGACGCGTGTCGAACACCTGGGCGTCGTATTCGAGGTCGAAGAACTCGACACCGTCGATCGCGGCGAAGTCGGCGCTGCGGAACTCCTGGAACCCGATCACGCCCACGTGGCGGCCTCGGCCCGCGAGCCGCGACACCTCGTCGACGAAGTCGCGGTCGTGGCTCACGAGCATCACATCGGCCTCGCGCGCCTCCAAAGCGAGCAGGGTGCGCTGGATCGCGATGTCGACGACCTTCGCGTCAGCCGGCCCCGACAGCGGCACGGGCCGGTAGCCGAGGGCGAGCAGCGCTTGCACGAACGACATCGGCAGATGCTCGCTCGCGTTGAGGAAGAACAGGCCCGACGCGCTCTGGTTCCACCGGTCGGCGACGAAGGTGAGCAGCCGGTCCCAGCGCGGGCGCTCGTCCGGCTGCGGGCGCCGCCCGAGGATGGAGCCCCCGAGGGTCGCGTCGATGTTCTCGCCATCGACGAGCACCCAGGTCTTGCGTTCGGCCACCGGTTCTCCCTCTCGCGGATCCCGCGCTGTCGGCGGGCCGGGGTGGGCGCCGCACTGCTCCGTACCGTAGCAGTGCCCGAGGTGCCGGGCGCCGCGCCCCGGGTGCCTCAGTCGCGGTCGCCGATCTCGCGGCCGAGCCGCTGCGACGCCCACACGGGCAGCAGCGAGAAGAGGATGACGACGGTCGCGACGACGTTGACCATGCTCGCCTCGTTGGGGCGGGCCATCTGGTTCATCATCCACAGCGGCAGGGTGTCGACTCCGGGCGGAGCCGTGAAGATCGTGACCACGACCTCGTCGAACGACAGCGCGAAGGCGAGGATCCCACCCGCGATGAACGCCGACCGGAACTGCGGGAAGGTGATGAGCCGGAACGTCTGCCACGGCGTCGCCCCGAGGTCGCGCGACGCCTCCTCCACGTTCGGGCTCAGCCGGCGAAGGCGCGCGAACACGTTGTTGAACACCATGACGATGCAGAAGGTGGCGTGGGCGATGATCATGCCCGCGTAGCCGACATGGATGCCGATCGGCTCGAGGAACTGGTTGTAGGTGTTGTTGAGCGCGACACCGGTCACGACGCCGGGGAGGGCGATCGGCAGGACGACCAGCAGGTTGACGGTCTGCTTCCCGAAGAACGCGAACCGCTGCAGCGCGAACGCCACGAGCGTGCCCAGGAGGAGCGCCACCGCCGTCGCACCGAGTCCGACGAGCACCGAGTTCCACAGCGCGAGGCGGATCGGCTCGCTCACGAGGGCCTTCCCCCACCACTCCAGGGAGAAGCCGCGGATCGGCCAGCTCGCGATCCGCGCCTCGTTGAACGAGTTGATCATCACGAGGAAGAGGGGCACGTACATGAAGACGAGGACGACGGCGACGATGACGCCGAGCCCGATCTTGGCGCCGCGGGACAGTCTCAGCATGGCGTTACATCCTCTCCAGCGCGCCGGTGCGCTGCACGCTGAGCAGGTAGATGAGCACGAACGCGATCGGGACGACCGCGAAGGCTGCCGCGATCGGCGGGTTGAGGTTGATGTTCGACGCGATGACGCTGCCGATCATCTGGGTCGAGCCGCCCACGAACTTGGCGGCGATGTAGTCGCCGAGGCTCAACGAGAACGTGAAGATCGAGCCTGCGATGATCGCCGGCTTGATGAGCGGCAGGACCACCGTGCGGACCGTGCGCCAGGCGCCGGCGCCGAGGTCGGCGGCTGCGTCGAAGAGGTTGTTCGGCAGCTGGCGGATCGCGGTGTACACCGGGACGGCCATGTACGGCAGCCACAGATAGGTGAGGGTCAGGACGACCGTCGTGACACTGAAGCCGGGCCCTGTGATGCCGAACGGCGCGAGCGCCCAATTGAAGAAGCCCTCGTCGGTGAAGGTCACCCGCATCGCGAGGATCTTGACGAGGTACCCCGCCCACAGCGGCAGGGTGATCGCGACGGCCAACAGCGCGCGCAGCCAGGGGCGGGCGATCTTCGCCATGAAGATGCCGAGCGGCACGGCGATGAGGATGCTGAGCGCCGTCACCGCCAGTGCGATCCCGAGGGTGCGCACGGCGGTCGACAGGTACGCGGGGTTGATCACGAGCTGCTCGAAGTTCCGCAGCGTGAACCCGGGCGTCACCTTCGACGTGAAAGGGTCGGTGGTCCAGAAGGCGGTCACCAGCAGCATCGCCAAGGAGAAGATGTAGATCCCCACGAGCCACAGCAGCGGTGCTGCGAGCAGTCCCGCCAGTTGAGCGCGGCGCTTCATGCGCGTTCCCTTCGGTCGTCGGTGAAGGTGGCGGGCGGCGTCCGAGGGGGAAACGGACGCCGCCCGCCGGTGGAGGTCAGCCCTTGACGGTGAGCCAGGCGTCCGTCCACTGCTGGAAATTGGTGCAGGTGACGTCGGTGCGTCCGTCGATGCACTGCTCGATGGGCGTGGTCCAGAACCAGACCTTCTTGAAGTACTCCTCGTCAGTGGCCTTGAAGTACTCGCAGTGCGCGGCGGCCTCGTCGCTCGTGTCGCAGAATGCGGCGTTGGCGGGCGCCATGCCGAAGTTCATCGCGATGGCGCCGTTGACGTCGGGGGCGCTCGTGTAGTCCATCCACGCGTAGGCGCAGTTGGGGCTGTCGGACTTCGACGACAGCATCCACGCGTCGGACCAGCCGGTCGAGCCCTCCTCGGGGAGGACGCTCTTGAACTTCTCGTCCTCGGTGAGCTTGCGCAGCACCTCCCATGACGTCCCCGCGACGGTGTTGCCGCCGACGAACGACGTGATCTGCGCGGCCGGGTCGGCCCAGTACTCCGAGACGATCGCGTTCTGCTGCTTGAGCAGGTCGATCGCGGCGTCGAGCTGCGTCTGGTCGAGCGCGTAGGGGTTGGTGATGCCGAGGTCGGGCTGGTGCGCCATGAGGTACACCGCGGCGTCGGCGATGTAGATCGGCGCGTCGTAGGCGATGATCTTGCCGGCGTAGGGGCTGTCGGCCTCCCACGCGATGTCCCAGCTGGTGGGCTCCTCGGTGACGACGTCGCTGTTGTACTGGAGGATGTTGGCGCCGCGACCGATCGGGATGCCGTAGCTCTTGCCGTTGATCGTGTCGTAGAGCTGACCCTTCATCCCCTCGACGATGTCGTCGCCGAAGTTCTCGATGAGGTCGAGGTTGAGCGGGGCCACGTCGCCGCCCGCGATGAGGCGGAGGCTCGCATCGCCCGACGCCGAGACGAGGTCGTAGTCGCCCGAGCGCATGAGCTGGACCATCTCGTCGCTCGTGCCCGCCACGCGGCGGTTGACGACGCAGCCGGTCTCCTCGGTGAAGGCGTCCGACCACGCCGGCTCGACGAAGCCGCTCCACGCGACGATGTCGACGGATCCTTCGAAGTCGCCCATCTTCTCGTGCATCGGCACGTCGGGGACGTCGATCTGCAGTCCGCCGGCGCCGCCGGGGGTCTCGGCGGGGGTGGTGCCGGCGCAGCCGGACAGCACCAGCGCTGCCGCCGCCAGGGCCACGGCCCCGGTGAAGGTCTTGCTTCTCATGGATTGCTCCTCAGGTGTCTCTCGATGGTTTCTCGGTGTGGGTGATGCGTCAGGGGGGCCGAAACTCAGTCGGCGACGGCGACGGCGACGGCGGCGGCCGCGTCGGTCGCGCGCTGCTCGGGGAGCACAGCGGCGTGTTCGGCCGTCCACGCCACGCGCACGCGTGCACCGCGTTCGACGTGCACGTCGGCAGCGGGATGGTGCGTGTTCTGGGTCTCGGAGATGAGACGCACGCCGTCTTCCGCGTCGATCAGCACGCGGGTCGTCGGACCGGTGTAGACGATCTCGGCGACGGTGCCCGACATGACGACGTCGCCCGCGGCGGGCGACGGCTCGCCCGCATCCTCGCCGGTCAGGAGCCGCACGCGCTCGGGGCGGATGCTCACGACCTGCGCGCGCCCCGTGAGCCGCTGCGACACCTCCGCGGGGATGATGTTCGACAGGCCGAGGAAGCGGGCGACGAACTCCGTCTGCGGGTACTCGTAGACCTCGCGCGCGGTGCCGATCTGCTCGATGCGGCCGTCGTTGAACACGGCGACGCGGTCGCTGAGCGTCAGCGCTTCCTCCTGGTCGTGGGTGACGAAGATGAAGGTGATGCCGACCTCGCGCTGGATCCGCTTGAGCTCGATCTGCATCTCTTCGCGCAGTTGCTTGTCGAGGGCACCGAGCGGCTCGTCGAGCAGCAGCACGCGGGGGCGCAGGATGAGGGCGCGGGCGAGCGCGATGCGCTGCCGCTGTCCCCCGGAGAGCTGGTGCGGGAGGCGACCGGCCACGTGCGACAGGCGCACCTGCGCGATGGCGTCGGCCACGGCGGCGTCGCGCTCGCTCCGGCCCTCACCGCGCACCTTCAGGCCGTACGCCACGTTCTCGGCGATCGTCAGATGCGGGAACAGCGCGTAGTCCTGGAAGACCGTGTTGACCTGGCGCTGGTGGGGGGGCCTGCGGGTCACGTCGTCGCCGCCGATGCGGATCGTGCCCGACGTGACGTCTTCGAAGCCGGCGATCATCCGCAGCACGGTGGTCTTGCCCGAGCCGGACGGGCCGAGCATCGAGAGGAATTCGCCGCCGCGCACCTCGAGGTCGAGGTCGCTCACGGCGGTCATCGAACCGAACGACTTGGTGACGGACGAGAGGACGACCGCCCCCGACGCTCCCCCGGTGGGGTCGGC
This sequence comes from uncultured Actinomycetota bacterium, assembly GCA_963789095.1. GTDB lineage: Bacteria > Actinomycetota > Actinomycetes > Actinomycetales > Microbacteriaceae > Microbacterium. The sequence goes on from CAWBJK010000009.1 coordinate 255,099, forward strand.
GGGACGGGTGGACGCGGTGGTCGGCATGGCAGGACTCCTCGGGACGACGCTGTGCTGGAGCACAGTAAACATATAGAACCAGAGGTTATATTTCAAGCGTGTGACACGGAGGTGACAGAGTTCGCCCGCACGTCGCGGCCGAACCGGAGAGCGGTGAGAGGATGTGACGGTGGACAGCAAGACCCCGGCCGTCAAGCGCCGACCGCACCGCCTGCAGGGCGCGATGTTCACCTCCATCGGCGACGCCGGCCGCGCGGAACTCGTCGAGAAGCGACTCGCCGAGGCGATCACCGGCGGGCACCTGAACGCAGGCGACCGCCTCCCCTCCGAGGCGGATCTCGCCCGCACGATGGGCGTCTCGCCCGTGACCGTCCGCGAGGCACTCCTGGGACTCCGCGCCCGCGGCCTCGTCGTCACCCGGCGCGGCCGCCACGGCGGCAGCTTCGTCTCCGACTCCGCCGATCCGCTCGTCTTCGCCCGCGACGCGCTGCGCACCACGTCCCGCCTGGCCCTCCGCGACCTGGGGATGCACTACGCCGCACTCACGATGGCGGGCGTGCGCCTCGCGGCCCGCCGCGCGACCGCCGCCGAGGCGGGTGCCATCCGTTCGCGCCTCGCCCGCCTCGACACCGACGATCCCGGATCCTGGCGTCTCACGATGGACGACCTGCAGCTCGAGCTCGTCGCCCTCAGCCAGTCGGCACGCATCACCCACGACCAGATGCGGCTGCAGGCCGAGCTGTCGCCTCTGCTGCGCCTGATCGACGTCGACGCGCAGGCGCGCGCCGATCAGCGAGCACGGTTCGAGCAGGTGCTCGACGCCGTCGAGGCCGGCGACGAAGACCGTGCCGGCGCCGCGACCGAACGAGCCGTCGACGACCTCGTCCGCGCCCTCGACGCCCTCCACCTGCGTCAGGACGACGCATGACCGCTGCGCGGCTATGAGTACGATTCCCCTCATGGTCGCTCGTGCGACCTCCCGAGAACGCACGAATCCCCCCGAGGAGGCACCGTGGCCACGGTGATCACCGACATCCCGACGGCAGAGCACGCCACCGAGCGCGGCGCAGCCGTGGTGGCGGCGTACTTCCGCGCGCTCCTCCCCCGCCTCACCGAGCATGCAGAGGCGATGGCGACGACACTCTCCGGCCACGATCGCGGCAGCCTCACGGCATCCCGCATCGACGACCTCATCGCGCCGCACGCGCACGACATCCTCGACCACCCCGACGAGCCCGTGTACGGCGCCGGGTTCATCGCGGCGATGGACCTCGCGAGCGACACGCCGAGTCACCTCGCCTGGTGGCAGGGCGCCGATCGCCGCAAACTCGTCTTCCCCGAGCAGTCGGTGAAGCAGGCGATCGACTACCGGGAGCTGGAGTGGTTCCGCGTGCCGTCGACGACGCGGCTCCCGCACGTCGCAGGTCCGTACGTCGACTACCTGTGCAGCGACGAGTACACGATGACCGCCGCCGCCCCCGTCGTGGTCGACGGGGACTTCGTGGGCGTCGCCGGGTTCGACGTGCTCGTCGACACCGTGGAGCGGCGGCTCACCCCGTCGCTGCGCGCCCTGGGGGTGCCGCTCATCCTCGTGAACGGCGTCGGCCGCGTGCTCGTCTCGACCGATCCGGGCTTCGCGGCGGGCGACGTGCTGCGTCCGGGCACCGTGCAGGTCGCGGCTCAGCACCGCTGTGCGTCGGTCGACCTGGACGTCATCGCCGTCGCCTGACGGGAGGCCGGCACGCCACGGCGGGGGCGGTCTCGGCCTGCCCCTCACAGCGGAACGGCGCCGCGCAGACGGAATCGCGAACGGCAGCCGGGTCGCGTGGCCCCGGCCGGGTCAGAGCGCGGTGCGCACGGCGTCGCCGACGGCCCGCATCGTGCGCAGCACGGCGTCGCGGTCGGCGTCGGCGAATTCCACCAGGCACGAGTAGGCGAGCGGCCGCCCGTCGCGCGTCACGACGCCCGAATCGGCGCGCACCCCCCGGTCGGTGCCGGTCTTGTGCACGAGCCGTATTCCGCGATCGGCATGCGTGTGGGCGAGCGGGTCGAGCCCGAACGCCGACGCCACCATGCTGAGGTCGGCGCCGTCGCCGAGCCAGCCGAGCACCCGCTCCGACACCGCCGCATTCCGCACCGACCCTGCCGCCAGCCGGGCGAACAGCCGGGCGTAGGCGAGCGACGATCCACGGCTCAGCGTGGGCGGATCGGCCGGCCCGCGGTGATCGCGGACGATGTCGAGCAGGTCGATCCCATGGATGCCGAGTTCCGTGGCGACGGCGGCGACCGTCGCGGTTCCCTCCAGGCGTTCGGTGAGGACGTTCGTCGCGAGGTTGTCGGAGACCGTCCCGATCAGCCGGGCCACGTCCTCGACCGGGAGCGATTCAGTCCGCAGGTGCTGCCACAGGCCCGAATCGCCGACGGGCGCCACCGCGGCGCGCGAGAGCTGCTCGTCGAGGGCGAGGCGGCCGTCGTCCACCGCGTCCGCCGCAGCGATGAGCACCAGCACCTTCGCCGAGCTCGCCGTGCGAAGCACACGGTCGGGCTGCCACCCGAACACCTCCCCGCCGTCCGGGGTGACGACGGTGACGCTCCACGTTCCGGGCGCCTCCTCGAGCACCGCCGCGAGCGGGGAGAGCGCAGCCGCCTCGATCGGAACCGGGTCGGCGGCAGGAGCGGTGTCAGGCACACCGCGACGGTATCAGCGGCCCGGAGCGCGCTGCTCGCCGACGGCATTGGCGACGCCCAGCACCAGCACGAGCACCGCCGCGATCACCGGGAGCACCATCGCCGTCTGCGGCGACGTCGCTTCGGCCAGGGCGCCCGTCAGGGCCGAGGCCGTCGCCTGTGCGAGGGTGAGCGCCGATCCGAGCAGCGTCATGGTGGTGGCAGAGCGTCCTTCCGGGCTCCGCTCCCCCGCGAGACTGAACAGCGTGACGAGCGTGGGGCCCACCCCCAGCCCCATGAGGCACAGCATCACCGTGACGGCGGAGACGTCGGATGCCACGGCGTAGCCGCCGGCGGCCACCACGAGCACGGCGCCGAACACGAGCCAGCGCCACCGCAGGCCGAAGCGCGCGGGCAGAAGCATGACCGCGAGGGCGAGCACCGCCGATCCCACGCCCATGAGACCGTAGAGGAGACCCGCCAGCTCCTCCTGTCCGCTCGCTTGGGCGAACGCGGTGAGCGAGGTCAGCGTGGCCCCGAAGAAGAGGCCGACGCCGAAGGTCGCAGCGACCAGCACGAGCACCGGCCGCGAGAGCACGGCGCGGAGCGGGGCACGCTCGGGGTGCTGCCGCGCGTCGGCGTCGGCGAGGTGCGCCGACGGGTGCAGGGCGAACGCCGACACGAAGGTGAAGCTCAGGACGGCGGCGAAGGCGATCGGCGCCCACGGGGCGATGAGGGCGGCCAGCACGCCCACGAGCACGGGGCCGACGACGAACGCCGTCTCGTCGGCCGCCGACTCGTACGACATCACGCGCGACAGGGTGCGCTCGTGCCGGTCGACCGTCATGCGGCGACGCGTGATGGCGACCAGCCGCGTGCGCGACAGCGCCGCCGCCTGCGGCGCGCTGAGCCCGATGAGAGCGCCGGCGATGAGGACGACCGGAGCGGGCATCCCGCTCAGCACCACGAAGGGGAAGAGCGCGAGCAGAACGCCGTTCCCGATCGCCACGGGAAGGAGCACGGCGCGTTGTCCGCGCCGGTCGACGAGATCGCCGATGACGGGTCCTGCGGTGACCACCCCGATGCCGACCGCCGCCGAGGTGAGGCCGGCCAGTGCGACCGATCCGGTCGCGGAGGCGACGAGCGTGAGCACGCCGACGACCATCATCGCGAAGGGGAGGCGCGCGACGAAGGCGACCGGGTAGTACGCCCAGCCGGTGTGGTGGATGAGGGATCTGTCGTCTGCGATCGACGTCATGCCGCGGCCTCCGGAACGGTCAGCTCGTTGTCACGTGCCGCCTTGCTCCGAAAGCAGGTAGATGCACCTCCGCGCACGCCGGTCGGCGCACGCACCCGCCCATTCTACCGGGGCTCCCCGGACAGTCCGCTGGGAGCCCTCACCTGCGCCGGCCGGGCAGGATCGCATGCAAGAGCGGAACGGCCGAGAGGATCATCGTCACCGTGCCGGTCACGTCCTCCTGTGCCCGCAGCACGCCGCCACCGACGAACAAGCCCGCGAACACCACCGCCGACACCACCCGGCCCATGGTGCGGTCGCGCCGGGCAGACCACCGGTCGGCGTCCCGCCGGCCGCCCACGAGCCGACTCTGCTCGAGCTCGGCGACGAGCGCGTCGAGACGGCTCGGGAGACCGGCGAGCGTGCGGACGGTGTCGATGGCACGCGACGCGAGGTCGCGGACGAGACCGCGGCTCTCCTCCGAGATGAGGCGCTGTGCGTAGGGCTCGACGGCGTCCCAGATGTTGAACGCGGGGTTGAGCGAACTGCACAGCCCCGAGGTGAGCGACATCGCTCGGATGACGAGCAGGAAGTCCTCGGGGAACTGGAATGGCAGCGACCGGACGACCTGGCCGAACTCCTCGGCGAAGCGGCGGAACTCGCGCGGGTCGACGGTCTGCAACTCGGCGAACCCCATGCCGCCGAAACGTTCGAACAGCTTCGTGAGCACCTTCTCGAGCTCGACGGTGTCGGCCGTCGGCAGCAGGACGCCGACATCCTGGATGGCGCGGACCAGCCCGCGCCCGTCTCGCGCAGCGACAGCGATGAGCAGTGTGCGCAGCCCCCGGCGGAGGCCGTCGGGCACCTGTCCCATCATCCCGAAGTCGACGAAGGTGAACGTCCAGGTGCGGCCGTGCGCGTCGGGCGCGTGCGGAGTGACGAAGATGTTGCCCGGATGCGGGTCGGCGTGGAAGAAGCCGTCGCCGAAGAGCTGACCGAACATGACGGCCGCGAACTCGGTGGCGACGTCGGCGGGGTCGATCCCGGCGGCGCGGAGGGCTTCGGCGTCGTTCACCTTGATGGCGGTGACGTCGGCGAGGGTGAGGACGCGCCGAGTGGTGCGCTCCCACACGATCTCGGGGGCGGCGACGCGCGTGCCGTCGCCGATGTTCTCGGCGAAGCGCTCCGCGTTGCGCGCTTCATGGAGATAGTCGATCTCCTCCCGGCTCGTGACGGCGAACTCCTCGACGAGGGCGGGCATGTCGACGCGGGACGACACGAACCGCACGCGGCTGAGCCATGCGGCGACGCGCCGGAGGGCGGCGAGGTCGACCGCGACGATACCCTGGATGCCGGGGCGCTGCACTTTCACGACGACGCCGTCGAACCCGGCGAGCGCCGCATCCTGTTCGGACAGCCGCGCCCGGTGCACCTGTCCGAGCGAGGCCGCCGCGACCGGGCGTTCGTCGAACGAGGCGAAGGCGGTCTCGAGCGGCACGCCGAGCTCCTCCTCGGCGAGCGCCCGGATGAGGCGCACATCGACGGGCGGGACCTCGTCCTGCAGCTGCTCGAGCTCTGTGGTGACCTCGGGCGGCAGCACATCGAGGCGCGACGAGAGGAACTGCCCGACCTTGATCATGAGCCCGCCGAGTTCCACCGCCAGCCCGCGGAACCGCTGCGCGATCCGACGGGCCCGGCGGGTGCGGGTGCGCTCGGCGACCCGAGCGAGGCCCACGCGCGGGAGCACGAGCTCGTACCACCACGTCTGCACGAGCGCCCGGCCCGCGAACCTCAGGATGCGACGGTAGCGGGAGCGCCCGGCCCGTGAGCCGGGCTCGGCCGCCGGCTCACGCTCAGCCCCGGGCAAGGATCGCGTACAGCTTGCGGCGGGCCTCGTCGATCACCTCGACGGCTTCGTCGATCTGCTCGGGGCTCCCCGTGCGTCCGACCTGCATGGCCGCCTGCGCGAGGTGGGCGCCCGCCTTCGGCAGCGCGCTGTGCCAGGGCGCGCCGTGGGCCGACGACGACGGCTCCGCGCCGTCGCGCGCCGGCCAGGGACGGTCGACGTCCTCGGCCGCGGCGCGGCCCTCCTCGGTGAGCGAGTAGGTCTTTCGCCCCGACGACTCCTCGACGTCGATGAGTCCCTCGTCGGTGAGCAGCTGCAGCGTCGGGTAGACCGAGCCCGGGCTCGGCTTCCACGATCCGCCGCTGCGCTCCTCGATCTGCTGGATGATCTGGTAGCCGTGCATCGGCTTCTCCGTCAGCAGGGAGAGGATCGCGGCGCGGACGTCGCCGCGCCCGACGCGGGAGCCCACCTTCTGTCCGAAGGCCTGGCCGAAGGTCTGCCCGATCGTCTCCCCGAAGGTCTGCTCGAGGCCCTGACGCAGCTGCCCGAGGGTGTCCCAGAGGTCGTTGGCCGACCCGGGGCCGCCCGCTTTGCCCCTGCCGCCGTCACCGAAGCCGAAGCCCGGACCGGGGAATGAAGAGTTCATGTCGTCCCTCCAACGATATATCCAGCGATAGTGAACGATACGTCGAGCGACACCCCGCGTACAGGGGGTTCCCGCGCCTCACAGCGAACCCGCAGAATCGCAGGGACCAAACGTGCCGTCGGCAGCGTTGTCCCTGTCGACCGGAAATACACTGCGACCTGCAGAACATACCTCTGCGAGACTGGTCGACGACAGAAGGAGTTCCTGATGACCGACGACGGAAGCATCACCCTCACCCCCGGCACCGAGACCGCGGTTCTCGCCGGCGGCTGTTTCTGGGGCATGGAAGACCTGATCCGCCGCCAGCCCGGCGTGCTGTCCACGCGCGTCGGCTACACGGGCGGCCAGAACGACCACGCCACCTACCGCAACCACCCGGGCCACGCAGAGGCCGTCGAGATCGTCTTCGACCCGTCGAAGACCACCTACCGCGACATCCTCGCGTTCTTCTTCCAGATCCACGACCCCTCGACGCTCAACCGTCAGGGCAACGACATCGGAACGAGCTATCGTTCGGCGATCTTCCCGGTCACCCCCGAGCAGGAGAGCGTCGCGCGGGAGACGATCGCCGATGTCGACGCGTCGGGCCTCTGGCCGAACAAGGCCGTGACCACGATCGAGCCCTCCGGCCCGTTCTGGGAGGCCGAGCCGGAGCATCAGGATTACCTGATCAAGCACCCGGGCGGATACACGTGCCACTTCCCGCGCGCCGGCTGGGTGCTCCCGGCCCGCAGCGCCGAGGCCACGGCCTGACCGCCACCGCCCTCGGACTCACAGCACGACACGGACGCCCGCGTTCCGTCCGCAAGGGCGCGACGCGGGCGTTCGTCGCATCAGGCGCGGAAGAAGGCGTCGGCGACGCGGGACAGCTCCCACAGGTCGCTCGTGCCGGCCAGTTCGCGCGCCGAATGCATCGACAGGATCGGGATGCCGACGTCGACCGTGCGGATGCCGAGCCGCGTCGCGGTGAGCGGACCGATCGTCGAGCCGCAGGGCACGGCGTTGTTCGAGACGAACTCCTGGGAGCTCACGCCCGCTGCCGTGCACCACGCGTGCCAGGCGGCGGCGCCCGTGCCGTCCGTTGCGTAGCGCTGGTTCGCGTTGATCTTCAGGATCGGGCCCGACCCGAGCAGCGGCTGCACCACGGGGTCGTGCTTCTCCGGGTAGTTCGGATGCACCGAGTGGCCGACGTCGCTCGACACGCACCACGACGCGGCGAGCCCGCGGAACTGCTGCTCACGGTCGGCGCCGAGACCCGCCTGCACGCGCTCCACGACATCCGCGAGGAACGGACCGGACGCTCCGGATCGCGTCGCCGAGCCCACCTCCTCGTGGTCGAACACGGCGAGCACCGCGATGTGCGACGCATCGGAGCCGAGCGCGGCGAGCGCGACGAGGCCCGCATGCACGGACGCCAGGTCGTCCAGCCGGCCGGCGGCGAAGAACGCGTCGTCCTTGCCGAAGACGGCGCCGCGCGCGGCATCCGCGGTCACGACGTCGTACCCGCGGACACGCGCCGCGTCGACACCGGCCGCCGTGGCGAGCTCGCCCAGCAGATCCCCGGACGCGGCCTCGCCGAGCCCCCAGACGGGCTGGGTCTGGGTCTGCTTGTGCAGCGTGAGGTGGTCGTTCGCCTCACGGTCGAGGTGGATCGCGAGCTGCGGCAGCCGCAGGAGCGGACCCGTGGCGGCGAGCACCGCCGAACCGTCGTCGAGCACGAGCCGGCCCGCGAGCCGCAGTTCGCGGTCGAGCCAGGAGGTGAGCAGGGGGCCGCCGTAGATCTCCACTCCGGCCTGCAGCCACCCGAGCCGCCCGGTCGAGGGCTGCGGCTTGAGCTTGAACCCCGGCGAATCGCTGTGGGCCCCGAAGATGTGGAACGGTGTCTCTCCCGTCGCACCCTGCGGCACGACCCACGCGATCACCGCACCGTCGCGCACGACGAACTGCCTCGCCCCCGGGACGACGGTCCACGCGGCGGTCTCATCGAGGCCGGTGAACCCGGCGTCCGTGAGCCGGCGGGCCACCTCGGCGGCGGCGTGATAGCTGGACGGCGATGCCGCGACGAAGTCGGCGAGATCCTCGGCATGCGAGCGGGCTGCGGCGGTGATGGGCACGGTTCTCCTCGGATGCGGATCGTTCCCCACCCACAGTAGTCAGCCGCTCCGGCTATGCGTCGCGGTGCCCGGCGATCGCCGCGCTCATGAGCGTGATGCGCCTGCGGACGATGCTCGAAGACGGCACGCTGCGCGTCGTCGCCGCGGTGGACCCGGCCGTTCTCGGCCAGCGCGTGCTCGCGCACGTCTCCATCCGCGTGGACGGCCCCGCCGACGCCGTCGCGCGGCTGCTCCGCGACCGGCCGGAACCCGTGCTGGTGTCCGCCGTCGGCGGGGTCTTCGACCTCGTCACCGAGGTTCGGCTCGCCTCGATGACGGCCCTGCACCGCTTCCTCACGCACCTCCACGACCTCCCGCACGTGGTCGAGATCAACACCCTCGTGTACAGCCGTGTCATCCGCGGGTTCTTCGTGCCCGAGTACCTCGGAGGCGTGACGATCGACGCGACCGACATCGCGCTCATCGAACAGCTCCAGGGCGACGGGCGCCGCAGCTTCCGCAGCCTCGGCGACGTCGTCCGACTATCGCCGTCGGCCGTCGCGACCCGTGTGCAGCGCCTCATCGACACCGGCGTGATCAAGATCAGCGCCGTCGAGATGCGCGGCCTCGGGCGCCGGCAGCTCTCCATGGGGATCGGGCTGAACCTCGCGGGCGCGTCGGCCGACCTCATCCGCGAGATGCAGCAGTGGAGCGGAGTCGAGTTCGCCGCGCTGACCATCGGACGGTTCGACGCGGTGATCACGATCAGCGGACCCACCTCGGGCGCCCTGTACGAGATGCTCGAGCGGGTTCGGGCGGTGCCGGGCGTCGTGCGCACCGAATCGTGGCAGCACCTCGCTGTGCTGAAGGAGGACTACACCCGCACGATCCGCCCGCTCGGCGCGACCTGACCGGGCGGCGGATCGCCTCCGTCAGCCGCGTATCGCCTCGCGGATGGGCACGTCGCCTGAGTTGAAGCGGATCGTGCGCCCCACCGTCGCCGGCTCCTCCAGCACGGCCGCGATCACCGCGGCGACGTCAGCCCGCGGCACCGACCGCGATTCCGTCGCCGTCGCGTCGATGCGGCCCGTCGGCGGGTCGAGCGTCAGCGCGGACGGGGCGACGATCGTGCTGTCGAGGTCGCTTGCCCGCAGGTGCGCATCCGCGGCGGACTTGGCCTCCGCGTAGGTGAAGAAGGGATCATCGGGCGCGATGCCGTGATCGGGACCCGCACCGAAGTACGACACCATGACGTACCGGCGCACCCCCGCCTCGGCCGCCGCGTCGATCGAGCGGATGGCGGCATCGCGGTCGACCGCGATCGTGCGCGCCGGGTTCCCTCCGCCAGCGCCCGCCGACCAGACGATCGCGTCGTTGCCGCTCGCGAGGTTGCGCAGCTGCTCCACATCGAAGGACTCGATGTCGGCCAGCACAGGGGTGGCGCCGGTCGCGGCGACATCCTCCTCGTGCGCGGGATTGCGGATCACGGCGTTCACCGTGTGGCCGGCAGCCACCAGCAGCGGCGCCAGCAGCAGCGCCACCTTCCCGTGTCCGCCGATGAGCAGGATGCGTGCCATGGGAGGCCCCTTCCGTCGGACGACGAGCCTACGCGCCCCCGCGTCCGATCCGGAGGGGGTGGACGAACGGCGGCGGGCAGTCGACGCTCACGCGAACGCCGACAGCACCTCCGCGCCTTCACGCGCGAACACCGGGATGCGGTCGATCGGCGCGGCAGCGTTCACGGTGCGCCCACCCGTCACCGGTTCGCCGGTCCACACGTCGACCCATTCGCCCTCCGGGAGCCACACGTCCAGGGTCTCGGTGCCGGCTGCCAGGACGGGCGCGACGAGCAGGTCCTCGCCCAGCATCCACTGCATGCCCAGGCCGCGCTCCTCCGCCCGCGCGAAATGCGCGGGATCGTCGAAGAACAGCGGCCGCATGAGCGGACGATCGGTCTCGATCGTCACGCGGGCCTGCTGCTCCAGGTAGGGGACGAGGCGCTCGCGCAGCTGCACCGCCTCCCGCACGAGCGGCAGCACGCGCTCGTCGCCCGTGCGCTCGGCGATGTTCCACGGCGTGCGGTCGCGGGACGGCATGCGGTGGTGATTGAACTCCGAGTGGTACTGCATGATCGGCACGAACGCCGACGCCTGCATCGCCCGGATGTAGAGCTCGGGGTCGGGGATCTCGCCGGAGAAGCCGGCGATGTCCCAGCCCCAGTACACGATGCCGCTGGAGGCCGCCGACAGCCCCGCGTTCAGCGACCATGGGAAGGCCTCCCACGTGGAGTTCTCATCGCCCGCCCAGAACGCGCCGTGCGCCTGCGACCCCGAGAATCCCGCACGGCTGAAGGTGACGGGGGCTTTGCCCGCCGACCGCAGCAGGTCGCCGTACGCGGCGGCGTACGCGACGGGGAACGTGTTGTTCTTCTCGTCGCCGCGGGCTCCGTCGAGGTACACGAGCTCGGCGCCCCAGGCGTGCTCGCCGCCGTCGGTCTTGAAGCCGTCGACGCCGAGCTCCTCGACGAGGTAGCGGCGCTTCTCGGTCCACCAGCGCGCGGCGCGCTCGTCGGTGAGGTCGGGCATGAGCGACAGCGGGAACCACCAGCCGCGGTTGCGGTAGGGGCGGAGCCCGCCCCGCGCGTCGGGCTCGCGGATGAGCACCTCGTCGGCGATCGCGGCACGCGCGTCGGCCGCGAGCTGCCCCGACGGATGGGGCCGCATCTTCAGCAGCGGGATCTGCCACAGGTGCAGGCGGATGTCGCGAGCGTGCAGCTCGTCGACCATGCCCTTCGGGTCGGGCCAGGCGCCGTCTGCAGGGAAGGTGAAGTCGGCAAGCCGATGCGGGGCGCCGTCGGGGCTGATCTCGTACTGCGCGTCGCGGAATGCCGTGAAGGTGCGACTCATCGCTCCACGCTTCGATGACGACCGAGCCGACCGGGATGTCGTGCTCGCGGTGGAGGTCCATCTGCCGCATGACCTCGGCCTGCGTGTTCCACTCGTTGCCGCTGGCCCACAAGCCGGAACACCCAGCCGGGAAGCTCTTCGGCTCGGCCGACGCGGTCGAGGAAGCCGCTCAGCACCTGCGTAGGCGTGCCGTCGAAGAGCCGGAGCGCGAGCGCGCCATCGGCGCCGGTCTCGGCCTCGACACGGATCTGCGAGCGGTCGGTCGCCCCGAGGTCGAACCAGACGCGGCGCGACGTGTCGACGTGGAAGCCCCAGCCGTCGCCGCCGACGACGTGCGCGAACGGCATGGGCAGGTAGGTCTTCCGCTCGGCGCCCTGGCTCTTGTACTGCTCGAAGACGACGGAGTCGAGTTCGGCGCCGCGTGTGGTCGAGGGTGTCGTACCGCTCGCCGAATCCGGTGACGCGCTCCCCTGCCGCGAGCGGAAGGGCGAACCGCACGCGCCAGGCGCGGACGCCGTCGTGCAGCACCTCGGCGCTCCCGGCAATCACCCGCGGCGAGCCGGACTCGGCCACAGCATCCGGCGCGGGACGCCAGGCGGCAGCGCGGAACTCGAACCGTGCGGGTGCGCTCGGAGGTGCCGTCGGGGCGTGTGCCGGTGAAGCGATAGCGGTAGGTGCCGCCGTCGCGGAGGGCGGGGGTGACGACCTGCCACCCGCCGGCGGAGCGGGCGAGCCTGCTCGCAGCGGAGGCGAGGTGGCCGCCGTCGGTGATGCGTCCGCGCGACGTGGAGGCGACGCGTGCCAGCTCGAGCGAGGTGCGCTCGGCGGCCCCGCTGCCGTCGGGGACGAAGGTGAGCTCGACCGTCACGGCGGTGATCGAGGCGTCGGCGCGCACGCCCAGGGCAGCGGTCGACCCGGCCTCGGGGACGACGGGCCAGCGCTGTTCGGTGTCGACGGAGTAGGGGTGGCCGGAGCCGGACGGGCGGTGGCGGATCATCGGACGAGGTCCTTCGTGTCGTCGAGGGCGGTGAGCAGGTCGGGCGTGAGGCGGCCGAGCTCGAGACCGAGGCGGAGGACCATCGCGTGGCTCCAGAGGAGCGGCGTCGCGACGGGCCCCCAGCGGTCGATCCAGTACGTGGTCATGCCGGGGGCGAGGAGGTGCTGGCCGACCTGTTCGGGCAGGTCGAGATCGGGCGTGGCCGTCGACACGGCCCAGCGTAGAGCTGCTCCGCCGCGTCACGGTCGCCGGCGGCGAGGTGCGCGAGCCCCAGGAAGCAGCTGAGCAGCGGCCACTGACCGCCGCCGAAGAACGTGTCGCCGAGGTAGCGGTGCACGCCCCCGTCGACGGTGAGGTGCGCGTCGATCACCGCAAGGGTCTCGCGTGCGAGCTCCGTGCCCGCATCGACGAAGCCGAGCGGCGCGATGGCGGCGGCGAGGCTGCCGTCGACGCCGGTGCAGCCGAGCCACTTGGCGAGGTGCCCGTCGACAGCCCGTCCGTGGCGATCGCCGCGCGGAGGGCGGCGACGGTCGCACGGATGCGCGCGGCGCGATCGGCGTCGAGACGTCGCCGAGCGACGGCGTTCGAGGCCCGCGACGATGCACCGAGGGTCGAGACGTGCACCTGGTGCGCGTGCTCCTCCCACCAGTCGTAGCAGGGGCGGTTCCACGAAGCGAGAAGATAGTCGACGGTGAGGTCGATAGCCTCCTGCCACCGGGCGAGGTCGCCGCCGTGCCGGGCGCGGTGCGCATCGAGCGCCCACAGCCACGTGCCGTAGCCGTCGAGCTGGAAGTCCCACCAGTCGTCGGTGCCGTCGCCGCCCGCGAAGGTGAAACGGGTGGGGAGCATCCGGTCGCCGGCGGGCGGACGGCCCGCCTCGGTCTCGGCGACGATCCAGCGGATGTGGTCGGCGCGATCGGTGAGCACGCGCGCGCACCAGTCGAAGAACCGCGCGGCCGATCCGGCGTGTCCCGAGGCCGACACCGCGTCGGCGATGAACGAGCCGTCGCGGAACCAGCAGTACCCGCGGTAGGCGGAGAAGGTGGGGCTCGCGGGATAGGCGCCCTCAGGCGTCTGCTGCGAGAGGAGGAGGCGGATGCTGTGTCGCGCGAGATCGTGGTCGGTAGCGGCAGGCAGAGACACGGGGTGTCCTTCAGGCAGAGGCACAGGGGGTCCTTCGATACGGAGTGGGCCGGGCCCGCGACGTCGCCGCCGCGGGCCCGGAGGGTGATGCGGGGTCTTACTGCGAGCAGGCCGTCGACCTCGGCGGCGAGCGCGGGGATCGCGTCGTCGACCGTGGCGCGTCCCGCGGCGATCTCGCCGAGCTCGTTGCCGATGGTGTCCTGCATCTGCGTCGCGTTCGCGCCGAGGGCCGGGGCGGCGGCGACGTTGTCGAGCGAGTCGAAGACGGCCTGATCCGGTTGGCGGGCGGCGTCTGCTCGAGGTACGGCGCGAGCGTCGCCTCGTCGCTCATCGGCGGGGAGCTCCCATCCGGCGCTCAGGCGCACGTCGACCATCTCGGGCGAGCTCGTGAGGAACTCGGCCCACTTCTGCGCCGCCTCCTGGTGCTCGCTGCTCTGCGACACGACGACGGCGTTCGAGAACATGGCGCTCGCCTGCTGGGTGTTACCGGGCTCGACGGCGATGTCCCAGTCGAACGGGACGATCGGCGACGAGGCCGAACATCCAGATGCCGGTGTGCACATCGCGAGCTTGCCCTCCTTGAAGAGGTTGGTGTCGAAGTCGGGTGTGCCCTGCGCCGTCGGAGCCGTCGGCATGACGGTGCCGGTCTTGCCCGTGAGCCACTCCGCCGCTTTCTTTCCCGCCTCGGAGTTGAACGCGGTGGCCGATGCCGTCTTCCGTCGAGGAACGATCCGCCGTCCTGCTGCGAGCGCCTTGTAGTACTCGTAGAACGAGATGGGCTGGTGGCGAGCCCCAGACGCCGGCGCCGGTGTCGGTGAGCTTCTCGGCGGCCGCCTGCTCGTCGGCCCACGTCCAGTCGGCGGTCGGGTAGTCGAGCCCTGCGGCGTCGAAGAGGTCCTTGTTGTAGAAGAGCACGACGTTCGAGAACGAGCTCGGCAGGGCGTACTGGGCGCCGTCGGTCGCGTAGGCCTCGAGCACGCCCTGGCGGTAGGCCGACGCGTCGAAGCCCTCGAAGGGCGCGAGCACGCCCGACGCCTGGATGTTGGCGAATGCACCGGCATCGACGTCGAACACGTCGGCCTGCGTGCCGGCGGCGAGGTCGGTCTGCAGCTGCGTGAAGTAGTCGGCGTAGTCGGTGGTCGTGACCTCGACGGTGATGCCCTCGTTCTCGTCTTCGAAGGCGTCGACGATCTTCTGCAGGTTCTCCTCGTTGCCGCCGTTGGAGATGAAGTTGGCGTACGTGATGGTGACGTCTTCGGCGGGCTCGCCCGAGCCGGACGGCGTGGGCGTCGACGCGGCGCAGCCGGTGGCCGCGAGGAGCGCTGCGGCGGCGACGGCGCCGACGGCGAGCGATTTCTTGCTGTTCATGTGAGTGCGATCTCCTTTGATTCGGGTGGTGGTGCGGGGTGGCGTCGGGCTACTTGAGCCCGGCGCTGGCGACGCCCTGGACGATGTACTTCTGGGCGAAGACATAGAGGGCGAGCATCGGGAGGATGCTGATCACGCGAGCCGGCCATGAGGACGTCCCACTGCGGTGGTGTACTGCCCCTGCAGGCTCGCGAGGGCGATGGGCAGGGTCTGCATGAGCGGGTCGCGCAGGATGATCAGCGGCCACAGGAAGCTGTTCCAGGTGTCATGAACGCGAACACCGCGAGCGTCGCGAGGGCGGGCCGGATGTTCGGCAGGATGATCTGCACGAAGATCCGGAAGTGCCCGGCGCCGTCGAGCGTGGCGGCCTCGTCGAGGTCGTGCGGCACGGTTGATGGCCTGCCGCAGCAGGAAGATCCCGAACGCGGTCGCGAACGTCGGGAGGAGCGCCCCGGGTAGGTGTTGATCAGGCCGAGCGTCTTCATCTCCGCGAACAGCGGGACGATCAGCACCTGCAGCGGGATCATCATCGTCGCGAGGTACAGCGCGAACAGCGCACCGCGTCCGCGGAACGGCATGCGGGCGAACGCGTACGCCGCCATCGCGCTCGTCACGAGCTGCACGACCGTGGTGACGACGGCGATGAGCAGCGAGTTGGCGATCACGCGCCCGAACGGCACGCGCTCGAACAGTTCGACGTACGGCGAGAACGACGGGTCTTCAGGGATGATCCGCGGTTCGGTCGTGAGGGTCGCGCCCGGGGTGATCGAGGTGACGACGGTCCAGATGAACGGGAACACCATGACGAGGGCGCCGACGAACAGCACGACGGAGAGCACGGTGCGTGCGGCGAGCTGCTTCAGCCATAGGTCACCCACTTCTTCTGGCCGAAGAACTGCACGAGGGTGACGATCATGATCACGAAGAACAGGAGCCACGAGAGGGCGGAGGCCTCGCCCGCCTGCCCGTAACGGAACGTGAGGTCGTAGATCTGCTGCACGACGACCTGGCTGGAGTTGTTCGGCCCGCCGCCGGTCATGACGTACACCTGGTCGAACACCTGGAACCCGTTGATGAGCGAGATCACGACGACGAAGAACGTCGACGGCGACAGCATCGGCAGGGTCACGCTGAACAGTCGGCGCCACCACCCCGCACCGTCGAGCTGCGCCGCCTCGTAGAGGTCGGGGTTGATCGACTGGAGTCCCGCGAGCAGGATCACCATGACGAACCCGAGGTCTTTCCACGCCGACGCGAGGATGATCGACGGCATGGCCCACGCGGGGTCGGTCCACCAGCCCGGGCCCTCGATCCCGACCCAGGCGAGGACGTTGTTGACGACGCCGTTGCTCGGGCTCGAGCAGCCACCGCCATACGAGCGCGACGACGATCCAGCTGGTGATGACGGGGAGGAAGTAGATCCCGCGCAGGACCGCCCGCCCGCGAAGCCGGGTGTTGAGCGCGAGGGCCAGCGCGAGCCCGCCGACATAGACGATCGGCAGGTAGCCGACGATGTACCAGATCGTGTGGAGGAACGCGTCGCCGGTGGCGGTGTCGGTGAGCAGGTGCGCGTAGTTGTCGAGGCCCACCCATTCCATCGGTCCGATGAGGTTCCAGGAGTGGAGGCTCGTCCACGCGGCCGAGATCATGGGACCGATGACGAAGGCGAGCAGCGGGATGAGGCTCGGGAGCAGGAACACGGCGACGGTGAGGGCGTAGCGCGCGCGGCGCCGCCCGGGGAGGCCCCGGCGCGTGACCTCGGGGGCGGCCGACGCTGCGGAGGCGACGACGTCGGGCCGCGTGCCGAGGGCCGTCATGACGGGCTCCCGTTCGCGGTGGTGCTCTCAGCGGCGCCGCGTCCCGCGCTTTCGATCGCGCTCTCCCCCGTGCTTTCGACCGCGGCGACGAGCCGCTCGCGCACGAGGCGTCCCTGGTCGCCCGCGACGCCCTGGGCGTCGAAGGGCGTGGCGAGCACGAGCGCCGCGGCGCCCTGGGCCCAGCGGTCGTCGTCCCACTGCTCGACCTCGACGCTCACGCCGCGTTTCCCCGGCACGAGGGCGCTGCGCAGGGCGCGGTCGAAGGATCCCGACCAGTGCGCCCAGGCCTGCACGCCCTCGCCGAGCAGCACGACCACCTCGGGGTCGAGGAGGTTCACGGCACCGGCGAGAGCACGGCCGAGCTGGTGACCGGCGTGGGAGAAGATCTCGCGTGCCTCGTCATTGCCGACGTCGGCGAGCGCACGCAGCTGGTCGATCCCCTCCTCGGCGCCGATGAGGCGGATCGAGCGGGCGTCGGTGACGAGCGCGGCCTGACCGATGATCGCTTCGAGGCACCCGCGGTTGCCGCACTGGCAGAGGGGACCGTCTTCACGCACGGGCACGTGGCCGAAGTCGCCGGCACCGCCGGAGCGGCCGCGGACGATGCCGCCGTCGGCGATGAGCCCCGCGCCCACACCGTTGCCGACGGTCACGACGAGCACGTTGTCGTAGCGGCGGCCCTGCCCGAACAGCTGCTCGGCGGCACTGAGGGCGTTGACGTTGTTCTCGACGACGACGGGAAGCTCCAGGGCGCGGCGCAGCTGCTCGCCGAGCGGCACCTGCACCCAGCCGAGCTGCGTCGAGTCGACGACGCCGATGCCCTGCTGCGCGACCGTGCCGGGCACACCCACGCCGACGCCCAGCAGCCGCGAGCTCTCGCTCCCCGCGATGAAGCCGCTGACGGCGTCGATGAGCTGCGACGCCGCAAGCGGCGAGACCGCGTCGAAGGGACGCACGTCGGCACGGCGCACCACACCGTCGATCCCCACTTCGACGAAGGCGACGTGATCGGGGGCGACCTTCACGCCGATCGCCGCCAGGTCCTGCGAGACGAGGCCGAGCAGTCGCGCGGGGCGGCCACCACTGCTGGCGGCCTCGCGCTCCTCGATGAGCCCGTCGGCGAGGAGATCACGGGTGAGCTGGGTGACGAGTGCCGGCGACACTTCGAGCGAGCGAGCGAGGTCGGCCCGCGACGTGGAGCCGTGGGCGCCGAGGTGGGCCAGGATCGCCGTGCGGTTGACGTCGGCTTGCGCTCGCGATGCGACCACGATCACTCCCTTGTGAGGTGCCCTCGCGTTGCGCGGCAGCGATGAGCGAGGCTTAGTTCAGTGCTGAATTAACCATAAAAGTAAGTCGCGAAAGATGTCAAGCACCCGCCGAGCGCGCACGAGAAACGCCCGTCGGCATCGGCCGACGGGCGCGGTCCGGAATCAGCGCAGGCCCACGACCGGCACGCCCAGCCACTCGCCGAGATCGCGGATCTCGGCGTCGACCATCTCCTTCTCCTCCTCGTCGAACGGCGTGAGCTCATGCACGGCGTTCACGACGAGGTTCTCCTTCTTCTTGTCGAGCTGCGCATCGAGAAGCCCGACGAAACGGTCGCCGACCAGGATCGGGTGCGCGAAGTAGCCGTAGACACGCTGCGATGCCGGCTTGAACTGTTCGAGCACGAAGTCGAAGTCGAACAGCTCCGCGAGGCGCGGACGGTCGAACAGCATCCGGTCGTAGGGGTTCAGGATCGCGACGCGTCCGCCCGGGTCGTCGTCGAGCGCGGCGAGCGCAGCCGGGTCGACCCGCCACTTCCACGCGCTGCCTTCCACCGTCGCGGCTTCGCCCGCCATCCCCACGCCGTTCCACGACGACTTCTGCCGAGCGAGACCGGCGGCCTGCAGCCGGCGCCCCTCGAGCACCCGCTCCGCCTCTTCGTACTCGAGCACCGGCAGGTCGGCGGGATACGCCCGTTCGCCGATCTCCCACACGCGCTGGCGCCCCTCACGACCCACGATGGCGGTCTCGCCGATGTACGAGAGCAGCTCGAGCATCCGCGGCACCTGGTTGGAGCCGTACCACCCCGCCTCGTTCTTGTGGGCGACCTGGCTGGTGTCGGGAATCTGAGACGCCAGCATCGGCCCCTCCGCGCGCAGCCGCGCGAGCACGTCTTCACGGAAGCGCGCGTTCGCCGCCAGCCACTCGGTGGCCTGCGCGCGGAAGACCCGGCCGCGCATGCGGGCGACGAGCGCGGGCATGAGGCTCGATGCGTGGAAGCGGCCGTCGTACTCGAACAGGAGACGATCCTGTTCCACGGCCTTGCGCAGCTGCCCCGGCTCGTACGACCACCCGATGCGGCTCCACGGGATGGTCTGCTCCGACGGCGCGATGGTGGCGGTGGGGTCGATCTTGATCGAGCCGAGCTGCTCGGCCACCTCGACGATGTCCCCCGGCCGCTGCGCGTCGAGCAGTTGCGCGCGCACCACGAGTCGGCGGGCGTCGTCGCGGGAGAGCACGTGCATGTCATGACCGTAGCCTCCGCCTCCGACGTCCGGCCACCTCCCCCACCGGCTCCCGCTGCCGCGCGCCGTCGCCGCCGACGGCGACAGCCCCGCTAGCGTCGATCGCGTGAGCCCCACCCCCGCCGGAGAGGCGCAGCCCGGGCGACCCGCGTCCGGCCGCTCGTCGTCCCGCCGCGCCCGCGCCTCGCGCCGCCGTGCAAGACGGGTGGCGGCGTCAGGCAGTGACCTCACCGAGGCCGAGTGGTTCCGCATCCTCGATGCGTGGGCGCGCTGCGCGTACTGCGGCGCCGACGGCATCGCACTCCAGAAGGACTGCGTGCTCCCCATCTCGCGGGGAGGCCGCTACACGCTCGACAACGTCGTGCCCGCCTGCCGGTCGTGCAACGCGAGCAAGAGCAACGAGGAGGTGACGCTGTGGATGCGGCGTCGCCGCCTCGACGAGCCCGCGTTCCTCGTGCGCTGGTATGAGGTCACGGCCGGACTGCGCGCCCCCGTCTCCGGGCACGACGAGCCCGTCGCGTCACCGTGAGGCGTCCGGCCGCCCGTACTCCTCCAGCCACCGGAGCCACACCTCGCTGAGCGTCGGGTAGGGCGGCACCGCGTGCCACAGCCGCGACATCGGCACCTCGCCGACGATCGCGATGGTCGCGGCGTGGAGCATCTCGGCCACGTCCTGCCCGACGAACGTCGCTCCCACCAGCACGCCGCGGTCGTCGTCGACGACGGCGCGCGCGGTGCCCGCGTACGCGTCGCTGTAGGTGGTCGCCCCGGCGACCCACGACAGGTCGTAGTCGAGGGTCCGGACACGGATGCCGACGGCCTCCGCGCGCGCCGCCGTGAGACCGACCGAGGCCACCTGCGGCTCGGTGAAGATCACGAGCGGCGTCGCGGCGTGGTCGGCCGTCGCGACGTGCGCGCCCCACGGAGCCGCGTCGACGTCGCGGCCGAGCGCGCGGGCGGCGATGACGTCGCCCGCCGCGCGCGCCTGGTACTTGCCTTCGTGTGTCAGCAGCACGCGCCCGTTGACGTCGCCGACGGCATACAGCCAGTCCGTGCCGCGCACGAGGAGCGTGTCGTCGACGTCGATCCACCCGCTCGTGTCGACGCCGACCGTCTCGAGCCCCAGCCCTTGCGTCCGCGGCACCCGCCCGGTCGCGACGAGGCCTTCCGCGGCCCGCACGGCGCTGCCGTCGTCGAGGGTCACGACGACGTCGCCGTCGCGCTCGACGCGTGCGACGTCGACACCCGTCCGCACGTCGACGCCCAGGCCGCGCAGGCCCGCTGCCACGCGGTCGGCGACGAACGGTTCGAATCCCTTCAGAGGCGTGGAGCGCACGATCATCGTCACGTCCGTGCCGAACGACGCGTACGCGGTGGCCATCTCGCAGGCGACGACCCCGCCGCCGATCACGACGAGCGAATCCGGCGCGCTGTGCGCACTGGTCGCCTCGCGGCTCGTCCACAGGCCCGCCGCGGCCATCCCCGGCACATCGGGCAGCAGCGCCGCCGAGCCCGTGCACACGGCGACGGCATGACGCGCGCGCAGCACGCGATCGCCGACCGTTTCGTCCCGCACCGTGACCTCGCGCACGCCCGTGACCTCGCCCCGCCCGCGCGCGAGGTCGATGCCGGCCTTCTGCAGCCACGACACCTGGCTGCTGTCGTCCCACTCGTGCACGACCGTGTCGCGGCGGCGGAGGGTGGCGAGCGCGTCGACCCTCCCGGTGACAGCCTCTGCCGCGCCCGGCGCCTCCCGCGCGCCGCGCAGCGCCGCCCCCGCTCGCAGGAGCGTCTTCGACGGCATGCATGCCCAGTACGAGCACTCCCCGCCGACGAGCTCGCTCTCGACGATCACGACGGAGAGGCCGCCCTGCACGGCGCGATCCGCGACGTTCTCCCCGACCGCTCCGGCACCGATCACGATCAGGTCGTACTCCGCGGCTTCCACGAGTCCTGATTACCGGAGTGTGACGTCATGTGCCAGGCCCCTGTGCGGTGTCGGAGGGATGTGATTGTGTGTAAGTCCATCGGGGAGGCCAGATGTCGATCGAGTTCCGTTCCGTCACGAAGCGATTCGCCGACGGCACTGTGGCCGTCGACGACTTCAGCCTCGTGCTGCCCGCACACAAGACCACGGTGTTCGTCGGGTCGTCGGGCTGCGGGAAGACCACGCTGCTGCGCATGATCAACCGGCTCATCGAGCCGACGGCCGGCGACATCGCGATCGACGGCGAGAGCATCACGGGCCGCGACCCCGTTCAGCTGCGTCGCGGCATCGGATACGTGCTGCAGAACTCGGGGCTCCTCCCCCACTTCACGGTCGTCGACAACGTCGCCACCGTTCCCGTCCTCACCGGCACGCCCAAGAAGCAGGCGCGTGAGCGCGCGCTGGAGCTCCTCGACCTCGTGGGCCTCGATCGCGCTCTCGCCGACCGCTACCCCCGACAGCTGTCGGGGGGTCAGCAGCAGCGCGTCGGCGTGGCGCGCGGGCTCGCGGCCGACCCCAACATCCTCCTCATGGACGAGCCGTTCGGCGCCGTCGACCCGATCGTCCGCAAAGAGCTGCAAACCGAGACACGACGGCTCCAGCGCGATCTCGACAAGACGGTCGTCTTCGTCACGCACGACATCGACGAGGCGTTTCTGCTCGGCGACCAGGTGGTGATCCTCGAAAAGGGTGCGCGCATCGCCCAGGTCGGCACGCCCGACGAGATCATCGAGAATCCCGCGAGCGACTTCGTGGCCGAGTTCGTCGGCGTCGACCGCGGCACCCGCCAGCTGCGCGCCAAGACCACACCGCACGGGACCGTGCTCGTCGACGCGGCGGGCCGCACGCAGGGTGTGCTCGTGTCGGAGCCCGAGGGGGGCGCGTCAGCGGCGGCACCGGTGGAGTCCCGCGCGTGATCGAAGGGCGCTGCGCATGAACTGGGTGGTCGACAACCTCGATCTCATCTGGCGCCTCACCGTCGAGCACCTGCGGCAGAGCGCCATCCCGATCGTCCTGTCATTCCTGATCGCGCTCCCCGTCGGCTGGGCCGCGTGGCGGTACACACGATTGCGCGGCGCTGCCCTCACGACGGTCGGGCTCCTCTACACGATCCCCTCCTTCGGCCTGTTCGTCCTCCTCGCCGCCCTCGGCCTCGGGTTCACCGAGACGACGTTGATCATCGCCCTCACCATCTACGGCGTCGCGATCATGACGCGTTCTGTCACCGACGGCCTCGACGCGATCGACCCCGCCACGCGTGCCGCCGCCGTGGCGGTGGGCTTCGGTCCCTGGCGACGGTTCTGGACCGTCGACTTCCCGCTGTCGGGTCCGGTGCTTCTCGCCGGCCTCCGGGTCACCGCCACCTCGACGATCTCGCTCGCGACGGTCGGCATCCTCATCGGCGTGCAGAATCTCGGCTACCTGTTCACCAACGGCTACCAGCGGCGCATCCTGGCCGAAGTGCTCTCGGGCGTCGTCGCGGTCGTCGTCATCGCGCTCATCGTCGACATCCTGCTCGTGCTCCTCGGGCGCGTGCTCATGCCATGGCTGCCGCATCGTCGCGAGAACCGCGCCGTCGCCGGCCGCGTGCTCACGGAGGCGACCTCGTGAACCTCTTCGCCGAAGCCTTCGCCTGGATCTTCTCCGCCGATCGGCTGAGCGGCTCGCTCCCGCTGCCGCTGGCGATCTGGCAGCACCTGGCCTTCACCTTCGGTTCGGTGGCGATCGCCGCGCTCATCGCCATCCCGCTCGGGTGGCTCATCGGGCACACCGGTCGGGGCCGCGAGATCGCGGTCGCACTGTCGGGCGCGGCGCGCGCTCTCCCCTCACTGGGACTGGTGCTGCTGCTGGTGCTCGTCATCGGCGTCATCTACAAGACCGAGGCGGCGGTGGTCTCGTTCGTGCTGCTGGCGATCCCGTCGATCCTCGCGGGCGCGTATGCCGGCTTCGAGGCGATCGACCGCGCCGTGATCGACGCCGGGCGGGCTGTCGGGATGACGCCGTGGCAGGTCCTCTGGAAGATCGAGGTGCCGCTCGGCCTTCCCCTTCTCATCGGCGGACTGAGGTCGGCCGCGCTCCAGGTCGTCGCGACGGTGACGATCGCCGCCTACATCGGCCTCGGCGGACTGGGATTCTTCTTCATCCAGGGCATTCAGCTGCGACGCTTCGATCAGGTGCTCGGCGCCTCGCTCGTCGTGATCGCCCTCGCCCTCCTGCTCGACGGGCTCTTCGCACTGCTGCAGCGGCTCGTCGTTCCCCGCGGCGTCGCGCTCCGCACCGTCGCATCGCCGCCCGACACCCCGCGCGCGGCACGGGCCGACCTGCCCGCGACTTCGCTCGCCGCCGCCGACTCCGCCTGACTCTCCGTCCACAGCCTCCACCAGAAAGGTCCACACCATGCCCCGCATTCGCACCCGTGTCGCCACCGCGGCCGCCGTCGCGGCCATCGCGGCACTCGCCCTCGCCGGCTGCGCCAGCTCCGACCCGCTCGACCCGGGCAACGGCGAAACCACCGGTACGCCCCCGGCATCGGGGTCGTCGACGATCGTCGTCGGCTCGCAGGCCTACTACTCCAACGAGATCATCGCCGAGATCTACGCGCAGGCGCTGGAGGGCGCCGGCTTCACCGTCGAGCGCAAGTTCCAGATCGGTCAGCGCGACGTCTACATCCCGTCCCTCGAAGACGGCAGCGTCGAGCTGTTCCCCGAGTACACCGGCAACCTTCTGCAGTTCTTCGAGCCCGAGACCACGGCGACCACGTCCGAAGACGTGTATGCGGCGCTGCAAGACGCACTGCCCGAGGGTCTGACCGTGCTCGACCAGTCGTCGGCCACCGACCAGGATTCGTACAACGTCACCGCCGAGTTCGCCGCCGAGAACAACCTCACCTCCATCGGCGACCTCGCGGGCATCGACGGCCTCACGCTCGGCGGCGCGCCCGAGCTCGAGGAGCGCCCCTACGGCCCGAAGGGCCTGAAGGAGCTCTACGACGTCGATGTGGCCTTCTCGGCGACGGCCGACACGACCGTCGACGAGCTCGTCGCGGGCAAGATCCAGGTCGCCAACGTCTACAGCGCCGACCCGCGCATCCAGACCAACGACCTCGTCACCCTCGAAGACCCCGAGGGCCTGTTCCTCGCGTCGAACGTCGTGCCGGTGGTGAGCGCCGACATCGCCGACGAGATCGCCGACGTCATCAACGCTGTGAGCGCCGCCCTCACGCCCGAGGGTCTCGTCGCTCTCAATGTCGAGTCCACCGAAGAACAGCGGTCGTCGGCCGACATCGCGACCGACTGGCTCGCCGAGAACAACCTCGGCTGACCAGACGCCCGCCGGCCCGACCACGACGAACGCCCCCGGGCACCGATCCCCGGGGGCGTTCGTCGTTGGTTCAGAAGGCGCGGAGCGTCGCGTGCAGGCCGCCGTCGATACGATCACGCCGCAGAATGCCGCGGCGACGCAGCACGGGAACGAGCTCGTCGAGCGTGCGGTGGATCGTCACAGGGTGCAGATCGCCCCACAGCAGCACGCCGTCGTTCCCCCATTCGCCCAACTCCTCGACGAGGTCGGCGAACTCCTCCGCCGTGCCGACGAATCCTGAGCGGTCCGAGAGGCGGCCGAGCCGGGCGAGCGACGCCAAGTGCACGCGGAGCGGCGTCGACGCAATGTCACGGTCGCCCGTGAGCCGGCGGATGCTGCCCTGCGACACGTGCTCGCCGAACAGATCGAGGTCGAGCGGCGCGTCGAGGTCGAGCACCGTGAGATCTGTCTCGAGGTCGCTCGACTGCCGCTGCGCGATGAGGCGCAGCGCGGCGTCATCGGGGTCGGCCGCGGCGGCCACGACCCGGTCGGCCTCCGCCGCGCTCGCGACGATGGTCGGCTGGATCGCGAAGAGGATCTTCACCTCATCGGGTCGCCGGCCGCGTTCGACAGCGGCAGCATGGATGCGCGCCCGGTACTCCCGCACGCTCTGCTCATGGAGGGGCGCGAGTGCCAGCTGGATGTCGGAGTTGGCGCCCGCGAACGCGAGCCCTCTGCCCGATCCGCCCGGCGACGCGATGACAGGCTCGCCGTGCTCGAACGGGATCGCATTGAGCGGACCGTCGAACGCGAAGTACTCCCCTCGGTGCTGCACGGCGTCGAGCCGAGAGCCGTCGGCGTACACCCCCGTGGCAGGGTCGGCGACGAGAGACCCCTCACCCCAACTGCGCCACAGCGCTCGGACGCCGGCCAACCACTCCTCAGCACGGTCGTAGGCCGCATCGTGTCCGAGCTGAGGCGCGTCGCCGAAATGGCGGGCACTGCCGGTGTCGGTGACGACGTTGATTCCCAGCCGATGGTCGCTGAGGTGCTGGAGGGTCGACAGCTGCCGAGCCGCGGTGTACGGCAGCACGGCGGCGGGGTTGACGGTCGGGATGACCCCCAGGTGGGTGGTCGCCTGGAAGAGGTAGGGAGCGAGCAGCAGCGGGTCGTGCTTGGGCCCGCCGAACGCATGCCGCACGCGGAGGTCGATCGTCTGCGCCGACCCGAGCGAGGGGGCGTCTTCGATCAGCACGAAGTCGAATCCGGCCTGCTCCAGCTCGCGGGCCGACTGCTGGTACAGGTCGGCGCGGGTCCAGGCCCAGTCCCAGTCGAGCGCGGGGGATCCCCAGCCGTGCGGGCCGAAGCCGCGCGCCAGGAACCACCCGAAGTGCTGAAGCCTGCTCACACCGGCACCTCCTCCGCCAGCGCCGTCGGCGCACCGCCGCCGACGGCGACCGCGACCGTTTCGAGCGCACGGTCGAGGTCGGCGAGCAGATCGCCGATGTCCTCGATGCCGATCGACACGCGCAGCGTCCCGGGGAACACGCCGACGGCGGCACGCTCCTCATCCGTGCTGTGGACGTGGCTGGTGGTCGCAGGGTGCAGGACGAGTGAGCGCACGTCGCCCAGGTGGGTCATGTGCGTGAACACGTCGAGGCCCTCGATCACGCGGCGCGCGTCGTCGGCGGTGCCGGCGACGGTGAATGTGAACACCGACCCGTACCCCTCGGTGAACAGCTCGGCGGCGAGCGCGTGGTCGCGGTGAGAGGCGAGTCCCGCGTAGTCCACCGACGCGACGGCGGGATGCTGCTCCAGCCAGCGCGCCACGGCCAGGGCGTTGGCCGACTGCCGCTCGACCCGCAGGCTGAGCGTCTCGATGCCCTGGCCGATGAGGAAGGCGTTGAGCGGCGATGGCGTGGGTCCGAGGCGCGGAGCCACGGTCTCACGCGCATACGCGATGCGCGCGTCCCCGCCGACCCGCTCGGCGATGCTCGGCGCTCCGGCGCGTCCGGGCTCCACCAGATGCGGGAAACGTGCGCCCGACAGCGCCGGATCGAACGTTCCGCTGTCGATGATCGCGCCGCCGATGACGGCGCCCTGCCCGGCGAGGAACTTGCTGGCCGAATGCACGACGACGTCCGCGCCGTGTTCGATCGGGCGCAGCAGGTACGGGGTCGCGAAGGTGTTGTCGATGACGAGCGGGATGCCCTCGGGGCGGGAGACCGCCGAGATCGCGGCAATGTCGAGGATGCGGTTGGTGGCGTTCGAGATCGACTCGGCGAAGAGTGCCTTGGTGTTCGGCCGGATCGCGGCCCGCCAGGCCTCGGGGTCGTGGATGTCGTCGACGAAGTCGGCCGTGATGCCGAAGCGCGACAGATTGTCGAGGATGAGCCCTCGGCTGCCCTCGTAGATGTGCCGCGAGACCACGAGGTGATCCCCCGCGGCAGCGAGGGCGAGGAGGGCGACGGTGGTGGCCGCTTGACCGCTCGCGAGCAGCAGCGCCTGCGAACCGCCTTCGAGCGAGGCGAGCGCGCCTTCGACGGCCTCGATCGTGGGGTTGCCGATGCGCGTGTAGGCGTAACCCTCGCCTGCCCCGAAGTGGGCCTCCGCGGACTCGTACTCGTCGAAGCTGAACCCGGCCGTCAGGTAGATCGGGGTCGCACGCGGAGACGACGCGCCCACCCGGCCGCGTTCGTGCACCTGCCGCGTCGTGAACCCTCTGCCCGCCATGACCGTCCCTTCGTGTCGACAGCCATCTTGAGCCCGCCGACACGGCACGGCCTATTCGCGGTGTCGCCGTGTTACGCCGCCGCGCCGTCGCGGGTCCGGTCCCAACGGTCGAGCGCGCGCTGCGCGAGGAACGTCACCCACTTCGACGGCTCACCGGGTTCGACATCGTGCGGGATCCACGTGTCTCCGCGGAACCGCCAGCCCTGTGTCCACCGTCCATCGCCGCCGCGCGCCTCGCGGAGCCTCTCGACAGCCTCGGCCGCGCGCGGGTCGGGTGCGACGCCGTCCCACTCCGCTGCCTCGGTGATGTGGTCGACGGCTTTGAGCAGGGTGAACGGCGCACGGTACGGATACGCGATGAGATCCGCCCACCGCCCCACCCGTTCGCCCGTCGTGAGGCGGTAGCGCAGACGCCGGGTGAGCAGATACTCCTCGCCGCTGTGCCGGGCGTCTCGCACACTCGTGTCGCCGGTGAGCTTCTCGTAGGCGAGGAGGCCCCGGACGGCGTTGATCGTGGAGTGGAAGGAGGAGCGGACCGATCCCTCGACCCATTCGCAGTTCCAGCCGCCGTCGGGCAGGACGTGCGCCGGGAACCACGCGGCCAGGCTCGACATGTCGACGCCGAGCCAGGCGCCGTTGGCAAGCGTCATCGCGTTGATGCACACATCGACCTCGCCGTCCCAGTACGGCAGGTCGTCGTACTCCCAGCGACAGTTCTGACGCAGCAACTCGCCGGTTCCTGCCAGTGCGTTGGCGTCGAGACCCCCCTCGCGGAGGCTCGTGAGCGTCCACGTCGTCGCCGTGTAGGGCTGCTCGTTCTGCGGCGGATGCTCGGTCATCTCAGCGGGGAAGAACGCTCCGCCCGCCCACTGCCCATCGGGGTCCTGGTGCGACAGCAGGGCCGCACCGTCGCCCTCGACGGCGATGCGCGCCCGCGTGCGCTGCCACACGTCGGGCTCGCCCACCATGTCGCGCTGCACCTGCCAGCGCAGCATGGGATCGGAGTCGAGCAGCCATTCCACCACCGCCGGAGACGTCATGCGGCCACCGTACGCCCGGGCTGCGACATCGTCATTCCCGGAAGTCGTCGGGGTCGACATCCTCGAGGAAGCGGTGGAACTCCTCGACCGCCTCGTCGTCCTCGCCCTGCACGATGAGCCCCGGGACGCCCGCTTCGGCGAGCACGTCGTCGGCGACGAAGAGCGGGGCTCCCGTGCGCGACGCGACCGCGACCGCATCCGACGGCCGCGCGTCGACGACGTGCACGGCATCCCCCGCTCGCACCGTGATCTCGGCGTAGTACGTGCCGTCGTCGATCCGGGTCACCTCGACCCGCTCGACGACCGCACCGAGTGTCGCGAGCAACGAACGGATGAGATCGTGCGCGAGCGGCCTCGGCGCCTGCGCGCCCTCGACGGCGATGAGGATCGAGGTCGCCTCCTGGGAGCCGATCCAGATCGGCAGGACGCGGTCGTCACTCTGCGCCTCGACGGGCTTCAGCAGGATGACGTGCTGTCCGGCCCCGTCGAGGGCCACCCCGGCGACACGAACCTGAACCATGAGCGACCTCCGTCCGCCTCTCGCCATCGTATGCAGGCCGCACGGCCTGCGGCAGGGGTCAGCCGCGCGCCAGCCGCTCCAGCGCCGCACCCGACAGGCGCTGCGTCGTCCACTCGTCCATCGGCGCGGCGCCGATCGAACGGTAGAAGGCGATCGACGGCGCGTTCCAATCGAGCACCGTCCACTCGAAACGCCCGTAGCCGCGCGCGACGCACTCGCGAGCGAGCGCCGCCATGAGGGCCTTGCCGTAGCCGCGACCGCGCTGACTCTCGTCGACGTACAGGTCTTCGAGCCACAGCCCGTGCCGTCCGGTCCAGGTCGAATACGTGACGAACCAGATCGCGATGCCGGCGATCGCCGCCTCGCGCTCCACGACGTGCGCGAAGACGCGGGGGCCGCTCCCCGACGGGCCAGGGCCGAACAGGCTCGCAGAGAGGTCGTCGACGGTGTTCTCGACCGCGTCCGGCTCGCGCTCGTACACGGCCAGCGCGTGGATGAGCGCGAGGATGCCGGCCTCGTCCCCTGGCCGGGCGGGCCGCACGACGGCGCCGTCGCCGAGGGGCACAGGAGCGGAGGGGGACGAAGAGGGGGCCTGCGGGGTCACCCCGCGAG
Source organism: uncultured Actinomycetota bacterium (assembly GCA_963789095.1). Taxonomy (GTDB): domain Bacteria; phylum Actinomycetota; class Actinomycetes; order Actinomycetales; family Microbacteriaceae; genus Microbacterium. The sequence continues at coordinate 284,521 of CAWBJK010000009.1, forward strand.
CGTACCCTTGTCAGATGCGCTACGAGTGGGCCGACGCCGCGGTGTGGACCGCCGTGATCGTCGCCCTGCTCCTGCCGGTGTACTTCGGGTGGTTCGCGTGGGACACGCGCCGTCGCCGCGCTCGGGGCGAGGCCGTCACGCGGTCGTCAGGCGGTGTCGTCGGCTTCGACGAGGTGTGGCGCCCGACGGCGGCAGAGGCCCAGGCTGTGTGGCAGGCGGAGCAGATCACCCCGGCCCCGGCCCCCGCGCCCGGCGACGGGCCCGGGGTCATCCGCGACGGTCGCATCGTGATCGAGACCGGCGTGCGGCCGCCTCGTCGCTGACCCACGCGACGTCCCCGCGTGCGGTGCGCGCGTCAGCCGCGCGCGAGCACTTCGCCGTGCGGCATCAGGAACCAGCCGTCGTCGCTGTCCGCCCACGCGAGCCAGGCGGCGCTGATGCGCTCCAGTGCGGCACGGTCGGCGACACCCAGTCGCAGGACGTTGTCGGCGAACGACGAATGCAGCGCACGCTCCGCCCAGGCACCGCCCCACCACGCGCGGGCCTCGGGGGTCTCGAAGAGCCACACGGACGCCGACGACTCCACGTCGGCGAATCCCGCCGCGCGCGCCCAGGCCTTGAGCTGCCGCCCGGCCGCCGGATCGCCGCTCGTGCCTCGGTGCGCGGCGAGGTAGACCTCGCGCCACTCGTCGAGACCCGGAAGCCGGGGCCACCAGATCGTGCCCTCGTAATCGACCTCGCGCACCGCGACGACACCGTCGGGCCGCACCACCCGGCGGAACTCGCGCAGCGCGTCGACGGGACGCGTGAGGTGCTGAAGCACCTGATGCGCGTGGACGATGTCGAAGCCGTCGTCGGGCGACGACAGCGCGTACGCGTCGTCGACCTCGTACGACAGGTTGTCGATGCCGAGCGCGACACGATCCGCCTCCGCGTGCGCCACGACCTCGGGCGACACGTCGATCGCCCGCACGTGGCCGGGGGCCACGTGGCGCGCGAGGTCGACACTGATGGTTCCGGGACCGGCTCCCACGTCGAGCACTGTCGCGCCGGGCCGGAGCGACGGAAGCAGGTACGCCGCCGAGTTCTCTACCGTGCGGCGGCGGTGGATGCGGAGCACGCTCTCGTGGTGCCCGTGGGTGTATGCGTCGGCCATGGAGACATCCTGCCCGACGGTGCAGATCGCTCCGCGCTTGATGACGAAACCGCCCCGCATCACATCACGAGCGGAGCCGGCCGTCACATGTCGGTCGGCGTCCACTCCGAGACGGCGTCGAGATCGGCGACGTCGTCGTGCGAGAGTTCGAGGCGCGCCCCGTCGAGGAGGTCGGCCACCTGCGCCACGCGCGAGGCCGAGGCGATCGGTGCGACCACCCCGGGCTTGGAGCGCAGCCACGCGAGCGAGACCGATGCCATCGACACGCCGTGAGCCTCGCCGATGCGCTCGAGCGTGTCGAGGATCAGCAGGCCCTGCGGCGTCGCATACGACGAGGCGGCCTTCGCACGCGGCGACCCGTGGCCCTCGGCATCGGCCGAGCGGTACTTGCCCGTCAGGAACCCCTTCGCGAGCGCGAAATAGGGAACGATGCCGAGCCCTGCCTCGCGCGCGGCGGGCAGGATGTCGCTCTCGACCTCACGGTGGACGAGGTTGTAGTGCGGCTGGACCGCGACCGGTTCGGCGACGCCGAGCTCACGTGCGATCCGCACCCACTCCCGGATGCGGTCGGCGGAGTAGTTCGACACCGCCGTGTGACGCACGACGCCGTCGGCCACGAGCTGACCGAAAGCGGCGACCGTCTCCTCGAGGGGGGTGTCGGCGTCGTCGAAGTGTGCGTAGTAGAGGTCGATGGACTCGACGCGGAGGCGCTTGCATGAGGCCTCGGCGGCGGCGCGCACGGTGTCTGCCGCCAGCCCGCGGAACTGCGGATGCTGGCTCACCTTGGTGGCCACGATCACGTCGCGGCCCGGTCGCAGACCCCGCTCGGCCATCCATTCGCCGATGATCGTCTCGCTCTCGCCGCCGGTGTGGCCCTCGACCCACGCGCTGTACGAGTCGGCGGTGTCGATGAAGTCGCCGCCACCCGCCCGGAAGGCGTCGAGGATGGCGAACGACTCGGCGCGGTCGGCCGTCCAGCCGAACACGTTGCCGCCGAGGGCGAGAGGGAAGACGTCGAGGTCACTGGTTCCGATGCGAGGCATAGTGCGACCCTACCCACGGGACCAGTGCACACGGCCCGCTCCTCGACGATCCGGTCCCGGCGTAGGACATGCGGCGCTCAGCGTGCCTCCATTCAGTGGAATGAAAGCACCCGGCGTATCGTTGCGGATGCCATGCAACGCTTCGGAACGCTCTCGTTCGGTCACTACGGACCCCTCGGCCAGGGGCGCCAGCTCACGGCCCAGGACTCGATGCGCCAAGCCATCGACCTCGCGCAGGGGATGGACGACCTCGGCGTCAACGGCGTGTACTTCCGCGTGCACCACTTCGCCCGCCAGCAGGCCTCGCCCATGCCGCTCCTGTCGGCCATCGCCGCCACCACCGAGCGCATCGAGATGGGCACGGGCGTCATCGACATGCGCTACGAGAATCCCCTCTACCTGGCGGAAGAAGCGGCCGCCGTCGACCTCATCTCCGACGGCCGACTCGCCCTCGGCGTGAGCCGCGGCTCACCCGAGACCGTCGTCCGCGGATACGAGGCCTTCGGCTACACCGGCTCGCAAGACCCGCGCGGCGCCGACATGGCCCGCGAGAAGTTCGAGCTGTTCCTGCGGGCGATCGACGGCGAGCCCCTCGCCGAGCGCGACCCCCAGAGTCCCTTCGGAAGCGGGACGGGCGGACAGCGCATCGAGCCGCATTCCGAGGGCCTCCGCTCCCGTATCTGGTGGGGCGCCGGCACACGCGAGACCGCCGAGTGGGCCGGCCGGATGGGCGTCAACCTCATGTCGTCGACCCTCGTCACCGAGGCCGACGGCCGCCCGTTCGACCTGCTGCAGGCCGAACAGCTCGACCTCTTCCACGCCGCCTGGCGCGAAGCCGGGCATCCCGGCATCCCGCGCACCTCGGTGAGCCGCTCGATCTTCCCCATCACGACAGCCGAAGACGAGCTGTACTTCGGGCACTCGGCGGAAGGCGACGGCATCGGCTACATCGACGGCTTCCGCTCCACCTTCGGCAAGACCTACGCGGCGGCGCCCGACGTGCTCGTCGAGCAGCTGAAGCAGGACGCGGCCGTCATGGCGGCCGACACCCTCATGCTCACGATCCCGAGCCAGCTGGGTGTGGATTTCAACCTCCGCATCGTCGAGTCGTTCGCGACGCACGTGGCGCCGGCCCTCGGCTGGCAGCCGACTCGCTGACCTCTCGGCGAGACCCGGTCAGGTCGCTCGTCGTCGTGTTCACAACTCCGGAAATCCCGCGCTGACCCCGGCGTGTAGCGCGTCGCGCCCCGGCTCGACGGCGATACTCCGGAGTTGTGAACCGGGCCGCGCCGTCAGACGCGCCTCACGCGGGCCGCAGGACGCCGTCGTGGATCTCGAGCACGCGATCGGCGCGCGCGAGCACCGACGGATCGTGGGTCGACAGCAGCACCGCGAGACCGTCGTCGTGCGCGATCGACGAGATGAGGTCGATCATCTGCACCGCCGTGTGCGAATCGAGCTGACCGGTCGGCTCGTCGGCCAGCAGGATGCGCGGCGACCCCGCGAGGGCGCGCGCGATGCCCACGCGCTGCTGCTGCCCGCCCGACAGCTCGGTGGGCCGCTGCTGCGCATGCGCGGCGAGCCCCACCCGTTCGAGAAGCCGCGAGACGCGGGCTGCGCGCTCCCCCGCATCGACACCACGGATGCGCAACGGGAGTTCGACGTTCTCCTCGGCCGACAGGGCGGTGATCAGTCCGAACGACTGGAACACGTAGCCGAGGTCCTCGCGGCGCACCCGGTCGAGGTCGCGCTCGGCAGCGGTCGTGATCTCGACGTCGCCGATCCGCACCGTGCCGGTCGTGACGGGCTGGATGCCGCCGAGCACGTGGAGGAGTGTCGTCTTCCCCGCTCCCGATGGGCCGACGAGCACGACGAACTCGCCCGGCGCGAGGGTGAGCGACGCGTCGGCGAGGGCCGAGACGTCACCGGCAGGGGTCGAATGGACGACGGAGAGTCCCGACGCCTCGAGAAGGGTGTCAGTCATCGTCGCGCTCCTGTCGGTTCCGCAGGCTTCGCCGCGTCGGCGGCGCATCGGCAGACGTCGGCGGCGCATCCACGGCGGACGGCGCGGTGTCGTCCGCCGACTCGCCGACGGGAATGGCCGCCGGCGCCCGCGACGTCCCGCTCCAGACGCCGACATGGTCGGGGTTGAGTTCGAGGCGCACCCGCTCGCGCAGGCCGAGCTGGGTCATGTAGTCGGTGGGCAGCTGCATGCGGCCCACCTTGTCGAGCACCACGAACTCCTGCGCCACGGTGTGCTGGCGCCCCTCGTCATCGGTGTGGGTGGAGCGGAGCACCTCTGTGGCGGTGCGACCGTCGCGGATCTGCACGGTGCGCTGCACGTGCTCCGAGACGGCCGGGTCGTGCGTCACGATGAGCGCCGTCGTGCCGAGCTCGCGGTTGACGGTCTCGAACGTCGCGAGCACGTCGGCGGTGGCATGCTCGTCGAGGTCTCCCGTGGGTTCGTCGGCCAGCAGCACGCGCGGGTCGTTCGCAAGCGCGACGGCGATCGCCACACGCTGCTGCTGCCCGCCCGACAGTTCCGCGGGACGTCGCGCCGCCATGTCTGCGACACCGGTGAGGTCGAGCAGCTCGAGTGCGCGGGCGGGATTGGACCGGTCGCCGCCGATCGCCCGCGCGAGCTGCACGTTCTCGTGCGCCGACAGGTAGGGCAGGAGGTTCCGCGCGGTCTGCTGCCACACGAAGCCGACGACTTCGCGACGGTAGTCCACGCGCTGGCGGGCGGTGAGCGAAGTGAGGTCGCGCCCGGCCACGGTGGCCTTGCCCGCCGTGGGAGTGTCGAGGGCCGACAGGATCGACAGCAGCGTCGACTTGCCCGAGCCGGACGCGCCGACGAGCGCGACGAGTTCGCCGCGGTCGATGAGGAGGTCGAGGCCCTGCAGCGCCTGCACCTCGATGTCGGCGACGGCGAAGATGCGCACCAGTCCTTCGCAGACGATGTCGTGTTCGGTCATCAGTCCTCCTCCGTTCGGAGCACGGTGGCCATCGAGGTGGTGCGGGCGCTGAGCACGCCGGCGAAGACGGCAAGGGCGAGGGCGACCACGACCACGGCGATGAGCGCACCGCTGAGCACGGGGTCGACTGTCAGCGACGGCTGCGCACCGCCGCCCGTGAAGGGCCGCAGATCGATGGAGGTCACGACGAGCAGCGGCAGCATGGCGCCGAGGAGGATGCCGCCCAGGAGCGCCGTCACCCCGAGCGGCGCGAACTCCCACGCGACGATCGCCGCGCCCGCGCCGGCGGTCGAGGCCCATCGTGCGAAGGAGCGCGATCATCCGCGAGCGCGCGTCGCGCGACACTCCCGCCACGAGCAGGAGGGCGATCACCGACAGGGGGGCGGCGACGCCGAGCGCGGCGAACAGCACGAAGCGCAGGGCGGTGACGGCGGGCGAGGCCTGGATCTCGGCGGTCGACGTCGTCAGCAGCCGCACCGTGTGGGACTGGCCGACCTGCGCACTGAGCGTCGCGGCGACCGCGCCGGCGTCGGCGCCGTCGTCGAGGTCGACCATCACGACGCGCGGGAAGAATCCGGTGCCCGCGAGGGCGAGGTAGTCGGCCGTGTCCATCACGACGAACTCGGCGGTGCCCGGCATGCCCAGGAGCGCGGGGAGAGTGGTCACCGCATCGGCGGGGCGATCCTGCAGGGTGAGCCCGGACGTGCCGGTCTCGGCGGCGACCGCGTCGGAGGGCGATGATCTGGAACGGATCCGCACCGGGGCGGATCGCGCCGGGCAGACCGCCGACGTAGCCGTCCTGCATGCGGACCAGGCGGGCGGTGTCGGTCGCGAACACGAGCACGCTGCTGCGGTCGGTGGGGCCGGCGACGTCACGAAGTCTCCGCGCAGCACACCGACCACGTCGACCACTCCGTCGACCGCGCGGAGCCGTTCGATCGTCGCCTCGTCGAAGTAGGGTCCGGCCAGGCGCACGTCGGCGCCCACGTCGCGCTGGGCCGCCACGACGGCCCCCCGGTCGACGGTCGCGAGCACGACCGACGAGAACACGGCGATCGCGACGGCGACGAGCATGGCGAGCACCGCCGTCGTCCCCGCCGACGGGTCGCGGAGGTTGCGGGCCGTGCCGACGAGCCCGACGACGCCGCGGCCACGGCGGGAGGCGCGCGAGGGCCACAGCGAGCGGCAGCGGATGCACGCGCACGACGATGAGGGCGAGGGCGACGGTGGCCAGGAGCGGAGCCACGACGACGAGCGGGTCGATCGTCGTCGTGTCGGTCCCGACGCCGCGGACGAACAGCTGCACGACGGCGACCGCCGCGAGCAGCACGACGATGATCTCGACGACGCGCGTCCAGCGTCCGCGGACGGGTGCGTCGAGGTCGGCCCGGCTCCGCGTGAGGGTCGCGGGCCGCAGTGTCGCGGCCAGGGCGACCGCCGGCGCGACTCCCACGGCGACCGCGAGCACGGCGGGCACGACGCCCGCGTCGTCGGTGGTGACGAGCACGCCGGCCACGGCGCCGAGGACCGCAGCCGGGATGCCGAGGATGATCCCCTCGACGAACAGCAGCCTCCGGAGGCGGGCGAGCGGCGCCCCGCGGGCGGACAGCAGGGCGAGGTCGGTGCGGCGACGGCGCATGATGAGGGCCGCCGCCAGCACGATGAGCGCAACGCTCACCGCGAGGGGGCCGACCGCCGCGACGGCGAGGATCGCGCTGGCCGAATTGGCGCGCGACAGTGCGGTCGACAGCACGTCGACCATGTCGGTGGTGAACCGCATCCGGAGCTGGCCGTCGTCGTCGAGCGGCACCGATGCCGTGGTCGCGCCACGGACCGCCGACAGCAGCTCCCGCGGATCGGTGTCGCGCGCGGCCTGCCCGTCGACGCCGTACCAGGTGGTCAGCCGGGTGCGGCCGAACTCTTCGGTCTGGGCGACGCGCCGCCACGTCTCGGGAGCGACCCACGCGCCGCTCGTCGCCATCGGTCGGCGGTTGCCGTCGTCGTACACGGTGGCGGTGAGGGCGGTGGTGAGGTGCAGCCAGCGCTCGTCGTCCGGGTCGACGGCCTCCGCGAGTACCGGCCAGCAGCGAAGGGCTCGCCGCACCTCGCCCGCCGACCACCCCATGATCTCCGCCGATCCCGTCGACAGCAGGATCTCGATCGTCCCGGTGCCGTTCCAGGCTGTCGGCCACGCACCGTCGACGAGCGTGAGATGCGCCGACGGCGCAGGCTCGGCGAGGAGCTGCACGCGCGGGGCGGGGAACTCCGGCGGCACGACCGGGCGTCGGCGGGCGCGGCCGCGGCGAGGTACTCGGCGAACTCGGGCGGCGATGTGAGGGAGCGCAGCACCGGCGGGAAGCCGTCGCGGGTCTCGGCGAGGTGGCCCGCGGCGGCCCCGAACACGTCGGGGGCGCCGTCGTCCCATCCCTCGGTCAGTGCTGCGTCGGGTGCCGGACCGAACGCAGGGGCGCCGATGGTCGAGCCCGACAGATCGCGCGAGGTGGCGGGCATCCCCGTGACCTGGTGGGCGACCTCGGCCCGCACGACGCCCACGAGCGCCCGCGGGGCGGCCGCGATGACGAACGCGGCGAGCGCGGTGAGCGCGACGATGACGAGGGCGGCGCTCCGGGGGGTCGCGAAGCGGCGGCGGGTGAGCGAGAAGACGCCCGGCGACCTGGTCATTCGTCCTCCCTGAGGAGTCCGGCCAGCGTGCGCGGGGCGCGCACCGAGGCCACGACGGCCGCGAACACCGCGACCATGAGCGCGAGCGCCGCTGCGAGCGGCAGCCACGGCCACACGAGCGGCACGGGATAGGCGTCGGGGACGGTGCGCGTACGCGGCGCGCACGAGCGGGGGCACGATCAGCCACGCAGTGACGACGCCCGCCGCGATGCCGGCGACGGCGCCCATCGCGAGCGCGAAGAGGTCTTCGCCTGCGCGCAGCCGCGCGGCGCGCGGGCGTCCGAGGCCGAACACGGCGAGGAGGGCGAGTTCGCGCGAGTCGGCACGGGTGCGGGTGCGCCGCAGGAGCAGCACGACGAGGGTGAGTGCGATGGCCCCGGCGGCGGCGAGCACGAAGCCCCAGGCAGTGCCGGCGGCGGCGGCGCCGGCACGCGGGTCGGCGACGAGCACGGCCGGACCGGGGAACGCGGCGCCGATCGCCGTGGCGGCGGCGTCGGGGTGGTCGGTGGCGAACCACACCTGGTTGGCGATGAGCGGTTCGGGCGACAGCAGGGCGAGTGCGCCGGTGTCGGCGAGCAGCCCTTCGCCGGTGACGCTGCCCGGCAGCACGGGGACGACCAGGGCGAGCGTGACGTCTGCTTCGAGGTCGGGTTTGTCGAACTCGAGGGCGATGCTGTCGCCCACCTCGAGCCCCAGCGACGCCGCGAGCGCCGCGGTCATGACGACCGGGACGTCGGTGGCCACCTCGGGCGCGAGCGCACGGGTCGCGGGGGTGTCGCCGCTCGCGGTCATCTCGGGGAGGAAGGCGAGCCCGCCGCCCTCGGTCGCCCGCACACGCCCCGGCGTGCCGGGCGCGGGGACGAGAGATGTCACGTCGATGGCCTCGCCGCCGCTGCGGACGTCGTGCAGCGTCAGCTCGTCGAACCACCCGAAGCCCGCGAGCGACACGTCGACGGCCAGGAGCGACCAGTCGCCGTCGCCCAGCTCGACGACGCCGTCGTAGTCGGGCTCGGCGATCCACCGCGTGCGGACGGTCCCGTCCTCGAGCGTCTGCTCCTCCAGGCGGCCGTTCTCCTGCGCCAGCACCTGCATCTCCCCCGCGCCGGACACGACGGTGAAGCGCACGACGGCGCTCGTCGGGTCGGGCTGCCAGACTTCGCCGTCGACCTCTTCCGGGACCGGGACGGGCGTCGAGAGCGAGAAGCGCAGCGTGTCGCCCGCGAGCGGGATGCCGGTTCCTTGCGGGCGGACGGCTTCGCCCACCTCGGCGGGGTCGATCGTGCCCCCCGCGTCGAGCATGACGTCGCCGATCAGGTCGGCCTGCCCGGCGATGACCGGGATGCGCCCTTCTGACGCGCGGGCGCTGAAGGCGCGCACGGGCATCGCTGCACGGATGCCGTCGCCGGCAGCGGCGATCACGTCGCGCGCCGAGGTGGTGTCGGGGATCGTCGTCACCCGCAGGTCGGCTCCGACGCGCAGCGCTTCGGGCGCATCTCCCAGGGCGCGCACCGTGCCCGCATAGCCCCCCGCGATGCTCGTCGCGCCCACCGCCAAGGCGACGAGCGCGATCGGCAGCGCGTGCCGCCCCGGGCGCCGCGACGCCAGACGCAGCGGTGTCACGGGTGACATCCCGCGCTGCCCGGCGACCGCGCGGGCGACGACGCGGGCGAGCGGCGTGGCGAGGAGCACGGCGACGACGGCGGCGAGGGCGAGCAGGAGCGCGGGCGCGACGGCCACGAGCGGATCGATCCCGGGGGTGCCGTCGCCGCGCGAAACGAGGGGCGTACCGGACTGCGCGAACTGCCATGCGGCGAGGGCGGTGATGACGGCGAGCACGACGGCCGCCCCCGCGAATGCCGCCACCTGCGCGCGGGTCGAACGGGTGTCGGCGCTGCGCACCGCGACCGCGAGCGCGGTGACGGTCGCGGCGACGACGACGGCGACCACCGTGAGCCCGGCGAGGAGGAGCCCGGGAGACGGGAGCCCGGCGATCGCCGCGACGCCGAGCGCGAGGCCCGCCCCCGCCGCGGCGCCGACGGCGGTGACGGCCGCCGTCTCGACTCCCGCGAGCGCCCCGAGGCTGCGTCTGCGCGCGCCGCGTGCCCGCAGCAGCAGAGATTCGCCGGCGCGGGAGCGGCCGGGTTCGAGCGCGGCTGCTCCGACCACGACGAGGGCCAGAAGCCCCAGGAGAGCGATCGAGACCGCTGCCGGTCCGCGGCGGTTCTGCAGCCCCTCGTCGATCCGGGCCAGGGTCGATGCGAGCCCGCCGACCACCTGCACCCGCGCGTCGGAGGCCTCGCGCAGGTCGGCGGGGAGAGCGCGCAATGCAGCGGCGAGCGTGGCGACGTCGTCGCCGGAGAACCGGGCGACGACGGGGGTGACGGCGATCCGCTGTCCGCTCGTCTCGACCCGCACCGCCTCCGCACGACGAGAGGCGAGGGCAGCGCGGACGGCGCTCTCGACGGTCGCGACGTCGCCGTCGCCCACCACCACGACGGCTGCACCTGATTCGCCGGCGGCGCCGGCCAGCGCCGATCGGACGTCGTCGGCCTCGACGGCGCGGAGGACGGTCGCGGCGCCCACCAGGAGCGACGCGCTGATCGCCGCGACGGTCGCGACCGTCAGGAGAGCCGGGAGTGCCGCTCGGGCCCGCGCCCACACGAAGCGACGGCCGCCGATCACGCCGCGCTCCGAAGCATCACTCTTGCACCCTAGCCGGAGACCTTCTGCCGGGCGGGGAAGGGCATCCCGGGCGCGCGTCCCCCCGGAATCGGGGTATGGGCGCATGGCCGTTCTCTTTCCCGCCAGAACCGTGTTTAATAGTGGTATGACCACAGGACGACCCACGGGGTACAGTGCGATCTCGAGCTATTCGCGCGTCGAGCTGCTCCACCTCATCCAGGAGCAGCCGCAGCGCCCGATCAGCGAGCTCGTCGCGGCGACAGCGCTGCATCCGAACACGGTCCGCGAGCACCTCCAGCGCCTGATCGACGACGGCTACGTCGTCGCCGAGACCGAGCGCCGCAGCACGCGCGGGCGACCCCGCGTGCTCTACAGCGCGGCCGACGGAGCCGCCTCGTCGAGCCCCATCCAGCGCCGCAAGGTGCAGGAGTCGGCCGACCGGGGCGACCTCATGCGCCGCGTCCTCCCCCACGCCGGAACCGACCTCGGCACCGCCGCGCTCCACCAGATCGACGCCCTCGTCGACGACCTGTTCGACGCGGGCTTCGATCCGCTCGTCGACGAGGATCGGCTCACGATCGATCTCACCCCCTGCGCGCAGGCCGAGGCGCAGGCAGCGCATCGCTCGGTGCTGTGCGGCGTGCACCTCGGCATCATGCAGAGCGTGCTCGCCGAAGCAGGCGGCCCGCTCGCGGTCGAAGGGATGCGGCATTCGTGCGATCCCCGCGAGTGCGTCGTGCAGCTTCTGCGCACGCCAGAGCCGGCCTGAACGTCACGACGGGTTTTTCACGGGGCGCAGCCGAGAAACCTGAACGTCTCCTGCGTAGCTTCAGTCAAAAAGAAGGCATCGTCGGCCCGGCGCACGGCGAGCCGTTCAGAGGAACCCGTCGAGAGGGACGCGCATGGAGTTTCTGGATCCGCTGCTGCTGGCGCGGTGGCAGTTCGGTCTCACGACCCTGTACCACTTCATCTTCGTGCCCCTCACCCTCGGGATGTCGCTGTTCGTCGCGATCTTCCAGACGATGTGGGTGCGCACCGCCGACGTGAAGTGGCTTCACCTCACGCGGTTCTTCGGCAAGATCTTCCTGATCAACTTCGCGATGGGGATCGTCACCGGCATCGTGCAGGAGTTCCAGTTCGGAATGAACTGGTCGTCGTACAGCCGGTTCGTCGGTGACGTGTTCGGCGCCCCGCTCGCCTTCGAGGGCCTCATGGCGTTCTTCTTCGAGGCGACCTTCATCGGCCTGTGGATCTTCGGGTGGAACCGTCTCCCGCGCCGCATCCACCTCGCCACCATCTGGATCACGGTGTTCGGCACGTGGCTGTCGGCGTACTTCATCCTCGCGGCCAACGCCTTCATGCAGAACCCCGTCGGCTATCAGATGTCGGCCGAGGGACACCGGGCCGAGATGGCGGACTTCCTCGCGGTGCTCCTCAACCCGGTGGCCCTCACGCAGTTCCCCCACACGATCCTCTCGGCCCTCATGTTCGCCGCCGGGGTGATGATCGCCGTCGCCGCGTGGCACCTGCGCCGCAGCCAGCACGACGAGATGATGCGTCCCGCGCTCAAGCTCGGCCTGTGGACGATGGTCGTCTCGTTCGCGGGCGTCGCACTCTCGGGAGACCAGCTGGGCCTCGTGATGGTCGAGACGCAGCCGATGAAGATGGCGGCCGCCGAAGCACTCTTCGACTCCGCCTGCGGCGCCGACGCGTCGTTCTCGCTCTTCTCCATCGGCACCCCCGACGGCACGAGCGAGATCTGGTCGCTGCGCGTGCCCTACCTCCTCGCCTTCCTGTCGACACACACGCTCGACGGCTGCGTCGAAGGCATCAACGACCTCAACCTGCACTACACGCAGGAGCTGTTCCCCCAGTTCGCCGATCAGGTCGACGGCAACTTCGGCCCCATCCTGTGGGTCACGTACTGGTCGTTCCGCTGGATGATGGGCTTCGGCGGCCTCGCCGCCCTCGTCGCGGTCGTGGGCCTGTGGGTCACCCGCAAGAAGGCGACGCGCCCCGTCGCCGACTGGATGTGGAAGATCGCGATCTGGCAGGCGCCGCTCGCCCTCCTCGGCATCCTCGTCGGCTGGGTGTTCACCGAGATGGGACGTCAGCCGTGGATCGTCTTCGGGCTGATGCTCACGGAAGACGGCGTCTCGCCGAGCGTGCCCGGGTGGACCGTGCTCATCTCGCTGGTCGCCTTCACGCTCATCTACCTGATCCTCGCGGTCGTCGAGTTCGGCCTGATCTTCAAGACGGTCAAGGAGGGCCCTCAGCCCCTTCCGGGCCCCGACGACCCCCAGCCGCACGACCTGCCCGTCGACCAGACCCCGACGACGGTCTACTAGGAGCACGCCATGGATCTCGCCTACCTCTGGTTCTTCATCGTCGGAGTGCTCTTCGTCGGCTACTTCGTGCTCGACGGGTTCGACTTCGGCGTGGGGATGTCGCTCCCCTTCCTCGGCAAGAATGAGGTGTCGCGGCGCCAGGTGATCAACACGATCGGTCCCGTGTGGGATCTCAACGAGACGTGGGTCATCGTCGCCGGGGCGTGCCTGTTCGCCGCCTTCCCCGAGTGGTACGCCACGCTGTTCAGCGGCTTCTACCTGGCGCTCCTGCTGATCCTCCTCGCCCTCATCGCGCGCGGCGTGTCGTTCGAGTACCGCCATCAGCGCGAGGGTCTGCAGTGGAAACGCCGCTTCGACGCGATGATCGTGATCGGCTCCGCCGTGCCCGCCTTCCTGTGGGGCGTCGCGGTCGGCAACATCGTGCAGGGCGTGCCGATCGACGCCGACCACGAGTTCACCGGGTCGCTGCCTCGCTCCTCAACCCCTACGGGCTGTGGGTGGGTGCCACCACCCTCATGCTGTTCTTCCTGCACGGGGTGTATTTCGTGGGCCTCAAGACCGACGGCCAGGTGCATCACGACGCGCAGACCCTCGGTAAGAAGATCGCCCTCCCCACCGTGCTCCTCGCCGCCGGCACCGTGATCTGGACGGTCATGATCGCCGCCGGGCGCGAAGCCCCGCTCCTGTGGCTCGTGATCGCGTGCGGTGTCGTCGCCGCCGTCTCGCTCCTCGCGTCGGTCGCCTTCAACTGGGTCGACCGCGACGGACGCGCGTTCGCCGCCGGTGCCGTGACGATCGTGTTCGCCGTGCTCACTCTGTGGCTCGCGCTGTTCCCGTTCGTCATGCCGTCGAGCACCGACCTCGATAACAGCCTCACGATCTCGAACGCGTCGAGCACCGAGCTGACGCTGCAGATCATGAGCTGGGCGGCCCTCATCTTCCTGCCGATGGTGCTCCTGTATCAGGGCTGGACGTATTGGGTGTTCCGCAAGCGCGTCACCCGCGCCGTAATCGAGAAGGCCGACGCGACCGCGCACTGACGGCGGAGCCCTCAGCCGCCGATCGCGTTCATCCCGCGCACGGGCTGAAGGAACGAAGGATCGTCGATCGCGTGGCCGGGAAGCTTCCCGGCCACGCACGAGCGCAGCACAGCCTGGATCGAGGCGTCAGTGGCACCGCCGGGCGCGCGGAGAAGGGGCATGAGGTCGTACTCGGTGTCGGAGAACAGACAGTTGCGCATCTGGCCGTCGGCAGTCAGCCGTAACCGATCGCAGGCGCCGCAGAACGGTGCCGTGACCGAGGCGATCACTCCGACCGTGGCGGGGCCGTCGTCGAGCACGAAGCGCTCGGCGGGCGCTCCGCCGCGACCCGGCACGGGCGTCAGGGTCCAGCGGCGAGACAGCCCAGCGAGGATCTCCGCGCGGGTGATCATGGCACTCCGGTTCCAGGTATGCCCCGCATCGAGCGGCATCTGCTCGATGAACCGCATCTGCGCGTCATGGGCGATCGCATACTCGACCAGGTCGACGAGCTCGTCGGCGTTGACGCCGCGCATCGCGACGGCGTTGAGCTTGAGGGGACGCAGTTCGGAGGCGGCTGCGGCCTCGATGCCCGCGAGCACGTCGGAGAGCCTGTCTCTGCGGGTGAGCGTCCGAACCGCTCGCGGTCGAGCGTGTCGATCGAGATGTTCAGGCGGCGGAGACCAGCGGCCTGCAGGGATGGCAGGAGCGCCGCGAGCCGGATGCCGTTGGTGGTCATGGCGACGTCGATCGGCCCGTCCGGACCGCGGATCTCCGCCAGCCGCGCGACGATCTCGACGATGTCCGTGCGCAGGAGCGGCTCGCCGCCCGTCAAGCGGAACGTCGTGATGCCCGCGGCGGCGGCGATGCGCGCGATCACGATGATCTCGTCGGCCGTGAGGATGCCGGTGCGCGCGAGCCATTCATTGCCCTGCTCGGGCATGCAGTACGTGCAGCGTAGCGAGCAGCGGTCTGTCAGTGAGATGCGGAGGTCACGGTGAACACGGCCGTACCGGTCGACGAGGGCACCCTCACGCGCTCCGCCCGCCGCGCTCCGACGCGTGGGGGTGGTGAGGTTGACCGCGACCATGGTGCGAGGCTACTCGCGCAGACCCAGCCCGCAACCCGTCACGGCCGGGTATTTTCCCGGCTCCGGAGCGTGCCGGCCCACCCCGGCTTCGACCGCCGTCGCGAGTGGTGGGCATGGCATCATCGAAGGATGGCCACGACCGACGCGACCGCTTCTCGTCGGCGACCTGGCCCCGTCGACCCGCGACTCCTGCGGTACGCGTCGGCCGCCCGCGGATTCTTCTTCGCGGCCGCCGCGATCAGTCTCCTGCAGACCCTCACGATCGTCGCCTTCGCATGGCTGCTGACCCGCGTCGTGGTCGCAGCCGTCGGTGGTAACGACGTGATTCCGCTTCTCGCTCCGCTCGCAGGCGCGATCCTGCTGCGGGCGGTGCTGCTGTGGCTCCGCGAGCTGCTCGCGGCGCGCGCCGCGGCGCGTGTGCAGGGCCAGTTGCGCGAACAACTCGTCAATGCCGTCGGCCGGCTCGGACCAGGCTGGCTGGCGGGCTCCAACACGGCGAGCCTCGCCGTCACCGCCGGGCGCGGACTCGACGCCCTCGAGGCGTACTTCGCGCGCTACCTGCCGCAACTTGCGCAGACGGCCATCGCGACCCCCGTCATCGTGGGCGTGATGTGGTGGTCCGACTGGATCTCTGGACTCACCGTGCTCCTGACGATTCCGCTGATCCCGCTGTTCATGGTGCTGATCGGCCTGGCGACGCGGTCCGTACAGCAGAAGCAGTGGGAGACTCTGCGTCGCCTCGCTGCCCGGTTCGCCGACACGGTGCGCGGGTTGTCCACGTTGAAGGTTTTCGGCCGCCAGCACCGCGCTGTCACCTCGATCGAGACGATCACCGACCAGTACCGTCGCGAGACCCTGCGCGTACTCCGGGTGTCGTTCCTGTCGGGCTTCGCACTCGAGTTCCTCGCGTCGATCTCCGTCGCGATCGTCGCGGTGTCGGTGGGATTCCGCCTGCTCGACGGATCGCTCCCGCTGGTCGTGGGCCTGTTCGTCCTCCTGCTCGCCCCCGAGGCGTACCTGCCGCTGCGACAGGTGGGCGTGCAGTTCCACGCCGCCGCGGAGGGCGTCGCCGCCACGGAGGAGGTGTTCGCGGTGCTCGACGCCGCGCGCGCCGCGCCCCAGCAGGCGACCGCGACGACTCCGGATTCCGGAGTCCTCGTCGTGCGCGACCTCCGCGTCCAACGCGGCACGCGTTCGCTGCCGTCCGTGTCGTTCACGGCGTCGCCCGGCACCGTCACGCTCATCCGTGGCCCGAGTGGCAGCGGCAAGTCGAGTCTCCTCGCCGCGCTGCGCGGCGCAGCATCCTTCGAGGGGTCGTCAGAGTTCGGCGGTCACGGAGTGACCGCCCTCGACCCCTCGCGCTGGTTCGCGTGGGCCGGGCAGCAACCGGGTCTGGTCACCGGGACGATCGCCGACAACGTCGCACTCGGCGATCCCTCGCGCGACACTGCCGCGGTCGTGCGCGCGCTCACCCTCGCCGGCGCCGACGCGCTCGATCCCGACCGTCTGCTCGGTGTGCACGGCGCGGGGCTCAGCGGCGGGCAGGCGCAACGCGTTGCCGTGGCGCGTGCTTTCTACCGCCGCCTGCGTGGGCTCGGCCCGGTCGTCGCGCTCGATGAGCCCAGTGCCGCGCTCGATGCTCAGACCGAAGCGGCGCTGTGGAACTCGGTGCGTGCCGTCGCCGACGGCGGCGCGATCGTGCTGCTCGTCTCGCACCGCGAGAGCGCACGCACGATCGCTGACAACGTCGTGGATCTTTCCGCCGCGCGGGTGATCGTGTGACCACGACGAGAGATGTGTTGCGCGACGCGATGCCGGCGCCGCGCCGGTTCTGGCCGGGTGCTGCGTCTGCCTTCCTGTCGGAGGCTTCGGCCGTGGCCCTGCTGGCAGTGAGCGCGTGGCTCATCGTCCGCGCCTCCGAGCAGCCGCTCGTGATGTACATCACGGCGGCGGTCGTGGGGGTGCGAGCATTCGCGCTCTCCCGTGCGGTGTTCCGGTACACGGAGCGCGTGTCGAGCCACGACGCCGCGCTGAGACAACTGTCCAGCACGCGAACCGCGCTCGTGCGGCGACTGATCCCGCTCGCTCCCGACGGCCTGACACGCACGCGCAGCGGATCCATCCTGGCCTCGCTCGTCGACGATGTCGACGAACTCCAGAACCTGCCCCTGCGGGTGGTGCTCCCGCTGGTCTCGTCCGCAGCCGTCACCGTCGTGTCGGTCGTCTTCGTGGCGTTCGTGTGGTGGCCCGCCGCTCTCACTCTGCTCGCCTGTCTCGCCGCAGCTGCGATCATCGCGACCGGATGGGGCTGGGTGTCGGGCGCCCGGGCGGAGCGGTCTATAGCACCGCTGCGCGGCCGCCTCGCCGATGCCGTCGCCGATCACCTGGGCAGCCTCGACGTCCTCGTCGCGTGCGGGGCGGAAGCGAGCAGCCGCGCCCGCATCCAGCAGCGCGACGACGCGCTCCGCCGTGCCGTCGTGCGCCGTGCTGCGGCACAGGCCGCAAGCACCGCCCTGGTGTCGCTCCTCGCCGGCGCGGCATCCGTGCTCGCCGTGCTCGTGAGCGCCCCCGCCGTAGCGGCCGGCGGGCTCAGCGGGCCGGGGCTCGGCGTGGTCGTGCTGGTGCCGATGGCAGTGTTCGAGGTCTTCACCGCTGTCCCCCTCGCCGCTTCGGCGTGGCGGCAAGTGCGTGCCGCGGCGGATCGCATCGCAGAAGCCGTGCCGGCGGTCGGCGACGACGCCACGGGGGAGTTGCGACCGACGAGGGGGGCACCGCCCGCACTCGGCGACGGACTGCATCTGCGTGCCGTGTCTGCCTCCTGGCCGGGTGACGACCCCGACTCCGGGACCGGTCGCGACGCCGTGCCGGCTACCCCGGTTCTGCGGGACCTCGACCTCGACGTGCGTCCAGGCGAGCGCCTGCTCGTCGTAGGTTCGAGCGGCACGGGCAAGACAACGCTCGCACACGCGCTCGTGCGCTTTCTTCCCGTCGACGGCGATTACCGGATCGGCAGCCTTCCGGTGTCTTCGCTCGCTGCCGACGACGTGCGACGCACGGTGGGGCTGTGCGAGCAGCAGCCGATGCTGTTCGACGAGGACATCCGCCAGAACCTGCTGTTCGCCCGTGACACGGCGACCGACGCCGAACTGGAAGACGTCTTGGAGCGCGTGGGACTCGGTGACTGGCTGCGAGAACGCGGCGGGCTCGACGCCCGTGTCGGCGAGCGCGGCGCGCTCGTGTCGGGCGGCCAGGCACAGCGCATCGCGCTGGCACGCGGCATCCTCCACGACTTCCCCGTGCTCGTGCTCGACGAGCCCACCGCGGGAGTCGACGCCGACGCCTCGGATGCCCTGCTGACCGATCTGCTGCAAGCGGTGGGGCCCGACCAGGCCGTCGTGCTCATTTCGCATGTGCGGGTGCCAGACGGGCTCGTCGATCGGGTGCTGCGGCTCGACGACGGCCGGCTCACCGACATCTCGGCCACCCGCTGATGTCGCCGCGTGGACCCTGGCGCTCGCCGGGTCAGAAGACGAGACGCACCGCGTCTCGGGTGATCCGCACACGCACCGAGGCACCCGTCCGCAGACGGTGGTGCGTGTAGGCCGCGATGTCCAGATCGACGGCCACGTCGGGCTGACTGGTGTGCACCCGCACCCCCGCCGGGGTCTGCTCGACGCGCGAGACCCGGGCGATCCACGTGGCATCGTCGTGGTCCTCTGCGAGCCCGTCGGAGTGAGGCTCGAGCGCGACCGATGCCGGAGGGAACAGCGCAGCGCAGCGCCCTTCGCGAGCACCCTGTGCAGGCAGGGAGAACGCTCCACCGTTCGCGGTCCACACGCCGCCCCTCACGCGCCCTTCGACACGCTCCAGTCCTGCGACGGTGGCGCCGAAGGCGGTCGAGGGCCTCGCCAGCACCTCGCGCACGTCGCCTGATTGGGTGACGCGCCCCTGTTCGAGCAACACCAAACGGTCGGCGAGCGCGGCGGCGTCGACGGCGTCGTGTGTGACGACGACGGTGGTCGTGTGCGCAGCAGACAGCCGCTCGGCGACCATGGCCCGCACGCCGGACGCCGTCTCGGGGTCGAGCGCGGTGAACGGTTCGTCGAGCAGCAGCACGGCCGGGTCGGTCGCGAGAGCGCGCGCCAGTGCTATCCGCTGCTGCTGGCCCCCGGAGAGGTGCCGCGGGTACCGCATCGCGAGGTCGGCGGTGTCGACGCGGTGAAGCCACTCCGTGGCCTCGCGCCGGGCCGCCGCCCGCGACATCCCCCTCGCCCGCAGCCCGAAGGCCACGTTGTCGCACACGGTGAGATGCGGGAACAGGTGCGGATGCTGACCGAGCATCACGACGCCGCGTTGGCGGGGGGCAAGCATGCGTCCGGGCTCGGTGAGCTCGCGGGCACCGATCCGCACGTGCCCCTCCTGCAGGTCGACCAGCCCGGCGATGATCTCGAGCAGCGTCGACTTGCCGGCGCCGCTCGGTCCCATCACTGCGACGGTCGAACCGGGTTCAGCGGTGAGCACGGCATCGAGGCGGAAGGCGCCGCGTTCCACCACGGCTCGCACATCGAGCCCTCTCACCCTGCGCCGCCGTTCACGACGCCCTCCCGCGCGACGCTGCCCGGCCGCCACGCCCGCACGAGCAGGAGGACGAGCGCAGCCGTCGCGAGCAGCAGCAGCGACAGCGCGACAGCGGTCGACACCGTCACCCCCGCGCCGTTGAACGCGGTGTAGATCGCCAGCGGCATCGTCTGCGTGACGCCGGGCGCGTTGCCCGCGAAAAGGGCCGTCGCGCCGAACTCGCCGATGGCGCGGGCGAAGCACAGGATGGTGCCGGTGACGAGGCCGGGAGCCGCCAGCGGCAGAGTCACACGCAAGAGGATGCGCCAGCGCCCAGCACCGAGCGAGGCCGCCGTCCGCTCGTAGCCGACACCTGTCGACCGGAGCGCCCCTTCGAGCGCGAGGACCAGGAACGGCAACGCCACGAAGGTCTGCGCGATGATGACGGCGGTCGTCGTGAACGGGAGGCGCATGCCGGCGTCGGCGAGCAGGCCTCCCAGCCACCCCGTGCGACCGAACAGGAAGAGGAGCGCCACACCGCCCACCATCGGCGGCAGCACCAGGGGGATCGTCACGGCGGCCCGCAGGAGGGCGGCTGTCCGCGAGCCCGACCGGGCGATGAGCAACGCGAGCGGCACCCCGAGCACGACGCAGACGCCTGTGGCCGCCGTGGCCGTCGTCAGCGACAGTCTCAGTGCGGCGATCGCTTCGGCCGACGCGACGTCGCCCGGGAACGCCTGCCAGTCGACACGCGCCACCAGTGCGCCGAGCGGGACGACCAACAGTGCCAGCGCGACGAGGGCGGGGATGGCGAGCAGTCGCGGCATGAAGCCGCCGCTCGCACGCACGGCGTCCCGTCGAGCTTTCATGGCTCACCGAACCCGAGCTCACGAAGCACCTCGCGTCCTGCCGGGCTGCGGACGAATCGCACGAACGCGTCGGCGACCGAAGGATCCTGCGCGTGCGTGAGCGCCACGATCGGGTAGCGATTGACGATCGATTCCGCCCCCTCGACCCGGATGCGATCGACGGGCGCCGTCCGCGCGTCGGTGACGTAGACGAGCCCGGCATCCGCCTCCCCACCCGCCACCTTGGTGAGCACCGCGGCGACGTTCTGCTCGAAGCTGTCGACCTCGGCGGCGACTCCCGCCTGCCTGAGGAGCGCCGCCGAGGCAGCACCGCACGGCACGTCGCGCGCGCAGACGACGACTGTGAGGCCGGGGGCTGCGAGATCGTCAAGACCGTCGACCCCGGCCGGGTTGCCGGGGGGCACCACGAGGGTCAGCGTGTTGGCCGCGAACAGTGTCGCCGGCCCGGCCAGCCCGGCGTCCGCCACGCGGCGCATCGTGGTCTCGTCCGCCGCGGCGAACACGTCGGCCGGCGCACCCTCGATGATCTGCGTCGCGAGACTCGATGAGCCGTCGTATGTGGGGGGTCGCACCCGCACCTCGGGATGTCGCGCCGCGAACCGGCGCGCGAGCTCGTCGAAAGCGGCGTGCAGCGATGCCGCCGCGTACACGGTCAGCTCGCCGCGCAGCGTGCCGGTTTCCGTCTCGCCGGTCGATACCCGCCCTGCCTGTGCAGGGCGGTCGGCCGGGGCGCAGGCCACGAGGAGCAGGACCACCCCAAGGCACGCGGCCGACCGAAGCCGGGCAGCTGCGGAGCGCATCGTCAGGTCTTCCGCGTCTCGACGATCACGGTCGTCGCCTTCACGACCGCGACGGCCAGAGATCCCGGCTCGAGGGCCAGCTCGCGCACCGCCTCGGCCGACATGAGCGAGACGACGCGATGCGGGCCGGACTGGATGTCGACCTGCGCCATGACGCCGTCGACCTGCACCCGGGTCACGAGGCCCACGAAGCGGTTACGCGCACTCGAGAGCACGTCGGTGGGGTCGGCGCTGTCCTGCGCGCGCTGCACGGCCCAGGCGGCGAGCGCGTCACCGGGGATGCGAACGGGCGTGTCGCCGGTGGTCGGCAGATCCCCGTGCTCGATCCATCGACGTACGGTGTCGTCGCTCACGCCGAGGAGGCGAGCAGCGTCGGCAATCCGAAAGGACTCCATGGAGCCGAACCTACTCCGCAACTGCGGAGGCGCAACCGGGTTTATTCCGCAGACGCGGGAGCTTTGCCCTCTCCCGGGCATGACCGAATTCTCCCGGTCAGCCCGCAGACCGGATTACGCCTTCGGACTACCCTGAAAGCGTGTCGCTGCCACCCCTGGTCGAACCGATCCACGCGCTCAGCGCGCCCGAGCGCGCGAGGACGGCGCGACACGGGTCACTGTCGGCGATCGGCGACGTAGGGCAGCGGCGCCTCGCCGCCGCCCACGTCGCCATCGTCGGCGCGGGCGGCCTCGGCTCCCCCACGATCCTCGCCCTCGCGGCCGCAGGCGTCGGCACCATCACCGTCATCGACGACGACGTCGTCGATCTCACCAACCTCCAGCGCCAGATCATCCACCGGCACTCCGACGTCGGCGCGGCGAAGGTCGCCTCCGCCGTGCGCGTGGCGGCCGAGCTCTCCCCCGAGACGAGAGTGCGGGCGATCCGGGAGCGCGTGACCCCCGACTCCGCGCACCGCCTGCTGTCGGGCGCGCATGTCGTCATCGACGGCAGCGACACCTTCGAGACGCGTGCCGTCGTCGCCGCCGCGTGCGAAGCGCTCGGGGTTCCGCTCGTATGGGGCGTCGTGCAGGAGGTGCATGCCCAGGTCACGGTGTTCTGGTCGGCGCCCCCGGCGGGCGCGCCCCCGGTACGGCTGTCGGACCTGTACCCGTCGCACACCGTCGGCGAGCTGCCCACCTGCTCCGCCGTCGGCGTGCTCGGCGCGCTGTGCCTGCAGGTGGGGGCGCTCTTGGCCACCGAGGCGATCAAGCTCCTGATCGGCGTCGGCCAGCCGCTCCTCGGTCGGGTACTGCTGATCGACGCGCTTCGTGCGACCCAACGCGAGGTGCCTTTGAGCGCCGCCGGGGCGGTGTCGACCGCGGCCACGGCGTTGACGTCCCCTTGCGATGCGGCCGACTCGGCACCAGTATCCCGCGAAGTCAGTGCCACAGAGATGCTGGCCGCGCACGAGCAGGGTGCGACGCTCCTTGACGTGCGCGAGCCTTGGGAGACGGCCACGGGCACCGTCGCCGGATCGGTGACGATCCCTCTCGCCGATCTGCTCGACCGTCCGGAGCAGGCCGGGTCAGGTCCCGTCGTCGTCATCTGCGCCCACGGCATCCGGGCGCGGCGTGCCGCCGAGGTTCTTCGCGCGCGCGGCGTCCACGCCGACGTCCTTGCGGGCGGGCTCGCGGCATGGGAGAAGCCGTGACGGCCTCCGCGCCCTCCGGCACGCAGCCGCTGCAGTCCGTCGAGGAGCATCAGGCGACGGTGCTCGCCGCCGTGCGGCTCGTGCCGGCGGAGCGTCGGCAGCTCGACGAGGCGCGAGGGCTGACGCTGCGGGAGCCGGTGGTCGCCGCTCTCGACATCCCCCTGTTCGACAACTCCGCGATGGACGGGTTCGCGGTGCGCTATGCCGACGTCGCTGCGGCCTCCCCCACCCACCCCGTGAACCTCCGTGTCACCGCCGATGTCCCGGCCGGTTCGGCCGCCGACCCCGAGCTCCACCCGGGGCAGACGGCGAGGATCATGACCGGGGCGCCGTTCCCCAGCCAGGCCGACACCGTCGTCCCCTGGGAAGACACCGTCGACGGGCTCGCCGGTTCGCTGGAGGCCGCCTCCGTCGTCCGCCCGCCACGCGGGATGGGAGCGCATGTGCGCCGCCGCGGCGAAGACGTGCGGGCGGGCCAGACGCTGCTGCCTTCGGGCACCGCGCTCGGCGCGTTCTCGGCGGCGGCCGCCGCCTCGGCGGGCGTCACGAGCGTCGTCGTCTCGCGGCGGCCTCGGGTGGCGGTCGTCTCCACCGGCGACGAACTCGTGCCGCCCGGCAGCGCCCTGCGCCGCGGGCAGATCCCCGACTCGAACGGCGTCCTGATGGCCGGCATGGTGGCGGAAGCCGCGTGCGAGGTGGTCGCACGCGTCAGCGTCGACGACGAGGGCGCGCACCTCCGCGCCGTGCTCGACGACGTCGCCGACCACGTCGACGCCGTCGTGTTCACGGGCGGGGTGAGTGCGGGCGCATACGAGGTGGTGCGGGCGCAGCTCGCCGCTGCCATGACGTTCACGAAGGTCGCCATGCAGCCGGGCAAGCCGCAGGGATTCGGGGTGCTCCCGCGCGGCGACGGCACGGAGGGGCCTCTGCTGTTCGGGCTGCCGGGCAACCCGGTCAGCGCGGCGGTGTCGTTCGAAGTGTTCGTGCGGCCGGCGCTCCTGCGGATGCAGGGGCGGAGCGAGGTGTTCCGGCCCACCCTCACGCTTCCTGCCGCGAGCGGATGGAAGACGCCCCCGGGGCGCCGCCAGTACCTGCCAGCCGTCGTCACTCGCCACGACGACGGCACCTGGACGGCGGGTCCTGCCAGCGCGGGCGGGTCGGGCTCGCACCTGTCGGGCGGGCTCGGACGCGCACACGCCTGGGCCGTCGTCCCCGCCGAGATCGACGAAGTCTCGGCAGGCGATCCGATCGACGTCATGCTGCTGGAAGGATGGCCCGCATGAGCTTCACCCACCTCGACTCCGACGGACACGCCCGCATGGTGGATGTCACCGACAAGCAGCCGACCGTGCGCTCGGCGACGGCCGAAGGCTTCGTCCGCTGCACGGCACCCATCGTGGAGGCGCTGCGCGACGGCAGCGTGCCGAAGGGCGACGTGCTCGCCGTCGCGCGC
This sequence comes from uncultured Actinomycetota bacterium, assembly GCA_963789095.1. Taxonomy (GTDB): domain Bacteria; phylum Actinomycetota; class Actinomycetes; order Actinomycetales; family Microbacteriaceae; genus Microbacterium. The sequence goes on from CAWBJK010000009.1 coordinate 308,843, forward strand.
ATCGCCGGCATCCAGGCCGCCAAGCGCACGCCCGATCTCCTCCCCCTCGCGCACGTCATCGGCGTCCACGGAGCCAGCGTCGATCTCGAGGTCACCGATGACGGTGTCGCGATCCGAGCCACGGTGCGCACGGCTGATCGAACCGGCGTGGAGATGGAGGCCCTCACGGCCGTCTCGGTCGCAGCGCTCGCGATCGTCGACATGGTGAAGGCACTCGACAAGAGCACCTCGATCGAACACGTTCGGTTGCGTGCGAAGAGCGGTGGCAAATCGAGCGACTGGTCGCGCGAGCAATGACGGCCGCCATCCTGCTCGCAGGCGGCCGGGCCTCGCGGGTGGGCGGGGCCGCGAAGCCGCTGTTCGAGGTCGGGGGCGCCACCCTGCTGCAGCACGCCGTCACGGCCGTCGGCGGATGCGACCCGGTGGTCGTGGTCGGCCCGCGCGATCTCTCCGTCGAAGGCGTGGTGTGGACGCGTGAAGATCCTCCGTTCGCGGGGCCCGCGTCCGCGATCATCGCCGGCCTCGCGGCGTCGCCATCGGCCCACGAGCCCTGGACGTATGTGCTCGAATGCGATCTGCCCGGTGCCGTCGCCGCGGTGTCACGACTGGATGCTGTCCGCGCGGGCGCGGCACCGACAGTCGACGGCATCTGCCTCGCCGACTCCGAAGGACGCCCCCAGTGGTTGATCGGCGTCTACCGCACGGGTGTCCTGCGCCGCGTCGCGGGTGACGCGCGGGATGCCGGACGAGGACAGTCGGTTCGTTCGCTGCTGAGCGGACTACGGGTCGAGACGGTCGACGCGCCCGACGACGAAACCCGCGACATCGATACCTGGGAAGATCTGGCGCGCGCACGGGCGATCGCGATCGGCGCGCCCCGCCCACATACCCACCGCGGAGGAGAAAAGATATGAGCGACCGAACCCTGCCCCCGGAGGCCCTCGACGACTGGGCTGCCGAACTCCGTGCCGAGCTGGGACTCGGCCCCGACGATCTGCCGATCGCACGCATCCTCGATCTCGCCCGCGATGTCGCGGTCGCCGTAGCGCGCCCGGCCGCGCCGCTCAGCGCCTTCGCCGCAGGACTCGCGGCCGGGCGCGCCGGCGGCTCGGCCAGCGATGTGGAAGCGGCCATCGCCACCGTCGTCGCCCGCGCCGCAGCATGGCGAGGCGATTCCTGATGGCACGCGTGCGCTACTTCGCTGCGGCGGAGGAATTCGCAGGCGTGGCCGAGGAAGTCAGGTCGGAGCGTGACGTGGCCGCACTTCGCCGCGCCTTGTCGGTGGAGCATCCCCGTCTCGGGTCGCTTCTGCCGCGCTGCGCTCTGCTGCTCGACGGTCGGCGGGTGGATGATCAGACGCCGCTGTCAGAAAGTTCGCTCGTCGACGTGCTGCCGCCGTTCGCCGGGGGCTGAGCTCGACGCCGTCAGCCGCCGAGGCCCTTCCACTCCGCGCTGCCGTCGGCCGCGAGTTGACGCTTCCAGACGGGGAGGTCGCGCTTGATGGTCTCGATGATCGTGCGACAGATGTCGAACGCCTCTGCCCGATGCGGTGTCGCGACGGCGATGACGACGGCGGGTTCGCCGACCGAGAGGCGCCCCACCCGATGGCTCACCGCCACGAGCGCCTCCCGCTCCCCCACCGCCGCGTCGACGATGTGACGCAGCGTGCGCTCGGCGTCGGGATGCGCGGAGTACTCGAGCGCCACCACTGACGACGTCGCCTCGGGATCATGGTCGCGAACGGTGCCGATGAAGGTCGCGACGGCCCCCATCGTCGCGTCTTCCACCGCGGCGAGGTGGATCGCCACGTCGAGCGCTCGGGGATCGACGCGTGCGATGCGCACCGAGGACATCAGTGGTCCCGCCCCGTGAGCTGATCCAGCAGGTGCCCCGCCAGTGTGACGATGAGCTCGACGCCCACGGTGACTGCGGCCGGCGACCCGGGAAGGTTGATGATGACGGCATCTCCGACCGTGCCCGCGACACCGCGGGAGAGGAGTGAGGCTGGCGTATCGGCGGAGCCGCGGCGCCGGAGCTCCTCCGCGATCCCGGGGAGCTCGCGTTCGATCACCCGCCGCGTCGCCTCGGGGGTCTGGTCTCGCGGGGAGACACCCGTTCCCCCGGTCGTGATGACGATGCCCGCACCCGTGCCGAGCGCGTCGCGCAACGCCCCCTCGACCGACGCCACACCGTCGGCGACCACGCGCGCGTCGTCGCACGCGAAACCGGCCGCTCGCAAGGCGGCGACGGCGACCGGGCCGGAGCTGTCGACGCGGCTGCCCGCCGCGGAACGATCGGAGACCGTGATGACGGCGACGGAGGTGGGCACGCCGTCAGCCTACGCCGGGGGTGCTGTCCACAGCAGGGAAGACAACCGGGCTTAAGAGCGCATAATCGAGGCATGCCTCGTCCGATGCACGCCCACCGCGGCCTGGGTCAGCCCAGTCGTCTGGTGGTCGCACACCTCGTCATGCAGCACCCCGGTATCTCCCTCGCCGAACTCTCGGAACGAACCGGCCTGCACACGAACACGCTGCGGGATCACGTCCGCGTGCTCGTCGAGGAGGGGATCATCCGCAGCGAGAGCGAGCATCGCGCTCAGCGAGGCCGACCGCGCGCCGTGTACACCTTCGTCGACGCAGAGACGGAGAACGCCGCGGCCCAGCGCCGGATCGACGACGCAAAACGACACGGCGACCTCCTCCGCCGCATCGACGCCGTTCCGGTCCCCGATCTCGAACCCGACGCCATCCACCAGCTCGACGCTCTCTACGAGCATCTCGACGAGGTAGGTCTCGACCCCACACCGGATGACGGGCAGCTCACCGTGTCTCTGCGACCGTGCGAGTTCCATGCGCTCGTCGACGGCCATCGCGAAGCCCTGTGTCGCGTGCACGAAGGGCTCATCCGCGACGTGCTGGGGCGGGCTGGCGGCCCGGTGGAGATCGACCGGCTCCTGCCCTTGGTCACCGAGCACCGGTGCGACCTTCTCCTGCGCCTGCAGGAGAGCCGCGACGCGCGCTGAGCGGACGTCAGCTCTTCACGCGCGCGTCCCGCAGCATTCCCGCCACGACCAGCGCACCCGAGCCCACCACGACGAGAAGCCACAGTCCGAGCGCGTACGAGTTGCTCTGAGCGTTGTAAGCGGCGCCCATCACGAGCGGGGGGAAGTATCCACCGAGGCCACCCGCCGCAGCGACGACGCCGCTGACCGACCCCACCTTGTCGGGTGGGGTCGACGGGCCCACCCACGCGAACACCGCTCCCATGCCGAGGCCCATCGCGGCGGCCATGAGCAGGAAGACGACACCCGTCACGATCCCCTCCGGCGGCTGCTGACCGACGACGTACGCGGTCGTGACGATCCCGGCGAGCGACACCAGCGACACCACCTTCGGGCCGAAGCGATCTGCCAGCACGCCGCCGATCGGGCGTGCCACCACGGCGGCGGCGGCGAACAGCGCCGTGCGGGTCCCCGCGCCCACGGGGTCGACCTCAGCCGGGTAGATCGTGAGCAGATACTTCGGCAGATACGTGGAGAATGCCACGAACCCGCCGAAGACGATGGCGTAGAGAAATGACATCTGCCAGGTGACGGGGAGCTTGAGCGCCCCGATCACCTTGGGCACGAGAGGCTGCCGGTTCGGCCGCCACACCGGCGACTCCCGCAGGCAGAACCAGACGGTCGCCGCCATGGCGGCGAGGATGCCCGCGATCAGCAGGTGCGTCGGCAGATACCCGATGCCTTCAGCGAGACGAGGCGTCGCGAACGCCGACACCGCCGTGCCGATCATGCCCATGCCGAAGACCCCGGTCGCGAACCCCCGCCGCGCAGGCGGGAACCACGCCCCCGAGAAGGGGATGCCGACGGCGAAGATGGTGCCGGCCACGCCGAGCACGAAGCCCGCGGCCACGAGGAGCGGGTAGCTGTTGATCGAACCGGCGAGCGCGACCAGCAGCACTGCGGGCACGGACGACAGCAGGACCAGTGTGAACATGCGCCGACCGCCGAACCGGTCGGTCATCGCGCCGACGACGATGCGGCCCAGCGCCCCCACGAGCACAGGCGTCGCCAGCATGATGGAAATCTGGCCCTGATCCAGTCCCATGCGCTCGGCGTAGATGTTCTGCAGCGGCGCGATCGACATCCACGCCCAGAACCCCATCGTGGAGGCCAGCGTCGCCAGAATGACCTGCGCGAGACCTCCCCGGAGTTCTGGTTGCTGCGCAGAGACAGGGGCGGCAGTGGTTGTCGTTGACACGACGTCTCCCTTCGACTCGCTCAAGGTAGTCCCGGCGCGGGCCGCTGTCACCGGTCATCACCGTCGAAAAAGGGCCGTCAGCAGCCCCCATTGCCCCCGCCGACGGGCGGGGATTAAATACGGTGCAGGAAGGACGTTCGCCGTTGCGCGATGCGGATACTGGTGGGCATCCCGTCAAGGTTGGAGAAGACGATGACGCCCGATTTCCGCACGACTCCGGCTACCGACGGCCCCCTCGCCGACGCCCTGCTCACGATGGGACGCTTCCTGCGGAAGGGGGAGACGAGCGAGGATCTGCGTTCCGTGTTCCTCGACGGCGGCCGCGAGGGCGACGTGTTCTACCGCGACCGCTGGGCGCACGACAAGGTCGTGCGCTCCACCCACGGAGTCAACTGCACCGGGTCGTGCTCGTGGAAGGTCTACGTCAAAGACGGCATCATCACGTGGGAGACGCAGCAGACCGACTACCCCAGCGTCGGGCCCGACTCACCCGAGTACGAACCGCGCGGATGCCCCCGGGGTGCCGCGTTCAGCTGGTACACCTACTCGCCGACGAGGGTGCGCTACCCGTACATACGCGACACCCTGCAGGCGCTCTACCGGCAGGCGAAGCTCCGGCACCCCGACCCCGTCGAGGCGTGGGCCTCGATCGTCGAAGACCCCGTCGCTGCGAGCGAGTACAAGCGTGCGCGAGGAAAGGGCGGCCTCATCCGCACCACCTGGGACGAGGCGATGGAGATCGCCGCCGCCGCACACGTGTATACCGTCAAGGCCTACGGCCCCGACCGCATCGCGGGCTTCTCACCCATCCCGGCGATGTCGATGGTGAGTCACGGCGCCGGCGCCCGTTTCCTCAACCTCGTCGGGGGCAGCATCCTGTCGTTCTACGACTGGTACGCCGACCTCCCGGTCGCGAGCCCCCAAGTGTTCGGCGACCAGACCGACGTGCCCGAGTCAGCCGACTGGTGGAACGCCGGCTACCTCATCATGTGGGGATCGAACGTCCCGGTCACGAGAACGCCCGACGCCCATTTCATGGCCGAGGCGCGCTATCGCGGCCAGAAGGTGATCACCGTCTCACCCGACTACACCGACAACACGAAGTTCGCCGACGAATGGGTCGCGCCCCACCCGGGCACCGACGCCGCCCTCGCGATGGCAATGGGGCATGTGATCCTCACCGAGCACTTCGTGCACACCCGAACCGCGCGCTTCGAGGACTACATGCGGCGGTACACCGATGCGCCCTTCCTCGTGACGCTCGAGCCGAACGGCGACGAGCTCGTGCCGGGCAAGTTCCTGACCGCCTCCGACCTCGGTGGCGCTGACGCCCAGGCAGCGCGCGCCGAGTTCAAGACGGTCCTGCTCGACCAGCAGGGCGGCCCGGTCGTTCCCGGTGGCTCTCTCGGGCACCGCTTCACTCCCGAAGACGAAGGCCGGTGGAACCTTGACCTGGGTGACGTCGTGCCGCCTTTGTCGCTGAGCGATCTCGCCGACACCACCGAGACGGCGACCATCGCACTCCCCCGCTTCGACCTCCCTCCGCAGGTCGAGGGCGACGCAGCGCAGCATGCGGGCGGCGCAGGTGTCGTTCGGCGAGGAGTTCCGGTACGGCGCGTCGCCGGCCGCCTCGTGACGACCGTGTTCGACCTGCTCCTCGCCCAGTACGGGGTGGGCCGCGACGGGATGCCGGGCGAATGGCCTCAGGGCTATGACGACCCGTCGAGCCCCGGCACCCCGGCCTGGCAGGAGGAGATCACCTCTGTTCCTGCCGAGCAGGCCACGCGCATCGCGCGGGAGTTCGCCGACAACGCCGACCGCTCGGGTGGACGGTCGATGATCCTGATGGGCGCTGGCACCAACCACTGGTTCCACTCCGACACGATCTACCGCACATTCCTCGCGCTGACCACGATGACCGGATGCCAGGGGGTCAACGGCGGCGGATGGGCGCATTACGTCGGCCAGGAGAAGGTACGACCCATCACCGGCTACTCCCAGTACGCGACCGCGGGCGACTGGAACCGTCCGCCGCGGCAGATGATCGGCACGGCGTTCTGGTACCTCGCCACGAGCCAGTGGCGATACGACGGACTGCCCGCCGACCAGCTCGCCTCGCCGCTCGCGCGGGGCCGGTTCGCTGACCGCACGACCGCCGACTGCCTGGTGGAGTCGGTCAAGCGCGGGTGGATGCCGAGCTATCCCACGTTCTCCCGCAACCCGCTCGACCTGTGCGACGAAGCGGAGGCGGCTGGCAAGGAGCCGTCCCAGCACGTGGTCGACAGTCTCACCGACGGCTCGTTGCACTACGCGTGCGAAGATCCCGACGCCCCCGAGAACTTCCCGCGTGTCTTGTCGGTGTGGCGCGCCAACATCCTCGGGTCGTCGGGAAAGGGCAACGAGTACTTCCTCAAGCATCTCCTCGGAACCGACTCCGCGGTCCGCGCCGACGAGGCGGCGGAGGGCTCCCGCCCTCGTGACATCGTCTGGCGCGACGAAGCCCCCGTCGGCAAGCTCGACCTCCTCATGACGGCGGACTTCCGGATGACGTCGACCACCCTGTTCAGCGACATCGTGCTCCCGGCCGCCACCTGGTACGAGAAGTACGACCTCTCGTCGACCGACATGCATCCCTTCATCCACGCGTTCACCCCGGCGATCGACCCGCCGTGGCAGACGCGCACCGACTACGACCTGTTCGGCTCGCTCGCCGAGCGTTTCAGCGAGCTGGCACGCACCCATCTGGGCGTGCGCCACGACATCGTCGCCTCGCCCTTGCAGCACGATTCGGCCGACGTCATGGCGACTCCCCATGGCACGGTGCGCGACGATCTGCCGCTCGTGCCCGGTCAGACCATGGCCAAGCTGATCGTGGTCGAGCGCGACTACGGCCAGGTGTACGAGAAGTGGAAGGCCCTCGGCCCACTCACGGCGAAGCTGGGCATGACGACCAAAGCCATCACCTATACGCCCGACCGCGAGATCGAGCGCCTCGCGCGCATGAACGGCACGGTCGCCACGGGCCCGTACGCCGGTTCGGTGCGGCTCGATACCGACAAGCGGGTGTGCGAGATGATCCTGGCGTTCTCGGGCACGAGCAACGGGCGCCTCGCGGTGCAGGGCTTCCGCCAGCTCGAGAAGCGCACGGGTCAGCGCATCGCCCACCTCGCAGAAGACCACGAGGGCGCTCACATCTCGTTCCAGGATGTGCAGGTGCAGCCGCGCAGCGTCATCACGTCGCCGGAGTGGTCGGGTTCCGAGCACGGCGGGCGCAGGTACACGGCGTTCGCGATCAATGTGGAGCACCTCAAGCCGTGGCATACGCTCACGGGTCGCCAGCACTTCTTCCTCGACCACGATTGGATCGAGGAACTCGGCGAGAACCTGCCGGTGTTCCGCCCCCCGCTCGACATGCACCGCCTCTTCGGCGACGGGCAAGTCGGGGCGACGCGACGCATCGCCGGTCCTGGTGCTGCCGGGCAGACAGAGGTGACAGTGCGCTACCTGACGCCGCACTCGAAGTGGTCGATCCACTCGGAGTACCAGGACAACCTCTTCATGCTCTCGCTGAGCCGAGGGGGCCCGACGATCTGGATGAGCACGCAGGACGCCGCCAAGATCGGCGTGCGCGACAACGAGTGGATCGAGGCGTACAACCGCAACGGTGTGGTCGTCGCCCGCGCCATCGTGTCGCACCGGATGCCGGAAGGGACCGTGTACATGTACCACGCGAAGGATCGCACGGTGGATGTGCCGATCGCCGAGACGAGCGGACAGCGCGGCGGCATCCACAACTCGCTCACCCGCATCCTGCTCAAGCCCAGCCACATCATCGGCGGTTACGCGCAGCTGGCGTGGGCGTTCAACTATCTCGGCCCCACGGGCAACCAGCGTGACGAGATCACATCCATCCGGCGCCGCAGCCAGGAGGTCGAGTACTGATGAAGGTCATGGCCCAGATGTCGATGATCATGAATCTCGACAAGTGCATCGGGTGTCACACATGCTCGGTCACGTGCAAGCAGGCGTGGACGAACCGCACGGGCGTCGAGTACGTGTGGTTCAACAACGTCGAGACGCGTCCGGGCGTCGGATACCCGCGCACCTACGAAGATCAGGAGCGCTGGGGCGGGGGCTGGGTGCGCACCAAGCGCGGCCGCCTCAAGCTCCGCAGCGGCGGACGGCTGGCGAAGCTGTCGCGCATCTTCTCCAACCCGAAGCTGCCCGAGATCCACGACTACTACGAGCCGTGGACCTACGACTACGACATGCTCCTGAACGCTCCGAAGGGGCAGCAGGTGCCCGTCGCGCGACCCAAGAGCCTGCTCACGGGCGAAGACACGAAGATCTCCTGGTCGGCCAACTGGGACGACAACCTCGGAGGATCGCTCGAGACGATGCAGGATGACCCGATCCTGCAGAAGATGAGCGAAGAGGTGAAGGCAGAGTTCGAGAAGGCCTTCATGTTCTACCTGCCGCGCATCTGCGAGCACTGCCTCAACCCGTCGTGCGTGGCCTCGTGCCCGTCCGGCGCGATGTACAAGCGCGCCGAAGACGGCATCGTGCTCGTCGACCAGGACCAGTGTCGAGGCTGGCGCATGTGCGTCTCGGGGTGCCCTTACAAGAAGGTCTACTTCAACCACCGCACCGGCAAAGCCGAGAAGTGCACCATGTGCTACCCCCGTATCGAGGTCGGCCTGCCGACGGTGTGCTCGGAGACGTGCGTAGGGCGGCTGCGTTACCTCGGGCTCGTCTTGTACGACGCCGACCGCGTCGCGGCCGCGGCCGCCGTCGAGGACGACCAGGCTCTGCTGCAGTCGCAGCGCGACATCATCCTCGACCCGCACGATCCCGCCGTCATCGACGCTGCTCGCCGCGACGGCATCCCCGACGACTGGATCGAGGCCGCCCAGCGCAGCCCGATCTGGAAGCTCATGCAGTACGAGGTGGCGCTTCCGCTCCATCCCGAGTACCGCACGATGCCGATGGTCTGGTACATCCCGCCGCTGTCTCCCGTGGTCGACGTGGTCACCGGGTCGGGCAACGACGGCGAAGACGCGCGCACTCTGTTCGCCGCGATCGACAAGCTGCGGATCCCCATCGGCTACCTGGCCGGTCTGTTCACGGCGGGCGACGTCGCGCCGGTCGAGGCCGCACTGCGCCGCCTGGCAGCCATGCGGTCGTACATGCGCGGCATCAACCTCGACGGCGAGCGCGACGAGCGGATCGCGGGGGCGGTGGGCATGACGGGAACGCAGGTGGAGGAGATGTACCGGTTGCTGGCGATCGCCAAGTACGAGGAGCGCTACGTCATCCCCGCCGCCCACACCGAACAGGCGCATGCCCTCGAGGAGATCGCGTGCTCGCTCGATTTCGAGGGTGGGCCGGGCATGGGCGGGGCGGGACCGTTCGGATCGTCCAGCGGGCCGTCGGTGCCCGTGGCCGTGGAGAACTTCCACATCCTCGCCGATCGACAGACCGCCGATCGCCCGTCGAGCCCCGGCCGTGTGAACCTCCTCAATTGGGACGGCAACGGCACCCCCGACGGCTTGTTCCCTCCCTCATCGATGACAGAGGTACGCGACACCGGGCGACCGAAGGATCCCTCATGAGCACCCTGCGCACGCGCGTCACTCCGCGGCGCGCGTTGCCCGCCGAACTGCCGTCCGTGGCGTTCACAGCGACGCAGCGCGCGCATACGCACATGCTGACCTCGCTCCTGCTCGACTACCCGGACGAGGCGTGGTTCGGCCGACTCGACGTGCTGCGCCCCCACCTCGCCGGGCTTCCCCCGCAGGTCGCCGGGCCGCTCCACCGTTTCATAGAACACGCGCAGGAGGCGGGCGAGACCGAGTGGCAACGGCAGTACGTGACCACCTTCGATCTCAAGCGAAAGTGCAGTCTGTACCTGAGCTACTTCGCGACCGGTGACACTCGCCGACGCGGGGTCGCGCTCGTCACCTTCCTCGACGCGTACCGCGCGGCGGGGTGGGAGTTCGCCGCCGACGACCTCCCCGACTACCTTCCCGCCGTGCTCGAGTTCTCTGCCCGCTCGGATTCCAAGATCGCCGGAGCCCTGATCGCCTCGCACCGTGAGGGCATCGAGGTCCTTCGCGCAGCCCTCGAATCGATGGACAGCCCCTGGGCCCTCGTCGTGCGAGCCATCACGCAGTCGCTCCCGCCCATCGACGACCGCACCCGCGAGCGCTACCTCGACCTGGTGAACGAGGGACCGCCGACCGAGACCGTGGGGCTCAGCTTCCTCGGTCAGCTGCCACCGTTTCGTCCCCTTTCCCAGGAGTCGTTGTGAACCCGTTCTCTGTCATCCTGTGGGTCGCGATCCCGTACGCCGCGATCGCCGTCTTCGTCGTGGGCCACCTGTGGCGCTACCGCTACGACAAGTTCGGCTGGACCACGCGATCCAGCCAGACCTACGAGAATCGTCTGCTGCGATGGGGGTCGCCGATGTTCCATCTGGGAATCCTCATGGTCATCGCCGGCCACGTCGTGGGCCTGCTCATACCGCGGGAGTGGCTGTACGCGATCGGGATCTCCGAGGAGATCTATCACTTCGGCGCCACGACGCTCGGGACCTTCGCCGCCGTCCTCACGCTCGCGGGACTCGCGATCCTCATCTATCGCCGCCGCACCGTGGGTCCGGTGTTCCTCGCCACCACCACGATGGACAAGGTGATGTACGTGTTCCTGGGTGCCACCCTCGGCTTCGGCACACTCGCCACGGTGGTGCACCAGGTCTTCGGATCCGGGTTCCACTATCGCGAGACGATCTCGCCGTGGGTGCGGAGTCTTCTGTACTTCCAACCCCGCATCGATCTCATGGCCACCGTGCCGCTGCTGTTCCAGTTGCATCTCGTCACGGCCTTCGCTCTCTTCGCTCTCTGGCCGTTCACTCGGCTCGTCCACGTGTTCTCGGCCCCGGTGGGCTATCTGTTCCGCCCGTACATCGTGTACCGGTCGCGTGACACCGTGGGTGCCGCGCGCACGCCGCGCCGCGGCTGGGAGCCGGTGCGCACGCCAGACCCGCAGCGCCTCCGCCGCCCCTGACCGAGTCACTCGCCGCCCGCGATCGGGGGGCGACGAACCGGCAGTGAGACGGCGACAGCTGGAACGCCCAGGATGCCGACGCGGTGTGTCAGACGATCCGCACCGGAACCGTGCGGAAGCCGGCGACGGGGGCGACCTCCCGCACCGGCTCGCCCGCGGCCTCGACCGCACCAGCAGCAAGAAGCTCCCGCACGAGGATCCGAAGCTGGAGCAGGGTCAGACCGCGGCCGGGACACGCATGCGGCCCCGTGCCGAAGACGAGGTTCGCGTGACCGTTCTGGTAGGGATCGAACGCGTCGGGATCGCCGAATACCGACGGATCGCGGTTCGCCGCGCGCCAATCGATGACCACCACCTGCCCCTTCACCACCGGGCACCCGTCGACGACTGCATCGCGCGTGGCGATGCGGCGGTTGGAGACGAACGGGTCGTCCGCGCGCAGGATCTCGTCGAGCGCCGCATCCAGCTCGGCGTCCGACGCCCCCGCGACGTGCGGCACGTGCGCGGGATGCGTCGCGAGCCAGTGCACGACGATTCCCGTGCACAGTGCGACCGACGAGAGGTCACCACCCGTCCAATTGCGGAGCACCGACACGATCTCCGGGTCGGTCAGCGTCCGATCGCGCTGTGTCGGAGTCGTCATGAGACGCGTGGTCACGTCGTCTCGCGGGTGCTCGCGCCTTTCAGCGATGAGAGCACGGATGATGGCGTCGAACTCGGCCGCGACCGAACGGGCGCGGGCCTCGTCGGGTGACCGCGTCGCCGCGCGGTTGTCCTGCACCCATGCCAGCAGCCGCTCTTCGAGATCGCGAGACCACCCGAGCCAGGTCGACTGCGCGCGCACGGCGTAGCGTGCCCCGAGATCGCCGACGGCGTCGAATGCCGGGCCGCACAGGGTCGCCACCAGCTGTCGAGCGATCCCGTGCAGGGTCGGCGCGAAAGCGTCGATCTCGTGTGGATCGAAGAACGTATCGAGGAACCGCCGGGCCGCCCGATGGTCTGCTCCGTCAAGCCCGTTCGGCACCTGCAGATGCCGCGAGACGCGGCTGGAGAAGGTCTCGGGATCGCGCGCCACCGCGACGACGGCGGCATGACGTCGCACGATGAGGCGTCCGTGATCGTCGCAACAGGTCGCATGGGAGCCTTCAGTCGACATGGAAGATTCCTCGTGCTCCTCTTTCGGCGTCGGACATGATGTGCGTGACGAAGGGATAGTTGCCGGCTTCCGGGAACGCGAGTTCGACGAACCCGCCCTGCGCCGGCTGCAGCGCGAGGCTCTGCGCGCCCCCGGGGTCTTGCTCCCGCGCGTCCAGGAGGTACGCCCCTTCGAGGTACACAGTGTCGAACTGGCCGCCGACGATGTGGAATGACGACGGCGAGTTGGGTCCCGCGTCGAGCACCCACACACGCACCCGTTCACCGGCGCGAGCCTTCAACGGCTGATGAACGTACTGATCGGCGTAGCCGTTGAACGCGACGAGGTCCGGCGTCTTCGCGGCCAGCTTGACGGCGTCCGCGGTCTCCCCCTGCGGACCGAGGTACAGCTCCCCCTGCACGAGGAGGTACTCACGGTCGACGGCAGCCAGGTCGGGCGGATCGATGATGACGGCGCCGTACATCCCGTTGGCGATGTGCATCGACATCGGCATGGTCGAGCAGTGGTACATCCAGATGCCGGCGCGCTTGGCCGTGAAGGTGTAGGTGAGCGTCTCACCCGGCTGGATGGTGCGCATCGGCTCGTCGGGAGCGAGGGCGCCCGCGTGGAAGTCGATGGAGTGGCCGATCGTGCCATCGTTGACGAGCGTGATCTCGAAGCGATCGCCGATGCGCCCTCGCAGTGCGGGCCCCGGAGACGTGCCGTCGAATGTCCAGCGGGCTTGGCTGACGCCGGCAGCGACGTCGGCCTCGTCTTCGCTCACGCGAAGCGTGGCGCGGTGCACTCTGCGGGTGGAGGCAGGGTGTCAGCACGGCGGGATGAGCCTGGAAGCCAGCGCGGGGTTCCGCGCTGAGATCGACGTCGTCGGCCGCCGACCCGGCGGACGCCGTGCCGTCGTGCCCGTGCTCCAGTTCGTGCGCGGGAGTTCCGCCCACCGCATCGCCCACGGGCGCACCGGTGACGACGACCGACAGCTCCATCCCCATCTGGCGATGGCCGGCGATCGAGCACCAGCCGGCAAGCTGAGCCCCGACCACTCCCACATCGAGCACCTCGCTCTCCCCCGGGGCCAGACGCGCACTGCGCACACCGTTCGCGAAGGTGAGATCGTGCGCATCGTCGCCGGTGTTGTGGAACTCCACCACCAGTCGGTCGCCGGAGGGCACCTCGATCTCGCCCGGCACGAACCTCATCCCCTCCACGGTGACCCGCACCGTCGTGGTCTGTCCAGAGGGGGCCACGTCGCCCGAGGGTCCCGTTGCGATCCCGACGGCCGCCGGGTCTGCGGCGACACCGCCTGCGACGCACGCGACGACCACGGCGACGGCCGACAGCACGGGCGCGAGCCGGCGGCGAGGCGCCAGCGGACGGTGACCGATCGAGCCTCCCAGTGCGATACGCCCGCTGCGGTCGGGAGCATCGCCCTCTGCGCGGCGCACGCGCCTGCCGACGACGACAGCGCGGACCGCGAGCACGACGAACGCCACCACGACTCCGGCAGCCGCGAACGACAGCAGCACGCGCGAGATGGACGGCAGAGGCGCGAGGTACAGCGCGATCGCCCCGTTGAGGACGCACACCCGGAACGCTGCGCCCCTATCGAGCACCTGAGCACTCGTCCGCGCCGCGGCAGGGCTGCCCATGGCGACAACCGGCAGCAGATGGCTGAGTGCGCCCATGAGCACCTGCACGCCGAAACCGCCGACGAGCGGACCGAGCAGCGGCACCCAGGCGCCGCGCAAAGATGCCCAGTCTGCGCTCACGAGCGCAGCGACCGCGAGCACCGCACCGGCGATCCACAGCCAGGCGAAGGCGGCGGCGAGGCTCCAGCCCGCGAAGGTCGCCGGGGGCATAGGTCGCACACGGGTCTTCTCTGAATCGCCTCCCACGAATCCAGCCGCCGCACGCACGCCCTCCGCCGCCAGTCGGGCGGCGCCTCCCAGCCAGATCAGGAGCCCCGCCGCCACCAGCGGCCGCACGTCGAGCAACGGGCCGGCGACGGCGACGGCGAGGCCGCCCAGGAGGAGCGGCAGCGCGTGGCGGGCCCCGCGGTCTGCGGTTGCCGGCATCCGCGCATGCAGGACGGTCGGCCACAGCAGGACGAGCGTGCCGAGCACGGTCAGCCCGATCCATCCGTAGGCGTTGAGCACGACGTGGGCAGCGACGAGGCGGTCGGTCGCCGCGCTGTCGGCAGTGGCGCTCATCAGCCCGCCGATCGCGATGCCTCCGAGGAAGACGATGGAGGCGGCCACGTAGTAGCGGACGAGGAGCCCGAAGCGCGTGGGGAGAGCACGCCGGAGCTGGACCGCGAGGATGATCCCGTGCGCCACGATGGCGGCCCCCACGATTGTGGCCCCGAACAGCGTGAGCGGCACCATCGACTGCAGGATTCCGGCGATCACGAGCGCCGCGCCGACCGAATGCGCGATCAGGCGGATACCGAGGCCCGCGCGGCCGGCCGGAGCGGGACGCCGGAGAAGCGTGTCGGCGAAGTGCTGCGACCAGACGAGAATGGCGGCGGTCGCGGCGCCCAGGAGCGGCACATGCACCATGAGCCAGAGCGGTTCACCAACGAAACGGTGGACCGTCACGGCGACCAGCGTCAGCACCACCCAGGCGATGACGACGGCGTTCGTCGCCAGGTACCAGGCACGTCGGGGCAGGGCGCCGAGGGCGCGCACCCCGCGGTCGCCCGGCCACCGCGTGTCCATACCTCGACGCTAGGCCGCCGAACCGAGCACACCGCCCGCCGATGGCCGTGGTTATTCGTGGCACCGCCCCGCGCACTACCATCGAGTCCGTGAGCGAGCCCGCAGCCCCCGACGACGTCTCCATCGGCGGAGAGATGATCCGCCTGGGTCAGTTCCTCAAGTTCGCGGGGCTCCTCGACACCGGCGGCGACGCGAAGGAAGCGGTCATCGACGGCTACGTGACGGTCAACGGCGAGGTGGACCGTCGCCGTGGCCGCCAGCTCTTCGACGGCGACGTGGTGGCGGTCGGCGGCCGCGCCGCACGCGTGCGTCCCTGACGCTCGCCCCCCCCTGACGGCGAGACGACCACCCCACGCCGAGGACACGGGTGCGACCCGGGCGTTCGGCCTCCGGACGTCGTCTCGCGGCCGAGGAGCGACCCCGTCAGCGCAGCGGCATCCCGAACGCCTGCACCCCCGGGTGCGAGGGCAGCGGGGCGAACCCGAGTCGCGTGTAGAACGCCAGAGCGCCGGTGTTGTCGCTCGACGCCACCAGGTGCAGGCCGCTCACGCCGCGCTGACGCAGAGCGTCGGTGAGCGTGGCGATGAGCTGCCGCCCCCACCCCTGGCCCTGCAGTTCGGGGAGCAGGTCGATGTGCAGGTGCGCCGGATAGATGTCGCCGTACGGCTCGGCGCCGGCACGTCTTCCGTACGCATAGAGGAGGGTGCCGTCCTGGCGGGTGACCTCGCGTTCGGGCTTCGGCCACCGGGCGGCGAACCGGGGCCACCACTCGGTCGCGAACCAGTCCTCGAACGCGCGCGTGTCGGGCGCGCCGACGATGTAGCCCGCCGGCACGCCCTCGTCGGTCTCGACGACGAAGGCGAGATCGGGATGGCGCGCCACGTACGGCAGCACGAACACCTCCGCCCACAGGTCGTCATCGGCGAAGATGCCGATGGCGTCGCTGCCGGCATCGGCGGTGCGCAGGCAGATCTCGGCGAGGGCGTTCTCGTCGCCGGGGCGGAAAGGGCGGATGCGGGGCACGCGTGAAGCCTACGACGGCGCGGCGACCTCGGGGTCGTGCGACGCCGCCTCGGCGGCAGCGGTGATACGGCTCGCCATGCCGCTGAAGATGAATCCGTGGAACGGCAGCACGGCCAGCCAGTAGAGGCGGCCGGCCAGTCCTCTCGGGAAGAAGACGGCGCGCTGGCGGTACACCGCGCCGCCGTCATCCGGTTCGCAGCGCAGGTCGAGCCAGGCGAGCCCGGGCACGCGCATCTCGGCCCGCAGCCGCAGCAGCCGCCCTGGCTCCACCGCCTCGACGCGCCAGAAGTCGATGACATCGCCCACGGCGACGCGTGACCGGCTGCGGCGGCCGCGTGCGAGCCCGACGCCGCCGACGAGGCGGTCGAGCCAGCCGCGCAGGGCCCACAGCACAGGTGCCGAGTACCAGCCGCTCGCACCGCCGATGCCCTCGATGACCTCCCAGAGGCGTTCCGGCGGCGCCGACGTGGGCACGGCGCGCACGTCGGTGTACACCGTTCGTCCCGCCCACTGCGGATCGCTGGGCAGCGGGTCGGACGGCACGCCCGTGACCGCGGCATCCTGCCAGCTCGTCTCGACTGAATCGGCCTCGACGCGGCCGAGGGCGAGCGCGACGGCGTCGCGGTAGGAGGTGAGCCCGAGCTCGGGCGGCGGGATGAGGTCGTCGACGGCATGATCGCGCATGACGCAGTCGTGCACGAGCGATGCGATGAGCGGACGGGCGATGGACCGCGGCACCGGTGTGACGAGGTTCACCCAGTGCGACGCGAGGCCCGGGGTGAGCACGGGAAGCGAGGCGATCGCGCGCTGGCGGAGGCCGGCGGCGAGCGCGTAGCCGTTCATCATCTGGCCGTACCGCAGCACGTCGGGGCCGCCGATGTCGACGGCGCGGTTGACGTCGGCATCGACGCGCGCGGCTCCCATCAGGTAGTGGAGCACGTCGCGCACGGCGATCGGCTGGATGCGGTTCCTAACCCACCGCGGGGCGGGCATGTAGGGCAGCACGTCGGTGAGATGGCGGATCATCTCGAACGATGCCGATCCCGAGCCGATCACGACTCCGGCCTGCAGCACCAGCGAGGGCACGCCGCTGCGCAGGAACTCTTCACCCACAGCCACGCGAGAGCGCAGGTGAGGACTCAGCTCGTCGGTGTCGGGGTGCAGCCCGCCCAGATAGACGATGCGCCCGACGGATGCCGCGGCCGCCGCCGCCGCGACGGTCCGCGCCGCCCGGAGGTCGGCCTCCTCGAATCCCTTTCCCGCCCCCATCGAATGGATGAGGTAGAACAGCACGTCGACATCGCGCACTGCTTCACCGACCGCCGTGCCGTCTTCCGCGGCACCCGTGACCACCTCGACGTCGGAACCCCAGGTGAAGGCCGCGAGCCGCGCGGGGTCGCGCACGAGCACCCGCACACGGTAGCCGGCGGCGACGAGGCGGGGAACCAGCCGTCCGCCGATGTACCCGGTGGCTCCCAGGACGAGAGCACGCGGCGCCGTCCCGTCGGAGCGCGGGACCGCCCGCAGGGCGGGTTCCTCGCCGGTCGGCGCCGACAGGGCGCCGCCTCCCCCGGTGCGGTTTTTCGCGCCCGCGTCCACGGCGACATGTTCACGCTTGCGTTCCCGCCCGTCGTCGCGGGCGTCGGGGATCACCATGGGCCGACCCTAGGCCTCGTCGCGCGAGGCGACCACCCCCTTGCGCTCGCCCCGGCGCCGACCGCGGACGCACCCGCGTCGTCCGCCCGGCGTGGCGGTGTCAGCGTCGACCGGTGCCGAAGACGCCGCGGATCACCGAGGTGAGGATGGATTGCGTCGTCTTCGAGTTCAGCACCTGCTCCAGCGGCGACGTCTCCTTCTTGCGCGACGTGCGCGAGCGGGTAGTTCCGCCGGTCGATTTCATGATGCGGTCGTATTCCTTCTGCCGCTCCTTCTCGGCGGCGGCATCGGCTTTGGCGATGGCGGCCTGCTGCTTCGCATACTCCGCATCGGCCTTCGCCTTCTCGACGGCGGCTTTCTCGGCGTCCTCCCTCTCGGCGGCGGCGTTCATCTTCGCGGTGAGGATCTCGCGGGCCGATTCGCGGTCGATCGCCGTGCCATACCTGGCGAGCAGCGGCGACGCCTTCACGGCGCGCTCGATCTCGGGGTCGGGCGTCGGCGACATCAGCCCCTGCGGTGCCCGCAGCCGCGTCCAGGCGACCGGCGTGGGGGCGCCCTTCTCGCTCATGACGGTGACGATCGCCTCGCCGGTCCCGAGCTCCTGGAGCGTGCGCTCGAGGTCGTAGCCGCTCTTCGGGTAGGTGCCGACGGTCGCGCGCAGAGCCTTCGCGTCGTCGGGCGTGAAGGCCCGGAGTGCGTGCTGCACGCGCGAGCCGAGCTGGGCGAGCACGTCGCTCGGCACGTCCTTGGGCGTCTGCGTGACGAAGAAGACGCCGACGCCCTTCGAGCGGATCAGGCGGACCGTCTGGGTGATCGCCGACAGGAAGTCCTTCGACGCATCCTTGAACAGCAGGTGCGCCTCGTCGAAGAAGAACACGAGCTTCGGCCTGTCGAGGTCTCCCACCTCGGGGAGGATCTCGAACAGCTCAGCGAGCAGATACATGAGGAACGTCGAGAACAGGGCCGGCTTGTCGGCGACGCCGGGCACCTCGAGCAGCGAGATGATGCCCCGGCCGTCGGGCGCGGTGCGCAGGAAGTCGGCCACGTCGAACTCGGGCTCTCCGAAGAAGACGTCGGCGCCGTCGTCGGCGAAGGTGATGAGTTCGCGCAGGATGACACCGGCGGTGGCCGCCGAGAGGCCCCCGAGTCCTTTCAACTCCGCCTTGCCGTCGTCGCTCGTGAGGTAGGTGAGCACGGCGCGAAGGTCGGAGAGGTCGACGAGCGCGAGGCCGTTCTCGTCGGCGTAGTGGAACACGAGCCCGAGGCTCGACTCTTGGGTCGCGTTGAGGCCCAGCACCTTGCTGAGCAGGAGCGGCCCGAAGCCCGACACGGTCGCGCGCACCGGCACGCCCTTCCCCACGCCGCCGAGAGCGAAGTACTCGGTGACGGATGCCGCGGGCGTCCAGTCCTGCCCGATCGCGCGTGTGCGGTCGAGGAGCTTCTCGTTCGCCTCTCCCGGAGTCGCGACGCCCGACAGGTCGCCCTTGATGTCGGCCGCGAAAACAGGCACGCCTTTCGCGGCCAGCTGCTCCGCGAGGCCCTGCAGCGTACGGGTCTTGCCGGTGCCGGTGGCCCCCGCGACGAGCCCGTGGCGGTTCATCATCGCGAGGGGGATGCGGATCTGTGCCGACGGCACCGGCTCGGTGTTCATGAGCGCGCCGAGGTCGAGGGTCTCCGCCTCGAACGTGTACCCCTTGGTGACGGCGGCGATCTCGTCGGCGTCGAGCGGACCGGAGACGGTGGGCGGGGCCGGTTCGGTGGGCGGGCCCGGTTCGGCGGGCGGGGCCGGTTCGGTGGGCGGGGCCGGTTCGGCGGGCGGGGCCGGTTCGGTGGGCGGGGCCGGTTCGGCGGGCGGGGCCGGTTCGGTGGGCGGGGCCGGTTCGGTGGGTGCGGCCGGTTCGGGCTGTGCGGCGCCAGGAGCCGGAACAGCTTCCGCACCCGGGGTCGCCGCGTCGGCGGGGGCGTCGCCGGCGCCGCCCGCGCGCGCGGCTGCGGCCTGCGCGGCGGCGAGGGCGGCTTTGGCCTGAGCGAGCCTGAGGGCAGCCTCCGCGGCCTCTGCCTCGGCCTGCAGGCGGGCGATCTCGGCGGCGGCGGCATCCTCGGGCGCGGTCATGCGCTCAGCCTAGCGATCGCTCCTTCAGCAGGGGCACCGTGAAGATCGCGGTCACGACGAGGGCCGCACCGGCCCCGAACATCGCCCCGCCGAACGTGTCGCTGAGCCAGTGGGCGTGCACCTGCGTGCGACTGAACGCCATCACGAGGAGCCAGACTCCCCCGAGCACGGCGACCCAGATGCGCGGGAAGAGGACGACGGCGACGACGGCGATGGTGGCGGCGTTGGCCGTGTGTCCCGAGGGGTACGATCCGTGGTCGGAGATCACCAGCATCTCCTCCGGACGCACGCGTCCGAAGATGCTCTTGAGCACCTGCACGAGGCCGGCGCTCACCGCCGAAGCGACGACGAAGCACAGTCCCGACCAGGGCCTTCGCATCGCGACGAGCAGGAGCGCACCGCCGAGCGGCACGACGTAGGTCGCCACCCATCCGCCTCCGACGAAGTCGAGGGCGAAGGCGAGCTGCGCGAGCCCGGGTGCCCAGTTCGACACCCCGCCGTTCCACCAGGTGTCGATGTCGAGCGGGTCGGCCTCGATCGCGATGAGGATGCCGAGGACGACCGCCGCGCCCATCAGCGCCACCCCCACGACCGCCCGGCGCAGACCGATGCTGATCTCGACGTCGGTGACCGGCATGACGGGGGTGTTCATCGCCCCAGATTAGATGCCCGCACGTGACGTGCGCGCGTCGTTGACGTGGCCGATCGCGGTAAGTATCCTCGCGGTCCGGTCAGGGCGAGAGGCGCTCGACGGTGCGCGGGCGCACGACGAGCCACAGCGACGCGACACCGACGACGGCGCAGCCGACCATGACGCTGGCCATCGTCGTCGCCGTGATGCCGGCGTCTTTCGCGATCCATCCGACAAGCGGCGAGATGAGTCCCGCCACGCCGAAGTTGGTGGCGCCGATGATCGACTGCGCGGTGCCCGCGGCGTTGCCGTGCCGATCGAGGGCGAGCACCTGCACGCACGGCATCGTGAAGCCGCACGCCGTCATGAAGACGAACAGCGGCACGACGGTGCCCCACAGGCCCAGGCCGAGCTGATCGGTCACGATGATCGCGACGCCCGCCACCAGGAGCACGCCTGTCGACCACGCGAGCACCCACTGCGGGCCGAACCGGGCGGCGAGGCGGGAGGCGACCTGCACGCCCACCACGACCCCGAGGGAGTTGACCGCGAACAGCATCCCGTACTGCTGCGGGTCGAAGGCGTACGTCTTCTGGAACAGGAAGGACGACGCCGACAGGTACGAGAACAGTCCCGAGAACGTCATGCCGCCGATGATCAGCACGCCCACGAACACGCGGTCGCTGAAGACGCTCCGGTAGCGCTGCCACACCGTGGTGGCACCGCGCTCTCTGCGCCGCGCGGGAGGCAGCGTCTCGGGCACCAGGGCGATCGCCGACACGAGCATCACGGCTCCGTACACGGCGAGCACCACGAACACGCCGCGCCACGGCATGACCAGCAGCAGGGCCGACCCCACGAGCGGCGCGAGCACGGGCGCGACACCCGATACGAGCGCGAGGCGCGACAGCATCACGACGAGTCGGCGCCCGCCGAACAGGTCGCGGACGATCGCGGCGGCGACCACGCCTCCCGCGGCAGCACCGGCCCCCATCAGCACGCGCGCCCCGAGCAGGAGCTCGAGGGTGGGTGCGAGGGCGGCGGCCAGGCTCGCCAGCACGTGGAGCGCGGTGACCGCCAGCAGCGGCACGCGGCGGCCGACCTTGTCGCTGAGCGGCCCGACGATGAGCTGCCCGAGGGCGAAGCCGATCATCGTGCCCGTGAGCGTGAGCTGGATGGCGGCGGCCGTGGTGTCGAAGTCGCCCTGCAGCAGCGGGAACGCCGGCAGGTAGAGGTCGACGGTGAACGGGCCGAGGGCGGTCAGCGCGCCCAGCAGGATCACGTAGACGACGCGGCGAGGCGTGGAGATCCGGTCGCCGGGGTGCAAGACGATCGGGGCTGTCGTGGGATTTGCGCCCAGGGTGCGGATGGCACCGGTGGGCGTGGAGCGAGGCTGCTGCGGAAGTCGGATGCTGTCGGTATCGCGCACGGGATCCTGGATGCTGAGAGGGAGGGAAAGGGCTCGAATCGATTCGATCGAGGTTCGATCATAGCGCTTTCCCAGGCCTCCTCCGATGCGCTCGCATAGACTCGGAGGTGCCCGCGTGAGCCCGTCGGGCATCCGCGCCGCGCTCGTCGGCGTCGTCCCGCCCCTTGAGCTTGAGAGCCGAGAGCCCCAATGAGCCCGACTTCCCCCGACAAGCGCACGAGCGGCAACCCCGCCACGCAGGCACAGCTGAACCTCACCGCC
The DNA here is from genome assembly GCA_963789095.1 of uncultured Actinomycetota bacterium. GTDB lineage: Bacteria > Actinomycetota > Actinomycetes > Actinomycetales > Microbacteriaceae > Microbacterium. Next base: position 331,150 of record CAWBJK010000009.1, read on the forward strand.
AAGCAGCAGCGCGAGCAGCAGAAGCAGGCGAAGCTGGCCGAGTATCAGCGCCAGCTCGCCCAGCGCCGCCGCAGCAAGCTCGTGTGGTGGGTCGTCGGCAGCACCGCCGGCCTCGCCGTCGTCGCGCTCATCGTGGCGTCGCTCCTGCTCACCCCGCGTCCCATCACGTTCGACCGCGGCAACGGCGACGCGTCGGGCATCAGCGGCGTCGAGACCTTCACCAACACGGCCAACCACGTCGAGGGCGACGTCGACTACGCGCAGACCCCGCCCGCCGGCGGCGACCACAACGCCGTGTGGCTCAACTGCGGCGTGTACTCGCAGCCGGTCCCCAACGTGAATGCGGTGCACTCGCTCGAGCACGGCGCCGTCTGGATCACCTACGACCCGGCAGAGATCGACGCGGACGGCGTGCAGGCGCTCCGCGCGCAGCTGCCGTCGAGCTACGTGATCCTCTCGCCGTACGAGGGGCTCCCCTCGCCGATCGTCATGAGCGCCTGGAACGCGCAGGTGCAGCTCGACGAGCCCACCGACCCGCGCGTCGAGGAGTTCCTCACCGCGTTCTGGCGCAACACCAACGCGCCCGAGCCGAACGCCGCGTGCACGGGCGCATTGGACGCGCCCGGCAAAGAGTCGTGACCGACGCAGGCGCGCCCCGGGCACGCACGCTCCCACCCTGGTGGGCCGTGGTGCTGGTCGCGCTCGGGATCGCCGGAGCCGCGTTCGCGATCGGCCGCTTCTCGGCGTTCGACATCGCGCCGCAGCCGCCCACGAGCGACTCGGCCGAAGCCGGCTTCGCGCGTGACATGCAGGTGCACCACGCGCAGGCCATCGACATGGCCATGACCATCTACGGCAAGACGTCCGATTCCGACCTGCGCGCGCTCGCCTACGACATCGCGACCGGTCAGGCGGAGCAGAAGGGCGTCATGTACGGCTGGCTCACGCAGTGGGGCCTGCCGCAGATCGGCGAGCCGACGATGGCGTGGATGGCAGCCTCCGACGCCGGGCACGCGCACGGCAGCGGCGCCGGAGACGCGCCGATGACGGCCGAAGAAGCCCGCGTCGCGATGGGCATGGCGAGCGAGGCCGAGCTGCAGGATCTCCGTCAGGCTTCCGGATCCGACGCCGACTGCCTCTTCCTCGAGCTCATGATCCGCCACCACGAGGGCGCGATCCCGATGGCCGACGCGGTCATGGAGCTGGGGGCGGAGCCGCAGGTCGTCGCCACCGCCGAGAAGATGAGCAACGCGCAGCAGTTCGAGCTCGACGCCATGACGTCGATGCAGCAGCGGCTCGGCTGCACGCCCTGACCCGACGCCGCCGGGCCTCCCGGCGCAGGCGTCGGCGACGCTCGGCGCGCCGGGTGACCGCCCGGCCGGCGGCACCGCCCCCACGGTGCCGCCGGTCGTAGCGACGGAGCCTCCCCCCAGGCGCCCCGTCGCGGGCGGAGTTCAGCCCTTGGTCGACCCTGCCAGAAGCCCTCGCACGAAGAACCGCTGCAGCGACAGGAACACGATCAGCGGCACCACGAGAGCGATGAACGCGCCCGCCGTGAGCAGGTACCAGTCCTGGCCTCGGCTTCCCGTCATCTCGGCGAGCAGCTTCGTGATCGGGGCCACGTTGCCGTCGGCGAAGATGAGCGCGACGAGCAGGTCGTTCCACACCCACAGGAACTGGAAGATCGCGACGGACGCGATCGCCGGAGCAGTGAGCGGCAGGATGATCCGGAAGAAGATCTGACCGTGGCCGGCGCCGTCGACGCGCGCAGCCTCGATCACATCGCCGGGGATCTCCGACACGAAGTTGTGCAGCAGGTAGATCACGAGCGGCAGACCGAAGATCGTGTGCGCGATCCACACCTGGGCGTATCCGGCCGACCCGAACGCCTCGACCACGGGGACACCGAAGATGGTCCCCTGGGCGAAGAACTGCAGCAGCGGGATGAGCGCCATCTGCAGCGGCACGATCTGCAGCGCGAAGATGCCGACGAAGATGAGGTTCTTGCCCCGGAAGTCCATCCACGCGAACGCGTACGCCGCGAGCATCGCGACCGAGATCGGCAGGATGGTCGCCGGCAGCGAGATCACGATCGAGTTGACGAACGCGCCGCCCATGTTCAGCTGGCTGTTGCCGGTCTGAAGCGCCGTCGCGTAGTTGTCGAACGTGAAGCCCCAGTTCTGGAAGATCGTCCACCACCCGGTGGTGTTGATGAGCTCCCGCGGTCGGAACGAGCTGAGGAACAGCCCGAAGGTCGGAACCGTCCACAGGGCCGCGATGATCAATGCGGCAGCGGTGGCCCATGGCGACGACAGCCGCTTCTTCGTGCGGCCGAGGCCTTCGAGCTGGCGTTCGCCGCGCTTGATGCGGCGGGCGGTGCGGTCGTCGACGACGACGGCAGCGGATGTCGCAGTCATCAGCGGATCTCCCTCTGCTTCTTCAATTGCACGGCGTTGTAGATGACGATCGGCAGCACGAGGATGAACAGGATCAGCGCGAAGGCCGCCGACCGCCCCGCCTCGAAGCTGCGGAACTGCGTGTACATCTCATTGGCGAGCACCGACGTGTTGTTGGCGCCGGCCGTCATCGTGCGGACGATGTCGAACACCTTCAGCGAGGCGATCGAGATCGTCGTCAGCACGACGATGAGTGCGGGACGGATGCCCGGAACCACGACGTTCCGGAACTTCTGCCACGCGTTGGTGCCGTCGAGATCGGCCGCTTCGAGCTGCTCGGCGGGAACGCCCTTGATCGCCGCCGACAGGAGCACCATCGCGAAACCGGTCTGGATCCAGATGAACACGATGATGAGCCACAGCGTGTTCCACGGATCGTCGGCCAGGAAGTTGTACGGCTGGCCGCCGAACCAGACGATCACCTGGTTCAGGAAGCCGATCTGGTTCTGACCCTCCGGACGGGGGGTGTACATGAAGCGCCAGATGATCGACGCGCCCACGAACGAGATGGCCATGGGCATGAACACGAAGATCTTGTAGTACTTCTCGCCACGGAGCTTGTCGATGAAGTACGCGTACGCGAGACCGGCGATCGTCGAGAACACGGGCGCGATCAGCACCCACAGGATCGTGTTGATGACCACGCGCACGTTCTGCGGCTGCGTGAAGATCCACGCGAAGTTGTCGAAGCCGACGAACGCGGTGCCGCGCGAGTTCATGAACGCCTGCACGGTGGTCTGGATCGTCGGGACGATCAGTCCCACCGCGAGGAGCGCGAGCGCGGGGGTCAGGAAGCCGACCAGCTGGAAGAGCGACCCTGCGCCGTCTTTCGCCCTCTTATCGAGGAAGAACAGACCAAGGCCCAGAACGGCCGCGACAGCGGCCGCCTCGATCCACGAGCCCAGCAGGACGAGGACCAGCGCAGGCCCGACGACGCAGGCGACCAGCCGGATGACGGTGTACATCGTGCCCTTGCGGGGCGCTATTTCGATGAAGAAGAGGATGAGGCCGACCACCGCGAGGAAGACGCCGACGACGACGACGATCTCCAGCCACGGGTTGAGGGTGGACAGCCATTGGAAGAAGGCCTGGACGTTCATGGATGCCTTTCGAGTACGACATCGGACTCAGGTGCGGCCGGCGCTCACGGGAGGCGCGCCGCGGGAGAAGTGGGGCCGCCTCGTCGAGGCGGCCCCACTCCCTGTCAGATCACGAGGACGGCCAGCCGGCCTCGATCTGCTCGAGCACGGCATCGGTGCCCGTGCCGTTGACCCAGTCGATCATTCCCTTCCAGAACGTGCCCGCACCGACGGCCGACGGCATGAGGTCGGAGGCGTCGAAACGGAACGTCGTGGTGTCGGCCTGCAGGATCTCGATCGCCGCCGACAGGATGTTGCTCGACGCGTTGGCCGGGTCGAGGCCCTTGTTGGCCGAGATCACGCCGCCGAGGCTGACGCGCGAGTTGGCCCACTCGGGGCTGGAGAGGTACTCCTGCACCTTCTGAGTCGACTCCGAATCGTCGAAGGCGCCCACGATCTCGCCACCACCGGTGACGACAGCACCCTCGGCGCTTCCGCCGGCCTCGAACGGCGGCATCAGGAACGCCCAGATGTCACCGTCTTCAGCGACCTCGCCACCCGCGTCGGAGATGAACCCGTCGTAGAACGAGGCCTGGTGGTGCAGGGCGCATTCGCCGCTGACGAGCGCATCTGCCGGGTCACCGAACGGCGTGGTGACGATCGACTTCACGTCGCCGAACCCGGCGTTGACATAGTCGGGGTTGAGCGCGATCTTGCCGAACTCCTCGAAAGCCGACTTGATCTGCGGGTCGGTGAACGGGATCTCGTTCGCCACCCACTGGTCGTACACCTCGGTGCCCGCCTGGCGCAGCACGAGGTCCTCGATCCAGTCGGTGCCCGGCCAGCCGGTCGCCGCGTCGGAGCCGAAGCCGATGCACCACGGCGCCTTGTCGGTGTCGGACTGGATCTGCGCCGTCAGGTCGAGCATGCCCTGCCAGTCGGTCGGGATCTCGTAGCCGTTCTCCTCGAAGAACGACGGCGAGTACCAGATCCACCCCTTGACGCTCGCCATGAGGGGGGCGCCGTAGAGCGTGCCGTCGACCGTGCCGTAGTTGGCCCAGTCCTCGGTCCAGTTCGCCTCGACGTTCGACTTGACGGCGTCGGGAGCGGGCTTCAGGAAGCCGCGGGTCGCCATGTCGGCCATGAGGCCGGGCTGCGGGAAGATCGCGAGGTCGGGCGCGTTGCCTCCCTGCGCGCGGACCGCGATCTGCGCCTCGAACTCCTTCGACGATTCGTACTTGATCTCGATGCCGTTCTCTTCCTCCCAGTCAGCCCAGGAGTCTTCGAGAAGCTGGGCCTCGGTGTCGGCGATCGTGCCGTACACGGTGACGACGTTGTCGTCATCACCACCGTTGCCGTCGTTGCCGTTGTTGCCGTTGTTCGCTCCCGGGCCGCCACTGCATCCTGCAAGAGCAAGGCCCGCGATGCCGACGACGGCGAGCGGGGCGATGAGTCGTCGCTGTGCCATCCCCATGTGATCTCCTCCTCGTTGAGTGCCCGGATTGCATCGGGCGCACGTCGGGCCCCGGTAGGGAACCGATTCCAGGCCAAGCTAGTGGATCGCTCAGCAAGCCACAACAAGTGAATGCATCACAAGCCGATAACACCGTCTTCTCCGCGCGCGTAGCCCCTGCTTCCGGGGCGCAACCGGTTCCATATATCGGCGTGTTCGGCTAGAGTTCCGGCACATCGGTCTCGAAGGGGAGGGCATGGCGGGAATCGCTGAGGTCGCCGCACGGGCAGGCGTGTCGAAGGCGACGGCCAGCCGTGCACTGACCGGCAGCGGCTATGTCTCCGCGGCCACACGCTCGCGCGTGCGCGCGGCCGCCGACGAGCTCGGCTACGTGCCCTCGACGAGCGCCGTGAGCCTCGCGACGGGCCGCACGCAGAACGTCGGCGTCGTGATGCCGTACGTCAACCGCTGGTTCTTCGCCGAGGTGCTCGAAGGCATCCAGCAGGAGCTGCTCGAACGGGGCATGGACCTCACGCTGTACGACGCCCGCCCGGGCACCTCCGGACGCGACCGCATCTTCGACGACTTCCTGGCCCGCAAGAGATTCGACGGCCTCATCGCGGTGGGGCTCGAACCGCAGGACCACGAACTCGAACGGCTCATGCAGATCGACCGGCCGATCGTGTCGGTCGTCGGCACGGGCGAGCAGGTGAGCCTGATCGCCATCGACGACGACTACGCCGCACGCCGCGCCACGGAGCACCTCCTCGGGCTCGGACACACCGAGATCGCCTTCCTCGGCGGCGGCGCGGGGGCCGACTGGGCGCACGTCGACAAGCAGCGCCTCGCCGGGTACGACGCCGCCATGATCGAGGCCGGGCTCGGCGACCGGCGCCGCCACGTCACGTCGGAGGTGTCGCTTCCCGCCGGCTACCAGGCGGCCGTCGACCTTCTCGGCGATGCGCGGCTGCGTCCGACCGCGATCGTCGCGGTGTGCGACGAGGTGGCCGTCGGCGCCATCATCGCCGCGCGGCGGCTCGGCATCCTCGTCCCCGGCGATCTCAGCGTCGTCGGCATCGACGACCACGAGTACGCCGAGATGTTCGCGCTCACGACGCTGCGACAGGTCCCGCGCGAGCAGGGACGCTCCTCCGTGCGGATGCTCCTGGCGCAGATCGCCGAGCCCGACCGCCCCGTCGAGCACGTCCGCATGCACGCCCGGCTGATCGTCCGCGCCTCGACATCGGCGGTCGACGCGCAGAGCTCCGCCGTGCGCGACGACGCCCTCATCCGTGGGGCCTCTCTCGACTGACGTCCCGTACCTGGACCGCGAGACGACAGCTGCGGGCCGAGAACGCGGGGTTACCCCATGCTCTCGGCCCCCAGTCGTCGTCTCGCGGCCAGTGGGGGGTGGGGGGGACGGGACGCGGCGGGGACGCAGAAGGCCCCCGGGGCGAACCCGGGGGCCTTCATCGCGAGAGCGTGATTACTTGAGGGTAACCGTCGCGCCGGCCTCTTCGAGGGCGGCCTTGGCCTTCTCGGCGGTCTCCTTGTTGGCACCTTCGAGAACGGCCTTCGGGGCACCGTCGACGACGGCCTTGGCCTCGCCGAGGCCCAGCGAGGTGAGCTCGCGGACCGTCTTGATGACCTGGATCTTCTTGTCGCCGGCAGCCTCGAGGATGACGTCGAACGAGTCCTTCTCCTCCTCGGCAGCGGCCTCGCCGCCCGCGCCCGCAGCGCCGGCAACGGCGACGGGAGCAGCAGCGGTGACCTCGAACTTCTCCTCGAACGCCTTCACGAACTCGCTGAGCTCGATGAGGGTCAGGCCGGCAAACTGCTCGAGCAGCTCCTCGGTGGTGAGCTTCGCCATGATGTATCTCCTAGATAGTGGGGTTGTGGGTAAGAGCTCGCCGGTCGCTTACGCGGCCTCGGCGGTCTCCAGCTTTTCGCGAAGCGCGTCGATGGTGGCGGCAGCCTTGCCCATCGTCGCCTTCATCATGCCCGCCGCCTTCGCCAGCAGAACCTCACGGCTCTCGAGGGAGGCGTACTTGTTGACCTCGTCGGCAGAGAGGGCGTTGCCCTCGAAGATGCCGCCCTTGATCACGAGAAGCGGGTTGGCCTTGGCGAAGTCACGCAGGGCCTTCGCGGTGGCGACGAAGTCGCCGTGCACGAATGCGACGGCCGAGGGACCCTTGAGGTCCTCGTCGAGCGCAGAGATCCCCGCAGCGTTCGCGGCGATCTTGGTCAGCGTGTTCTTCACCACGGCGTAATCCGCGTCCTGACGGATGCTGTTGCGCAGCTGCTTGAGCTGGGCAACCGTCAGACCGCGGTACTCGGTCAGCAGAACGGCGTTCGAGTTCTCGAAGTTCTTCGTGAGCTCGGAGACCGTTGCATCCTTCTGCGCCATGGTCACTCCTTGTGTGTACGTGACGCCCCGCAGTGGCGGAACGTCGGCCTCGGACTTCCCGCACATGAAAAAAGCTCCGGCGCATGCGCACGGAGCTTGGGCCCGGTCTCCCGGAAGTTCGTACACCTGCGCGGGCCCCTGCTGTGCAGAGCTTCGTCGGTATCCGCTTGCGCGCACACCGAGACCGGCGGTCTTTGGCTTACCCCCACTCTACCTGCTGCTCCCGCGTGCCCCAAATCGCGGCCGCGACAGCGGAGGTGGGTGTCGCGGTGCGGCGAGGTCGCCGGGGAGGGTTAGCCTCGAAGGCATGAGTCCGGAAGCCATCGCTCGCGTCGCGCCCGAGCTGGCATCCCGCATCCTCGCCGACTCGACAGACCGGGTGGCCTGGCTCCGCGCACGCTCGCGCGGCATCACGGCGACCGACGTCGCACAGCTCACGAGCGGCAACTCGATCGCCCGCGCCGCCGATGCCAAGCTCTCCGGCGGATCCGGCTTCTCCGGCAATGCCTACACCGCGCACGGTCGCCGTCGCGAGCCCGAGATCGCCGCGTGGGTGGCGGCCACCCACCGCATCCAGCCGTCGTCCGCCTTGTTCCACGCAGAGATCGAGAAGCGGCATCTCGCCACTCCGGACGGGATCACCGTCGATACGTCCGGGCGCATCACCCTGTGCGAGATCAAAACCACCAAGAAGCCGTGGCGCTCGATCCCGCGCTCCTATCTCCGTCAGGTGTGGTGGCAGCAGCACGTGCTCGGCGCGGAGCGCACTCTCGTCGTCTGGGAGGAGCACAACGACTTCGTGCCCGTCGACGACGAGCCGCGCTGCGCCTGGGTCGACCGCGACGACCGCGAGATCCGCCGCCTGGTCGGGCTCGCGACCGAACTCATCGACGAGCTGTACCGGCGGACGATGCAGCGCCGCCATGCACTCACCCCCACCCCCGCGACACCGGAACGCCCACGCGAGCCGTTCCGCGCCCTCGCTCTGGCCGACTGACGCCCTTTCCGGCTCCGCGCCCTGCGCGATGCGCTGCGGGATAGGGCCGCGGAGCTGTGGACTCGACCCTCCGTTCACAACTCCGGATGTTGCGAACGCACGCGTCCGCGGTCGCCCGGAAGAGACCCCAGCGGGGCGAACCTCCGGAGTTGTGAACGCACACTCTCCACGCCGACGCGTTCGCGCGGGCCCGACGCCGCGCTCGGGGTCGCCTTTGGTTGACGAACGTCAACGATCGGCGTATAGTTGACCGATCTCAACTATCTATACGCTCTGCGAGGACGTTCATGACCTCTTCCCCTTCCGACGCGGTCGACAAGCCGCGGATGTCGCACCGCCAGGTGCTCGAAGCCCTCTCCGGCCTGATCCTCGGGATGTTCGTCTCGATGCTCGCCTCGACCGTCGTCTCGACGTCGCTGCCCGTCATCATCCACGACCTCGAGGGCACGCAGGCCGCGTTCACCTGGGTCGTGACGGCGACGCTGCTCACGACGGCCATCTCCACGCCCATCTGGGGGAAGCTCGCCGACCTCATGAACCGAAAGCTGCTCTACCAGCTCGCGATCGTCATCTTCGTGCTCGCGACGGCGGCAGCCGGATTCTCGCAGAACCCTGAGACGCTCATCGCGTTCCGCGCCGTGCAGGGCATCGGCGCGGGCGGCCTCGCGGCTCTCAGCCAGGTGCTGATGGCCGACATCATCAGCCCCCGTGAGCGCGGCCGCTACATGGGCCTGTTCGGCGCGGTGATGGCCGTCTCCACGATCGGCGGCCCCCTGCTCGGCGGCGTGATCACCGACGCCTGGGGATGGCGCTGGAACTTCTTCGTCGCCCTCCCCTTCGCCGTGGCCGCTCTCGTGATCGTCCAGCGGACCCTCCGCATCCCGGCGCACGCCCGCAGGAAGACCTCGATCGACTACCTCGGCATCATCCTGCTGTCGGCGGCCGTGTCGCTTCTGCTCATCTGGGTGACCCTCGCCGGCGACTCGTTCGCGTGGTGGAGCGTGGAGACCGTGCTCATGGTCGGTGGCGCGATCCTCGGGGCGATCCTGTTCGTGATCGTCGAGCTGCACTCCAAGGAGCCGCTCGTGCCCCTCTCACTGTTCCGCAACCCGACCTTCACGCTCTCGGTGATCGCATCGATCGCCACGGGCATCGCGATGTTCGGCGCCTCGGTCTTCCTCAGCCAGTACATGCAGCTCGCACGCGGCGCGACGCCGACCGAGGCCGGTGTCATGACCATCCCGATGATCGCGGGACTGCTCGTCGCCTCCATCAGCGTCGGCGCCCTCATCACCAAGACGGGCCGCTGGAAGGCGTTCCTGATCGTGGGGTCGATCTCCCTCATCGCCGGCTCGGTGATGCTGTCGACGATCCACTACGACACCGACTTCACCCTCGTCTCGGTCTACATGTTCCTGCTCGGCGCCGGCGTCGGCATGACGATGCAGAACCTCGTGCTCGTGGTGCAGAACACGAGCAAGCCGACCGAGATCGGCGTCGCGAGCTCGGGAGTCACCTTCTTCCGCAGCCTCGGCGGCACGATCGGCGTGTCCGTCATGGGCGCCGCCCTCGCCGCCCGCGTCACCGAGCTCGTCGGCGAGCGCCGGGATGACATCGCCGCCGCCCTCGCGAGCCTCGGCGATGAGGCGGCGACGTGGGCCGGGCAGCTGCAGTCGGGCACGCTCCCCCAGGTGTCGGCGATGCCCGAGCAGCTGCGGATCGTGTTCGAGGACATCTACGCCAACGGCATCTCGCACTCGTTCCTCATCGCGGTGCCGTTCGCCGTCCTCAGCCTCATCGCGATCGTGTTCCTCCCGAACAAGCCGCTGACGACCATGACGACCACCGAGCGCCTGCAGGCGGGCGAGGCGGATCTTGCTACGGTGTCGGTGCCGGAGGGCATGGCGTCGCTGACCGCCACCGGCTCGATCCGCACGGTCGAAGGTCCGGAGGATGCCGGCTCGGGCCCGACCGGCCGAAAGGACTGACACCGACATGACCGCGGTCACCTCCCCCGCCGCAGCCGACGCGTCGAGCGCGTCTCCGGAGCCTCGCGCCGAAGCGGTGCGAGCTCTGGAGGCGGAGTTCGGGGAGCTGATCAACCAGTTCCGCCGCATCATCACCGACAGCGCGCAGCGCGTGAGTCCCGGGATGCTGCCGGCCGCCTACAAAGTGTTCACGACGATCGCGCGGCGCGAGTCGGTCACGCAGTCCGCTCTCGCCGAGACCCTGCAGCTCGACAAGGGCCAGCTGTCGCGGACGGTGCGCGACCTCGAGGCGCTCGGGCTGATCGAGCGGAGCCCCGACCCGCACGACGGCCGTTCGAGCCTCCTGTCGCCCAGTCCGCTCGGGCTCGAACGCCTGGCCGCGGCGCGCACACCGAACGAGAACCTCCTCGAGAAGGCCCTGGCGGAGTGGGACGTCGACGACATCCATAATCTGACGCGGCTCCTGCACGCTCTGACGGCAGGCACGCGACCGTAGCGGCGGCCTCGGCGGGGGAAGCTCGTCGCAGCGGGGTCCGGGGCGGGGCTCGGGGTGGCAGGATCCGCCGCCGACGCGGTCATCATTCGGACCGCACGACCGGAGCCAGCCGGTAGCACCGGCGTAACACGATCGAGACAATCTCGCGATTGACTGGGACGACCGTTTCGGACGTGCCGCCGATGCCCACGCTCGAGGAAGGAGAGTCCCATGAGATTCCGCCCCCTACGCTCCGCGACTCTCCCTGCCACCCGGTCTGCCGACGTCGTCACGCCCCCGGAGACGATGCGGGCGGTCGTGTTCGACGCGCCCGGTGGCCCCGACGTGCTTCACGAGGCGACCGTCGCCGTGCCGGCCCCCGTGATGAGCGAACTGCTCGTGCGGGTCGTCGCCGCCGGGACCAACCCGATCGACGCGAAGACGCGCGGCGGCCGCGGGGTCTCCGGAGCCATCGGCTCGTTCCCCGCCACGCTCGGCTTCGACTTCAGCGGCGTCGTCGTCAGTGCACCCTACGAGGCGCATGCCCTGCCGCCCGGCACGGAGGTGTTCGGCATGGTCCCGTTCCCCCGTTCGGGAGGCTCGTACGCCGAGTACGTCGTCGTCCCGTCGCTCTCGGTGGCCGCCAAGCCGCCGTCACTGTCGCACGTCGAGGCGGCCGGCGTCCCTCTGGCGGCGCTGACGGCGTGGGGGCTCGTCGTCGAGACGGCGCATGCGCACGAGGGGCAGCGCGTGCTCATCCACGCGGGTTCCGGGGGTGTCGGCCATTTCGCCGTGCAGCTGGCCGCCTACTTCGGCGCGCATGTCACCGCGACCGGCTCCGAGCGGAACCTCGCCTGGATGCGCGAACTCGGAGCGTCGGTCGTGATCGACTACGCGACGACGCGCTTCGAAGACGTCGTGGGCGAAGTGGATGTCGTCATCGATCTGGTCGGGAACGTCCACGACGACACGGGCAGCCGTTCCCTGACGGTGCTGCGCCCCGGCGGCCTCTACGTCATGGTGCCGACGGGCGCATGGCCCGACTACGCCTCCGAGGCGGCAGCGGCGGGCGTGCGGGCGACCTCGTACAAGGTGGTGCCCGACGGCAGCGTGCTGTCGACGCTCTCGCGCCTCCTCGAGTCGGGCGCCATCCGCGTCTTCGTCGACCGGGTCTTCGACCTGCGGGACGCGGCGGCCGCCCACACCGAGATCGAACGCGGGCACTCCCGCGGCAAGGTGGTGCTCCGCGTCGGCGACGCCTGACGAGGTCGCCGCTCAGCCCGTGAGCACGCGGCGCCCGTGCCCGACGATCTCGTCGGCGACGGCATCCAGCAGCGCGGAGCGCAGGTTCCACTGCTGCCAGTGGAGCGGCACGTCGACGGGCGGCCCGCCCAGCCGCACGAGCTCCCCCGCGGCGAGCGCGTCCTCCGACTGGAAGCCGGGAAGGAGTCCCCACCCGAGGCCGAGCCGGATCGCCGTCGCGAAGTCGTGCGAGGCGGGCACGTAGTGGCGCGCCGTGTCGCCGACCACACCGACCTGCTCCAGCCACTGCCGCTGAAGGTCGTCGCGCCGGTCGAAGTCGACGCGGGGCGCCGCCGCCAGCGCGGCTGCGTCGGGTGAAACGCGACGGCGGGAGTCTGCGGCTCCTGCCGGTCCGAGCCACTGCTCGACGAACCCCGGCGTCGCGACGGCTTCGTACCTCATCGTGCCGAGGGTCACCACGCGGCACCCGGCGACAGGTTCGGCGCGAGAGGTCACCGCTCCCATGACCGTCCCGGCCTCCAGGAGCGATGCGGTGAAGTCCTGGTCGTCGCGGTGGAGGTCGAACAGGACCGGATGCTCGGCGCTCAGCCGGGCGAGCGGGGCGAGGAACCATGTCGCCAGCGAGTCGGCGTTCACAGCGAGCGGGACCGTGACGCGGTCCTGATCTGTGCCGAGCTCGGTGAGAGCGTCGTGCTCCAGCAGCGCGAGCTGGCGGGCGTATCGCACGACGGCGTGCGCGGCCGGCGTCACGCGCACCGGCTTCGCGCGGACGAGGAGCACGCGCCCCACCTGCTCCTCCAGCGCCTTGATGCGCTGGCTCACGGCGGAGGGCGTCACGTGCAGACGCCGGGCGGCAGCATCCAGGCTGCCCTCGTCGAGCACGACGGCGAGGGTGCGCGCGAACTCCGCAGACAGCTGCATAAGCTCAGCTTATCCAGCTGAAGAATCTAGAGCTGGACTGCATCAGTCGACGTCCTTACCGTGGAACCGTGCTCCCCTCCCTCGTCGCAGGCCTCGGCCTCGGACTCTCGCTGATCGTCGCGATCGGCGCGCAGAACCTGTTCGTCCTGAGGCAGGGGGTGCGCCGTGAGCACGTTCTCGCCGTCGCGCTCGTGTGCGCGATCTCCGATGCCCTGCTGATCGTCGTGGGGGTGTCGGGTCTCGGGCTCGCCCTGGACGCGCTGCCGTGGCTCATCGACGTCGTCCGGTGGGCCGGTTTCGCCTTCCTCCTCGCCTATGGTCTGCTCGCCGCGCGGCGTGCGCTGCGCCCCACGGGAGGCGCTCTCTCGGTGGATGACAGCGCTCACACCCCGGAAGCCGGGGACGCCGTGGCGGGCCGGAGCGCGGGCACGGGTCCTGCTCTGCGCGGCGACACCCTCACGCGCACGCGCCTCGCCCCCGTGCTGCTGACCTGCCTGGCGCTCACCTGGCTCAACCCGCACGTGTACCTCGACACGGTCTTCCTGCTCGGGTCGGTCGCGAGCACACACGGCGAGCACCGGTGGTGGTTCGCCGCGGGAGCCTCGGTCGCGAGCGTCGTCTGGTTCTTCGGCCTCGCCTTCGGAGCCCGCTATCTCGGCCGGTGGCTGGCCACGCCGCGCGCCTGGAGAGTGCTCGACGGGGTCATCGCGGTCGTCATGGTCGCGATCGCGGTGAGCCTCGTCTGGCCCGGGCCGTGACGGCCTCCGGGGGTCCGCTCAGGAGCCCTCGATCTGGGTCTTCCGTGCGCGCACCAGTGCGCGGATCGTGTCGTCGGGAAGCGGCGAGGCGGGATCGAACCGGATCGTCCCCTTGGCCGTGTCGACCCCGTCGAGCAGGTCGCTGATCTCGACGATCGCCGCGGGGCTGAACGGGTACACGCCGATGTGCGACGTGGCCCGCATGAGCGACAGCAGCGACTTCCCGCGATAGATGAGCGCCGGCATCCCGTAGCCGAGACCCTGCTCGGCGTCCGGAACCACCTCGCGCGCCACATCGTACGCGTGGCCGATCACGGTCGCATCGACCGGATCAAGCGCGGCCAGGTAGTCGTCGATGGTGCCCATGCGAGCATCCTCCCATCGCCGAAGCGTCCGCGACCAGGACGAGGATGCGAGGATGAGGCGATGAGACGCGTGCACGTGATCGTCCGAGGCGCCGTGCAGGGCGTCGGCTACCGCTACACGATGCGTATGGTCGCCCGCGAGGCGAGTGTCGCCGGGTGGGTGCGGAACCTGCGGGACGGGTCGGTCGAGGCCGAGGTCGAGGGCTCCGCGGATCAGGTCGACGATGTGCTCGCCTGGATGGCGGAGGGGCCTCCCGGCGCGTCCGTCACGACCGCGCGGGTCACCGACATCCCGGCGACGGGCGCGCATGGGTTCGACGTGCGCACCGACGGCTGACGTCCCCGGGTGCGCCGGCCGCGGCCGGGAACGACGAAGGGGCCCCACCCGAAGGTGGAGCCCCTTGTGCGTGTCGTCAGTGACGGAGCGTCACGCGAGCGTGTTGACGTCCAGCGGGATGCCGGGGCCGAACGTGGTCGACACGGCGCCCTTCTGGATGTAGCGGCCCTTCGAGCTCGACGGCTTCAGGCGGACGATCTCCTCGAGCGCTGCCTTGAAGTTCTCGTCGAGCTGCTCGGCCGAGAACGACGCCTTGCCGACGACGAAGTGCACGTTGGCGTGCTTGTCGACGCGGAACTCGATCTTGCCGCCCTTGATCTCCTCCACGGCCTTGGCCGGGTTGGGGGTCACGGTGCCGGTCTTGGGGTTGGGCATGAGGCCACGGGGGCCGAGCACCTTGCCGAGACGACCGACCTGGCCCATGAGCTCGGGCGTCGAGACGGCCGAGTCGAACGCGGTCCAGCCTGCGGCGACCTTCTCGATGAGCTCGGCGCCGCCGACCTCGTCAGCGCCTGCGGCGATGGCAGCCTCAGCGGCCGGGCCCGTCGCGAAGACGATGACGCGGGCGGTCTTGCCCGTGCCGTGCGGCAGGATGACCGTGCCGCGGACCATCTGGTCGGCCTTGCGCGGGTCGACCGCGAGCTTGAGGGCGACCTCGACGGTGGAGTCGAACTTCTTCGAGCCCGTCTCCTTGGCGAGGTTGACGGCCTCGGTGGACGTGTAGAACTTGTCGCGGTCGATCTTGGCCGCGGCTGCTTCGTAAACCTTGGACTTAGCCATGTGCGTGTTCCCCTCAGTCCTCAACCGTGATGCCCATGGAACGGGCGGTGCCGGCGATGATCTTCGAGGCGGCCTCGATGTCGTTCGCGTTCAGGTCGGGCTGCTTGGTCTCGGCGATCTGACGCACCTGCTCCTTGGTCAGCTTCGCGACCTTGGAGGTGTGCGGCGTGGCCGAGCCCTTCTGCACGCCTGCGGCCTTCTTGATGAGCTCCGCCGCGGGCGGGGTCTTCAGGATGAAGGTGAAGCTGCGGTCCTCGTAGACGGTGATCTCGACGGGGATGACGTTGCCGCGCTGCGATTCGGTCGCCGCGTTGTACGCCTTGCAGAACTCCATGATGTTGACGCCATGCTGACCGAGCGCGGGGCCGATCGGCGGCGCCGGGTTGGCGGCTCCGGCGTTGATCTGGAGCTTGATCAGGCCGGTCACCTTCTTCTTCGGTGCCATTGTGTTCCTTCTGTCGAGCGCCCCGCACCGGAGTGCGACGGGCGCGCTTCCACGATCAGGCGGTTCCTGACAGTGGTGGGTGTCGTCGCGCGACACGCGCGCAACCTCTCGATTCTACCTGATGTCGCCGCATCCGGCATCCGTCCTCGCCCCGCCCCCGGCGCCCTCCGTGGGCATGTCCCCACGGATGCTGTTCCGCACCGCCCGGACCAGCCGAAAGTGGGACATCCTCCACCCGAAGTGGGACGCACACCGACTGCGGAGACCAGGCGGGAGCAGCTCAGGCGGGAACGATGAAGGGGCGGTGCGAACGAGTCGCAGCCGCCCCCTCGGTGACCCAGATGATGTGGGTCAGAGCTTGGTGACCTGGTCGAACGACAGCTCGACGGGGGTCTCGCGCTCGAAGAGTGAGACGAGCACGGTGAGCTTGCCGCTCTCGGGCTTGATCTCGCTGATCGTGCCCGGGAGGCCCGCGAACGAGCCTTCCTTGATCGTGATGGTCTCGCCGACCTCGAAGTCGACCTCGGCCGGGATGGCACGCGCCTGCGACGCCTGGCCCTTCGCGGCGCCCTTGGCGGGCGCGACCTCGTTGACCTGCACGAGCGACTTCAGCATGTTGAACGCCTCTTCGAACCGCAGCGGCGTCGGGTTGTGCGCGTTGCCGACGAAGCCGGTGACGCCCGGCGTGTGGCGGACGACCGACCAGGTGTCTTCGTTGAGCTCCATGCGAACGAGCACGTAACCGGGGATCCGCACGCGCGTGACCATCTTGCGCTGGCCGTTCTTGATCTCGACGACGTCCTCCATCGGGACCTCGACCTGGTAGATGTCTTCCTCGACCTCGAGCGTCGACTTGCGCTGCTCGATGTTGGCCTTCACCTTGCGCTCGAAGCCCGCGTAGGAGTGGATGACGTACCACTTGCCGGGGAGGCTCCGCAGCTCGGCGCGGAACGCCTCGAACGGGTCGAGGTCGGCGTCGGCTCGGCGTCTTCGGTGTCGTCGTCGCCCAGCTCGGGGCCGTCGTAGGGCGTGACCTCTTCGGCGGCCTGCGCGGCGGCCTCGGCCTGCTCCTCGGCGAGCGAGTCGGTGAGCACCTCGGCGGCGGCTTCGGCCTCGTCGGCCTTGTCGATCTCGAGTGCGTCGTTCACGATGGCATCCGCCTCCGGGTCGCTGATGTCGATGTCGTCGATGTCTGCATCGTCGAGGTCGTCGACGTCTCCTTCGTCGACGACATGCACGGCCACGTGCTCCGCGGCTTCGGCGGAACGCTCCTGGTCGGCGAGGTAGTTGCCCTCCTGGGCTTCGTCGTCCTCGCTGGACTGCTCGGCAGCGGTCGCCCAATCGGCGTCGTCGACATACTTCTCAGACAATTGCTTCTCTTCCATTGGATGGTCGGATGCCGTCATCCGCGGTGCGTCAAGAGAGCCGGCGAGCAGCTCAGCTCGGCACGCCGAAGACGACTTCGACGACCCAGGTGAACAGGAGGTCGAGGCCGTAGACGATGGCCATCATCACCACGACGAAGCCGAGCACGACGGCCGTGAACTTGCCGAGCTCCTGACGAGTCGGCGTGACGACCTTGCGCAGCTCGGCGAAGACCTGGCGGATGAACAGGGCGATGCGCTGGAAGAAGTTCAGCTTCTTCTCGCGAGCGACGTCACCGACTGCAACGATCTCGCCGTTCGGCTCATCCTGGACCATGTACCCACCTGTTTGACGTGCTTCGTGCCAGCTCGGTGCTGACGCGTTGTGTCAGCGCGAAGCGCCGACGCGCAGGGCGGACAGGAATCGAACCTGCAACCTGCGGTTTTGGAGACCGCTGCTCTGCCAATTGAGCTACCGCCCTAGGTCGTGAGACCGAGGGTGCAGTCGAGGCGTTTCGGCCCCGATGTGCATGCTTCTACCGTAACAACGTTGAGGATGTTCGCGCCCCGCAGGCACGGCGAAAGAATGCAGACAACTGCGCATTCGAGTGTACGGCATGCCTCAGCGGCGCGCGAATCACGGCGGCCGTCGGGGGCGGGTCAGTACTGCTGGATGCCGTAGCGATCCGGCTCCTCGCCGCGCTGGAACGACCGGCCCGACACCGAATCCGCCACGATGCGCACGTAGTTGTACTTGAGGGTCGGGACCCACGGTGTCAAGGGCAGGGCGTCGGCTGCCTGCACCTCGTCGCTCGTCTCGAGCCGCTGCGCATGGCCGCGCACGATCACGCTCCACGCGTCGGTCTCGGTGTGGTCGTCGACCTCGAACAGCACCTCGTCGTGGATGGTCAGCTCGGTGAGCTTGCTGCCCTCCGCGGTGCGGAAGACGATTGAGCGGCCGTCGAGGGTGTAGTTGACCGGGAAGATGTCGAGCACTCCCGCCGCCGAGGTCACCAGTCGGCCGAGCTCCTGTGTCGCCAGCCGCTCGAAGCACTCGTCGTCGCTGAGGAACGAGACCGGTTCGCCGATGTGGTCCATGGCTCCATTGTCCTCTTGTCGCGGCGGCGACGGAAGCCACGACGCCCGGGAATACGACGCGAGACGAGAAGGATGCCGGACGCTCTCGCGCCCGGCATCCTCTACGGCGTCGGTCGGCTCACGCGATGCGGATGAGCTTCTTGTTGACGAACTCGTCGGCAGCCAGGAGGCCCATCTCTCGCCCCGTGCCGCTGCGCTTCACGCCGCCGAACGGCAGGGCGGGCTCGTCGGCCAGCACGACGTTGACGTAGACCATGCCGGCCTCGATCCGGTCGGCGACGCGCTCGGCCTGCTCGGCGTCGGTCGTGAAGACGTACGAGCCGAGCCCGAACGACGTGCCGTTGGCGATGTCGACCGCCTCCTCCTCGCTCGACACGCGGTACACGGTGCCGACAGGCCCGAAGAACTCCTCACGGAAGGCGTCCATCTCGGGCGTCACGCCCGTCAGAACGGTGGGGTGGTAGAACGCGCCGTCGCGCTGTCCGCCCGCCACGAGCGTGGCACCCTGCTCGACGGCCCTGTTCACCTGCTCCTCGAGGCGCTCGGCCGCCGTCAGCGACGAGAGCGGGCCGAGGACGGTGTCCTCCGCGAAGGGGTCGCCCACCTTCGCCGCGGTCATCGCGGCCGTGAACTTCTCGACGAACGCGTCGTACAGGTCGTCGATCACGATGAAGCGCTTGGCCGCGTTGCACGACTGTCCCGTGTTGTCGAGACGCGCATCGACGGCGGCCTGCACCGTGGCGTCGAGGTCGTCGGTCGACAGCAGGATGAACGGGTCGGACCCGCCGAGCTCCAGGGCGACCTTCTTGAGGTTGCGTCCGGCGATCTCGGCCACGGCCGCGCCCGCGCGCTCCGAGCCGGTCACCGACACGCCCTGCACCCGGCGGTCGGCGATGACGGCCGCCGCCTGATCGTTCGTGAGACGGACGTCGGCGTACGCACCGGCCGGGAACCCGGCGTCGGCGTAGATCTGGGCGATCGCGGCGGCCGACTCGGGGCACTGCGGCGCGTGCTTGAGGAGGATGGTGTTCCCGAGCGCCAGGTTGGGCGCTGCGAAGCGCGCCACCTGGTAGTAGGGGAAGTTCCAGGGCATGATTCCCAGCAGCACGCCCAGCGGCGCCCTCCGGATGATCGCGGTGCCCTCGCCGTCGATGTTCAGCGGCTGGTCGGCCGTGATCGCGTCGATGTGGTCGGCGTAGTACTCGGTGATGTCGGCGGCGAAGTCGACCTCGCCCTCAGCCGCCGCGAGCGGCTTGCCCATCTCACGGACGATGATCGCGGCCAGCTCGTCGCGGCGCTCCCGGTGGAGGCGCGCGACATTGCGGATCAGCTCGGCCCGCTCTGCGGGGCGCGACGTGCGGCCCCAGCTGCGGTACGCCTCGTCGGCGGCGGCGATGGCCGCCTCCACCTCCGCGTCGGTGGCTGTCGGGTAGGTCGCCAGCGTCTCGCCCGTGGCCGGGTTGACGACTGCGTAGTCGCTCATGATGCTCCCTTGCACCCCGTCAGTCGACGGGGATCAGCGTGTACTTGGTGGACAGATACTCGTGGATGCCTTCCAGCCCGCCTTCGCGGCCGACGCCGGACTGCTTCACTCCGCCGAACGGCGCCGCGGCGTTGGAGACGACACCGACGTTCAGCCCCATCATGCCGGTCTCGAGTCGATCGATCATCCGGTGGCCGCGGGCGAGGTCCTGAGTGAACACGTAGGAGACGAGCCCGTACTCGGTGTCGTTCGCGAGGCGCACGGCGTCGTCCTCGGTCGCGAAGGTCGCGATCGCGAGCACCGGACCGAAGATCTCCTCTCGGAGGATGGCGCTTCCGGCGGTGACGCCGCTGACGACGGTCGGCTCGTAGAACGTGCCCGGCCCTTCGGGGGCCGCACCCCCCGTGAGAAGCGTCGCACCGCGCGAGACGGCGTCCTGCACGAGTTCGTCGGCCTTCGCGACGGCCTTGTCGTCGATGAGGGGTCCGATCTGCACCCCCTCCTCGGTGCCGCGGCCGATCTTCATCGCGTTGACGCGCTCGGTGACGCGGCGGGCGAACTCCTCGGCCACGCTCTCGTGCACGATGAAGCGGTTGGCGGCGGTGCAGGCCTGGCCGATGTTGCGGAACTTCGCCTGCAGCGCGCCCTCCACCGCCTTGTCGAGGTCGGCGTCGTCGAACACGACGAACGGGGCGTTGCCGCCGAGTTCCATCGACACCCGCAGCACGCCCTCGGCGGCCTGGGCGATGAGCTTGCGGCCCACCTCCGTCGAGCCCGTGAAGGAGAGCTTGCGCAGGCGCGGGTCGGCGATGACCGGAGCAGACGTGCCGGACGAGCGGGTCGTCGTGAAGACGTTCACGACACCGGCCGGAAGGCCGGCTTCCACGAGCAGCTTCGCGAAGTAGAGCGTCGTGAGCGGCGTGAGCTCCGGCGGCTTGATGACCACGGTGCAGCCGGCGGCGAGCGCGGGGGCGATCTTGCGCGTGGCCATCGCGAACGGGAAGTTCCACGGCGTGATGAAGAACGACGGCCCCACGGGGCGCTGCGAGACGACCAT
The DNA here is from genome assembly GCA_963789095.1 of uncultured Actinomycetota bacterium. Taxonomy (GTDB): domain Bacteria; phylum Actinomycetota; class Actinomycetes; order Actinomycetales; family Microbacteriaceae; genus Microbacterium. The sequence goes on from CAWBJK010000009.1 coordinate 351,876, forward strand.
GCGTCCCGTGCCCTCGGGGTTGAGGCCGTAGCGGCCCGCGATGCGCACGGCCTCCTCGCTGAACCAGCGGAGGAACTCGCCGCCGTACGTGACCTCGCCGCGCGCCTCTGCGAGCGGCTTGCCCATCTCCAGGGTCATGAGCAGCGCGAGGTCTTCGCGGTGCTCCTGCACGAGGTCGAAGGCGCGGCGGAGGATGTCGCTGCGGGTGCGGGGCGGGGTCGCCGCCCAGGACTCCTGCGCCGCGACGGCCGCATCGAGCGCCCGCACGGAGTCTTCGGGACCGGCGTCGGCGACCTCGAGGAGCGTCTCGCCCGTGGCCGGGTCCTTCACCGGGAACGTGGCCCCGGTCGACACCCACTCGCCTCCGATGAAGAGGCCGGTCGGCACCTGTGCGAGCAGTGCCTGCTCCGTTTCAGCACTCATCGAGTGACCTTTCTGCTGCGCGCGCTGGGGGGCGCGTCTTTCGAGAGCGTCTGCCCGCGGAAGAACGCGGGGCGCTTGATGGACTGCCAGATCATCACGATGATGCCGAGGACGATGATCAGCATCCCGAGGATGAAGACGATCCCCACCCCGCCGATGTTCGACCCCGAGCCGTAGGCCGGGTCCAGCGAATCGATGAGTGTCGTCACGAACAGGACGGCCAGGATGATGCCGCCCACAAGCGGGAAGAGCAGCGTGAAGAACACGTTGCGCGTCGAGTCGAACCACTGCTTGCGGAAATACCACACACACGCGAACGCAGTGATGCCGTAGTAGAAGCAGATCATCATCCCGAGCGTCAGGATCGTGTCCCACAGCGTGTCCTCGCTGACCACGCGCATCACCGCGTAGAACGCCGACGCCACGATCGCAGAGACGATGGTCGCGTACCCGGGGGTGAAGAAGCGCGGGCTCACCTTGCCGAACGCCGGAGGCAGCGCGCCGTAGTGGCCCATCGCCAGCAGGGTGCGCGCCGGGCCGACGAAGGTCGACTGCAGAGACGACGCCGAACTGGTCAGCACGGCCAGCGACACGAGGAAGGCGAGCGGACCGAGAACGGGATCGGAAAGGAAGAAGAACACGTTCGCCTGAATGTCTTCATTGCCGAGGCCCAGCTCACCCGTCCCCACGCCCGCGAACATGATCATCGCGACAGCGAGCAGCAGGTACAGCGACACGATGGTGATGACGGTCACGGTCGCTGCTCGGCCGGGGGTGCGCTCGGGGTCCTTTGTCTCCTCGTTCATCGTGAGGGTGACGTCCCATCCCCAGAAGATGAAGATCGACAGCGACAGGCCCGCCGCGAAGGCGCTGAAAGACGACACCGCGAACGGGTTGAACCACTCCAGTGAGAACGGCGTGAAGTCGAATCCGTTGCCGCCGACGGCCTGAGCGATGGCCGCAACGGCGAAGATCACGAGGACGGCCACCTGGAACGTGACGAGCACGTACTGGAGCTTCTGCGTGGTCTGCATGTCGCGGTAGGAGATGTACGTCGCACCCAGCATGAACAGGAGACACACGCCGATGTTGATCCCCAGTTCGAACGCGAGGTTCGCGATGTCCGGATTGCCCGTGATCTGGGAGATGAGCAGGAAGAGGAACTCCACGGCGACGCCGGCGAGATTCGACAGCACCAGGATCGTCGCGACGACGAGCCCCCAGCCCGCCATCCAGCCGATCCACGGACCGAACGCGCGGGACGCCCAGGTGAACGACGTGCCCGCATCAGGCATGCGTTTGTTGAGCTCTCGGTAGCCGAACGCCACCAGCAGCATGGGGATGAAACCCACCAGGATGATGGCGGGGATCTGCGCGCCGACGACGGACGCCGTCGGACCGACAGCGGCCGTGAAGGTGTAGGCGGGCGCGATGCACGAGATGCCGATGACGACGGCGCCGATGAGACCGATGGTGCCGGTGCTCAGGCCCTTCTTGGTGATGCCGCCGGTGACCGGTTCGCCCGTGGCGGCGGGAGCGGACTGACTCATGCGGAGACTTCTTCCTTGTGACGCGTGCGCGGGACGACGATGACCGGCACGGGGACTTCGTGGAGCATCTTGGCGGCCGTCGACCCGAGGAACAGGCGGCGGGGCTGCGCGAGGCGACTGGAGCCGACGAGCAGCACCTCGCCGGGCTGCCAGTCGAGGTGGGCGACGGCATCCTCGATGCTCTCGCCCTCGGCGACGACGACCTCGGCCGCGACGCCGCTCGGCAGGTCGGCCTTCGCGGCAGCGAGCACCTCGTCGACCTCGGTCGTGCCCGACAGGCGGATCGCGCCCGTGTCGGCCGACGGCGGAAGATCGACCGTGAGGAGCGAGAGGAGCCGCACCGGCACGCCGGCCGCGTTCGCGAGAGATCCGGCGTCGTCGAGCAGGACGTCGGCGCCGGGCCGTGTGCCGACGGCGACCGTGAGCCGGGTGATTCCCGTCTCGGGCGCGACCTTGCGGGCGCCGCGGGGCACGAGCACGACAGGGACGTCTGACGAGTGCAGCAGCTCGGTCGTCGTGGAGCCCAGACGGTGTCGGCCGCGCGTGCCGCCGTCGGCCGCGCCCACGACGATGTACGACGCGGCGAGCTCGCCGGCGACGGAGATGAGGCCCTCGGCGAACGAGTCGGCGGTGCGCACGTGCGCGTGGGCGACGACCTCGGCCGGGATGCGGTCGATCGCGCCCGCGATCCACTGCTGCGCCTGCTCCTGCAGGTAGCGGTGGTACGACGCGTCGGGCGGCGTGATGACGCTGCGGCCCTCCGAGGGCAGCACGACGACCACGTCGACGATCGCGTCGATGGCGGCTGCCAGCCGTGCCGCGACGGCGACGGCATCCCGGCCGGTCTTCGTCGCGGTGTAGCCGACGACGACGTGGCCGGTCATGAGCGCAGCTCCGCGACGATCTGGTCGGCGGCCAGGCGACCCATGCGGATCGCGCCGTCCACGTGCTGGTACCCGGCACCCGCGAGGTCGCTGCACGCGAAGCGGATCGGGCCCACCGCCGCCCGAAGATCGGCGCCGTATCGGTGGAGCCCGCCCATGTCGAAGCTCGCCGCGTACGCGCCGCGCGTCCATTCCTCGGAGCCCCAGTCGCTCTCGTAGTACACGACAGGGTTCTTCGCCTCGGGCCCGTAGTAGTGCGACAGGGATTCGAGGATCCGCTCCCTGCGCTCCTCGGCGCTCAGCGTGAACAGGTCGTCGGCGTTCTGATCGGACACGAAACCGACGAGCGTTCCCCGCTCATCGCCGTGGTTGGTGTTGTCGTACGCCTCGTGCGACAGCTCGTACGGGCTGAACGCGGTGCCCGACAGGCCCTGCTCGCGCCAGAACGGACGGTCGTAGACGGCGTGCACCTTGATGACGAAGCCCATGGAGATGTGCTGGTGCATCTGATGCTGTCGACGCGGAAGTGCGGGGACGAATGAGATCCGGTTGTAGAGCACGGGCGCGAGAGCCAGGATCACCTGACGGGCGTGCACCGTCATGCCGTCGCTCGTCACCGTCACGACGTCGCCCGACCAGTCGATGGTGCGCACCGGCTGGTTCAGGAACACATCGTCGCCGAGCCTCTCGGCGAGAAGCAGCGGCACCTGCTGGAGGCCGCCCACGACGCGCTTGTCGAGGATGAAGTCGGCGTCGACCAGGTGCGAGTACGACCCCGCGGACGCCGCCATGAGCAGTGACTGCAGCAGCGAGAACGAGTGGGTCGGCTTGGTGAGCATCGCCGAGCCGGTCGCGAACGCCAGGTTGCGGACCGCCTCGTCGTCGTCGGTCTGCGAGCGCAGCCACGCATCCCACGTGATGCTGTCCCACTCCGCCGCCTTCTCGTGCGCCCAGGGGCGGTCGGGGTCGATCTCGGCGACCATCGCGTCGAGGCGGTCGGTGATCTCGGCGATCGCCTTCTCCGTCTCGGGCGACACGGGGAACATCTCGCCCGTGAACCGCTTCGCCACCCCGTCGGGGCCGACGTAGACGCTGTCGCCCTCGCGGTAGCGGGAGTAGGTCTCCAGTCCCAGCTCGGCGACCGTGTCGATGAGCGCGTCCTGGTCGGGCGACACCCACTGACCGCCGATCTCGAGCATCGCGCCGTCGATCACGTCGGTCCACAGGCGTCCGCCGACGCGGTCGCGTGCTTCGAGCACCGCGACCGAAAGGCCCGCCTTCTTCAACTGGTTCGCCGCCGTGAGGCCGGCGGCGCCGGCTCCCACGATGACGACGTCTCGCGTGATCTCACTCATGCGGGTGGTACTCCTTCGTTCCAGTGCTGCGTCTGGGCCGCCGTCTGAGGCTGCCGTCTGCGGTGGCCGGCTCCGGGTTCGTCTCCGGGGAGCAAGAGCGGGGACCCCTGCCCCGATTGCTCCCCGGAGACGGACCCTCCGCCTCTCCCCTAGGTCTGTCTCCCCCGTCGGGCTCCGGTGGCGGTCGTACCGGGATTCGCTCGAAGGGGGGTGGTGTGGTTCTGCTGGTGTTGGTCAGTTGCTCGCGAGCGCGGCGGCGACGACGTCGAGGCCCTCGTGGAGCAGGTCGTCGGGGATGCTCAGCGGCGGCAGGAAACGGATCACGTTCCCATACGTGCCGCACGTCAGGACGATCACGCCCTCCGCGATCGCCGCCTTCGCGACGGCCGCCGTCAGCGCCGCGTCGGGCGCCTTCGTCTCTGGGTCGACGAACTCGGCGGCGATCATCGCGCCGTGACCGCGGACCTCGCCGATGCGCGGGTCGGAGTCCTGCAGCGACTCGAGGCGGGCGCGGAGGATCCCCCCGATCTCACGCGCCCGCTCGAGCAGCCCGTCGTTCTCGAACGCGTCGATCGCCGCCAGGGCTGCGGCGCACGCGACGGGGTTGCCGCCATACGTGCCGCCGAGGCCGCCGCCGTGCGAGGCGTCCATGATCTCGGCGCGACCGGTGACCGCCGCGAGCGGCATTCCGCCTGCGATGCCCTTCGCCGTCGTCACCAGGTCGGGAACGATCCCGAAGATCTCGCTCGCGAACATCTCGCCCGTGCGGGCGAAGCCCGACTGCACCTCGTCGGCGATGAACACGACGCCGTTCTCGCGGCACCAGTCGACGATCGCGGGCAGGAAGCCTGCGGCGGGGACGATGAAGCCGCCCTCGCCCTGGATGGGCTCGATGATGACGGCAGCGAGGTTGTCGGCGCCGATCTGCTTCTCCATGATCGAGATCGCCTTCGCGGCAGCCTCGGGTCCGGTCAGACCGTCACGGAACGGGTACGACATGGGAGCGCGGTAGATCTCCGACGCGAACGGGCCGAAGCCGCTCTTGTAGGGCATCGCCTTCGCGGTGAGGCCCATCGTGAGGTTGGTGCGGCCGTGGTAGGCGTGGTCGAACGCGACGACGGCCTGCTTCCCGGTGAACTTGCGGGCGATCTTGACGGCGTTCTCCACCGCTTCGGCGCCCGAGTTGAACAGGGCCGACTTCTTGGCGTGGTCGCCCGGGGTCAGCCGGTTCAGCGCCTCGGCGACGGCGACGTAGCCCTCGTAGGGAGAGATCATGAAGCACGTGTGCGTGAACTGCGCCGCCTGCGCGGCGATCGCCTCGGCCACCTTCGGGTGCGCGTTGCCGACCGTCGTGACGGCGATGCCCGATCCGAGGTCGATGAGGGAGTTCCCGTCGGCGTCGACGACGACGCCACCGCCCGCGGCGACCGCCTCGATCGGCACCGTGTGGCCGACACCTGCGGCGACCGCTACGGCCTTGCGGGCGAGCAGCTCCTGCGAACGAGGACCGGGGATGGCGGTGGTCAGGCGGCGCTCCTGCGGCAGGCTGGGGCCGCCCACGGGAAGGGCGATGTCGGCGAGGGTCATGAGGGCGAGCGTACGACGGGCGCGCACCCGCGCACAGCCGCCGCGGTGTACATTCTGAGCATCACCCCATACGTCGCGTACAGTCGCGCCGTGGTCCGATCGGAGCACCATGTCCACGCCGCAGCCCACCCTGCGGGCGCTCCTCTCCCGTCGCGAACTGCACCTGCGGCTCGAGTCCGACGAGGCGGCACTGGCGCCGGGGACGCTCGACCTCCCGCTGCGCTGGGTGCACAGTTCCGACCTCCTCGACCCTACGCCGTTCCTCGCCGACGAGCTGCTCCTGCTCACCACCGGCACGCAGTTCGCCCCCGACGCCGACGACCGCGTCTTCTCGTCATACGTCGGACGACTGCGCACGCGCGGGGTCCGCGGTCTGGGATTCGGGACCGAGGTGGCTCGCGACGGCATCCCCTCGCGTCTCGTCGACGCCTGCGCGGACGCGTCGATGCCCCTGTTCGAGGTGCCGTACCGCACACCCTTCATCGCCCTGGCACGCGCCAACGCCGAGGCGATCGCCGCCCAGGCCTACGCCCGCCGCACGTGGGCGCTCGCGGCCCAGCACGCGATCTCACTCGCGGCCCTCCGCCCCGACGGACTCGGCGCGACCGTCGCGGAACTCGCGAAGCAGCTCGGCACCTGGGTGGGCATGTTCGACGCGGCCGGCACGCTCACCCAGCGGCATCCGCTCGGCGCCCTCGACGAGGCCGTGATCGCCCAGCTCACGGAGGAGGTCGGCGCGGTGCTCCGGCGAGGCGTGCGGGCAGGTTCCACGCTCGACGTCGCCGGCAGGCGATTCTCCCTGCAGACCCTCGGTCGCGGCGGACACCTGCGCGGAGCGATCGTGATCGCCGGCGGAGACCTCGATCTCGAGGGGCGCGGGGTCGTGACGTCGGTCATCGCCATGGCGGGACTCGCGCTCGAGCAGAACGTCGGGCTCGGCAGGGCGCGCGGTGCTCTGCGTGCCGGTCTCGTCCACAGCCTCCTCACGGGCGACCCGACGCTTGCGCGCCGCGTGTCGCGGGAGCTGTGGGGCGCGCTTCCGACGGCGCCCGTCGTGGTGGCCGTGGCGGAGCTGACCGCGGCGCGCGTCGATGCGGCCGTCGACTGGCTCGAACTCCACGTGAACGAGAATCGCGGGTCTCTCTTCCACGGGCGCGGACCGGATGGGATGGTGCTCGTCGCCGCCGCGGAGCACGCACCCGCCCTGCTGGAGCAGTTCGCGGATCTCTTCGACGCCGCGGTGGGCGCCTCGCAGCCCGTCGCCTACGGCGGGTTCGGCGACGCGCACGCACAGGCCGTCACCGCCCTGCGGCGCGGGCATGCCGGTGAAGTGACGACGTTCGACCAGGTCACCGCTCGCGGCGTGCTCGGCGAGCTCGACACGGCATCCGCCCGCGCCCTCGCCGAAGCCCAGCTCGCGCCCCTCCGCGAACACGACGACGCGAACGGCACGCACCTGCTCACGACGGTGCGCACCTGGCTGGAGCACGATGCCCGCATCGACGCGGCCGCCGACGCGCTCGGCATCCACCGCCACACCGTGCGCTCCCGCGTCGCGCACGCGCAGGCGCTGCTGGGCGTGGACCTGTCGTCGTTCCCCGCCCGCGCCGAGCTGTGGGCGGCCCTCATCGCCGCCGGCGGGTGACGGAGATCCCCACGCGAGACGACGCCTGGGCGCCGAGAGCATGGGTGATCCCCACGGTCTCGGCAGCCAGTGGTCATTTCGCCGCGCATCGGACAAGAAGGACCGGCTCTGGCTTATAAACACATGCTTGTGTGATGCCTTCTTTGATGCCAAACTCGCGGCGAACAAAAGGAGCGTCGTGCCGTCTCGACTTCATCGGAAACTGACCATCTTCATCGCCGCCGTCGTTCTGACGGCAGCATCCGTCGCGCCGCCAGCCACCGCGGCGGAGGGCCCGCCGGCGAGCTTCGTCGACGGCGCGATGCGGGTGGGTGGCCTGTCTCACGCAGACGCCATCAGAGCGTGGAGTGATGGACGTCGGAACTCGATCGGAATCTTCGTCGAGGAGTCTCAGACCGTATCGGCCGGTGTTCCGGCCGCAAGCGACCAACTCACGCGACTGTCACGATCCACGTCGCTGTCAGCGACCGCGGTGGCGGGCACGAAACAGAAGACCATCAAGAAGACGCGCGTGATCAGGTCGTGGGCCGGTATCGAATGCGCTGGACTCACTGTGACGAAGACGTTCCTGTACAACGGGAAGCGCGTGTGGAAAGACCTCGTCACAGTGAAGCCCTGGGCAAATGCATGGCAGGGTTGGCAATACGAAGGAGTCACCTACCAGTCCGACCAGTACGGAGCAATCGGGGGCGTGGCCAACCGAAAGCATCTGAGCGAGCGCCACGCGAAATTCTCCGATGCGTGGGGAACGCCCACACAGATCGCGATCAACCAAGAGGGGCGCTACGACGGAGGCACGTCGCAGTCGGGGAGGATCATCTGATGGTGAGAGCGCGCGCTCACAGTGCGGGACAGGTGCCGACGAACACGTCTCATTCTTGGCTTCTGTTCGCCGGGTGGACCATCGCCGTCGTCTTCGTCCTGGCGGCGCGGATCCCGGCCTACTGGATCATCGCGCCATCGGTGCTCGCGGCGATCGCCTCCGCCGCCATGGGGCGAACCAAAGCGTGGATGATCTATGCGGGCGCGGCTTGCGCGATCGCGGTCGCCTTCGTCTGGACCAGCGCGCTTTTCACCTCTTCTCTGGATCCCGCTCTTAGCTAGCCAGCCCTCCCGGCTTCGTGCGTGCTGAGATGAAATTGAAATGTCACCCACTGCCCTGACGCAAGCCCTCCGACGCTCCTTCGACGTCAGCATGTTCGACGCGCGGTCGGGCCACCTTACGATCGTCCTGCTGCACGGTGAATCCGTACGGGTGACGACCACGCTGGAGATCGGCGGCGACGTCGTGCGAATCTTCGTCGGCCGCATCGTGCACGCGGCATCTTTCGAAGACGCCGCGGACGTCGACCATATCGTCGCGATCGTGGCGGCTATCCAGCGCGGCGGCGCCTCGGAGTACTTCCACGTCACCCCTTCCGGCATTGCTTACGCCGGACACACCATTCACGGTGACGACTTCGAGTACACCACGGCCGACCTCGACGCGCGCGATCTCCTGAGCCTTCCCGTCTGACCGCCGAGGCCGGAGTCAGGCGGGGGCGTGGGCCTGGAGGAACTCGTACAGGTCGGTGGTGTCGACGCCGGGGAAGGAACCGGTCGGAAGCGTCGCCAGCAGCGTGCGAGGTGTGCGGACGTTGGGCCACGCCTGGTCGCGCCACTCCCCCTCCAGCTCGGAGGGCGGGCGGCGGCAGCACACCTCCACCGAGTGCCGTGACACGCCGCGGTTGGTCGTCTCACGGCCGATGAACCACTTCGTGTCGTCGAAGCGCACACCGACGCTCACCGAATGCGCGCCCTCGCTCGACGTCTCGACGCGCGCCGTGCACCAGTAGGTCCCGTTGCCGGTGTCGGTGTACTGGTAGTACGGGTTGAACTTGTCGGGGATGTCGAACACCACCCGGCTCGTCCACCGGCGGCAGCACAGCTGACCCTCGATCGACCCGAGCCGGTCGGACGGGAAGTTCACGTCGTCGTTCTCGTACGCCTTCGTGATGGTGCCCGACTCGTGCACCTTCAGGAAGTGGACGCGGATGTCGAGGTGCTGCGTCGCGAGATTGGTGAACCGGTGCGCGGCCGTCTCGTACGACACCGAGTACGCGTCGCGGAGGTCTTCGATCGAGATTTCACGCCGCGCCTTCGCGTCCTGCAGGAACGGCACGGCGTGCTGCTCGGGAATGAGAAGCGCGCCCGTGAGGTAGTTGGTCTCCACGCGCTGGCGGAGGAACTCGGCGTACGAGCGCGGCTCGCTGTGACCGAGGATGCGACTGGCGAGCGCCTGCAACACCGCCGTGCGGGAGTCGCCCTTGGCGGGCACGGTGCTCGACAGGTAGAGCCGGCCGTGTTTCAGGTCGGCGACGCTGCGCACCGATTGCGGCAGGTCGGGCACGTAGTGCAGGGAGAACCCCAGGTGGGCGGCAATATCGGATGCGGTGCGCTGTGTGAGCGGACCGCCCGGATGATCGACCGCGTCGAGGATGCTGCGCGCGTGCGTCTCGAGCTCGGCGAAGTAGTTGTCCTGCCGCCGCATGAGATGCCGCAGCTCGACGTTGGCGCGCCGCGCCTCTTCGGGCGTGGCCGACCGTTCGTCGGTGAGCCGCTCGATCTCGCCCTGCAGCGCGAGCATCGCCTTCAGCGCCTCATCGGGCACCGACTTCGCGATGCGGAACGGCGCGATCCCCAGCGACTGGAACGTCTGTCCCTTCATGGCCCGTTCGAGGGCGATCTCCATGGTCGAGCGCTCGTCGAGCGGCTCCGCCTCCAACAGTGCGTCGATCGTCGTGCCGAGCGCCCGCGCGATCGCCTGCAGGAGGGTGAGCTTCGGTTCGCGCTTGCCCGTCTCGATCATCGACAACTGGCTCGGTGCGCGATCGACGGCGGCGGCGAGCTCGTCGAGCGTGAGGCCGCGGGTGAGGCGCAGCTGACGCACGCGCCGCCCGATGGTGAGGGCGTCGGGCTCGTCGAGAGGGGGCGCGTCGGCGAGGTCGATCGAGTTCATGGAACCGAGTGTGACACAGGCATCAACCCGAATGCATCTCGAAAGCAGAACTTTGCCAAAACTTCACAGCCCGAATGGTCAGCGCGGGCATGCAACTTCACTCAGAGTGAGTTCTGACAGCACTCGCTTCGCAACAAAGGACAGGGCACATGACCCCGACAGCCACCGGCATCACTCCCCCCACCACCGGCACGCTCGAGATCGCCGGCCGCCTGCGCGACCGGTACGACGAGATCCTCACGCCCGAAGCGCTCGCCTTCGTCGCGGAGCTGCACCGCCGCTTCGGCGGCCGTCGACACGATCGTCTCGCCGACCGCATGCGCCGCCGCTTCGAGATCGGCAACGGCCAGGATCCGAGCTTCCGCGCCGACACCGCGCACATCCGCGACGACCCCAGCTGGCGGGTCGCCGGCCCCGGCCCGGGCCTCGAAGACCGTCGTGTCGAGATCACGGGCCCGACCGACCCGAAGATGACCATCAACGCACTGAACTCCGGAGCCAAGGTCTGGCTGGCCGACCAGGAGGACGCGACGAGCCCCACGTGGCGCAACGTCATCGAGGGGCAGCTGTCGCTGTTCGACGCGATCCGCGACCAGCTGCGGCACACGTCACCGGAAGGAAAGGAGTACTCGGTCACCGCCGAGCACACACCCACGATCGTGATGCGCCCCCGGGGCTGGCACCTGCCCGAGAAGCACATCCGGTTCACCGATGCGCGGGGCCGCTCGCTGGCCGCCTCCGGCTCGCTCGTCGACTTCGGCCTGTACTTCTTCCACAACGCCGTCGAGCTGATCGATCGGGGCCGGGGCCCCTACTTCTACATCCCGAAGATCGAGTCGGCCGAGGAGGCGAAGCTCTGGGACGACGTCTTCACCTTCAGTGAGGAGTACATCGGCATCCCGCACGGCACCATCCGCGCGACCGTGCTCATCGAGACGCTGCCGGCGGCGTTCGAGATGGAGGAGATCCTGTTCGAGCTGCGCAGCCACATCGCCGGTCTCAACGCCGGACGCTGGGACTACATCTTCTCCATGATCAAGAACTACCGAGGTCGTGGGGCCCGGTTCGCGCTGCCCGATCGCAGTCAGGTGTCGATGACGGTGCCGTTCATGCGCGCCTACACCGAACTGCTGGTGCGCACGTGCCACAAGCGGGGCGCGTTCGCGATCGGAGGCATGAGCGCCTTCATCCCGAACAGGCGCGACCCCGAGGTGACGCGACAGGCGTTCGAGAAGGTCACCGCCGACAAGAAGCGCGAGGCCGGCGACGGCTTCGACGGCACCTGGGTCGCCCACCCCGACCTGATCCCGGTGGCGCAGGCCGAGTTCGACGCGGTGCTCGGTGAGAAGCCGAATCAGGTCGACCGACTGCGCGAAGACGTGCAGGTGCGCGCGGAGCAGCTGCTGGACTGCCGGATCGGCCTGCCGATCACGGAAGCGGGGGTGTACGGCAACGTCTCCGTCGCCATCCGCTACATCGAAGCCTGGCTGCGGGGTGTGGGAGCTGTGGCGATCGACAACCTCATGGAAGACGCCGCCACCGCCGAGATCAGCAGGAGCCAGGTGTGGCAGTGGATCCACCAGGACCGCACGACCGAGGACGGCACCCCGATCACACGCGAGTACGTCGAGGCGATGATCACCCAGGTGCTCGGCGAGGCGCAGCGGACCGACGACGACCGGTTCGACGACGCCGCCGACGTCTTCCGCGAGGTCGCCCTCGGCGCCGACTTCCCGGCCTTCCTGACCCTCGGGGCGTACGCGCAGCACTTCACCGACGACCTCGACTGACCATCGCCCGACACCGGCCCCACCAGCGAAAGAACACTCATGAGCAGCTATCAGAACGACATCGACACCGTGCAGGCTCTCAAAGACGAGCACGGCTCCCCGTGGGACGCCATCCGGCCGGAAGCCGTCGCCCGGATGCGCGCACAGAACCGTTTCCGGACGGGGCTCGAGATCGCCCAGTACACGGCCGACATCATGCGCCGCGACATGGCGGAGTACGACGCCGACCCCTCCGTCTACACCCAGTCCCTCGGCGTCTGGCACGGCTTCATCGGGCAGCAGAAGCTCATCTCGATCAAGAAGCACCTGAAGAGCACGAACAAGCGCTACCTGTACCTGTCGGGCTGGATGGTGGCGGCGCTCCGTTCCGAGTTCGGGCCGCTCCCCGACCAGTCCATGCACGAGAAGACGGCGGTCCCCGCCCTCATCGAGGAGCTCTACACCTTCCTCCGACAGGCAGATGCCCGCGAACTCGACCTGCTGTTCACCAGGCTCGACAGCGCACGCGCGGCCGGCGACGACACGGCGGCGGAGTTCATCCGGTCGCAGATCGACACCTACGAGACCCACGTGGTGCCGATCATCGCCGACATCGACGCCGGATTCGGCAACCCCGAGGCGACCTACCTGCTGGCCAAGAAGATGATCGAGGCCGGCGCCTGCGCTATCCAGATCGAGAATCAGGTGTCGGATGAGAAGCAGTGCGGCCACCAGGACGGAAAGGTGACGGTTCCCCACGAAGACTTCCTCGCGAAGATCAACGCCGTGCGCTACGCGTTCCTCGAGCTCGGCATCGACAACGGGATCATCGTCGCCCGCACCGACTCGCTCGGCGCCGGTCTCACCCAGAAGCTCGCCGTGACCCGCGAGCCGGGCGACCTCGGCGACCAGTACAACGCCTTCCTCGACGTCGAGGAGATCTCCGAGACCGAGCTCGGCAACGGCGACGTCGTCATCACGCGCGACGGCAAGCTGCTGCGTCCGAAGCGCCTGCCCAGCAACCTGTACCAGTTCCGCCCCGGGACCGGTGAGGAGCGCGTGGTCCTCGACTGCATCACGTCGCTCCGCAACGGCGCCGATCTGCTGTGGATCGAGACCGAGAAGCCGCACATCGAGCAGATCGCCGGCATGGTCGACGCGATCCGCACCGAGATCCCGAACGCGAAGCTCGTCTACAACAACAGCCCGTCGTTCAACTGGACGCTCAACTTCCGCCAGCAGGCGTACGACGCCCTCGCGGCGCAGGGCGCGGACGTCTCGGCGTACGACCGCAGCGACCTCATGAACGTCGCCTACGACGACACCGAGCTCGCCCGCCTGGCCGACGAGAGGATCCGCACCTTCCAGCGCGACGGATCCGCGCGTGCAGGCATCTTCCACCACCTGATCACCCTCCCGACCTACCACACGGCAGCACTGTCGACCGATGACCTGGCGAAGGGCTACTTCGGCGACGAGGGGATGCTCGCCTACGTCAAGGGCGTGCAGCGGCGGGAGATCCGGGAGAGCATCGCGACGGTGAAGCACCAGAACATGGCCGGCAGTGACATCGGTGACAACCACAAGGAGTACTTCGCCGGCGATGCGGCCCTCAAAGCGGGCGGCGCTCACAACACGATGAACCAGTTCTGAGTCGCCGTTCACCGAGAGAGGGCGGATGCAACGAGGCATCCGCCCTCTCTCGTGCGCAGAATGTCGATCCTCCTCCACCTCGTTCGACGTGTTCACGTAACGTCGCTCACACGCGAAAGGACACGACGATGCGATTTCTGATGCTGGTGCTCACCGATCCCACGCTCACCGAACCCGAGGAGGGGCCGGTGACCATCGAGACCTGGGTCGAGGAGACCTACGGCTCCGGCCGCGCCGTCGAGGGCGATCGTCTTCGTCCGGCGACCGACGCGAAGACGGTCCGCCGCCGCAAGGGCGAGGTGATCGTCAGCGACGGTCCGTTCGCCGAGGCGTACGAACTGATCGGCGGGTTCGACCTGCTCGAATGCGACACGCTCGACGAAGCGGTCGAACTCGCCTCACGCCACCCGATGGCGTCGGCGGGAGTCATCCAGCTCCACCCTGCCTGGCCGCTCGGCCTCTGACCGCGGACCGCCGCCGGCGCGGGCCGCACGCGGCGACGCCCCGGGACTCGTGGTGTGTCCCGGGGCGTCGCTGTGCGTCAGTCCTTCTTGTGGCGGGGCTTCCGGGCCGGGCGACCGTCGCCTGCCGGCCGGTCGTCGTAGGAGCGCTGGGGGCGGTCGTCGTACGACCGCTTCGGCCGGTCGTCGCGGCGGTGGCCGGGGCGACCGCGGTCGGCGGCGATGTTGATGAGCTGTCCCGAGATGCGCGTGTCGCGCAGCCGGTCGAGCACGCTCGCGTCCATCGCCGTCGGCAGGTCGACGAGCGAGAACGCCGGCTTGATCTGGATGGCGCCGAAGTCGTCGCGACCGAGGCCGCCCTCGTTGGCGAGGGCGCCGACGATCTGGCGCGGCTCCACGCGGTGACGGCGTCCGACCTCGATGCGGTACGTCGTGAAGTCGCCGCGGCTGCGGCGCTCACGGGCGCCGCCGTCGGGACGCTCGGCGCGGTCGCCGCGCTCCTTGCGCGCGCCGCGCTGCGCATCGGCGGCGAGCGCCTTCGCCAGTTCGTCGGCGGCCGGATCGAGCAGCAGCGGGGTCTCCCCCTGAGCGACGACGGCGAGCGCCGCCGCGACGTCCTGCTCGGGCACGTCGTGGTTGCGCACATAGTGGGCGATCACGTCGCGGAACACCGAGATGCGGTCGGTCTCGGACAGTGCCGTGGTGATCGCGTCGTCGAAGCGCGCGAGTCGCGTGGAGTTGATGTCCTCGGTGGTGGGCAGCTGCATCTGCACCGGTGCCTGACGCGTCGCCTTCTCGATGTGCGCGAGGAGGTACCGTTCGCGCGGGGTGACGAAGCTGATCGCGTCGCCCTTGCGGCCCGCGCGTCCCGTGCGGCCGATCCGGTGCACGTACGACTCGGTGTCGGTGGGGATGTCGAAGTTGACCACGTGGCTGATGCGGTCGACGTCGAGCCCGCGCGCGGCGACGTCGGTCGCCACGAGGATGTCGAGCTTGCCGTCCTTCAGCTGCGAGATGCTGCGCTCGCGCTGCGGCTGCGGGATGTCGCCGTTGATGGGCGCTGCAGAGAAGCCGCGGGCGCGGAGCTTCTCGGCAAGGGTCTCGGTCTCGTTCTTCGTGCGGACGAAGACGATCATCCCGTCGAAGTCCTCGACCTCGAGGATGCGGGTGAGGGCGTCGACCTTCTGCTGGTACGAGACGATCAGGTAGCGCTGCGTGATGTTGGTGTTCGTGCTCGTCTTGCTCTTGACCGTGATCTCCTCCGGGTCGCGGAGGTACTGCTGCGCGAGGCGGCGGATCGACGGCGGCATCGTCGCCGAGAAGAGGGCCACCTGCTTGTCGGCGGGGGTCTGCGCGAGGATCTGCTCGACGTCTTCCGCGAAGCCCATCTTGAGCATCTCGTCGGCCTCGTCGAGCACGAGGTTCTTCAGCGCCGAGAGGTCGAGGGTGCCCTTCTCGAGGTGGTCCATGATGCGGCCGGGGGTGCCGACGACGATGTGCACGCCGCGTCGGAGCGCCGACAGCTGCACGCCGTAGCCCTGCCCGCCGTAGACCGGGAGCACGTGCACGCCCTTCATGCGGGCGGCGTAGGCCTCGAACGCCTCGCACACCTGGAGGGCGAGTTCACGCGTCGGTGCGAGCACGAGGGCCTGCGGCGACTTCTGCGTGAGGTCGAGGTTCTCCATGATCGGCAGCGCGAAGGCCGCCGTCTTGCCGGTGCCCGTCTGCGCCATGCCGACGACGTCGCGACCGCCGAGGAGCACGGGGATCGTCGCGGCCTGGATGGCGGAGGGGGTCTCATAGCCGAGGTCTTTGATGGCGGCGAGCACCGGGCCGGTGAGCCCCAGGTCTGCGAAGCCGGGCGCGGGGGTCTCGGGGGCGTCGTCCGCGATGTCGGTGTCAGTCACCTCCCTAGGGTAGTCGCCTCGGCTGTGAGACCCCCACCCGTCTCCGCGACCGCTCCCCCGCACCGGCCGACAAGGTGGCCGACAAGGTGGCCGTCGTCGCGACCTTGCTCGGCTCCACACCGCAACGACTGCCACTTCTTTGCACGGCGGGGTCGCCCGGTCCGCGTGCGGGAGGCCTGTCGCACGAGTGTCGCGGCGCTACGCTCGTAGGGTGACCGACAGCGCCTCCTCGTCCCGCACGCCCCGCGTCTCCGCCAAGCTCAGCGCGATTGCCGAATCGGCGACCCTCAAGGTCGACGCGAAGGCCAAAGCGCTCCAGGCCGCGGGCCGTCCCGTCATCTCCTACGCGGCCGGCGAGCCAGACTTCGCGACGCCGCAGTTCATCGTCGACGCTGCCGCCGAAGCGCTGCGCGACCCCGCCAACTTCCGCTACACGCCCGCGGCGGGTCTGCCCGTGCTCCGTGAGGCGATCGCCGCGAAGACCCTGCGCGACTCCGGACTGGAGGTGGCGCCGTCGCAGATCATCGTCACGAACGGCGGCAAGCAGGCCGTGTACCAGGCGTTCCAGGCGGTCGTGAACCCGGGCGACGAGGTGCTGCTGCCCGCCCCCTACTGGACCACCTACCCCGAGGCGATCGCCCTCGCCGACGGCGTGCCCGTCGAAGTGTTCGCCGGGGCCGACCAGGACTACAAGGTCACCGTCGCGCAGCTCGAAGCGGCCCGCACCGACAAGACGACCGTGCTCGTGTTCGTGTCGCCGTCGAACCCCACCGGCTCGGTCTACACGCCCGAGGAGACCAAGGCGATCGGCGAGTGGGCGCTCGAGCACGGCATCTGGGTCATCACCGACGAGATCTATCAGAACCTCGTCTACGAAGGCGTCCCTGCCGTGTCGATCGTCGAGGCCGTGCCGGCCCTCGCCGAGCAGACCATCCTCGTGAACGGCGTCGCGAAGACGTATGCGATGACGGGGTGGCGCGTCGGCTGGATGGTCGGCCCCGCCGCCGCCATCAAAGTCGCCGGCAACCTGCAGTCGCACCTCAGCTCGAACGTCAACAACATCGCGCAGCGCGCGGCTCTCGCCGCCCTGTCGGGCCCGCAGACCGAGGCGGAGGACATGCGTCTCGCCTTCGACCGCCGGCGCCGCCTTATCGTGGCCGAGCTGTCGAAGATCCCCGGCGTCGTCGTGCCGAACCCGCTCGGCGCGTTCTACGTCTACCCCGACGTGACGGGGCTCCTCGGTCGCGAATGGGCGCGGCACGACGATCACGACATCGCTCGAACTCGCCGACTACATCCTCGACGCGGCCGAGGTGGCCGTCGTCCCGGGTGAGGCGTTCGGACCGAGCGGCTACCTGCGCCTGTCGTACGCGCTCGGCGACGACGCTCTCCTCGAGGGCGTGCAGCGCCTCCAGAAGCTCTTCAGCTGACGCGCGATTCCGACATGGTCGGGATCGGCGGTGCGGGCGCGCTCGTGCTCGTGCTCGTGCTCGTGCGCGTCAGAGTTCGACGCCGACGAGCACGGGCTCGGGCTGCAGCATGAGCCCGAACTCGGCGTGCACGCGCCCCCGGACGAAGCGGGCGAGTTCCGCCAGCTCGCCCGCGGTGGCTCCCCCGCGGTTCGTGAGCGCCAGCGCATGCTTGGTCGACAGGCCCGCTCGCGACCGCGGCAGCGAGAACCCCTTGCGCAGCCCCGCGTGCTCGATCAGCCACGCGGCGCTCACCTTCACATCGGGCTCGCGCGTGACCGGCGGGGGCACGATCCCGTCGTACACGGCCAGCGGGATGACGAGGTCCGGGTCGTCGTCGACCGACACGGGCCAGCGCGGGCATTCGGTCGGGAGGGTGCGCGCGAAAGCGGCGGGCACGATCGCGTTCTGGAAGAACGAACCCGCGCTGTAGGTGTCGGGATCGGCATCGTCGAGCACCATTCCCTTGCGAGCGCGGGTCGCGAGGACGGTCTCGCGGATCCACGCGAGCGAGGCCGTGGCCGCCGTGTCGAGGCCGAGTGCCTGACGCAGCTGAGCCCCCGTGACGGGCAGCTCCCCGTGCCCCACGTCGGCGAGCTCCAGCGTGACCGAGAGGATGACGGCGTCGCGTCGCGCGACGGAACCATAGTGGGCTTTCAGCACCGACGTGCGGAATCCGAGCTCCAGCTCGCTCGCCGGCACCGTACCGACGTCTCCCGTGGCCTCGTCGAGCAGCTCGACCTCGACGAGCGTCTGGACGAGCTCCTGCCCGTACGCGCCGATGTTCTGCACGGGCGCGGCGCCCGTGGTCCCCGGGATCCCCGACATCGCTTCGATCCCCTGCAGCCCCTCGGAGACCGTGTACGCCACGAGGTCGTCCCAGCTGTGGCCCGCCTGCACGCGCACACGGGCGAATCCGGGGCGCGGTGAGGGCAGGCGCTCGATGCCGTCGGTGCGGATGAGCACGACCGTGCCGTCGAACGGCTCGTCACCGACGAGCAGGTTCGATCCGCCGCCGACGACGAGCCACGGCTCTCCGCGGCTCCACACGGCGCGCAGGGCGGCGATGGCCTCGTCGGTCGTCCGCGCCTCGATCATGCGGGCGGGGCGCGCACCGGCGCGCAGCGTGGTGAGCTGCGCGAGCGGGATCGGGGCGATCTCGGGCATCGTCACGCGTTCGGCCGCACGCGCACCTGCGCCTTGCCGAGCACGACGGTGTCGCCGTGCGACACGGTGAGGTCGATGCGTACGGCGGCGTCGTCGACGGCGCCCACCTTCGCGACGATCGTGAGGTCGGCACCGTCTTCGGCGTCGACGACGACCGGACGGGTGAAGCGCACCCCATATTCGAGGATGCGGCCGCTGTCGCCCAGCCATTCGACGATCGTCTCGACCGCGAGGCCCATCGTGAGCATGCCGTGCGCGAGCACGCCGGGGAGCCCCACGCGTTCGGCGACGTCGTCACGGTAGTGGATGGGATTGAAGTCGCCGGAGGCGCCGGCGTATCGCACGAGCGATTCTCGCGTGAGGTGCACCGTGCGTTCGGCGACGACCGTGCCGATCTCCAGCGCCGTCGTGGGGGTCATTCCTCGCCTCCGATCAGCAGCACCGACACGGCGGTGACGACGTGCGCGCCGTCGGCGTCGGTGATCTCGGCCTCACTCGTGACCATCGCGCCCTTGCCGAAGGGCCGCACGTTCGTCACCTGCAGGCGCGCCGACAGTTCGTCTCCGGCGACGATCGGACGCGTATAGCGGAAGCGCTGCTCGGCGTGCACCGTGCGCTCGAGGGCGATCCCCGAGTCGGGCTCGCTCAGCAGCTGCTGCAGCGTGAGGTCCTGGATGACCATCGCGAACGTCGGGGGTGCGACGACGTCGGCGTAGCCGAGCGCCTGCGCCGCAGCGGGATCGGAGTGCTGCGCGTCGGTGGCGAAGACGGCGCGCGCGAACTCGCGCACCTTCTCGCGTCCGACGAGATACGGCGGGGTAGGCGGGAAGTCGCGGCCGACCAGATCAGGGTTCACGGGCACTCTGCAATCCTAACGACGGGTGCTGCGCGCGGCTCAGCGGGCGGGCCGAGCGCGCCACGCGCGCACCGCGAGCTGGGCAGCGATGAAGGTGAGGAACGCGGCGAAGAGGATGTTCGACACCAGCGGGTCGAGGAGGGTCGCCAGCCACGCACCGAGCGCGGTCGTGGTGCAGGCGGCCACACCGACGAGCGCCGCCGCGAGCAGGTCGACGTTCCTGCGCCGGAGGTTGCCGACGGTGCCCGACAGCGCCGTGGGGATCATCATGAGGAGCGAGGTGCCCTTGGCGACGAGGTCGCTCGTGCCGAAGAGGAAGATCAGTGCGGGCACGACGACGACACCCCCGCCCACACCGAGCAGACCAGCCATGATGCCCGTGAACAACCCGAGGCCGGCGAGTCCGATCCCGACGCCCACCGTGAGCTCGAGTTCCGCGTCGCGCGACGGGATCACCACGAACAGCATCACGATCACGACGACGAGGAACCCGATGAATCCCCAGCGCAGGATGTTCTGCGGGAGTCGGGCGAGGAGCCACGTCCCGATCTGGGCACCTGCGACCGCCCCCGCCGCCAGGATGAGCGCCGGAATCCACGCGACCGATCCGTGGACGGCGTATGAGACCACTCCCACGGCGGCGGTGGGGACGATCGCGGCGAGCGACGTGCCCGCGGCGAGGCGCTGATCGAACCGCAGCAGGAGCATGAGCATCGGCACGATGACGGTGCCTCCGCCGACACCGAACAGTCCCGACAGCAGCCCGGCGGCGAGCCCGATGGAGAGGCACCCGAGGACGAATCGGGGAGTGCGGGCCGTCGCGCCCGGCGTCACGCCTCCGACTCCGGCGCGTCGCCGCGGCGGGCGTCTTCGAGGTTGCGGTCGCCGTCGCCGGGTGCCGCCCCCACAGGCGCACCGATCGTCGCGCCCTCCGGGAGCGCGTCGTCGTCGGTCGCCGCCTTCTCGAACTGCGAGCGATACAGACGCCAGTAGGCTCCCTGTGCCGCGATGAGCTCGTCGTGGCTGCCCTTCTCGACGATGTCGCCGTGCTCCATCACGAGGATGAGATCGGCGTCGCGGATGGTCGACAGGCGGTGCGCGATGACGAACGACGTGCGCCCCTCACGAAGCGCCGACATGGCGTGCTGCAGCAGCAGCTCGGTGCGGGTGTCGACGGAGCTCGTGGCCTCGTCGAGGATGAGCACCGCCGGCTGGGCGACGAATGCGCGCGCGATCGTGATGAGCTGCTTCTCGCCCGCCGAGACATTGGCGGCATCTTCGTCGAGCACGGTGTCGTAGCCGTCGGGAAGCGAATGCACGAACCTGTCGACACGAGTGGCGACGGCGGCCTCGACGATCTCGTCGTCGCTCGCCGACTCCCTGCCGTACCGGATGTTCTCGCGGATCGTCCCGGCGAACAGCCATGGGTCCTGCAGCACCATGCCGGTGCGCGAGCGGACGTCGTCGCGCGTGAGCTCGGCGATGTCCTGACCGTCGAGCAGGATGCGTCCGTGGTCGAGCTCATAGAAGCGCATGAGCAGGTTGACCAGCGTGGTCTTGCCGGCGCCGGTGGGACCGACGATCGCGACCGTCTGGCCCGGCTCGACCCGGAACGACAGGTCGCGGATCAGCGGCTTGTCGGGCGAGTACGAGAATGCGACATGCTCGAACTCGATGACGCCGCGGCCGTCCAGCGGCTTCGGCGCGTCATCGTCGTCGGCCTCCTGCTCAGGTTCGTCGAGGAGCTGGAACACCCTCTCGGCCGAGGCCGTGCCCGACTGGACGACGGCGGCCATGCCGCCGAGCTCCGACAGCGGCTGCGTGAACTGCTGCGAGTACTGGATGAACGCCTGCACGTCCCCGAGGCGGAGCTGGCCCGACGCGACCATCAGTCCGCCCAGAACGGCGATGCCGACATACGTGAGGCTCCCGATGAACATCATCGACGGCATCATGAGGCCGGAGAGGAACTGCGCCTTGAACGACGCTTGGTAGAGCTCCTCGTTCTCCTCCTGGAACTTCTCCTGCGCGTCGCGCTCGCGCCCGTACACCCGCACGAGCGCGTGGCCGGAGAACGACTCCTCGACGCGCGCGTTGAGCCGTCCGACCTTCTGCCACTGCGTGGCGAACGCCTTCTGCGAGCGCGGTCCGATGATGCCGAAGACCACTGCCATGAGCGGCAGCGCGATCAGCGCGACGATCGCGAGGTGCCACGAGATCGAGAACATCATGATCAGCACGCCGACGACCGTCAGCACGTTGGTCACGGCGGTCGACAGCGCCTGCTGCATCGTCTGCGTGATGTTGTCGATGTCGTTGGTGACGCGCGAGATCAGCTCACCGCGCTGCACCTTGTCGAAGTAGGCGAGGGGCAGACGGTTGATCTTGGCCTCGACGTCTTCGCGGAGCCGCCACATCGCACGCACCATGATCACGTTGATGACGTAGCCCTGGAGCCAGGTGAGCACGGCCGACACCACGTAGATGGCGAGAACGCCCACGACGACCCAGCGCAGCGCGTCGAAGTCGACGCCGGCGCCGACCTGGAAGTCGTTCATCGCGGCGACCATGTTGGCGAGATCGTTCTGGCCCGCCCCGCGCAACGCGTCGACGACTTGCGACTGGCTCGTGCCCGCCGCGAACTGCTCGCCGAGGGAACGCGAGACGACGCCCTCGAAGATGAGGTTGGTCGCTTCGCCGAGCACCTTCGGCGCGATGACGGCGAGGACGACGCCGACGGCACCCAACGCCGACACGAAGGCGAAGGCCCACTTGTGCGGCCCGAGCAAGCCGATCATCCGAGCGAAGCTCTTGCCGAAGTCGGTCGCCTTGCCGGGCGCGACCGAGTCCCAGTCTCCCGAGCTGAGACGCGCCTGCTCGGCGCGCTCCGCGTCGAGTCGCTGCTCTTCTGTCATCGTCTGGTCGCTCATGCGTCCACTCCCAGCTGCGATTCGACGATCTCGCGGTATGTCTCGTTCGAGGCGAGCAGTTCGTCGTGCGTGCCGATGCCGACCATGCGCCCATCGTCGAGCACGACGATGCGGTCGGCTTCGGTGATCGTCGAGATGCGCTGCGCGACCACGACCTTCGTCACGTGCGGAAGGTCGCGCCAGAGCGCCTGGCGCAGCCGTGCGTCGGTGGCGACGTCGAGCGCAGAGAAAGAGTCGTCGAACACGAGGATCTCGGGCTGGTGCACGATGGCGCGGGCGATCGCGAGGCGCTGACGCTGTCCACCCGACACGTTGGTGCCGCCCTGCGAGATGCGTGCGTCGAGCCCACCCTCCATCTCGGCCACGAACTCGCGCCCCTGTGCGATCTCGAGAGCACGCCACAGCTCCTCGTCGGTCGCGTCTTCGCGTCCGAAGCGGAGGTTCGACGCGACGGTGCCCGTGAACAGGAAGGCACGCTGCGGCACGTAGCCGATCCCGTGCCACAGCTGGTCGAGGTCGGCCTCGCGCACGTCGACGCCCGCGACGCGCACGGCCCCCTCCGTGACGTCGAACAGCCGTGGGATGAGCGAGACGAGCGTGGTCTTGCCGGAACCCGTCGATCCCACGACCGCGAGGGTCTCACCGGGCTCAGCGCGGAAGCTGAGGCCCGAGAGCACGGGCGCCTCGGCGCCGGGGTATGTGAACGACACGTCGTCGAATTCGACGGTGCCGGGCGTCGGGAACCGAGACACCGGCTGCGCAGGCCGTGTGAGCTGGTCGTCGGAGCCGAGGACCTCTCCGATGCGGTCGGCCGACACCGCCGCGCGCGGGATCATGATGGTCATGAACGTCGCCATGAGCACGCCCATGAGGATCTGACCGACGTACTGCATGAAGGCGAAGAGCGTGCCGATCTGCACGCCGCCCTGGTCGACCTGGATCCCGCCGAACCAGATGACACCCACGACGGTGACGTTGAGCACGAGCATCGCGAGCGGGAACATCAGGACGAACAGCGAACCCACCTTGCGACCGACGATCATGATGTCGGTGTTCGCGCCCCGGAACCGTTCCTCTTCGATGCGCTCACGGACGAAGGCACGGACGACCCGCACACCGGTCAGCTGCTCGCGCATGACGCGGTTGACCGTGTCGAGACGCTGCTGGTACTGACGGAACAGCGGAACCATGCGGCTGATGATGAGGCCCGCCACCACGAGGAGCGTGGGCACGGCGACGCCGATGAGCCAGCTGAGCCCGACGTCCTGCTGGAGCGCCATGATGACGCCGCCGATCGCCAGCAGCGGGGCCGTGACGAGCATGGTGGCGCCCATCATGGCGAGCATCTGCACCTGCTGGACGTCGTTGGTGTTGCGGGTGATGAGCGTGCCCGCGCCGAAGCGCGACACCTCGCGCTCAGAGAAGCCGGACACCTTCTGGAACACATCGCGCCGGATGTCACGGCCCGCGCTCATGGCGGCGCGCGCCGCGAAGTAGGTCGCGATCACGGATGCCACGATCTGACCGAGCGCGACGCCCAGCATGAGCAGGCCATGCGACCAGATGTAGGCGGTGTCGCCCTGCGAGACCCCGTTGTCGATGATGTCCGCGTTGAGCCGCGGCAGATAGAGCGAGGCCATCGCCGAGGCGAACTGGAAGACCAGCACCCCCGCGAGCCACCCGGAGTAGGTGCGCAGGTAGCGCACCAGGAGCTTGCCGAGCATGAGTGTGAGGCCTCCCCGGGGACCGCGTGGAGCGGCTCGTCGACCGCGTGGAACGGTTCATGCTAACGCCCGGCTCCGACACCCGCAGGACGAGCGGAGAACTGTTCGCTGACAGCATGACGGGCATCCCCGAAAGCAGTCGGTCGCGCCTAGAATCGGCCCGTGACGAAGGCGGCCCGGAGCGGATGGCAGAGATGGCACTTCTTCGCGATCGCGGTTGCCGCCGTCGCGGTCATCGGCGGTGTCTGGGGCGTGATCGCCTCCGGCGGACCGCAGAGCCCGAGCCCGACCCCGGCCGTCACCTCCGGCGTCATCGAGACCCCCGCGCCGTGACTCACCGGGACGGCGGGCCACACCGGCCACCGGAGCCTCCCCCGATGGCCGGTGCTGCTGTGTGGCTCAGGCCACGCGCGATGCCACGCCCGCGCGGCTCCAGGTGCCGTCGAACACGCGCCGGTGAGGCGTCGCGTCGAGGGCTCCCCCGGGGCACACCACCGAGACGCGGAACGTCTCGGCTGCGCGGTCACTGAACCACTCCGCTTCGCGGTCGACTTGCTCGTACACGCGTGCGGTCAGCAGTTCGCTGTTGTCATGGTCGGGGCAGCGGAACACTGCCGGCGCCAGAATGACATCGCTCATCGAATCCCCCCAGTGATCGATGCACGGGACCCCCATCCCGTCACTCCACAGATACCAGTGCAGACGGGTCGCCCGCAACAACGAGATCGCCGCCGCCCGCACGAGTGCGGACGACGGCGACGGATCGAGGACGATCAGAACGTGGCGGTGTCGGGATCGGCACCGACGCGCTGCCCACGATCGAGGGCATCGATCGCCGACATCTCCTCGGGCGACAGCTCGAATCCGAAGACGTCGACGTTCTGCGCGATGCGCTCGGGCGTCGACGACTTGGGGAACACGATGATGCCCTGCTGGAGGTGCCAGCGGATCACGACCTGCGCGGGCGTCGCACCATGGGCGGCGGCGGCGTCGACGATCGCCTGCTCGCCGAACAGGTCGTACTTGCCCTGCCCGAGCGGACCCCACGCTTCGGTGCGGATGCCGCGCGACTCGCCGAAGGCGCGCAGCTCGCGCTGGGCGAAGGCGGGGTGCAGCTCGATCTGGTTCACGACGGGCACCGTCTCGCTCTCCGCGAGGAGCTTCTCGAGGTGGGGCCGGTGGAAGTTGGAGACGCCGATGGAGCTTGCGAGCCCCTCGCCGCGCAGCTGCTCCATGGTCTGCCACGACGAGACGTAGCGGTCGAGGTCGGGACGGGGCCAGTGGATGAGGTAGAGGTCGACGCGGTCGAGTCCGAGCTTGTCGAGGCTCGTGCCGAGCGCGGCGCGCACCGAGTCGGTGCCCTGGTCGGCGTTCCACAGCTTGGTCGTGATGAACAGCTCGTCGCGCGGGATGCCGCTCGCGGCGATGGCGCGGCCCACGCCCTCCTCGTTGCCGTAGACGGCGGCGGTGTCGATGTGGCGGTAGCCGGCGGCGAGCGCCTCGGAGACGATGCGCTCGGTCTCGGCCGGGTCGACCTTGAAGACACCGAAGCCCAGTTGCGGGATCGTGCGGCCGTCGTTGAGGGTGATCTCTGGAATCGTCATCCCTCTAGCCTGTCACCTCGGCGGGCGTCGGGCTCGCTCCTGCGGTCCCGGATCGCGGTGAGGATCTCGGACGGGGCGAGCCCGAGGGCGCCCCGCTTCCCCCCGGATTGCGGACCACCCTCGGACTCTTCGGCGTCGGCCGAACACGTCGACACCACATGAGAGACGTCGAAAGTGCCCGCCCATTACGCGAATGAGACCTTTCTCACCTTTTAGCACCGAGGGAGGGAGTGGTCAACGTCCTTCCCTCTTTGCCGTCGCCGGGTTAGGTTCCTGCGCTGGAGCGTGAGCGGCCCGGATCCCGGGCTGAAGCACCGGCGGTCGGCCCGTCGGTCGCCTCGCTCACGCGGTGGCCCCGACGGGGTGGGGGGATTTCGTCGGGGCCATCGGCCTGCGACGATTCCGGGACCGGCTTACGCGGGGCGGTAGGTCGACACCATCGGGCAGTCGAACGGGTCACGAGCGGCCAGGCCGACGCGATTCAGGTATTCGATGACGATGCCGTACGAGCGCCACAGGCTCGTCTCCGTGTAGGGGACGTTGAGCGTGGCGCACTGTTCGCGCACGATCTCACGCGCCCGCGCCAGCGACGGGCGCGGCATGTTCGGGAAGAGGTGGTGCTCGATCTGGTAGTTGAGGCCGCCCATGAGCCAGGTCGCCCACCAGCCGCCGCGGATGTTGCGAGAGGTGCGCACCTGCTTGCTGAAGAAGTCGATCCGCGCATCGGGGGCGATGACCGGCATCCCCTTGTGGTTCGGGGCGAACGACGCCCCCATGTACACGCCGAACACGGCGAGCTGCACGCCGAGGAACGCGAACGCCATCCCCAGCGGCAGGAACACGAACACGGGGGCGACGAAGATCGCGAAGCGGAGAGCGAGGAGCCCGAGCTCCGTCCAGCGCCGCTCGACCTTGTCGCGGGCGAACAGGTGCCGGAACGCGTGGACGTGCAGGTTGGCGCCCTCGAACGTCAGCAGGGGGAAGAACAGCCACCCCTGCTTGCGGGTGATGAGTCGGCGCACACCGCGGGCCTCCGCCGCATCGACGTCGAGGAAGGAGATCGTGTCGACCTCGATGTCGGGGTCTTTCCCGACGCGGTTGGGGTTCGCGTGATGACGCGAGTGCTTGTTGGTCCACCACGAGTAGCTCAGTCCGACGATCCCGTTGGCGAGCACACGGGCGAGCCGGTCGTTGTCGGGTCCCGAGCTGAGGATCTGACGGTGGGCGGCTTCGTGCGCGAGGAAGGCCACCTGCGTCATGAGGATGCCGAGAGCCCCTGCCATGAGCAGCTGGAACCAGCTGTCGCCGAGCAGCACGAATCCGGTGATCACTCCGCCGAAGGCGAGCGCGAGCGCGGTGCCCACCATCGCGTAGAACCACGGCGCGCGGCGCAGGAGACCGGTTTCGCGGACGACCTGCGAGAGCTCGGTGAACGCACGCGCCACGGGAGGGAAGTCGCCGGCGACCGCGTAGGTCTGGCGGACGGGACCGAGACGGGCTTCGAGAACGGAAGTTGAGATGAGGCACCTGCTCGGGATCGGGACGCTGTGGCCGGAGAAGCCAACGGCGGGAGCCGATCGCTTTATGCCACAGTACGCCCGTGTGTATGACCGATACGGCATGCACGGCGGATGCACAGGGCCTTCCCATCGGTCCGGGACCAGCCCGGACAGCATTCAGCCGGGGTCCCCGTGTGGGAACCCCGGCTGAGTGGAGAAAGCTTTAGAGCGGGCGGATGTTCGCCGCCTGCATTCCCTTGGGTCCGCGCTCAGCGTCGAACTCCACCTTCTGGGCCTCGCGGAGCTCCTTGAAGCCATCGCCGGCGATCGCGGAGAAGTGCGCGAACAGGTCGGCGGAGCCGTCATCGGGAGCGATGAAGCCGTAGCCCTTCTCGGAGTTGAACCATTTCACGGTGCCAGTGGCCATCGTGTCTTTCCTTCTGTTGTTCGTGGCCGCCGGGGCGGCCGTGTGTGCCGTGACGACGAACGCGTCGCGGACGTATGTGGTGCCGCACTGTGAACACAGAGGTCGAGATCTTCGACGGATCCTGGGTGGCGGCGAAATCGTAAGCGGATCGAGCTCGCCACGTCTGGTCTCTTCGGTGAGGCAGAGGATCGGGAATTGAACCGGCTCGGGTGAGTATCCACTCTACCACCCACGCGACACGCCCGAGTTGACAAGCCTCAGCTCGCGTCGACGGCGTTCGCGCGGGCCACGTCGCCGAGCCACCACAGGCTCGGCTTGGGGTGCCGCTCGAAGGTCACGCGGTCCCAGCCGATGAGGCCGAACGTCGGGGCGTACGAGCCCCACTCGTAATTGTCGAGCAGCGACCAGTGCAGGTATCCGATCAACGGAAGCCCGGCCTCGACCTCCGCGTGGAGGGCGCGCAGCGCATCGCGCGTGTAGTCGATGCGGCGCGGATCGTCGGCTGTCGCGATGCCGTTCTCGGTCACGAACACCGGGAGGCCCGTGAGGTCGTAGGCGAGTCGTGCCGCCTCGGCGATCGCGGGCGGGTAGTACTCCCAGCCGGTCAGCGTCTGCTCGACGTCGTCGGGAGCCGGGAGCGGACCGTCGACCGTGATCCGCGTGCGCGTGTAGGCCTGCACGCCCACGAAGTCGTCGCCTCGCGCGGCCTCGAGGAAGATCGTCTCCCGCGGGTACGCGTACTCCCTGAGCACATCTTCCGCACCCGGATCGGCGTAGAACTGCTGCGGCGCGACAGGCCAGCCCACCGGGCGGCCCGTCGTGCGCACGAGTTCCACGGCGCGGCGGTGCGCCGAGATGATGTGCTCCGTCACCACCGGGTCGGGGTTCGGGAGCGACCCGGCCTGGATCTGCTGGTTGCCCTCCTTGCCCGCGAAGATCATCGCGAGGATGTTCGGCTCGTTGATCGTGAACACGTGCGATGCCGAGTGCAGCAGGGGGAGCACGATCTCGACGAAGCGGGTGAACCGGTCGACCGACGAGGGATTCCGCCAGCCGCCGCCGGCGGCGAACCACTGCGGCGTCGTGAAGTGGTAGATCGTGATCGCGGGGGTCACGCCGAGCTCGTGGCAGCATTCGATGACTCGGCGGTAGTGGTCGAGAGCGGCGTGCGACACCATCCCCTCGGCCGGCTCGATCCGCGACCACTCCAGCGAGAACCGGTAGGTCCCGAGGCCCGACTTCGCCAGGAGGGCGATGTCTTCGCGGTAGCGATGGTAGCTGTCGGCCGCGTCTCCCGATGGTTCGGCGATCGTCGAGTCGGGGGCCACCTCGCGCGGCCACCAGTCGCTGTTGACGTTGCCGCCTTCGATCTGATGTCCGGCCGTGGCGGCGCCCCAGACGAAGCCGTCGGGGAACGTGAGCAGACTCATGGATCAGGTCCGTTTCTCGGGCTGTCGCGCCCGGTGTCTGGACGGGCTACTTGAGCCCGGTCATGGTGATGCCCTGCACGAAATAGCGCTGCAGGAACAGGAACAGGAGAAGGATCGGCGTGACGACGAGCACAGAGCCCGCCATCAGCAGCCCGTAGTAGGTGCCGTTCGACCCGACCGAGTAGAGCGAGAGCGCCACCGGCAGGGTGTACATGTTCTCGGTCTGCGCGACCACGAGCGGCCACAGGAAGTTGTTCCACGACCCGAGGAACGTGAGGATCGCGAGCGTCGCGATCGCGGGGCCGCACTGGGGCATCACGACGCGCAGGAAGATGCGGAACTCGCCCGCCCCGTCGATGCGCGCCGCCTCCAGGAGCGCGTCGGGCACCCCCATGATGAACTGCCGCATGAGGAAGACGCCGAGCGGTCCGGCCAGGAACGGCAGGATGAGCGCCGGATACGTGTTGACGAGACCCATGTTGGCTACGAGCACGAACATCGGCACGAGCGTCACGACGCCCGGCACCATGAGCATGAGCAGCACGAGCCCGAACAGCACGCGCTTGCCGGGGAACTCGAGCTTGGCGAGCGCGTAGGCGACCATCGAGCAGAACACGATGTTCCCGACGACCACGACGAGCGCCACGATCACGGAATTGAGGAAGAACTGCCCGTAGTCGAGCTGCGTCAGCCAGCGCGAGTAGTTGTCGAGGGTCGCCTGCTCGGGCCACCACGTGATGGGCCGCTGCAGCAGCTCCCCCTGCGTCTTGAAGCTGCCGAGCAGCATCCAGACGAAGGGCATGAGCGTGAGGATCAGCCCGACGGTGAGGGCGAGGTAGGTGGCGCCGCGCGACCAGCTCACGGGGCGCCGGCCGCGGCGCTCCGCCGGTGCGGGCCGGCTCTCGGGTGGGGTTTCGACGAGCGTGGTCATGTCACCTGTCCTTCGAACGCAGCAGCCGGAACTGCACCGCCGACAGCGCCGCGATGAACGCGAACAGCACGTAGGCGGCAGCCGACGCCAGCGAGTAGTCGCCGTAGCCGAACTGGTTGTAGACGTAGTAGCTGATCGTGAGGGTCGAGTTGAGCGGGCCGCCCTGCGTCATGACGAACGGCTCTTCGAACACCTGCAGGAAGCCGACCGACAGGAGCACGGCTCCCAGCAGGAGCGTCGGCCGCATGAGCGGCAGCGTCATCGTGGTGAACCGGCGCCACGCGCCCGCACCATCCACTTCGGCCGCCTCGTACACGTCGCGCGGGATGGCCTGAAGCCCCGCGAGGAAGATGATCATGAGCGTCCCCATGTTGCGCCAGGCACCCATCACGATGATGGACGGCATCGCCCAGACCGGGTCGTTGAGCCAGTCGGGCCCATCGATCCCGGTCCAGGCGAGCACCGTGTTCATGAGACCGGAATCCTGCAGGATGAACCGCCACACGACGGCGACCGCGACGATCGAGGTCACGACAGGCGTGTAGTACCCCACCCGGAAGAGCCCGCGGAAGCGGTCGATGCCGGAGTTGAGCGCGACCGCGAGCATGAGCCCGAGCGCCATCGTCAGCGGGATGCCGACCAGCACGAAGTAGAACGTGTTGAAGATCGACTTGACGAACAGCTCGTCCTGGAACAGGACGACGAAGTTGTCGAACCCGATCACGTTCACCGAGAACGGCGAACGCAGGTCTTTCACCCCGAGGTCGGTGAACGACATCGCGAAGGACGCGACCAGCGGCCCGAGCATGAACACCGCGAAGATCGCGACGAACGGCACGGCGAACAGCCAGGCGACGAGCGCCGTCTGGCGGCGCTGGGCGGCGAATCCTCGCTGCCCAGCGCCGCCGCGGGCGCCCCGCCCGATGCTCCTGCGACCGGGATTCAGGCGCGTGCCGCCGCCGCCTGCCCCGGGGCTCCCGGCGGTGGCGGGGGTGGCGAGGGCCACGGTCTTACCAACCCGTTCCGAGCGACTCGGCCTTCGCCTCGATGGCCGTGGCGGCATCCTCCGCGCTCGACCCGTTGGCGACCTTCTCGGCCTCCGTCTCGATGAACGCCGACATCTCGTCCCAGCTCGGCACCGACGGCGGGGCGACGGTGTCCTCGAGCTGGTCGTTGAGCACCGCGATGCGCTCGTCGGACGCGTACGGCTCGGCGTCGAGCACCGACGTGACGGCGGGCAGACCGCTCGTCAGATCGAACCAGGCCTTCTGCGTGTCGGCCTGCGACAGCCAGCGGATGAGCTTCCACGCACCGTCGGCGTTCTTCGCGTCGGCGAAGACGCCGAGGTGGCCGCCGCCGAGGTAGGAGTCGTTGTTGTCGGACCCCGCGGGCACCGGCACGGTGGCGACGTTCTCGTCGACCCACGCTTCGTCCTGCTGGTCGGCGAGCACCGAGATCATCCACGGACCCGAGATGAACGCCGGGTTCGATCCATCGGCGAACGCCGAGGTCTGGGCGTCGCCGTAGCCCGAGATGGGCGCCAGACCATCGGTGAAGAACGAGGCGTAGTACTCGAGGGCGCTCACCAGCGCGTCGTGGTCCCACTCGTACGCGTCGCCCGCGTCGTTGAGGACGTCACCGCCGGCCTGCGCATAGAAGGGCAGGATCACCTGCGTGGAGTCTTCCGCGTCGCCCATGGGCAGCTGGATCCCGTGAGCGGCGCCGTTGTCGGTGAACCCCTTGGCGAACGCGGTGAGCTCCTCCCACGTGGTGGGAGCCGAGAGTCCCGCCTTCTCGGCGAGGTCGCTCCGGTAATAGAGCACGCGGGTTTCGACGTACCACGGCACCGCATACGCCACGCCCTCGACCTCGACCGACTCGGCGGCGGTCTCGTTCAGGGTGTCGTCGTCGACGAGGTCGTCGGGAACGGGGGCGAGGCCGCCCGCAGCGACCATCGACGGCAGCAGCGACGAGCCGATCATGATGGCGTCGGGCACGGTGCCCGCGGCGACCGCCGTCTGGTACTTGGTCATGACGTCGGCCCACGGGATCGTCGTGACGGTGACGGTGGCATCGGGGTTCGCGTCGGTGAAGGCCTTCGAGAAGTCGCCGAGGTTCTCCCCCTCCTCACCCATCGCCCAGATCGTGATCTCGCCGGTGGCGGGCGAGTCGTCGATCGCGGCGGACGAGGGGCCTTCGCCCGTCGGCGCGTCGTCGTCTGCCCGGCCGCAACCCGCGAGAGCGAGCGCGCCGATGACGCCGATCGCACCGATGGCCAGCGCTCTGCGTCGGATGTTCATCGTGTGTCCTCCTCATCGAGATCCGGAACGGCTTCCGCTCCGGAGAAACAAACTTAGCAACTGCTTGCTTAGTTTGTTCACCATAGACTGAGACGAAATCACACGCAAGGGGAGCTGCGCATGAGCGACGACGGTGTCCGCCCCGATGGCGAGGGCGGCGATCAGGCCCCCGCTGGCCGCACCGACCTGCGCCGCGCGCGCGGCGACGTGCGCCGGAAGCGCATCCTCTCCACCGCCGTCGAGGTGTTCGGCGAGCAGGGCTACCGTGGCACGTCGCTGCGTGAGATCGCCCGCCGCGTCGGCATCTCCGACGCCGGACTGCTCCACCACTTCGGCACGAAGACCGGGCTCCTGGCCGCCACGATCGCCGAGCGCGACGACCTCGACCGGGTGCGCCGCGAGCATGCCGAAGCCTCAGGCGCGACGCTCGTCGACACCATGCGCGAGCAGGTCGCCCGCAACGCCGCGTCTCCCGGCCTCGTCGCCCTCCACGTCGTGCTCTCGGCCGAGGCGACCGACCCGCAGCACCCGGCGCACGAGTCGTTCCGGGAGCGCTACCGCAGCATCCGCCATCAGGACGACGACGAGTTCACGCGCCTGCAGGAGCGCGGCGAACTCCGCCGCGACCTCGATCCGCAGCGTCTCGGGCAGCTGGTCACCGCCATGATGGACGGCCTCCAGCTGCAATGGCTGCTCGACCCCGACCAGGTCGACATGGTCACCCTCTTCGACGAGTTCCTGCGCCTGCTCCAGCCCGCGCAGGAGGAGGACGCCACCGCAGACGGGTAGTCGGCGCGGACCGAATCGAAGAAGCGACCGCGACTCAGTCCTGCAGAACCGGCCCCGTGCTCGCGCGCACCGTCAGCGACGTCGCGAGCTCGACGTGGCGCGACGACGGCTGGCGTCCTTCGGCCATGACGAGGATGGTCTGCACCGCCATGCCGCCCATGCCTTCGAGGTGCTGGTGCACGGTCGTCAACGGCGGTGTGGTCCACGCGGCCTGCGGCGTGTCGTCGAAGCCGGTGACGCTCAGGTCTTCGGGCACCCGGATGCCGAGTTCGTGGGCCGCCGCGAGCACACCGACCGCGATCTCGTCGTCGGCCGCCATGATCGCCGTCGGACGGTCGGGAGAGGTGAGCAGGTCGCGGGCGTGCGCGGCACCCTCGGCGACGGCGAACTGGCCGGAACGGATGAGCGCCGGATCGACGGCGACGCCGGCGACGTCGAGCGCCGCCTGATAGCCGTACAGCCGGTCGCGTGCCGCATCCGACGCGTCCGGTCCACCGATCCACGCGATGCGTCGATGACCGAGACCGACGAGATGCTCCGCCGCC
The DNA here is from genome assembly GCA_963789095.1 of uncultured Actinomycetota bacterium. Classification (GTDB taxonomy): domain Bacteria; phylum Actinomycetota; class Actinomycetes; order Actinomycetales; family Microbacteriaceae; genus Microbacterium. The sequence goes on from CAWBJK010000009.1 coordinate 385,779, forward strand.
ATGCGGGCGCCCGCCCAGTTGCTCGATCCGACACTCACCATGCGGGGATGCCGGGTGTCGACGGGGTCGACGATGACGAAGGGCAGGTCGGCGCTGGTCGCCGCTTCGATCAGGCCGTCGGGCTCCGACAGCGTCAGCCCCACGATCCCGACGACGCCCGAGGCCTGCTGCTGGGCGATCCACTCGCGCGCGACGGCGCGCTGCGTGCGCAGCTCGCGAGCGGGGGCCAACCGCGTGAGCAGGTCGAGGCTGCTCTCGGTGGCGGCGATCATCGCCCCCTGCAGCACGCCGATGATGTAGGGTGACGCCGGAACGTCGAAGACGACGGCGAGGGCGGGGCGGATGGGCGCCACCGCGGGCGCCGTGGTCGGACGATAGCCGAGGTCGGCGGCCGCGGCGAGCACTCTCTCGCGCATCTCCGCCGACACATCGCCGCGTCCGTTGAGCGCCTTCGACACGGTCGCCTTGGTGACGCCGAGCACGGCGGCCACGTCGGAGAGCGTCGCGCGACGTGGGGTCGACCTCGCGTCCATGCCTGAGCCTCTTCTCGAATCTTTTTCGAAACTACACTCTCGCATCCAGGCTCTCTGGAATCGAAACGCGCGGAACCGTTGACAGGTATCGCTCCGGTCCTTAGCATGAAGCCACGATACAGGTTGCGAAACAGTTTCGCACTTCTGTCGTCTCTCCTGTTCTCCACCAAAGGAGGTCCCGTGTCGCTCGTGGCATCGCCGTCACTCATCATCGACGGCCGACCCGCCGCCGAGGCTCCGCTCCGGCACATCTGGAACGAGTGCGTCGGAGCCGGACGAGCCCACGAGGCACTCCGCGCAGACTGGCAGGCGCACTTCCGTGAGGCGGTCTCGACGCTCGGCGCCCGCTACGTGCGCTTCCACGGGATCTTCCACGACGACATGTTCGTCTACCGCACGACCGACGGCGGAGGGTTCGGGCCGCCCACGCCCCTCGACCGTCCGCTCTACACGTTCTCGTACGTCGACAAGGTGTTCGACGCCATCCTCGACGCCGGCGCCCGCCCGTTCGTCGAGCTCGGATTCATGCCCCGCGCTCTCGCGACGCAGACCGAGACCCTGTTCTGGTGGAAGGCGCACTGCAGCCCGCCGAAAGACATGCAGGCGTGGGTCGACCTCGTGACCGCCACGGTGGAGCACTGGATCGAGCGGTACGGCATCGACGAGGTGCGCACCTGGCCGTTCGAGGTGTGGAACGAGCCCAACCTCGTCCCTCACTTCTGGACCGGCACCCGCACCGAGTACTTCGAGCTGTACGCCGCGACCGCCCGCGCGCTCAAGGCCATCGATCCCGATCTGCTCGTCGGCGGACCGTCGTCGTCCGTGTTCGTGCCCGACTCGCGCTACGACGGCGAATACCACGACAAGTCCGTCGAGGCGGCGGCGGCGGAGGCTCCCGACCCCGAGGCGCTCGAGTGGCGGCCCGTGTGGATCGAGGAGTTCATCGCCTACTGCGCCGAACAGGACCTGCCCGTCGACTTCCTCTCCACCCACCTGTACCCCACCGATTTCGCGTTCGACTCGCAGGGGGTCGGCCGCCCCATCAGCCGGTACCGGGACGCGACCCGCGACGATCTCGACGTCATGCGAGAGGTGATCGCGGCGTCGGCGTACCCGGATGCCGCGCTGCACATCACCGAATGGTCGACGTCGCCCTCGAGTCGCGACCACATGCACGACACCGTGTACGCGGCCACCTACATCGCCCGCGCCTTCCTGCAGAGCCATTCCCGCGCCGACTCGATCTCGTACTGGACCTTCACCGACGTGTTCGAGGAGGGCGGGGCAGGCATCGGCCCGTTCCACGGCGGCTTCGGCCTGGTGAACGAGCAGGGCATCCACAAGCCGACGTTCCACGCGATGTCGATGCTCGGTCGGCTCGGCGAGCGCATCGCGCTCCAGACGGAGCACGGGATCATCACGCTCACGCACGACGACGCCGTCGCGGCGCTCTTCTTCAACTACCCCGACACGATGGGCGACCGCTCGGTGGGAGGCGCCAACAGCCATGCGCTCACCCACCGTCTCGAAGAGGAAGGACCAGCGCGCCGCATCAGCCATCGCGTGTCGGGCCTGACCCCCGGCGACACCTACCTCGTCGAGATGCTCGACCTCGAGCACGGCAACCCCGTGGAGGCCTGGCACCGCATGGGCTCACCCCTCAATCCCACACGCCAGCAGACCGCCGATCTCAGCAGGATCGCCGACGACCTCGCTCGCACCGCGCTCACCGTCGGCGCCGACGGCGTGCTCCACATCGACCTGACGCTGGAGCCCTGGGCCGTCGTGTCGATCGGCCGCACCGCCTGACCCGCACCACGCCGCACCATCCCGCACCACTCCACAGGACACCCGTTACAACGACGTACGAAAGGACCCGACATGACCATCTCCACGAGGATCGGAGTGATGGCCGCCTCGGTCGCACTCGCCTCTCTCGCCCTCACCTCCTGCTCCGGCGGCGGCCAACCGGGCGGTGATGACGCGACCGACGACAACAAGCCCGAGAAGCTCACGGTCGCCGCCTGGATGGACTTCCCGCCTGACCTGCTCGCCGCCTTCGAAGAGGAGTACGGCATAAAGGTGGTGGTGAACTCGTTCCCCGACGGCGCCTCGGCCCAGACCGTCTTGCGGAACGGCCTGTCGTCCGACGGTGCCGGCCTGTCCGACGTGCACCTCATCGAGCTCGACTGGTGGGCCGAGATGATGGCGGTGCCCGAAGACTGGGTGGAGCTTCCCGAGATCCCCGACCGCTGGGTCGACTGGAAGGTCACCCAGGGCTCCGTCGACGGCTCGGTCACGGGATACGGCACCGACATCGGCCCCCTCGGCATCGCGTTCAACCAGGACATGGTGGCGGCTGCGGGCCTGGCAACCGACCCCGACACGTTCGGCGAGTTCATCGGCGGAGAGGCGGCCACCTGGGAGTCGTTCCTCGACGCCGGGCGCGACTACGTCGCCACGTCCGACAACTACTTCATCGACTCGCTCTCGAGCGCGTTCCAGGCCGCGATCAACCTCCTGCCGTCCGCGTTCGAAGACCCGGAGTCGGGCCTTCCCTACGACATGGCCGGCAACACGCAGATCCGCGACCTGTTCATGACGTTCGCCGAAGCCGCCGCGGACGGCGTCTCGGCCGGAATCCCCATCGGTCACGCCGACTGGGGTGCAGGCTTCCAGAACAAGCAGTGGGCGACCGTGGTGACCCCGGCGTGGATGGCGGGCATCATCGCCGACAACGCCGACGGCGTCGACGGCTGGCGCGTCGCGAGCACCTTCCCCGACGGCGGCGGCAACTGGGGCGGATCGTTCTTCGCGGTGCCGTCGACGGGTGAGAACACCGGCTGGGCCGTGAAGCTCGCCGACTTCCTCACTTCCCCCGACGCCGCCATCGACTGGTTCCACACCACCGGCCAGTTCCCCTCGCAGCTCGACGCGATCGCGAACCCCGACATCGCCGAGACCGAGAACGAGTTCTTCGGCGGCCAGCAGCTCGGGAAGGTCTACGGCGACCTCGCCGCTGCCGCCGGCGACGCCGCAGCCGGCGGCTATCGAGGCGAGAACTTCGCCGGCATCCAGACGCTCGTCACCGACGGCATCCGGCTGGTCGAAGCGGGGAGCGCCTCGCCGCAGGAGGCGTGGGACTCGGTCGTCGGCAACTTCGAGGCCCTCGGCTTCGAGACCGCGGGCTGACCGGCCGGGCGCGGCCCGGTCTCGTCGATGCGCGAGACCGGGCCGCGCTCCCGCCGGCTCCGACCGACACCACGGAAGGTTCCACGGATGGATCTCATATCAGCGGTTCCGCGCATGCGCACGATCCGGCGCGTGGGCTGGGGTCAGCGCCTGTCGCGCTGGGACGTCAAGCTCTCCCCCTACCTGTACATCTCGCCGTTCTTCCTGCTGTTCGCGGTGTTCGGCGCGTTCCCCCTGCTCTTCAACGTCGTCGTCGCGCTGCACGACTGGCACCGACGCTCCGGGATGGGCGACTTCGTCGGCCTCGACAACTTCGCGTGGGTGCTCCGCCAGCCGCTGTTCTGGCGGTCGCTCGAGAACACGATCTCGATCTTCCTGCTCGGCGGGGTCCCGCAGCTGATCCTCGCGGTGATCATCGCCGCGATCCTCGACCAGAACCTCCGCGCGCGGACGTTCTGGCGCATGAGCGTGCTCATCCCCTTCGTCGTCATGCCGGTGGCGACGTCGATGATCTTCGGGCAGGTGTTCGGTCAGTTCGGGATCCTCGTGCCGCACCTGCACGAACTCGGGCTGTTCACCGAACACAGCTCGCCGTTCTTCCAGGACCGCCTCCTCTCGCACGTCGCCATCGGCTCGATGGTCGTGTTCCGGTGGACCGGCTACAACGCGCTCATTCTCCTCGCAGCCATGCAGGCGGTGCCGCGGGACCTGTACGAGGCCGCCACGGTCGACGGCGCCGGTCGCGCGCGGCAGTTCTTCTCCGTGACTCTTCCCGGGATCAGGCCGACCCTCATCTTCGTGATCCTCACCATGACCATCGGCGGTCTCGAGATCTTCGACGAGGCGCGGCTGTTCGACGGCGGCGGAACAGGCGGAGGCGCCGGCGGCGCCGACAACCAGTGGACCACCGTCATGCTCTACCTGTTCACCCTCGGCTTCGGGCAGTGGCAGGACCGGCTCGGTCAAGCGGCGGCCGTCGGCTGGATCTTCGCGTTCATCATCCTGCTGATCTCGTTGCTCAACTTCTGGCTCACGCGCTCCATCTCGTCGGCGGACGCGCCGCGGGGCGACGCGCGACGGGCACGGCGGCGCGCGCGGCGACGCCCGCTGCCGCTCGGCCCGCTCGACCCCACCCCGCCCGTCTCGTCGACCGAAGCGGTCGGCACCGTCGAAGGATCGCATCGATGAGCACCGCTTTCGTCGAGAACACCGCAGGCCGCGGCGCCGCCCGCTACGCGCAGCGGCGGCGGGCGCGGGGGCGGTCGACGGCCGCGCACAACCCGTCGTCGCGGCGTCCGGGATGGGTCACGTACGGCATCCTCGCGGCCGTCTTCGTGATGTCGGTGTTCCCGTTGTACGCCGCAGCGATGTACGGATCGTCGACGACCACCGAGATCACACGGTCGGTGGGCGCGCTGCCGCGGTGGCTGCCCACCCTCACGCTGCTGGAGAACTTCGGTGAGGTCTTCTCGGCCGAGCAGTTCAGCATCTGGCTCGCGTTCGCCAACTCGGCGCTCGTCGCCGTCACCGTGAGCGCCTCCGTCGTCTTCTTCTCCGCTCTTGCCGGGTTCAGCTTCTCGAAGCTGCGGTTCCGGGGCCGCCAGGCGCTGTATGTGGCGGTGCTCGCCACCCTCATCATCCCCGCGCAGGTCGGCACCATCCCGCTGTTCGTCATGATGAACGAATTCGGCTGGATCGACTCGGTGATGGCCCTGATCGTGCCCGGACTCGTCGGGGCGTTCGGCGTGTTCTGGATGACGCAGTACCTGCAGGAGGCCCTCCCCTACGAGCTGATCGAGGCCGCCCGGGTCGACGGCGCGTCGATGTTCCGCACCTTCTGGTCGATCGCGCTCCCGGCGGCGCGGCCAGGAGCCGCGACTCTCGCGCTGTTCACCTTCATCGGCTCGTGGAACAGCTTCTTCTGGCCCTCAGTGGTGATGCGGTCGCAGTTGACCATGCCGCTCGTGGTGCCGCAGCTGCGTGGCGCATTCACCTCCGACACCGGGCTCGTCATGGCCGGGGTGTTCCTCGTCGCCGCTCCCCTGCTGCTCGTGCTCGCCCTCGCGGGCAAGCAGCTCGTGAGCGGCGTGATGGCCGGGGCCGTCAAGGGCTGACGAGACGGCGTCAGCCGAGCCCGTTGCGCGTCGCCCACACCGCCAGCTGCGTGCGGTCGGCGACGCCCGCCTTGCTCTGCGCCGAGTTCACGTGCATGCGGACCGTGTGGACGGAGATGTGGAGTGCGTCGGCGATCGCGCTGCTCGCCGTGAGTCCGCTGCACAGCGACGCGATCACGCGACGCTCGTCGGGAGTGAGTGACGCCAGCTGCGCGGGGGTGGCGGTCCCGGCCCGCCGCCGCGCGAGCTCCCGCAGCACGACTGCCCCCACCTTGTCGGAGATCACGGCGTCGCCGCGGGCTGCCGCCTGGATGGCGTCGATGACGAGGTGCGTGTCGCGCCCCTTCATGAGGTAGCCGGCGACTCCCGCTGCGAGCGCCTCGTTGACGTAGGCGTCACCGGCGAAGCTGCTGATCGCGACCACGGCCACCCGCCGGTCGCGCGCGTCATGGAGGATTCGCCGGGTCGCGTCGGACGCATTGAGGCCGGGGATCTGCATGTCCATCAGCACGATGTCGGCGCGTTCGGCGAGAGCCGCGGTCACGGCGTCTCGACCGTTGCTGGCTTCACCGATCACCTGGAGGTCGGCGACGCGACCGATTCGCGACCGCACGCGGCGGCGCTCGGCACGGTCGCCGTCGGCGATGAGGACGCGGTGGGCGGAGGACGACGGAATCATGCGTGAAGGGAGAGGGATGTCGGTGGGGAGCGCTTCGGAGCGGCCTATGGACCGCGAACGTGACTCGAACGTAACTCGCCTGCCGCGGCGCTCCCGGCGTGGCCGCCGAGCTTGCGTGTTGATTCCGGATGATTGCGTGGATCGGAGCGCCGAATTGCGTGCAGCCGCGTCGCGGATGCCCACCCGATGTCCACCCGCGCGCAGGATCGGTCTCTTTCCTTGACGCGAAACTCCCGCACCCCGTATCGTCGAGCCTCGTGTCTGTCACCGTCTGCTCCTCCAGCGCCCCTCGCGGCGCTGTTCGAGGTGCGCGCGTGACGCCGTCGCCACTCCTAAGGAGCACTGCCTCCTCGGAGGCATGACCCTTTGGTGCGGTCGGTGTGAACTGATCGCGCCCTGTGGAATCGACCCATCCGGGCCGTGTGCGTGTTCGCGCAGCGCAGCCCCGAACAAGGACAGACACATCATGAACGACAACGCCTGGAGCGACGCCGAGTTCCGCTCCTTCCTCTCCGCGCTCCGCAGCGACAGCTGCTTCTCGCCCACCGTCGACGACAGCGACCGCCAGCGCTTCATCCGCCAGGCGCGTCTGCGCGTCTCCCCCGAGGTGCAGCGCCGCGTGCTCGCCGGCGTGGGCGCGATGACCGACGCCGACGGCATCGCACACGCGACCCTCGACATCCTCGAAGAAGAACTGTGGGGCAAGCGCCGCACATGGATCACGGTCACGCCCGATCCGTGGGGGCTCCTCACCGATCTCGTCGTGCGCGAGATCCGCTCGTCGTACCGTGCCAGCGCCGGCCGCCGTCGCGACGACCGCGCGCTCGACGGCATCGAGAAGGCGAGCTCGCGTGCGGCGCTCGCATCGGGTGATGACTCCGACGACGCAGACGCCGACGAGCCCGCACGGCCGTAGGGTCGACACCATGTGGATCGGCTGGATGGAGTTCGACCTGCTGCTCGGCGACGTGCACTCCCTGAAGGAGAAGCGCGGCATCCTGCGTCCGCTGATCGCGGGTCTCCGCCGGCGCACGGAAGCGGCCGTCGCCGAGGTGGGCCTCCACGACCTGCACCGCCGTGCCGCGATCGGCATCTCGGTCGTCGGCGCCGACGTGTCGCACGTGCGTGACGTGCTCGACCGCGCGGAGCGCTACGTCGCCGAGGAGCATCCCGAGATCACGCTCCTCGCCGCCCACCGCGGGCTCAGTTCCAGTGAGGACTGAGACCGCGGTGGGTGTCGAGCTGTCGTTCGCGATCAGTGACGCGGCGCTACTTGACCGCGCCCATCGTCAGACCTCGCACGAGGTATTTCTGCGCCGCCAGTGCCGCGAGCCATACCGGCAGGGCGACGAGGGTGGCGGCGGCCATGATCTGGGTCCACTGCGTTCCCACCGGGGTCACGTACTGCGTCAGCGAGACGGTGACCGTCTGACTGGTCGCGTTCGAGAGGATGTTGGCGAAGAGGAACTCGTTCCACGAGAACACGAAGCAGAGGAGCCCCGTGGCCGCCACGCCCGGGGCCGCGAGCGGCAGCACGACGCGGAAGAAGGTCGAGAGGTGGCCGAGCCCGTCGAGCTGCGCGGCCTCCTCGAGCTCTTTGGGGACGTCCTCGTAGAAGCCCCGGAGCAGCCAGACGGCGAGCGGGAGGTTCATGAAGACGTGGAGGAGGATGATGGCGAGCAGCGACCCGTTGAGGCCGACCGACTGCAGCAGCAGGAAGAGCGGGATGATCGTCACGATCGGCGGCACGATGCGCAGCGACAGGATGACCCCTGCCAGGCTGGACCGGCCCTTGAAGTCGAATCGCGCGATCGGGTAGGCGATGCCGGAGGCCAGCAGCAGCGCGACGAGAGAGGAGATGATCGACACCTGCAGGCTGTTGATCAGCGCGTACCCGAAGCTGGTGCCCTGGAGCACGCTCTCGAAGTTCGACAGCGTCGGCGTGAAGAACCACTGGATCTCGGTGGAGAAGGCCTGGTTGCCGGTCTTGAAGGCCGTCGTGATCATCCAGAGGATGGGCCCGATGAACAGCAGCGTGAAGATGCCGGCGACGGTGGCGCGCACCGCCGTGAGACCGTTGCGAGAACGGCGAACGGGAGCGATCGTGCTCATGGGACTACCTCTCAGTTCCTGACCGACATGCGCCGGAGCAGGGTGTTCACGACGAGCAGGACGAGAATGAGCAGCAGCCACGAGTAGGCCGCGGCGTAGGAGATCGTGAACGACCGGAAGCCGACGTCGTAGATCTGCCACGACATGGTGGACGTGGCGTCGATCGGACCGCCTCGCGTGGTCATGAACACGATGTCGTAGACACGGAACGAGTCGATCAGACGGAGCAGGACGCCCACCAGGATCGGGTACTTCAGCAGCGGCAGGAACTGGTGCCAGATGATCCGGGGCCACGACGCGCCGTCGAGCTTGGACGCCTCGATCACTTCTTCCGGAAGACCCTGCATCGCGGCGAGCAGGATGAGGAACAGGAACGGCGTCCATTGCCAGACGTCGATCGCGATGAGCGTCGGGAGGGCCAGGGCGGGGCTTCCGAGGAACTCGGTGGTGGGCAGTCCCACCGCTCTCATCAGCTGATTGACGATGCCGAAGGTCGGCTCGAGGCTGAACCTCGCGAGGAGGCCGACCACCACCGGGGCGACCAGCATCGGCATGAGGATGAGCGCCCGCATGATCTTGTCGCCGGGGAAGCTGCGGAAGAACAGCAGCGCCAGGCCGAAGGCGAGGAGGAACTCGATCAGCACCGCGAAGACGACGAACACCACCGTCACGCGGACGGAGTTCCAGAAGGCCGCGTCGGTGAGCAGAGCCGCGTAGTTCTCGAGCCCGACGAACCGCGGGTCCTCACCTGTCGTCACTCGCCAGCGGGTGAGCGAGATGACCAGCGAATAGATGGTCGGGTAGATCGCCAGGGCGGCGAGGAACAGCAGCCCCGGGAACATCACGGCGTACCGCCCGACGTGCCGCTTCTGACGCCCCGGGCGGGGCCCGGACGGCGTGTCAGCCGTCCGGGCCTCGATCTGCGCGGTGGAGGTCATCAGTTCGCGAGATTCCGGTTCTGGGCCTCATCCGCGCGCTTCAGGCCTTCTTCGACGCTGCGCTCGCCGAGCGAGATCGCACTGAGCTCGGTGCTCAACGTCGTCTCCCAGATCTCCTCGCCGGGGAAGACGCGGGCGGGGCTGAGCGGACTGCATCGCCTCGAGCGTCGTGGCCAGACGGCGGAAGCGCGGGACGTCGGAGTCGGGGAGGGTCTCGCTCAGGAGCTCGTCGGCCTCGTAGCTCGAGATCCGGACCGGGTCGCCGGCGCCGTTCTTCGCCTGGAAGACGTCGTTCTCCTTCGTCTCGAGCCAGGCAGCGAACTTCTTCGCCTCGTCGACGTTCTTCGAGTACTTCGAGACGGAGATCACCCACGCCGCGAGGTGCCCGGCGCTGGTGCCGCGAGGGCCCGCGGGCATCGGCGCGATCTCCCACTGGCCGACCGTCTGCGAGGTCTCGGGGTCATCGGTGGCGAACTGGCCCCACGACCACTGGATCGCGGTGGCGATGGTGCCCTGCTGCGCCGCGGCGGTCACGTTGTCGTAGGTGAACTCGTTGGCTCCTGCCGGCATGTACTGCATCATCTCCGCCCAGCGCTCGAGTGGCCTCGATGCACTCGGGCGTGCTGAGCGTCGACTCGGTGAAGTCGTCGTTGAACGGCTCGCAGTCGTAGCTGAAGGCGAAGCTGAGCCACGTGTGCACGTTGCCGAACCCCTTGGCGGCCTGGGCGGCCCATCCCGACAGCTCCTGGCCGTTGAACGTCGCGGCCGTCGAAGAACTTGACCTGCTCGTACCACTCGTCCATGGTCGTGGGCGGCGTCAGCTCGTCGCCCGTCTCCTCCTGATAGCGGCCATGCGTGTCGGGGTCGGTATAGAGCGCGCTGTTGTACCACAGCACCGCCGGGTGCATCGTCTGGGGGATGCCGAGCAGCTGGTCGTCCCACGTCGCCACGTCGAGCGCTCAGCGGAAGGAAGTCGTCCCGGTCCTCAGCAGTGACGCGTCGTCGAGGGGCACGAGGTGGCCACCCTCCCCGAACTCCGGGATCCAGTTGTAGTCGAGGTTGAAGATGTCGTAGCTGGAGTCCTGTCCTGCGAACAGGGTCGCCATCTTCTCGTGGATCGCGTCGCGCCCGATGAGCTCGACGTTCACCTTGACGCCGGTCTCCTCCTCGTACTGCGGGGCGAGCTGCTCCTTGACGACGGTGCCCCAGGCTGCGGGGAGGAAGATCGCGTTGAGGGTGCTTGTCATCGCCCTGACGACTGCGGTGCTCCCGCGGCGCAACCGCCGAGGAGCGCAGCGGTCGCCAGCGCGGCCACGGCGACTGCGGCGGCGACGGTTCCGCCGTCCTGTGAATGAGATCATGAGTGTTTTCTCCTTTGAAAATGGTCGGTTCGGGTGGGACGGGTCGATGCCTGCTGTCATGGCATCTGGATGTGGACCTTGACGGTGGACTTGTCCGTGCTCGAGCGCGCGGATGGCTTCGACGGCCTCGCTGAGCGGCCGGATCGAGTCGACGATCGTGCTCGGGGTGAACCGGCCCTCCGCGAGGAGGGCGATGGCCCGCGGCCACGTGTCGTAGGTGCCGGCGTAGGAGCCGACGATCGTGAGCTCCTTGGAGTAGATGTCGAAGGGGCGGAGGCTCATCGTGGCGGTCTGCGGCGCGGCGCCGTACGCGAGGATCCGCCCGCCGCGACGGACGACGGCGACGGCCGCCTCGTAGGTGGGGACGCTGCCGACGGCTTCGATGACGACGTCAGGTCCGATGCCGTCGGTCAGCTCCGCGATCGTCTCGTCGAGCGGCGTCTCGAACGGGTCGATGAGGACATCGGCGCCCATGGCGCCGGCGAGCCGCGCGACGTGCGGGATCCGGCTCGGAGACGATGACCGCTGACGCGCCCTGCAGCTGCGCCAGGGCGATGTGCGCGAGACCCATGGGCCCGCCGCCGATGATCAGCACCCGGTCACCCGAACGGATGCCGATGCGGTCCTGCCCGTGGATCGCGCAGGCGAGCGGCTCGACGTAGGCCGCGTCGTCGAGCGAGAGGGTCGAGGGCAGCACGTGCACGTTGGAGGCGGGGACCGACGACGTACTCGGCGAGCCCGCCGGCGCGGTGCACTCCGAGCTGCTCGACCTGCGGGCAGAAGAGCTTCTGTCCGCGCCGGCAGAAGTAGCAGTGCCCGCACGCGATGTTGATGTCGACGACGACGTGGGCGCCGCTGGAGAGGGAGTCGACGCCGTCGCCGACCTCCGTGATGACGCCCGAGAACTCGTGACCGAGGGTCAGCGGAAGGTTGGGGGCGGGGAAGTTGCCCTTCGCGATGTGGAGGTCGGTGCCGCAGATTCCGCTGCGCCACACCTTCACGAGGACTTCACCGTGGGCGGGGACGGGAACGGGAACCGTGTCCAGTCGAAGATCTTCTGGGGCGTGGAGGCGGACAGCGCTCATCGTCTGCGACATGGATCGCGAACTCCTTCGTTCTCTTCGGATTGACCCTGTTTGTGTTCAAGGTAGACCAATCATGTCAATAGCTCTACATCTTTTGTCAATGGCATGTCAGAAGTGGAGACACGATTGTTACGGATTCCGCGCTCCGCTCGCGATAGATGCCGAAGAGCGCAGACGTACGGGGCGTCAGTAGCCGCGGGCGCGGAGGAACGACCGGCTGATCTCAGCGGCGGTCGCAGGGTCTCCGGCGTAGGCGTCGAGTTCGACGATGAGCCAGTCGTCGTACTCCGCCTTCTCGATCGCCGCGAGGACGCCGTCCAGGTCGAGGTCGCCTTCACCGAGGGGCTGGAACGTCGTCGTTGCCCGGCTGAGGTCCTTGAGGTGAACGTGCCCGAGGCGCGCGGCGTATCGGGTGATGAGCTCGGCCGGATCGCCGCCACCCGCGGCCAGATGCGCGGTGTCGGGACAGAACTGCACCGCGCAGCACTCCATCAGCGTGGCCAGCGCGTCCGGGGCCTCCACCAGCGTGCCGAGGTGAGGGTGGTAGCTGGCGCCGAGCCCGTGCGAGGCGGCGATCTCCGCCGCCCGGTCGAGGCCGCGCCCGAGCGCTCGGATGTCGTCCGGGCGCGCACCCTCCGAACGCCGGGCGCCACCGCCGAACACGAGGCGGCGCGCGCCGAAGCGAGCGGCGAGGCTCGCGGCGCGCTCCACCTTCGCGAACTCGTCCGCGGCGATGTCGTCGTAGATGAAGTTCGCGCCGGAGTACACGCTGACCAGTTCGACTTCCGACGCCTCGAGCACCGAGAGCAGGCGATCCGGGTCATCCGCATATGCCAGCAGGTCTCCATCGAAGACCTCGACACCGGCATACCCGCTGAAGGCGATCTCTCGCACGGCGACACGGGTGTCGCCGTCGGTCGCGTAGAAGAGGTCGGCGATGCTGCCCACCCCGCCCGCGGTGCCGACGACGCCGCCCCACGTGATCGCCGAATAGCCGATCCGCATCACTGCGCCCCGGCGCGGATCATCCCCGCGATGCGCTCGGCGACCATCATCGTGGTCAGCTGAGAGTTCGCGGCGGGGGTCGTGGGGATGATCGACGCGTCGACCACGCGGAGCCCGCTGACCCCGTGGACGAGTCCTTGCTCGTCCACCACGCCGTCGTTGTCGCGCGGCGCCATCAGGCACGTGCCCGTGAAGTGGTACCCAGAAGCGGTCTTCGAGGCGATCGCCGCGTCCAGGGCGGCGTCGTCGGCGATCGTCTCGGCATCCATGCCGATCGGCGCGAAGAAGAGGTCGGACATCGGCGGGGTCGTGAACACCTTCCACCCGAGCCGCACGATCTCGCGGATGGCGTCGCGGTCCACCTGCTGGTCGAGGTAGTTCGGCCGGACGTCCGGGAGCGTCGCCGCATCCGTCGTCGTGATGCGCACGGTGCCGAGGGATCGAGGCTTGTTCAGCACGCAGCCCATCCCGCCGACGTACTCCACGTCTTCGCCGCCCTCGCCGGCCAGACCGCGCGTGCCGTCGCTCGTGGTCTTCGTGTTGAGGTAGGTGAAAGTGGTCAGCTGGCCGTCGAGCGAGCCGGGCTGCGCCTCGGTCGAGAAGCGCAGCGCCGTCTGGAGCCCGTACTGGCCCGGCTCCCAGACCCCCGGCTTCGGCTGCGCCATGAGGGGCACGTTGAAGTGGTCGCCGAGGTTGTCGCCGACGGGCAGATCGACGACGGCCGGGATGCCGAGAGACGACAGCAGAGCGGCGGGTCCGACGCCCGAGCGCTGCAGCAGCGCCGGGGAGAGGATGGCGCCCGCGCTGACGACGACCTCGCCGGCGCCGATCTCGGTGCCGTCGACGAGCCGCACGCCGACGGCGCGGGTGCCCTCGAACAGCACGCGCTCGACCAGGGCCTCTCCGCGCACGGTGAGGTTGTCGCGGTCGCGGGCCGCTTCCAGGTAGCTCTCCGCCGTGGACACGCGACGCCGGCCGATGCGGGTCATCGGCACGGGGCCGACACCGTGGACGTCCGGAGCGTTCAGATCCCGCACGTACGGCGTGCCGATCGCGACCGCCGACTCGATGAACGCGGCCTGGATGGGGGCGAGCTCGTCATCGGTCGCGCGGGCCAGCGGAATGGGTCCCTCGTGGCCGTGGAAGTCGCCGGGCTCGGGATCGTTCTCCATCGCCACGAACGTGGGCAGGCACTTCTCCCAGCTCCACTCCGGGTTGCCGAACCCGACCCACTCCTCGTAGTCGGCGGTCGCCCCGCGGAGCGAGATGGCTCCGTTGATCGCCGAGCTGCCGCCGATGACGCGCCCCTGGGGCACCGAGATGCCGGCGCCGTCGCGGGTGCGCGCGATGAGGCCCCAGTCGAGGCTCGGGTCGAACTCGGCGGCGTGGCCGCGCATCGGCACGGACGTGACGTCGAGCACTTCCTCCGGGGTCTCCGCGGTGCGATAGGCGGCGCCCGCCTCCAGCAGGAGCACGGTCACGCGCGGGTCTTCCGAGAGGCGCGCGGCGACGATGCATCCCGCCGTTCCGCCGCCCACGATCACGTAGTCGTAGCTGTCCGTCATGTCTCTCCTCGGTATTTCAGTAGGGGCTCAGGTCTCAGGAGCCCTGATTGCTTGCGAAGGCGGCGTCGAAGGATGCTGTCGGCAGCTCCCACAGGAGCGATCGCACGAACTGCACCGCCTCCGCTGCGCCGTGCAGGCGGTCCATGCCCGCGTCCTCCCACTCCACGGAGATGGGCCCGGAGTACCCCACGGCGCGCAGCGCCCGGAACGCGTCCTCCCACGGCACGTCGCCGTGGCCCGTGGAGACGAAGTCCCAGCCCCGACGCGGGTCGCCCCACGGCAGGTGCGAGCCGAGCACGCCGGCACGACCGCTGCGGGGGCGGATCCGGGTGTCCTTGCAGTCCACGTGGACGATGCGATCGGCGAACTCGACGATGAACGCGACCGGGTCGACGCCCTGCCACATCATGTGCGACGGGTCCCAGTTGAACCCGAAGGCGTGGCGATGATCGATCGCTTCCAGCGCGCGGACGCACGTCCAGTAGTCGTATGCGATCTCACCGGGGTGCACCTCGTGCGCGTACCGCACGCCCTCGCCGTCGAACACGTCCAGGATCGGGTTCCAGCGGTCGGCGAAGTCCTGATAGCCCGCGTCGATGACATCCGCGCCCACGGGCGGGAACATCGCGACGTACGGCCAGATCTTCGAGCCGGTGAAGCCGGTGATAACGTCGACGCCGAGCTTGCGGGCGACCACCGCCGTCAGCTTGAGCTCCTCGGCGGCTCGCTGCCGCACGCCCTCCGCCTCGCCGTCGCCCCAGACCTTGGAGCGCAGGATGGCGCGGTGGCGGAAATCGATCGGATCGTCGCACACCGCCTGCCCCGTCAGATGATTCGACAGGGCCCAGGTGCGAAGCCCGTGCCGCTCGAGGATGTCGCGGCGGCTCTGGAGGTAGGCGTCGTCTTCGGCCGCCCGCCACACGTCGAGGTGCTCCGCGCTGCAGGCGATCTCGAGCCCGTCGTAGCCCCATTCGCTCGCGTGCTTCGCCACCTCGTCCAGGGTCAGGTCGGCCCACTGGCCTGTGAACAGCGTGACCGGATGCGTCGTCATGTCGTGCTCCTCGGGAATCGCTGGCGCAGGAACGAGATCCCGCCTTCGGCGAGCGCGTCCATCGAGTCCGCGACGGGTCGCCACAGCGAGACGGCGCGCGCGATCTCACGCACGGTGGGCAGGAAGGACTCGACGACGATCTGACCGCGATAGCCGATGTCGTCGAGGGCGTCGAAGAACTCGTCCCACGGGACGTGGCCGGAGCCGGGGGTGCCGCGGTCGTTCTCGGCCACCTGCACGTGGCGGACCCGGTCGCCGGCGAGACGAACGGCGTCGCCGAGCCGCTTCTCCTCGATGTTCATGTGGAACGTGTCGATGAGCAGTCCCGCTCGCGGGTCGCCGATGCGCTCACAGAGATCGAGTGCCTGCTCGACCGTGTTGACGAGGTCGGTCTCGAAGCGATTGAGCGGTTCGATCGCGAGCTCGACTCCCCGCCCCGCGCCGTACTCCGCCGCACGGGCGAGACTGTCGGCAGCCCGGCGGAGCTGCGCGTCCCGCTCGGCAGGCTCGAGCAGCCGGGCCTGACCGGTCGGAGCGTACATCGGGCCCGCCACATGAGGGGACCCGACGGCCGCGGCGAGGTCGATGCAGTGCCGCAGGTAGGCGAGCCCCCGTTCACGGACGTCGGCGTCGGGATGCGAGACGTCGCGGTCCGGACCGAAGGCGCCGCAGATCCCTACCGACAGTCCGGTGCGATCGGCGTTCTCGGTGAGGACGGCCGCGGAGACGAGCGCGGGATCCTCGATGCACACCTCGATCACCTCGTAGCCGAAGGCGGCGGTGCGGTCGAAGGCGGAGGCGGCATCGGCATCCGAGAAGGGCGACGCGAGCACGAACGTGCTGAGGCCGAGCACGTTGGTCATGACAGGCGCAGTTCCCGCACGATCGACTTCGTGTGCGTGATGGCCGCCTCGCTGTACTCGTCGAGGAACTCCGGAGCGCCGGCACCCGAGAGCACACCCCACACGTCACCCGCGGCGGGGAGCAGCTCGTAGGAGATCCAGCCGGTGTAACCGACGTCGGCGATCGCCTGCACGATCGGCTTGAAGTCGAGGTGACCGTAGCCGGGCGCGGCCCGGTTCGAGTCGGCGAGGTGCACGTGCACGAGGTGCGGCCCGATGGTGCGGATCGCCTGCGCGATGTCGGGCTCCTCGATGCTCATGTGGAACGTGTCGGCCATCACGCCGATGTTCGGCTCGCCCACCTCCTTGACGAACTCCACCGCGCGCGCGGCACGCGTGATCAGGTAGGTCTCGTACCGGTTCCACGGCTCGACCGCGATGGTCACATCGTGCTCTGCGGCGTAGCGGGCGATCTCGCGAGCCGCGTCCACGGCCCAGCCCCACTCCTCGGCGAGGTCGGCCTCCGGCGCGATCTTCATGCACGCCGTGGGGGTGAAGGTCACGACGTCGGCTCCCAGGGCCGCTGCGAGGTCGACGTTGCCGCGCACGTAGTCCACCGCTGCGCGACGGATCGACGGGTCGGAGCTGACGATGTCGCGCTCGGGCGTGAAGATGCTGATGATCGACGACGCCTTCGTGCCGTGTCGCTGGAGCTCCGAGAGCACCGCCGGGACATCGATGCTGTCGGGCTCGCCGATGAATTCCACACCGTCGTAGCCGAACCGGGCGAGGCGGTCGATCCCCTGGTCGATCGGTTCGTGACCGTACACGAGGGTGTTGTAGGTATAACGGAACATCTTCACTTCCTTGTGTTCTGGCGGGTGCCGGCCGTCAGTGACGACCGGCACCCTGGGGTTGCATGGTGGTTACTCGGTCCGGAAGTTCTCCAGCTGGTCGTCGACGTTCTCGGCGGTGAACACAATGGGCTCCCCCGCGTCGATCTCGCCGTCCGCGCCGACGGTGTACGTACCGTAGCTGCCGGCTTCGAAGGTGTCGCCCTCGGCGCCCGTGATCTCACCGGTGAGCAGCGCCTGGACGGCGTAGTAGGTCACGTAGCCCATCGCGCGCGGGCTCCACAGCACGAACGAGGTGAGCGTGCCGTCCTTGAGCAGCGCGCCGTCGGAAGGCGGCCAGCCGAGGCCCGTGATCACGAGCTCGGGGTCGACGTTCTGGTCGGCCTTGGCCTTCACCGCGGCGGCCAGGGCGACCGGTGTGATGGCGAGGACGCCCTCGAGGTCGGGGTAGGCCTGGAACAGGGAGACGGCCGCGTCGTAGCTCGTCTGCGGCACGTCGTTGCCGTACACGGTCTTGACGAGCTCCATCTCGGAGTACTCGGGCTTCTGGGCCTCTTCGGCTGCCGCCTCGATCCAGGCGTTCTGGCCCGCCGCGGTGCTCTGCGCCGAGATGATCGCGTACTTGCCCTTGTTGCCCATCTGCTCGGCCAGGAGCTGGAACTGGGTCACGCCGAGCGCCTCGTCTGCGGCTCCCGTGATCCACAGCCGTGCGTGCATCCGTGGCGACGTCGGCGTCGAACGCCACCACCGTGGTGCCCGCCGCGTCGGCCTGCTTGAGCGACGGCGCGAGAGCGTCGGGGTCGAGACCCGAGACGGCGATCGCACACGCCTTCTGCTGCGTGGCGCTCTGGATCCGCTGGATCTGCCCGGGCACGTCGGGCTGCGCGGTGCCGGTGTAGTTCACCTCCGGGCCGCCGAGCTCGGCGGCTGCCTCGTTCGCGCCGAACGCGGCCGCGGCGAAGAACGGGTTGTCGGTGTTCTTGGGGATCATGGTCAGCTGGCAGTCGGCCAGCGACGCGCCCTCACCGCCGCCGGGGGTGCCGGCGTTGGAGCCGGCGTCGCCTGTCGGCGCACATCCGGCCAGGGCTGCCGCCAGGGCAGCCGCAGCGATCGCAGCAACAACTTTGGTGCGCATTGCGTTTTCTCCTTCTATAGGGATGGTTTCACGGGGACGGAGGGAGTCAGGCGGTCCTTCGCATCCGATCTCGGGCGAGCAGGATGAGTGCGGGCACCACGACGGCGGCGATCATCAGCGAACCGATCACGGTGTTCTGCACGTTGGTCGGCACGAAGAAGAGGTTCATCCAGCTGCCGAGGGCGATGACGAGGATGAGCGCCAGGATCACGCCGACCATCGACCCGCGGCCGCCGTACATGCTGACGCCGCCGATCAGCACGATGGCGATCACCGTGAGCTCGAGGCCGGTTCCGTTGTCGGCCCGCGCGCTCGCGACGTATCCCGTGTAGATCATCCCGGCGAGCGCGGCGACGACCCCCGAGAACGTGAACAGGGCACGCTTCACGAGTCGCACTCTGATGCCCGAGTAGCGGGATGCCGTGACACTGGAGCCGACGGCGAAGACGCGCCGCCCGAAGCCCCCGCGATGCAGGATCACTCCCGCGGCGACCGCGACGACGACGAACAGGATGAGCGGGTACGGGAGGTAGGTGCCGGGCACGTTGGACTGCGCGAAGGCGGCCCACTCTGCCGGGATGCGGCTGATGGAGCGGTTCTCGAGGAGGATGTAGGCGATGCCGCGGTAGAGCCCGAGCGTGCCGACCGTGACGACCAGCGACGGCAGCCCGAACGCCGTCGTGAGCCAGCCGTTGATGAAGCCCGCTGCCGCTCCGACCACGAGCCCGATCAGCAGGGCACCGATCAGTGGGATGCCGGCATCCAGCGTCATCCCGAAGGTCACACCGGCGAGCCCGAAGACGGATGCCACGGAGAGGTCGATCTCGCCCGCGATCATGAGGCCCGCCATCGGGACCACCATCAGCGCGAGTCCGATCGCGCCTGCGGTGGTGATGGCGAAGTTCTGCCCGGTGGCGAAGAAGGGCGAGGCGATGCTGCCGGCCACCACGGCGGCGATCACGAGGGCGACGAGGGCGAGCTCCCAGCCGCCGAACCACGCAGGCAGTGCTCGCCGGGTGCGCGCGATAGGCTCCGTGGCCGGCGCGCTGGGCGACGGCGGGGTCTGGACGGCGGTGCTCATGCGCTCGCTCCTCGTGCTTCGGTGCGGGTCCGGATGATGGAGTCGGAGACGATCGCGGCGACGATCACCGCGCCCTGGATCGCCTGCAGCCAGAAGGGCGAGACGTTGAGCAGCGCGAGGCCGGTGGAGATCACGCTGAGGATGGCGGCGCCGATCAGCAGTCCGGCGATCGAGCCGTTGCCGCCGTTGACGCTGATCCCTCCGACGACCACGGCCGCCAGCACCGTGATCTCGAAGCCGGTGGCCACCGAGGAGTCGACGGTTCCGTACCGCGCGCCCCAGAGGACTCCCGCCAGGCCGCAGAGCAGGCCCGACAGCGCGAACGCGAAGAACACCCATCGTCTCGCCGGGAGACCCATCTTCACGGCCGCGTCGGGGTTGCTCCCGATGGCCAGCACGGATCGTCCGGAGAAGGTGTGGCGAATGAAGACGTGCGCGGCGAACGCGATGATGAACGCGTACACCACCAGGCCCGGGATGCCGCCGAGCGACCAGGACGCGATGGCGCTGTACCCCTCGGGCATCGTGTTGGCGGTCACCTGATTGCTGCCGGCGAGCATGGAGTCGATGCCGCGGTAGATGTAGAGCGTTCCGAGCGTGACCATGATCGAGGGCACCCGGAGCGTCGCCACGATCAGGCCGTTGAACGCTCCGAGCACGAGTCCCAGCAGGCAGGACGCGAGAATCACGACGGGCAAGGGCACATCAGGGTTCTTCGCTCCGAAGTCGGCGGCGAAGTAGGCCGTCAGACCCACCATCGAGCCGACCGAGACGTCGATGTTGCGCGTCATCAGGACGAGGGTGAGACCGACGCCCACGATCACGACGATCGACATGCTGTTGAGGATCTGGCCCGCGGTCGCGAGCGACGCGAATCGCGGCGTGAGGGCGCTGAAGAGGATCAGCAGCAGCACGAGCACGGCGAGGAGGCTCACCTCCCGCCGAGCGAGGAGCCGCCGGACTCCGCCGGCTCTGGGCGGCCGCGGAGGCGGTCTTCGTGAGTTCAAGCGACATCATGCACCTGCCCGGTCATCGAGGCCAGCACTGTTTCGGGGTCGAACGGGCGCTCGGTGAACTCCCGTCTCTGGGTTCCCCTGTAGAAGGTGATGACCCGGTCGCTGACGGCGAGAAGCTCTTCGAGCTCGTTCGAGATGAGGATGATCGCCATGCCCTGCTGGGCCATGCTGGCGACGATCTTGTAGACCTCGGCCTTGGCACCCACATCCACGCCCTTGGTGGGGTCGTCGAGGATGAGGATCTCCGGGTCGGTCGCGAGCCATTTGCCGAGCACGACCTTCTGCTGATTGCCGCCGGAGAGGGCCGAGATCAGCTGCGCGGGGCCGCTCGTGCGGATCTGGAGCCGGGAGATGTACTCGCGCGACAGGTCGCGGTCGTCCTTGGTCCTCACGAGGCCGAGGGACGTGAGCGTGTTCAGGACGGCCAGCGACAGGTTGAAGGCGATCGACTGGTCGAGGATCGCCCCCTCCCGCGTGCGGTCTTCCGGGACGTAGGCGATCCGGCGCTTCATCGCGGCGCCGGGGCTCGTGATGCGCACCGGTTCGCCCGCGACGAGGATCTCACCCGAGTCCACCGGGTCGAGCCCGAAGATGCCCCGGGAGATCTCGGTGCGACCTGCGCCGACCAGGCCCGCGAGACCGAGGATCTCGCCCTTGCGGACCTGGAAGCTCACCCCGTCGTACTGTCCGCGCTTGCGCAACTCCCGCACTTCGAGGTGCACCGGCCCGAGTTCAACGTCCTCCTTGGGGAAGACGCTCCCCAGTTCGCGACCGACCATGTGACGGACCGCCGTCTCCGGCGTGAAGTCGCTCGCGGGCCCGGAGATGATGGTGCGGCCGTCGCGGTTGACGGTCACCCGGTCGGCGAGCTCGAACACCTCGTCGAGGCGGTGCCCGACGAACAGGATCGCGACGCCGCGCTCCTTCAGCCGGCCGATGACACCCATGAGGTGGGCGACCTCGTGCTTCGACAGCGCGGCGGTCGGCTCGTCCAGGATGAGGAGCGAGGTGTCGTCGGAGAGCGCCTTGACGATCTCGAGCAGCTGCTGATCAGCGCTGGACAGGTTCTGCACGAGCTCCTGCGGATCGATCTCCACTCCCAGCCGCTGCATCTTCTGGACCGCGTGCTGCTGCACCGCTTTCCAGTCCAGGGTGCGCGCGGGGGTGCGTGGCGGGTCTTCCGCGAACATCATGTTCTCGGCGACCGTGAGGTCGGGGAACACGACGGGATGCTGATGGACGGTCGAGATCCCGAGCGCTCGCGAGACACGCGGGTTGGTGATGACGACGGGTTCGCCGTTGACGGAGATCGAGCCGGTGTCGGGCTGGACGACGCCCGAGAGGATGTTGACCAGCGTCGATTTGCCGGCGCCGTTCTCACCCAGCAGCGCGTGGACCTCCCCCGGGAAGAGCTCGATGTCGGCGTGCTTGATCGCGACGACTCCGCCGTACCGCTTGGACAGGCTGGAGCAGGTGATGAGGGGCGCGGCGTGCATCAGGCGACCCTCGCGGCCGGCTGCGCGACGGTGTCCACCCAGCCGTCGGCCCGGTGGGAACGCAGGACGGCATCGGTGATCACGGCCGCGCGATGACCGTCGGCGAACGTGGGCAGCCCGTCGGGGACCACGCCTGTCCGCACGGCGTCGTAGGTGTCGGAGATGAAGGCGTTGAAGGCGTCCTGGTACCCCTGCGGGTGGCCCGCCGGCACCAGGGAGTACCGCGCCGCCTCGGGGCTGATCTGGTCGGATCGCTGCGTGTTGAGGAAGCCCGCCTTCGTGCCGACCCGCAGCGCGTCAGGGCTCTCCTGGTCGAAGATGAGCGATTCGTGCTCGGCGTCGATCTCGAATTGCAGATGGTTCTTGTGGCCTGCCGCGACCTGGCTGACGTGCAGGGTTCCCACCGCACCGCTGGTCATCTCGAACAGGACGGTGACGACATCCTCGGTCGTGATGTCCTTGTTCAGGCTCCGGTCGGTGTGGACGGTCCGAGCGCGTGCCACGAGCCGCGTGATCCGGTCGCCGGACACGAACTCGATCACATCGCACAGATGCGAACCGATGTCCGCGAAGGCACGGGAGGGCCCGCCGTTGCCGGCGTTCACGCGCCAGTCGTCGTCGTCGATGCCCGACAGCCAGTCCTGGAGGTACACCCCGTTGACGCTGAAGAGGCGTCCGGAGTGGCCGCGGCGCACCCGCGCGCGGGCTTCGCGCACCATCGGGTGGAATCGGTAGACGAACGGCACGGCCGCCACCACGCCGTACTCGACAGCAGCGGCGGCGAGTTCCTCGGCTCCGGCCGCGGCCGTGTCGAGCGGCTTCTCGCAGATCACGCTCTTCCCGGCACGCATGGCGGCCAAGGCATACTCGCGGTGCGTGTCGTTCGGGGAGCACACGTGGACGACATCGATCGTCGCGTCCGTCAGCATCTCGCCGACAGACGCGTATGCCTTCTCGGCTCCGAGTTCGAAGCGCGTGCGCTCCGCGCCCTCCGGCGTCCGGGATGCCACGCCGGCGATCCGCGCACCCGCGGCGCGAGCGGCCCTGGCGTGAACCGTGCTCATGAATCCACCCCCGATGAGGCCGACTCTGAGCCCGGTGGGAGGTGCGGTGACGTCCATTGTCATGCACACATCATGACATCCGACGTGCATCTTTTGTCAAGCGCTGAGCAAAACTCGTGGAACGCGACGCAATATAGACGTACCTCCGCTAACATGCTGGTTCAGAGGGATGGGATGGTGCCAGGTGCCGACGATCGGAACGTTGCTGAGCGGATTCGGAGCGGGAGAGCTGTTCCAGATCCTGCGCGATGGCGTGCCCCGAACACGCTCTGAGCTGGCCGCCCTGACCGGTTTCTCCCGGGCCACGATCACCACGCGGATCGACGAACTCCTCAAAGCCGGCCTGATCACGCCCGTCGCCGACGCCGTGTCCACGGGCGGGCGCCCTCCGCCCGCGTCGCCCTCAACGCCGGTGCCCGCCTCATCGCCGCTGCGGACTTCGGAGCGACCCACGTCACGGCCGCGCTGATCGACCTCAACGGCGATCTTCTCGTCCAACGGCGTGTGGACTGGGACATCGCCGCAGGCCCCCAGACCTCGCTCGACCGGCTCGCGGATCTGTTCCACGAGCTCCTCCTGGAGGCCGGACGCGCAGCACGACGAGCTCATCGCGATCGGCATCGGGCTGCCCGGCCCCGTGGAGCACTCGACCGGCCGCCCGACCAGCCCGCCCATCATGCCGGGCTGGGACGGCTACGACGTCCCGGGGCACCTGCGGGCAAGCTTCGATGTGCCCGTCCTCGTCGACAACGACGTCAACGTGATGGCTCTCGGCGAACAGTCGAAGGGCTGGCCGAACACGAAGGATATGGTGTTCGTGAAGGTCTCCACCGGCATCGGATCGGGGATCATCTCCGGAGGCACGCTCCAGCGCGGCGCCGACGGAAGCGCGGGCGACATCGGCCACATCGCCATCTCCCGCGACGAAGACATCGTCTGCCGATGCGGCAACACCGGCTGCCTCGAGGCGGTGGCGGGCGCGCCGGCGATCGCAGCGGCGCTCGCTGCCGAGGGCCTCGACCTCCGCACCACGTCGGAGCTGCTGGCGGCGGTCCGCTCCGGTGATCTGCGCGCCATGCGGGCCATCCGCGAGGCGGGCCGCAACATCGGCCACGTGCTCAACATGTGCGTCAGCATCGTCAACCCGTCACTGATCGTCATCGGCGGCTCGCTGTCGGAGTCGAACGAGCTGCTGATCGCGGGGATGCGGGAAGTCGTCTACTCGCGGTCGATGCCGCTCGCCACCCAGCACCTCACCATCGCCCCGGCGAAGGTCGGCCCCGAAGCGGGCGTCATCGGCGCCGGTATGCTCGCGATCGAGTACATCCTGTCACCCGCGGCTCTCGAGGTTGCCGTCAGCAGCGCGGAGACCTCCGCGCAGAGCCCGGAGCGCTCACTCGCGCACTCCTAGCGGTCACGGGGGGGCGGCGCATCGCCCAGCGTCGAAGCACTCGTGCACTTCGCCGTCGCGGGCTTCACGACCGCCACCTTCGCTTCCCCCGAGGCGCGGTAGCCATTCGACACACGAGCCGAACGCAGAAAACCCCCGGAAAACCGGGGGTTTCAATCTGTAGCAGGAGCGGGGCTTGAACCCGCGACCTCACGATTATGAGTCGTGCGCTCTCACCAACTGAGCTACCCTGCCGCGTTCCACCAAATGGTGTCTTGCGAGCCCCGAGTCAGGATTGAACTGACGACCCCTTCCTTACCATGGAAGTGCTCTGCCACTGAGCTATCGGGGCGTGCTGCCCGCGTGCGGGCAACCAGAAAAGAATACCAGAGCACCGGCATCCCTTCGAACCGAGGTCACCCCTCGGTGTGGTTCTCCATCCAGGTCATGGGGTCGACGTGGGTGGTTCCGTCGAGGAGCACCTCGAAGTGGAGGTGCGGACCGGTCGCCTTGCCGGTGGAGCCGACCCGACCGATCACGGTGCCGGCTTCGACGGTCTCGCCGGGCGAGACGCGCAGCGAGTCGTACTGCATGTGCGCGTAGCGGGTGGAGACGAGCTGGCCGTCGATGACGTGGTCGACGACGACGGTCACACCGTAGTCTCCGCCCGCCTGCGTCGCGATGCGGACCGTGCCGTCGGCGACGACGTGCACCTCCGCTCCCGTGCCCGGCGTCAGGTCGACACCACGGTGGGGCGACGAGAACTTGGAGAGGTACGTCTGCGATCCGTACGCGGCCGAGATGGGCACGCCGACCGGGAAGGGCCACTGAATGGCGGCGCTGGGGTCGCTCACCCACGTGCCGGCGAACTGGGTGACGCCCGAGTCGGCGGCGATGTCAGCCATCGAGGCGACGTCGTAGTCGAGGGAGCGGTCGAGGCCGGCCTCTTCTTCAGGAGCCGACACGTAGGCCTGGATGTCTTCGGTCTCGGCCGGGGCGGACAGCGCCGCGCCGACGTTCGCTGCGGCCTTCGACGTGGTGATGACCGAGGCGGGCATCGCGGTGCCGACCGCCAGGAGTCCGACGATCGCCATCACGCTGAGCGAGAACGAGGCCGTCGCGACGCGCTTCACGGGGAAGCGTCGGGTGCGGCGCGCGACGTGCACGGCAGCGGGCGGGACGGTGGACGTGGCGCGGCGGGTGAGGATCGGGGTCTCACCGGTGAAGCACAGCACTCGGGCGGCACGCTCGAACTCGTCGACGTCGCACGGCGCGGCGGCAGCCACGAACGTCAGCGGAACCGCGTTGGTCGTCACTGTGTCTTCGAGCGTCACTGTGTCTTCGAGCCTCGACACCTCGCCCGCGTGCGGGAACCGGCCGTGGCGAAGCCCGGCGGCGGCAGCTGCCGCTTCGGCGACGACGGCGTCAGCGATCGATGCGACGGTGGGAGCGGCCTCGACCGGAGCCTCGGGGGGTGTGTCGACTGCCGGAACCTCGACGGGCGTGTCGGCGACCGGAGTACCCTCGGCCGCCGCGACCTCTTCGACCGGAAGCGCCTCCGCCTGCATCGCCTGCTGGCGACGCCATTCGGCACGCGTCATCGGCGCCGGTGCCGCGGGCACAGCGAGGCGTCGAGACCGGCGCGTGGGCGCGTTGTCGGTCAAGGCAGCGTCGAGGGTCAAGAGGGGCTCTCGGGTCGGGCGCGTCGGGTGCGCAGGTATCGCGGGGGGGGGGCTTAGATCGTCGTCTTTCCCGGGCGAGAAAGGTAACGATCGGGTAAACACTACCCCGCTCGTCCTGAGAAAGCCATGAACAACTTACCGATATACCGCGGAGGAGATGCGTTCGAAGAGAGCGCTCCCAGCCGCGATGGTCATCTCGCGTCCTGGCGCCCCGTCCGGCAGCCCGCCGAGCACACCGCCCGCTTCCAGCACGAGCAGTCCGCCCGCGGCGTGATCCCACGGATGCAGGCCCCGTTCGAAGTAGCCGTCGAGCCGCCCCGCGGCCACATAGGCGAGATCGAGCGAGGCGGCCCCGGCGCGGCGGATGTCTCGGGCGAACGGCATCACCGTGCGCAGCCGCGCGAAGTCGCCGTCGTGCGTGGCAGGGTCGTAGCCGAAGCCGGTGGCAACGAGCGCGCCGGCCTCCGTCGGCTCCCCGACCGCCAGGCGCTGCCCGTCGAGCCAGGCGCCCCCGCCGCGGGTCGCGTGGAACAGCTCGCCGGTGGCCGGGTTGAAGACGACACCCACCTGCTGCTCCCACTGAGATGCGACCGGCTCCCCCGACACCGCCGCGATGCTCACGGCGTAATGCGGGATCCCGTAGAGATAGTTGACGGTGCCGTCGATCGGATCGACGACCCAGGTGAGGCCGGTGGTGCCGCGCTCGGCTCCGGTCTCTTCGCCGAAGAAGCCGTCACCGGGCCGCTCGGTTGCCAGCCGGCCTCGGATGAGTCGCTCGACCTCGCGGTCGGCCTCCGTCACGATGTCGGCAACGGCCGACTTGGTCGCCGCGACGGTCACCCCCTCGGCCCGACGCCGACGCGCGAGCTCCCCCGCGTCACGGGCGATGTCGACGGCGAGCGCCGTCAAGGCGTCCAGGGCGGCGGGGTCGGGGGCGAAGGGATTCGGCATGCCGTCCACGCTACGCCGATACCGTGGATGCCATGAGCAGAGCCGCCCACGATGTCGCCATCGTCGGCGGGGGCCACAATGCCCTCGTCGCCGCCGCCTACCTCGCCCGCGCAGGCAAGAGCGTGGTCGTGCTCGAACGCCAGGACCACTTCGGGGGCGCCGCCGTGTCGGAGCGCCCGTGGGCGGGGGTGGAGGCGCGGCTGTCGCGCTACTCCTACCTTGTGAGCCTGCTCCCCCGCCAGATCATCGACGACCTCGATCTGCGGCTCGACCTGCGTCGCCGCCGCTACTCGTCGTACACGCCCGACCCGGCCGATCCGACGCGCGGCATCCTCGTCGACAACGGCGACGTCGCTGCGACGGCCCGGAGCTTCCTCCGCACGACGGGCGACGCGCACGAGGCGGAACGCTTCACCGCGTTCTACGACCGACTGCTGCCCATGGCGGCTCGCCTCTTTCCCACGGTGACGGCCCCGCTCGTACGGTCCCGCGACGCACGGCCGCTGTTCGGCGACGATGACCTCTGGGAGAAGGTCGTGGAGATGCCGCTCGGCACGCTGCTGCGCGCGAGCCTCGACACCGACATCGCACGGGGGATCGCGCTCACCGACGGCCTCATCGGAACGTTCGCGACCGCCGACGACCCCTCGCTCCGTCAGAACCGCTGCTTCCTGTATCACGTGATCGGCGGCGGCACGGGCGACTGGGATGTGCCGGTCGGCGGAATGGGCTCGGTCACCGGAGAGCTGGAGCGCGCGGCACGGACGGCCGGGGCTGAGCTTCGCGCCGACGCGGAAGTCGCGGCGATCAGCCCCGACGGCGAAGTGACGCTGGCAGACGGCTCGTCGGTGGGCGCCCGCCTCGTGCTCAGCGGGGTGGGCCCCGCCGTGCTCGATCGGCTGTTGCGGGCGGGCGGCGCGGGTGGCGACGGCACGGTCGCCGCGCCGGAGGGCGCGCAGGTGAAGGTGAACATGCTGTTGAGCCGCCTCCCCCGGCTCCGCGACGAGACAGTGGCACGGGAGGCGGCGTTCGCGGGCACGTTCCACATCAACGAGACTCTCACGCAGCTCGACGACGCCCACGCCGCAGCGGCGGCCGGCGACATCCCGCGGCCGCTGCCCGCCGAGATCTACTGCCACTCGCTCACCGACCCGTCGATCCTCGGCGACGACCTGCAGCGTGCCGGCGCCCAGACCCTGACGCTGTTCGGCCTGCAGGTGCCGCATCGACTCATGGCCGACGACGATCCCGCTGCCCGGCGCGACGCCCTGCTCCGCGCGGCGCAAGAATCGCTCGACTCGGTGCTCGCCGAGCCGATCGCCGACTGCGTCTACGAGACGCCCGCGGGCGAGGCGTGCATCGAAGCACGCACGACGTCCGACCTGGAAGCGTCGCTCGGCATGGTCGGCGGCGACATCTTCCACGGCTCGCTGGATTGGCCGTGGGCGTCGGACGAGGAGCCGCTCGACAGCCCGGGACAGCGCTGGGGCGTCGCGACCGCGCACGAACGGGTGCTGCTGTGCGGCTCGGGCGCACGGCGCGGCGGCGCCGTCAGCGGCATCGGCGGACACAACGCCGCGATGGCCGCGCTCGACATCCTCGCGGGCTGAGCGAGCCTCAGCACCGCGATCTCACGGCTGGGGCGGCGGAGGCGGCGGCGGGTAGCCCTGGTATCCGGTGCCCGCGGCAGGGGGTGAGGGGCGATCGGACCGCTGCGACGGGTCGGTGTCTTCGACGAACGGCTCGACCTGCGCGACGGGCGGAACGGTGGGAGCCGCGGCCTCATCCTGAGCCTGGGGCGCGGTGCTCGCCGGCGGCGGGGCGATCGGCTGCGCGTATCCCTGCGGGTAGGTCGGCTGACCCGTGTAGTAGGCGTTCCAGTCGGGGCTGCCGTCGGGCATCACCGGAAGAGGGGTGACGCCGTCGGCATACGTCGGCCACTGCTGCACGGGCGCCGCGTAGTACGCGCCCGTCGGCGGTGCCACAGCCGGGCGAGGCTTCTTCGGCGCGAACAGCGCGTTGACGAGCGGCACGAGCGCGGTGCCGACAGCCGCGAGGATCGCCAGCGCCACGACCACACGCCAGTAGAACGCGCGGAAGACGACGTACTCCTCCAGCAGCAGCGGCAGCACGAGCATCGCGGCGAGGATGACGACGAGCCCGATCGTCACGTAGGTGACGATCGACGTGAAGGTGGTGCGGTGACGCTCGTGCGCCTTGGAGTACAGCCGGATGTGGAGCAGCGCACCCTGCAGCACGAGCACGATGAGCAGGAACTTCATGAACCGTTCGAACCCCGTGCCCCATGCGCCCGGAGCTTCGGGCATCCAGATCAGGAACGCCCCGATCAGGAGGATGACGACCCACACGACCATGCTGGCCAGCGAGAACCACGCCGGCCTGCGGGAAGCGAGGTTCGCCTCCAGGATCGAGATGCCCGCGAAGCCGGCGAGGAGGAGGATCGTGAGGAACGCCTTGCCGATCATGCCGTTGGCGTCGCCGACGAGCACCCACACGACGCACACGACCGCCGCTGCGATCAGCGCGCCGATCGCGACCCAGATGGATGCGCGAAGGATCTTGTTCGAGTTCGGATGCGTGATGGGTTCGCTCACCGCAGTTCCTCCAGGGGGCTCGTCGTGCCCCTCATCCTCGCACGGCCCGCCACAGCGCGCCCCCGGCTCACGTCGCATCGGGGAGATCTCCCCTCCGCGCGCCACGAAGGTCACCGCGCGCGGGCGCTCGCTACGCTGAGCCCACCCTTCTCAGAAAGGACGCCCCATGCGCGTGCTCACCAGCAATCCCCTCGACCCCGGCGCCATCGCCGGTTTCGGCATCGGCTTCATGATCGTGGCGCTCATCTTCTACCTGGGTCTCATCGGCCTGATGCTGTGGATCAGCTACCTGCTGATGCGCACGGCAGTGAAGAACGGCGTCATCCTCGCCCTCCGCGAGACCGGTGCACAGCTCCCGCCGCGCCCGTACACCGCCGCACCGCAGGCGCCCGCCGCACCGCAGGCGCCCCCGGTGGCTCCGCCGCCGAACGCCTGGCCGACGGCGAGCAACTGACCCGCGCCGGGATCCTGCCCGATGCGTGGCACTACGGCAGCGCCGGTGTGAAGGAGAGGTCGTTCGACTGCGAGGTGCGGGCCTGACCGGACGCCATGTGGGTCACCCCGTCGAGCACGAGTTCGACGGTGTACGCGATGCCCTCTTCTCCGAGGTCGTTCTCCTCGTCGCCGGTCAGCGTGCTCGCCAGCGTGAGGTCGCCCGGCTGGTCGCACGCCCAGTCCGGTGTCGCCGGATGGACGGTGATCGTCTTCCCTGACGCGCCGCGGAGGGTGACCGTCGCCTCGACGGCGTCCGGCACGCTTCCCAGGTTGAACACCGAGATGCTCGCTGAGCCGTCGCCGTCGATGCCGTGCGTGACATCCAAGGCGGCGATGCTCTCGAGCTCCGTGCTGGTCTGCGTCTGCCACTTCACGAAGCCCTGCGCCACACCCACCTTGCCGCCGAGCGGAAGCCCGGGCCCGCTCGCGCCGCTCAGCCACAGGTCGTAATCGCCCGCGGGACCGACGCGCGACACCTTGTGCCATCCGCCTCCGAGATCGGTGACCACCGGTTCGTACCGGTGGGGTCCGCAGCCGGCGTCGTCACCGCGCTGCTCTGCCGTGAACCACCATCCCGCCTGGCGCACGAACACATACACCTCGTCCGACGCGACGACGGGGCTGCCGTCGGGCGCCCCCTCGAAGAACGCGTCTTCGGGAAGTGTCTCCAGGCGGAGCTCGGTGTCGCCGTACCGCACGACGAGGTCGTCCTCCCTCGGCGAGCCGACCTGCTGGGTCGCCGTCGGCGAGGGCACGCCCTCCGGTGCCGCCGCCTCGAACGAATGCGGAACAGCGCAGCCGCTGAGGGGCAGCGCGACAAGAACGAGAGCGGCGAGCAAGACGCGTCGGGGTCGGTGCATCAGGATTCTCCTTCAGGGGGTGTCACCCACTATTCCCTGTCGGATGGTCGACGGTTCACGAACCTCACCACGGAGTCATTCAGCCGCGCAATAGATGGCCTGGAAAAGCACGACCATCGCGTCGCGTTCCAGCTTCGCGGCAGCACGCACCCGCTCATCCGGCGTGCCGGTGGCGACGATCCACGCGTTCTGGGCGCGCTCCGCGTACGACTTGATCCCGTACGTATCGGCTTCACCCGCGGTCGCCTCGACGAGTCGCTGCAGGGCGCTCGCTTCGGAGCCGTCAGGGTCGTCGATCGCCGGCGGCACCGCGAAGTCGACCCCGATGTTGCAGACCGCCTCGAACGCTTCCTTCTGCTGCGGATCTTGGCGAGCGTGTGCCACTTCCGCGCGCTGAGCGGCCGCGACTTCGGCCGCGCGCAGCTGGTCGTCCGCGAACTGTGTGAGCGCACTCTCCTCCGCGCCGGCGCCCGCCTGCCGGGCGAGACGGACGAGGTCGTCTGCCGACTGGTCCGGGAACAGCTGCGGCGCGTTGCGCCCGAGCCGAGCGATGTCGTCACCGAATCCGCACCCCGCCAGCGGAACGAGCATCGCCGTCACCACCAGCACGGCAGCAGAACGCACAAGACGCAGCTTCATCGGACCATCCCCCTGGTCGATTCCTGGTCAGCACCTTCCTCGCCGAACATCGATCGCGCAAGACCCGGACGACCGACAGAAAACGAAAAGCGCCCCGCGACGGGGGCGCTTCTCACGTGGTGGAGTGATATCGCTTCTCGGTTTTGCCTTGAGTTTCCGGGGGTCACGGGAACCTCCATGCGCGGTCGAATCCTCTGGCGCGGACGCGCTAATCCTCTGGGGGCCACTCCATTGAGTCGGTGACCCCTCTCACCGGGCATCCTGCGCGGCGCTCGCGGGTCCCCACCACGATTCTCATAAGGCGCTGCGCGCGGCCCTCCGTCTTGGCTCACAAGTGCATTTCTGTCGAACATGTTCGACATCGCCTGCGGTGATTCGCGGCGTGGCGGCGTCAAGGGCATCCCCGTTTGCCGACGACAGATCGTGTTCTTTTTGGGCGGGTGAGTTCCCCCTGGGCTGCGGCGCTGACGCTGCGGGGCTGAAGCCTGACGCGTAGTAAGGGTCCTCTACCGCATCGCTCGAAGTAGTTGATCGATGCTGGTCCGCGCGATCTCCGGCGCGGCTATGTCCAGCGCTTCAGTCGGCACGGACTCATC
Source organism: uncultured Actinomycetota bacterium (assembly GCA_963789095.1). Lineage (GTDB taxonomy): Bacteria > Actinomycetota > Actinomycetes > Actinomycetales > Microbacteriaceae > Microbacterium. Next base: position 418,130 of record CAWBJK010000009.1, read on the forward strand.
CGGGATGAGTACTGCATCCTCGTTCTGAAATCCTAGCGACGCAGCTTGACGGCTTGACGAGGGGATCGTCCCGACGCTCACCCGGTTTCGTTCTGTCACGCGAAGAGCAACCGCGCATCGCGCGCTGGTGATGTACTCCATCCGGTGGGCCAGGCGCAGGGCGGATGTCACTAGACCGGTGGCGTCCTGTCTGTCGAGAAGGGAGCTCATCTGATCGGACGCCAGCGTGAACGTTGCACCGAATTGTCCCGATGAGCGCAGATAGGCGCTGCGGAATCGAGAATGGTTGCACGTCACCCCATCCAACGCGGTCATTCTGGGTGACTGCACGAACGATGCTAAGGCTGGAGCTTTCGGTCAGTTCGAGCCCCGCCAACTGAGACACGATCCCTTCGGACCTCATCACACCTGCCAGCCTCTGGGTGGCCTGACCGAAGACCCGATCCGTTACGTAGTCGGAGGGAAGCGGGTGGACGACTATTTCCAAGAAAGGTCGCCGAGTGTCAGTTGGGTGCTCCAACCACACCTCTGTCACGTCGTGAGCTAACGGCGCGAAGTCCAGCACCGGTGGTTGGGCTTCGGCGTCCCGAACCGCGGCGACAACTACCTGCTGCAGGTCCGACGTGGACTCGAACGCAGCCCAGAACCGCCCCGAGCCGTATCGCCCCACTTCCTGCGCGAAGGCCTCCTGCGCCGCCTCGAACTCACTGCCGGTATTGCGGAACGCGTAGATGGGCATACCAGCGCGCTTCGCCGCCTGCCATTCGTCGTGCGTGGCGGACTGTCCGGTCTCAGGGAATGTGTAGCCGTACTCGGGCCCCAGCAGGAGAAGGTACACGTCGGAGCCCGCGACAGCTTCCAGGCACGCTTCACGAGACGGCACGCTCTGCGCCGAGAAGTCTTCGAAGCGCACCGGTGTATGGCCCAGCGCCGATATCAAGGCGGGAAGCGCGTCGCGTTCGTCCTCAAGCCCTCGGCGGACGCTGCTGATGAAGATCTTCACTGGCCCTCCACAAGTTCCAGGATGGGTGGGACGAAGCCGCGCACCTCGCCGCTCTCTTCGTTGAGAACCCAGTAGACCATCACGTTGGGATCGTTCGGCAGCGACCGGAACTCGTACGAGCCACCAACACCGTGCACACTCCCATGGCGACCCAGGACGCGACCGACGAAACCGCTGGGCTTATGCCTGACCAGGCTCCCGACTTCGATCATCACTACCTCCACGTAGGGACCGATTGCGCCGTGCGCCGACGCGGTACGGCATCCCGGTCATGCTCGCCATCTTGCCAGCGCGCAGGCGCCTTCGGGCGCCGCGACCCGCTTGCCCACGGACACGTTCACCGGGGCAGCTGGCGTGCGGTCGGCAGCGCTACGACGTCCAACTGCGGCGGCGACTTGCCGGCCTAGGCTCCTCGATGTCCCCTGCGTCGTCGAGAATGATCGATGGCGGACCCGGCTCGTCCAGGCTGCCTGTCCAAGTCACGATACGTACGCTAACGCCGTTGCGACGATGGCTGCGAGATGCCGATCGGGGCCTCGGTGCCCCGGGTCAGACACTTCATCGAGCCACCGTTGCTGCGACGCCTGACGTTGAGCGCCCGGCTACTGACACTTCCATGCTCGTCAAAGAAGATGCTCAAGCCAAGAGTACGACTATCGCCTGTTGGGAGGAGTCGACTGTCGGTGACACTGGAAGCCAGTTCCGGCCGTCTCGAACGATGACCGATCTGCGTGAGCGGGAGCTCTCTACTTGGTTCTCTGCCCCTGCTACCCGCAGCCTTTGATGTTTGACTACTCTTTGCGGTGCGGTGCGGTGCGTTAACTCGTCGGGTTCAGACAAAGCGACCGCACAATTGGGAGGGGGGGGCATGCGCGACTGGTGGAAAGCACTGCTTATCCTGGTGCCGCTGGCTCTAGCCGCCGTGCTCCTGTGGACGCTCGTCTATGGGACTGTTGTCGACCCCATCGGCTCAATGCTCCGTCGACTGCAGATCATCGTCGACTCCTGGCCCGTCACTGCGCTGCCGGTCTCGTGGGAGTGGTGGGTCACTCTCAGCGTGTTGCTGTGCATGCCTTTGATCTATATTTCGGCTCGACTCGCGGATGCCCGGCGGGAGCAGCGTCGAACCTTGAGGCTTAGGCAGTCTGCCGCAAGCCTGCCCGTTGCAGGCGTCGCAGAGCGGGTGGGCGTGAGGAACGAAATGGTGACATGTGTGGTTTAGGCCGCGAGTGTGAACGGCTCGGCTAGCTTCGCTTCGAACTCGATGGGCGTCAAGCCGCCGAGGGTGTCCTGGGCTCGCTGGCGGTGATACTTCCGCTCGATCCAGACCACGATGGCCAGGCGCAGCTCCTGCTTGGTCGCCCACCGCTGCTGGTTGAGCACGTTCGTTTGAAGAAGCGACCAGAAGCTCTCCATGGCCGCGTTGTCCCCGGCCGCACCGACTCGGCCCATCGATCCGACCATGTCGTGACGGCGCAGCTCGCGGGCCATCGCCCGGCTGCGGAACTGGCTACCCCTATCGGCATGCAGGATGCATCCGGCGACCTCACCGCGGCGCGCGACGGCGTTGCGTACGGCATCGACGGCGAGCTTCGCGGTCATCCGATCCGAGATCGAATAGCCGACGATCCGGTTGGAGAACACGTCCTTGATCGCGCAGCAATAGAGCTTGCCCTCGCTCGTCCAATGCTCCGTGATATCCGTGAGCCAGAGCCGGTTCGGCGCGTCAGCGCGGAACACCCGCTGGACGTGGTCGTCGAACACGGGCGGGCCGGCCTTCTTGCCCTTCCCGCGCCGGCGGCGTTGCGCGGAGGAGAGGATCCCGGCCTGCGAGCACAGCTTCCACGCCGTCCGCCGACTCATCCGCCACCCCGCCCGCCTGGCTTCGTCGGCGAGGTATCGGTAGCCGAACGTCGGGTCCTCGTGGTGCGCGTCGTGGAGCGCGTTGATCCGATACGCGCGGAGCACGTCCGCGTCCCGGACGGGGTCGTTGCGCCACCGGTAGTAGGGCTGGCGGGCGAGCTTGAGGACCCGGCACCACACCGTCACGGGAATCCCCGCGCCGGCGAGCTCAGATACGAGCGGGTACGTCATTTTGGGGAGCCACCGAGGCGCAGGTTCGCCTGCGACAGATATGCCGCCGCACGGCGGAGAACCTCGTTCTCCTGCTCCAGCAACCGGATCCGCTTCTTCAACTCCCGAGCCTCGGCCGCGTCCGCCGCGGTCTGACCGGGACGGTTCCCGTCTTCGACATCGGCCTGGCGGAGCCAGTTCTGCAGGGTCGCTTCGCTGATACCGAAGTCGGTGGCGATCTGTTTGATGGTGACGCCGCTCTCGCGGCGACGAGCGACCGCGACGACGTCCTCGCGGAACTCTCTGGGATAGGGACCGGGCATGATGACATCCTCCCCGTCAGCGCCTCCCGGCACTAACGATCAGTTGTCACCGATCCGTTCCTCACGCCCGTCGCTTGCGGTTCCTGCACCTCGGCGGAAGTCGCCGCGGGCGCAGCCTGCGCCGGTGGAACCGCCATGACCGCGATGCATGCGATCACTCCAGCTAGCTGTGATGTCCAGGGACGTTGTTGCGTGAATCGCGTGTGATCTGCTGACGGGCGAAGGCCTCCCGTTGCGAGAGTGGAGCTGTCTAGGAACCGCTCACGCATCACAGGAGGCCTTCGTGTCCCACGCTAACGCTGCTCTCACCCCTCGTGCTCGGTTGCGGCTAGCCAAACTCATCGTCGAGGAGCGCTGGCCGGTCGCCGTTGCCGCGAAGATGTTCATGGTCTCACCGCCCACTGCCCGCAAGTGGGCTGGGCGGTTCAGGTCGGAAGGTCCGGCGGGGATGGTCGATCGCTCCAGCCGGCCCCGGTCGATGCCGACCAAGACACCGCCGGCGACGGTGAAGCGAATCGTGAAGATCCGATGGCGGCGCAGACTCGGGCCCGTGCAGATCGGCGGCGAGCTGGGCATTCCGGCGTCGACCGTGCATGCCGTGCTGGTGCGCGGCCGGATCAACCGGCTCAGCCACATCGACCGGGTCACCGGGGAACCGATCGCCGCTACGAACACGACCATCCCGGGTCCCTGATCCACGTCGACGTGACCAAGTTCGGCAACATCCCCGACGGCGGCGGCTGGCGATACGTGGGCAAGCAGCAGGGCGACCGCAACCGGATCGCGACAGCCGAGCGCACCGGGAAGCGGCACCCGGGCTACGAACCCAACATCGGCACCGCATTCCTGCACACCGTGGTCGACGACCACTCCCGTATCGCCTACGTCGAGATCTGCGCCGATGAGAAGGCGATCACCGCGATCGGTGTCCTCGAACGAGCCGTCGCCTGGTTCGCGGACCGCGGCGTCACCGTCGAACGCGTGCTCTCCGACAACGGCTCCGCATACAAGTCCCATGCCTGGCGCGACGCATGCGCCTCGCTCGGCATCAGGCACAAGCGAACCCGCCCCTACCGGCCACAGACCAACGGCAAAATCGAGCGGTTCCACCGCACCCTCGCCGACGGCTGGGCCTACGCCCGCTTCTACTCTTCCGACACGGAACGGCGAGCACGCGCTACCCGGCTGGCTGCACTTCTACAATCACCACAGGCACCACTCCGCGATCGGAGCCCCACCCATCAGCAGACTCAACAACCTGCCTGGACATCACAGCTAGCGGGCTGCCTCAGCGATAGCGGTGGTTGCGCGACCAGATCGCCACCGGGGTCGTCTGAGTTGGGTTCGCCTTTGAGCGTGGTCCGGAACATCCGGGGCGTAGCCGCCAGCGCGGTCCGATGTCGCACTCCGCCGCGTCGTCGAACCTCCGTACGGCGCCCGAACCGCTGGTCGCGTCCCACATCGGTGGGATGGAGGTGGTGCGAGATCGTAGATAAGAAGATGTGATAGGGCCACGCTTGACGTTGTGCCCTATGCTTCGGCCATGAAGAGCGCAATGCTGCCTCAGCGGGCTCGTATGCGGATGCTTGGTGTGTTGTCGGTAGCCTTTGCGCTGTTCGCAGCCCCGCTCGTGCTACCTCCGACTCCCGCACAGGGAATCGTCAACGTCGGCCACGGGTGTGATGACACCAGCCTGTCATGGCGATTCGACGGCTCTAACTGGACGGCGGGAAGGGAGAACTGGGTTGAAGCCGCTTTCGACGGCATCGAGACGGCGCTCGACTACGACGGGACGCAACTTGTCAACCTTACGAAGAATGAATCGCCAGGTCCGGACCGAATCAATGTCCAGATTGCTGACTTGGGGGAAGATCTCCTCGGTTGGGCCCAGTGCCCAGGAGGTGGCCAGACAAAGCTCCAGTTCAGCCTGGACTACGTGAGTGTCGGCAAGAAGTTCTTCTACCAGGTAGCGCGACACGAAATGCTTCACCTCATTGGTCTCGATCATGGTGGCGAGAACGATTCGATAGACGGACGGAATCCGGCCTCGATGGCGACGTGCACGGGTCCGGGCAATTTCCGCGAGACCGCAGACCTTGACCGCGACGCCGAAGTCGGACTGAACTGGCGGCACAGTTCGCTGTCGAATAACCAGGTCTCGGCGAATATCGGCTTTGAGAATGGGATCAACGAGTGGGGCGGCACCAACGGTTCGTTGGCGTCATGGGCCGGGGCAGCTTCAGCGGGTCAAAGCACGCTCTCTTCGCGGCGGCAGGCGACTCGTCAGATTCCTGGGTGCGTCAGACCGTTCGGGTTTGGACCGGCTGGGATACATTCGTGGAATTCCGGCCGATACCTACGAGCTCGAGCGCATCAAAGCGGGCCATCCACGAACGTTCGTGCCGCACTCTACCGGAAGGGCGTGGGATGGCCCAAACCCGCAATGTAACTATCGGCTCGGACTCCAGGACATAAACGACGTCACGCTCGCGAGCACTCTCTACATCCTTGTGTCCCACAGTGAGCTCACCAGCGTCGGCACGACCTGGACCGCTGTTTCGGGAGAGTGGAAGAACCCTCCAACTTTCGACGGCTATGAGCTACAGGTGCGGGCATACGGCAATAGCGCGGGCGACTACTCGGTTGCATTCGACAACGTGCGGGCGGAAGAAAGGTAGAGGGCCACATGCGCGGAAAAATGATCGCGGTCGTGGGGGTGAGTATCGCCCTCATGCTGCTCGTAGCGGGGTGCGCCACCGTGAATAGGGCCGGCGGGGGACCAGCTGTCACCGCGTCCTCGGAGGAGCTCGGACGTGAGCTCAATAGCGGCTGCCCGGAGAACGCGAACCTCATCGATCCCTTCGACCTCGTCACCGGAATCTCCAAGTGGGTTCAGGCCGTTGAAGTCGAGGGGGAGCGGAGGAACGACGGCAGAGTTCCCGTCACGATCCGCGACGCTGAGGGGCGCACCAGTGAGGCTCGGCTGATCGGATCGGCCTGGCCCGGTGTCGATTGGGGCCTGGCCAATGACTCAGAGGTGTGGATCGGAATGTCCACCCTCACCGAAGGCAATGTGCGGATGGTGATGGTGGTCACCCCCACTCAGGAGGTGTTCTTCGCAGGATCGTGCTCCGACACATATCGCACATACTTCTACAGTGCGTTGGGTGACCGAGCCGGCGAGCTCCTCGCGAGTCTTCCCGACGTCGACCCGGCAAACGCATATGACCATCTCGGGCTCCCCGATCCATACGCGTCCGAGGAGCCCAATGAGCCTGACGTGATCAACCTCAACGATGAGCGCGTCGACCCTGCGGTGCTCGACCCGCTCCACGGGATCGAGCTGAGCGTCGCGATTAGCGACGTCGTCGGCGATGGATCACTCGTGGTGTGCACAAAGATCGACGCGGGGTCGATGGCTGCGTGCAGACCGACGCCGACGCCGTGGAAGGCATCACGATCCCGGTGTGGGCCGATGACTCCGGGCGAATCGAGTTCTGGCTGCTCGATCGTGGTGCGGATGCCGCGAAGCCCCTGGGTCAGTTGGGAGTGGCGACCGCTACAGGCAAGAGTTTGAACGTCCTCATCGACACATCCAAAATATCCGCCGATGGGGACTTCCGCGGCGTCGACCGCGTACAGATGCAACGATAGGTAGTGCCTTCGCGCTGATCGACCGCGTCTTTCTGGGTAGACCGTGCTTCACGCGGATGGGCGAGCCCGTGCTGACGTGTCGGCGATATCGAAGGGATCTTCGCGCACCCGATCGAATCGGGGTCGACGTCCGCCCCGCCCGTCGCGGTTACGGCAAAGCGCTCCTCAAGGAGGTCAAGGAGAAGGCGCGTCACCTCGGACCGCGACACTTGGTGGCACACGTCAACACCCACGATGTGGTTCTGCAGCGGTGGTTCCGGAACGCGGGGTTCACCTTGTTCGAGCCTGCCGAACATATGCGCGACCAGGGCCGTCGGGTCACGGCGCTCTACGTCTCACCGCTGTGCCGGGACCGAGCCCCGGTCGGTTCAGACGCGGACGCCGACACGTAGCATTAGGGCCGCGCCCCGCGTTCGTGCACGTGGCAGCACTGCGGGAGTGCCTCGACAAGGAGGTCGCGGAGGTGCCCCGTCGGCGAAGCGGAGCAAGGCGCAGCCGACACTTTCGGCAGAAGCTTCTCCGATGTTCCGCCGTCCGGCCTAGCACCGGACGGCGGAACATTGTCAGCTCGGGTTCCGCTGCCCCACGCGCGCCCGCAGCGGCGGTTGAACCACGCGGGGCGCCCCGATCACTTCGTGCGAATCGGCCTCGCGGCGAACGCATCCCGCAGCTGGGCACCGATCAGGCGCCGGGCCGTGTGCGCGCCGCCGAAGATGCCCCCGATATAGATGAACGGGTGCACCAGCCCCATGAACCGGACCGCCGTCACGGTCACCCCGGCCTCCGCCATGGCACTGGCGTAGGCCTCGCCCTCATCACGCAGCGGGTCGTACTCTGCGGTGATCACCGTCGCCGGGGGCAGGTTCGTCAGGTCCGGGTTCTGCGCCGGGGAGAGCCGGAAATCGCCCCTGTCTCGTTCCCCGGCATACATGCCGTAGAAGTAGTCCAGGTCCCGGCCGGTCAGAAAGTACCCGCCCGGCCCGAACTCCCGACGACTCTCGGTGTCGCACTCCTGGAGGTCAGTGACGGGGTAGATCAGCGCCTGGTGCACCAGCGACGGCGAGTGCCCGCGAAGCTGCTGGGCGGTCACCGCCGCCAGATTGCCGCCCGCGCTGTCGCCAGCCACGGCGACCCGCTCCACGTCGATGTTCAGCCCAGAAGCGCCGTCGAGCACTGCCGTCGTCACCGCGAGCGCGTCCTGCTGGGCGGCCGGGAACGGCGCTTCGGGGGCCCGACGGTAGTCGACGCTGATGACCACCGCCTCAGAGCACGCCGCAAGTGCGCGAGCTGTGGTGTCCGCGATCTCGAGATCACCGATCACCCATCCGCCGCCATGGAAATACACCACGGCGGGCAAGGGTCGATCGGACTCCCGCGGCACGTAGACCCGGGTGCGCACGTCGGCAATCTTCAGGTCCCGCACCACCGCCATGTCCGTCTTGTCGCCGGTAAGGGGAAGGGCGTTGTTGAGATCGGCACGGTTCTGCTCGTGCCCCTGCGTGTCCAGTGGCGGCGCGTCCTTGACGATGTCGAGGAATTTCCGAGCGTCGGGATGTACTGGCATCGATGTCTCCTTCGTCGTTAAGCAGAATGAAAATTCCGGCGGCGGATCAAAGCGCGCCGAAGCCCACGGAGCCACCGATGGCCGTCGCACGCACTGGGATGCTCTTGATCTCCTCCTCGGGGCAGGTAGTCGGGTCGCCGTCGAGCACCACGAAGTCGGCCAGCTTGCCGGGCTCGAGCGAACCGATCTCATCTTCACGGTGTAGCGCATAGGCGCAATTCGAGGTCATCATGCGGATCGCCTCCTCGCGGGTCACCGCCTGATGCGCTCCACGACCTCACCCGTTTGTCCCGCCTGCCGGGCAATCGACTGCCAGATGGTGAACAGCGGGTTGCGGGGCCCCCAGTCGGTCTCGTTGCAGACGACCACACCCTCGTCGAGCCACCAGCGGAACGGGATGGAGTTCTCGGCGTAATCGCGTCCGAGACGCTCTAGGTAGACGTCCGACCCCTTCCCCCAGAGGAAGTTTGTAGTCGTGCTTGCCGTCATTCCGAGTTCCTTCACCCGCTGGATCTGCTCTCGGGTGGGGAACTCGCAGTGAACCAGCATGTTGCGCCGATCCACCAAAGGCACCGTCTCGTTGATCTCCTCCAGGGTGGTCAGCGCAAGTTCAATCGAGCCGCGGCCGGCCGCTTCGGCGTGGATGTGGAACCCGCCGCTCCGCAGCCATCCGCATGATGGCGCGATAGTGCTCCGGGGGAACCAGCGGCCCGGGGTGGATCTTGTTCCCATCGGGGCCGGTGTAGGAGTCCCGGTGAATGCGGTGCCGTGGTAGTGCGGTCCGTCGAGCCCGATAGAGACACCGATCATGCCGAGCCGCTCCCCCGCGACGCCGCCGTGGGCCGCGAAGCCCACCGTGTCGAGCGGGGTCCGGAACTCATCCAGCGATCGCCAGCCCTCGAGCTCAAAGGTGTAGTAGAGACGCGTGGGAAGCTGCAGCTCTTGGAACGCCCGGAGCTCGCTCAGCTGAGTGAGGTGGTTCTCGAGCAGAGTGGTGGTTCCCACGGCGAGAAACTCGGGCGCCATCCGGCGTATCGCCTCCTTCGCCTCCTCGTAGGAGGGCTGGCCGGCGAAGGCTGTGATCTGATTGAAGAAGCTGGACAGGTTGTAGAGCCAGTGCATGTTCTGGAGCTCGCCGGTCGGCTCGCCGGCGTCATCCAGCATCACCTTGATCCCGTCGAGCCAGATGTACTCGGGCGTCATGTGCATCCTGTTCGGCGGCCCATACGGAAGCTCCCCGTCGATCAGTCCCGCCGCCTTCAGCGCCGCAGAGTTGAAGACGGCCGAGGTGGGAACCCTATTCGTCGGAGCCGTGATGTACACCGGGTTGTTCGGCGCGACGGCATCGAGTTCAGCTCGTGTCGGGTAGCGGCCCTCCTTCAGAACACCAGCTCCGCGGAAGAAATACGGGCCCTCACCGATTGGGGTGGCGAGGATCGGCACGCCAGCCTCGACCGACTCCACACGGGCGCCAATGCGGTCGCAGACCTCCGCAACGGATGTCACGCCCTCCAAGTCGACCCAGAGCTTCTCGCCGCTAAACAGCGCAAGATGGCCGTGGAGGTCGATGAATCCTGGAAGCACCGTGCGACCCGCCAGGTCGACCACTTCGGCGTCCGCTCCAGAGACAGAGCGAACCTCCTCGTTCGTTCCCACAGCGAGGATCCGATCTCCCCTGGTCCGGAAGGCCTCCGCCCTCGAAAACGTCTTGTCGACCGTCAGAACGTTCCCGTTGACGTACACTTTCTCTGTCGCAGCTATCACAATTACTCCTTTGTAATACGGTGTGTTGAGGGCTGTAATACGGTGTTGAGTGCCGGATCGCGTGCTCATCGATCGCACACACCGGCATGGGTGAGGTCCCGCTGGGTGGGTGAGTTTCTCAATACCCTGCGAGTCAGACTTTGGTGATTATTCCGGGGTCAATCCTGGGAGCACCACCTCCTCCGCTGTGCGAGGTTCGCTTCGCGGAGTGCTCCCTGAAGGCCGGTGGTCGCACCGGGGTAGATGGATCCGACTGAGCGGGAAATCCGCGGAGCGCGCGCTCTCAGCGTCTACTGGTGACGACGCACGGCGCGGTCATACGGCCGCGATTGCGTCGATTTCGATGGTCGCGCCGTTGTAAAGCGAGTACACACCGATGACCGTGCTCGCGGAAGGCTCGGGCACCTGCACGATTCGGTTCCTCGTCTCCCGCCAGATTTTCAGCTTTTCCTCGTCGAGGAGGGTGATGTATACGTTCACCCGCACCAGGTCCTCGTCGGCGGCGCCGGCGGCCTCCAGCGCCCGAGCGAGCTCTGCATACGTGAGTTCGATCGCCAGTTCGAATTCCTCCGGCACTGAGCCGTCCTCCTCGAACCCGACCTGGCCGGAATCAACACCAACTCACCCGACTTCACCCTCACGCTGTCGGAGATACCCGGCACGACGGGTGCGGGGATGGGAGTCATCTTCTCGTTCGTCATGAAACTTCCTTCTTCTCAATCACCGCGTCCGTAGACGACGTAGAACGGCACCACTGCTTCGGGCAGCACCGACTTCTCATTCAGCACGAACCACCGACGGTTGTGATAGACCAGCGGGGCCGGCTCGCACTCGTCGGGGTTGGCGGGTTTGGCCTCCAGCGCCTCGACGATGACGAGGGTCAACCGTTCACGTCGACCTGCTGCGTGACGCGACCGCGGATCCATGCGTTCGCGTGCGGGTAGTAGGGCTCGCCCGTGGGGAGCCTTCCCCACTCGACATCGCAGCCGAACCGGTCGGACCGGCTGCGCGCGCCGAGCTTGGCGAGCGTCACCTGGTCGGAAGCCAGCATGTGGACGACCACCGTATCCGCGTTCCGGATGGTCGGAGTGCTCGACGATTTGCTGGATGCGGAGAACACCAGCGTCGGCGGGTCGATGGACACCGACGACACCGAACTCACCGTCATCGCCACGGGCCCGCTGCCATCGTCGGCGGTGACGATCGCCACTCCAGCCGGGTGGTAGCGGAACGCGTGGATGAAGTCCGCAGCGGTCAGTCGCGCCTCGATCGCGTCGCGGTCCATCTCTGCTCTCCGATCGCGCTTCTCAGACGATGGGGAGGACGAACTTGGCGTCCTCCTCGCGACCGAAGATGATCTTGCCGTACGCCTCGAAGCCACTGGCGGCCAGGTGTGTCCATGACGGCTCGCGGTGGCCTGGTCGCGCCACACCCGCTGCAGCGTCGCGGACTCAGCGAAGCCTGCCGACCCGTGGGCGGTCATCAGGTCGTTGATCATCGAGGTGATGGTCTCCACAACCCATCCGGCCTTGGCGCGCATCTCGATGCGCTCGCCGTACGGTGCGTAATAATCGCGCTCCGCGCCCCGGTAGATGCGGTCGGCAACCTCTCGGGCGACGAGCTCGGCCGCTTCCAATTGCACTAATGCCTTGGCGATCGCGCTCTGGAACACGGCGGAGTCTGCTTGCTTGGCGTAGCCGGTGTAGGCAATCGCCTTGGTCTCGGCCTTGGCGATGACGTAGTCGAACGCCGCAAGACCCATGCCCAGGTGCGGGCCGATGAGCTTCATGAACAGCGACGGGACGAAGATGGTCTGGTAGGTGAGCTCGTCGTTGCCGCCGAGATAGTCGCCCTCCACGGCCGCCGTCAGCGGGAACACGCGGTAAGCGGGGACGAAGACGTCATCAGCCGTCTGCATGACGCTGCCCGTCAACTTCATCCCGGCGACGTACCAGTTGTCCTCGACTCCGAGCTCCGACGTCGGATCTGGGCGAGTCCCGCGTCGACGACCTCTCCTGCGTCGTTCTTGAGCGGAATGCCGAGCAGCGACCAGTCGGCGTGGAGGCTGCCGGTGCCGTAGCCCCACTTGCCGGTGACGCGGTAGCCGCCTTCGACGTTCTGCGTGTCGGAGGTGGTTGCGAGGACAATGGAGATGAACGAGTTCAGGCCCTTGTCGGTGCCCCACACGTCACGCCGCGCCTGCTCGTCCATGAGGGAGACGACCCACGCGCCAGAGTCGAGGATGCCATGCACCCACGCCATGCTCCCGTCGCCGCGTCCGATAGCGCGGGCGACCGCGTGGCATTCGGCCGTGTTCGCCGCAAGGCCGCCGAACGCGGTCGGCGCCGAGATGCTGAACGCTCCGGTCGCCGCTACCGCGTCGAACGCTTCCTGGGGGAGGCGACGGAGTGAGTCGCCCTCGCGTCCTGCGGCCTGCAGCGTCGGGCGCAACTCATCGACCTTCTCGACGATCGCGGCGATCTGGGGACGGAGGAGGTGTCTGCCATGGGAACTCCACATCGATGTGTATCGGGTGATCTGTCGCCGGCGCCACGCTTCATTGCGCCCGTGACTCATGGTGAAAGAGTTCCATCGATTGGATTCAATTGTCGGGCGCTATTGAATATTTCGTTCAATAGCAGCAAACGTTTCCGGCGTATTACTCGTGCTGATCCGAGCTCGGAGCGCATCGACGGAAGCCGAGCGGGAGCGCAGCGGCCGGCCTTGCCGCAGCTCGTCGTGCCCGGCGCCCGCATCGAACGACGGCTCTCTCGGATCCAGTACAACCACACCCCGCGGGCTATGCCCGGACCGAGATTGGAGTACAGGTGGGGGCGCGCCGACTCGAACTGCAGCGAGTCGCCCGAGCCGAGTACATACCGCTCGAACTCGAGTTGCAGCGTCAGTTCGCCTTCGAGGATCAGGGCGTGCTCGAACCCCGAATGCCGCAAGAGCTTGCCAGCGGCCGAACTCGTCGCGCCCGGCTGGTACGTGACAAGTGGAGAGTCCACCCTTCCCGTGGCGCTGACCGCGAGCCGTTCCCACTGCACGCCGTCTTCCATCTCGATCACCGCGTTGTCGGCGGCGCGCTCCGAACATCGGGAGATGCGCTCGCCGAGCGCTGTTCCGCGTCGTACGAGCGGTCGCGAGCGGCCATGCCCAGCAGCTCATCCGCGGAGACCCCCAGAACGGCCGCGGCGCGTAAGCGTGGAGACCGACGGAAGACTCTTCCCGGTCTCTACCTGCGAGAGCAGACTCGGCGAGACGGCTAGCTCTTGCGCCGCCTTGCGCAGGCTCATCCCGCGGATCTTCCGGATCTCGCGAATGCGCTCGCCGATGGACTCCGTGCTGGACATGCGCGACTCCCGGGTTCGTTGACGTCATTCTAGCAAGGCGTACCGCCGGGTGTGCAGTGCTGTTTAACGTTTGCAGATCAGGTGTGCATATTTCTCTTGATTGTTTAGTCTGCCTATACATAGAGTGGCGCCACTGCACACCCGACTGTCCCAAACGAGGGAGATGGCATGGCCCCCCGTCCTGTTCCGTCAGCACCGTCGGAGGCGTCCGACGTACTGTCCGACTCTCTCCCGTTCCGGGGCGCATCGCGCATCATCCTCGAACCGAGCTGGACACTCGTCGCGCGAGGCGACGACCTCGAACTCGCGTTCGACCACAGCGTCGTGATCGAGGATGGGCGGATCGCCGAGATCGCCGTCGAGGGCCCGGTGCGCGGAAACGAACCCGTATCCCGATGCCCGGCGAGCTGCTCATTCCGGGGATGATCTCCGGGCACACGCATGTCGCGCTAGGGTCACCGACTCGAGGCATCATCGAGAGCGGCCGGTCGTACGGCGGTCCCGCGGTGATGCTGGAGTCCTTGTCCGATGAGGATCTCGATGCGCTGACGGCTTACAACCTGGCCGAGATCCTGCGGGGCGGCTGCACCACCCAGCTGGAGCAGTCGCTGTCGCTCCGGCACGCGGAATCGTACGTGCGGGTCGCTCGGGAATGGGGTGTTCGTGGATACCCGTCAGGGATGCTCCCGACCTTCTCCCGGATGCTCGGTGTTTGGTTCGCCCCCGACGACGCGACTGTCGCAGCGTCGTCCGCATCGACCATCGCTGAGATCCAGGAGTACTTGGTGTGGGCCCGTACGGTGCAGGGTGCCGAGGGTGACCGCATCCGTCCCATGATCGCGCCGCACGGTCCCGAGACGGCGACGCCCGAGACCCTTGATGCCGTGCTCGCGGCGGCGCGAGCTGCCGGCGCCCGGCATTCACACGCACCTCGCGACCCTTGCGCACGACGCGGTGCGGGTGGAACGGATGTGGGGGAGAGGCCAGGTGCACTGGGTCGCCGACCATGGCTGGTACGACGTGCCCTTCTTCGGTGCGCACATGGGCGGCTGGGATGCCCAGCGCGATGCGGCGTTCCTCGCTCAGCAACAGAACTTCACCTACGTGCACTGCCCGTCGGGAGCCGGCGCGGGATCGGGACAGGGGGCTCAGCCCTTCATCGAGGCTCTTGGGGCGGGCATCAACGTGGCCGTCGGGCTCGACTCGCACTCCAACGATATGTTGGAGAACGCCAAGCTCTCGGTGCTCTACGGGAGGCTCCGATACGACCTCCTGCATGAGGGCGCCGATGTGCCGATGAAGCGGCCGACGTCGTGGGACATGATCCGTGCCGTGACCCTCAACCCCGCCAACGGGCTCGGCCGTGCCGACCTGGGACGCATTGAAGTGGGCGCGCTCGCAGACCTCACTTCGATCGACGTCAGCGGTATCTTCGTCGGTGGTGGCTCGCCTGCCCCGGAGCCACTCAACAACCTGCTCTACGCCAGCGGTCCCATGGTCCGGAACGTCATGACCGAGGGTGAAGTGCAGGTCTTCGATGGCCGCCTTGTCGTCGACGACGAGCAGCGGGTGATTCGCCGTGGCGGGGAAGTGGTCGCACGCCTGTGGGCCGACCTGAAAGCGCAGAGGCTGGTTCACGACGGAGGAGCGCTGACACGTCGAAGGCGCGGACGGCGGAGGCGCTAGCGCGTGAGGTCCGGAGACACGGCGCAGGTGTCGGCCTAAGCGGCGACGAGCCGCTGGTTACGGCCCATCCGC
>CAWBJK010000010.1:0-229493 GCA_963789095.1 uncultured Actinomycetota bacterium
GCTCTGGAGTCGTGGGATCAGCGCATCCCCACCGGCAAGTTCAACGCGTTCCTCGCCGAACTGGTCGCCGACACCCGCACCCGCTGCGCGGCGGAAAGCAGCCCCGCATCCTGTTCGGCACGCAGGCCTCGACCCGTCCTCCGACGTTCGTGCTGTTCACGACCGGTTTCCTCGACCCGGGATACCGACGCTTCATCCAGCGCCGCCTGCGCGAGATCTTCGGCTTCGAGGGCACGCCGATCGTCACCAACATGCGGGTGCGCGAGCGCCGACAGCGCTGATTCGCGGCACCGTGTGACAGCCGCAGGGCTGGCGTCGGCGACGTGTGTGACAGGCTGGGGGAGTGACCATGCGTCCCCCTGCCCCCGGAGAGCCGCGGCGTCCGCACGGGCCTCGTGACTCGGGCGATGCGTGGGTGGTCGCCGACGACGGCACCCGCTACTGGGGGCGCTATGGCGCCGCTGGACTCCTCGCTCTCGATCCGGCACGCGGCGTGCTGCTGCAGCACCGCGTGGCCTGGAGTCATCACGGCGACACGTGGGCCCTGCCCGGTGGTGCGCGTCACGAGGGCGAGTCGGCGTGCGACGGCGCTCTGCGCGAGTCGGCGGAAGAGGCCGGTGTTCCGCCGGGTGCGGTGGCGCCGCGGCTCATCAGCGTGTTCGACGTCGGCATCTGGACGTACAGCACGGTCGTCGCCGATGTCACCGACCCGTTCGAGGCGGTCATCAGCGACCCCGAGAGTCGCGAACTGTCGTGGGTGCCGGTGGCCGACGTCGACCGCTATCCGCTGCATCCGGGCTTCGAGCCTCGTGGCGGTCGCTGCGTCCGCTGTTGTCGGTGCGCCCTGCCGTCGTCGTCGACGCTGCGAACGTCGTGGGCTCCGTGCCCGACGGCTGGTGGAAAGACCGCGCCGGCGCGGCGGCGAGGCTGCTCGACGGCCTCGCTGAACGCGCTGGGCGCGGGACGGACGCCGGCGCCCTCGGGCTTCCGGAGAGCACCTGGTTCCCGGAGATCACGGTCGTGCTCGAAGGGGAGGCGCGCGCCGCTGACGACGTTCCGGGAGTCGCGGTGGGTGCGGGCGACGGGAAGCGGGGACGACGCGATCGTCGCTGAAGCCGGACGACTGCGCGCCGCGGGGCGGCAGGTGACGGTCGTGACGAGCGACCGCGGACTTCGCGACCGGCTTCCAGACGCCGCCGTGCGGCCCGTGTCGTGGCTGCGCGACCTGGCGTGAGCGACACGCCCGACCGCCGCCCGGACGATGGCGACGCCCGCCGGCGTCGGGTCCTGGCGGCCGGCGCGCTGCTCGCGGTCGTCGCAGCGGACTCCTCGTGCACACGGGACTGCCCGACACGGCCGTCACGGATATCGCGGGTGATGCGCTCTACGCGGCTGCCGCGTATGCGGGCGTCGTCCTGCTGCTGCCCTGGCTCGGCACGGCCACGGTCGCGGGCATCGCCGCGGCGTGGTGCGTGGAGTGGAACTCTTTCAGCTGACCGGACTCCCTCAACGGTGGGCGGAGGTGTTCCCGCCCATCGTGCTGCTGCTCGGAACCGTGTTCGACGGGCGAGACCTGATCGTCTACCTCGTGACGGTCGCCGTCGTCGCCGGGGCGGACGCGCTGGTGCGTGCGCGCCGGGCTTCGGTCTGAGCCGTCAGTCGGCGTCGCGGCCTCGCAGCCGGTCTATGTCGCGCCGTTCGCGCTTGGTCGGGCGGCCTGCGCCACGGTCGCGCACCGCGAGCATCGCGGTGGGCTCGCGCACAGGCGTGCGGTCCTCCGCCGCTGCGGCCGCGAGGGGGGCGCCGACACGCTTGACCAGCAGCTGCCGCACGACCAGGATGCGGTCGAACCCGGCGATCCGCACGCGGAGCTCGTCGCCGAGCCGCACGTGCTGTGCGGCTTTCGCCTTCTCGCCGTTGACCCGCACGTGGCCCGCCCGGCATGCGGTGGTCGCCGCCGACCGCGTCTTGTACACGCGTACCGCCCACAGCCAGGCGTCGACACGGACGCTGTCGCTCACGCGCGCTCCGTTCGCAGAAGGCGCACGATGCCGTAGGCGAGGAGGCCCTGCCCGATCGTGTAGGTGAGCATGATCCACGGGCCGGCGAGGGATTCGGAGCTCCCGGGGAGGAACAGGCGAAGGGCGAGGATCGTGTCGGACGCGAGGAAGAACGCGCCGCCGACGGCTGTGATCGCGCCGCCGCGGGTGGAGAGGAGGGCGGTGCCGCCGAGCACGAGCCCGTAGACCATGACCGGGATGAGCAGTGCGCCGAGGTGCAGCCAGAGCACCGCGATCATGACGCCCCACCAGACGGCGTAGATGAGTGTCCACGCGGGGATGCGACGGCGGGCGAGCGGGCGGACGAACAGCCAGATGTAGAGGAGATGCGCGATCCCGAAGCACAGGAGCATTGCGGGGAGTTCGTCGTCGAGCATCGGGAAGAAGAAGGAAGCGCCGTCGCCGAGCCAGGAGAAGAGGATCGCGGCCAGGAGCAGTGCGACGGCAGTGCGCCGGGTTCTCACCGGGGTCCCGTCTTCGTCCGCCCCGCCGTCGCTGGCAGCGCCCCGGAGCGCCCACAGCGCAGCGAGGGCGAGGGCGGGCATGAGCAGGAGCTTCGTCGGGTATACGATGGCGTCGAGCCCGAACGTGATCGCGCCGACGTGCACGTGCGACACGGCGGCGTAGAGCCAGAAGCCCCACCATCGAACGCCGGTGCGTGATGGCACGATGCGCGGAGAGGCCACGGTGCTCCTCGGGGACGGACCGCCACGGGTGGACGGGCTCGGGTGGACGGGTTCGGCTGGACGGGCTCGGGTGGACGGGCTCGCCCTATCGTACGAGGGTGCTGCGCCGGAGCGCGTCACGAGAGCGTGAGCGACACGATCGGGCGGGCAGGGGCCGGGCGGGCGACTTCGCGGAAACCCGCGTCGAGGAACGTCGACAGAGCTCCGTGGTACAGGTCGTTGGATGATGCTGCGCTGACGAGCGTGTCGATGGGGTAGCCCTCGACGACCCGGGCCCCGTAGGTGCGTGCGTGCGCGACGGCGGCGTCGAGCAGCGCAGCGGACACACCTTGCCTGCGGAACTCCCTGCGCACGACGAAGCACGTGACCGCCCACACGGACGGGTCGTCGAACGGCTCAGGCGACTGCTGGAAGTTGCGGGTGAGCGCCAGTCGAGGCTGGGCGGTACGAGCCGACACCTTCACCCACCCCGCGGGGACGTCGTCGACGTACGCGACGAGACCCGACGCCGGCTCCGCCGCGAGGTCAGACTTCAGCCGCTCTCGACGCTGATCGCGCGTCATCCCGTCGAAATCTTTCGCCCGCACCATCCACCACTGGCACCAGCAGGAGGCGCCGTCGCCTCCGCCCGTCAGGGCACGGTCGACATCGTCGAAGCGATCGCGGGAAGCCGAGATGACGCGGATAGCGGACATGAGGGAACGTTATCCGCGGCCACGGACACCGGCCATGTTCGCGAGGTGCGCCGAGAGCGGGTAAGATGGGGGAGTTGTCCGCGCGCGGGCGACGGACCGGGATGTGGCGCAGCTTGGTAGCGCACTTGACTGGGGGTCAAGGGGTCGCAGGTTCAAATCCTGTCATCCCGACGGTCGGGCCGTTGGCAGAACTGATGGCAAAACGGTCGATAAACAAGAAGGGCACTGGCTTCGAGCCGGTGCCCTTTCTTGTCTTCCTATCCGCCTGTAGCGCCATTTCCGCGAACTGCGCGCAACTCCTCGAGGACATCGGTGACGGTGTCGGCGGGGGGATGGTCTTCGCGGAGATCGAAGGTGGCGACAGCCCGAGACGCGTTGTCGTACGCTTCGATCTTCCCCCACGGCCCTTCGCGCCACACGCGCACGAAGACGACATCCGGGTTCATCATGATGCCCTCGGCGGCGAGAAGTCCGAAGTTGTAGAGCGTTTCTGCCCACCAAAAGTTCAGGGTGCGTCTGGGCGGGGCCCATTCCGCGGCGGTGTTGGCATCGACGCGGTAGCCCAGCGCCTCGCTGGCTTGAGACGCGATCATGTAGCGGTCAGCCGAGGAAGGGACGGTGAACGTCTCGCCCGTGGTGAGCGTGAACACCAGTTCGTCCGGACCGAGCACGATTTGCTGGATCAACCCATCGTCGGGGCGCAGGCTCTCGAGCGTGGAAGCTTCTCGAATCGCGTTGCGCCAGAGCTTCACGTCGCGCGGAGTGCGAGGCGAATGGGCGCTCATTGGTTCAACGCGTTCTTGACGAAGTCGGGGCAGGGGCCGTCATACCCTTCACAGTAGGCCGTGACCGCACCGTACTTATCGGCCTGGTACGCACGGAAGTCCACAATCGTGCGCACCCAAACGGTGCGCACAACCCTGCAGTTGCTGCCCGGCGGCCAGGCTTGGCGCTACAGGCTCGCCGCCAAAGAGATCCGTTGCGATTTCTGAAAATGAACCGGTGACTATTCGCTTCAAGGTTGAAAGTGATCCCGAGGCTGAGGAGCTCGGCTGTCGTCACAGGGGACCTACGTCACCGCCTACGTCTCCGAGCACTGAGAAGGCCGTTTCGTTATGAGTAGTTGCGCTGGCTATTGCCCTGTCAACAGCTCTCGCTGACGCGACGGGTGAGGTCGCTACCCGGGGCCTACTCCGGATGGCGGCGATCTAGATCCGTCGGATGCCGGCCGCGGCTGAGCTCCACGCCGAAACGATCCCGGTGTTCGTCGATGAACCGGATCATCTCGCTCAGGGGCGTGTGGTGGGGATCGACCCGGCCGACTCTCGAGGTCGTCGACGTGTGATGGAGGCCGGGCGGGTCGGCCCGCTGATCGCGCACGTTGGCGAGAAGGTGTGGGTGCGCGTAGACGGCCTGCCCAGACCCGCGCGGGTGACCATCGCGGCAGCGGGCATCTACGTGCACCACACCGGCGCGATGTCGGCGCTGATGGACACCGTCACTTTCGAATTGGCCACGACCACGCCATCGGTCGCGGCGGTCGCCACCGACAAGTCGGACGGCGACCACCTTCTTCCCCCCACGGGCGGGATCGTCACCGACGCGGTGACCGTGGCCGGGCTCGTCGCGGGCCGGACGTACACGCTCACGGGCGAACTCATGGACAAGCAGACCGGCATGGGAACCGGCATCAAAGCCTCGGGGACCTTCGTTCCGACGCGATCGAAGGGAACCGTGAAGCTGGACTTCACGGTGCCGGTCGGTTTCCACGCGAAAGTGCTCGTCGCATTCGTGACGCTTCGCGACCCGTCGGGCGAGGTCGCCTCCCACCGGGACATCGATTCGATCGAGCAGACCGTGTCCGTTGCGCCTTACGGCACGCCCGCGCTCACGGGGGCGCCGGCCGTGCCGTGACGGGAACCCTGCGTGCACCGCGGCGCAGGACCCCGCCCGGTCAGCGCACCTCCAGGTCGTCGACGCTCACGACCACCGGCACATTGGTGGTCGAGCCCGACAGGTACGAGAGCACACCCACCTGGCCGGCCGATTGCAGCTCCGCCTGAGAGTCAGTGGTCGTCACGAACCATCCGCTCGGCTCCGCAGTGCCGCTCGGCCACACGTTCGCGCTGAGCGTCGTGACACCGGCCGTCGTCGACGACACGAGCCGCAGCTGCAGCTTCCCTCCCGCGGTGTGCGTGTAGCCGCCGAGGCTCCGGTTCGCGAGGAGCGTCTCCGTCGTGCCCACGACTTTCGCGAGCGAGACGGTCACGACGCCCCCGGACGATATGCGCAGCTTCAGCCGGTAGTCGCCCGCCGCAGACTTGTGCACCTGGTAGTTGAAGTGCACACCGCCGCCGTTGGCCACGCTCGCGCTGCTGAAGACGGCTCGCGCATCGACGTCCCGTGCCGATACGCCCCCCAACGTCGCGCTGCGTGTCTGTCCGGCGCCGAGTGAGATGAGGCCCGTGCCGCCACTGACGGAGAAGGCGGCCGTGCTGTTGACGGTCCATGCCCCTCCGACGGTCGCCGATCCCCAGCCGTTCGAGACGGTCCGGGTGAAGGCGTCCTGTGCGACGAACTCCTGCGGCGACACCGTCACCGACTGTGTCGCGGGCGCACTGGTCGCCCCCGTGCTGTCGGTCACCACCAGCGTCGCTGTGTAGGTGCCGGCTGCTGCGTAGGTCTTCGTCGGGTTGGTCTGGGTGGAGGTCGTGCCGTCGCTGAAGCTCCACGCGTATCCGGTGACGGTCGCTCCGCCCGAGGCCGTGGACCCGCTGCCCGTGTACGAGACCGTCAGTCCCGACGCGCTCGACCCGATGACTGCGACCGGCGCCTGGTGCTCAGCCGTGGCCGTCACGGTGCGCGTGGTCGACGCCGTCATCCCGGCGCTGTCCGTCACGGTCAGGGTGACCGTGTAGGTGCCGGGGTTCGCGTAGGTGCGGCTCGCGGTGACGCCGGTGCCCGTCGATCCGTCGCCGAAGTTCCACGCGTACCCGGTGATGCTGCGCCCGCTCGGCGCGGTGGAGCCGCTCGCGTTGAACGACCACGCGAGGTCGGAACCCGATGTGGTGAACGACGCCGTCGGCAGGCTCTGCCCGCGCCCGATGGCGTAATGGTTCGCGATCTGCGAGGCCGACAGGGTGTGCGGGTAGATCGCCACCTCGTCGAGCGCCCCGTTGAACATGTTCGACGCGGGCCGGTCCTGCCAGCCGCTGAGGTTGTCCCCGCCGATCCTCCAGAAGCCGGTGTAGAGCCGCCCCGCCGTCACCGACGGCTCGGAGGCCACGAGCGTGCCGTCGACGTAGAGCTCGATGCCGGACCAGGGGTTCAGCTGTGCGACGGCGTGGTGCCATTGGTTGTCGCGATAGGTCGGCGACGTCGTGATCACCCGGTTGACGCTGCCCGGACTCACGCCGAATGCCAGCGAGCCGTTGTTGCGCATGTACAGGTGCCGGTCATAGGTGCCGGAGTTCCCCGACGCCCCGTTGCCGTATCCGATGAGCTTGCCGCCGGTGGTGGTCGACGTCTTGAACCAGAGCTCGAGCGCGAACGCCTCCTCCACCACGGTGGTGTCGGTCGACCGGCCGAAACCGCTCGACGATCCGTTGAAGGTCGAGGAGCCATTGGTTTCGGCGCCGAGCGCGTCGTCGGCGGTCGTCCCGACCCCACCGAACGCGACGAGGTTGTTTGTGCCGGCGAGGTCAGTGCCACCGCCGGACGGCCCGAGACGCCAGTAGGTCGTTGCGCCGTCGTCGAGCACGGTGTCGGCGTACGACGAGGTGGAGCTTCCGCCGACGGTGAGCGTGACGTTGCCGCTCGTGGCGCTGTTGCCGTCGCCGTCGCGGGCGATGACGCGATAGGTGCGGCTGGACCCTGCCGGGATGCCCTCGGCGACCAGGGTGACGACGGGCGTGAACCAGTACGTCGACTTCACCTGCTTCGTCGAGATCGGGGCGCCCCCGCCCTGCGCCCACAGCTCGTAGGTCAGGTTCAGGTCGTCCCGGTCCCAGTTCGCCGGAATCCGCACATGCGCGGTCCCGGTGCTCACCGACCGCGCCGTGGGTGTCCAGTTGGCCCCGGAGAGCCGAGGACCCTGGTTCGCGCCGCTCGACGGCGTGCGGGCGAATCGTGCGATGCCCTGGCTGCGCTGTCCGTTCACCAGCGGGAACTCGCCGCCGAACACGACGTATTGGTTGTTGCCGGTGACCTGCCACGCCGCCTGGCCGGACCCTGATGCCGTACCGGTCGTCCAGTCCGGGTACCAGTTGACCGCGGCGGGCGCCGGGTAGCCGGTCCAGTCCGCGTAGATCTCGTTGACGTACGGCGAACGGGTCAGTGTGCCCTTGGCGGCGGCCGTGTAGACACTGGAGTTGCGCATGTTCCCCGGCGAGGGATAGGCCTGCGGCATGCCGCCCGCCGTCTGGCAGTCATGCTCGTGACCGGTGGAGTACACATTCGTGCCGTCGGAGAAGACACCGTAGTGATCGCCGTGGCAGTCGGCGATCCAGGTGACGGCGCCGGTCTGCCCATCGGCGGCGAAGAGGCCCTCGAGGTTGCCGATCGTTGCGTTCGAATACACCCACCCGGTGCCGTACACCTTGGAGCTGTCGGCGGAGAGCGCCCAGATGCCCGCGCGCCCGGCGAGGGAGCCGGTGCCCGTGCCGTTCTTCACGACAGAGGTGACGGTCCAGGGGAGGAGTGCACCTGAGGTCAGGTCGAGCGCGCCGAGGCCACGGGACGTCGACCCGTTGATCGTCCCGAATCGCCCGCCGACGATGAGCTTCCCGCCGCCGGGCGCCAGCACCATCGAGTCGACCTGCAGGTCGGCCGTCGGCGCCCACCCGAGCACGGCGCCGTTCGAGGCGTTGACGGCGGCGAGGTTCTTCCGGCTCACCCCGCCGGCCGCGCCGATCAAGCCGCCCACGTAGACCGTGCTGCTCGTCGCGACGATGGCGTTGACATATGAGCCGCCGATCGCGGGCTTGACGGTGTTGAGCAGCGCGCCGGTCGCCGTGTCGAACACCGCGAAGTTGAATCGGGTCTGGCCGTTGACGTTGTTGAACGAGCCTCCGACGTAGAGGCGGGTGCCGTCGGGCGAGACCGCCAGCGCCTTGACGGTGCCGTTGATCGTGGGAGCGAAAGAGGTCGCGACACCCGTGTTGATGTTGTACGCGAGGATGTTGCTGCGCGGCATGAGACTCTGACCCGGGTTCGCCCCGGCGGGTCGCGCCTGCGAGAAACTGCCTCCCGCGTACACGGTCGAACCGTTCACGACCTGCGCCCACACGATGCCGGAGTCGATCTGCACCGTCGGGAGCGGATCGGCCGTGACCGTCGCCGCGTTCCGCTGCTCGATCGCTGCCGGCCCGGGCGCAGCAGCTGCCGGCTCTGCCACCGTGACCACGAGCAGGGCCGCGACCAGCACGCCGACGGCGAGAATGCTCGCTCCTCGACTGCGAAGGCGCCACGACGTCGTCGATACCGCGTTGTGCATCAGGAACCTCCCCCGGTTCCGGCGCCGCGCAGAGCGGCTACCCCCAAGATTGCTCGCCAGCTCAAGAGCGCCGATTCCTCCCCCGAATACATCGGCGCAATTGCGGCAGAGGATAGCACTCGGTGGTGGCTCGCGCGAGGTGCTGAAGAACAGCGACGGGCGTGACCCGGTTGCGGCGCCACCTGCCGGAATGCTGGTGGCGTCGGGGGAAGACCGCCATGCGTGCGCCCGGCGCAGGCGAACCAGGTCGACCGAGGGTGTACCGTGCGCACATGGAGCCGATTCGCGTAGGGCTCGTGGCCGATCCGGCATCGCCCACCGATGTCGCGCGCCGGATGACCGACCTGGCCCCTGCCGCGGGCACAGATCCAGCGGGGTGGGATGTCGAGTTCGTGAGCGAGCCGTTCACTCTCGGTTCCGAGGACGTGGACGTCGCGCTCGCGCGACTGCGAGCACGCGCGGAAGCACACCATTGGGACCTCGTCATCGGGGTGACCGAGCTCCCGCTTCGCGATGACGACGGACGGTACCTCCTCGTGGCGCTCGACACGCGACGGCATGCGGCGGTGCTCTCGTTGCCGGCGCTCGGCGGCTTCCGCGTGCGTGCGCGCGCCCGTCATGCCGTCGTGGGGCTCGTCAGCGGCATGACGGAACCCGCGCCGCCGCTGGAGGATCCGGCCGCTCCTCACGAGCAGCGCGTGCCGCTGCCGGGCCTGGGAGGCCGCGGCCGGGTGCTGCTGGGAATGGTGCTCGCCAATCGTCCGTGGCTGTTGGCGGCGGGCTTGAAATCCGCGCTGGTGGCGGCGCTCGCCACGGGGGCGGTCGCGACGATCGAGCCGACGATATGGCTGCTCGCCGTCTCTCTCGGGGTGGCGGCTGGGGGCGGCGACGATCGCGTCCATCGCGATCGTGATCGCGTGGATCGTGATCGACGGGGAACTGTGGGACCGCCCGGAGAACGACTCGGCTGCTGCGCGGGCACGATCCCGCCTGTACAACACGTCGACGCTGCTGACGCTCACGGTCGGCGTCGTCATCTGCTACCTCGCGCTGTATGCCGTGAACCTGGCGTGGGCGGTGTTCGTCCTCGACCCCGACGTGATGGGCGACACCCTGGGCTCGACGCTCAGCTACGGCGATCTGTTCGTGCTGGCGTGGTTCGTCGCGTCGGCCGCCACGATCGGCGGCGCCCTGGGCACGGGCCTGGAATCGGACGATGCGATCCGCGCGGCCGCCTACTCGAAGCGGGAGGAGGATCGTCGCGCGCGTCTCGCGGAAGAGCAGGCCTAGATCGGCGCCTCCGGGACGCTTATGCTCGGGACCATGAGGCCACCCACGCAGGGCTCCCCATGACCAACCTGCTCATGGGAATTCCGGGCGTCGGCCAGGCCTACCCGGGACTTCATATCTGTGCCCTCGTCTCCGGACCCGCTGAGCGAGACCGCCTGCTGGTGCAGTTCCTGCAGGAGGGGCTGCGTCACGGCGATCAGTGCGTCTGTCTCATCGACGGACTCGATTCGACGAACGTGCGGGAGAGGGCGTTCCGCCCGGGGGTGCCCGGCGATACCGTGCGGACCGGGAGACTCGACCTCTACGCGGCGCCCGATGAATACCTCCACTCGGGAGCGCTGTCGCCTCAGCAGATGATCACGGCCCTCGTCCCGCCCGCCGCCGCACCCGGCGATCTCGGCCGTCCTCTGCTTCGCGCCGCCGGGCAGGTTCGGACGGACCCGTCGCAGAGGTCGAGCGCGCCCGCGATCGCCGCTCATGAGTCCGCGGTGACCCGCATCATGGCGGAGGTGCCCTCCCTGTTCCTCTGCCTCTACGACACGCGGCGTATCGGGGTGGACACGCTCGTGGAAGTGCTGAAGGCCCATTCCCGCGTCGTGCTGGACGGAGCCGTGCTCTACAACCCGCACAGCGTGACGCCCGCCGACCCCTCAGAACCGGACCGCGCCTCTCCCGCACCTGGCGCTCTCGTCGCTCACGGCGCGGCAGGGGACCCGTGGCGGTCACTCACCGACGCCGAGGTGCGGATCGCTGAGCTCGTCGGCGCGGGGATGACCAATCGTGCGACAGCGGGCGAGCTGATCGTGTCGCCCCACACCGTGGACGCGCACCTCAAGCACATCTACCAGAAGCTCGGGATCCACTCGCGGGCCGAACTCGCCGTGCTGTCGTTCCGTCACGGCTTCCCGGGGTCCTGACCCGTCAGCCCCGACCGCTGCCGGGCTGAAGATCGCGCCCGGATATACCCGTTCACGGGATGCCGTAGGAGCTCCGGACGGCGAGCATGACGAGTGAACGTCATCGAGCGGACGGAGCATGTCATGGGCAGGGGTGTGGGAATCGACCTGGGAACGACCAATTCGGTGATCGGGGCGATGGAAGGAGGACAGCCTCAGGTCATCCCGAACGCCGAAGGGAACAGGACGACGCCGTCGGTCGTCGCGTTCCTCGAGAGCGGGGAGCGACTCGTCGGTCAGATGGCCCGGCGACAGGCGATCCTGAACCCGAAGGGCACGATCTACTCCGCCAAGCGATTCGTCGGGCGGAAGTACGACGAGGTGCAGAGCGAGGTCCATACCGTCTCCTACGACGTCGACCGCCGGGCCGGACGACGCGGTTCGGTTCTCGGTCCACGGCAAGCTGTACGCCCCGGAGGAGATCTCGGCGCAGGTGCTGCGCAAGCTCGCGGACGACGCGGGCAAGGCGCTCGGCGAGCGGGTGACCGAAGCGGTGATCACCGTGCCCGCGCACTTCAACGACGCGCAGCGGCAGGCCACGAAGGATGCCGGGCAGGATCGCCGGGCTCGACGTGCTCCGCATCATCAACGAGCCCACGGCCGCGGCGCTGGCATACGGGATGGAGAAGCTCGAGAACGAGACCATCCTCGTCTTCGACCTCGGAGGCGGGACCTTCGACGTCAGCCTCCTCACCGTCGGCGAGGGAGTGGTCGAGGTCCGGTCGACGGCGGGCGACACCCATCTCGGGGGCGACGACTTCGACCGGCGGATCGTGGACTACCTCGCGGACGAGTTCAAGAAGGACGTCGGCATCGACCTGCGGCAGGACCCGCAAGCCCTGCAGCGCCTGTTCGAGGCGGCCGAGAAGGCGAAGGTCGAACTGTCGGCCGTCACCCAGACGGCGGTGAACCTTCCGTTCGTGACGGCCGACGCGTCAGGTCCCAAGCACCTCAACGTCAATCTCATGCGCTCGACGTTCGAGCAGCTCACGGCGGACCTCGTGGAGCGCTGCATGGGCCCCGTGAAGCAGGCGCTCGGCGGACGCGAAGGTCACCGCGGACGACATCGACGAGGTCATCCTCGTCGGCGGTTCCACGCGCATCCCCGCCGTGCAGAGCCTGGTGCGCCGGATGACCGGCGGCAAGGACCCCAACATGACCGTCAACCCGGACGAGGTCGTCGCGCTCGGCGCGGCCGTCCAGGCGGCGATCATCAAGGGCGAGGTGAAGGACGTGCTGCTGCTCGACGTCACGCCGCTCTCGCTTGGGGCTGGAGACGCAGGGCGGGGTGATGACGAAGGTCATCGAGCGCAACACCACGATCCCGGCGCGTCGCACCGAGGTCTTCAGCACCGCCGAGGACAACCAGGAGGCGGTGGACGTGGTGGTGCTCCAGGGGGAGCGGGAGCGCGCCAGCGACAACCGGCCAGCTCGCACGGTTCCGGCTCGAGGACATCCGGCCTGCGCCGCGGGGTGAGCCGCAGATCGAGGTCACGTTCGACATCGACGCCAACGGCATCCTGCACGTCTCCGCGAAGGACAAGGACACCGGCGCCGAGCAGCAGGTCACCATCAGCGAGACGTCGACGCTGACCCAGGAGGACATCGACCGCATGGTCTCGGATGCGGAGGCGCACCGCAGCGAGGACGCCCAGCTCCGCGAGTTCGTCGATGCCCGCAACGAGCTCGACTCCGTGGCGTACCAGGTGGAGCGCGCGCTCGCCGACGCCGGCGAGGCGGTCGCCGGAGCACGACCGGGCCCGGGCGGAGATGCTCGTCAGCGAAGCGCGCACGGCGCTCGACGAGCAGACCCCGATCGACCGCCTGCGCTCGCTCACCGGGCGAGCTGCACCAGATGGCCCAGGCTCTGAGCATGCCCGCCCAGCCGGAGTCGGCCCAGAGCCAGTCGCAGAGGTCGCCGTCCGGCACCGCATGCCGGCGGTGGGAGCGGACCCGGCGACGACGCGGACGACGTGATCGACGCCGAGTTCACGGCGCACTGAGCGGCATCATGTCCGAACGAGGAGAGACCCCGAAGGCCAGCCGTCCGGAAGTGGCGAGGTCGACAGCCGGCGGCGGGGCTGAGACCGCCGACGCAGCTCGCCGAACTCGAGGACCTGTGGCGTCGCACCGCCGCGGAGCTCGACAACTTCCGCAAGCGGTGCGCGAAGGACGTCGATCCAGGCGCGGGAGCAGGAGCGGGCATCGGTGGCGTCCCGCTGGCTGCCCGTCCTCGACAACCTCGAGCGTGCCCTCGAGCACGCCTCCTCCGACCCGGACCAGATCGTCGAGGGCGTGCGCGCCGTGCACCAGCAGGCGCTCGCCGTCCTCGCCGACCTGGGCTACCCCCGGCGCGAGGACGAGACCGGGAAGCCCTTCAACCCCGCCCATCACGAGGCGGTCAGCACCATCGCCGACGCCGACCTCATGCCTGGCACGGTCGCCCATGTCATCCGGCCCGGGTACGGGCCCGACGGCGACGTGCTGCGGCCGGCGTCGGTGGTCGTCGCGACCAGGAGCGAGTGATGCCCGAGAGACGCCTACGAGATCCTCGGCGTCTCCCGTGATGCCGACCCGTCCGAGATCCAGCGCGCGTACCGCAGGCTGCGCGCGAAGCTGCACCCCGACGTCAACAAGGATCCCGGTGCGGAAGACCGTTCAAGGAGGTTGCCGAGGCCTACGACGTGCTCTCCGACCCCGACCAGCGCAAGCGGTACGACGCGTTCGGTCCGGATTTCCGGCGCGTCGCCGCCGATGTCGACCCCGATGCCTACCGCCGCGAGCGTGCCTATGCGGGCGCGGGCGCCGGTGCCGGCGGCGGGCAGGGCGAGCGGGTGGGGAGGTGCGGGCGGCGGCGGCGACTTCCAGTACTCCGGGTTCGGCGGCGAGGTGGATCTGGACGACCTGCTCGGGGGCATCTTCGGTGCGCGGGGACGCGGCCGAGGCACCTGGGGACCGCTCTCGGGCTCCGACCAGGAGACGGAGATCGAGGTGACGGTCGAGGAGGCGTACAGCGGGACCGCAGCGGACGCTGTCGATCAGCGGCGCGGGCGGGCCGCGCACGATCGACGTCACCATCCCCGCCGGCGTCGTGGACGGCCAGAGGATCCGGCTGCGAGGCCAAGGAGGCCAGGGCTCGGGCGGCGGCCCGGCGGGAGACCTGTACCTCGTCGTGCGCCTCGCGCCGCACCCCCGCTACCGGGTGGAAGGCCGGGACGTGCACGTGGTCCTTCCCCTCGCCGCCTGGGAGGCGGCGCTCGGCGCGTCGCTGCCGATCGAGACACCCGGTGGGCAAGCCACCCTCAAGGTGCCCGCCGGCACCTCGAGTCATCGACGGCTGCGGCTGAAGGGGCGGGGGCTGCCGAACAAGCGGGGGAAGCCCGGCGACCTCTTCGCCGAAGCCCAGATCAAAGTGCCCGCATCGCTGTCGACGCAGGAACGCGAGCTTTTCGAGCAACTGGGCAGAACGTCGACCTTCGACCCGAGGAGCAGGTGATGACGGATACGACCGGCGGGAGGAGCTGGCCGCTCGCGCGCCCGTACCGCCTGAGCCTGGACAGCTACGCCCGCATCACCGGCGTGCACCCCGACCTCATCCGCCGTCTGGTGGCGCTCGGGCTGCTGGAGATCACCCGCGACGCCGAGGGCGCGCTCTGGTTCGACCCGTCACAGGTACGGGAGATGGCCAGGATCCAGCGTCTGCATGTGCGGCTCAACATCACCTACGCGTCGCTCGGGCTGGTCATGGACCTGCTCGACCGGATCTCCGCTCTCGAGAGATCGCAACGGCGCTCGCACCCGGAGGGGAGAGACCGATGGACCTGAACAGGCTCACGCAGAAGTCGCAGGAGGCGCTCCACGACGCACAGACCGCCGCATTGCGGTTCGGCCATCAGGAGGTGGACGGCGAGCACCTGCTGCTGGCACTGCTGAATCAGAGCGAGGGACTGGTGGCGCCGCTGCTCGGCCGGTCGGGCGCGGACGTCGACCAGATCAGGGAGGACCTGACCGCCGAGCTGGAGAGGCGGCCCCGCGTCACGGGCTCGGGAGCCGAGCCAGGGAAGGTGTACGTCACACAGCGGCTGAACCGCCTCCTCGACGCCGCCGACCAGGAGGCCCGCAGGCTGAAGGACGAGTACGTGTCCGTCGAGCACCTGGTCATCGCGCTGCTCGGCGAAGGGTCGGGGTCGGCGGCCGGGCGGATCCTCGCGCAGCACCGCGTGACGCGCGACTCGTTCCTGAAGACGCTGACGGAGGTCAGGGGAGCCCAGCGCGTGACGTCGGCGACCCCGGAGGGTACCTACGAAGCGCTGTCCAAGTACGGCCGCGATCTGGTGGCGGATGCGGCCGCGGGGCGGCTCGAACCCGTGATCGGCAGGGATGCGGAGATCCGCCGCACCATCCAGATCCTGTCGCGCAAGAGCAAGAACAACCCCGTGCTGATCGGCGAGCCCGGGGTCGGGAAGACCGCGATCGTCGAGGGGCTCGCGCAGCGGATCCATCACGGCGACGTGCCCGAGGGGCTCCGCGACAAGACCGTCTTCGCCCTGGACATGGCATCCCTCGTCGCCGGCGCGAAGTACCGCGGTGAGTTCGAGGAGAGGCTGAAGGCCGTCCTCAACGAGACGCTCGCTGCGGAAGGACGGATCCTGCTCTTCGTCGACGAGCTGCACACCGTGGTCGGCGCCGGCGCGACGGAGGGGGCGATGGATGCGGGCCAGATGCTGAAGCCCATGCTCGCGCGCGGCGAGCTCCACATGATCGGGGCCACGACGCTCGACGAATACCGCACGCATATCGAGAAGGATGCGGCTCTCGAGCGCCGGTTCCAGCCGGTGCTGGTCGACGAGCCGAGCGTCGAGGACGCGCTCTCGATCCTCCGGGGTCTCCGCGAGCGGTTCGAGGTCTTCCACGGCGTGAAGATCGTCGACGGCGCCCTCGTGGCCGCGGTGAGCCTCAGCCATCGCTACATCTCCGACCGGTTCCTGCCGGACAAGGCGATCGACCTCGTCGACGAGGCGTGCGCGATGCTGCGCACCGAGATCGACTCGATGCCCGCGGAACTGGACGAGCTCACTCGCCGCGTCACGCGTCTCGAGATCGAGGACGCTGCGGTGGCACAGGAGACGGACCCGGCTAGCCAGCGCCGGCTCCAAGAGCTGCGCAAGGAGCTGACCGACCTCCGCGCGCAGGCCGACGCCATGCGCGCGCAGTGGGAGGCGGAGCGCCAGGCGCTGCGAGAGGTCCAGGCGCTGCGACGGGAGATCGAGCAGGTGCGCTGGGAGAGCGAACAGGCCGAGCGCGAATACGACCTGAACCGGGCGGCGAGCCTGCGCCACGGCAAGCTGCCCGAACTCGAACGTCGTCTCGCGGCCGGCGAGGAGCGCCTCCAGGCGAAGCAGAGCGGGAGGCGTCTGCTCCGGGAGGTGGTCACGGCCGACGAGATCGCCTCGATCGTCGCCCAGTGGACCGGCATCCCCGTCGACCGTCTGCAGGAAGGGGAGCGGGCGAAGATCCTCCGGCTCGACGACGTGCTCCACGAGCGCGTGATCGGCCAGGAGGAGGCGGTGCAACTGGTGACCGACGCCGTCGTCCGGGCGCGCTCCGGCATCAAGAACCCGACGCGGCCGATCGGGTCGTTCGTCTTCCTCGGCCCGACCGGCGTCGGCAAGACCGAACTCGCGAAGGCGCTCGCCGAAGCACTGTTCGACAGCGAGGAGAACATCATCCGCATCGACATGAGCGAATACCAGGAGCGGCATACCGTGAGCCGCCTGGTCGGGGCGCCTCCGGGATACGTCGGATTCGAGGAGGGCGGCCAGCTGACCGAGGCGGTGCGACGCAAGCACTACGCGGTCGTGCTGCTCGACGAGATCGAGAAGGCGCACGTCGACGTCTTCAACATCCTGCTCCAGGTGCTCGACGACGGACGACTCACCGACTCCCACGGCCGGACGGTCGATTTCCGCAACACGGTCATCATCATGACCTCCAACCTCGGATCGGAGTACCTGCTGGAAGGCGTGACCCCGGACGGGGAGGTGCGTCCGGAGGCCCGAGACCTGGTGATGAGCTCGCTGCGATCCCACTTCCGCCCCGAGTTCCTCAACCGCATCGACGAGATCGTGCTGTTCAAGCCGCTGACCTTCGGCGAGATCGAGCGGATCGTCGACCTTCAGCTCGCGGACCTGCGCGAGCGACTGGCGGAGCAGCGGATCACGGTCGAGGCCACGGAGCAGGCTCGGCGGTTCATCGCAGAGCAGGGATTCGACCCGGCATACGGCGCCCGTCCGCTGCGGCGCTTCATCTCCCGCGAAGTGGAGACGCGTGTGGCTCGTGCGCTCCTGCGCGGCGACCTGCCCGAGGACTCGAGCGTCGTGATCGACGTCGCCGATGGTGAGCTCACCGTCGTGCCTGCGAGGACCGGCATTCAGGAGGAAGCGGCATGAGCGCGACGACGAACGGACAGACCGCGGTCGTGGTGTGTCCCCACTGCGGCACGAAGAACCGCGTGCCGGCGGTCGCCGGCGGCGCGCCCCGCTGCGGGCGCTGCGGAAAGCCCCTCCCATGGGTGGTCGACACCTCCGACGCCGACTTCGCAGCGGTCGTGGATGCCGCGACGATCCCGGTGCTGGTCGACGTGTGGGCGCCGTGGTGCGGGCCGTGCCGCATGGTGAGCCCTGCGCTGGAGCAGCTGGCGACGGAACGGGCGGGCAAACTGAAACTCGTCAAGGTCAACGCGGACGAGGCGCCGCAGGTCGAGTCGCCGCTTCGAGATCCAGGCGATCCCGACGCTGATCATCCTCCGGCGCGGACAGGTGATCGACAAGCAGGTCGGAGCCGCGCCCGCGCACGTCCTCCGGACCTGGCTCACGCACCATCTGCCGGGCGACGAGACGGAGTCGGAGAAGACGAGCGACCCGTCCGACGGCGACGAGGTCCAGCGATGACCGTCATCCCCGGGCGTGCCGGACGTGCATCTGGCACTGGTGCGGCCGGTCGGGCCGCCGCGCGCGTCGGGGTGCGAGGAGTGCCTGCGCCTCGGCACCCCGTGGGTGCACCTGCGGCAATGCCTCACGTGCGGCCAGATCTGCTGCTGCGATTCCTCTCCGATGCGTCACGCGCGCGCGCACGCCGCGGCGAAGGGACACGTCGTCGTCCGCTCGATCGAACCGGGGGAGAGCTGGAGGTGGTGCTATGCCGACGAGCAGTTCGTCTGACACCGATCCCGGTGACCTGCCGGAGACCCCTGACACCATCGGGGCGTACCCTCGCCTCGCCGACGAGCAGATCATGTTCCTCTCGCGCATACGGAGACCGCAAGCGGCTGGACCGGGGCTCGATGCTCTTCTGCGCGGGCGACCGCGACTGCGGACTGTTCGTCGTGCTGGACGGGCATGGTGCGGGTCGTCGAGGACGACCAGGGCGGCGAGCCTCGGGTGATCGCCGTCCACGGGCGGGGTCGCTTCGTCGGCGACCTGTCGATGCTGACCGGTCAGGCCGTGTACGTCACTGCCATCGCCCAGACCGATGTCGAGGTCCTGGAGGTCCGCTACGACCGGCTCAGGGACGCGGTCACGCAGAATCAGGCAGCTGGGGGACTCTGATCCTGCGCGCCTTCATCCTCCGCCGCGCCATCCACGTCGACCTCGGCGTCGGCCTCCGCATCATCGGGTCGCGGTACTCGATCGACACCCGCCGCCTCAGGGACTTCGCCGGCCGCAACCGCATTCCCTATCGCTGGGACGACCTCGAAGAGGATCCCGACGCTGAGAGCACGCTGCGCGCGATGGACATATCGCCCGACGAGACCCCGATCGTGATCTGGAAGGGGAGGCACCGTCCTCCGCAATCCGAGCAACACCGAACTCGCCGAGGTCCTGGGCCTCCGGCACGAGCGTGCCCGCACCGGATGCGGTCGACATCATGGTCGTCGGAGCCGGACCCGCCGGTCTCGCCGCGGCCGTCGGGGCGGCCTCCGAGGGACTGTCCACCGTCGTCCTCGACGCGGTGGCGAGCGGCGGGCAGGCGGGGACGTCCTCTCAGATCGAGAACTACCTCGGCTTCCCGGCCGGCATCTCCGGTGCCGAACTCGCCGATCGGGCGGTCGTGCAGGCGCGGAAGTTCGGTGCCGTCTTCATGATCCCCGGAGAGGCGCAGTCACTGGAGCGGGTGGACGGTCATTTCGCGATCGGCCTTGCGGACGGAGCGCAGGTCGAGGCTTACACGGTGGTGCTGGCCACCGGTGTGCGCTTCCGCCGGCTCGACCTGTCCGGCATGGACCGGTTCGAAGGGCCGAGCATCTACTACGCCGCCACCGAGTTCGAGGCCCGCGTGTGCCGCGGCGACCCCGTCGTCATCGTCGGGGGTGGGAACTCCGCAGGGCAGGCGGCCATGTTCCTGACGCGAACGGCCGCGGACGTCCATCTCGTGATCCGCCACGACGATCTGAACCGCGACATGTCGCGCTACCTTGCGGAGCGGATCGTCTCGGCTCCCCGCGTGCACGTCTGGACGAACTGCGAGGTCAGCGAGCTGCGGGGCGACCAGCGCCTGGAGGAGGTGGTCGTCCGGGACAGGAGGACGGGCGAGCTCCGGCCCTTCGCCGCGACGGCGCTGTTCGTGCTGATCGGCTCGGACCCGCACACGAAGTGGCTGAACGGCGCGGTCGCGCTCGACGACCGGGGATTCGTGATCGACCGGTCCGGGTGCGGGTGGCGCCGTGATGTTCGAGACGTCGGCGGAGGGCGTCTTCGCGATCGGCGACGTGCGAAGCGGTTCGGTGAAGCGGGTGGCCTCGGCCGTCGGGGAGGGCGCCGTCGCCATTCGCCTCGTCTACGACCATCTCGTCCGGGCCGGACGCCGGTGACTGCGCGTGGCATCTTGCGCGGCAGTGACGATCAGCGGCGACGCGGTGCGCTCACCTCGTCGATGCGGGGGGTGGTCACGACTCTGACCGTCGCCGACGGCAGCTCCGCGAATCGGGCCCGGTAGGCCGCCGCGAACCTCCCGTGATGGGTGAACCCCCAGCGGGCGGCGACGTCGGTCACGTTGACGGTGCCCGGCTCCGCCTCGATCAGTGCCTCGCGCACCTTCTCGAGCCTCAGCTGCCGCAGATACGCCATCGGTGTCGTGTCGAGAGACCTGCGGAAGCCCTCTTGCAGACCGCGCACGCTCACCGATACCGCGGCCGCCAGCTCTGTCACCGTCCACGGATGCGAAGGGTCGCTGCGCAGCATCTCCACGGCGCGCGAGACGGGGTGGGTGCCGATCGCCCGCGCGGGGCTCGTGAGTGCCGCCGCGTAGTTGTGCGGCTGCGCGAACAGGAGGCTGTGGATCAGCACCTGCTCCAGCCGCTGCGCGGCGAGCGGATGCGCCAGCAGTCCGTTCGTCTGAGCCGACGCATCATCGATCATCCGCAGGGTCTGCACCATCGCCCGCGCCCCCGGCGTCGTGAGGTCGATCTCCCCGATGAACTCGAGAGGGCGCGGGAGGGTGCGGCCGAGCATGCTCTGCAGCTCGAGCTGCAGGTGGTCGCGGGGGACCATCAGCGAAGCCTGTGAGAATCGCTCCTCACTCCA
The DNA here is from genome assembly GCA_963789095.1 of uncultured Actinomycetota bacterium. Taxonomy (GTDB): domain Bacteria; phylum Actinomycetota; class Actinomycetes; order Actinomycetales; family Microbacteriaceae; genus Microbacterium. The sequence continues at coordinate 20,763 of CAWBJK010000010.1, forward strand.
CATCACGACCGGCCGTCCCGGCATGAAGATTCCCGCCGTCTGCTTCGTGGCGTGGATCGGCGGACCGACCCCCGCGCGCATCGTCACGCGGCCTCCGGTCGGGATGTCGACGTGGTAATTCCGCGCCTCCGCCGTCTCGATGCGCACGGCATCGACGAACGTCATGTGGCCGCAGGTCACCCGTCCCACCGTCAGCGCATTCAGCTGCATCTGGAAGGTCTTCGACCGTGCCGAGGGGAGGGCGACGGGCAGGAAGACCTCGCCGAGCGCATGGCGGGCATGGTCCACGTCGCGGCTGGTCGCGACGCGGTGGCTCTCGAACATCTCGCCTGCCTCTGATCTCACTCGCGGAGATCTTACGCGTCGCGGCTATGTGCCCGACCCGGCGGCCCGCGCAGAACGGATGGTCGGACGCGCCGAGCGGATAGCCGCGGCCATACAGAGATTCATACGGTTAATCGCCGTCGGAGCTGACCGCGACCTTCCCCCGAAAGGCCACTGCCGATGCGTCTCCGTCGAGCGCGGGACCACCTGCACCCGGCGCTCCGACCGTTCTTCTGGTGCATGTTCACCGCCGAGACGCGTCGGCAGCGCAGCTGGCGCTACCCCGCGGGGCCGGCAGTGGTCCGCGTCGCCGGCCCGGAGCCCGTCCGGATCCTCGTTGTCGGTGACGGGCCGGCGGCCGGCTGCGGCGTGCTGATCCACGAGCTCGGGATCGCCGGCGGCGTGGCGCGGCACGTCGCGGAGGCGTCGACGCGCGGTGTCGAGGTGACCGTGGATGCGCAACCACTGGCCTCCGCCCGTTCCACGCATGCTCGCCTCGGGGGTTGCGACCTCACCGGATACGACGTGATCGTCGTGATGCTCGCAGCGACCGACGCCTGCTGCCTGACCCCTCCCCGTCGCTGGCGGGAGAGCCTGACGGGGCTCGTTCAGTCCCTCACGGCCTCCGGCGCCCCCAGCGTGCTCGTGACGCTGGCAGACGGCGCGCATCTGACGAGGTCGCTCCCGCGTTCGCCCCGAGCGCTCCGCCTCGTGGCCGATCATGCCCGCGCGCTCAACGCCGAGACGGGCCGCATCTGCGCCGAATCCGGGACACCCACGATCGCGCTGGATGCCGTCGGCGACCTCACTCCGGACGCCTACGCGAGATGGGGCGGGCGCATCGGGTCGCGGATCGTGGCCGCGATGGGTGAGCACCGCCCACCGGAACCGAGCGGTGCCCCGGGCGGCTAGACCTCGACGGCGAAGGCCGCGGCACGCTGCTGGAGACCGCGGATGCGCTTCTGGCGCGCGGCCTCGACGTCGAAGCCCTCGTACGCGAGCGGCGGGGTCGTCCGCACGTTGCGAGAGCACTGGAAGTCCTCGCACACGAGCGTGCCGATGGTGTTGCCGTTGCGACCGGCCTTCCCCGAGCGGCGGGCGGTGAACAGCACCACGTCGTTCGGGAGCTTTACGTCCTGGCACCACGAGCACTGCGCCCGCGAACGGGGCGACGCATCGGCCTGCCGCAGCAGGATGCCGATGACGTCGCCGTCGAGCGACAGGACGACGACATAGGCGCGCCGGCCGATCTTCGGGTCGCGCCACCCGAGATAGTCGAGCTGATCCCAGTCGAGCGTCTCGAAGCCGGTGGGGAGGCTCAGGTCGCCGACTTCCTTGCGTGAGGCGTTGACGAACGATGTGCGAAGGGACTTCTCCGTGAGGGGGAGCATGGTGATCTTCTTCCGATGATGCCCACGGCGGCGTACGGTGCGCCGGTCGGGCGAAGGTCTTCAGGGGTCGATGCGGGCGGCCGCGTCACGACGCGACCGGGGGCATCAGGCCCTGATGCCGGCGAGAGAGACGCCGACGACCTCCTTGAAGTCCACCCCGCCAGCATACGACGCGGCACGGCGTTGCGGGCCCCGTCGAATGCTCATGCGGACGTCGGGTGCACGACCCGGCCGAGGCGGCTCCAGACACCCATTCCGGCCTCCGCTCCACGCAAGAGGTGACCGCGTCCACTGAGCTTCGTCGGTCACGGCCCTCTTGGGTGCGCAACTTCACGGTTTCGGGCGGGGTGGGCTGCGCGTGTGGTCCAAGCTGATCCATCGGTGGTAGCGCGAGCAATCGGGCTCGCCACACCTTTGGGGGAAGGTGCAGTACATGGGGAACATTCAACGCCCGCAAGGCCTGATCGGCTGGGGCCGACGGGTGACGACGGGCGCCGCTGTCGCGCTCGCGGCAGGCATTCTCGCCGGGCCGCTTCTGGCCGGTTCGGCGGCGACCGCGAACACCACAGGGGGGACGCGGGAACTCGGGGACAGCGTGAAGGTCGTGGAGACGCGAGGCTGGGGAGGGTTGAACCTGTTCATCCTCAGCGATGGGAGCGCTGCGTACTGCCTCGATCACGACAAGAACGGCCCGTACAAGGGGAAGGTCATGTCGGAGGTGAGCTGGACGGAGTATGCGGGAACGAACAAGCCCTGGAACGATGACCCGACGGTGCGCGGCAAGGTGCTGTGGGTGCTGTCGCACTCCTATCCCGCGCTCGACGCAGAACAGGTCGCCCGGCTCAGCGGGCTGCCGGAACTGTCGGAGCTCGAGCTCATCGCCGCTACCCAGGCGGCGATCTGGCACTTCACGAACGACCGCGATTCAACGCGCGACTACGAGGATTCCGGTCGTCTGCGGTCGTGGCTCATCGCGAACGCGAAGCCGATCGAGCCGAATGCGGTCGACGGAGGGTCGGTCGACCTCGAGCGGGACGCATCGTTCCGCAATCTTCCCGGGCAGCCCGTGGGGCCGTTCGTCGTGTCGACGGAAGACGTGGCGACAGTGGAGCTCACCGCGACACCGGGCGTGACGATCATCGACGACGAGGGCGAAGCCGTCGACTCGGCACGCGACGGGGAACAGGTGTGGTTGCACGCTGTCGACCCGCAGCGGGCCACCCTCACGGCATCGGGCACCTATGTGCATCGCACCGGCACGATCTGGGTCGACCCGTTCAATCGGGAAGGCGTTCAGGAGCTCACCAAGGGTGTGGCGACCCCGAGCGTGCGGAAGGATTCCGTCACGGTCGACCTCTTCGAGACCGAACCCACGCTCGCGACGGTGGCCACGGACAAGGCGGACGGCGACCACGTTCTGCCGTCCTCTGGTGGCACGGTGACCGACAGCGTCGCCTACACGGGCCTCGTCGCGGGAGCGCAGTACACCCTCGCCGGCGAACTGATGGAGAGGGAGACGGGTGCCGCAACGGGCATCACAGCATCCAAGACCTTCATCGCAACCGGTTCCGCAGGGACCGTGACTGTCGACTTCGCGGTGCCGACCGGGTTCGGCGGGAAGGTGCTCGTCGCCTTCGAGACGCTCACGGATGCGTCGGGCGAGGTCGCCGCCCATAGGGACATCACCTCGATCGAGCAGACGGTGTCGGTCGCGCCGTACGGAACGCCCGAGGAGCCGAAGACGCCCGAGGAGCCGGGGACGCCCGAGGAGCCGGGGACGCCCGAGGAGCCGGGGACGCCGGAGGAGCCGGGGACGCCGGAGGAGCCCGAAACGCCGGAGGAGCCCGGTTCGCCCGAGGAGGACAAGGGGCGCCCCGAGAAGCCGGCCGGGGATGAGGCGGGCGCCACGGATGGCCGGCTCGCTGCTGCGGCCGACGCGGCGAAGCTCGCGACGACCGGCGGCGACGTGCCGTTCTGGCTGGTGGGCGGTGGAGTGCTCGCCATCCTCGCCGGGGCTGCGCTGACCGTGCGCCGTCGAGTCGCCGGTCGACACTGACCCGTTCGCTTCCGGAGGGCATCCGCGTGGCGGGTGCCCTCCGTCGTTCGACGAGACCAGGGCGACCTGCACGACCTCTCGCTGCCGCCGGACGGAACACGCGCGCATCCGGGTGACCGCCTAGGCTCGTCCGGTGAGCATCGGAGAGTGGGTCGCGCCTCAGCGCCTGGGACGGGACTTCCGGTGGCTGCTGGCCTCGTCGTGGACGAGCAACGTGGGCGACGGGATCGCCCTCGCCGCCTCGCCGCTGTTGATCGCCTCGATGACCGACTCGCCTGTGCTGGTGGCCTCGGGGGCGGTGCTGCAGTTCCTGCCGTGGCTGCTGTTCGGGCTCCACGCAGGGGCAATCGCCGACCGAGTCGATCGCCGCGTGCTCATCATGGTCGCCAACGGCGTCCGCGCACTCGTGCTCGTCGCGCTGTGCGCGTTCCTCGTGACGGGTGTCGCGAGCATCTGGGTCGTGCTCGTGGTGGCGTTCGTCTACGGGTGCGCCGAGGTGTTCGTCGATACGACGAGCAGCACCCTCCTGCCGATGATGGTGCGCAAGGCCGACCTCGGCATCGGCAATGCGCGGCTGCAGGCCGGGTTCCTTGTCGCGAACCAGTTCGGCGGACCGCCGCTCGGCGCGTTCCTGTTCGCCCTCGGGACGTTCTGGCCGTTCGCCGTCCAGGCCGTCTGCGTCGCGTTCGCGATCGTCCTCATCTCCCGCATCGCGACCACGCGTGCCGTGCCGGTCGACGAATCGCTGCCCCGCACCAAGGTCCACACCGACATCGTCGAGGGAATCCGCTGGCTGTGGCGCAACCCGCCGGTGCGCACCCTCGTGATCATCATCCTGACCTTCAACATCACGTGGGCGGCTCCCTGGGGGGTGCTGGTGCTGTACGCGACCGAGCACCTTCAGATGGGGCCCGTGGGCTACGGAGCGCTCACGACGGCCTCGGCGATCGGCGGCCTGCTCTCGACCGTGAGCTTCGGCTGGCTGGAACGTCGATTCTCCTTCACGGCGCTCATGCGCGTGTGTCTCACGGCCGAGGTGCTCATGCATCTCGCGTTCGCCGTGACGACGTCGGGTGCGGTCGCGTTCGTCATCATGTTCGCGTTCGGCGCGTACGCCTTCGTGTGGGGGACGATCTCCACCACGGTGCGGCAGCGGCTGGTGCCGCACCAGCTGCAGGGGCGCATCGCCTCGGTCAACATGGTGGGCGTCTTCGGCGGGCTCGTGATCGGTCAGGCGCTCGGCGGCGTCATCGCGCAGCTGTGGGGGCTCACCGCCCCGTGGTGGTTCGCCTTCGCCGGGGCGGCGCTCACCCTGGCGCTCGTCTGGCGGCCCATCTCCTACATCGCCGCCGCCCGTCCGGCGGATGACGAGGAGCGCGACACGGGAGTGACCGCGGACTCATAGCCGGATGTCGTGCGCAACGGATGGATAGAGTGAAAATCCCCCCCGTGGCGAGGTACCCAGCTGACCCCGCCGAGATGAGAGACATCAATGCCGTCGATGACGCGTGCCCACTCCCTCACGAAATGGGCGCGCGTGTCCGGCGCTGCGCTCGCGACCGTGGGCCTCACCCTCACCGCTGTACCGCTGGCGGCGGCGGCGTTACCGTCGCCGAGAATGGTGGCCGTCGAGGTTCTGATCAGCGACGGCGAGGACACGGCGGTCCTCTCCGGCGCCATCGTCACCCTGTACGCGCAACCCAGCGGAGATGAAGCCGGCACGGGCACGACGGATTCTGACGGCCGCGTCTGGCTCGACATCGACCCGGCGCAATCGTCCCAATACACGGCGATGGCCGAGTGGCCCGGCGACACCGACGAGCACGCATGGTGGCCCGCGCGCGAATTCGTCGCCGAGACGGCGGACGTCGTGACCCTGACGGTCGAGCATCCTTTCCGCTCCGTGACCGGTCGGATCACGGCGGACGACGGGGAAGCGCCGGTGGGGGATCTCACCGGGGGTGTCGTCGTGCTGACGCGAGGGTCCGCCGTCCTCAAGACGCTTCCGCTGGCATCCGATGGTTCGTTCGGCTCCACAGCGCTGCCGACGATGTCTGCCGACGACTATCGGCTGACGTTCACGCCGCCGAGCGGCTACGCGCTCGCACCGGGAGAGGTGGCAACCGAGTCGTTCGCGCTCCCGCGCGATCCCGACGGTGCTACCCCCTTCGACATATCGCGGGAGTTCTCCGTCGTCACCGATGCGGGGCAGATCCCCAGCCCGACTGCGACGCCGACCCCGACCGTGACGGCGACCCCGACTGCGACGCCGACGCCGACCCCGACGGCGACCCCGACTGCGACGGCGACCCCGACTCCGACGCCGACTCCGACGCCGACTGCGACTCCGACGCCGACTGCAACGCCGACCCCGACTGCGACGCCGACCCCGACTGCGACGCCGACCCCGACGCCGACTGCGACTGCGACGCCGACTCCGACGCCGTCGCCGTCACCGAGTGCGGCGAGCGGGGGCGTGGTACTCCCGGGGATCGCCTTCTTCCAGCCAGGACTCCGCGACCTCTCGCAGAATCAGTTCGGTGCGATGCTCGCAGCGACCCGTGCCGCCGGTGCAGGTCAAACGGTTCCCCTGATCAACAACCTCGGCCAGGTGCTCGGCGCCGCGATCCAGCCAGCCGACGAACGCCATGTCGCCGGCCTTGTCGGCGCCGTCACACCGGCCACGTCCGGTGTCTCTCCAGGCAGCGCGAACATGGCGGTGATGGATCTGGAAACGATGTTGATGCTGGTCCAGTCGGATCGTGCGAACCTCCTCGAGCAGCAGCTCATCAGCCAGATCGAGTCCATTCAGAATCGCAACGACCGGATCGCAGGGATCAACACGGCACTCGCCGCCGTTCAGGCCTATGTGAATGCTCCCACCGTCGAGCGATTCGATACCGCTGTCGCTGCCGTGAGGGGGACCGGCATCAGCCATGACCTCCTGACCCTCAGCGCTTCGACGGCTGTTGCCGCTGGCAAGGTGCTTGTGGTGGACCTGAAGGGCCTGATCGACTCGGCCAGCAACAGCCAGCAGATGGACATGCTCCGGGTGCAGTCGCTCACGAATAAGCGCAACGAGGCGTTCGACGTCATGACGGCCTTCGTCAAGAAAATGCAGGAGTCCCGCTCGAGCATCATCGGCAACATGCGTTCCACCCCGGTGTCGATCGGGACGGTGGAGTGGGACAGAGGGACCGTGACCGGCGACTTCGACGTCAGCGGTGTGCCGGACGGCAGCCACCATCTCATCCTCACGTTCGCTGACCTCGGCGTCACGATCGTCTCCGACGCCGAAGTGCGCAATCAGACGCTGGCGGTCACCGGGGGGCCGGTCGGGACTTCGCTTCCATGGGGAATCGCTCTGACCCTCCTCGGGATCGTCGCATACACGGGCGGCGCGGTCCTGCGGCGCCGGGAGACGTCAGCGGCGCCGCTCAGAAATCCGTCACGCGGATGAGGACCTTGCCGACGGCGCCGTTCTCGACCGCGTCGTGCGCGGCTGCGGTCTCTTCGAGCGGGAACCAGGTGAGCGGGAGTCCGTGCTCGTCCCCGACGGGGAGCGCGCCGTCCTCCAGGGCCCGCGTGATGTCTTCAGCGGCTGCGTCGAGTGCGGCCTCGCCCACGGTGTAGAGCAGCAGGCCCTGCACGCGGAGGTTCTTCGCGAACGCCGGGCGGAGGGGCATCTCGAACGTCTCGCCGTTATTGTCGGCGTAGTACGCGATGACGGCGTGGTTGGCGGTCACCTCCGCGTCGACGGCGGCGTTGGTGGCGAGCGAGACCTCGACGATCTGGTCGACGCCGCGCGGGGCGACGGAACGGATCTGCGCCGCGAGGTCACCGGTCGTGTAGTCGATCACGTGATGCGCACCCGCCGCCGCGGCGAGCGCTGCCTTCTCCTCGGAGCTGACCGTGGCGATGACGGTGGCGCCGGCCCACCGGGCGAGCTGGATCGCCGCGTGGCCCACGGCACCGGCGCCGCCGGCGACGAGCACCGTCCGCCCGTCGAGCGCACCGGGGGAGAGGCGGGCCGGGCCGTGCTCATGCACGGTCAGGGCCCGGTGCGCCGTGACCGCGGGAACGCCGAGACTCGCCGCCGTCTCGAACCCGATCCCGTCGGGAAGGGGGACGGTGCGCGATGCCGGCACGACCGTGTACTCCTGCGCGGTGCCGGTCGGCCGCTGATGCTGAGCGAGATGCACCCACACCCGGTCGCCCACGGCACGCCCCGTCACGGCGGCTCCGACGGCGTCGATCACGCCGGCGCCGTCCTGATTCGGCACGATCTCCGGAAAGGAGCCGCGCTGCGAGCCTCCGGCGCGCGCCTTCCAATCGGTGGGGTTGACGCCTGACACGGCCACGCGCACGCGCACCTCATCAGGCCCGGGGTCGGCCATCTCTCGCTCGACGAGGGACAGGACACGGGACGCACCCGGAGTGGAGTACACGATCGCCTTCATGCCGGTGTCAACCCGTCGCAGCCGCGACGCATTCCTCCTGACGGGGCGTCGCATGGCTCCGCGACAGGAATCTCACCGCACCTGCATCCATCCGGTCGTCTCGAACGGAATCACAGTCAGGCGCCCGGCGGCGTTCGCCGGACGTGACTCTTCTCATCGAAGGAGCTGGAAGATGAACAGGAAAATCGGAATCGCAGTGGCGTCGCTCGTCGCCGGGGCGCTCGTCATGACGGCGTCGCCTGCGTCGGCGCACGGCGGGTCGAAGCCCAGCGGCACGATCGTCGACGTGGCCGTCGCCGCGTCAGGCGGGGGAGCGCCCGACAGGAACCCATGGGACTACGACCTGCTCGTGCAGGCGGTCGTCGCGACGGGGCTCGACGATGCGCTGGCAGACACGAGCACGAAGTACACCGTCTTCGCCCCCAACGACCGCGCCTTCATTCGGCTGGTCGCCGACCTCACCGGAACGCGTCCGGCATCCGAGGCCGACGCGCTCGCCACCATCACGGCGGCGTTCACGACCGACCAGATCGCCGACATCCTGCTGTACCACGTGGTCGCGGGCAAGAAGCTCGGCCCGCTGCAGGTGATCCTGTCGAGGTCGCTCACGATGGCCGACGGCGGCGTCGTCAAGCCGCGTGGCGTCACGCTGCGCGACGAGACACCGGAGCTGAAGAACCCGCGCCTCGTGCTGTGGGCGATCAACATCCCGGCCTCGAACGGCGTCATCCACACGATCGATCGCGTGCTGGTCCCCGCCCCCTGACCTGCACGGCGACGCCGGGGCCGCCTCTCAGTCCGACGAGGCGGCCTCGACGTCGACGACCCACGTCACGCCGAAGCGGACGGTGAGCATGCCGAACCCCGCCGACCATTCCGAGGCGGCGAAGGCCTCGATCACGGTCGCGCCATCGCTCAGCGTGCTCCAGTAGCTGTCCATCTCATCGAGCGTCGACCCGCGCAGCGAGACGAAGTACGGGCTGTCCGTGATCGTCGCGCCGTGCTCGCGCCGTGTCGACGCCCCGAACTCCTCGGTGCGTCCGGGGATGTCGTACGCCATCACGCGGAAGCCTGTCGGCGAGACGAGCCGTCCGAACACCACCCGCGACGCGTCGGGGGAGTCGGCGGGCGCGCCGACCTCCCGATAGGTGGTGACGGCGAGATCGCCCCCGAAAACCGTGCGGTAGAACTCGAGTGCCGCGCGCGCGGTGCCGGGGAGGTTCAGGTGGATCGTGGTCGTGAGGGTCATGATGATTCCTTTTCGTCGGCGACGCGATCGCGCCGCTGCAGCGAGCCTTGCGGAGGTAGAGGACGGATTCGGTCCGCTTCTCGCGCAGAATGGACCTGTGTCCGGTCCCTCCTCGCGCATGCTGTCGCTGCTGTCGCTGCTGCAGGCGCGCCGCGACTGGCCGGGGACGGTGCTCGCCGAGCGTCTCGCCGTCACCACGCGGACGGTGCGGCGCGACATCGACCGGCTGCGCGAACTGGGCTATCGCATCACGGCGGCGAAAGGGCCCGACGGCGGGTACCGGTTGGAGGCCGGGTCGGATCTTCCGCCCCTGCTGTTCGACGACGACCAGGCGGTCGCGATCGCCGTGGCGCTCCAGAGCGCGGCAGCGAGCGGCGTCGACATCCGAGACGCGTCGGAGCGAGCCCTCGCGACGGTGAGGCAGGTGATGCCCTCGCGATTGCGGCACCGCATCGACGGCCTCCGCTTCAGCCGAGCCGACGTGGAGCACCGGGTCGATCCGGCGGTGCTCGAGACGGTGAGCGCTGCCGTCCGCGACCGGATGACGCTGCGGTTCGACTACCGGCCGGCGGGGGAGGTGGGTCGCTCGAGCGAGCACTCCGGGGCGAACGGCTCGCCTGAGCGTCCGCCCCGTCGGGTGGAACCGCAGGCCCTGGTCGCACGCCGGAGCCGGTGGTACCTCGTGGCATGGGATCTCGATCGCGGCGACTGGCGCCTCTTCCGCCTGGACCGGATGGATCCGCGCACACCGACCGGCCCGCGCTTCGTTCCGCGGCGGTTGCCCGCGGAGGACGCGGGCACCTATGTCGACGCGCGGGCGAAGGGCGCATCCGACCGGGACGAGTGGCCCTGCATCGGAACGTTCGACATCGACCTGCCGGCCGTCGAGGTGGTGCCGTGGATCGAGGACGGGCGCGTCGCGGCGACCGGTGCGTCGACGTGCCGCGTGACGGCGGGCTCATGGTCGTGGACCGGTCTCGTGGCCCACGCCCTGCGGTTCGATGCGCCTTTCCGTGTCGTCGCGCCCCCGGCGTTCGCCGCCGCCGCCGCACGGCTGGCCGATCGTCTGGCGTCAGCAGCGGAGGCGCCGACCGTTGCCAGGGCGCGGGCCGTCACCTCGGGCAGCGAGGACGAGGGTTCGTGAGGTGACCGCGCGAGCGTCGGGCTCGCCCACGCAGCGGCGCCCGGCGCGGTGGTACATTCCCCCGTCGGCGTACCATCGGGGAAATGAAGGAGAGCCGCGGTCGCATCATGACCGGGCTCATCCGCGTGGCGCCGCATCGCGGCGACCACCGCGTCGCGCTCCGCGCCGCCGTGTCGCTCGGTGTCCCCCTGCTGTTCCTCTGGGTGATCGGCCGCGTCGATCTGAGCGTGTACGCGAGCTTCGGCGCCTTCGCCAGCCTCTACGGGCGCTTCGACGCCTACGCCGACCGCATCCGCATGCAGGCGGCGGCGGGCACCGTGGTGGTCGGGGCAATGCTCGTCGGCACGGTGTTGGTGCTGCTCGACACTCCCGTCGCGCTGCGGATGGTGGTCGTGTCGCTTCTCGCCGCATTCGCAGCGCTGGCGGCATACCGGTGGCACTGGCATCCGCCGGGCGCGCTGTTCGTCGTGTTCGCCGCCGGAGCGTGCGCGAGCATCCCCGCCGTTCCCGCGAGCCTTCTGCACGTGGCGCTGCTCGGCGGCGGCTCCGTGCTGTTCAGTGTCGCCCTCACCGCGGGGATCGCCGTGGCGCGTCGCGGTCTGCGCCGCACTCCTGCGCGCAGCACCATGACGGCCGACGCCGATGCGCTGTGGATGGCGGTCGCCGTCGGCTCGGGCGCCCTCCTCGCAGGGGTTGCCGGGCTCGTGCTCGTGGGTGATCACTGGTACTGGGCCATGGTCGGTGCGGTGGCGGCGCTGGGCGGCGCGCAGCTCACGGCGCGGATCGTGCGGGGCGTGCAGCGGCTCGTCGGCACCCTCATCGGCGTCGCGATCGCGGCGGGTCTCCTCGCGCTCCATCTCCCGACGCTCGCGACGATCGCGGTCGCCGTGCTGCTTCAAGCCGGGGCAGAGCTGTACGTGAACCGCAATTACGGGGTGGCGATGTTCTTCGTGACCCCGCTGGCACTGCTCATGGTGGAACTCGCCGTGCCCGCCGACCCGCTGGTGCTCCTCACCGACCGGGCGCTGGACACCGCGATCGGCGTCGTCGTGGGAACGGCGGTCGCGGTGGTCGCGGCCTGGCGGCGGCGCGGGATGCGTGACGCGGCCAGCCCGACGGCGGGCGCCCACGATGTCCGACCTACTCCGTAGGCTGGCGTCATGCACCAGCGTCCTCTCGCCTCCACCGGCCGTCTCGTCTCTTCGATCGGTCTCGGCACCTGGCAGCTCGGCGCCGACTGGGGCGACGTGTCGGAGACCGATGCGCACGCGGTCCTGGCGGCGTCCGCCGACGCCGGGGTGACGCTCTTCGACACCGCCGATGTCTACGGCGACGGACGCAGCGAGACGATCATCGGGCGCTTCCTGGCCGGACGGCCTGGGCACGGCATCACGGTGGCCACCAAGATGGGGCGCCGGATGGCTCAGGAGCCCGAGAACTACACCGCTGAGAACTTCCGCGCGTGGACGGACCGGTCGCGCCGCAACCTGGGCGTCGACACGCTCGATCTGGTGCAGCTGCACTGCCCGCCGTCCGCGGTGATCGACGACGACGCGACCTACGACGCGCTCGACGCTCTTGTCGCCGAGGGCGCGATCGCCGCCTACGGCGTGTCGGTCGAGACGACGGCGCAGGCGCTGTCGGCCATCTCGCGGCCGTCGATGACGAACGTGCAGATCATCTTCAATCCCTTCCGGCTCAAGCCGCTCGACGAGGTCCTTCCCGCCGCGCAGGCGGCGGGCGTCGCGGTGTTCGCGCGCGTACCCCTCGCGTCGGGCCTGCTCAGCGGGAAATACTCCGCCTCGACGCGATTCGCCGAGAACGACCACCGCACCTACAACAGGCACGGCGAGGCGTTCGACCGGGGCGAGACCTTCTCAGGCGTCGTCTACGACCGCGGGCTCACTGCTGTCGCAGAACTGGAGCGTGCGCTGCCCGACGGAGTGTCGCTTCCCGCCGCGACTCTTGCGTGGATCGCGATGCAGCCAGGCGTGACAAGCGTCATCCCGGGTGCCCGGAACGTGTCGCAGGCGCGCGCCAACGCCGTCGCGGGAGACCAGGGCATCGATCTCACCGGGTTCGACACGGCGGTGCATGAGGTCTACGACAGGCTGCTGCGCGCGGAGATCCACCCGCAGTGGTGAGCGCGCAACGGCGTTTCCCGGAGTGCTCCTGACGCGGCAGGACCAGCCGCCGAGCCTGGAAGCGGGCGAAGATAAGAGATTTATCCAACGTCGCGCCTCCCATACCGGGTTCTCCGCGCCGTGCGACCGCGTGTCGCTGAGGGACTGTGGGCCGGTGCCTCGACCCCCCTCGACTCTGCGGCGTCGGCGGCGTCGCAGGCGGTCGTTAGCCTGGGCCGGTGATCGTCGAATTCGCCGGACCTGTGTTTCGCTGGGACGCCCGCGCCGAGGCCTGGTTCTTCATTGGGTTGCCCGCATCGCTGTCGGCTGAGATCCGCGAAATTCCGCGGATTCCACGGGGGTTCGGTGCCGTTCGCGTGCGTGTCCAGGTGGGGCGCACGGTGTGGCGCACATCGATCTTCCCCGATGCTGCGCGAGGGGTGTACGTGCTGCCGCTGAAGCGCTCCGTGAGGGAGGCGGAGAGCATCGCGGAGGGAGTCGAAATCGACGTCCGGCTCCATGTGATCGACGGATGATCGCCCCGCCCGCCCCTTACATACCTTGAGCCACATACGTCACACGACACACATTTTTCACATTTCTCTCAGATTCATCATTGACAACAGAATGAGAGACCTCTAATGATTAGTGCCGGAGAGGGAGACACGTCCTCGCGGCGGGCCTTCCGAACCAACCGGCACACCTCTCGAATGACCCCCCCGGATTTCGAGATGACCCCCCGATGTGCATCACCCCCCCCGGAATGCACGCCGTGCCGGCAACCTGTTCACCCCCCTAGGAGAAGGCACGCACAATGCGCACGATCCGCAACTATGTCCAGGCTGAGAAGGCCCGCCGCGAGGAGAACGGTGACGAGGGCTTCTCGCTCATCGAACTGATCGTCGTCGTGGTCATCCTCGGCATCCTCGCCGCCATCGCGATCCCGGTGTTCATGAACATCCAGACGACGGCCAAGACCAACTCGCTCGGCCAGGCGGCCGGCAACGGCGCGGTCGTCGTCGCGACGGCGATCTCGCAGAACATCTCCGACGTCGACGGGCTCAACACCGAGCTCAACAAGTCGGAGGACACGGGTTACACGCTCGCGCTGACGCTCCCGACCTCGGGAACCGTCACGCTGCAGAACTACTGCGTCACCGCGACGGCAGTGCCGAACGGCTCCCTCGACGGCGGCGCCGCCGGCACCGCCGGCCCCGGCTGCCCGACCTCCACGCCGTAAGCGCATCCACTGTGGGGCCTTCCCGACCCGACGGGACGGCCCCACAGTCATTCCCACGAATGCTCCACCTGGGGAGGTGACGAGTGTTTCAGCGTTCAGACGACGACGGCTTCAGCCTCGTCGAGGTGGTCATGGCGATGTTCCTGCTGACTCTGTTGGCGCTCGCCGTCCTCCCTCTCTTCATCAGTGCGACGCGCATGAGCGTCGCCAACCGCGACTCGATCGAGGCGACGGCTCTGGCCGACGCGCACCTGTCGGCCCTGCGGGCACAGTTCCCGTCGCAGCCGATCACCGCCACGACCTGTGCGGGCCTCGTCACCGCGGCCGCCCGCCTGGTCGACAGCGACTCCGCGACTCTGCCCAACGTCACCGTTCCTGCCGGACTGTCCCGGCAGGTCGTCGTCGAGAACTGCCCCACAGGCACCGCGATCGGCAAACCCGCAGCCATCCTCGTCACCGTGCGGATCACCACGACGGCAGGAGCGAATCTCGCGACCCTCCGCACCCGCATCCCGGTGAGCTCCGCATGATCGGGCGACGACTCCCGCACGCGGCGCTGCGGGGAGACGACGCGGGCGTGACCCTCGTCGAATTGATCGTGGGGCTCGTCATCACGGCGATGTTCATGGGCCTCCTGTCGCTCATGTTCGTGAACGGCTGGACCTCGCAGCAGCGGTCGGTCGCCCGCGACGCTGCGACCGGACAGGCCAACGTGGTGCGGTCGACGCTCGCCGACGCACTGCGCAACGCCACCTCTCTCCGGGTGAGCGGCGGCGGGACCCGCGTCGATGCCGTGGTCGCACGTGTCGACTCGTCCCTGAGCGGCTGGACGTGGGAGTGCCGCGCCTGGGTGCTCTATGACAAATCGATCCGCTACAGCTCGGGCAGCACCGCCCGTGGCGCCGACGCGTCGACGTGGCCCGCGCTGGCGGGGAAGTCGGCGCAGCGCCCGCTCGACGTCGTCACCGGCACGCTCAGCGGCGTCCCGTTCGCGCTCGTGGCGTCGAAAGGGCTGCAGATCGGCCTCGACATCCGCAGCGGGAAGGACCCGCAGACCGTCTCGGTCTCGGACGGCATGACCGCTCAGGCCGTCGCCACCGAGGGGGCGATCACATGCTGGACCTGAGGGTGCGCCGGGAGCGCCTCACGCGTGGGCAGCGCCGCGACGGAGACGAGCAGGGGTCGAGCCTCATCGCCGTCCTCATCGTCATGCTGGTGCTGGGCGTCGTCGGCCTGACGGTGGCGGCGATCGTCGTCAACACTCAGGGCCTCGTCGTCGACAGCCGCGCCCGCACGGAGGCGCGGGCGACAGCCGATGCGGGTCTCGCCGCGGTCAGCGCGAGCCTCAAGCGAGGCGAGATCGCCTGCCCCCTCGCGCCTGCGAAACTCACGCTGCCGAACGTCCCCGTCTCTCCCGAGGCGGGCTCGCCCACCTACGACTCTGCCGTGTCGTGCACGACCACCGAGGCGAAGGTGCGGGTCAACGCGGAGGTCCGCGGGGCGCGGACCTCCGTGCAGGCCGACTACGCCTTCGCGTCGTCGACGTCACAAGGCGGCGACATGGTGTTCTTCGGCACCAGCGAGATCACGCTCAACTCCAATGTCACGGTCACCGACCCTGGCCGCCGGGTGAACATCGTCATCCCGCAGGCGACGGCGTTCAACTGCAACGCCACGATTCCCGGCAATGTCACCGTGAAGGGCAACATCAACACGCAGTCGGGATGCAACGTCTCGGGCGATGTCGCCGCGGGCGGGGTTCTCAACATGTGCTGCGGAAGCGACACGTTCAAGGGCGATCTCACACTCCGCGGGAGTGGCACGAGCATCATCCGCGGGACGATCAACGGCAGCGTGCTGGCCAACGGCAAACTCGAGTTCGGGTGGGACAACAAGGTCATCGGCGGCTCGGTGCGGACCACCGGGGATGTGCAGCTGGGGAGCGTGCGCATCCAGGGGACCCTCACCTTCCCGATCGGACGCACCTACACGACCAACTCCGGAACCGTCGTGGGCGAGGTCATCCGGCCCACCACGGTCGAGACCGTGCCGCCGCTGAGCCTTCCCACGTGGTTCGAATACAAGTACAAGCTCTCCGACTGGCCGGGCTACAACGTCGTCACACTCGCGGGCTCCGGCAGCGGTGCGGGCACCTGCAGCTATTTCAACGCGTCGCCGGGCACCGGCTGGACGACCTGGCTCGGGAATCTTGCGACCGACACCATCGTCGACGCGCGCGCCTGCACGACCCTCACGTCGGAGAACGGCTCGCTGCCGGTCGTCAAGCTCAAGCACAATCTCGTGATCCTCGCCAACTCGTTCGACCTCGGCTCCGCCACGTTCCGCGCGGCCGCCACCGCGTCGGGCAAGCCCGCGATCTACTTCATCACCGAGGACCGCACCCCGTCCGACTCCAACCCCACGTGCGGGTCGGGCCAGGGGCAGCTGAAGATCAACGGCACGGTCGTCGAGGCGACAGTGAAGGCGATCGGCTACACCCCCTGCACGGTCGACGTCGGCAGCAAGGGCATCGACCAGTGGACGGGAACCCTGTACGGCGGCACCTGGACGCCGGGCGGCAAGTTCACGTTCACGGCTGACCCGATCGGACTGCCCGGCATGGGGTCGCAGCATGGCGTGAGCGTTGAGACGAAGACGGTCGGCGCCCTTGTGAGGCAACGTGACGTGACTTTCGCGACCCTGGGATCGTGGACGCCATGACTCCTGCCGCCGTCGCCTTCCTCCTCGTCTTCACGGGCCTTCTCGGGCTCGTGATCGGCTCGTTCCTCAATGTCGTCGTCCACCGCGTGCCCGCCGGGATCCCGCTCACGCGCGAGAGCCGGTGTCCGTCGTGCGCGGCCCCTGTGCGCCCGTGGCAGAACGTTCCCGTCGTGTCGTGGCTTGCGCTGCGCGGTCGCTGCGCACACTGCGCGACCGGCATCTCCGCCCGCTATCCGCTCGTCGAACTCGCGACGGCGGGTGCCTTCGTCGCGGTCGTCTGGGTCGGAATCGACGCGGTCGGCGTCGGCGCGGAAGGCAGCGACCTGTCGGTCGTGTCGGTCGCGCTCGCCTACCTGTACCTCGCCGCGGTCAGCGTCGCTCTGACGCTGATCGATCTCGACACCCGCCGCCTGCCCGATGCGATCGTGCTTCCCTCCTATGTGGTGCTCGCCGTGCTCTTCACGGCGGCCTGCCTCGCGGGTTCGTCGTGGGACGCGCTGGTCCGCGCCGCCCTGGGCGGCGCCGCCCTGTTCGCCTTCTATCTCCTGTTGCGCCTCGTGCGCCCGGGCGGGATGGGGGGAGGCGACGTCAAGCTCGCGGGTGTGCTCGGCGCCGCACTCGGCTGGGTGGGCTGGGGAGCCCTTGCGGTCGGCGCGTTCGCCGCATTCGTCCTCGGCGGACTGTTCGCCGTCGCGCTGATGGCACGAGGCCGGGCCGGGCGCCGCAGCTCGATCCCGTTCGGTCCATGGATGATCGCCGGCGCGTGGCTCGGAATCTTCGCGGGCGAGCAGCTCGCCCGCTGGTACGTAGGGATGCTGGTCGTCGGCTGAGCCGCCGGCCACGGAAAGGGAGGACGCCATGGCGAAGACGATCGTCGGGCTCGAGATCACGGAGGAAGGCGTGCGCGCCGCCGAGGTGACACTCGGGCGCGCTCCGCGCGTCGTCGCGTTCGGGTCGGTACCGCTGCCTCCCGGCGCCGCGAAGGACTCTGAGATCTTCGACACCGACGCCGTCGTGATCGCCCTCCGTCAGCTCTGGTCACGTGCGGGCATCAAAGGCCGCAACGTCGTGCTGGGGATCGGCAGCCGCCGCATCCTCGTGCGCGACTACACGACCCAGGCGCTGCGGCCCGACCTCCTCGCCCAGGCGCTCCCGTTCCAGGTGCAGGACCTCCTGCCGGTTCCCGCCGAGCAAGCCGTGCTCGACTTCTACCCGGTGTCGCAGGAGGGCGACCAGGTGTCGGGCCTGCTCGTGGCGGCGGTGGCCGAAACAGTCGACGAGCTCGTGACCGCCGTGTCGAAGGCGAAGCTCACCGTCGATGTGGTCGACCTCGCCCCGTTCGCCCTCGTGCGGGCCGTCGGGGCGGTGCCGTCGCCGGGGGAAACGGTCGCCGCGCTGTACCTCGGCGACCACACGACCTATGTCGTCGTTCTGCGCGACAGTGTCCCGCGCTTCGTCCGCATCATCCCGATGGAGATCGCGACCCAGGCGGTGCGTGCCCGCGCCGCGCTCGGCGACCAGGCCGAAGGGGCCCCCGCGCCGGTGGTCGAGGAGGTGCTCGAGACGGTACCGCCCGGTGACGCCCCCACGCGTCGCCGGTCGGCGGCTCGGGGGCTGGCCCGCACCGTGGTCATGACCGACGCGGAGGTCCACGACCTCGTCGCGCGCCTGGGCAGCACGCTCCGGTTCTACGCCGACCGCTCCACCGACGCGCCCGTGACACGTGTGCTCGTCAGCGGAGCCGGGGCGGGCGTCGACGGCGTCACCGCTGCGCTCGCGGCGAGCCTCCCCATGCCGGTGCAGACCGTCGGGGTGTCGGCGCTCGTCGAGTCGAAAGCGGCCGTGCCGCCGGGCGACGCCGACCTCGACCTCGTCACGACCGTCGGACTCGCGATGGGGGTGGCGCGCTGATGGCCCGTTCCACCGGTTCCGCGTTCGCTTTCGGCGGCGCTCCCCATGTCAACCTCATGCCGCGCGCGGCGATCGAACGGCGAGAGCGCGCCGCACTCCTGCGCCGCTGGGGGTGGCTGCTCGCCGCGGCCCTGGTTGTCGTCGGCCTGCTCGGCGGGGGAGCGTATGCGCTCCAGACGCTCGCGCAGCACCGGCTCGACGCCGCGAACGCGAAGACGACCGAGTTGATCGCGAGCATGGCAGTCCTGCAGCCCGTGCAGCAGAAGCTGGCGTTGCAGGACGAGCTTTCGACGTTCCGCGAGCAGGCGATGGCGACCGATCTCTCGTGGCGCTCGCTGGTGACGACGTTCGAGGGTGCGCTGCCCGCGCGCGCCGCCTTCGTCGAGCTGCGGCTGGCGCCGGGTGGGGTGCCGATCGGCGAAGACCGAGCGGCCGAGACCGGCGTGACGGGCGAGGTCGTCGTGAGCGGCACATCGGCGGACGAGATCGTCGGCCTCATCCGCGCTGCACGCGATCTGCCCGGCGTGGTCGAGGCCGATGGGTGGACGCAGGAGTTCCGTGAGGGCGGATACCGCCACACGTTGCGGGTCGTCGTCGATCAGTCGGTGTACACGGGCGACTACGCGAAGGAGGACGCGCAGTGAACGCGAACAAGCAGCTCATCAACCTGGCGGGGATCGTCCTCGTCGTCGTGCTCCTCGTCGCCGGTGTCGCGCTCATCGCAATGCCGCTGTACAGCCAGTCGCAGTCGATCGACTCCCAGGTGGGCACGGTCGCGCAGAGCAACATGCTCTACGAGCAGCAGATCGCCGCGCTCTCGGCCGCCGAGACGGAGATCGATCGGATCGACTCCGATGTCGCCGACCTCCGCCGCGAGATCGCCGCGTTCCCCCAGCTCGATGATGCGCATCGCCTCATCTCTGCCGCCGCTGAGAAGGTCGACGTGCGCATCCAGACGGTCGAGGCCGCCGCCCCGACGGCGTGGCAGCCGCGCGGGATGCCGGCGGTCGAGGGCACCGAGGCCTCCGCGCCGGCAGAGACTGCGCCGGCGGCCGCCGAGGCTGCGGGCGCGGCGCCGACGGGCGAGACCCCGGCACCGGCCGAGGCGCCCGGCGATGAGGCATCGCCGAACCGGCAGGTGCTGCTCACGATCACCATCGACACCGCCCTCCCGTACGACGTCGACACAGACGACGAGTCCGCGGACGCGGACGACGACAGCGAGACGGCCGACGAGGGAGAGGCGAGCGCGGAGGAGACGGCCCGGCGTCTCGAAGGCCTCGCACGCAAGGCCGTCGACTTCATCGATGCGCTCCGCGCCGGCCCGCGACTCATCACCCCTGTCGACCTCAAGTACGACGACGGCTCGGCCGTCATCACTGTGCTCACCTACTTCCGTTCGGAGACATCATGACCCAGGACGTCACCCCGCTGATGGGGCTGCTGGCCGCCGCCGCGCGCTCCCGCGCATCCGACGTGCACCTGACGGCGAACCACCCGCCGCAGATGCGCGTCGACGGTGACCTCGAACTCATCCCCGGATTCGAAGACCCCACGTCGACGAACTGGCTCGAGTCGGCTATCGGCGGCATCCTGTCGAACGAGCAGATCGCCGAGTTCCGCCAATCCGGCGAGGTCGACCTTTCGATCACCGTGCCCGACGTCGCTCGATTCCGCGTCAACATCTTCCGGCAGCTGGGGCAGGTGGCTGTCGCTCTCCGCTTCATCCCTGACCGCATCAAGAGCTTCGATGAGCTCGGCGTGCCGCGGGTCGCCGCCGACCTCGTGATGAAGCCCCGCGGGCTCGTGCTGGTGACGGGGCCGACGGGGTCGGGCAAGTCGACGACGCTCGCGTCGATGATCGACGTCGTCAACCGCACCAAGCCCGCGCACATCGTGACGGTCGAAGACCCGGTGGAGTTCCAGCACACGAGCAAGCGGGCGCTCATCCACCAGCGCGAGATCGGCAGCGACACGGCATCGTTCTCGGAGGCGCTCCGCCGCGTGCTGCGCCAGGACCCCGACATCATCCTCATCGGCGAGCTCCGCGATCCCGAGTCGATCTCGACGGCGCTGACGGCGGCCGAGACCGGTCACCTCGTGATGTCGACGCTCCACACCCAGAGCGCCGCCAAGTCGATCAACCGCATCGTCGACGCCTTCCCGTCGGATCAGCAGAACCAGGTGCGCACGCAGCTGGGTGACACGCTGCGCGGCATCATCACGCAGACGCTCCTGCCGCGCGCGCAGTCCGAGGGCCGCGTCATCGCCACCGAGGTGCTCGTGAACACCCCCGCCATCGCGAATCTCATCCGCGAGGGCGAGATCAGTCAGATCTACTCGATGCTGCAGGCCGGCGGGTCGATCGGGATGCACACGCTCGACCAGGACCTCCAGCGGCTCGTCGCCGACGGATCCATCTCGCTCGCGCTGGCCAAGGAGATCGCGGAGGACCCGCGCACCTTCGACGACACGCGCGTGCGGCCCGTCGACTACGACGCCGAGGCATGGACGATGCACGCGTCGGAGCGCGCCTCGATGGGCTGGGGCAGCTGATGTCGCTCATCGAGGAGTACACCTACCGCGCCGTCGACGCCACCGGCGGCGGGGTCGTCAAGGGCACGATCGAAGCCTCCAGCCAGAACGCCGTCGCGTCCAAGCTGCGCGCCCAGGGGCTCACCCCGCTCGAGGTGTCGCTGACGTCGAAGACCGGCCTCAACCGGGAGGTCGCGATCCCCGGGTTCGCCCGGCGTGTGAAGGTCGCGACGCTCGCCGTGTTCGCCAAGCAGATGGCCGGGCTCATCAACGCAGGCCTGCCGCTCATGCGCACCCTCGCGATCCTCACGGAGCAGGCGGAGGACAAGATGCTCCGCGAGGCGCTCGCGAGGGTGCATGCCTCGGTGGAGTCGGGCAGCGCGTTCTCGGCTGCGCTCGCGCAGCATCCCGACGTGTTCCCTCCGCTCATGGTCAGCATGGTGCGTGTCGGCGAGGCCGGAGGCTTCCTCGGCCAGTCGCTGACCACGATCGCCGAGACCTACAAGAACGAGGCCGAGCTCCAAGACAAGATCAAGTCGGCCACCACCTACCCGCTCATCGTGCTGAGCATCGCCATCGTCGGTGTCATCGCGATGGTCACGTTCGTCGTGCCGGTGTTCGAGGGCATGTTCAAGAGCCTGGGCTCGGAGTTGCCGCTGCCCACCCAGATCATCGTCTCGGTCTCGAAGAACATGTTCTGGATCCTGCCGCTCATGATCGTCGGCGGCATCGCGTTCTGGCTGTGGTGGATCAAGAACCGTGACGCGCCATCGGTGCGGCGCCTCATCGACCCGCTCAAGCTGAAGCTGCCCGTGTTCGGTCCCCTCGCGACGAAGATCGCGGTCGCCCGTTTCAGCCGCGGACTGTCGATGATGCTCAAGGCCGGGGTGCCTCTCGTGCAGGCACTCGCGATCGTCGGGTCGGCGTCCAACAACCACAAGGTGGAGGAGGCCGTGCGGGCGGTGCAGGAATCGGTCAAGCAGGGGAAGTCGTTCTCTGCCCCGCTCGCGAAGGCGGCCGTCTTCCCGCCCATGGTCGCCCAGATGGCGGCGGTCGGCGAGGAGTCGGGGACGCTTCCCGACATGCTGGCGAGCATCGCCGACTTCTACGAGGGCGAGGTGCAGACGGCGGCCGAGCAGCTCACGGCCTCCATCGAGCCCATCCTCATCGTCGCGATCGGCATCATCATCGGCGGCATGGTCGTGTCGCTGTACCTGCCGATCTTCTCCATCTACGGCGAGATCGGCGAGGCGGGCTGACCCACCCGGACCACACAGGCTGCAGGGCGCGCGCACCAGGGGAGGGAGCGTGCGCCCTGCTCTGTTGTCGGGGTCAGAGCGAGACGCGCATGACCTCTTCGATCGTGGTGATCCCCTCGGCGACCTTGCTGAAGCCGTCTTCGCGCAGCGAGATCATGCCCTCTTCGAGCGCCGTCGTGCGAAGCTCGGTGCCCGTCGCGTGCGACACGACGAGCTGTTCGAGCTTCTCGGTGACCTCCATCACCTCGTGCAGGGCGACGCGCCCGCGATACCCCGTGCCGGAGCATTCCTGGCAGCCGACGGCGCGGTACAGCACGGGCGGGTCGAGCGGGTTGTGGGGGAACTTCACCGACGACAGCACGTCGCGCGACTCGGTGTAGGCCTCGCGGCACTTGAGGCACAGCCGGCGGGCAAGCCGCTGCGCGACGACGGCCGACAGCGCCGTTCCCACGAGGTACGGCTCGCAGCCGATCTCGACCAGGCGCGTGAGGGCGCTCGGGGCGTCGTTCGTGTGCAGCGTGGACAGGACGAGGTGGCCGGTGAGGGCCGCCTCGATCGAGATCGTCGCGGTCTCCTGGTCGCGGATCTCTCCGACGAGCACGACGTCGGGGTCGGAGCGCAGGATCGACCGCAGCGCCGCCTGGAACGTCATGCCGGCCCGCTGGTTCACCTGCACCTGGTTGATCCCGGCGATGCGGTACTCCACGGGGTCTTCGACCGTGATCACGTTGATGCGTGGGTTGGCGACCGTGTTGAGCGCCGTGTAGAGCGTCGTCGACTTGCCCGAGCCGGTCGGGCCGGTGACCAGCAGCATGCCGTGCGGGCGCGTGATCGCCGAGCGGAACCGCTGCTCGTTGCGGATCGAGAACCGCAGGTCGGACATCGTCAGCGATTGGGCGGAACTGTCGAGGATCCGCATGACGATCTTCTCGCCCCACACCGTCGGCAGCGTCGCCAGACGCAGGTCGATCTGCCGCCCTTCGTGATGCACGGAAAGACGGCCGTCCTGAGGCTTCCGCCGCTCAGCGATGTCTACCGACGCCATGATCTTCAGGCGCGAGATCACCCCGTCCTGGATCGCGCGGTCGGCGCGCTGCATCTCGTGGAGCACGCCGTCGATGCGGTAGCGCACGGTCAGTTGACGCTCGCCAGGCTCGATGTGGATGTCGCTCGCGCGGTCGGTGATGGCCTGCGAGATGAGGAGGTTGACGAATCGCACGACCGGCGCGTCGTCGACCTGCTCCTCGAGCGACTCGGCACCCCCGGCCCCGTCGGCAGCGGCGATCTCGCCGATCTGCTCCGACAGGTCGATGAGCTCTTCATCCGAGCGGAGGAAGCGCGAGAAGGCGGTCTCGAGAGCGTCCGCGGCGACGACGACCGGCCGCACGTTCAGCTCCGTGGCGGTGGCGATGTCGTCGATCGCGATGAGGTCGGTCGGATCGACCATCCCGAGGATGAGGCTCCGGCGCCCCCTTTCGAGGGGGATGACCTGGTAGCGGCGGCAGAGGGCGGGCGGCACCGACGCGATCGTCTCGGCCGTGAGTTCGGCCTCGGGGAGATCCACGTAGCGCAGCCCCGTCTGCAGGGCGATCGCCTGGGCCATCTGAGCCTGGGTGACGGCGTGCGTCTCGACGAGCTGTCGTCGCAGCTCCGCCCCCTGACCGTACGCCGCGACGGCGTCCCAGACGGCGTCTTCGTCGATAGCCCCAATCAGCACGAGGCTTTCCGCGAGTCCCTTCACGGCACTTCCTCTCCCCGCGTGCAGTCTATTCGGCCTGGTGCTCGTGGGGAAGGACGAGATCAGAGATAAGCACGAGGTCAGCGATGAAATTGTGAAGGAAGTTCAGTGCGATGTCGTCGTGGGCGCGAAGTGTCAACCCCCGTCGCGGGCGGGATGAGCCTCGTTATCCTGACGCGATGGACGTTGCGCGCATCATCGCCTGGGCTCTGGCTCGCACCCCCGTGCGCGCCCTCCTCCGCTACAGCGAGAGCCGCGGGCCGATGCTCGCCGACAGTGTCACCTATCGTGCGCTGTTCAGCATCTTCGCCGGGGTGCTTCTCGGGTTCTCCATCGCGGCGCTCTGGCTCGCGGGTGATCCGCAGGCATGGCGCGCCCTCGTCGGTGCGGTCGACCGCACGATCCCGGGCCTCGTGGGGGAGGGCGGGCTCATCGATGTCGACCGGATCGAGGCGCCCGCCGGGCTGTCGATCGCCGGCGTCGTCTCTCTGGTCGGTCTCCTCGGCGCCGCGATCGGCGCCATCGGCTCGCTGCGGCTCGCGCTTCACACGATCTCCGAGACGCCGACCGACGACCTCGCCTGGTACTGGGTCATCCTCCGCAACCTCGCCCTCGCGATCGGGGTGGGTGCTGCGCTCGGCGCCTCCGCCGTCGTCACCGTCGTCGGCACGGCGGGGATCGGCATGATGGCCGGCGCCGTAGGGCTCCGCGCCGACGACCCGCTGCTCGTCTTCGGAGCTCGCTCGCTCGCGATCACCGTCACGTTCGTGCTCGATGCCCTCGCGATCGCCGTGCTCTTCCGGCTCCTGTCGGGAATCCGCCCCCCGGCCAGATCGCTGTGGGCGGGCGCCCTCCTCGGGGCGGTCGGGCTCACCGTGCTCCAGACCTTGTCGGGGCTCTTCGTCGGCGGAGCGACCTCGAATCCGCTGCTCACCTCGTTCGCGTCGCTCATCGCGCTCCTGCTGTGGATGAACCTGTCGTCCCAGGTGATCCTCATCGCGTCGGCCTACATCGTCGAATCGGCCGCCGAGCACACCGACCGGGTGCGCACGCGCCTCGGGGCGACGACCTTCGCCGAGCGCCGCGTGCAGCGGAGCGAGGACGCCGTGCGGGTGGCCGCCGCAGAGCTCGAGACGGCACGCGAAGCGCTCGCCACGGAACGCGCCGACTGACCGGCGCGTCCCCGCGGGCCTGCCGGCGCGGAGGCGTGCGCGGGGGAAACGTACGCGCAGGAAACAACTGTGTAAAAACTGCGGCGTTCCGCCCCTGTGATCGGTCACAGTTCCCAGGTGGGGTGTGTACCTTTTACTCGTGCCTCAGAACGAATCCGCCACACCCGCGACCGCGACCGCTGCGGCGGTGACCCATCCGCTCGCCCTGGCACCCGTGACGGGGCCTGCGAGCAACGTCGACGGGTTCGTGCGGCAGTTCCTGCGCAACCTCAACTACGAACGGGGTGTCGCGCTGTCGGCGGCAACGCCGAACGACCGCTACTTCGCGTTCGCGATGACGGTCCGCGACTACCTCGTCGCACGGTGGCTCGAAGACCAGCGGCGCCAGCTCCATCAGCGGGCCAAGAGCGTCTGCTACCTGTCGGCCGAGTACCTGCTGGGGCGTCAGCTCGACAACAACCTCATCGCGTCGGGCCTGTCCGACATCGCCAGCGAGGCGATGGCGGCGTGCGGCATCGACGTCGACGAGCTGCGGGCGCTCGAAGTGGAGCCCGGTCTCGGCAACGGAGGCCTGGGTCGTCTTGCCGCGTGCTTCATCGATTCGCTCGCGACTCTCGGCGTGCCCAACATCGGCTACGGCATCCGCTACGAGTACGGCATCTTCCGTCAGACGTTCCAGGACGGTCAGCAGGTCGAGCAGCCCGACGCGTGGCTCTCCATGGGATCGCCGTGGGAGTTCCCGCATCCCGAAGCGGCCCAGACGATCTCGTTCGGGGGTCACACCGAGAAGTACGACGACGCGGGCGTCACCCGCTCCCGCTGGGTGCCGGCGTGGAACGTGCAGGCGGTGCCCTACAACTACATGGTCCCCGGCTACCAGAACGGTCGCGTCAACACACTGCGACTGTGGAGCGCGAAGGCCACCAACTCGTTCGATCTCCGCGTCTTCAACTCGGGCGACTACGAGGAGGCGGTGCGCGCCCAGACGTTCGCCGAGAACATCTCGAAGGTCCTCTACCCCGAAGACTCCACGCCCCAGGGCAAGGAGCTGCGACTCCAGCAGCAGTACTTCTTCGTCGCCGCATCGATCGCCGACTTCCTCGAGCACCAGCTGGGCGACGACTTCGATCTGGCCCGGCTCCCGGACCGGGTCATCTTCCAGCTCAACGACACCCACCCTGTCATCGGCGTGCCCGAGATGATGCGCGTTCTCATCGACGAGAGGAAGCTCGAGTGGGACGACGCGTGGGCGATCACCCAGCGGTGCTTCGCGTACACGTGCCACACGCTGCTTCCCGAAGCCCTCGAGGTGTGGCCGGTCGATCTTCTCGGACGCCTTCTGCCGCGCCATCTGGAGATCATCTACCGCATCAACGAGGAGTTCCTCGAAGAGGTGCGCGAACGCTTCGGCGACGATGAGATGCACATCCGGAACATGTCGATCATCGGCGAGTTCCCGGTGCGTTCGGTGCGTATGGCGTACCTCGCGACCGTCGCCGGTGCGAAAGTGAACGGCGTCGCCGAGCTGCACTCCCAGCTGCTGCGCGACAAGGTGCTGCCCGACTTCAACGAGTTCTATCCGGGCAAGTTCACGAACGTCACCAACGGCGTCACGCCGCGGCGGTTCATGTGCCTGGCCAATCCGGAGCTGTCGACCCTCATCACCGAGGCCCTCGGCTCGGGGTGGATCACCGATCTCGAGCGCCTGCGCGAACTGGAGTCGTACGCAGAAGACCCGGAGTTCCGCGCCCGATTCCGCGAGGTGAAGGCCGCGAACAAGCGTCGGCTGTCGCACGTCCTCCGCGAGCGCGACGGGCTAGAGGTCAGCGACGGCCACATGCTCGACGTCATGGTCAAGCGGCTTCACGAGTACAAGCGTCAGATGCTGAAGGTGCTGCACATCGTCACGACCTACGAGTCGATCACTTCGGGACGGGTGGCCGCCGCCGACGTGCAGCCTCGCACGTTCGTCTTCGGCGCGAAGGCGGCACCGGGCTACGTCATGGCGAAGCAGATCATCCACCTGATCAATGCCGTCGGATCCGTCGTCAACGCCGACGCCCGCGTCGAGGGGCGCGTGAAGGTGCTCTTCCCGCCCAACTACAACGTCACCCTTGCCGAGCGCGTGATCCCTGCCGCCGACCTGTCGGAGCAGATCTCCCTTGCGGGCAAGGAGGCGTCGGGCACCGGCAACATGAAGTTCGCGCTCAACGGGGCGCTCACGATCGGCACCGACGACGGGGCCAACGTCGAGATCCGGCAGCTGGTCGGCGACGAGAACTTCTTCCTCTTCGGCATGAGCGAGCCGGAGGTCGAGGCCTTGTGGGCGCGGGGCTACCGCCCAGCCGACTTCTACCAGCAGGACGACGACCTGCGCCGGGCGATGGACCTCATCGCCTCGGGAGCGTTCTCGGGCGGCGACCGCAGCGTGTTCGAGCCGATCGTGTCGAACCTTCTCTACGACGACCGATTCATGGTGCTCGCCGACTTCTCGACGTACGTCGCCGCGCAGAAGCGGGTCGACGCGGCGTACCAGGACGAGGAGGCGTGGACGCGATCGGCGATCCTGAACGTCGCCCGATCCGGGTTCTTCTCTTCAGACCGGTCGATGCGTGACTACATCGACCGCATCTGGCACACCCCGCCGGTCATCTGACCTGCCCTGCACCGGGAGCGTCAGCGCGCGTAGCGCTCGACGAACGTGCGGAGGATGCGTCCGGTGTGAGCCACCGGAGCCCGTCGCACGGCGGCGAGCGTGAGGTCGAGTTCGTCGGCGGCGAAGTAGCCGTGATCCGCGTAGGCGTGGATGCGGGTCGTGATCCCGTCGAGGTCGAGCTCGGGGTGGAACTGCGTCGCATACACGTTCTGCCCCACCCGGAACATCTGCACCGGGCAGCCCTCCCCGCGCACGAGAAGCCGCGCCGTGCGGGGGAGGACCGAGATGGCCTCCTTGTGGCCGACGAATCCCGTGAACCGCTCGGGGAGTCCGGCCAGCAGCGGGTCGGCCGCACCCTCGGATGTCAGTGCGAGATCGACGACGCCGATGGGCTCACGGTAGCGGCCGTCGATGACAGCGCCCTGGTGGGCGCCGAGCGTGCCGACGCCGTAGCAGGCGCCGAGGAACGGGAAGTCGCGGGCGACCACCTCGTCCAGCAGCGACGCGAACTCCGCCTCGACGCGGTGCTGCACTGCCGACTTCTTCTCGGGCGGGTCGGATGCGTTGAACGGGCCACCGCCTACGAAGATGCCCGACCAGTCGTCGAGTGCGATGGCGCCCACGGGGCCCGCCTCCATGCGCACGCGCACGAGTTCGTCGGCCGTGAGGCCCGCGTAGCGGAGGAAGAGCGCGTACTCCTCGTCGGCGGGCACGTCCTCGGCGCGCGTCGCGAGGAGAAGGAAGGGCTTCATCGGCAGTCGAGTCTATGGCCCGTCGGGGGAGTCGGGGCGCACCCGCTCGATGTGCCCGACGATCGCGCGGAGCGCCTCGGCGACGGCGGGATTGCGGGCTCCCTCGTCTCGGGCCACCGCCCAGTACGCCAGCGGATGCGACCACTGGTCGCCGAGCACCCGCTCCAGCCGGCTGTCGCGGTCGGCGACGAAGTCGGGGAGGATGCCGATGCCGGCTCCCGCGGCGGTCGCCTCGATGTGGGCGAACACGCTGGTCGAGCGCAGCGACGGGGGAGACGGAGGCAGCTCCTGCAGTGCCCGGTCGAGCTCGTCGACCTGCAGCGACGATTCGACGTAGTAGACGAGCGGGTGTCCGGCCAGCTCGCCGATCCGCGCGGGGCTGCCGCGCTCGGCGAGGTAGGCGGGCGTCGCGTAGAGCCGCAGCGAGTACGCGCACACGGGGGTGGCATATGCACGCAGGACCTCGGGCCGCCCGACGACGATCTCGAGATCGACACCCGACCGGTGTTGACGCGCACGCTGCGTCGCGGTCAGGAGTTCGATCGTCAGCAGCGGATGCTCGCGCCGCAGCGCCGTCATCGCCGGTACGAGGAAGGTGGCCGTGAAGGCCTCGGGTGCCGCGATGCGGACCACCCCCCGCAAGTCGACGCCGCTCGGCCCACCGAGCTCGCGCAACGAGGCATCGATGCGCTCCGCGACCTCCAGTGCCTGGCGGCCGAGGGCGGTGACCTCCCACCCTGCGGGCGTCCGCACCAGCACTCGCCCTCCCATGGCGTGCTCCAGCGCCGCGATCCGGCGTGAGACGGTCGAATGGTTCACCCCGAGTGCGTCGGCGGCTGTCGTGTACCGCCCAGACCGGGATACGGCGAGGAACGTCATGAGCGGCTCGAGCGGGGCGCCGGGAGTCGATAGGGATGTCACCACCCGAGTGTGCATCAGCGCACAATGAGCGTGCAAGATTGCCGCCCCCCTGTGCATTGATATCCATGAGTGGCGTGCCTACCGTGAGGAGCGGGGCACGTCCCCGGCTCGCAATGAAGGGAGCGCTGCATGGCTACGATCGCCTGGATCGGGCTCGGTCACATGGGTCTGCCGATGAGCGGGCACCTCGCCGCCGCCGGCCACGAGGTGCGCGGCGTCGACGTCGACGTCCGCGCGACGCAGGCCGCCGCCGCACGCGGGGTGCACGTCGTTCCGTCGGTCGCCGCCGCCCTCGACGGCGCCGATGCGTGCATCACGTCGCTCCCGAAGCCCGAGCACGTGCGGGCCGTCTACGGGGGAACCGACGGGGTGTTCGAGCGTGCCGCCCCGGGCACCCTGCTGCTCGACACGTCGACCGTCGACATCGAGACCTCCCGCTGGTGCCACACCGAAGCCGCCGCCCGCGGACTCTCCTTCGTGGACGCGCCGATCTCCGGTGGCACGGCAGGCGCCGCCGCCCACACCCTCACCTTCATGCTGGGCGGAGACGAAGATGCGGTGCGACGAGCACGCGAGCTCGTCGTCCCCATGGCCGGAGCGATCGTCGACTGCGGGGGTCCCGGGTCCGGGATCTCAGCCAAGCTCGTCAACAACCTGATGCTGTTCGTCAATGTGATGGCGATGTCGGAGGGCTCCCAGCTCGCCGAGCGGCTCGGGCTCGACGCGAGCACCTTCTGGCAGGTCGCCTCGGCGTCGTCGGGGTCGTCGTGGGCGGTCCGCACGTGGTATCCGGTGCCGGGCGTCGTCGATTCGGCGGCGGCCAACCGCAACTTCGATGCCACCTTTTCGGTCGACCTCGCCCGCAAGGACTGCGGGCTGGCGGTCGACGCCGGGCATGGGGCGGGCGTCCGCCTTCCCGCCGCCGAACTCGCGCTGTCCCAGCTGCAGGAGCTGGCCGATGCCGGCCTCGGCGGCAAGGACTGCACGCTCGTCGCGCTCCTCGCGTCGCCCGACGGAACCCTCCGGGGCTACGACCCCGCGCTCGACACCCTTTCCCCCGCACCGAGGAGCTGACCATGTCCACCTTCACCGAAGCAGTCCGCCCGCAGGCGTCTGACCTCTCGGCCGTGATCGGCCACGTCATCGGAGGCTCCCGCGTCACCCCCGAGGGCCGTCGCGGCCCCGTCTTCAACCCGGCGACGGGCTTGCAGACCGGCGAAGTGGCGCTGGCGTCCGCCGACCTCGTGCACGAGGCGGCCCGCGTGGCGCAGTCGGCGCAGCGAGGGTGGCGCGACACGGGCCTCGGACGCCGGCAGCAGGTGCTCTTCCGGCTGAGGGAGATCATCGCGTCGCGGGCCGAGGAGCTCGCCCGCATCATCACGGCGGAGCACGGCAAGACGGTCGCGGATGCCCTCGGCGAGGTGGCGCGTGGCCTCGAGAACGTCGAGTTCTGCACGAGCCTCATGCACCATCTCAAGGGGGAGTACTCGGAGCAGGTGGCGGCAGGGCTCGACGTGCACCAGGTGCGTCAGCCGGTCGGCGTCGTGGCGTGCATCACGCCGTTCAACTTCCCCGCGATGGTGCCGCTGTGGATGGTGACGACCGCGATCGCGGCGGGGAACGCGGTGATCCTCAAGCCCAGCGAACGCGACCCGTCCGCGGCCGTCTGGCTGGCCGACGTCTTCCGCGAGGCGGGCGTGCCCGACGGCGTGCTCAACGTCGTGCACGGCGACAAGGAGGCGGTCGACGCCATCCTCGACGATCCGATCGTCCGCGCCGTCTCGTTCGTGGGCTCGACACCGGTTGCGAAGTCGATCTACCGTCGCGCCGCCGAGAACGGCAAGCGCGTGCAGGCCCTCGGCGGTGCGAAGAACCACATGGTCGTCATGCCGGACGCCGACCTCGACGCAGCCGCCGACGCGGCTGTCTCGGCGGCGTACGGCTCAGCGGGGGAGCGCTGCATGGCGATCTCGGTGATCGTGGCGGTCGGCGACATCGCCGACGACCTCACGGCGCGCATCGCCGCTCGTCTCCCCGGTCTCACGGTCGGAGACGGCGCCGACGCGGCCACCGACATGGGCCCGCTCATCACCCGCGACGCCCTCGACAGGGTCACCGGCTTCGTCGACGGGGCCGCGGGCGAGGGCGCCGAGGTCGTCGTCGACGGGCGTGGCGCCGCACTGCCCGGGGCGGGGTTCTTCATCGGACCCTCTCTCGTCGACCGCGTGCGTCCGGGTATGCGGGTCTACGACGAGGAGATCTTCGGCCCTGTGCTGTCGATCGTCCGCGTCGCGAGCTACGACGACGCCGTGGAGCTCATCAACGCGAGTCGGTACGCTAACGGGACCGCCGTGTTCACGCGCGACGGCAAGACCGCCCGACAGTTCGAGTACGACATCGAGGTGGGCATGGTGGGCGTCAACGTACCGATTCCGGTCCCGGTCGGCGCGTTCTCGTTCGGCGGCTGGAAGGACTCGCTGTTCGGCGACACCCACATGTACGGACCTGAGGCCTTTTCGTTCTACACGCGCCGCAAGGTGGTGACCACGCGCTGGCCCGACCCGAGCGAGAGCCAGATCAGCCTGGGATTTCCCACCCATTGAACACCTGTGCCCGGCACGCGGCTAGGCTGGTCCGAGGAGGTAGACGATGGCGATTGCACGACTGCACGGAGGGCCGCTCGACGGTCAGGTCATCCCGCTCGAAGACACAGGTGCGGATCAGCTGATCCTGCCCTACAGCGAGACCCAGATCATCTACGAGCGCGACGGCGCGCCCGCCCACACGGGCGAGGGAGACGGTCCGACGTCGGTCGACTTCCGCTTCATCGAGGCGCAGAACGACATCGATCCCGATCCCGACCGGCGCGACGACTGACGCGTGACGGACGACGCGGAACGCTCGGTCGAGATCGAGCGGAAGTACGACGTCGACGCCGAGACACCGCTGCCGGACTGGCGGAGGCTGCCCGGAGTGGCGCGTATCGGTGAGCCGGAGCCGCGAGACCTCGACGCCCGTTACCTCGATACGTCCGACGACGCCCTCGGCCGTGCTCTGGTCGCGGTGCGCCGGCGCACCGGCGGCCCCGACGAGGGCTGGCACATCAAGCGCGCGACTCCCGACGGCAAGCACGAGACGCGGTGGCCGCTCGGGGACGGTGTCTCCGACGACGCCGACATCGTCGTGCCGGAGGCCGTGACCGCGGAACTCACCGCCATCGCGGCGCCGCCTTTCGACGTGATCGCGCGCATCCGCAACTCCCGCACGGCATATGCCCTGTTCGACGCCCACGGCGGCCTCGTCGCCGAGTTCGTCGACGACCGCGTGACCGCCACCGACGTCCGGCGCGGCACCGAGACGGCCTGGCGGGAATGGGAGCTCGAGCTCGGACCTGCGGCCCCGGCGGTGCCCGCCGATCAGGACGCGCTGTTCGCCGCGGCCGACGCCCTCGTCGCCGAGGCAGGCGGCGTCGTGTCGCCCTCCGGTTCGAAGCTCGCGCGCGCGCTCGGGCTCTGAGGCCGCTGCGGCCGCTGCTGCTCCGGACGGGGGCGGGTCGCCGTCCCGCGAACGGCGCCGACGCCGCCCCCGGCTTCAATCGGGGCGGCGTCGGCGATGGATTGACAGCATACTGATGGCCCCGGCGTGGCGGAACCGGCCTTTCAGCATCTTCCCTGTCGGAATGAGGCAACATAGCGAAGTGCATATATCCCCGGCAAGCACTCTCCTCGGCACGCCCACGGTGGCGCCCGAACCCGTGCGTCAGCGCCGGGATCGCCGCAAGACAGACGCGCCCCGCCATTTCCGGGCCGACATCCAGGCGCTCCGCGCCATCGCCGTGCTGCTCGTCGTCATCTACCACGTGCGGCCCAACCGCCTCCCCGGTGGCTACATCGGCGTCGATGTCTTCTTCGTCATCTCCGGCTACCTGATCACCGGCCACCTGCTGCGCGATGCGGCCCGCACCGGCCGCGTGAAGCTCGGGGCGTTCTGGGCGGCGCGTGCCCGTCGCATCCTTCCCGCCAGCCTCGTCGCCCTCGCCGCGACGATCGCGGTCACCGCCTGGCTCGCGCCGGTGACGTGGTTCGACGACCTCCGCAAGCAGGCGCTCGCGTCGATCTTCTACGTGGAGAACTGGGTGCTGGCGGTCGATGCCGTCGACTACTCTGCCGCGGACAACCAAGCCACCCCGTTCCAGCACTTCTGGTCGCTGGGGGTGGAGGAGCAGTTCTACCTGTTCTGGCCCCTGCTCGTCGTGCTCGCCCTCTGGATCATCGCGCGACGGTCGGCGAAAGCCGGAACGGGTCGCGAAGTGCGTCTTCGCCGCACGCTCGTGGCTCTCTTCGGCATCATCATCGTCACGTCGCTGGCCTACTCGATCTACACGGTCGCCGACGGTCAGGCCGATGCGTACTTCGTGACGACCACACGCATCTGGGAGCTCGGAGCGGGCGGCCTCCTCGCGGTGATCGCGGTGAAGCGCATGCCGCGTGCGGTGCGGTACGTGTTCGCCTACGTCGGTCTCGCGGCGATCGCCTGGTCGGCGTTCACCCTGACCAGCGAATCGCCGTTCCCCGGACTCGCGGCGATGCCCGTGATCCTCGGGACGATGCTCGTGATCGCCGCCGGCACGCCGGCGCAGGACGAGGAGGGCGTCGATCTCGGTCGCGCCGACCCGTGGACGCGCGGCTCGCGGCTCGGGGTCACGCAGTGGATCGGCGATCGATCCTACTCGCTGTACCTCTGGCACTTCCCGACGATCATCGTCTGGACCATGGTCGCCGAGCGCGATCCCGACTACCTCGACATCATCGCGATGGTCGTAGTCTCCGTCGTGCTCGCCCACTTCAGCTACCGCTTCGTCGAGCAGCCGACGCGCCAGGCGCCGTGGCTGCGTTCCTCGACGCCGCGTTCGCTCATCGCCGGCGGCGTCGGGATGCTGCTGGTCGCCGCGCTGACATTCGCCTATCCCGTGATGATGGCCCGTGCCGGCGGAGGCGGCGACTGGGGCGCGCGCGCCGCGGAGGCGGAGTCGCTCGTCTCGCTCGGGGCGGAGGCCGTCGTCGGAGACGGCAAGGTCCCCACGCTGGTGACCGACGCGGCCGTGCTCACGCCGAGTCCTCTCGAGGCGGAGAACGATCGCAACATCGCGTTCCCGGCCGACACGTGCGTCGGCGGCCCTCGTGCGGCGGTGACCCCCGTCTGCACCGCCGGGGTCGAGGGCGCGGACGTGTCGATGGCGCTCGTCGGCGACTCCCACGCCCGCATGTACTCCACTGCTCTCGCCGACATCGTCGAGGAGCGCGGCTGGGAGCTGAAGGTCTACCTCCACAACGCGTGCCCGTTCAGTCCCGTGCCGCGCAACCGCGAGATGGCGAACGAGACGGTCTGCGTCGAGCCGAACGCCGTCGTCATGGATCAGCTCCTCGCCGACCCGCCCGAGCTCGTGATCACCACGTGGTCGCAGGTGGCGACCTTCGTGGAGGACGACCAGGTCGGCATTCCCACGGCCGATGTTCCGGGGGCGGCGGGCCTCGCGGAGTACTGGAACATGCTCGAAGACGCCGGGAGTCAGGTCGTCGTGGTGCGTGACGTGCCCCGCATGGACACCGAAGTGCCCGACTGCGTCGCCGAGAACTACGACGACCCGGATGTGTGCGCCGTGCCGCGCGATGAGGCGATCGTCGACGCGCCCGTGTTCGACGAGGCGGTGCGCCTGGCCCCGCGCGTCGACGTGGCCGACTTCACCGACATCTTCTGCACCGACACGGTGTGCAAGGCCGTCATCGGCAACGTGATCGCCTATCACGACACCGATCACATCACCGACACGTTCGCGCGCACGATGATCCCGCGCATCAGCGACGTCATCGACGGCGCGCTGCGAACCCGCTGAGGTCGTGCCGGGCGCCCCGCCCGGTACACAGCGAGAGGGCCGGCCCGCGTGAGCGGACCGACCCTCTGGCCGTGCGCGAGGATCAGAAGTTGATCATGTGTCCTGCGAGGCCGTGGAAGGCCTCCTGCAGCGCCTCCGACAGGGTCGGGTGGGTGTGCACGTTGCGCGCCAGCTCGAGGGCCGTGAGGTCCCATTTCTGGGCGAGCGTCAGCTCGGGCAGGAGCTCTGACACATCGGGGCCGATCAGGTGCCCGCCGACGAGTTCGAGGTGCTCGGCGTCGGCGATCAGCTTCACGAAGCCGACCGGCTCGCCGAGGCCGTGCGCCTTGCCGTTGGCCATGAAGGGGAAGGTCGCGACCTTGTACTCGCGGCCGGTCTCCTTGTACTGCGCCTCGGTGTAGCCGAACGACGCGACCTGCGGCGAGCAGAACGTGGCGCGCGGCATGAACTTGTAGTCGCCCAGCGGCATCGTCTCGGCGCCGCCGATGGTCTCGGCCGCGACCACGCCCTGCGCTTCGGCCACGTGGGCCAGCTGAAGCTTCGCGGTCACGTCGCCGATGGCGTAGATGCCCTCGACGTTCGTGCGCATGAAGTCGTCGATCTCGATCGCGCCGCGGTCGGAGACCTTCACGCCCGTGTTCTCGAGGCCGAAGCCGTCGATGCGCGGGGCGAAGCCGATGGACATGAGAACCTTGTCGGCCTCGATCTGTCCCTGTGCACCGCTTTTGTTGTCGGTGTAGGTGACGGTGACCTTGTCGCCGGAGTCGACGACCGTCTCGACCTTGGTCGAGACGAGGAGGTCGATCCCGTAGTTCTTGTACTGGCGGGCGATCTCCTTCGAGACGTCGGCGTCTTCGTTGGGGAGGGCGCGGTCGAGGAACTCGATGATCGTGACCTTCACGCCGTAATTCGACATCACGTACGCGAATTCCATGCCGATGGCGCCGGCGCCGACGATCACGATCGAGCCGGGCAGATCGCGCGTGAGGATCTGCTCCTCGTAGGTCACGACGTTCTCGCTCAGGGTCACGCCGGGGAGGAGACGCACGGTCGATCCAGTCGAGATGATCACGTTGTCGAAGGTGACCTCTTCGGTCGACCCGTCGGCCTTCGTGACCGTGATGGCCTTCGGGCCGGTGAAGGAGCCGCGGCCTTCGTACTCGGTGACCTTGTTCTTCTTCATCAGGTAGTGGATGCCCTTGACGCGGCCGTCGGCGACCTCGCGGCTGCGGTCCCACGCCTTGCCGTAGTCGAGCGAGAACTCGCCCGAGATCCCGAAGAAGTCGGCCTTGTGCTTGAGCGTGTGCGCGAGCTCGGCGTTCTTCAGCAGGGCCTTCGAGGGGATGCAGCCGACGTTGAGGCAGACACCGCCCCAGTACTTCTCTTCGATGATGGCCGTGGACAGGCCCAGCTGCGCGGAGCGGACCGCTGCGACATAGCCACCGGGGCCGGCACCGAGGACGACGACGTTGTAATGAGGCATGATCCCAGCCTAGTCCTCGTGCGGGGGTCGTCTCCGCGCCAGGAGCAGTCCGATCACGGCCCCCGCGACCACGATGATGCCCACCACGATCCAGAGCGGGCCGAGGTCTGCACCGGCGTCGCCGGGAGGGGGCGCCGGGGTGGTGCCCGGCGGGTTCTGCGCCCCCTCTTCGCCGACGGAGAAGGAGTACTGCCCTGAGATCGGGTGCCCGTCGCTCGAGACGACGCGCCATGCGACCTGCACAGCACCCGAGGGTGCTCCGGAGAGCTGTTGAATGACGCGCACGCCGTCGACGACAGGGGCTGCGGCGCTCAGGTCGGCGCCGCTCGCATCGGTCACGGCGATCTCCGTCGCGCCGTCGCCGGTCAGCAGCACGCCGCTGAAGGTGAGCGTCAGCGACTCGGGGAGGGTCTCCACCACGCTCCCTTCCGCGGGGTCGGTCCCGATCAGCTCGTCGTGGGCGAAGGCGGGAGAGGCGACGCCGGCGACGGCGAGCCCGACGATGAGGCCGACGAGCGCGGTCCAGCGGGGGTGAATTCCTGATGACGACACCCCATCGAGCCTACCCACGCCTGTTGTGCGCGGGCCGGTCGTCCTACCATGGCCGCAGGTGAGCCCCTCGATCGGCTCGGGGACCGCGGCGAGCCTCGGACGAGAGTGAGTCACGCATGGACGCCATGATGATGGACGCGATGTCGAAGGACATGAAGTCGATGGACGGCATGCCGGCGATCGATATGGCGGTGATGCAGGCGTGCATGGACGCCTGCGCCGCCTGCGAGCAGGCGTGTGTCGTCTGCTCGACGCAGATGCTGGACTGCGCACCGTCGTGCATGAACTGCGCCGACATGTGCAACACGATGATGCGGTCGATGATGCGGATGCAGGGGATGACGCCGGCGTCGCTGATGTCGATGCTCGACGCCTGCATCGCGATGTGTCAGACCTGTATGGACATGTGCATGATGCATGCGGACATGAGCGCCGTGTGCAAGATGTGCGCCGACGCCTGCCGTGCGTGCATGGATGCCTGCATGGCGATGAAGAACGCCATGGCCGCCGCCGGACGCTGAGTCCTCGGGCTCGCGCTCGAGGTCAGGCGATCTCCGCTGTGTTGAAGAGACGACCGTCGCCGTTCAGCGCGTGGTACCGCGGGTGGTAGGCGACCGGCGCTCCGGGCGCCAGGGCGTCAGCCGCTCCGGCACCGTTCCACAGGACGATCGGAGTGCCGTCGGAGAATCGGCGGACGATGAGCGTGCCGTCTGCGTCGACCGTCTCCACGAGCGCATCGACCCATTCGGTCGGCGTCGCCGACACGAGTCGCGCCTGAATCAGGTGGACCGCGTGCCCCGGCTCGAACGACGAGCAAGCCCCGCCCGTGGCGCACATGCACGAATCGCTCCGTCGCGCCGGGGCGGACGTCAGGCGATGGTGCGGCGTGAACACGGGAACTCCTTGTCGTGGGGGACGGTATCCGCCAGGCTAGGCGGTGACCCGAGGCCCTGGCGTCGACGACGACACGGGGCGAAACAAAACGGCCCGGTCGTGCCCGCGTCCGGATGCCACCCGGCCCAGATCGCTCTTCCGCAGCACTCGCGATCGGTTAGGGTGAATGACGAGGAGGAACCGTGGACGAGAACCGTCGCCCTGACGAGATACGGCGTGAAGCGGAGTCGCTGCAGCGCTCGATGACCGACACGACGCAGACCTTCGGCCATGACTCCGACCTGTCGTTCATCCCCTTCGGGAGCGATCTGAGCGAGGTCGAGCTCGAGGCCATCGCGGCCCTCCCGTCGCGCTCGGCCATGCTGCTGGTGCGTTCGGGGCCGACGGCCGGCGCACGCTACCTGCTCGACACGGACGTGACCACGATCGGTCGTCACCCGGAAGCCGACATCTTCTTCGACGACGTGACCGTGTCGCGTCGTCATGCCGAGATCACGCGCTCCGGCGCGGTCTTCGAGCTCGTCGACCAGCGTTCGCTGAACGGCACCTATGTCAACGGCGAGCGGGTCGACCGCGCCGTCTTGACCAACGGCGCGGAGCTGCGGATCGGCAAGTTCCGGCTCAACTTCTTCGCATCGCCCGCCGACCGCGAGTCGGCCGGGTGACCCCGGCGGCAGCACCCCGCGGACGCGCGTCGTCCGCGGGGCACCTCAGTATCGGCCAGGTCCTCGCACGGCTGACGCCCGAGTTCCCGTCATTGAGCGCGAGCAAGCTCCGCTATCTCGAGGTGCAGGGCATCGTGACGCCGGTTCGCACCGACTCGGGATACCGCAAGTTCTCGCCCGTCGACCTGGAGCGTCTGCGCACCACGCTCACGATGCAGCGTGACTACGGCATCCCGCTCGCCCGCATCCGGGAGTACCTCGACGACCCGTCGGGCGACGGCGGCGGGATGCCCACGTCGATCATGCCGACAGCGAGGCGGCACCGCCGTGACGAGATGCTGTCGGCGACGGGAGCCTCTGCGGTCCTGCTGAGCGACGCGATCAGTGCGGGCCTGATCCCCGCGGGCGACAGTTTCGACGACCGCGCCCTGTCGATGCTGCGTGCCCTCGCGGCCCTCGACGCGCACGGCATCCAGCCACGGCACCTGCGTCCGCTGCGTCAAGCGGCCGAACGCGACGTGACGCTCGTCGAGAGTGCCCTCGCCCCGCTGCTGCGCAAGCCCGACCCCGCGTCCCGGGCGCGAGCGCACGAGCTCGCCCCTGAGCTCGTACGACGACTCGACGAGCTGCGTTCGGGGATCGTCCAGAACGCTCTCGAACGTCTCGCACCCTGACGCGTTCGCGACACGCCGAGGCGACACGGCCCGATGTCGTTGCCGGGTGGGCATCCCTCATCTAGCGTGGAGACAGACAACACCGGAGGAGGCGACATGAGCGCGCACGACGCGACCGGAGAGCCGCAGTTCACGACAGAGCTGCTGTTCACCGACGGCCTCCCGCAGATGGACGACGAGGTCGGATACCGCGGTGCGGTCGCCGCTCGCGCCGCCGGCATCACCTACCGTCAGCTCGACTACTGGGCCCGCACTGAGCTCGTGGAGCCCACCGTGCGGGGAGCTTCCGGTTCGGGCTCGCAGCGTCTCTACGGCTTCCGCGACATCCTCGTGCTCAAGCTCGTCAAGCGCCTGCTCGACACCGGCATCTCGTTGCAGCAGATCCGCACGGCCGTCGACCAGCTCCGTGCCGCGGGCATCCGCGACCTCGCCGGCACCACGCTCATGAGCGACGGCGCATCGGTCTACCTGTGCACCTCGAACGACGAGGTCATCGACCTCGTGTCTCGCGGTCAGGGCGTCTTCGGCATCGCCGTCGGCAAGGTGCTGCACGAGGTGGAGTCCACGCTGCTCGACTTCGACCCGCAGGCTCCTGATCCCGTCGACGAGCTCGCCGCTCGTCGGGCCGTCCGCTCCGCCTGACGCCGTCACCGCGGCGCGCTCCCGGCGCGCGGTCTTCCGTGCGCTCGCGTGGAGAATCGACGGCGGTGCTCGATGCCGCCCCGGTGTGCGAGCCGCGAGGAGTCCGGGGGCAGGCCTCGGGTCAGGCGCGGGCTTCTCCCGCGACCGGGATGCGCCCCGTGCGCATGACGCGGTCGAGGAGCGCGTCGAAGTCGCCGGCGAGCTCCTGCGCGGAGTCTCCCGGCCAGATGTGCAACGGCTTCGCGGCGCCCTGCGCCTGCTGGAGTGACGTGCGCTCCGGAAGCTGCGGCGAGAGCACCAGCGGGCCGAACATGTCGCGCAGCTCCTTGATGCGGAACTGGTGCTCGATCGACTGCGGACGGACCCGGTTGACGACGATGCCGAGCGGCTGCAGACG
This sequence comes from uncultured Actinomycetota bacterium, assembly GCA_963789095.1. Taxonomy (GTDB): domain Bacteria; phylum Actinomycetota; class Actinomycetes; order Actinomycetales; family Microbacteriaceae; genus Microbacterium. The sequence continues at coordinate 61,615 of CAWBJK010000010.1, forward strand.
CGGCGACAAACCGCGCCGGATCTCCTCGATCGCACGCAGCGCACGGTCGGCGGCGGCGACCGAGAACAGGCCCGGCTCGGTGACCACGATCACGCGGTCGCTCGCCGCCCACGCGGTGCGCGTGAGGGCGTTGAGTGACGGCGCGCAGTCCACGAGCACGAGGTCGTAGTCGGCTTCGATCGTCGCGAGCGCCTCTTCGAGCTTCCACACGTCTCGCACGCTCGGGTGCGGGCCGTCGAAGTTGATGGCGGACGGGCTGCCGATCATGACGTCGATCGTGCCCGGGTGCACCTTCGCCCAGCCGCTGGACGTGATGGCCTGGCGGACCACCTTCTCCTTGGGGTTGGCGAGGACGTCGGCGACGTTGAGTCGACCCGCGACCTGGATGTCCATGCCCGTCGACACGTCGGACTGCGGGTCGAGGTCGACGACGAGAGTCCGGACGCCTCGGGCGAACGCGGCTGAGGCGAGTCCGAGCGTCACGGTCGTCTTTCCGACTCCACCCTTGAGCGAGCTGACGGAGAGTACGTGCACGAGGCTCTACGTTACCGTCCCCTAGGCTGAGAGCACACACAGGCATTTCGGCGCCCGACGTTGTGTGCGCCCCGGTCATCCCACGTGAGGTGAGCATGTTCCGCAAGATCCTGGTCGCGAACCGCGGTGAGATCGCGATCCGCGCCTTCCGCGCCGCTTTCGAACTCGGCGCGCGCACCGTCGCCGTCTACCCGTATGAGGACCGCTACTCCCTGCATCGGCTGAAGGCCGACGAGGCGTACGAGATCGGCGAGAAGGGCCACCCCGTGCGGGCGTACCTCGACGTGGCTGAGATCATTCGCGTGGCGCGGGAGAGCGGTGCCGACGCGATCTACCCGGGCTACGGGTTCTTGTCGGAGAACCCCGACCTCGCGGCGGAAGCCGCCAAGGCGGGCATCGCCTTCATCGGCCCGCCCTCGCATGTGCTGGAGATGGCGGGGAACAAGGTCACTGCGAAGGAGCATGCCATCGCGGCCGGCGTGCCGGTGCTGCGGTCGACCCAGGCCTCCGACGACGTCGACGCCCTCGCCGCCCAGGCCGACGAGATCGGCTTCCCGATCTTCGTCAAGGCGGTCGCGGGCGGAGGCGGCCGCGGCATGCGGCGGGTGGAGACGCGCGAGCAGCTGGAGCCCGCCCTCGCGGAGGCGATGCGCGAGGCGGGGAGCGCGTTCGGCGACGCCCGCGTGTTCCTGGAGCAGGCCGTGCAGCGCCCGCGGCACGTCGAAGTGCAGATCCTGGCCGATGCGACGGGCGAGACGGTGCACCTGTTCGAGCGTGACTGCTCCGTGCAGCGACGCCATCAGAAGGTCGTGGAGATCGCTCCCGCCCCGAACCTCTCCGATGAGATCCGCGAGGCGCTGCACACGCACGCCGTGGCCTTCTCGCGCTCCATCGGGTACCAGAACGCCGGCACGGTCGAGTTCCTGCTCGAGACCGCCGGCCCCCGGGCGGGCGAGGTCGTCTTCATCGAGATGAACCCGCGCATCCAGGTGGAGCACACCGTGACCGAAGAGGTCACCGACGTCGACCTCGTGCAGTCGCAGATGCGGATCGCTGCGGGGGAGACGCTCGCCGAGCTCGGCCTCCGGCAGGCCGACATCCGGCTGCGGGGCGCGGCGCTCCAGTGCCGCATCACCACGGAGGACCCGACGCAGGGATTCCGCCCCGACACCGGCAAGATCACCACGTACCGCTCGCCCGGCGGGGCCGGCATCCGTCTCGACGGCGGCACGACGGCGGCCGGATCCCAGATCAGCCCGCACTTCGACTCCATGCTCGCCAAGCTCACCTGCCGTGGTCGCGACTTCGAGGCCGCTGTGCGCCGCTCCCGTCGCGCCCTGGCGGAGTTCCGCATCCGCGGAGTCTCGACGAACATCCCGTTCCTGCAGCAGGTGCTCGACGACCCGGCCTTCGCGGCGGGCGACCTGAGCACGGCGTTCATCGACGAGCGTCCCGAGCTGCTGAAGGGCCGTGAGTCGAAGGACCGCGGATCAAAGATCATGTCGTGGCTCGCCGACGTCACGGTCAACAAGCCTCACGGCGAGAACCCCATCACGGTGGCGCCGTCGTCGAAGCTCCCCGCGCTCTCGCTGCAGGGCACGCCGCCGGCCGGGTCGCGCCAGCGGCTGCAGGAGCTCGGCCCCGCAGGCTTCGCCGCTGCGCTGCGCGAGCAGAAGGCCCTCGCGGTGACCGAGACCACCTTCCGCGACGCCCACCAGTCGCTGCTGGCCACGCGGGTGCGCACGCGCGACCTCGTGACGGTCGCGCCGTACGTCGCGCGCCTCACGCCGCAGCTGCTGTCGGTGGAGGCGTGGGGCGGTGCCACCTACGACGTCGCCCTGCGGTTCCTCGGAGAAGACCCGTGGGAGCGTCTCGACGCCCTCCGTGAGGCCCTGCCGAACGTCGCCATCCAGATGCTGCTGCGCGGTCGGAACACCGTCGGCTACACGCCGTACCCGACCCGCGTCACTGACGCCTTCGTCCGGGAAGCGGCAGCGTCGGGTGTGGACATCTTCCGCATCTTCGACGCTTTGAACGACGTGTCGCAGATGCGCCCGGCGATCGACGCGGTGCTCAACACGGGAACCGCGGTGGCCGAGGTTGCGCTCTGCTACACCGGCGACCTGCTCGATCCCGCCGAAGACCTGTACACCCTCGACTACTACCTGCGCCTCGCCGATCAGATCGTCGAGGCGGGCGCGCACATCCTCGCGATCAAGGACATGGCGGGCCTGCTGCGGCCGGGCGCCGTCACGCGGCTCGTCGCCGCCCTGCGCGAGCGCTTCGACGTCCCGGTGCACGTCCACACCCACGACACGGCGGGCGGGCAGCTCGCAACGCTCATGGCGGCCAGCGCGGCCGGGGCCGACGCCGTCGACGCCGCGGCGGCACCGATGGCGGGCACCACGAGCCAGCCGTCGCTGTCGGCGCTCGTGGCGGCGCTCGCCCACACCGACCGCGACACCGGCCTCAGCCTCCCGGCCGTCGCCGACCTCGAACCGTACTGGGAGGCGATGCGTCACCTGTACCGTCCTTTCGAGTCGGGGCTGCCGGGACCGACCGGTCGTGTGTACACGCACGAGATCCCGGGCGGGCAGTTGTCGAACCTGCGCCAGCAGGCGATCGCCCTGGGCCTCGCGGACGACTTCGAGCTCATCGAGGACATGTACGCCGCCGCCAACGACATCCTCGGACGGGTGCCGAAGGTCACGCCGTCGTCGAAGGTCGTCGGCGACCTGGCGCTGCACCTCGCGGCGGTAAAGGCCGACCCGGCCGACTTCGCCGCCAACCCCGAGAAGTACGACGTGCCCGACTCCGTCGTCGGCTTCATGGCCGGTGAGCTCGGCGACCTGCCCGGCGGGTGGCCCGAGCCGTTCCGCACCAAGGTTCTCCGCGGGCGCGAGGTGAAGGTGGGTGTCACCGACATCTCCGCCGACGCCGAGTCGGCCCTCGACGCCGACTCCGCCACCCGTCGCCGCACGCTCAACGAACTGCTGTTCCCGGCGCCGACGCGGACCTTCCACGAGGTGCGCGGCACGTACGGCGACCTCAGCGTGCTCGATACCGCCGACTACCTCTACGGTCTCGCGCCGGGGGCGGAGCATGTCGTCGAGATCGAACGGGGCGTCCAGCTGTACGTAGGCCTGGAGGCGATCGGCGAGGCCGACGACAAGGGCATGCGCACCGTCATGGCGACGCTCAACGGCCAGCTCCGTCCCGTGTTCGTGCGCGACCGCAGCATCACGGTAGAAGCGCGCCAGGCCGAGAAGGCCGACACGTCGAAGCCGGGTCAGGTGGCCGCGCCGTTCTCGGGCGTCGTGACGCTCAAGGCGGCCGTGGGCGACGTCGTGAAGGCCGGTCAGCCGGTCGCGTCGATCGAGGCGATGAAGATGGAGGCGGCGATCGCCGCACCCGTCGACGGCACTGTCGAGCGCGTCGTGATTCCTGCGACCGCGCACGTCGAGGCGGGCGACCTTTTGCTCGTCATCCGGCCCGCCGAGTAGCCTGGTTCTCTGGGTCTGGTTCTCCGGACCCAGGCCCGAACCACCTGGAGTGAGAAGCAGTGACGCCTGAGCGCAACGAGAACACGCCCGACGACATCGACAATGGAGTGCTGACGACGGGCAGCATCGACACGGCAGGCATCGGATTGGTCGGAGGATCGACCGCGCAGGTCGACGTCAACCTCCCGACGCTGTCGGACGACGACGATTTCATCGGCGACGACGACGTGATCCTCGACACGCCGGTCGCGGGCACCGAGGCTGCCGGCGCGGAGATCGCCGGGACGGTCGACGCCGAGATCGTCGACGATGCCACCCCCGCGGGAGGTGTCCCCTCCACCCGCCGCGCCGCGTTCCACCTCGACGAGCACGACGCGAAGCACGCCGTCGAGCGGGTGCACACCCGCACTGCCGACGTGCCGCTGCAGTCGCGTCGTCTGGGCGAGTTCGAAGCCGGGCGCGAGACGTCCGACCTGCTGACGGCAGACCGGCTGCTCGATCCCGCGCACGTCGTGCGGCCCGAACCCGAGGGCGGCTGGCAACACTTCCTGTACGCGGTCTCGGCGCACCGCCTGAACCTGGGTGACGGCAAGCGCGCGCGTGCGCGCAAGGAGCTCGACCGTCGCATCGCCGCCCCGCTGGGCGGCGGCGCCAAGTTCGTGCCCGTGCTCTCGCGCAAGGGGGGTGTGGGCAAGACGACCGTGTCGACCCTCCTGGGCATGGCGCTGGCCGACGCCCGCGACGACCGGGTGATCGCCATCGACGCGAACCCCGACCGCGGCACCCTCGCTGACCGCATCGGTCGGTCGAGCGGCAAGACGGTGCGCGACCTCGTCCGCGTGCGCGGCGACGTGGTCGGGTTCAACGACCTGTCGTCGATCGTCGCCCGCGACGAGACCCGCCTCGATGTCCTCGCGTCCGACGCCGACCCGCGGGTGTCCGAGGCGCTCAACGACCGCGACTACCACGACGTCGCGGCCGTCGCCGCGCACTACTACTCGATCGTCCTCACCGACACCGGCACCGGCATCGTGCACTCGGTGATGGAGGCGACCCTCGAGCTGGCCGACGCCCTCGTCATCGTCGCCGGGCTCAGCGTCGACGAGGCCCGCCTCGCGTCCGAGACGCTCACGTGGCTCGAGACCAACGGCTTCGAGGAACAGGTTCGGAACGCGGTCGTCGTGCTCAATACCGCGCGCCCCGGCACACCCCTCGTCCGCGCGTCGGAGCTGGAGGCGCACTTCGGAACACGCGTGCGCTCGGTCGTGCGGATGCCGTACGACCCGCATCTCGCGGCCGGCAGCGAGGTCTCGTTCCGCGACCTGCAGCCGGCGACCCGCCAGGCTGCGCGCGAGCTCGCCGCGACCGTCGTCGAAGGGCTGCGCGCCCTGGCCGTCGGCTGATGGCGGTCCGTCCGATCCGCCTCTTCGGCGATCCCGTCCTCCGTGCCGTCGCCACGCCGATCGGCGAGATCGACGACGGCGTGCGGGCGCTCGTGCAGGACCTGGTCGACACGGTCGAACTCCCCGGCCGCGCCGGCGTCGCGGCGCCGCAGATCGGGGTCGGCGTACGGGCGTTCAGCTACAACATCGACGGTGATATCGGCTACGTGCTCAATCCGGTGCTGGTCGAGGTGGCGGGGGAGCCGCGAGCCGACCGGCGAAGGCTGCCTGTCGGTTCCCGGGCTCTGGCACGACGCGATCCGCTATCCGTATGCGAAGGTCGTCGGCGTAGACGTCGAGGGCAACGAGGTCGTGCTCGAAGGCGAAGGGCTGCTCGCGCAGGCGCTGCAGCACGAGACCGACCATCTCGACGGCAAGCTCTACCTCGATCGGCTCGCGCCCGAGACGCGCAAGATCGCGATGCGCGAGGTGCGGGAGTCCGACTGGTTCTGACGCCCGCGGTCCGTCGGCGTCGCGCCTGAGACGACAGGAGCCCGCTCCCGCCCGTCTGGTCACGGGGAAGGAGCGGGCTCCGTCGTCGCGGGGGCTCTCAGCCGAGCGACACGTTCGTCGTCGTCACCGGCACCGCGTACAGCTCTTCGATCTCGCGCGAGAAGTCGTCGAGGATCACGTTGCGCTTGATGCTCATCTTGGGCGTCAGGTGACCGCTCGCCTCCGTCCACTCGGTGTCGAGGATCTCGAACTTGCGCACCGATTCGGCACGCGAGACGCGCTTGTTGGCGATGTCGATCGCGCGCTGCACCTCCGCACGGACCTTCTCGTTCTTGGCGGCTTCCGCGATCGGCATGTCGGCGGGCAGGCCGTTGTTGCCGAGCCAGGTGGGCAGCATCTCGCGGTCGAGGGTGATCAGGGCGCCGATGAACGGGCGCTTGTCGCCCACGACGACCACCTGTCCGACGATCGGGTTGGCGCGGATCGGGTCTTCGAGCGCGGCGGGGGCGACGTTCTTGCCGCCCGCGGTCACGATGATCTCCTTCTTGCGGCCGGTGATCGTGAGGTATCCCTCGTCGTCGACCGAGCCGAGGTCGCCCGTCTTGAACCAGCCGTCGTGGAACGTCTCAGCGGTCGCCTCCGGGTTCTTCCAGTACTCCTTGAAGACGTTGACGCCCTTGACCTCCACCTCGCCGTCGTCGGCGAGCCGGATGCTCACGCCGGGGAGCGCAGGACCCACTGTGCCGATCTTGGACTTCGTCGTGAGGTTGACCGTGGCCGGCGCGGTCGTCTCGGTCAGGCCGTAGCCCTCGAGGATGTGCACGCCGAGGCTGTGGAAGAAGTGGCCCAGGCGCGGGCCGAGCGGGGCAGAGCCCGAGACCGCGTACTTCACGTTGCCGCCCATGGCCGTGCGCAGCTTGGAGTAGACGAGCTTGTCGAAGAGACGGAACTTGACCTTCATCAGGAACGGGATCTTCTCGCCGTCCTGCAGTCGACGCGAGTGCTCGACGGCCGTCGCCGCCGCCGCGCGGAAGATCTTCCCCTTGCCGCCGGCTTCGGCCTTCTGCTCGGCGGAGTTGTAGACCTTCTCGAACACGCGCGGCACTGCGAGCAGGTAGGTGGGCTTGAACGAGCCGAGGGCGGCGAGGAGCTTCGTGGTGTCGGGCTCGTGGCCCGTCTTGACGCCGGCGTGCACGTTCAGCGCGGCGATGAACCGCGCGAACACGTGGGCGAGCGGGAGGAACAGCACCGTCGAGGCGCCGCCGGGAGTGTTGACGACGTCGGCGAGGGCCTTCGCGGAGTTGCGGGTGAGCTCGACGAAGTTGCTGTGCGTGAGCACGCAGCCCTTGGGGCGCCCCGTGGAGCCGGAGGTGTAGATGAGGGTCGCGATGTCGGAGCCGACGGCGATGCGGCGTCGACGCTCGATCTCGTCGTCGGCGACGTCGGAACCGCCCGCACGGAGGGCGTCCAGACCGCCTCCCGCCATCGACCACACGTCGCGCACGAGGGGCACTTCGGCGCGAATCTCCTCGATGCGCGCGACGTGGTCGGCCGACTCTGCGATGACCGCAACGGCCCCCGAGTCGGTCAGGATCCAGTTGATCTGCGACGCGGAGCTCGTCTCATAGATCGGCACCATGACGGCGCCGGCGAAGAAGAGTGCGAAGTCGATCAGGCTCCAGTCGTAGGTGGTGCGCGCGATGAGGCCCACCTTGTCGCCCGGCTGGATGCCGCCGGCCACGAAGCCCTTGGCGAGGGCGATGACATCCCGCTGGAACTCGGCGGCCGTGACGTCGCGCCAGCCTTCGCCGTCGGGAACGGCGAACAGCGCCAGCGAGGGCGTTGCCTTCACGCGCTCGACGAGAAGGTCGCTCACATTGGCTTGCGGGTCGGCTGGCACGACCGCAGGGACTTCGAATTGGACGGCGCTCATGGGCGGCAACTCCTTCGGTACCGGTACAGCGTCGGAAGTGACGGGTGGCATCGAGTCTAGCCTTACGCGGTACCGCGTCCACGGTGGAAGAAGGAGCGATCCGCGGTGGGTTCAGGCGCGGCACGCGCACTAGACTTCTGCGGATGTCGACGGCGAGCGTCGGCGCGGAAGGAGCACGCGTGCACAGCGTCGGTGTCGATATCGGCGGGACCAAGATCGCCGGGGGAGTCGTCGCGGAGGACGGCACGATCGTCGAGAAGCTGCGCGTCAGCACGCCCGCGAACCCATCGGAGCTCGCCGACGCGGTCGCCGAGATGGTGCGCGAGCTCGCTTCGCGCCACGAGGTGCGGACTGTGGGCGTCGCGGCAGCGGGCTTCATCGATGCCAGCCGCTCCGTCATCGTGCACGCGCCCAACATCGACTGGCACGACGAGCCGCTGCGCGCCGAGCTCGAGTCGCGCATCGGGCGATCGGTCACGCTCGAGAACGATGCGAACGCGGCGGGCTGGGGCGAATACCGCTTCGGCGCGGGTCGGGAATGCTCGAACCTCGTGATGCTCACGCTCGGCACCGGCGTCGGGGGTGCGGTGATCATCGACGGCGAGCTCCTGGTGGGCGGCAACGGCAGCGGCGGCGAGCTGGGGCACGTGCGGTTCATCCGTGACGGGCGCCCGTGCGGATGCGGGCAGAACGGCTGTCTCGAACAGTACGCGTCGGGCCGCGCGCTCCAGCGCGAGATCTCCGACATCGCCGACGCCGGCGGCATCGGCTCGCAGCTGGCGGCCGCGCGCGGGGCCGACGGTGTCGTCCCCGGTGAGGCGCTGGCCGCGCTGCTCGCCGACAACGACCCCGGCGCTCTCGAGGCGGTGCACCGCGTCGCCACCGCGCTCGGCGAGGCGTGCGGCGGCTTCCAGGCCGTGCTCGACCCTGAGATGTTCGTCATCGGCGGCGGCGTCGCCGACCTGGGGGAGCGCCTGCTGCAGCCGGTGCGCACGGCGTACCGCGCGTCCCTGTCCGGCCATGCCGACCGCCCGGTCGCGAGCTTCGCGATTGCGACGCTCGGCAACGATGCGGGGCTCATCGGCGTCGCCGACCTCGCGAGGATCCGCGGCTGACGATGTTCTACTGGTTCATGAAGTACGTCGTCATCGGGCCGATCGTGAAGGCGATCTTCCGGCCCTGGATCGTGGGGCGGCGGAACGTTCCCGCGACCGGTGCGGCGATTCTGGCCAGCAACCACCTGTCGGTGAGCGATTCGATCTTCCTGCCCCTCATGATCGACCGCCCGATGTCGTTCCTCGCCAAGAGCGACTACTTCACGGGCAAGGGGATCAAGGGCTGGGCCACCCGGATGTTCATGAAGGCGACGGGACAGATCCCCATCGACCGCACGGGCGGGAAGGCATCGGAGGATTCCCTCAATACGGGACTCCAGGTGCTCGGACGCGGCGACCTGCTCGGGATCTACCCGGAGGGCACCCGCAGCCCCGACGGCAAGCTCTATCGGGGGCGTACGGGTCTCGCGCGCATGGCACTCGAGGCGCGCGTGCCCGTCATCCCGGTCGTGATGGTCGACACCGGCACGATCATGCCGATCGGCCGCTCCATACCGCGCATCGGACGCGTCGGCATGGTCATCGGCGAGCCCCTCGACTTCAGCCGGTTCCAGGGCATGGAGGGCGATCGCTACATCCTCCGCTCGGTCACCGACGAGATCATGGTGGCGCTGCAGCGGCTGGGGGAGCAGGAGTACGACGACGTCTACGCATCGACGGTCAAGAACCGCCGTCCCGCGGGCGTCTAGAGGGCGGCTTCCGGGGCGTCACACGGTCCGGACGGCCTGCTCGGCGCAAGTAGAATGAGCGGATGCCCGCTATGCTCGACGCCCTCGACACCTGGCGCTCGCTTCCCATCAAGCAGCAGCCGATGTGGTCCGACCTCGACGCGGTGGCCGCCGTCTCCGACGAGATCGCGTCGCTGCCGCCGCTCGTCTTCGCCGGCGAGGTCGACAACCTCCGCGACCGTCTCGCGCGTGCCGCGAGCGGCAGGGCGTTCCTGCTGCAGGGCGGCGATTGCGCCGAGACGTTCGCGGGCGCGACGGCCGAGCAGATCCGCAACCGCATCAAGACGGTGCTCCAGATGGCCGTCGTGCTCACCTATGGCGCATCGATGCCCGTCGTGAAGATGGGCCGGATGGCGGGCCAGTTCGCCAAGCCCCGCTCCAGCGACACCGAGACGCGCGGCGAAGTGACCCTTCCCGCGTACCGTGGCGACATCGTCAACGGCTACGACTTCACCGAGGCTTCCCGCGCGGCCGATCCGGGTCGCCTGCTCAAGGGCTACCACACGGCGGCCTCGACGCTGAACCTCATCCGCGCGTTCACCCAGGGTGGCTTCGCCGACCTGCGCGAGGTGCACAGCTGGAACCAGGGCTTCGCCAAGAACCCGGCCAACGCGCGGTACGAGCGTCTCGCGTCCGAGATCGACCGTGCCATCAAGTTCATGGAGGCGGCGGGCGCCAACTTCGACGAACTCCGCGGCGTCGAGTTCTACACGGGTCACGAGGGCCTGCTCATGGACTACGAGCGTCCGATGACGCGCATCGACTCGCGCACCGGCACTCCCTACAACACCTCGGCCCACTTCCTGTGGATCGGGGAGCGCACACGCGATCTCGACGGTGCTCACGTCGATTACTTCTCGAAGATCCGCAATCCCATCGGCGTCAAGCTCGGGCCCACCACGTCGACCGACACGGCGCTCGCCCTCATCGACAAGCTCGATCCCGAGCGCGAGCCCGGCCGGCTCACCTTCATCACGCGGATGGGCGCCGGAAAGATCCGCGACGCGCTCCCTCCGCTGCTGGAGGCCGTCAAGGACTCCGGTGCGACGCCGCTGTGGGTCACCGACCCGATGCACGGCAACGGCATCACGACGCCCACGGGCTACAAGACCCGCCGGTTCGACGACGTCGTGGACGAGGTCCGCGGGTTCTTCGAGGCGCACCGCGCCGTCGGCACGTTCCCCGGCGGCATCCACGTCGAGCTCACCGGCGACGACGTGACCGAATGCCTCGGCGGCTCGGAGATGATCGACGAGGCGACGCTCGCCACGCGCTACGAGAGCCTGTGCGACCCGCGCCTCAATCACATGCAGTCGCTCGAGCTGGCCTTCCTCGTGGCGGAAGAGCTCGAGAAGCGCTGACGACGGCCCGTGTTCGCGTCGGCCCGTGCTGACGTGCGCTGCTGACGCGCGCTGCGCCGACGAGGACGCGGGGTCTCAGCCGGTCGCGGTGATCTGCAGGGTGACCGACGCGCCCTTGACGCGGAACTCGCCGCCGGCGGGGTCCTGGCTCGTGACCTCTGTGAGTCCGTTCGGCCACACGTTCCACAGGGCCGAGTACTCGACCTCGAAACCGGCGTCGCGCAGCGTCTGAGCGGCTTCGTCGCGCGTGAGGCCGACCACTCCCGGGACGGCGAACAGCTCCGGTCCCTTCGAGACGACGAGGGTGACCGTCTCCCCGCGCTGCCACGATCCGCCGCCCTCGCGGTCGCGCATGCGGATGACGCGACCCTCGTCGACGGATGAGCTGAACTCGTCGACGCGGTCGACCTCGAGTCCGACGCCGGTGAGCGTCTGCTCGGCGTCGGAGAAGCGGTCTCCCGTGACATCCGGGACGGGGCCGAGCGAGACCCGCAGTTCCGCGGTCGCGCCCTGCAAGACGGTACAGCCGTCGGTGCACTGCACGCGGTCCTCACCGTCGGCGGGGAAGACGTAGACGCGGCGCACCTGGCCGGCAGGAAGGCTCGTGAAGTACTCCGGCTCGGCGGTCACCTCGATGCTGTTGGCGGCGAGCAGCTCCCGCACGTCGTCGGCGGTCATGCCGACCAGCGCCGGGAGGTCGACCTCGTCCGGGCCGAGGGACAGGATGACCGTCACCTCGTCCTTGCGATCTACGGGTGTGCCCGCGCCCGGGTCGGTGCGGATCGCGAGACCCTCGTCGACGTCGAGGCTGTGCTCCCCACCCTCCACGGCGACGAGTTCGGCGTCGGCGAGCTCCCGCTGCGCTTCGGAGAACGACATCCCCTCCACGGCGGGCACGGAGACGCGCGATCCGGGGCCGGAGCCGAACCACCACCCCGCGCCCCCGCCTGCCGCGGCGAGCAGGAGAACGGCGACGAGAAGCCACAGCCCCTTGGTCGCGTTGCGACGCGTGCGGCGGCGGAGCTTCGTGGCGTTGTCGACGTCGGCGCTCACGACCGGTGCGGTGAAGGTGCCGGGCAGCACCTTCGTGAGTTCGCCGGAGTCGACGGTTCCGTCGCCGACGACGACTCCCACGGGTGAGGGCCGCACGACCTGGGGGTGGACGCCGAGCTCCTTCTCTATCTCTCGCAGCCGATCGAGCATCGCTCTCGCGTCCGAGGGGCGCTCGTCGGGCTGACGCTCGGTGGCCCAGAGCACCAGCTCGTCGAGGGGCTCGGGCACGCCCGGGTTCTTCGCGCTCGGCCGCGGCACGGAATCGGTCGCGTGCTGATAGGCGATCTGCATCGGCTGCTCGCCTTTGTAGGGCTGCTCGCCGGTGAGCATCTCGTAGAGCATGATCCCGAGGGCGTAGATGTCGCTGCGCGCATCGGCAGTGCCGCGGGTGACGAGCTCCGGCGCCAGGTAGGCGATCGTCCCGAGCAGCATCTGTCCGGTCGCGGTGTTCGCGCTCGTGGCGCGAGCCAGTCCGAAGTCTCCGATCTTTATGCGCCCGTCCTCCGCGAGCAGGACGTTCTCCGGCTTGACGTCGCGGTGGACGATGCCCGCGCGGTGCGCCGCGGAGAGTCCCGCGAGCACAGCGTCCATGATCGTGATGGTCTGGGGGATGCTCAGTCGGCGCTGCTCGCGGAGCAGTTCTCGCAGGGTGATGCCCGGCAGGTACTCCATCACCAGGTAGGCCATCTCGCCGTCCTGGCCCTGGTCGAACACATTCACGACGTGAGGGTCGGCGAGCCGGGCGGCGGCCCGGGCCTCCTGGATGAACCGGCTCTGGAACACCGTGTCGTCGGACAGATGCCCGTGCATCACTTTGAGGGCGACGCGGCGTTCGAGGCGCAGGTCTGTGGCGACGTAGACGGTCGCCATCCCGCCTCGGGCGATGCGAGCACGGACGCGGTATCGGCCGTCGACCAGACGGCCGATCAGCGGGTCCGTCTGACTCGTGCTCACGCGTCGAGTCTACGGAGCGAGGGCCATGAGGCCGGGGAACGGCTCGCCCCCGATGCGGCCCTGATCGCGCCGGGACGGGCGGCGGCGCTCACCCGTGCTTCTTCAGCCAGGCGTACGCCTGCTTCTCCCACAGCCCATAGCGGTGGGGGTATGCCGAGATCTGCACGGCCTGCGCCGCACCCCCGAAGTCCATGTCGCGCCAGCCCGGGATGTCGAGCAGGCCCCGGGTGTCGGTGCCATTGGGATCTTTGCGCCCGCCGAAGAAGGCGGCCGCCGAACGGCGAGGGTCGCGCACCTGTGAGGCTGTGCCCCAGCCGGTGCTCGGACGCTGCTGGAAAAGGCCGAGGGAGTCGTGCGTGCCGTAGTCGAGGTTCCGCAGCCACGACTCCACCATCGCCGTCGCGAGGGCGATCGCGATGCCCTTTTCGGGCACGCCCCTCGAGCGTCCGACGGAGATGATCGTCTTGACGTTGCGGATCTGCTCGCGATCGAGCGTCACCTTCGGTGCGGCCGCCTCGGCCGATGAACCCGTGGTCTTCGAGGGGGACGCAGAGGGCTTGGCCGGCGCCGAGGTGGCGCGCGGGGCCGTGCCGGGGATCCGCAGCTTCTCGCCGGGGTAGATGATCGCCGACGAATTCAGCTCGTTGGCGGAGAGGAGCTTCGCAAGGCTCACGCCGTGCGCACGGGCGATGCCCCAGAGGGTGTCGCCGCGCGTCACGGTGTGGGTGGTGGCGGCGCGCGGTGCCGAGGCGGACTTCCCCGCAGCGGGCGCCTTCGGGGCGTGCGCGGAGGCCGATGTCTTCTTGGCGGACAGGCGCAGGACGTCGCCCGGGTGGATGATCGACTTCCATCCGAGTCCGTTCCAGGCGAGTACGTCGGCGGTGCGGAGTCCGTGCCGGGCCGCGATGCCGCTGACGGTGTCGCCGCGCTTGACGGTGTGGGTGCGAACGGAGCCGCGAGCGGTGGGTGCCGAGGCGGGTGCGGCGGTGACCGCCGGCGCGGCGGCCGGAAGCGGTCGCAGGGTCTGCGCCGGTGCGGAGGCGGGAGCGATCTCGGCGTGCGCCGCGGTCGACGACAGCGACAGGGCGATCGTTCCCAGCACCGCGACGGGGGCGGTGGAGGCGGTGCGTGAGTGTCTCGTCTTCACGGGTCTTCCCCTTTCGGCAGCCTCCGCCACGCTGTCACGGAAGTAAACGCATGTCAACTGAAGTGACCAATGTGAAAGAAGTGACGCATGTGATCCGGAAACGCGACACACCACGCGCGCGGCACGGAGATTCGGCACGCGCCGAGTGCGGGCTGCGGATGCGATAGTGGAGGAGTGACCGGTGAATCCGCCCCTCTCGAATGGCTCTCCCTGCCCGACCTCGTCGCCCTCACGGGCGAACCTCTCGGACGCGTGCGCCGGCTTCTCGACGAGAAGCAGCTGATCGGCACCCGCCGCGACGGGACTCTGCGCGTGCCGTCGGTGTTCCTGGTCGACGGGCACCCGCTGAGCGCCCTGCGCGGCACCGTGATCGTGCTGCAGGACGCCGGATTCAGCGACGACGAGGCGATCGACTGGCTCCTCTCGCCGGACGACTCCATCGGGGCGGCCCCGATCGAGGCGCTCCGCGCGGGACGCAAGAGCGAAGTGCGCCGCGTCGCGCAGGCGCTCGCCTGACGAGCCCCCGCGAGGGCGCGCTCAGGCGCTGCGCGTGACCGCGTCGCGCGCCAGTTCGCGCAGGCCGCTCACGGCGGCGTTGTCGAGTGGCACGCCTCGCAGTGCGCGATCGGCCTCCGCGGCGTAGTCGGCGATGAGTGCCTCGACGCGGCCGAGAGCGCCGGAGTCGACGATCGTCCGCTGGAGGGACGCGATCTGGTCGTCATCGAGCGACGGATCGCCCAGCAGCTCGTCGATCGTGCGACGCGCGCCCGCAGGCAGGGCCTCGCGAGCATACGCCACCAGGAGCGTCCGTTTTCCCTCGCGGAGATCGTCGCCCGAGGGCTTGCCCGTCACCGCGCTGTCGCCGAAGACACCGAGGACGTCGTCGCGCAGCTGGAAGGCGAGCCCGAGCGGCAGCCCGAAGCGGGCGAGGGCATCGTGCTGTGCGGCGTCGGCGCCGGCGAGGGCCGCGCCGATGAGCAGTGGCTGCTGGACGCTGTACCGCGCCGACTTGTAGGTGGCCACTCGTAGCGCCCGCGCAGCGTGGTCGCTTCCCGGGACCGTTGCTGCGGCGTGCTCCTCGGCGATGTCGAGGTACTGTCCGACGGTCACGTCGCGCCGCATCCGCGCGTACTCCGCGCGCGTCGCAGCGGCATGCGGCGACGTGCGGAGTCCTTCTTCGAGGAGGTCGTCGCTCCATGCCACCAGCAGGTCGCCGAGCAGCAGGGCGGCGGAGCGACCGAATCCGTCGGCGTCGCCGCTCCATCCCTCGGCGCGGTGGCGCGACTGGAGGGCCCGGTGCGCGGCGGGGCGGCCACGCCGCGTGTCGGAGTTGTCGATGAGGTCGTCGTGCACGAGGGCGGCCGCGTGGAAGTACTCGAGCGCGCCGGCGGCGGCGATGACGTCGTCGCCGGGGGAGGACTGCGGTGGCGTTGCGACGTGCGCCACGGCACGCCATCCCGTGAGGCAGAAGCGTGCCCGCAACCGCTTTCCCCCCGTGAGGGTGTCGCTCGCCGCGCCGGCGAACATCACCGCGTCCGGGCCGAGTTCGGACGCTTCTGCGAGCCGGTCGGCGGCGAACCTCTCCATACGCTGAGAAACTGCATCGAGGAGGTCGGGGGAAGAGCTCACGGGCCTAGCCTAGTTCTCACGCTCACGCGTAGAATCGAAGCACTCGATACGTGAAGAGGGGGATGCATGCCACTGTCAGAGCAGGAGCAGCGTCTGCTGGACGAGATGGAACGCCATCTCATGCGCAACGACGCGGATGTGGTGAGTGCGCCCCGCGAAGGCCAGTCCCTCAGCTATCGCAACATCGTGTACGGCAGCGTGCTGGTCCTTCTGGGCCTCGCGGGGCTGGTCGTCGGCGTATCCACCTCGCTGATCGTCGTCGGCGTGATCGCGTTCACGCTCATGGTGGCGGGCGTCGTTCTCGCCGTCACTCCCGCCCGCGGCGGGGTCGCCCGTGCCCGTTCCGCAGGAACGCGCAAGGCGCCCGTATCCGGGGGCTCGTTCATGGACCGCATGAACGATCGCTGGGACCGCCGGCAGGATGGCAGATGAGCCGCCGCCGGGCCTGATCGCCCTCTCTCCACCGCAAGCACCGACCTCCGGGTCGGTGCTTTTTTTGCGTCTGTGGAGGTCGAAGGGAGGCGCGCGCCCAAATCACCATAGGTAAGTGGAGGAAAGTGGAGTAAAGTGGCGCGTACCTCAAGCGGCCGGGCAGAAAGGGGGTGGTGTCGATGCTTCTGGGCACGTACACCCCCAAGCTCGACGACAAGGGCCGCGTCATCCTCCCCGCGAAGTTCCGCACCGACCTCGGCGACGGCGTCGTCGTGACCCGCGGGCAGGAACGGTGCCTCTACGTGTTCTCGACCAAAGAGTTCGAGCGCATCTACGAGCGCATCCGCGAGGCGCCGCTGACCAACAAGCAGGCGCGCGACTTCCAGCGCATGTTCCTGTCGGGCGCGAGTGACGAGAAGCCCGACAGCCAGAGCCGCATCACCCTCCCGCCCCACCTCCGGACGTACGCCAACCTCGGTCGCGAACTGGTCGTGACCGGTGTCGGCGCACACGCGGAGATCTGGGACGCCGACGCGTGGAACGCCTACGCCGAAGGAAACGAAGACAGCTACTCGGACATGGAGCAGGAGGTGATTCCCGGCCTGTTCTGAGCCGTGGTCCTGACTCCCAGCCGCACGCCCTGACGCACTTCCCCGGTGGCAGGTCGGAGCGGATGGGGATCAGGACTCCGGCTCCCCGACCGACACGATCATGAACTTCCGCGACATCCACACCCCTGTCCTGCTCGACCGCTGCGTCGAGCTGCTCGCACCCGCTCTGGAACACGACGACGCCGTGATCGTCGACGCGACCGAGGGCATGGGCGGGCACTCGGAAGCGCTCCTGGAACGCTTCCCGCACGTGCACCTCATCGGCCTCGATCGCGACACCGACGCCCTCCGCATCGCGGGCGAGCGGCTCGCGCGGTTCGGTGACCGGGTGACGCTCGTCCACACCGTGTACGACGGAATCGCCGAGGCCGTGGCGTCGGCGGGCCGCACCCGCGTGGACGGCATCCTGTTCGACTTGGGGGTCTCGTCGCTGCAGCTCGACGAGGCGGAGCGCGGGTTCGCGTACGCGCAGGACGCTCCGCTCGACATGCGCATGGACCAGACATCCGGCACGACCGCCGCCGACATCGTCGCGACCTACGGCGAGGGCGACCTCCGCCGCATCTTCGAGCGCTACGGCGAGGAGAAGCTCGCGGGGCGCTACGCGCGGGCGATCATCGCAGCGCGCGCCACCGCGCCCCTCACCCGCTCCGGCCAGCTCGTCGAGGTCCTTGTCGCGGCGACCCCGGCGGCGGTGCAGCGGGAGCGCTCGGGCCATCCCGCCAAACGCGTCTTCCAGGCGCTGCGCATCGAGGTGAACCGCGAGCTCGCCGCGCTCGAGAACGCCATCCCGGCAGCGATGGGCCTCCTGCGCGTCGGCGGTCGGATCGTCGTCATGTCGTACCAGTCGCTCGAGGACCGTCTCGTGAAGCGCGCGTTCGCCGAGGCCACGGCATCCACGGCGCCCGCCGGACTTCCCTTCGAGCTGCCGGAGCACGCGCCGCGCTTCCGGCTCCTCGTCAAGGGCGCCGAACTCGCCTCCGACGAGGAGCGGGCCCGCAATCCGCGCGCGACGCCTGTGCGTCTGCGTGCCGCTGAGCGTGTGAGGGAGGCGTCGTGAGCACGAACACCGCACCGGCATGGGACGCCGAGCTCCTGTCGCTTCCGGCACGACGCGAGAATCAGGCATCCCGTCTCCGTGTCGTCGAGCAGTCGGTCCCGGCCCGGCGCCCGCGCCTCCTGTACGGACTCATCGCCGTCGCCGGGGCCATCGCGATCGCCGGTGCGCAGATCGGCCTGTCGATCCTCACCACCCAGGGCACGTACGAGATCCGTGAGCTCACGGCGCAGAAGCGGGCGGTGTCGTGGCAGGTGCAGATCCTGCACGACGAGGTCGCCGGCCTCGGCTCGCCGCAGCTCCTCGCCGCCAACGCGGCGGCGCTCGGCATGGTCACCGGCCAGATGCCGAGCTACCTGGAGCTCTCCAGCGGTGAGATCGTCGGATCCGGCAAGCCGGCGTCGTCGACATCGAGCGTGCAGGCGTTGAAGAAGGCCGCCGTGGGCAACGCCCTCGTCAGCGACCTGCCTCTCGTGACCGACTCGAAGACGCGGCTCGGTGCAGGAGCGGCCGAATCGACCGTCGTGGTCAGCGTCGCGACCGTTCCCGCCGTCGCCGACGGCCTCCCCACCCCCGAGACCCGCTGAGAACCCCGAGACCCGCTGAGACCCCCGAGACGCGCTGAGACCCATGACCACGCGAGCCACCCGCAGCCCCCGCCGCCGAACCGTGATCGCCCTCGCCGTCGTGCTGGCGGTGATCTCGGTGTTCGTGGTGAGGCTCGTCGACATCCAGGTGGTGAACGCCAACGATCACATCCGCACGTCTCAGGAGCTCGCGAGCGGAACGAAGGTCACGCTGACGGGAACGCGGGGAGACATCGTCGACGCCGACGGCCGGGTGCTCGCGACGAGCACCCTCGTGTACGACGTGGCGATCGACCCGCGGCTGGCGGCGCTCGGCATCAAGAAGCGCGACAGCGACGGCAACGTGATCAAGGGCGCCGACGGCAAGCCCGAGATGGTGTCGTGGCCGGAACTGGCCGCGCGGATCGCCGACGTGACGGGTCAGCCGGTCGATGACGTCACGCAGATCGTCGTCGACGCGCTGGCGGAGAACCCGAATGCGCAGTGGGCGCGCATCAAGCGCTTCGTCTCGACGGAGACGTACCGCGAGCTCGCGCAGCTGGGTCTGCCCTTCCTGACCTTCGAGGCGGTGCCGTCGCGCACGTATCCCAATGGCGCGGTCGCCGGCAACGTGCTCGGCTTCGTCAACGCGGACGGCGATCCGTTGGAAGGCGTCGAAGACCTGCAGAACTCGTGCCTGGAAGCCCAGAACGGCTCCCTGCGATACCAGCGCGGGGCCGACGGCGTGATCATCCCGGGCACGGAGGTGGAGGATCCGGCCGTCGACGGCGGCACCTTGACCCTCACGATCGACACCGACCTGCAGTGGTACATGCAGCAGCTGATCGCGGAGGAGAGCAAGCGCTACAGCGCCGAATGGGGCGGGATCATCGTGATGGAGACGGCGACCGGGAAGATCCGCGCGTTCGCCGAGACGGCTGCCGTCGACCCCAACACCCCCGCGGCGTCCGACCCCGAAGACCGCGCGTCGCGTCTGGCGCGCTTCTCGTACGAGCCCGGTTCGACCTTCAAACCGATCACGGCCGCCACGGCCATCGAGAAGGCCGGCCAGACGCACATGTCGTCGGTCGTGACGCCGTCGCGGATGGTGTTCGACAACGGTGCCGTGATCAACGACTCCGACAAGCACGCGACCGAGACGCTCACCCTCACGGGCGGCCTCGTGCGCTCGTCGAACGTCGCGATGTCGCAGTTCGGCGCGATGGTCGACCCGCAGACCCGGTACGACTACCTGCGCAAGTTCGGGGTGGGCGAGCGCACCGCGCTCAACTGGTCGGCGGAGCCTCACACGGGCTTCTCCCTGCTCCCGCAGGATTGGGACAACCAGACCTTCTACACGACGACGTTCGGTCAGGCCTTCACTGTCACCGCCACGCAGGTCGCGAGCGTCTACCAGACGATCGCCAACGGCGGCGTGCGCATGCCCGCGCAGCTCGTCGAGTCGTGCACGAAGGCCGATGGCACCGTCGTGAAGCCCGACCTCCCCGAGCCTGTCCGCGTGATTAAAGAGAAGACGGCCGACGAGCTCAGTCTCATGCTCGAGAACGTGTTCGCGCAGGCGACGCTGGCCGACGACGTCAAGATCGACGGCTACCGAATGGCCGGCAAGACGGGTACCGCGCAGATCACCGACGGCAAGGGCGGCTACAAGAAGAACCTGTACTTCACTTCGCTCGTCGGTTACGCACCCGCCGAGGATCCGCAGTACGTTGTATTGACGGTCTTCGACGAGCCCAAGAAGGAGCGGATGTCGTCGGCCAACCGCTCGGTCTTCAAGAAGGCGATGACCCAGGTGCTCAAGCACTACCGCATCATGCCCTCCGATTCCGAGACGCCCCTGCTCCCGTTGCACCCGTGACGCGAGCGCGTTCGAGGAGCACAGCACCATGATTCCGATGACGCTCGCCGAGACGGCCGCAGCCGTTTCGGGAACCCTTCGCCTGTTCGCGGGTGACACGTCGGAGACCGTCGTCTCAGGCCTCGTCGACACCGACTCCCGCCTGATGGAGCCGGGCGCGCTGTTCGTCGCCAAGCCCGGCGATGTCACCGACGGGCACCGTTTCGTCGGCGCGGCCGCCGCCGCGGGAGCGGTCGCGGCGATCGTCGAGCATCCTGTGGACGAGCCCATCACTCAGATCGTCGTGGCCGACGCCGTGCGCGCGCTGGCAGACCTCGCTCGTGTCGTCGTAGCGCGCGTCCGCGAGCGCGGCGACCTCCAGATCGTCGGGATCACGGGCTCCAACGGCAAGACGACGACGAAGAACCTCCTGGCCCGGATTCTGCAGGAAGAGGGCGAGACCGTCGCCCCCCGCAACTCGTACAACAACGAGGTCGGCGCCCCCGTGACGATGCTGCGGGTGACCGCGTCGACACGCTACCTGGTGAGCGAGTTCGGCGCGTCGCGGATCGGACGCATCGCGGAGCTCGCCGGGCTCGTGACCCCCGACGTCGGTGCCGTGCTGATGGTCGGTCTGGCGCACGCGGGCGGCTTCGGCGGTGTCGAGGCGACGCAGAAGGCGAAGACCGAGCTCGTCGAGGCCGTCCGTCCGGGAGGCACCGCGGTGCTCAACGCCGACGACCCCCGCGTCGCCGCGATGGCCCGCGTGGCCGAGGAGCGCGGCGTGGCCGTGCGTTGGTTCGGCCGATCGGCTGCGGCCGAGGTGCGTGCCGACGACGTAGAGGTCACCGCGGCGGGCACCACCTGCTCCGTGGTCGTGGGGGAGGAGCGGTATCCCCTCACCCTCCGCGTCCTGGGCGAACACCATGTCATGAACGCCCTCGCGGCCCTGGCGATCGCCGACGTCCTGGGTGTGCCGATCGCCGCGTCGATCGCCCGCCTCGAGACCGTGGAGATCGCGGAGAGATGGCGCATGCAGCCGCTCGGATCCGACCGGGTGCGGATCATCAACGACGCCTACAACGCCAGCCCCGATTCGATGGCCGCTGCCCTCCGTACGATCGCCCAGATCGCTGAACCCGGCCAGCGCAAGGTCGCCGTGCTCGGCGCGATGAGCGAGCTCGGCGAACACGCCGGCGAGGAGCACGACCGCGTCGGACTGCTCGCGGTGCGCCTGCGGTTCGAGCGCATCGTCGTGGTGGGCTCGGCCGCCCGCCGCCTGTACCTCGCGGCGATCGGCGAAGGCTCCTGGGACGGCGAGGCCGTGTTCTTCGAGACGCAGGACGAGGCGTTCGACTACCTGCGCACCGAGCTCCGCGACGGCGACCGCGTGCTCGTGAAGTCGTCGAACTCCGCGGGTCTGCGTCATCTGGGGGATCGTCTGGGAGAATCGTTCTCGTGAGATCTCTGCTGGCAGCCGCGACGATCTCGCTGGCATTCACCCTGTTCCTCACCCCGTTGTTCATCCGCCTGTTCGAGCGGCTGGGTTGGGGGCAGGTGATCCGCACGCCGGAGGACGCCAACAACCCGAGCCACCACACGAAGCGCGGGACACCCACGATGGGCGGCGTGGTCTTCATCGTGGGGTCGCTCGTCGGTTACTTCGTCGGCAGCTACACCGGCGGAACGCCGCCGACGATCTCGGGCCTCCTCGTCATCTGGATGATGGTCGGACTCGGCGCGGTGGGCTTCATCGACGACTACATGAAGGTGCGCCAGCAGCGAAGCCTGGGGCTGTCGGGCTGGCGGAAGGTCGTCGGCCAGATCGCCGTCGCGGTGCCGTTCGCGGTGCTCGCCCTCAACTTCCCGAATGCGTGGGGCGAGACGCCGGCGTCGCCGTACATCTCGTTCTTCCGCGACATCCCGGCGCTCTCGTTCATGGCGCTCGGCGCCGTGATCGGCTGGATCCTGTACCTCATCTGGGTGTCGTTCATGGCTGTCGCGTGGTCGAACGCCACCAACCTCACCGACGGCCTCGACGGTCTTGCGACCGGCGCGGGCATCTTCACCGTCTCGGCCTACAGTCTCGTGACGTTCTGGCAGTTCCAGCAGCGCTGCCACACCTCGGCGCTCGTCGACGCGTATGCGAGCGCCTGCTACCCGACGCGCGACCCGATGGGACTCACGATCATCGCGGCATCGTTCGTGGGAGCCCTCGTCGGATTCCTCTGGTGGAATGCGCCGAAGGCGAAGGTCTTCATGGGCGACGTCGGATCGATGTCGATCGGCGGCGTGATCGTCGCGATGGCCGTGCTGTCGCGCACCGAGATCCTCGCGATCATCATCGCGGGCGTGTTCATCATCGGTCCCGGGTCGGTCATCCTGCAGCGCTACTACTTCAAGGCGACCGGTGGCAAGCGCCTCTTCCTCATGAGTCCGTTCCACCATCACCTCGAGATGCGAGGCTGGCCCGAGATCACGATCGTCGTGCGCATGTGGATCATCGCGGGCATGCTCGCCGTCACCGGCGTCGCCCTCTTCTACGTGGCGTGGCTCGCAGCGCTATGACCGCCGTGTCCGATCGTCTCGACGCGCTGACCAGCTGGCACGCCGACTGGAGCGGGCTCCGCGTCGTCGTGCTCGGCCTGTCGGTGACCGGTTTCTCCGTCGCCGACACCCTCGCCGAGCTGGGCGTCGAGGTGCTCGTCGTGTCCGAGAGCGCCGAAGAGGAGTACGCCCGGCTCCTTCCCGTGATCGGCGCGAGGCTGTGGACGGGCTCACTGGCATCAGTCCCCGCCGACCTCGTCGACTTCGCGCCGGAGGTGATCGTGGCGTCGCCCGGCTTCGCTCCGCACCACCCCGTGGTCGCGTGGGCGCGGCGGACGGACGTCGCCGTGTGGGGAGACATCGAGCTCGCGTGGCGGGTGCGCGACAAGGTCGTGCGCGCCGACGGGTCGGCAGCCGACTGGGTGCTCATCACCGGCACGAACGGCAAGACGACGACGACCCAGCTCACCGCGACGATGCTCGCCGCAGGCGGCCTCCGGGCAGCGCCCTGCGGCAACATCGGCGTGCCGGTGCTCGATGCCGTACGCGACCCCGCCGGGTTCGACGTGCTCGTCGTCGAGATCTCGAGCCACCAGCTGTGGTACCTCGGCCTGCAGTCCGGGCCCGACCGCGTGTCTCCGTACTCCAGCGTCTGCCTGAACCTCGCGGCCGACCACCTCCAGTGGCACGGCTCCTTCGACGCCTACCGCGATGCGAAGGCGTTCGTCTACGAGAACACGCGCATCGCGTGCGTCTACAACAAGGCCGACCCCGCGACGCGCCGCATGGTCGAGGAGGCGGACGTCGTCGAGGGCTGCCGGGCGATCGGTTTCGATCTCGGCGTTCCCGGCCCGAGCGACCTGGGCATCGTCGAAGGGCTGCTCGTCGATCGCGCCTTCCTCGACGATCGGCATGCCCAGGCGCTCGAGCTCACAACGATCGATGAGCTCGCCCGCCAGGGGCTGGCTGCGCCGCACATCGTGGCGAACATCCTCGCGGCGAGCGCCCTCGCCCGTTCGCTCGGTGTCGAGCCCGCCGCGATCCACGACGCCCTGTCGCATTTCCGTCTCGACCCGCACCGCATCGAGGTGGTCGCGGTCCATGCGGGCGTCACGTGGATCGACGATTCGAAGGCGACCAATCCGCATGCGGCGTCGTCGTCGCTCGCGGCCTATCCGGGTGCCGTCTGGGTGCTCGGAGGTGATCTCAAGGGCGTCGACATCGACGCGCTGGTCGCCGAACGCGGCCCGGCGTCGAAGGCGGCGATCATCATCGGCGTGGAGCGCGCCGACATCGTGTCGGCGTTCGCACGACACGCCCCGGCGGTGCCCGTCTTCGAGGTCGACCACGCTCAGACTGAAGACGTCATGGCAGCGGTCGTCGAACTGGCGGCGGGCGTGGCGCACGTCGGAGACACGGTTCTCCTGGCACCGGCGGCGGCATCCTTCGACCAGTTCTCGTCCTATGCAGACCGCGGCACCCGCTTTGCGGAGGCTGTGCGCGTCCTGGCCGGCCGCTCCGTCTCCGACGGGGCCGGGCGAGGAGACGGAAGAACGAACGACACGCGACAGCACGGGGAGGATGCCGGTGACGACGACCGACCGACCCCCCGCAGCGACCGCTGACGGCGACGGGCACGGCTTCTCGGCCCGCGTCTCGCTGGGGCGCGTGTTCTCCCCGGTTCCGAACGAGTTCCTGCTCATCGCGTCGACGGCGCTGATCCTCACGATCTTCGGTCTCGTCATGGTGCTCTCGGCGACGATGGCGGCGTCGGTGTCGCGCGGCGACAGCCCGTTCGACGTCGTCGTCAAGCAGTCGGTGTTCGCCGTGCTGGGCGTGCCGCTGATGTTCGTGCTGAGCCGATTCTCGGTGGGGTTCTGGAAGAAGATCGCGTGGCCCGCGCTGATCGCGGCCCTCGCGCTCCAGATGCTGGTGTTCGTGCCCGGCATCGGCATCGCCAACGACGGCAACCGCAACTGGATCTCGGTCGCGGGCGCGCAGATGCAGCCGTCCGAGTTCCTGAAGGTGACGCTCGCTCTCTGGCTGGCGTACGTCCTCTACCGCAAGCAGACGCTCCTCGGTCTGTGGCGCCACGTGTTCATCCCCGTGGTGCCGGTGGGTGCGCTGGTGATCGGCCTGGTCGCCGTGGGCAGCGGTGATCTCGGGACGGGCCTCGTGCTCATGGCGATCCTCCTCGGGTGTCTGTTCTTCTCGGGCGTGAAGCTTCGCATCTTCGTGCTCCCGCTCCTCGCCGTCGCCCTGGCCGCGACGGTGTTCGCCGTGACGAGCCCCGACCGCATGCGGCGCATCATGAGCTTCCTGAACGTCGACTCGGTCGACTGCTACCTCGCCGAGACCGGCGACTGCTGGCAGGCTCTCCACGGCGTCTGGGGGCTCGCGGGCGGCGGGATCTTCGGTCTGGGGCTCGGCAACTCGCGTGAGAAGTACGACTGGCTGCCGGCCGCCGAGCACGACTACATCTTCGCGATCGTGGGGGAGGAGCTCGGCCTCATCGGCTGCATCGTGGTGCTGGGGTTGTTCACCCTCTTCGCCGTAGGCGCCTTCCACATCATCCGCAAGACCGACGACCCGTTCATCCGAATCGCGGCGGGCGGCATCACGGTGTGGGTCGTCGGCCAGGCGCTCGTCAACATCGGCGTCGTCCTGCGCGTGTTCCCGGTGCTCGGCGTGCCCCTGCCGTTCATGTCGCAGGGCGGTACGTCGCTTCTGTCGGTGCTGATGGCATGCGGCGTGCTGCTGTCGTTCGCACGCACCCTCCCCGACGCGACCGCGCGCCGGCTGACGGCGCTCCCGGTGCGCTGACACCAGCCGGGCCGCACCTCCCGGGTCCGTGCCCGCGGGGCCGGTAGGCTCGATCCGGTGACGACGTACCTGCTCGCCGGCGGTGGAACCGCTGGGCATGTGAACCCGCTGCTCGCCGTCGCCGACGGGCTGCGCGATCGCGATCCGTCCGCCTCGGTGCTCGTGCTGGGCACCCGAGAGGGCCTGGAGGCACGTCTCGTGCCGGAGCGCGGCTACGAGCTGCTGTTCGTCGACAAGGTTCCGTTCCCCCGCCGGCCCGACGGGACCGCCGCCCGTTTCCCGACGCGCTTCCTCCGGGCGGTCGCTCAGGTACGCGCCCACATCCGTGCCCACCGCGTCGACGTCGTCGTCGGCTTCGGCGGCTACGCATCCGCTCCCGCGTACGTCGCGGCGCGCCGGGAGCGCGTTCCGTTCGTCGTGCACGAGGCGAACGCCCGTCCGGGCCTCGCGAACATCCTGGGGGCGCGCACGGCTGCCGCCACGGGCATCGTGTTCGAGGGGACGCGTCTCGCCCGTGCCCGATTGGTCGGCATGCCGCTGCGGCGCGAGATCGTCGCCCTCGACCGCGCGGCGACCCGTGCGCGTGCGGCGGCGTCGTTCGGGCTCGATCCGTCTCGTCCCGTCCTTCTCGTGTTCGGGGGCTCCCTGGGCGCGCGGCGCCTGAATGACGCCGTCGCCGACGGATGGCGCGACATCGTCGACGCGGGATGGCAGGTGCTGCACGCCGCAGGGGAGCGCAACACGATCGACGACCCCGCCCATCCCGATTACCGTGTCGTGCCGTACATCGACCGCATGGACTATGCGTTCGCCGTCGCCGACGCGATCGTCTCCCGCGCGGGAGCGGCGACGGTCAGCGAGATCAGTGCGCTCGGGATCCCCGCCGTGTACGTGCCGTATGCGGTGGGCAACGGCGAGCAGGCCCTCAACGCCGCGTCGGCGGTGCGCGCCGGGGCGGCACGCCTCATCCCCGACGCGGAGTTCACCGGCGACCGCATCCGCGGCGAGATCGTGCCGCTGCTGCGTGATGAGGCCGAGCGCGGGCGGATGCGCGCGGCAGCCGCCCGCGTGGGCACGCTGCGCGGCACCGAGAACGTCATCGCCTTGATCGACGAGGCTCTCGGGCACTGACAGCGCGCGCCGCAGCCCGCGCTCGGGAAGCGGCGACCTAGACTTGCAGGGCCATGATTCGACCCGACCTGAACCTGCCGATCCCCGCCGACATCACGTCCGCCCACTTCATCGGGATCGGTGGCTCCGGCATGTCCGGCCTGGCCGGCATGTTCCTCGACCGCGGCATCCGCGTGTCGGGCTCCGACCGTGCCGACAGCACCGCCCTGCAGGCGCTCGCGGCGCGCGGTGCCTCGGTCCACGTCGGCCACGACGCGGCGCATCTGCCGGACGACGTCGACGCGGTCATCCACACTGGTGCGATCTGGCCCGAGAATCCCGAGTACGTGCTGGCCAAGGAACGCGGACTGGCCGTGATCCACCGTTCGCAGGCGCTCTTCTGGCTCATCGGCGGGCGCCGCCTCGTGTCGGTGGCGGGCGCGCACGGCAAGACGACCTCCACGGGCATGACCGTGACTGCTCTCCGTGCCCTGGGCACGGCACCGACCTTCGTCAACGGCGGGGTCATCGCCGACCTGGGCGTGTCGAGCGGCACCGGCTCCGACGAACTGTTCGTCATCGAAGCGGACGAGTCCGACGGCACCTTCCTGCTCTACGACACCTCGATCGCACTCATCACGAACGTCGATCCCGACCACCTCGACCACTGGGGCACGCGAGACGCGTTCTACGACGGCTTCGCGCGCTTCGCCGACGAGGCCCGTGAAGCCGTCGTCATCTCGGCGGACGACCCGGGAGCCCGACGCGTGACGAGCGCGCTGACGCACCGTCGGGTCGTGACGTTCGGCGAGTCCGAAGAAGCCGACGTCCGCGTCGTGGGAATCACGACGTCCGGGCCCGTGGGCTTCACGGTCGTCCACGGCGGCGAGAGCGTCGTGGCACAGCTCGCGGTTCCCGGCGCCCACAACGCGATCAACGCGACCGGCGTGGTCGCGGTGCTCCTCGAGCTCGGCTACGCGCTCGAGCCCGCCGTGCGCGCCGTGGAGTCGTTCGGCGGCACCGTGCGGCGCTTCGAGCTGCACGGTGTGGAGCGCGGCGTCAGCGTCTACGACGACTACGCGCATCACCCGACCGAGGTGGCGGCCGCCCTCGAGGCGGCGCGCACGGTGGTGGGCGATGGGCGCATCATCGCCCTGCATCAGCCGCACACCTACTCTCGCACCCAGGAGATGTACCGCGAGTTCGCCGATGTGCTGGAGACCCGAGCCGATCACACGGTGGTCCTCGACGTCTACGGCGCCCGCGAAGACCCGGTCCCCGGGGTGACCGGCGAACTCGTGTCGAAGGCGTTCGAGGATCCCGCCAAGGTGCACTTCGTGGCGGACTGGCAACAGGCAGCCGACTACACGGCATCCGTGGCGCGCGAGGGCGATTTCATCATCACGCTCGGGTGCGGCAACGTGAACCTGATCATCCCGCAGGTGCTCGCAGCGCTGCAGTCGGAGCAGGGCTGACGCGTGCGCCGGCCTTCGCCGCTGCCACCGCCCCCGTCGCGCGCCGACGCTGCGGCCGAGGAGCCCCTCGAGGTGACGATCGGGCCGCCTCCCGCGGGAGGAGACGTCCGTGCCGGGTCGCCTGGGGAAGGCGAGCGCGGGGCGGACACGGCGCCGGTCCTGCCTTTCGCCGGCGCTGCCGAGGGCGACCAGGGCGCGGACGCGGGGCTCGTCGCGGACGGCGATGACACGCTCCCTCCCTCCGTCCGGGCGCGCGACGTCTGGGCCGCTGCGCGGTCGCGACGCCGTGCGCTGCGCGCGGAGGTCCGCCGCTTCACGGCCCGCCAGCGCCGCCGTCGGATGACGTGGCTCGCGGTGGCGGCATCCGTGGTTCTGCTCGTGCTCGGCACCGTGGGCGCCGCCTACAGCCCGCTCTTCGGGGTGGAGCGCGTGCGCGTCGTGGGCACCTCGGCGCTGTCCGCCGAGACCGTCGAGCAGGCGCTCTCGGGACAGCTGGGCCGTCCGCTGCCCCTGGTCGACTCGAGCGAGGTGAAGGCCGCACTCGTCGCCTTCCCGCTGGTGGAGTCGTACACGCTCGAGGCGCGTCCGCCCCACGAGCTGGTCGTGCGGATCGTGGAGCGCACTCCGATCGGCACGGTGAAGTCGGCGGCGGGCTACACGCTGGTCGACGCCGCGGGCGTCGCGCTCTCGACGACGCCGAAGCGGCCCGCGGGGCACCCGGTGCTCGCGGTGCCGCGGCGGGATCACCTCGAAGGCGTTCACCGCGATCGGCACGGTGTACCGGTCGTTGCCGGACGACATCCGCGAGCAGGTGACCGCGATCTCGGCCACGACTCCGAACAACGTGACGCTGACCCTCGGGAAGACCGACACGGACGTCGTCTGGGGTGACGCGACGCGTTCGGCGTACAAGGCGTATGTCCTCGAGAAGATGATGATCTCGCAGCCGCCGTCGAAGGTGTCGGTGTACGACGTGTCGTCGCCGACGGCCGTCGTCGTTCGCTGACCGGCGCGTCGCGAGAACTTTCCGCCTCCCGATTCGCGACACGCCCACGGGCTGTCGGGGATGGCGGTGTCGGCCGCTTACCTTCGAGTCAGGAAATGCATACTCGGTAATTCTTTAAACCTCTGGTTGAGGTTGAAGGTTGAGACTCGAGACGCAGGGTTCAGGACGATACGGAGGCCGGCATGAGCCAGAACCAGAACTACCTCGCGGTGATCAAGGTCGTCGGTGTGGGCGGTGGCGGCGTGAACGCCGTCAATCGGATGATCGAACTCGGCCTGCGTGGTGTCGAGTTCATCGCCGTCAACACCGACGCGCAGGCGCTGCTCATGAGCGACGCCGACGTCAAGCTCGACGTGGGGCGCGAACTCACGCGCGGCCTCGGCGCGGGCGCCGACCCCGAGGTCGGACGTCGCGCCGCCGAGGACCACGCCGAGGAGATCGAAGAGGCCCTCGCCGGGGCCGACATGGTGTTCGTCACCGCCGGTGAAGGCGGCGGGACGGGGACCGGAGGCGCGCCCGTCGTCGCCCGGATCGCCAAGTCGATCGGCGCGCTGACGATCGGTGTCGTCACCAAGCCGTTCTCCTTCGAGGGTCGTCGCCGCCAGAGCCAGGCCGAGGCCGGCGTCGCGAAGCTGAAGGAAGAGGTCGACACCCTCATCGTGGTGCCGAACGACCGCCTCCTCGAGATCAGCGACCGCGGCATCTCGATGATCGAGGCCTTCGCAACGGCCGATCAGGTGCTCCTCGCCGGTGTGCAGGGCATCACCGACCTCATCACGACACCGGGTCTCATCAACCTCGACTTCGCCGACGTCAAGTCGGTGATGCAGGGGGCGGGGTCGGCGCTCATGGGAATCGGGTCGGCACGCGGTGCCGACCGTGCGATCAAGGCGGCGGAACTGGCCGTCGAGTCGCCGCTGCTCGAAGCCTCGATCGAGGGCGCCCATGGCGTTCTGCTGTCGATCCAGGGCGGGTCGAACCTGGGCATCTTCGAGATCAACGACGCCGCCCAGCTCGTGAAGGAGGCCGCGCACCCCGAGGCCAACATCATCTTCGGCACGGTGATCGACGACACGCTCGGCGACGAGGTGCGCGTCACCGTCATCGCCGCTGGGTTCGACGGGGGAGAGCCGCAGACGCGCATCGAGCCGATCGCGGCCCAGCGCTCGACGCCCGTGCTGCCGTCGGTGCCGGCCGACGAAGTGGCCCGCGAATTCACAGAGGCGGAGCCCAAGGAGTCGGTGTCGATCTCGGTCTCCACCTCGAACGACTCCGTTTTCGGCGACGACGACCTCGACGTCCCCGACTTCCTCAAGTAAGTGGATCTGAGCACGCGGCTCGCCGACCTCGACGCACGCATCGCTGATGCTGCGCGGTCGGCGGGCCGCGACCCGTCGGAGCTGACCCGCATCGTGGTCACCAAGTTCCACCCGGCCTCGCTCGTGACGAGATTGCACGAGCTCGGAGTGCGCGACGTGGGGGAGAACCGACAGCAGGAGCTCACCGCCAAACGCGCCGAACTGCACGCCTACGAAGACCTGACCTGGCACTACATCGGGCAGCTGCAGTCGAAGAAGGCGCGGGCCGTGCGTGCCGCCGCCGACGTCGTTCACTCGGTCGACCGGCAACGGGTCGCCGACGCGCTCCACGCCGCCGACCCCGAGGCCGGTGTCCCCCTCGATGTCCTCGTGCAGGTCAATCTGACCGACGATGCGGCGCGGGGAGGCGTCGCGCCCGACGGCGTCGAGGCGCTCGCGACCCACATCCGCGCCGCGTGCCCGTCATTGCGCCTCCGGGGTGTCATGGCGGTCGCTCCGCTCGATTCCGCGCCGGAGACGGCGTTCTCGCGCCTGGCCGCATCGTCGGCCACACTGCGCACCGTGGTGGCCGACGCCACCTGGATCTCGGCAGGAATGTCGGGTGACTTCGCCGAGGCGATCGCGGCAGGTGCGACACACCTGCGGATCGGCACGGCAATCACGGGTCCGCGCGCGGTGCCCGGTTAACCTCGAAACAGACGAGCAAACGGAGGATGCGATGTCGAACCCGCTCAAGAAGACCATGGTGTACCTGGGCCTCGCCGACGAGGAAGAGGTCTACGAGGAGCAGTCGTCCGCCGCGCCCGCTCCGCGCCGCGAGAATACCGTCGAGAAGACCGTGGAGAAGACTGCGCCCGTGACTCCGTTGCACCGCCCCGCCGTCGTGCGGCAGCCCGCCGTCGGTGCCGTCACCGAGATCCTCACCGTGCACCCCAAGCAGTACCGCGACGCTCAGGGCATCGCTGAGGCGTTCCGCGACGGCATCCCGGTCATCATCAACCTCTCGCAGATGAGCGACGCCGACGCTCGCCGTCTGGTCGACTTCGCCAGCGGGCTCTCGCTCGGCCTGTTCGGACGCATCGAGCGCGTGACGAGCAAGGTGTTCCTGCTGTCGCCCGAGAACATCGCCGTCTCCGGTGACGGCGTCGTGACGCACGCCGACCCCGAGACCGGCCCCTTCGCGCCGTAGTCGTGGAGGTCGTCCGACTCGTCGCCGGGATCGTCAACACGCTCCTGGTGCTGTACATCTTCGTGATGTTCGCGAGGGTCATCCTGGAGTACATCCCTCTGTTCAACCGCGAGTGGCGCCCGCGCGGAGCGGGCCTCGTGCTCGCTGAGGTCGTGTACACCGTCACAGATCCGCCGCTGCGCTTCTTCCGCCGGTTCATCCCTCCGCTGCGGATCGGGCCCGTCGCGATCGATCTCGGCTTCCCGATCACCATGCTGTGCTGCTTCGTGCTCGTGTCGGTCACGGGCGTCATCATGCGCGCCTGACCCCCGTTTCTCGCGCCTCCGAAAAGGGCGCACTATGCTGTTCGATACGGCTCGCCGACCGCGGGTCACCCCGAATCGGCCCGTCGCGAAGCTCTGAAAGAGGACAACACAATGGCTCTCACTCCCGAAGACGTCGTCACCAAGCAGTTCCAGCACGTCCGGTTCAAGGAGGGTTTCGACCCCGATGAGGTCGACGACTTCCTCGACGAGATCGTCGTCGAGTGGCGCAAGACCATCGCCGAGAACGAGGAGCTGAAGGCGAAGCTCGCGGCGTACGAGTCCGGTGCCGCGCCCGCCGAGGCCGCTCCGGTCGAAGCCGCTCCGGCCGCCGAGGAGCCCGTCGCCGAGTCGGCGACCGAGCCCGCCGCCGAAGCGCCCGTCGCCGGTGCCGCTCCGGCCGCCGCGTCGGCAGGGATCATCGAGCTCGCGCAGCGACTCCACGATGAGCACGTCGCCGAGGGCCTCGCCCAGAAGGAGAAGCTCATCTCCGAGGCGCAGGCCACCGCTGCGGCGATCGTGTCCGAGGCCGAGGCCAAGGGACGCGACGAGCTGGCACGGCTCGAGAGCGAGCGCGGCAAGCTCGAGACCCGCATCAGCGAACTGCGTCAGTTCGAGCGCGACTACCGCACGCAGCTGCGCGGCTTCATCGAAGAGAAGCTGCGCGACCTCGATGTCACCGGGTCGACCTCGGGCGCCACGCCTGTGTCGTCGGCCGGTCTGTAAGTCGCACTTTTGACAGGTCGGTTCTCTCGGTCCGCCACGGGCCGTGCTGCGGCGGCCAGTGCTCTCATCGTCATTCTGGCGGTGGTGGTACTGGCCGCCGACCAGTTCACCAAGAATCTCGCGCTCGCGAATCTGCCGTACCAGCAGTCCGTCGACGTGTGGGGCGAGGTTCTGCAGTTCTATCTGACGCGCAACCCGGGCGCTGCGTTCTCGCTCGGCGAAGGGGTCACCTGGGTCTTCACGATCATCCTCGGGGCGGCGGCCATCGGCATCCTCGTGCTCGCAGTCACGCGCGTGCGATCGTGGCTGTGGGCGGTGGTGCTCGGTCTGCTGCTGGGCGGGATCGCCGGCAACCTGACCGATCGCCTGCTTCGCGATCCCGGCTTCCCCGTCGGGCACGTGATCGACTTCATCCACACCCCGTGGATGATGCCCGCCATCTACAACGTGGCCGACATCTTCATCGTCACGATGATGATCAGCGTCGCGATCCTCGTGCTCGTCGGCCTGCGTCTCGACGGCACGAGGGAGAGCCGTCAGGCCCGCAACGCCGATGCCGACCCCGCCGCCGTGGTGGACGCTCCGGCGCCGGCGGGCGGCCAGGAGACTCCCGGCACGTCTGACGACGCCGCGCCCCGAGGCTGAGATGGAAGCGCGCACCATGCCCGTTCCCGACGGCCTCGACGGCGTGCGAGTCGATGCTGCGCTGGCGAAGATGCTCGGGTTCTCCCGTACCTTCGCGGCAGACGTCGTCGATGCCGGCGGCGTCCGGCTCGACGGCCGCACCGTGGCTAAGTCCGACCGGCTGCGGGCGGGAGGCTGGCTCGAGGTCGAATGGGAGCCCAAACGCGACCCGGAGATCGTTCCCCTGGCCGTGCCCGACCTCGGCATCGTCTTCGACGACGATGACATCGTCGTCGTCGACAAGCCGTCGGGCGTCGCGGCTCATCCCTCGATCGGGTGGGAGGGTCCGACGGTGCTCGGTGCTCTCGCCGCAGCCGGGTACCGCATCGCCACGACGGGTGCCGCGGAGCGTCAGGGAGTCGTGCACCGGCTCGATGTCGGAACCAGCGGGCTGATGGTCGTGGCCAAGAGCGAGCGCGCCTACTCGACCCTCAAGAGGGCGTTCAAAGAGCGCGAGGTCGAGAAGATCTACCACGCGGTCGTTCAGGGCCATCCGGATCCGCTCGCAGGCACCATCGACGCCCCGATCGGACGCCATCCGTCGCACTCGTGGAAGTTCGCCGTGACGCCGGACGGCAAGGACTCGATCACCCACTACGAGACGCTCGAGGCGTTCCCGGGCGCGTCGCTGCTCGAGATCCACCTCGAGACCGGCCGCACGCACCAGATCCGCGTGCACATGGCCGCTCACCGTCACCCCTGCGTCGGCGATCCGCTGTACGGCGCAGATCCGACCCTGTCGGCGCGGCTCGGGCTGATCCGGCAGTGGCTGCATGCGCGTGAGCTGTCATTCGCGCATCCGGTATCCGGCGAATGGGTCACGTTCACCTCCGAATACCCGGCAGACCTCGCGCATGCCCTGCAGGTGCTGAGAGGCGAATGACGCGGTCGCGTTGGGCGTGAACCGTTTGCGCGCCAGGGGGGAATAGTGAGTGTGACCACCGACAGCGCGATCATCAGACGGTCCCTCGACGACCCGTCCGCGTTCTCCGAGCTGTTCGAACGTCATGCTGCGCCGATCGGGCGCTTCGCCGCACAGCGTGTGGGTGCGGAGGCCGGGAAAGATGTGCTCAGCGAGACGTTCCTCATCGCCTTCCGCAAGCGGGCCTCGTTCGACACCGCATGGGACTCGGCCGCGCCCTGGCTGTTCGGCATCGCCAGCAGGGTGATCCACAGGCAGCGGGCACGCGAGGCGCGGCAGTGGCGTTCGGTGGTCGCGTCGGCGACCGTCGCGGAGTCGCACGCGCCCTCCGGGGCGGATCGTGCCGACGAACGGGCGGATGCGGAGGCCGGTGTGCGCGCGTTGGGCGCCCAGCTGGCGGCGCTGCCGGCACGGGACCGCGAGACCCTGCTGCTCTATGCGTGGGGCGACCTCACGTACGAGCAGATCGCCGTGGCGCTCGACGTTCCCGTGGGAACGGTGCGGTCACGGCTCAATCGGGTGAGGAAGCGGCTCGGGTCAGCGCAGACGCAGGCGACGCGAGAGGAGGAGAGCAATGGACGAACTGTGGAGCAGGGTGCGTGACCTCGCACCCGACGTGGAGGTCTCGGCTGCAGACACCGACGCCGCGCGCGTCGCGCTGCAGGCCGCGATCGCCGCGGAGCCGCCGCGTCGCGCCCATCGCTCTCGCCGCCACGGGGCGTTCGGGGGCAGCCGGTGGTCGCTTCCGTCCGGCGTGCTCGCCGCGGTGGCTGCTGTGGTCGTCGTCGCGGTGATCGCCGCCGGCGCGATCATCGCCTCTCAGTGGCTGTCACAGCCCGCTCCGCAGATCGCGCACGAATGGGCGCAGGTGGACCTCAACCGGCCGCTGCTCGATCAGGCGGAGCCGGGCGAGTATGTGCGAGTGGCGACGATCACCGAAGCTCCCTCCACGTTCGAGGGTGACGGCACCGACTTCTCGGACGACAGCTATGTGGTGCTGCGCACCGTCTCGTCGGTGTACCTGTCCGACCACGCGACATGGATGTCGGTCTACGGGGAAGAACCTCAACGGATCGTCCGGACGGTTGGCCGCGACGGCGAGGCCATGGCAGAGCTCGCGAACGTCGACGAACCGCCGTCCATCTTCGAGGCGGACACTCCTGCCGCGGGCTGGACGGAAGGCCTTCCGGGAGATGCCGCAGGGCTGATCGAGGCGCTGGCCGAGCGGCAGGGGGCGCTCCCGCCCGAGTCGCTCAAGGAGGCGCAGGACCGGTTCTGGTTCATATACCTGGCAGACCCCGTGTGGTACGCCTTCACGACCGAGCAGCGCCGCGCCGTGCTCGAGTACATCGCGGACGGTCCCGACACGCAGCGCACGGTCAGGGACGACGGGGCGTGGGAGATGAGCTACGCCATCGGCAGCAGCACAGCGACGACCGTGTTCGACCCGGTCGCGATGCTGCCGATGTCGGGATCGAGCACGGGCGGCCTGTTCGGCCCGGTGGCCGACGGCTCCGACGAGCTGGCAGCGCGCTGGCGGACGGAGATCTCGATCGTCGACGGCGCCCCGGAGGTCGTCATCCCGGAGGAGCCGGCGACGTTCAGCTGCAACGGCGTCCCCATCCCGGGGTCGTACGCGTATTACGACGACCTGACAGAGATGCTCGACGACAACGGGCGGGCCGCGCTCGAGGCCGACGGGGTTCCCGGGCTCGACCCTGAGGAATGGGCCGTGGTGTCCCAGTCGCCGGAGCGAGTCGTGCTCTGGTCGTGGGTGATCCACCTGGAGCAACTGTCGCAGGGCGACCTACCCTCCGGCCTCCCCGCCCTGACGCACGAGATCCTGACCATCGAGAACGACGGCGACGGCTGGTCGCTCACGGGGTGGGCAGGATGCGTGCTCAGGCAGGTGCTGCCCGACCACGAGGTGGCCGACGTGGAGCTCGATCCGGCGTTCCCGGTGACGGCGGCCACGACGCAGCTCCACTTCCTGGTCACCGAACTGCTGTGCTCGCGCACGCCGCTGGAGGGGCGTGTCGTACTGGTGGATCTGCAGGAGTTCGCCGGTGAGGGCGTGGAGGTGCTGCTCGGGGTTCGCCCCGCTCCCGCCGAGGAGGCGGAGTGCGAGACTCCGCAGACGGCGGCGTTCGCCGTCGACCTCTCCGAACCTCTCGGCGACGGCTTCATCCGTGACCTCACCTACATGGAGCCGCGTTTGCTCCACGGGGAGCCGACGCCCGAGCGATGAGCGATGTCGGCCGTCGATGGCACGATGGCTTCGAGCGAGGGGAGCGGCCGTGATCGAAGTGCTGCCGGCGACGGTGTTCGACGATGTCGCGGCCGTGATCGGGCCGAAGAAGCCGGAATCCACCGTGTGCTTCTGCCTGAGCTACCGGCTCGGCGGTGAGGTGCGCGAGCTCCGCGGGCAGGAACGCGCGGTCCGCGCCGCGGAGCTTTGCGCCATGACCCCGCCGCCGGGCGTGCTCGCGTATCTCGATGGCGAACCGGTGGGCTGGGCCGCGCTGCACCCGCGCGCGCAGACGACGTTCGCGCGCAACCGCAAGATCCCTCACGTCGACGACCGCGACGTCTGGTCGCTGTGGTGCTTCCGCGTACGCCCAGGTCACCGAGGCCAGGGAGTGATGCACCACCTCATCGAAGGCGCCGTCGAGATCGCCCGCGCCGCGGGTGCGCCCGTCGTCGAGGGGTACCCGGTCGACAACAAGGGCGCGCGCGTCGACCTGACGATGGCGTACACCGGAACGCGCGGGCTCTTCGAGCGGGCGGGATTCGTGAAGGCAGCCGACACCGACTCCGTCCTCGCCGGGCATCCGCGTGTCGTCATGAGAAGGGAGCTGGCATGACCGCCATGTCGTCGCTGCTGCGCCGCCGCGCCGAGGGCGCGGACCACCTCTACCGCGATCTCATCCAGGTGCTGACGCCCGAACTTCTCCGGTCGCGGTTACCGGGCGTCCGGTCGAGTCGCGTCGGCAATCATTTCTGGTGCGTCGTCGGGGCGCGCGAGAGCTATGTGCGGGCCGCGCGCGGAGGGTCGTGGCAGGGGTTCGCGAGCTCGCTCACCGCCGAGGACGACCCGGGGGAGATCAGCTCGGCGCTCGCCCGATCAGCTGCCGAGGTCGACTCCTGGCTCGAGTCCCTCCGAGACGACGACGAGGCGTCGTACGAATGGGCGCTGCATCTGCTGGAGCACGAGGCGCAGCACCACGGCCAGCTGATCCGCTACCTGTACGCGGTTCCGCTGCCGATCCCGCGTTCCTGGATCGACCAGTACGCGCTCGAGGAGGCGTAGCGGTCAGCGTCCTCCGGCGAAGGAGGCGGGGTCGTCCTCGGCGATCGCCAGCGCGATCTTCCGCACGTGGTCCTGCGGCACGTCGGTGAGCTCGCCGAGCCCGTACCAGCCGACATCGGTGAGTTCGCCGTCAGCGGGATGCGGTTCGCCGGAGATCCAGTCGCATCGGAAGACGAGGTCGAGGTAGTCCACCTGATCGCCGTTGGCGTAGGTCGTGCGGGGCTGCTGCTGCACGAGGGCGAGGCGCGTCGCGCGCACTGTCACACCGGCTTCCTCGCGACACTCCCGGACGACGGCGTCGGCCGGCTCCTCGCCGGGATCGACGATCCCCGAGACGCACTGCCAGGAGCCGTTGTCGGCGCGCTTGCCGAGCAGCACCTTCTCGTCCCGGAACACGACGGCGGTCACCCCCACGAGGGGGAGTGGTGCGTGGCCGATCTTCTCGCGGAGCGACAGGACGAATTCGGGGGTGGCCATGATGTCCAGAGTACGGGCGTCGAGGGCTGCGCTCGAACCTTCAACCTCAGCTCCAAGGTAAGGCGACCTGGCCGCGGGACTGCCCGGCGCGGGCGGTCGATGTCGGACCCCTTCGTAGACTCGACGTGTGGCCACCGACTCCTTCG
Organism: uncultured Actinomycetota bacterium; assembly: GCA_963789095.1. Classification (GTDB taxonomy): domain Bacteria; phylum Actinomycetota; class Actinomycetes; order Actinomycetales; family Microbacteriaceae; genus Microbacterium. The sequence continues at coordinate 100,027 of CAWBJK010000010.1, forward strand.
TTCATCTGCACGTGCACAGCGAATACTCGATGCTCGACGGAGCCGCCAAGATCGGGGCGATGACCCAGGCGGCCGCCGAGTACGGCATGCCTGCGATCGCCGTCACCGACCACGGCAACACGTTCGCCGCGTTCGAGTTCTACCGCGCCGCGAACGCTGCAGGCGTCAAACCCATCATCGGGCTCGAGGCCTATGTCACGCCCGGCACGCACCGCAGCGACAAGTCCCGCGTGGCCTGGGGATCGCCCGACCAGAAGAGCGACGACGTCTCCGGCTCCGGGGCCTACACCCACATGACGATGTGGAGCGCGTCGACAGAGGGTATGCACAACCTCTTCCGGCTGAGCTCGCTGTCGAGCATCGAGGGGTACTACTTCAAACCCCGCATGGACCGCGAGCTCCTGCAGCAGTACGGCAAGGGCCTCATCGCGACCACCGGCTGCCCGTCGGGCGAGGTGCAGACCCGGTTGCGGCTCGGCCAGTACGACGCGGCGAGAGCGGCCGCCGCCGAATTCCAGGACATCTTCGGCAAAGAGAACTACTTCGCCGAGATCATGGACCACGGACTGTCGATCGAGCGCCGGGTCATGACCGACCTCCTGCGTCTTGCGAAAGACCTCGACATCCCGCTCGTGGCCACGAACGACTCGCACTACACGCACCAGCACGAGGCCGATGCGCACGAGGCCCTGCTCTGCGTCCAGTCGGGCTCCACCCTCGACGACCCGAACCGCTTCAAGTTCGACGGTGACGGCTACTACATCAAGACGGCGCAGGAGATGCGTCAGCTCTTCCGGGATCACCCGGAGGCATGCGACAACACGCTGCTCATCGCGGAGCGGTGCGAGGTCGAATTCAACACGTCGGCCAACTACATGCCGCGTTTCCCCGTGCCCGACGGCGAGACGGAAGACAGCTGGCTCATCAAGGAGGTCGAGAAGGGGCTCCACTACCGGTACCCGGGCGGCATTCCCGACAAGGTCCGCAAGCAGGCCGAGTACGAGACCGGCATCATCCTGCAGATGGGGTTCCCGGGATACTTCCTCGTCGTCGCCGACTTCATCAACTGGGCGAAGGACCACGGCATCCGGGTCGGCCCCGGCCGCGGTTCTGGTGCCGGATCGATGGTCGCCTACGCCATGAAGATCACCGACCTCGACCCGCTCGAGCACGGTCTCATCTTCGAGCGCTTCCTCAACCCCGACCGCGTGAGCATGCCCGACTTCGACGTCGACTTCGACGACCGTCGACGTGGCGAGGTCATCGATTACGTCACGGAGAAGTACGGGTCGGAGCGTGTCGCGCAGATCGTCACCTACGGCACGATCAAGTCGAAGCAGGCGCTGAAAGACGCGGGTCGCGTGCTCGGCTTCCCGTTCAGCATGGGGGAGCGGCTCACCAAGGCCATGCCCCCGGCTGTCATGGGCAAGGACATGCCGCTCGACGGCATGTTCGACCCGCAGCACCCCCGCTACAAGGAGGCGAGTGAGTTCCGCGCGCTCGTCGACACCGACCCTGACGCCAAGACGGTCTTCGATCGAGCGCTCGGTCTCGAGGGACTCAAGCGTCAGTGGGGTGTGCACGCGGCCGGCGTCATCATGTCGAGCGAGCCGCTGCTCGACATCATCCCGATCATGCGCCGTGAGCAGGACGGGCAGATCGTCACGCAGTTCGACTACCCGTCGTGCGAGACCCTCGGCCTCATCAAGATGGACTTCCTGGGGCTGCGCAACCTCACGATCATCTCGGATGCGCTCGACAACATCCGCTCGAACCGCGGTGAGGAACTCGACCTCGAGCACCTCACCCTCGATGACCGCCCGGCGTACGACCTGCTGACCCGGGGCGACACCCTGGGCGTGTTCCAGCTCGACGGCGGACCGATGCGCTCGCTGCTGCGACTGATGAAACCCGACAACTTCGAGGACATCTCCGCCGTCATCGCGCTCTACCGCCCGGGACCGATGGGCGCCAACTCGCACACCAACTACGCGCTGCGCAAGAACGGGCTGCAGCCGATCACGCCCATCCATCCCGAGCTCGAAGAGCCGCTGCGCGACATCCTCGACACCACCTACGGCCTCATCATCTACCAAGAGCAGGTCATGGCGATCGCCCAGAAGGTGGCGGGGTTCTCCCTCGGCCAGGCAGACATCCTCCGCCGCGCGATGGGCAAGAAGAAGAAGTCCGAGCTCGACAAGCAGTACGAGGGGTTCTCGGGTGGCATGAAGGAGCGCGGCTTCGGCGAGGCCGCCATCCAAGCGCTGTGGGACATCCTGCTCCCCTTCTCCGACTATGCGTTCAACAAAGCGCACTCGGCGGCCTACGGTCTCGTGTCGTACTGGACCGCCTATCTGAAGGCGCACTATCCGGCCGAGTACATGGCGGCGCTTCTCACGAGCGTGGGCGACTCGAAAGACAAGATGGCGGTGTACCTCAACGAGTGCCGCCGCATGGGCATCCGCGTGCTGCCGCCCGATGTGCGCGAGTCGATCAACTTCTTCGCTGCCGTGGGCGACGACATCCGCTTCGGCCTCGGCGCGGTTCGCAACGTCGGCAGCAACGTCGTCGACGGGATCGTGCAGACGCGCAAGACGAAGGAGTTCACGTCGTTCCACGATTTCCTCGACAAGGTGCCGCTGCACGTCGCCAACAAGCGGACCGTTGAGTCGCTCATCAAGGCCGGTGCCTTCGACTCCATGGGCGACACCCGGCGCGCACTCCTGGAGATCCATGAAGGCGCCACGGAAGCGGCGGTCGACCGCAAGCGCAAGGAGGCGACGGGAGCGATCGGCTTCGACTTCGACAGCCTCTACGACGCGGCCGAGGAGGCGCTGCCGGCGAAGGTGCCGGCTCGTCCGGAATGGACCAAGAAGGACAAGCTCGCCTTCGAGCGCGAGATGTTGGGACTGTACGTCTCCGATCACCCCCTCGCGGGGCTGGAGATCCCGCTGGCCAAGCACGCATCGACGTCGATCCACGACCTCCTCGCCTCCGACGACGTGCAGGACGGCGATCAGGTGATCGTCGCAGGGCTCGTCACCAGCGTCCAGCACCGCGTCGCGAAGCAGAGCGGCAACCCGTACGGCATGATCACCGTCGAAGATTTCGACGGCGAGGTCACTGTCATGTTCATGGGCAAGACCTACACGGAGTTCCAGTCGCTGCTGCAGCCCGACGCGATCCTCGTCGTGCGGGGCCGCGTGTCGCGCCGCGACGACGGCCTCAACCTTCACGGGCAATCGGCCTTCGTCCCGGATCTCGGCAACGTGGAGGCATCGGGGCCACTCGTGCTCGTCATGCCCGAGCACCGCGCCACTGAGTCGATCATTTCTCAGCTCGCAGAGGTCCTGGGCCGCCATCCGGGGAACACAGAGGTCACGCTCAAGCTCCACAAGGGAGCGTCCGCCAAGGTGTTCGAGGTGCCGCGCCCCGTCGCCGTCACGGTCGACCTCTACGGCGAGCTCAAAGGGCTGCTCGGCCCGCAATGCCTCGGATGACACCGAGCCACGCGAGTAGGATCTCAAAGACCGATCTGCCCCCAGCCGAAAGGATCACGACGTGAGCGACGAGCGCATCACCCCGAGCTCTGCACCCGACCCGAGCATCGCGACGGAGGGCGACCGCGCCGACGTGGCGTCGAGCGAGACCGGCTTCGAGTCAGTGTCCGGCGACACCCCGTCGACGGACGGGGATGCGACACTCCCCGGCGCCCACGAGCGGGCAGCCGACGACGGCGAGCGCGGTGCCGCGTCCGACGCGCAGTACGGCATCGGGCCGTTCACGATCCGCGAGGTCGCCCTCCTGGGTGTCTGGCTGGTGGCCTTCATCGTGTCGTTCTTCTCCGTGTGGGTCGAGGTGCCGGTGTCATCCGTGCTCATCCCGTTCGGCTCGGTCTGGAGCTCCGGCATCGACTGGATCCTCACGATCGGCGTGCCCACCGTGGCGGTGTTCCTCATCGTGCTGCGACGCTTCTCGCCGGATGGCATCCGCCGCGTCGGCTCGCTGGCGGTCGACCAGTTCGCGTCCGTGGCGTTCTCCGTCTCGACCGTCGTGTGGCTGGGCATGCTGTGGACGAACATCGCCCGCGGAGTCCAGACGGGCATCTGGCTGAGCAGCTGGGTGGTGTGGGTGGAGTTCTTCCTCATGCTGGCGGGGGTGTTCCTCACGGCGCTCGCTCCCTTCATCCACCCGTTCGACGACGATTTCCGGGCGCGCCCGGAGGTGCCCGCGCACCGCAACGCCCGCCCCGTGCGCCCGGTCGTCGCCCGACCGCTCGCTCCCCGCACCACTCCTGCGCCTGCTCCGTCGCGTCCGCGTCCGCGGCCACGGCCGACGCGCCCACGACGGCGACCGGTGAGACCGCGGTGTTCGCTCCCTGGGAGTCGGACCAAGCGATCGTCGCCGAGCCTGCACCGAGCGCGAGCCAGGCCTTCTGGGCGCTCGCTCCCGTCGAGCGTGAGGTGGTCGACGAGAACGGCATCCCGCTGTTCACCGTCGGGCCCACCGCCTGGGCGCTCGTGATCGAGGACCGCGGCGACACCTTCGTCGTGCGTCACGAAGACGGTCGCGTGGGGTATCTCACCGACGTTTCCGGCGTCACACGGGGCTGATCCGTTCGGAACCGGGCTCGCGCGCGAAGTACGCTGGAAGAATGCTGCGCACGATCGATCTGCGGGGTCGCGTCCTGACGTCGACCGACCTCCTCGCCGCCGTTCCGCGAGCCTCCGCCGCTCGCGACGAGGCACTGACGACCGCCGCCCGCATCGTGCATGACGTGGCCGAGCGGGGCGAGGCGGCCCTCCGCGAGCAGGCGGCACAGTTCGACGGCGTGCAGCAGCATGACATCCGCGTACCCGAACACCACCTCGAAGAGGCGCTCCAGACGCTCGACCCGGTGGTCCGCGAGGCTCTCGAAGAGGCGATCGAGCGGGTCCGACGCGCCTCTGCGGCGCAGGTGCCGGCACCGGCGGTGACCGAGATCGCTCCGGGCGCGCGGGTCGAGCAGCGGTGGCTTCCGGTGCGGAGGGTCGGCGTCTACGTCCCGGGCGGCAAGGCCGTGTACCCCTCGAGCGTCGTCATGAACGTCGTCCCCGCGCAAGTCGCCGGCGTCACGCAGGTCGCGCTCGCGTCGCCTCCCCAGAGCGACCACGACGGCCGCGTTCACCCCGTGATCCTCGCTGCGGCGCGCCTGCTCGGCGTCTCCGAGGTCTACGCAATGGGGGGTGCCGGTGCGATCGGCGCATACGCTCACGGCGTCACCGAGCTCGGCCTCGACCCTGTGGACGTCATCTCGGGTCCGGGCAACAACTTCGTGGCTCTCGCCAAGCGGGTCGTTGCGGGCATGGTCGGCACCGATTCCGAGGCCGGCGCCACCGAGATCCTCATCGTCGCCGACGACTCGGCCGACCCGCGGCTCGTGGCAGCCGATCTCATCAGCCAGGCCGAGCACGACGAACAGGCCGCGGCCGTCCTCGTGACGCCGTCCTCCGCGCTGGCCGAGGCTGTGGTGGCCGAGGTCGACGCGCGCGTCCCGATTACGTTGCACGCGTCGCGTGTGAGGGAGGCGCTGACGGGACCGCAGTCGGCGGTCGTGCTGGTCGACGACCTCGCGGCGGCGACCGCGTTCAGCAACGCTTATGCCCCCGAGCACCTCGAGCTGCACCTTGCCGATCCCGCGGTCGACGATTTCGTCAACGCGGGGGCGGTCTTCGTCGGCGAGCACACGCCGGTGAGTCTCGGCGACTACCTCGCCGGCAGCAACCACGTGCTGCCCACGGGTGGTCAGGCCCGCTACGCCGCCGGACTGTCGGCGTCGACCTTCCTCCGCCCGCAGCAGATCATCCACTACGACCGGGATGCCCTCGCCGCCGTGCATGAGGGCATCCTCGCGCTCTCGGCGGCCGAGGCGCTGCCGGCCCATGGTGAGGCTGTGGCGGCGCGATTCAACGATGCCGCGCGGTCGTAGGCTGGAGGCACCATGCACTGTCCGTTCTGCCGCCACGCCGACTCCCGTGTCATCGACTCCCGCACCAGCGACGACGGGCTGAGCATCCGCCGCCGCCGACAGTGCCCGGAGTGCGGCGGCCGCTTCTCGACGATCGAGACCGCCAGCCTCAACGTGATCAAGCGGTCAGGTGTGATCGAGCCGTTCAGCCGCGAGAAGGTCATGTCGGGTGTCCGCAAAGCGTGTCAGGGCCGTCCGGTCACCGACTCCGACCTAGCCGTGCTCGCACAGGCGGTCGAGGAGGCGGTGCGGCAGACGGGCTCGTCGCAGATCGACACGAACGAGATCGGTCTCGCGATCCTCGGTCCGCTGCGCGACCTCGACGAGGTCGCGTATCTGCGGTTCGCGAGCGTCTATCAGGCGTTCGACTCGCTCGAGGACTTCGAGGCATCGATCGCGCAGCTCCGCACAGATCATGCCGCCCGTCTCGCGGCCGCGACCGGCACGGTCGCCGAGTCCGAACGCTGAATCGCTGCCCCATCGACGCCGCGCGGCGGCCATGATCACGGAGATCGCATTCATGTATCCCCTCATCTTCCGCACGGTGTTCTCGCGCATGGACCCCGAGACAGCGCACCACCTGGTGATGCCGGTCATCCGCCTCCTCGGCGTACGGCCGTTCTCGTGGGTCGCGCGCGCACTGACTCGGCCGGACGACAGTCTCGCCACGACGGCGCTCGGTCTGCGGTTCGACTCGCCGTTCGGCGTCGCGGCGGGATTCGACAAGAACGCTGTGGCTGTCAACGGGCTCCGGGCGCTCGGGTTCGGTCACATCGAGGTCGGCACGGTGACCGCCGTGCCCCAGCCCGGCAACCCGCGTCCACGGCTGTTCCGACTCGTGGACGACCGCGCCCTGATCAATCGCATGGGTTTCAACAATGACGGAGCCGCTGCCGCCGCTCGCCGGATCGAACGACTGCGCCGCCGCCGTCATCGACCGGTCATCGGCGTGAACATCGGCAAGAGCCGGGTCGTCGACGTGGGGGAGGCGACGGCCGACTACGTCACGAGCACGCGGATCGTCGCGCCGGTGGCGGACTACCTCGTCGTCAACGTCTCGTCGCCCAACACACCGGGGCTGCGCGGCCTGCAGGCGGTCGAGACACTCCGCCCCCTGCTGGAGGCCGTGCATGCCGCGGCGGGCGCCACGCCGCTCCTCGTGAAGATCGCCCCCGACCTCGACGACGCCGAGGTCGCCGCCATCGCCACCATGGCGGTCGAGATCGGTCTCGCCGGCCTCGTGGCCTCCAATACGACGGTCTCGCGCGAAGGTCTGCAGGCTGATCCGACTGAGCTCGACGCCATCGGCGCGGGCGGCTTGTCCGGGGCGCCGCTCCGGAGACGAGCACTCGACGTGCTCCGGATCGTCCGCTCGGTGGTCCCCCATGACTTCTGCGTGATCGCGGCGGGCGGCGTCGAGACGGCCGCTGATGTGCGGGAGCGCTTGGATGCGGGCGCGAACCTGGTGCAGGGGTATACGGCTTTCATCTATCGCGGACCCGGTTGGGCGCGGCAGATCAACCGTGGTCTCGTGTCGCGGAAATGAATTATCCGCGAACGCGTGCGATTCGGGAAAGTATTAATTAAAGTCTTCTCATACAGACTTCGGTCCGTTCCAGCACGACGCGGCCCGCACCCCTGATGGGTGCGGGCCGCTGTCGTCCTCGCCGAGCGAGAGAGATCAGGCCGGGTGCTGTCCGCGCTTGACCTGCGGCTTGGGAAGACGCATGAAACGCATCTGGATGGACCGCATAGCGGAGTACCAGCCGAGGCCCTTCTCCATGCGGTCGCCCCACTTGGCCTTCGCCGCACGCTTCACACGGATGCTGGTGATGATCATGTCGCCGACGACGAACAGGATGAACGCCCACAGTCCGACGAAGCCGTAGTACACCACTGCCGGGTTGGGGATGAGGCTCAAGAGGATGACGACGATCATGAGGGGCATCATCAGCTCGCCGATGTGCCACCCCGCGTCGACGAAGTCGCGTGCGAAACGTCGCTGAGGGCCCTTGTCGCGGACAGGGAGGTACCGCTCCTCACCGTTCGCCATGCCGAGCCGAGCCTTCTCGCGCTGTGAGGCGAGGTCGGCCTTGGCACGGGCACGTGCCTCCTTCGTGTCGGCGACCAGAGGGCGCTTGCGGGCCGCCTCGCGCTCGGCGCGGGTGGGGGTGGGCCGGTTCTTCCCGGGGCCCGACGGAGCATCGGGCTCGATGTCAGGAGCGGGAACGGCAGGTGTCTTGGCCACAGGAGGAACCTCGGATCGACGGAAGGCGTGCCCTTTAAGATTACCCGCATGACCTCTGAACTTCCCCGTCGTGAAGCCGTCCGCGCCGCCGCGGAGGCCGCGCTTCCCGCCGCGCTCGCGGATCTGGGCTCGCTCGTGCGCATCCCGTCCGTCGCCTTTCCCGGGTTCGACCGTGCGGAAGTCCAGCGCAGTGCGGAGGCGGTGAAGGCGCTCCTCGACGAGCTGGCGATCTTCGATCGGGTCGACGTGAAGACGGCGACGCCCGCGGACACCGGCGTGGAGGGGATGCCGGCGGTGCTGGCGACCCGAGCAGCCCGCAACGGCCGGCCCACGATTCTCCTGTACGCCCACCACGATGTGCAGCCGACGGGCGACGACGCCTTGTGGGACACCGCGCCCTTCGAGCCCACCGTGAGCGGGGGCCGTCTTTACGCTCGCGGCGCCGCCGACGACAAGGCGGGCGTCATGGCCCACGTCGGTGCCCTGCGCGCCCTGGTCGAGGTGCTCGGCACCGACTTCGACCTCGGTGTCAACCTGTTCATCGAGGGGGAGGAGGAAGCGGGATCCGCGTCGTTTGCGCAGTTCCTGGCCGACAACGCCGACGCCCTCCGCGGCGACGTCATCGTCGTGGCCGATTCCGGCAACTGGGACTCCGTCACCCCCGCCCTCACGGTGTCGCTGCGCGGCAACGCACGATTCACGATGGGTGTGAAGACCCTCGACCACGCCTCGCACTCCGGCATGTTCGGGGGAGCGGTGCCCGATGCCATGCTCGCGACCGTCAAGCTCCTGGCGACGCTGTGGGACGACGACGGCGCGGTCGCCGTCGCCGGGCTCACGGAACGAGAGGCCGAGACGCCGGACTACACCGAGGACACCCTCCGGAGCGAAGCGGGCCTTCCCACGGGGGTCTCGCCGGTCGGGCGCGGCACGATCCTCAGCCGCATCTGGAACAAGCCCTCCCTCACGGTGACCGGCATCGATTTCCCGAGCGTGAAGAATGCCTCGAACACCCTGACCCCCGAGCTCTCGGTCGTGATCAGCGCCCGGATCGCACCGGGACAGCCGGCGCGGGAGGCGTACGACGCGATCGAAGCGCACCTCCGCGCGCACGCCCCATTCGGCGCCGAGCTCACGTTCCGCGACATCGACTGCGGCGACCCCTTCCTCGTCGACACCAGCGGGTCAGCGGTGGAGCAGGCGCGCACGGCGCTGCAGGAGGGCTACGGCGTCGCCCCGGTCGACATCGGGGTGGGTGGATCCATCCCGTTCATCGCCGACCTCGTGCGGGAGTTCCCCGGGGCGCAGATCCTCGTGACGGGCGTGGAGGACCCTTACGCCCGCGCTCACAGCCCCAACGAGTCGCTCCATCTGGAGACGTTCCGCAAGGCCCTCGTCTCCGAGGCGCTCCTCCTCGAGAGCCTCGACGCCGCGACGATCTGAAACCCGCCGTCGCCGGGCCGTCCCCGGGTTCGCCGCGATAGAATCGTCGCATCCGCCGTCCCGGCCCCTGAAAGGCATCGACGGCCCGAAACCGGGGAGAGTCATGACCGATATCGCCACGTCGCCCACCGCCACCACGCCCGACCACGGCGTCGCACTGACCGAGGCGGCTGCAGCCAAGGTGAAGAGCCTTCTCCATCAGGAGAACCGCGACGACCTGCGCCTGCGCGTCGCCGTGCAGCCCGGCGGCTGCTCGGGTCTCATCTACCAGCTCTACTTCGACGAGCGGTTCCTCGACGGTGACAAGGCCGTCGACTTCGACGGCGTCGAGGTCATCGTCGACGACATGTCGGTGCCCTACCTCGACGGCGCCACGATCGACTTCAAAGACACGATCTCGGAGCAGGGCTTCACGATCGACAACCCCAACGCCGCGGGCAGCTGCGCCTGCGGTGACAGCTTCCACTGATCAGCCCTGATTTCCGGCCGCTCAAGGCCGGGACATCCTGGGCGCGTGGCCTGAATCAGGTGAGAGGTTGCCCTAGACTGGCTGATGTTCGACCTTCATGACCCCGAAAGGTGCACCGTGCGCGTCAAACGTCGCCTCCGCTGGGCCGTCATTCCGCTGGGACTCGCTTCTGCGATCGCTCTCGCGGCGTGCACCCCGACCGAGCTGAACGGATATCTTCCGGGATTCACCGACGACGGGACGCAGGCAACCGACCGCACCGAAATGGTGTCGGGGCTCTGGGTCAACTCCTGGATCGTACTCCTCGTCGTCGGCCTCATCACGTGGGCGCTCATGGGCTTCGCGGCCATCGCATACCGCCGCCGCAAGGGCCAGACCGGCCTCCCGGTGCAGATGCGGTACAACATGCCGATCGAGATCTTCTACACGATCGTGCCGCTCATCCTCGTCATCGGGTTCTTCGCCTTCACGGCACGCGACCAGACGATCCTCGAGACGCAGTACGACGACCCCGACGTGTGCATCACCGCCATCGGAAAGCAGTGGGCGTTCGACTTCCAGTACACCGAGAGCGACTGCGAAGAGGCCGACAACGCCGTGTGGAGCATGGGCGTGCAGGCGCAGACCGACGCCCAGGGCAACATCACCAACGACATCCCGACGCTGTACCTGCCGGTCGACAAGGAGGTGAAGATCAAGCTCGTCTCGCGCGACGTGATCCACTCCTTCTGGATCATCGACTTCCTTTACAAGAAGGACATGTACATCGGCAAGGACAACTACTGGTCCTTCACCCCGACCCGTGTCGGCGAGTACGACGGAAAGTGCGCCGAGCTCTGCGGCCAGTACCACTCGATGATGCTCTTCGACGTCAAGGTCGTTGAGCAGGCCGAGTACGACGCATACCTGGCGTCGCTGCGCGACGCCGGCCAGACCGGCGACATCAACGACGCCTACGACCGTCTGCAGAACCTTCCGGGGACCGACGGTCACGCAGAATCCGAGGGAGACCACTGATGGCTACCACGCTTCCGCTCGAGAGCGAGACGCACAGCCGTCCCACCACCCTTCCGCCGCGGCAAGCCGCGCTGCTCAGCGCCTCGCGCGTCGAGCAGAAGGGCAACATGATCGTCAAGTGGATCACCTCCACCGACCACAAGACGATCGGGTACATGTACCTGATCGCCTCGGTGCTGTTCTTCCTGCTCGGCGGCGTGATGGCGCTCATCATCCGCGCCGAGCTGTTCGAGCCCGGTATGCAGGTCGTGCCCACTAAGGAGCAGTACAACCAGCTGTTCACGATGCACGGCACGATCATGCTGCTCATGTTCGCGACGCCGCTGTTCGCCGGTTTCGCGAACGCGGTGCTGCCGTTGCAGATCGGCGCGCCCGACGTGGCGTTCCCGCGTCTGAACGCCTTCGCGTTCTGGCTGTTCCTCTTCGGCTCGATCATCGCGGTCGCCGGCTTCCTCACCCCTCAGGGTGCGGCGGCGTTCGGATGGTTCGCCTACCAGCCTCTCGCGAACGCGAGCTTCTCGCCCGGCGCCGGAGGCAACCTCTGGATGCTCGGCCTCGGCATGAGCGGCTTCGGCACCATTCTGGGTGCGGTCAACTTCATCACGACCATCATCACGATGCGTGCTCCCGGCATGACCATGTGGCGCCTGCCGATCTTCTCGTGGAACACGCTCGTCACGAGCATCCTGATCCTGATGGCGTTCCCGGTCCTCGCGGCAGCGATCCTCGCTGCAGCATCCGACCGCGTCCTCGGCTCGCACATCTACGACCCGGCCAACGGCGGCGTCCTGCTCTGGCAGCACCTGTTCTGGTTCTTCGGGCACCCTGAGGTCTACATCATCGCGCTGCCCTTCTTCGGCATCGTGTCGGAGATCTTCCCGGTGTTCAGCCGCAAGCCGATCTTCGGCTACAAGACCCTCGTCTACGCGACCATCGCGATCGCCGCGCTCTCGGTCTCGGTCTGGGCGCACCACATGTACGTCACGGGAGCTGTGCTCCTGCCGTTCTTCGCGCTCATGACGATGCTCATCGCGGTGCCGACAGGCGTGAAGATCTTCAACTGGATCGGAACGATGTGGCGAGGATCCGTCACCTTCGAGACGCCGATGGTGTTCGCACTCGGCTTCCTGGTGTCGTTCGTCTTCGGTGGTCTCACCGGCGTCATCCTGGCGTCTCCGCCGCTCGACTTCCACCTGTCCGACTCCTACTTCGTCGTGGCGCACTTCCACTACGTCGTGTTCGGAACAGTCGTCTTCGCGATGTTCGCCGGCTTCTACTTCTGGTGGCCGAAGTGGACCGGGCGCATGCTCAACGAGCGTCTGGGCTACGTGCACTTCTGGCTGCTGTTCATCGGCTTCCACATGACGTTCCTCATCCAGCACTGGCTGGGCGTCGACGGCATGGTTCGCCGGTACGCCGACTACTCGGCGGCCGACGACTGGACCTTCGGCAACCAGGTCTCGACCGTGGGTGCCATGATCCTCGGCGCCTCGATGATCCCGTTCTTCCTCAACGTGTGGCTCACGGCGCGCACTGCGCCGAAGGTCACCGTCAACGACCCGTGGGGCTATGGCGCATCGCTCGAATGGGCGACCAGCTGCCCGCCGCCGCGCCACAACTTCACGTCGATCCCGCGCATTCGCAGCGAGCGGCCCGCGTTCGACCTGAACCACCCTGAAGCCGGGATTCCGGTCGGTGTAGGCCCCGCAAAGGACGCCCCCGACGCTCCCGTCGTCGACCTGGCTGAAGGAGAGGTCAAGTAAGTGAGAACCAACGTCGTCCTGTGGTGGATCCTCACCGTCTTCTTCCTTATCGTCGCGGCCCTCTACACGGGTTGGAACATCATTGAGCACTCGTCTCGGCCGTGGTACAACGCGATCGAGTGGGTCGGCACCGTAGCACTGCTGTTCACCGCCTTCATGAGCGCAATGATCGGCTTCTACGTGAGCCGCGTGCACCGCGCGCAGGGCGGCGAGCTGCCTGAAGACGTGCTGACTGCCGACATCGATGACGGCGACCCCGAGCTCGGAGAGTTCAGCCCGTGGTCGTGGTGGCCCCTGGTTCTCGCGTTCTCGGCAGCACTCGCCATGATCGGACTCGCGGTGGGTACGTGGCTGATGCCGGTCGGCATCAGTGTGTTCGTGATCGCCATCGTCGGCTGGGTCTACGAGTATTATCGCGGCTACTTCGCCCACTGAGCGGGTGAGCCTCCGGCTTCGCGCCGACGTCGTTTCCGACGTCGGCGCGTTCCGTGTGGACAACCAGGATGCCGCTTTCGCCGCCTCCTGGGGTGCAGCGGTCGCCGACGGTGTCGGCGGTGGGCCTGCGGGAGATCTCGCGTCAGCGGCTCTCCTGCACCGTCTGGTGGCAGGTGGGGCGACCATGGACGACGTCGACGCCTTCCACACGCGGCTCCGCGGCGCGAACTGGGACATCGGCGCGCACGTGCGCCGCGATCCTGCTCTCGCCGGGATGGCGACGACGTTCACCGGTCTGTGGCTTGACCGTCGCGGCGGACTCCTGCTGGCACACACCGGCGACTCTCGCGCCTACCTGCTGCGGGAGGGGCATCTGATCCGCCAGACGCGAGACGACTCCTACGTGCAGACCCTCGTCGATCTCGGGATCGTTCGTGAAGAGGACGCGATGGCGCATCCTCGACGTAACATCATCACGGCCTCGCTGCGCGGTGACGACGAAGACGCGATCCGCGTCGCAGAGCGGGTGCCGGTTCTCGGCGATCGCTGGTTGCTGTGCAGCGACGGCGTCTCCGATTACCTGTCTGACGACGCGATAGCGGAACTGCTGCGTGCTCACGACCACCCGGCGTCAGCTGCTCAGGCGATCAGCGAGGCCGCTCTCGACGCGGGTTCGCGTGACAACGTCACGGCGGTCGTGTGCGATGTCGAAGTCGGACTTCCCGGCCAGGAGGAGCCCGTCTGGGCGGGCTCGGCCGCGGATCGATTCGCCGACGACTTCTCGGAGCTCGCCGGCTGAGCTTCCGCGCGCGACGCAGTCAAGGACGCACGTACATCACGAGCGGGTCGAACGTGCGGGGGAGTGGACCGTCGTCGTTCTCCGTCGGGTAACCCTCTCGGGTCCAGTACTCGTACCCCCCGATCATCTCCCGCACGTCATATCCCAGACGGGCGAACTCGACGGCCCCCTTCGCTCCGGCATTGCACCCTGGGCTCCAGCAGTACACGACCACTCGGCTTCCTCGGTCGATCTCCGACGCCGCGCGGGTCGCGATCTCGCGATAGGGCATATGGATCGCGCCGGCCACGCGTCCCTGTCCCCATGCGTCGTGCCCTCGCACATCAACGAGGATCAGAGGCTCATGGGCCTTCAACGCGGCGTAGGTATCGGACGCATCCGTCTCATAGCGGAGCTTGGCCTCGTAGTAGTTCAGCGCATCGGTCATAGGAACGACGCTAGGGGAAGGCGAAAGCGGCGAGGGTGACCGGAACGGTCACGCCTCGCCGCTTTTCTGCCGCGTGAGGATCAGTCCTTCTTCGGCTTCTTCTTGGTGTCGTTGTCGTCGGGCACGATGATGTTCGAGGGGCGGTTGGCCGTCTCGGTGTTGTGCCCATCGTCGATCGGGTGAAGGGGAGCGTCAGGCACCCCGGCGCGTTCGTGCGCTCCCTGCAGTTCGGCGGCTTCTTCCTCGGCGATGTGGTCCAGCGTGTGGTGCTGGTGCGCTCGCGCCTCGTCGAGCTCAGCCTGCGTGAGCGGCATGAGACGGTCTTCGAAGAACCAGCGCGACACCGCGGAACGCAGGTTCTGGTGCCACGGGATGCGTCCCTTGTCGTTGGGGCGCACCACGAGCGGCGCGTTGGTCTCGAAGTCCACGAGCTTCATGAGCTCGTACTCGTCGACCGGCTGATGGACCTCGATGTACTCACCGCCCGGAAGGCGCACGATGCGTCCCGACTCGTAGCCGTGCAGAGCGATCTCACGATCCTTCTTCTGCAGTGCCAGAGCGATGCGCTTCGTGACGAAGTACCCGACGATCGGACCGAGGATGAGCAGCGCCTGCAGCGTGTGGATGACGCCCTCCATCGTGAGATGGAAGTGCGTTGCGATGATGTCGGACGACGCCGCCGCCCACAGGACCGCGTAGAAGGTGACACCGGCCACGCCGATGGCGGTGCGCGTCGGTGCGTGGCGCGGGCGCTGAGCGATGTGGTGCTCGCGCTTGTCGCCCGTGACCCACGCCTCGATGAACGGGTAGAGCACGACCAGCAGGATGAACACCACCAGCACGCCGAGCGGGATGAGGATGTTGAACGACCAGGTGCGGTCGAACAGCACGAACTCGAGGTGCGGCGGCACGAGACGCAGGGCGCCGTCGGCGAAGCCGATGTACCAGTCGGGCTGGGTTCCTGCCGACACGGGCGACGGGTCGTAGGGGCCGTAGTTCCAGATCGGGTTGATCGTGAACAACGAGGCGATCAGCACGATCACGCCGAACGTGATGAAGAAGAAGCCACCCATCTTGGTCATGTACACCGGCATCATCGGGTAGCCCACGACGTTGCTGTTCGTGCGGGCGGGCCCGGCGAACTGCGTGTGCTTGTTGATGACCATGAGCATGAGGTGCACCACCAGCAGACCGATGAGGATCAGCGGGAGGAGCAGGATGTGCAGCGTGTACAGGCGGCCGACGATGTCGGTGCCCGGGAACTCGCCACCGAACAGCAGGAACGATGTCCAGGTGCCGATGAGCGGGATGCCCTTGATCATGCCGTCGATGATGCGGAGGCCGTTGCCCGAGAGCAGGTCGTCGGGGAGCGAGTAGCCCGTGAAGCCCTCGCCCATGGCGAGCACGAAGAGCACGAAGCCGATGACCCAGTTGAGCTCACGCGGCTTGCGGAACGCGCCCGTGAAGAACACGCGGAGCATGTGCACGCCGATGCCGGCGACGAACACGAGTGCGGCCCAGTGGTGGATCTGGCGCACGAGGAGTCCGCCACGAAGGTCGAACGAGATCCGCAGCGTCGAGTCGAGCGCGGCTGACATCTCCACACCCACGAGCGGCAGGTAAGCGCCCTCGTAGTGCGTCTCAACCATGGAGGCCTGGAAGAAGAACGTGAGGAACGTTCCCGAGAGGAGGACGGCGACGAAGCTCCACATCGCGATCTCGCCCAGCATGAACGACCAGTGGTCGGGGAAGATCTTGCGACCGAGCTCCTTCACGAGACCGGAGAGGCTCGTGCGCTCGTCGATGTAGTTGGCCGCGCCGGCGACGAACCGGCCGCCGAGGGGCTTCTCGGACTGCGTCTTGTCAGTGCCTGTCTCGGTGACAGTCGCGGTGCTCAATGGCGCTCCCAGAAGCTCGGGCCGACGGGTTCTTGGAAATCACTCTGTGCGACGAGGTAACCCTCTTCGTCGACCGTGATGGGCAGCTGCGGCAGGGGCCGGGCAGCGGGGCCGAAGATGACGGCCGCGGAGCGCGACACGTCGAACTGCGACTGGTGGCACGGGCACAGCAGGTGGTGCGTCTGCTGCTCGTACAGGGCGACGGGGCAGCCGACGTGGGTGCAGACCTTCGAGTACGCGACGATGCCGTCGTACGCCCAGTCGAGGTTGTTGTGCTCGGCGGGCAGCTGCTCGGGGAGCAGACGCATGAGCAGCACGATGGCCTTGGCCTTCTCCTCGAGGTAGCCCTCGTGGTGACTGAGGTCCTTGAGCGGCTCGGGGATGACGTGCACGGCCGAGCCGAGCGTCAGGTCGGCGGCGCGGATCGGCTCGCCGCTCGGGTCGTGCGCGAGGCGCATACCCTGCTTCCACATGGTGTGGCTCATGAGCGCGACAGGGTCGCCCGCGATCGGGTTGTGCTCCGAGTTGTGCGGAGCGAGACCGCGGAACAGCACAATTCCGGGTGCGATCGAGGCGACGAGCGCCGCAATGAGAGAGTTGCGGATGACCGTGCGGCGTCCGAATCCGGACTCCTCGTTGGCCTCGCTGAACGCGGCGATCGCCGCTTCACGAGTGGAGTCTCGGCCACGCGTCGCGTGACGCGGCTCGATGAACTCGCGGTCCGACATGACGGCCTTGGACCAGTGGATGGCTCCGACACCGATGGCGAACAGTGCGAGCGCGATACCCAGGCCGATGAAGAGGTTGTTGTGGCGGATGTCGATGATCCGCCCACTCTCGATCGGGAACAGCATGTAGGCGGCGATCGCCCAGATGCTGCCCGCCAGCGACAGGTAGAAGAGCGTGTAGACCGTGCGTTCTGCCCGCTTCATCGCGGCGGGGTCCTTGTCGGTCATGCGCGCCCGGTGGGGCGGCAGTCCCGGGTTCTGCACGGGGTCGGGAACCGCGACCGCGAGCCCGGGGGAAGGCTTCCATGAAGCCCTCTCGTGCTCGAGCGCGTCTTCCTCGTGTGCCATGGTGCTCCTCGTACGTTCCGTCTGTCAGTTTTCGATCAGTTCGACTTCGCTGTGATCCACACGGTCAGGCCGATGAGGGCGCCGATCCCGAAGATCCAGATGAAGAGGCCCTCGGACACCGGGCCCAGCGAGCCGAGCGAGAAGCCGCCGGGCGACTCGTTCTGCTGCATCCACATGAGCGCCGAGATGATGTCGCGCTTCTCGTCCGTGGTCAGCGTCATGTCGTTGAAGACCGGCATGTTCTGCGGGCCGGTGACCATCGCCGCGTAGATGTGGAGCGGGCTGGTCGAGGTGAGCGCGGGAGCGTACTTGCCCTCCGTCAGCGCGCCACCGGCGGCGGCCACGTTGTGGCACATCGCGCAGTTGATCCGGAAGAGCTCGGCTCCGTTGGCCAGGTCGCCTCCGCCGTCGAGCACGCGCTCCGCGGGGTAGGTGGGGCCGGGCGACGTGGACTGCACCCAGGCGGCGACCGCCTGGATCTGCTCCTGCGTGAACTGCACGGGCTTCTGCGGCGCCTGCGGTCCCTGCATCTGGAGCGGCATGCGCCCCGTCGACATCTGGAACTCGACAGCCAGCTCGCCGACGCCGTAGAGCGCAGGGCCGTCGGGCGTGCCTTCCATGTTCAGGCCGTGACACGTGGCGCAGTTCGCCTGGAACAGCTTTTTGCCGTCTTCGACCGTGAGGGTCGTGGCCGCGGCGGCGGTGGGTTCGGTCGCGGCCATCGCGGCCGACGCGCCGGCGTAGACGCCGCCGCTGACGAGGAGGCCGATGCCGATCAGTGCGGCGGTGGCCCACGTGCTGCGGCGCCCGGTGTGACGGCGCGGGGTCTTCGATGCCATGGAGGTACTCAGCTCCGCTCTCTTACTTGACGAAGTAGATGACGATGAACAGGACGATCCACACGACGTCGACGAAGTGCCAGTAGTACGACACGACGATCGAGGTGGTCATCTCCTTGCGTCCGAAGTTCTTGACGGCGTAGGCGCGGCCGATGACCAGCAGGAACGCGATGAGACCGCCCGTGACGTGCAGAGCGTGGAAGCCGGTCGTGATGTAGAAGGCCGACGCGTAGGAGTCGGCGGAGATGGGCATGCCCTCTGCGACGAGCGTGGCGTACTCCCAGACCTGACCCGACACGAAGACGGCGCCCATGATGAACGTGAGGAAGAACCACTCGACCATGCCCCACTGGCGGAACTGCCAGATCGAGCCCTTGCGGTAGGGCTGGAAGCGCTCGGCGGCGAACACGCCGGCCTGGGCGGTGAACGACGAGAGCACCAGGATGAGCGTGTTGACAGCCGCGAAGGGGATGTTGAGCAGCTCGGTGCGGTCGCCCCACAGCTCGGGCGATGAGTTGCGGAGCGTGAAGTAGATCGCGAAGAGACCGGCGAAGAACATGACTTCACTGCCCAGCCACACGATGGTGCCGACGGCCACCGGATCCGGCCGCTTGACGGAACGCAAGGCTTGGGAATAGGTCGCAGAAGTGGTCGTCACGATCTCATTATGGCTGATTCGGCGAGTGGTTTCCGCATCCCTGAAGGTGCTTCGGGATTTCCTGCAGGTGAGAACGGCATCTGTGGGCGCCGTGAAGGTGCTCCGAGAACGCCGATAGGATCGGTGAACATGGCGGAGTTGACCTCGTGGCCCGAGATTCTCACGAATGTGCTTGCGCGGCGCGACCTCAGCGTGTCGGAGTCGACCTGGGCGATGCGCCAGGTGATGAGGGGTGAGGCGACTCCCTCGCAACTCGCCGGCTTCCTCGTCGGACTGCGCGCCAAGGGCGAGACGGTCGACGAGATCGTCGGCTTCCGCGACGCGATCCTGGAGGCGGCGCTGCCGCTTCCGGTGCCCTCCGAGGTGCTCGACATCGTCGGCACCGGGGGAGACCGCTTCGGGACGGTGAACGTCTCGACGATGTCGGCGATCGTCGCCGCGGCCAGCGGTGTTCCTGTCGTCAAGCACGGCAACAAGGCGGCGAGTTCCGCCTCCGGCTCTTCGGACGTGCTCGCCGCGCTCGGCATCGACCTGTCGCTCAGCGCCGACCGCGTCGCCGCGGTGCTCGACGAGGTGGGAATCACGTTCGCCTTCGCGTCGGCCTTCCACCCGGGGTTCCGTCACGCGGGGGCCACACGCGCAGAGCTCGGGGTCCCCACCGTCTTCAACTTCCTCGGGCCGCTGTGCAACCCCGCCCGCGCCGAAGCCAATGCCGTCGGCGTCGCGCAGCTCGACCGGGTGCCGCTCATCACGGGCGTGTTCCGCACGCGCGGTGCGACGGCGCTCGTGTTCCGAGGTGACGACGGCCTCGACGAGCTCACCACCACCGGTCACAGTCGGCTGTGGGAGATCACCCGCGGCGACGTGCACGAGCACGACCTCGACCCGCGCGACATCGGGATCCCGCTCGCCGACATCGACGATCTCCTCGGCGGCGATGCGAACCACAACGCAGAGGTCGTACGCCGCGTGCTGGCGGGCGACGCGGGGCCGGTGCGCGACATCGTGCTGCTCAACGCTGCGGCGGGCATCGTGGCGTTCGAGCTCTACCAGGACGCCGCGCAGGCTCAGGTCCCCATCGTCGAGCGGCTCGCCGCGGCCAAGGACCGTGCGGCCGCGGCGATCGACTCGGGCGCCGGTGCGTCGACGCTGGACGCGTGGGTCGCCGCGACCGCCCGCTGACGCCCCGCATCCACTCGAGCGGCAGGAATGATCCTGGCGACCGCGCGTCCGCCGGAGCTACGGTGAAGTCATCACCGCCCCGGAGGAAGGAAACGCCATGTCCGAATCAGGCGCCTCGACCGCAGACACCCTCGAACCTCCCGTGAAACGGGTGGGTCTCGTCAAAGCCGTCGGCATCCTCGGCATCCTCGGCGGCGTCGTGCTCATCGTCGTCGGCATCGTCGTGTGGGTGATGGTCTCCAGTCAGCTGCGCGCCGAGAACATCACGATCCCCGACGACGCGATGGCCTTCCAGGGGCAGACCGTCGCAGGCCCGCTCACGGCCTTCGTGCAGGCCGACATCATCCAGCACCACGCCCTCGAGGCGTCGGGCGGGAAGACCTATGCCGAGCTTCCGCAGGACGACCCGGTGCGCGCGGTCATGATGAACGCCTCGTTCCTCCGCGCTTCGCTGTTCACGTCGGTCGTGTCGTTCGGCGTGGCCGCCTTCGCGATGGGCATCGGCGTCCTCTCCATCCTGTTCGGATGGGCGCTCCACCGGCTCGCGTCGGTTCCGGTGATCGTCCGCAGATCCGCCGTCGCGTGAGCACCGGGGCATCGCCGGCCGCGTGGTGACCGTGTGACCGCCGCCGACGGGCCGATCCGGCCGATCGACGCGCTCAACGAGATCGCGACCCTGCTGGAACGCGAACGCGCGTCGCGGTACCGGTCGCGCGCGTTCCGCACCGCAGCCGCGGCGATCGAGGGTCTGTCGGACGCCGAGCTGGCGGACGGGGCGTCTCTGCGAAGAAGGAAGGGCATCGGCGACTCCTCGTTCGCTGTGATCCAGGAGGCCCTTTCCGGCGTCGTGCCCGCATACCTCGTGGAGTTGCGCGGAGCGGAGGCGCCGCCCTCGTCTGAGCTGAGGCGACGCCTGCGCGGCGACCTCCACAGCCACTCCGATTGGTCCGACGGCCTCACGAGCATCGACCTCATGGTGTCGGCGGCGCGTGCGCTCGGGCACGAATACCTCGCGCTCACCGACCATTCACCGCGCCTTCGCGTCGCGCGCGGACTGTCGCCCGAGCGGCTGCGCGAGCAGCTGGAGGTCGTGCCGCAGCATTCCGGCGCCGGCTTCACACTGCTGAGCGGCATCGAGGTCGACATCCTCGACGACGGTGCGCTCGACCAGGAGAGCGATCTGCTCGACCGGCTCGACGTGGTGGTGGCGTCGGCGCATTCGAAACTCCGCATGGACCGTGCGGCGATGACGCGGCGTCTGGTGGCGGCGGCTTCGAATCGTCACGTCGACGTGCTCGGTCACGTGACGGGGCGACTGATCCGCGGCAGCCGTGGCACGCGTCCGCCCTCGGACTTCGACGCGCGCGCCGTGTTCGCCGCGTGCGCGGCGCACGGCGTCGCCGTCGAGATCAATTCGCGTCCCGAGCGGGAGGACCCGCCGGATGACCTCATCGCGCTCGCCCTCGCCGAGGGGTGCCTGTTCTCGATCGACTCCGACGCGCACGCGCCCGGGCAGCTGGCCCTCCTCGACGAGGGCGCGGCGCGCGCCGAGCAGGCGGGCGTTCCCGAGGAGAGGATCGTCACGACGTGGCCGCTCGAGCGGCTCCGCGCCTGGACGTCGCGCGCGCGAGGCTGACCCGGGCGACGCGCCTCGTTCGGGTCAGGCGCGACCGGCGAGGGCCTCGGCGGCGCGTGTCATGGACGCGCCGAGTCCCCACCGCTCGCCGACGGTCTCGACGCCGATCGGATCGGGGGCGGTGATGCGGGTGTCGGTCTCCGGGAGCTCGAGCGTGCGCACGACCTCGACGACCGTGGGCGCGACCGTGAGGTAGTCGCCCGCCGCGAGGATCTTGGCCGCGATGCCGGCGCTCATGCCTTCGCCGCGCTCGGCGGCCGCCACGATGCCGGCGAGGTCGCCGTGGGCGGCGAGCAGCGTGGCGGCGGTCTTCTCGCCGATGCCCGTCACCCCGGGCAGGCCGTCGGAGGGATCGCCGCGCAGCACCGCGAAGTCGGCGTACTGCGCGGGAAGGATCGCGTACTTCGCGACGACGGCCGCCTCGGTGAGCACGTCGAGATTGCTCATTCCGCGCCCGGTATAGATCACGCGCACGTCGCGCTCGTCGTCGACCAGTTGGAACAGGTCGCGATCGCCGGTCACGACGTCCACCGCGAAGGGTGAGCGGGTGGCGAGGGTGCCGATGACGTCGTCGGCCTCGTGCGACGCCGCTCCCAGCACGGGCACGCCGAGCGCGGCGAGCTCCTCGCGAATGATCGGCACCTGCGCCTCCAGCGGATCGGGGACAACCTCGATGTCGGGTGCGGCTTCGACGAGTTCAGCCACACGGTGCGCTTTGTAGCTCGGGATCAGGTCGACTCGCCACTGCGGACGCCAGTCGTCGTCCCAGCACGCGACGAGGTGCGTGGGCTCGTACGTCGACACGAGCTTCGCGATCATGTCGAGGAGGCCGCGGGCGGCGTTCACGGGCCGACCGTCGGGTGCCCGCACCGTGTCGGGCACCCCGTAGAAGGCCCGGAAGTAGAGCGACGCGGTGTCGAGGAGCATGAGGCGATCGGTCACGCTGTCATCCTGTCACGGTGCGCGTGAGCGGGAGAGGTGCTTCGCCCGCACGGCCCGGCCGACCGTCCGGCAGGCCGTCCGGCCGACGTAGAGTCGAGGCGTGACCCTCTCGTCGTCCGGTTCCGCATTCGGCGGACGGCGCCCGCTCTCCGCCGAGGCGCCGTGCCCGTGCGGCGGCGGGTCATACGGCTCCTGCTGCCGCCCCGTCCTCACCGGCGAGCCCGCGCGCACGGCCGAGGCGCTCATGAGGTCACGGTTCACGGCGTTCGCCCTCGGCGACGCGACGCACCTGCGCGAGACGTGGCATCCGTCGACCCGCCCCGAGCGCGTCGACCTCGACACCGGGCTGTCGTGGCTCTCCCTGAGGATCGACGAGACCCTCCAGGGCGGTGACGGCGATGACCGCGGCGTGGTGTCGTTCCGCGCGGGGTGGCGCGACACCGCGACGGGGGAGAGCGGGGTGCTGGAGGAGCGAAGTCGCTTCGTCTACCAGCGGGGTCGCTGGTGGTACCTGGACGGGGAGCAGGTCGCGTGACGGCGGCTCTCGGTGCGGCCGAGGCGCACTGACGCCGCGGGCCGCGTTCTGATACCCTGGAGTGTCATTCTCGTGGCGGTTTCGCCATGCTTTCGTGACACGAAATCCAATCAGACCGCTTCGGCACTCGACGTCCGTTCGTCTTCGCGCGGACGGGGAGCCTCGGCCCCCGTGCCGGAGCCCGACACCCAACCCAACAAGGACAACCCACTACATGACTACCGCAACGACCGCCCCGGCCACCAAGCAGGTCGCCATCAACGACATCGGATCTGCTGAGGACTTCCTGGCCGCGGTCGAGAAGACCCTGAAGTTCTTCAACGACGGAGACCT
The DNA here is from genome assembly GCA_963789095.1 of uncultured Actinomycetota bacterium. GTDB lineage: Bacteria > Actinomycetota > Actinomycetes > Actinomycetales > Microbacteriaceae > Microbacterium. Next base: position 123,734 of record CAWBJK010000010.1, read on the forward strand.
CATCGAAGGCACCGTCGTGAAGATCGACCGCGACGAGGTGCTCCTCGACGTCGGGTACAAGACCGAGGGCGTCATCCCCTCGCGCGAACTCTCCATCAAGCACGACGTCGACCCGAACGAGGTCGTCAAGGTCGGCGACGAGGTCGAAGCCCTCGTTCTCCAGAAGGAGGACAAGGAAGGCCGCCTCATCCTCTCCAAGAAGCGCGCGCAGTACGAGCGCGCCTGGGGCGATGTCGAGAAGATCAAGGAGAACGACGGTGTCGTCACCGGCTCCGTGATCGAGGTCGTCAAGGGTGGTCTCATCGTCGACATCGGCCTCCGCGGCTTCCTGCCCGCGTCGCTCATCGAGCTGCGCCGCGTCCGCGACCTCACGCCGTACCTCGGCCAGGAGATCGAGGCGAAGATCCTTGAGCTCGACAAGAACCGCAACAACGTCGTGCTCTCGCGCCGCGCGCTGCTCGAGCAGACGCAGTCGGAGTCGCGCACCACGTTCCTGAACAACCTGCACAAGGGTCAGGTCCGCAAGGGTGTCGTGTCGTCGATCGTCAACTTCGGTGCGTTCGTCGACCTGGGCGGCGTGGACGGCCTCGTGCACGTCTCCGAGCTCTCGTGGAAGCACATCGAGCACGCGTCGGAGGTCGTCGAGGTGGGCCAGGAGGTCACCGTCGAGATCCTCGAGGTCGACCTCGACCGCGAGCGCGTCTCGCTGTCGCTGAAGGCGACGCAGGAGGACCCGTGGCAGGTCTTCGCCCGCACGCACGCGATCGGTCAGGTCGCGCCGGGCAAGGTCACCAAGCTCGTCCCGTTCGGCGCGTTCGTTCGCGTCGCGGACGGCATCGAGGGTCTCGTGCACATCTCTGAGCTCTCCGGCAAGCACGTGGAGCTCGCCGAGCAGGTCGTGTCGGTCGGCGAAGAGGTCTTCGTCAAGATCATCGACATCGACCTGGAGCGTCGCCGCATCTCGCTCTCGCTCAAGCAGGCGAACGAGTCGGTCGACCCCAACGGCACCGAGTTCGACCCGGCCCTCTACGGCATGGTCACGGAGTACGACGAGAACGGGGAGTACAAGTACCCCGAGGGCTTCGACCCCGAGACCAACGCGTGGCTCGAGGGCTTCGACGCCCAGCGCGAGAAGTGGGAGCAGGAGTACGCCGCGGCCCAGGGTCGTTGGGAGGCGCACAAGGCCGCTGTGGCCAAGGCGCTCGAGGCCGAGGCCGCTGCGCCGGCCGAGGTCGGCGGCTCGTCGTTCTCGTCCGACTCGGCGAACATCGGCGGCACGCTCGCCGATGACGAGGCTCTCGCGGCGCTCCGCGAGAAGCTCTCCGGCCGCTGAGTCATCACGTTCAGAAGGGGTCGCGGCCGATGGTCGCGGCCCCTTCCGCGTGTCTGGGCGGCTTCCGCGCTTCTGCGCAGTGGTGACGGTAGCGTCGAACTGTGACCAGCAGCGGATGGGCCGTGCCGCGCTCCAAGACCGTCGGGCGTGATGGCGATCGTTCCATCCTCCTGAACCAGGTGCTGCTCGCCGGCGTCGTGCTGCTCGCGGCGATTCTCGCCGTGCTGTTCGACACCGTCGTGCACACGACGCTGCTCGTCCTCGGCGTCGTGATGGTCTTCGTGGGTGCAGGTCTGTCGTTCGTGCTGCCGTGGACGCGGTTCCCGCCCGGGGTGATGCTCGCGCTCCCGATCGCCGACATCGCCGCCATTGCGCTCATGCGCGGCGCGGCGCCCACCGCCGCGCTCGGGCTGCTGTGGACGTTCCCGGTCATGTGGATCGCGGCAGCGTATGCAGGGTGGGGTGCGCTGCTGGGCGTCGCGCTGATCTCGGTGACGTACTGGTCGCTGATCGCGATCGATGCGACGCTCCTCATGTCTCCGAGCACGGTGCTGCTTCCGGTCGTCATCGCCGGGCTGGCGACGATCGCGGCCTACGGCGCCCGTCGCGCCAATGCGCAACGCGTCCTGCTCGACAAGCAGTCGGGGCTGCTGCAGCGGTCTGTGGACCGTGCTCGTCGCCAGGAGGACCTCGTCACCGAGGTGCTGGAAGCGGTCGACTTCGGCGTCATCCGCCTCACTCCGGAGGGTGCGCTCGTCGTCAACAACGAGGCCCACGCGCGCCTGCAGCGCTCACGTGCCGATGCGCCGCGCGCTTACGCCGCAGATGGCATCACCCCGCTCGCCGACGACGACCTTCCGCTCGCGCGGGCGCGCCGCGGGGAGGAGTTCGAGAGCGCGCTGGTGTGGCACGGGGACCCCGGGGACGAACGCCGTCGCGCGCTGCGATCGACCGCCCGGCGCCTCCGCGACAAGGACCTCTCCGATGCGGGCATGATCATCGTCACGCTCGACGTCACGGCGGAGGAGCTCGCCCTGCGCTCCCGTGAGGATCTCATCGCGTCGGTCTCGCATGAGCTGCGCACGCCGCTCACCTCGATCACCGGCTACGTGGAGCTCGCCCTCGACGATGCCGAGCTGTCGCCCGTGACCCGGCGGAGCCTCGAGGTGGTGGAGCGCAATGCCGGCCGGCTCCTCGACCTCGTGGCCGACCTGCTGACCGCGTCGGCCGCCTCGCACATGGGCGTGGAGCTCTCGGTGCGGATGGAGCACACCGACCTGGCGGCGGTCGTCTCGTCGGCCGTCGAGGCGGCCCAGCCACGTGCCGTGGAGCGCCGGATGACGATCGACACGTCGCGCGTCGAGCGCGTGAGCACGCTGGTCGACCCTCGCCGGATCCGGCAGGTGATCGACAACCTGTTGTCGAATGCCATCAAGTACAACGAGGTGGGAGGACGCGTGGAGGTCTCGCTCACGAACGACGGGACGCACGTGTGGCTGCACGTGAGCGACAACGGCCCCGGGATTCCCGACAGCGAGCTGCCGCGCCTGTTCGAGAGATTCTTCCGCTCAGCGCGCGTGCGCAAGTCGACGACGCACGGGAGCGGGCTGGGTCTTGCGATCAGCCGAGAGATCGTCCGTGCGCACGCCGGCGAGATCTCCGTCCGAACCACACCCGGAGGCGGCGCGACATTTGTCGTGAGGTTGCCCGCATCGACCGCGGAGGAGGAGCCCTCAGCATGATCGACAGCTTCACGATCAACATCGTCGTGGCGGTGGTCACGATCACCGCCGCCGTCCTCTACCTTCTCGAGACGCTGCTGCGCCGCGAGGTGGGGGCCGGCCGCGTGTGGGCCGTCGGGTTCCTCAGCGGCGTGCTCACCGTCGTGTGCTACCTCATCTGGCGTGCCTCGTCCGAGCCGTGGGTCGCGATCGCGGTCGGGAACGCCGCCCTCGCGTCCACTCTCGGATTCTTCTGGCTGGGATGCCGGAGCTTCAACGGTCGGTCGATGCGGCTCCCCGTCGCCCTGGTCGCGGCTGTGGCCGTCGTGCTCATCGCGACGACGCTGTCGGCCGGTCCCGCGGGTGGCGACTGGGCAGGGTCGGAGGTGCTTTTCTTCGCTGTCGCCCTCTTCGCCTTCCTGGGTGCGATCGAGTCGCGGCGCGGCGCCATGGCCGGGGTCTGGAGCTCCCTCGGACTGACATTCGTGCTGGTCTTCGTCGCGCTGTACTACTTCGGCCGGGGCATCGTGCTGGCGGTCGAAGGTCCGGAGGGAACGATCTTCCAGACGTGGTTCAACTCGGGCATCACAGGGCTCGTGTCGATCGTGGTCACCATCACGGCCCTCACGACGGCCACAATGCTGCGGAGCGGGCGCGTGACCGTGCGGCACGACACCTATCACTCGACGCTCGAACTGTCGCCCGACGGTCTCCTCAGCGCGCGCTCGTACGCGGCCGCTCTGCCCCTGGTGCTCGAGCGGGCGGCCGGGCGTGGGGAGCCTTTCGCCGTGATCGCCCTCCGCATCGACGACCTGGCGCAGATCTCGATCGCCTTCGGCGCCGACGAGGAGGCCGCGATCGCGGCGCAGCAGCGTCAAGGTGCCCGTCGATACGCGCCCAGCTTCGCCCTGGTCGGCGAGGGGGGCGGCGACGCCGTCCTGATCGCGTTCGAGCCGGCGTCGGAAGCCGACGCGCGTCGCGTGGCGAGTCGTATCCAGCGGCTCCTGCTCGACGATTTCGCGGAGCGGGGGAGCGCGGTGATCCCGGTGGTGGGTGTCGGCGTGGCTCTCAGCAAAGATCTCGGCTACGACGCGACGCGCCTGGTCGACGGCGCGCAGGACGCCGCGCGGCGGTCCTCGACCAGTCCCGACGCGTCGGTGATCCTCGCGGAGGGCGATGGGCGCCGAGACGACGTCGTCACAGCGTGAGCCGGTAGCCGACGCCCCGGATCGTCTCGATCCAGCGCGGCGCTGACGCCGATTCGCCGAGCTTCCGCCGCAGGTTGGCGACGTGTACCTCGATGGCGCGCGTGTCGTGTTCGCTCACGAAGCCCATACCGAGGTGGCTCTCGCCCCGCAGCGACAGCGCGAGCTCGTTCTTGCCGATCACGCGGCGACCCGCGCTCAGAAGGTCGTGCAGGATGTCGAACTCGCTGCGCGTGAGATCGAGCGGCGCGTCATCGGCGAGCGCGACCCGCATGTCGAGGTGGAGGCGGAGTCCTTTGTGCTCGAGCCACCCGCTCACGTCGCGCGCCGGCGCGGGCTGGGCGGTGGGCACGACGGCGGCCGTGGTGACCGGCGCAGATGCGGGAACGGACGCTGCGGGGGAGTCGAGCGCGGCCGCATCGCCCACGCCCATCATGCGGGGCCGGCGTAGCATGGCCTCGATCCGCGCGCGCAGCTCACGGGGGCGGAACGGTTTGGTGACGTAGTCGTCGGCGCCCGCCTGCAGTCCCTGAAGCGTGTCGATCTCCTCGGCGCGCGCGGTGAGCATGACGATGTAGGTCGCACTGACTGCCCGGATGCGGCGCGCCGTCTCGAATCCGTCCATGCCGGGAAGGCTGATGTCGAGGGTCGTCACGATGGGCTGATGCTCGCGAACGAGCTCGAGGCCTTCGGCGCCTGTTCCGGCGGGGTAGACCGTGAAGCCGGCTTGGCCCAGAACCTCGGTCACAAGGGAGCGGATGTCAGGATCGTCCTCGATGACGACGGCGACCTGCGAGTCCGGCAACGGTAGTCCTTCCGTGTGCCGTTCACCGAGCGGGTCTCCATGACCGGCATCGGTGATGATATCCCAGAAGCTGCGCCGGAGCGGTGCAGGAGCGGCGTGTGGCGGCGCGCTCATCCGCAGTTCACCGCCTGCGACGAGCGGTTCTCGGTGATCTGGAAGTAGATCGCGCTGTTCGGGCCCCAGCCCCAGTTAGTGGGGGTCTTGCCGGTGAGCGTCGGGAGCTTGGCGCAGGTCCAGCCGTTGTTGGGCGTCACCTGCGTGCTGCCGGCCGTGAGCCCTGCCGTCGCCCACGAGAATCCGGTGGACCCGGCGCTGGACAGATCGACGGTGAACTGGACGTAGCCCTCCTGCGCGTTCGAGCGCAGGCGCACGGTGTAGTTGCGCATCCGGTTGCCGGTCGTGCCCCACTCCTGGTCGACGGAGACGCCGAGGACCTCGCAGTGACCGCCGTTCTTGGGAGTGCCGTTGGCATTCATCGCGGTGCAGCCGACCGAGACCGGGACCGACCATGTGCCGGCCGTGGCGACGGCCGACGTGTACGTGTTGTCGGTCCAGGCCGACTGCGTGTGCTCCACGCCGGCCGTGGCCGTCGCGACGCCGACGATCCCCAGAATCGTGGCGAGCGCGACGGTCCACACCCGGCGTGTACTGGTGCGGCCCCCCGCCGCACCTCCGCGGGTCACGGGAGCACCGTTACCCGCGTCGCGCCCCACTGTGCATCCTGCGATTCCTTGGCCGAAGTCCGGCGCCGTGACGGCGCGGGAAGGAGCAGTGCGATGCCGAGCAGGGCGACGAGCCCCACGACCAGCGGAATGGCGACAGAAGGTGTGGTCAGGCGCTGTGCGGCGGTTCCCCAACCGCTCAGTTGCACTGCGGGCTGCCACGACTGCGCGCCGACCGTGTAGTCGAGGGCGTCTGAGAAGGCGTTGTTGTCGCCTTTCATCGAGATCCGGAACGTCCCGTCGCCCAGGTCGACGACCTGCTCGATGCGGTGGGTGACGAGGTGTTCGGTGAGTTCCGACGGAAGGCTGACGACGTCGCCGACCTCGAGCGAGGCGGTCGCCACGGGCACGTCGATCAGCAGGTCGCCCGTCATGATGCCGGGTTCCATGGACCCCGAGATGACGATGAGCGGCTTGATGTGGCCGAGTGCCGTGGCGCCCCACACGAGGGCGCACACCACACCCACCGCGGCGAGCAGCCAGAGCGCCAGGTCGGCGAGGCGGCGGATGAACTGCATCATGACGTGACTCCTTCTGCTCGAGCGTGGTGGGTGTGGTGGCGTGGTGCGGATTACGGGGCGACGGCGGTGCCGGCGATCGTGACGATGATCGTGCCGGACTTGCCCTGGTTGGTCGCGGCCCAGTTCGCGTCGGTCGTGACCTTGAGCTGGAACTGGTCCGTGTCGGTGGCCGTCCCCGTGGACGTCAGCGACGTGGCGAGGCCGTCCACGACGGCGCCGGGGTTCGTCGTGAAGGTCGCCGCGGGCGTCGACGCCCAGGCGACGGACGAGGTCAGCGCAGCGCCGACCGAGCCGAGGTTCTTCACGTAGAGGTTGATGGTGCGGGTCTCGCCGGGCACCAGGTTGGCGAGCGCGGTGGCCGGCACGGCGAGCTGGATGGAGCCCTGCGCGTCCGACTCGCTCCACGAGGTGCCGTTGAGCGATCCCTGCAGGTTGAAGGTCGCCGACTCGGCCTTGGCCGAGAAGAAGACGTTGTCGGTCCAGGCGGCGCTGGTCGCGGCGGCTCCGATGCCTCCCACGGCGAGAGCGGCGAGAGCGAAGGCGACGACGGCGCGGCGCTTGCTCTTGCGCTCCTCGGGCTGCGTGGCGGCTGCTTCGGGGGTGATGGTGTTCATGGCTTGCCTTTCGGGGTTGTCGTGGCCGGTGCTCCGCGCACGCCGACCATCCCTGTCGCGCGCACGCTTTCGGGACGTGGGTGCAGGGCGGCCGGCCGGTCTGCTCGGGCATGCCGGTGGAGGTGTTGAGCGCGATCTGTTCGGGCAGTCCGCGCTGTCGGATGTGGCCGAGCGGGTTCGGGTCCCGCTCGGCAGCTTCGGGAACCGGGGGGGTTCTTGCTGCTGAGGAAGACATTACGGACGCACCCTCAGGTTTGGCTCAAGGCCGCCTCAGGCGCCCCTTGGCCTTCGGAGAGAAGATCGTTAGCGCCCGCGCACGTTCCTCATGGCATCCTCATATGCATGCCCCTCGTCGCTCTCACCGGCGGAATCGCCTCCGGAAAATCGACCATCTCGACCCGTCTGGCCGAGCTCGGCGCGGTCATCATCGACGCGGACGCGATCGTCCGGGAGGTGCAGCGCGCGGGCTCCCCCGTGCTGGCCGAGATCGAGCGCGCGTTCGGCCGCGGGGTGATCGGGGAGGGCGGCGAGCTCAACCGATCCGCCCTCGCAGCGATCGTCTTCTCCGACGACGCGGCACGCGCGCGCCTCAACGCGATCGTGCATCCGGCGGTCAGGGCGGAGTCGGCTCGTCGATTCGCTGCGGCGCGCGCGCACGACCCCGAAGCCGTGGTGGTCTACGACGTCCCGCTTCTGGTCGAGGCGCGTGCCGACGACCCGTGGGATCTCGTCGTGGTGGCGCACGCGCCCGCGGCGGTGCGCGCGCGGCGGCTCGTGGAGCTGCGCGGCATGTCGGAGGAGGAGGCTGCCGGACGCATCGCGGCGCAGGTGCCGGACGAGGCGCGCCTCGCACTCGCCGACGTCGTCATCGACACGAGCGGCGCACTCGCCGACACGCTCGCGCAGACCGACGAGCTGTGGACGCGGCTGTCGCGGGGTGCGCAGGCCCCCGCGGCCCCGTGATCACCGACGGGTGTCGCGGGGCTGGACCGGCCCCGTGGCTGCGCCGGGGTCGCGGGGGGCGTGCCGCATGCGACGTCGACGGCGCACGATGATGACCGCGACGACGATCAGGGCCAGGACGAGAACCCCCGCCAGCACCGGCAGGAAGATCGCCGCAGCGGCGAGCGCGAGAGACGAGACGTCCTCGGCGGTGGAGAGGACCGGTGCGGCGACGCCGCCGGTCGCGAGGTTGGCGACCGGGCGGACTGCGGCCTTGAGGGCATGCACGAGGAGGGCCAGGACGACGCCGATGACGATCGGCACCCAGGCGTTGTCTGTGAACAGTGAAGCCGGGTCGTCGACGCGGACGGTCTCGGCGGTCGCGCCGGCGCCGAAGACGATACCGCCCGAGGCGGGGCGGACGACGGTCTGGAGGATGTCGTTGAGGGAATCGACGGCGGGGATCTTGTCGGCGATGATCTCGACCACGAGGAGGACGCCGGTGATCCACAGCGCGATGTCGCTCGACAGCCATGACCAGGCGCCCGGCAGCTCCACGGCGGGGACGAAGCGATCCGCAAGGCCGAGCACCAGCAGCGGCATCCAGGCGTTGAGTCCGGCCGCCGCGGCCAGACCGGATCCGACCAGGATTTCCATCACGTCCCCAGCCTAGGCCGACGGGAGGACGTCGCCGTGGGCGAACACCGGCGCCGGTGTCGTAGCCCCGGCATACGCTGGAGGGATGCAGACGACGCGTTCGGTTCGCCCTTTCGAGGTCATCAGCGAGTACATGCCCAGCGGAGATCAGCCGCAGGCGATCGCCGACCTCGCCGCGCGCATCAATGCGGGCGAGACCGACGTCGTGCTCCTGGGTGCGACGGGCACGGGCAAGTCGGCGACGACGGCGTGGCTGATCGAGCAGGTGCAGCGGCCCACTCTCGTGATGGCGCACAACAAGACGCTGGCGGCCCAGCTGGCCAACGAGTTCCGCGACCTGATGCCCAACAACGCCGTCGAGTACTTCGTCAGCTACTACGACTACTACCAGCCCGAGGCGTACGTCCCGCAGACCGACACCTTCATCGAGAAGGACTCCTCCATCAACGCGGAGGTGGAGCGGCTCCGGCACTCCACGACCAACTCCCTCCTGAGTCGGCGCGACGTCGTCGTGGTGTCGACGGTGTCCTGCATCTATGGCCTCGGCGCGCCGGAGGAGTACCTGCGGGCGATGGTGGCTCTGCAGGTGGGGGAGCGGTACGACCGCGACGCCCTCATCCGCAAGTTCATCGCGATGCAGTACAACCGCAACGACGTCGACTTCTCGCGCGGCAACTTCCGGGTGCGGGGCGACACGATCGAGATCATCCCGGTCTATGAGGAGTTCGCCGTGCGGATCGAGCTCTTCGGGGACGAGATCGAAGCCCTGTACATGCTCCACCCCCTCACGGGCGACGTTGTCCAGAAGCTCGACAGTGTGCCGATCTTCCCGGCGTCCCACTACGTCGCCGGAACCGACACCGTGCAGAGGGCGATCGGGACGATCGAGGTCGAGCTCGCCGAGCGGCTCGCCGAGCTGGAGGGGCAGGGCAAGCTGCTCGAGGCACAGCGTCTGCGCATGCGCACGACGTTCGATCTCGAGATGCTGCAGCAGCTCGGCTTCTGCTCGGGCATCGAGAACTACTCGCGTCACCTCGACGGCCGCGCTCCGGGGGAGCCGCCGCACACACTGCTCGACTTCTTCCCCGACGACTTCCTGCTCGTCATCGACGAGTCGCACGTGACGGTCCCGCAGATCGGCGCCATGTACGAAGGTGACGCCTCTCGCAAGCGCACGCTCGTCGATCACGGGTTCCGCCTGCCCAGTGCGCTCGACAACCGGCCGTTGAGATTCGACGAGTTCAAGCAGCGCATCGGCCAGACCGTGTACCTGTCGGCGACGCCTGGGCGTTACGAGATGGGTATAGCCGACGGTGTCGTGGAGCAGATCATCCGGCCGACGGGTCTGATCGACCCGGAGATCATCGTGAAGCCCTCCAAGGGACAGATCGACGACCTGCTCGAAGAGATCCGCGTGCGGGTGGAGCGCGACGAACGCGTGCTCGTCACGACCCTCACGAAGAAGATGGCCGAAGAGCTCACCGACTTCTTGGGGGAGCACGGTGTGCGCGTGCGCTACCTCCACTCCGACGTCGACACCCTTCGGCGCGTCGAACTGCTCACCGAGCTCCGCTCCGGCGTCTACGACGTCCTGGTCGGCATCAACCTCCTTCGTGAAGGCCTCGATCTCCCCGAGGTCTCGCTCGTCGCCATCCTCGACGCCGACAAGGAGGGTTTCCTCCGCTCGGGAACGTCGCTCATCCAGACGATCGGCCGCGCGGCCCGCAACGTGTCGGGGCAGGTGCACATGTACGCCGACAACATGACCGACTCCATGCGCGCGGCGATTGACGAGACCGAGCGTCGGCGCGAGAAGCAGATCGCCTACAACACCGAGAACGGCATCGACCCGCAGCCCCTGCGCAAGCGAATCGCCGACATCACCGACGTGCTCGCGCGCGAGGCGTCCGACACGCAGGAGATGCTGTCGAAGAAGAACAAGTCGGGCAAGGGGAAGAGCCCCACACCGCGACTGCGTCGAGAGGGCATCGCCGCCGAAGGCGCGAACCAGCTCGAGGCCACGATCGAAGACCTCTCCAACCAGATGCTCGCGGCTGCCGAGGAGCTCAAGTTCGAACTGGCGGCCCGACTGCGGGACGAGGTTCAAGATCTCAAGAGAGAGCTTCGCGCGATGGAGCGTGCGGGTCACGCCTGAACCGTGGGGGCCCGTCTCTATCTCACCCCCTGGAGGAGCCGATGCAGCAACGAGTGAGTCTGATCACGCTCGGCGTGGCTGATCTTGAACGGGCGATCGCTTTCTATCGCGAACTCGGCTGGGAGCCCCATGCCGGCTCTGTCGACGGCGAGGTCGCGTTCTACCAGGCGGGTGGGATGGTCGTGGCGCTGTGGTCTCGCGCATCGCTCGCGTCCGACTCCGGTGTCGTCGACACCGGAGGCTGGGGCGGAGTGACACTGGCGCACAACGTGGCGCGCACCGAAGACGTCGACGACATCCTCGCCGCCGCCGCGCAGGCGGGCGGCACGCTGGCGCGCGGCGCGGCCGCGACGGAGTGGGGCGGCTACTCGGGCGTGTTCCTCGATCCCGACGGGCACCCGTGGGAGGTCGCCGTCAATCCGGGCTGGCGCATCGCCGACGACGGAGCGATCGACCTGGGATGATCGCGACCGATTCGCTCACGGGCAGTGCATGAGCGGTTTCGGACCCGAACGATCGAAGGTGTGCCGCGACATCGGGTGGCCGCAGAGGGGGCACGCCCGCTCCGTCCGCTCGGGTTCGGGTTCGGTGTCGTACGGTCCGACCGAGGCTGGGCCTGCGAAGCGGATGAGGCGGTTGTTGAGGTAGCGGTACCATCCGCCGGCCTCCCGCGCACGTTCGCGCATCGGTTTCCGCGGTTCGCTTCGTGTCATGACTATTAGTGTACTAAGTAATAGTCTGGCAGGGTGACGCCTCGTGATGATGCCCTCGCCCTGGAGAACCAGCTGTGCTTCGCCTTGGTGACGGCGGCGCGCAACGTCGTCGCCGTCTACCGGCCCGTCCTCGAGCCGCTCGGCCTCACTCATCCGCAGTACCTGGTCATGCTCGCGCTGTGGGAGCGCGCCCCGCGCTCTCTCGCAGAGCTCGCCGATGAGCTGGCGATGGAGCCGGCGACGCTCTCGCCGCTCGTGAAGCGACTGGAAGCGCAGGGGCGTGTCGTGCGCCGACGCGCTGCCGCCGACGAGCGCGTGCTCGAGATCGGCCTGACGGCAGAGGGGACGAGCCTGCGGCAGCAGGCGCTCGCCGTGCCGGAGAGCGTCATGCGGCGCGTGGGCATGGATCTCGACGAGGTCGGAGCGCTGCGCGATGCGCTGACGGCTTTCACAGGGAGGCGGTCGCGGGTGCGCGCGATGGAGGAATCCCCGTAGACTGAACACGTTCAGAAACCTGGGAGGCGGACGGGTGCGCTCCATCGTCATCGCCGGCGCCGGCGGCTTCGTCGGCACGGCACTGCGCAATCACTTCACCGCGGAGGGCGATCGCATCCGCACCATCGGGCGCTCAGGTGACGCCACGTGGGCCGACGCCGCGTCGGTCGCCCGAGCGGTGGACGGCGCCGACGTGCTCATCAACCTCGCGGGCAAGAGCGTGAACTGCCGCTACACCGACGCGGCACGCACCGAGATCCTCCGCTCGCGCGTGGAGACGACGCGTGCCCTGCGGGAGGCGGTCGGGGCCTCGACGGCACCGCCTCGCGTCTGGCTGAACGCGTCGACGGCCACGATCTACCGGCACGAGGAGGAGCGCGCCAACACCGAGGCGCAGGGGGTCCTCGGGCGCGGCTTCTCGGTCGACGTCGCCCAGGCGTGGGAGGCGGAGATCTTCGCCGGCGAGCTGCCCGGCACGAGACGCGTCGCGATGCGCATGGCCATCGTCCTCGGCGACGGACCCGCGACGGCGATGCTGGTGCGGCTGGCTCGCTGGGGCCTGGGCGGCACGCAGTTCGACGGCTGGTCGCCGCAGCACCGCCGGTATCGCGGGATCGGACGAGCGCCGTCCGGCGACGGGCGCGTCGACCAGTACCGTACGCGCGGGGCGCAGAGGTTCAGCTGGGTGCACGTCGACGACGTGGTCGGCGCGGTCGAGTTCCTCATCGACAGGCAGGATCTGACGGGACCGGTCAATCTCGCGTCTCCCGAGGCGGTGGACAATCGCACGCTGATGGCGAGCCTGCGCCGGGCCGTCGGGATGCGGTGGGGGCTTCCGTCGACACGGTGGATGCTCGAGGGCGCCATGTGGGCGCTGCGAACCGAGCCGGAGCTCGTGCTGAAGAGTCGGTGGGTGGCGCCGGAGGCGTTGCAGGCAGCGGGCTACCGCTTCCGCCATCCGGATCTCGATGCCGCCATCGACGACATCCTTCCGCGACTGCGCTGAACGCGCTGCTCCTTCGGACCCGATCCCGAGGCCCCGGAGCCGATGTCGGAGGGGCGACCTAGACTTGTCCGGTGCCCATCGTCCCCGTCGCCACCCCCTCCAAGCTCAGTGTTCGTGGTGCCCGCGTCCACAATCTGAAGGACGTCGACCTCGACATCCCGCGCGACGCGCTCGTGGTGTTCACGGGTCTGTCGGGCTCCGGGAAGTCGAGCCTCGCCTTCGACACGATCTTCGCCGAGGGGCAGCGCCGCTACGTGGAGTCGCTCAGCTCCTACGCGCGTCAGTTCCTGGGCCAGGTGGATCGACCCGACGTCGACTTCATCGAGGGCCTGAGCCCTGCCGTGTCGATCGACCAGAAGTCGACGAATCGCAACCCTCGCTCGACCGTCGGCACGATCACCGAGATCCATGACTACATGCGTCTGCTCTGGGCTCGCATCGGCGTGCCGCACTGTCCCGAGTGCGGTGAGCGCATCCAGCGTCAGACCGTGCAGCAGATCGCCGACCAGCTCGCGGAGCTGCCCGAGCGCACCCGCTATCAGATCGTCGCCCCCGTCGTGAGCCAGAAGAAGGGCGAGTTCGTCGACCTCTTCAAGGAGCTGTCGGCCAAGGGCTACGCGCGCGCCGTCGTCGACGGCGAACTCGTCCAGCTCGCCGAGCCTCCGAAGCTCAAGAAGAGCTACAAGCACGACATCGCGGTCGTCGTCGATCGTCTCGTCGCCGCGCCCGACCTGCTCGGACGCATCACCGACTCCGTCGAGACGGCTCTCGGGCTGGCGGGCGGGGTCATGCAGGTGAACTTCGTCGACGAGGAGGGCGACGCGGCCTGGCAGAGCTACTCCGAGAAACTGTCCTGCCCCAACGGTCACGCGCTCCAGCTCACAGAGATCGAGCCGCGCACGTTCTCCTTCAACGCGCCCTTCGGCGCATGCCCGGCGTGTTCGGGTCTCGGCACGCGCATGTCGGTCGATGTGGATCTGCTGCTCGGCGACGAGGAGCTCTCCATCAACGAGGGCGCGATCCTTCCGTGGACGACGCAGGGCAAGGGCCTCTTCCAGTACTACGAACGCCTGCTCGTGGGGCTCGCCGACGACCTCGACTTCTCACTCGACACACCCTGGGGTCAGCTCCCGGAGCGCGTGACGGAAGCCGTGCTCCGCGGCCAGGACTTCAAGGTCACGGTGAAGTGGAAGAACCGCTACGGACGTGAGATGCGGTACACCTCAGGGTTCGAAGGCGTCATCCCGTACATCGAGCGGCAGTATGCGCAGGCGGAGTCCGACACGCAGCGGCAGCGGTGGTCGGAGTACCTGCGTGAGGTGCCGTGCCCCGTCTGCAACGGAGACCGCCTCAAGCCGGAGGTGCTGGCCGTCCTCGTGCACGGGCAGTCGATCGCCGACGCATCGCGCATGAGCCTCGGTGAGGCCCAGACCTACTTCGCACACCTCGAACTGACCGAACGTGAAGCGCACATCGCCGCGGCGGTGCTGCGGGAGATCCGGGCACGCCTCGACTTCCTGATCCAGGTCGGCCTGAACTACCTCAGCCTCAGCCGTTCCGCGGGGTCGCTCTCCGGTGGCGAGGCGCAGCGCATCCGCCTGGCCACGCAGATCGGCTCGGGCCTGACGGGCGTGCTCTACGTTCTCGACGAGCCTTCGATCGGTCTTCACCAACGCGACAACCGGCGACTGATCGAGACGCTGGTGCGACTGAAGAACCTCGGTAACACCCTGATCGTGGTCGAGCACGACGAAGAGACGATCGACGCCGCCGACTGGGTGGTCGACATCGGTCCTCGCGCCGGCGTGCACGGAGGCGAGGTCGTCCATTCGGGTCCACTGTCGTCGTTGCTGTCCGACGAGCGCTCCATCACCGGGGCCTATCTCAGCGGCCGGCGCAGCATCGAGACGCCGCGCCGGCGCCGAAAGATCGACAAGAAGCGGATGGTCACGGTCGTCGGTGCGCGCGAGAACAACCTCCGCAACGTCACGGTCGACTTTCCGCTGGGCGTCCTGACTGCGGTCACCGGCGTGAGCGGCTCCGGCAAGTCGACCCTGGTCAACGGCATCCTGTACGAAGTGCTGGCCACCAAGCTGAACGGCGCGCGCCGTGTCGCGGGCAAGCACACCCGTGTCACAGGACTCGACAATCTCGACAAGGTGGTGCACGTCGACCAGGCGCCGATCGGCCGCACGCCGCGGTCGAACCCCGCCACCTACACGGGGGTCTTCGACCGCATCCGCACGCTGTTCAGCGAGACGCCCGAGGCGAAGGTGCGCGGCTATCAGCCCGGACGCTTCAGCTTCAACGTCAAGGGCGGTCGCTGCGAGGCGTGCTCGGGCGACGGCACGATCAAGATCGAGATGAACTTCCTGCCCGACGTGTACGTCGACTGCGAGGTCTGTCACGGCAAGCGCTACAACCGTGACACGCTGGCGGTGCACTACAAGGGCAAGAACATCGCCGAGGTGCTCGACATGCCGATCGCCGAGGCGGCGGAGTTCTTCGAGCCCATCCAGGCGATCCACCGCTATCTCAAGACGCTCGTCGACGTGGGCCTCGGCTACGTGCGGCTGGGTCAATCCGCCACGACGCTGTCCGGCGGCGAGGCTCAGCGCGTGAAGCTCGCGACCGAGCTGCAGCGGCGTTCCAACGGACGCAGCGTCTATGTCCTCGACGAGCCCACGACGGGCCTGCACTTCGAAGACGTCAGCCTCCTCCTCGGTGTGCTCGGGGGGCTGGTCGACAAGGGCAACACCGTCATCGTCATCGAGCACAACCTCGACGTCATCAAGTCGAGCGACTGGATCATCGATCTCGGTCCCGAGGGCGGTGCCGGCGGGGGTCAGGTCGTGGCGACGGGAACACCGGAGCAGGTCGCGGCGGTGTCCGACAGTCACACAGGCCGCTTCCTGGCTGAGGTGCTCGGCTCCGACAGGACGGCGCTGACGCGTAAGGCGGGCTGAGGTGGCATCCGCGCTGCCACTATAAGCCGAAGCCGGGGGAGATCCCGACGAACCCCGGGGTGTATCGATTCCGCGACGCCGACGGGCGCGTGCTGTACGTCGGCAAGGCCAAGAACCTGCGCGCGCGTCTGTCGAACTACTTCGCCCCGCTGCACACCCTCCACGAGCGCACGCGCCGCATGGTCACCACGGCTGCCTCTGTGGAGTGGACGGTGGTGCCGACCGACGTCGACTCGCTGCAGCTGGAATACATGTGGATCCAGGAGTTCTCTCCACCGTTCAATGTCAGATACAAAGATGACAAGTCGTATCCGTACCTCGCCGTGACCCTCGGCGACGAGGCGCCACGCGTCATCGTCACCCGTAATCGGAAGATCCCGGGCGCCAAGTACTTCGGTCCGTATCCCAAGGTCTGGGCCGTCCACGACACGATCGACCTGATGATCAAGGTCTTCCCCATCCGCACCTGCAGCGACGCGTCGTACAAGAAGGCGATGGCGACGGGGCGCCCCTGCTTCCCCGGTCAGATCGGCCGGTGCGGCGGTCCCTGCTCGATGACCGTGACGATCGCGGAGCACCGCGCGATCGTCGACGACTTCGTCGCCTTCATGTCGGGCGGTGACCAGCGCTTCACGAAGGAGCTGACTGCGCGGATGCGCGAAGCCGCGGCAGCGACCGACTACGAGTCGGCCGCGTTGTACCGCGACAGGCTGCAGGCGATCGACGCCGTCCTCAACAAGAGCGCTCTGGTGCTGGCGCCCGACACCGATGCAGACCTGTTCGGGATCGCGGAGGATGAGCTGTCGGCGGCGGTGCAGCATTTCGTGATTCGCGGCGGGCGTGTGCGCGGTGTCCGGGCGACCACCATCGACAAGGAGCTCGACATCGCCGGGCCCGAGCTCGTCGACCAGGTGCTCCAGCGCACGTACGGTGACGCGGCGCCAGGCGACATCCCGCGCCACGTGCTCGTGCCCTCTCTGCCCGACGATGCCGCCGAACTCGAGTCGTGGCTGGAGAGGCGGCGGGGCAAGCGCGTGACACTCGGGGTCGCGCAACGCGGGCGCAAGGCCGAGCTGATGAAGACCGCCGTACTGAACGCGCGCCAGGCGCTCATGCTGCACAAGACACGTCGCACGAGCGACTACACGGCCCGCACGCGGGCGCTCACCGACCTGCAGGAGGCGCTCGGCATGACCGAGGCGCCTCTGCGGATCGAGTGCTTCGATGTCTCGCATCTGAGCGGCACGAACGTCGTCGCCTCGATGGTGGTCTTCGAAGACGGGCTGGCCCGAAAAGACCAATACCGCTCGTTCACCGTCGCCGACACGACCGATGACACCGATTCGCTGTATCAGGTGCTGCGCCGGCGTCTCGCCCACATCGACAGCGACGACGCGGCGCTCGACGGCGCCGCAGCCGAGGACGATGAAGACGGCGCCGAGGAATCGCCGGTGGTGACCGTCCGCAAGCGACCTCGCTTCGCGTACCGGCCCCAGCTGCTCGTCGTCGACGGCGGCAAGCCGCAGGTGGAGGCCGCCGCCCGTGCGCTGGCCGATGCCGGACACCAGGACATCGCGCTGTGCGGCATCGCGAAGCGGCTCGAAGAGGTCTGGCTGCCGGGGGAGGACTTCCCCGTCATCCTGCCTCGCACCTCCGAGGCCCTGTATCTGCTGCAGCGTCTGCGCGACGAGGCGCACCGGTTCGCCATCACCCATCAGCGCAAACGTCGAAAGCGGGACATCACGTCGGTGCTGAGCGAAGTGCCAGGCCTCGGCGACGCCCGCATCAAGGCGCTGCTGCGCCACTTCGGCTCGGTGGCCGCGCTCCGACAGGCGACACCCGAACAGATCTCCGAGCTGCCGGGGATCGGCCCCAAGCTCGCAGAAGCCATCCACCGCCACCTCGCGTCCCCGTCGTCGAGCACGACTGGGTAGGCTGGAGTCAGAGACTTCAGGGGGTGGATGTGGCGGACGCGGCAGGCGCAGTCCTGATCGTCACGGGCATGTCCGGTGCCGGACGCACCACCGCCGCCAACGCTCTCGAAGACATCGGGTGGTACGTCGTCGACAACCTGCCGCCCCTCATGCTGCGCCCGCTCCTCGAGATGTCGGAGGCTGCCGCGGGTGCCCTGCCCAAGGTCGCCGCGGTCGTCGACGTCCGCGGCCGCGATCTGTTCAGCGCCCTCCCTGCGGTGACGCAGGCGCTCCGCGGCGGGCGCGCACTGCGAGTGCTCTTCCTCGACGCCTCCGACGACGTGCTCGTGCGTCGCTTCGAGTCGGTGCGGCGCCCGCACCCGCTCCAAGGCGACGGCACGCTCCTCGACGGCATCCGCCGGGAGCGGGAGCGGCTGGGGGCGATCCGCGAGAACGCCGACCTGATCATCGATACGAGCGCGCTCAACATCCACCAGCTCGCGACGCGGGTGATGGAGCTGTTCCGCGAGGAGGGAGAGGCGCGCCACACCGTCACGGTGATGAGCTTCGGCTTCAAGTACGGGCTGCCGACCGATGTCGACCTCGTCGCCGATATGCGGTTCCTGCCGAACCCGTTCTGGGTGCCGGAGCTCAAGCCCCTGACAGGCGAGGACGACGCCGTGCGCGAGTACGTGCTCGCCCAGGACGGCGCGGTCGAGTTCATCGATGCGTACGCCCGTGCACTCCGCCCTGTCCTGGAGGGGTACCAGCGAGAGAACAAGCAGCATTCCGTCGTCGCTGTGGGATGCACGGGCGGCAAGCATCGCTCCGTCGTGACGGTGCAGGAGCTGGCGCACCGGTTGTCGACCGTCCCGGGCGTCGCGGTCCGGGTGAAACACCGCGACCTGGGGCGAGAGTAGGCTGGAACATCGCCCCCGGAACACCCGCGTGTCCCCCCGCCCCCGAACGAAGGATCGCCGTGCCGTTGACCGCTGACGTGAAGACCGAGCTCGCGGCGGTCCGCGATCCGCGACCGTCTGCTCGGGTGGCGGAATTGACGGCCCTCCTGCGGTTCTCCGGCGGACTCCACTCGATCGCCGGACGCGTCGCCGTCGAGGCGGAGCTCGAGTCCGAATCGCTCGCGCGGCGGGCGGCTCGCGAGCTCATGGAGATCTACGGCGTGCGCCCTGAGCTCGCCCACGTTCAGGCGTCCGGCGGGCGCGCCGGTGGGCACTTCGCTGTGCGGGTGATCGACGGCGGCGAGACGCTCGCCCGTCAGACGGGCCTTCTCGATCAGCGTCGGCGGCCGGTCCGCGGCCTGCCCAACCGTCTGACGACGGGGTCCCGCGGCGACCTCGCCGCCATCTGGCGTGGCGCGTTCCTCGCGTCCGGGGTGCTGTCGGAGCCGGGCCGCTCGGCGGCGCTCGAGATCGCGTGCCCGTCGTCGGAGGCCGCGATGGCGCTCGTCGGCGCCGCGCACCGCTTGGGCATCGCCGCGAAGGCCCGCGAGGTGCGCGGTGCTCCGCGCGTCGTCGTCCGCGACGGCGAGGCGATCCGCACCGCGCTCACCGAGATGGGCGCCGTCCGCACGGCCAGCGCCTGGGAGGAGCTGCGCCAGCGTCGCGAGGTTCGCGCGGGGGTCAACCGACTCGTCAACTTCGACGATGCGAACCTCCGGCGGTCTGCGCAGGCGGCCGTCGCAGCGTGCGCCCGTGTCGAGCGTGCGCTCGAGATCCTCGGCGACGAGGTGCCCGACCACCTGCGGCAGGCCGGAGACCTCCGTCTGGCCCACCGAGACGCCAGCCTCGACGAGCTCGGCCACCACGCCGACCCGCCACTCACGAAGGATGCCGTCGCCGGACGCATCCGCCGACTGCTCGCGATGGCCGACAAGAAGGCGGCCGTCGACGGCATTCCCGACACGGAGTCGGCGGTCCCCGCCGGCTTCGAGGACTGATCGGTAACACTCGCCCAACTCGGGAAGCAACCCCCTGACTCGCACGTTGTCCGTCAATAGGATCGGAATCGATCCCCTCCGTTGAAAGTCCCTCGCCGTGAGCGGCGCTGACAGGAAGAAGAGAACATGGCGACCTACACGCTGCCGGAACTCCCGTACGACTACGCGGCCCTCGAGCCGCACATCAGCGGCAAGATTATGGAGCTCCACCACTCCAAGCACCACCAGGCCTACGTCACGGGCGCCAACACGGCGCTCGAGCAGCTCGCCGAGGCGCGTGACAGCGGCAACCTCGCGAACGTCAACAAGCTCGAGAAGGACCTCGCATTCAACCTCGGCGGTCACGTCAACCACTCGATCTTCTGGACCAACCTGGCACCGGCCGGCAACGGCGGGGGAGGCGAGCCCGAGGGCGAGCTGCGGGCCGCGATCGACGAGTTCTTCGGCGGCTTCGAGAAGTTCCAGGCCCACTTCACCGCTGCGGCGACCGGCATCCAGGGGTCCGGCTGGGCCGTGCTCAGCTGGGATCCGATCGGTGCACGGCTGATCATCCAGCAGATGTTCGACCAGCACTCGAACACCGCCATGGGCACGATTCCGCTGTTCCAGCTCGACATGTGGGAGCACGCGTTCTACCTCGACTACCTCAACGTCAAGGCCGACTACGTCAAGGCGGCGTGGAACATCGCAAACTGGGGCAACGTGCAGTCGCGATTTGATGCGGCCCGCGAGAAGAGCAAGGGCCTGCTGGTACTGTCATGATCGTCACGGTCGTCGACCCCGACGGCCGGGCCGGACGCCGTTGTCCATTGTCTGAAATCGCAACAATCGCGCATTCGCGCACGACACACTCAGGAGACATTCCGTGACTGTCAAGATCGGAATCAACGGCTTCGGCCGCATCGGACGCAACTTCCTTCGCGCGGCACTCGCGCAGGGTGCGGACCTCGACATCGTTGCGGTGAACGACCTCACCGACAACAAGACGCTGGCTCACCTGCTCAAGTACGACTCGATCCTCGGTCGACTCGACGAGGAGGTCTCGTACACGGGCGACTCGATCACCGTGGGCGGCAAGACCATCAAGGTGTTCGAGGAGCGCGACCCCGCGAACCTGCCCTGGGGCGAGCTCGATGTCGACATCGTCATCGAGTCCACGGGCCGCTTCACGAAGGCCGACGACGCCAAGAAGCACATCGCGGGCGGCGCGAAGAAGGTCATCATCTCGGCTCCGGCTTCGGGTGAGGACGGCACGTTCGTGATCGGTGCCAACGAGGGCGAGTACGACCCCGCTGCGCACAACATCATCTCGAACGCGTCCTGCACGACCAACTGCCTCGCGCCGCTGGCCAAGGTGCTGAACGACGAGTTCGGCATCGTGAAGGGCCTGATGACGACGGTGCACGCGTACACCGCCGACCAGAACCTTCAGGACGGCCCGCACAGCGACCTGCGTCGCGCTCGTGCCGCCGCCCTGAACATCGTCCCCACGTCGACGGGTGCCGCCAAGGCCATCGGCCTCGTGCTGCCGGAGCTCAAGGGCAAGCTCGACGGCTTCGCGCTGCGCGTGCCGGTTCCCACCGGCTCGGCGACCGACCTGACCGTCGAGCTGTCGCGCGAAGTGACGGTCGACGAGATCAAGGCCGCGTACAAGGCCGCCGCCGAGGGTCCCCTCAAGGGCATCCTCAAGTACACCGAAGACGAGATCGTCTCGAGCGACATCGTGACCGATGCGCACTCGTGCATCTTCGACGCGGGTCTGACCCGTGTCATCGGCAACCAGGTCAAGGTCGTCGGCTGGTACGACAACGAGTGGGGCTACTCCAACCGGCTCGTCGACCTCGCCGAGCTCGTCGCCGACAAGCTCTGAGGTAGACCCATGGCCCTGCGCACCCTCGATTCGCTGGGTTCGCTCGCAGGCAAGCGCGTCATCGTCCGTGTCGACTTCAACGTTCCTCTCAAGGACGGAGTCATCACGGACGATGGCCGCGTGCGGGCGGCGCTCCCCACGCTGAATCATCTGATCAACCAGGGGGCGCGCGTCATCGCCTGCTCCCACCTCGGCCGGCCCGACGGGTCTCCCGACCCGAAGTACAGCCTCGAGCCCGTGGCCCAGCGCCTCGCGGAACTCCTCGGCAAGCCGGTCGCGTTCGCCCGCGACACCGTGGGCCCGTCGGCCCAGGAAGCGGTCGCGGCGCTGGAAGACGGCGACATCGCCGTCATCGAGAACCTCCGCTTCAACCCGGGCGAGACGGCGAAGGACGACGCGACGCGCGCCGCTTTCGCCGCGGAGCTCGCCGCACTCGGAGACGCGTTCGTCTCTGACGGGTTCGGCGTCGTCCACCGCAAACAGGCATCGGTCTACGACCTCGCGGAGCTGCTGCCTTCGGCGGCCGGTTACCTGATCGAGAAGGAGGTCGACGTCCTCGACCGCCTGACCGAGAACCCGGAGCGCCCCTACGCGGTGGTGCTCGGCGGTTCCAAGGTGAGCGACAAGCTCGGCGTGATCGAGCACCTCCTCCCGCGGGCCGATAAGATCCTCGTCGGCGGCGGGATGCTGTTCACCTTCCTCGCCGCGCTCGGTCACCCGGTCGGCAAGAGCCTTCTCGAGGCCGACCAGATCGACACGGTCAAGGGATACATCTCCGACGCGGAGGAACGCGGCGTGGAGCTCATCCTCCCCGTCGACGCCGTCATGGCGTCCGGGTTCGCCGCCGACGCCGACCACGTCGTGGCGGCGGCTGACGCCCTGGAAGACACCCCGTACGGCGCGGACGGAATGGGACTCGACATCGGTCCGAAAACGGCGGAAATGTTCGCCGACGCGATCCGCGGGTCGCGGACGGTGTTCTGGAACGGCCCCATGGGCGTGTTCGAGATGCCCGCCTTCGCAGCGGGCACGAAGACCGTGGCTGAGGCACTGACCCACGTCGACGGACTCTCCGTCGTCGGCGGCGGCGATTCCGCTGCCGCGGTGCGCCAGCTCGGGTTCGACGACACGGCATTCGGCCACATCTCTACAGGCGGCGGAGCGAGCCTGGAGTTCCTCGAAGGCAAGAAGCTCCCCGGATTGGAGATCCTCGGATGGCAGTGAGCAGACAACCTCTCATCGCCGGCAACTGGAAGATGAACCTCGACCACCTGCAGGCGGTCGCGTTCGTCCAGAAGCTGCACTGGACGCTGAAGGACGCGAAGCACGAGGACGACACGGTCGAGGTGGCGATCTTCCCGCCGTACACCGACATCCGCACCGTGCAGACGCTGCTCGACGCCGACAAGATCCCCTTCGCGCTCGGCGCGCAGGACCTGTCGACGAAAGACGCGGGCGCCTACACGGGCGAGATCTCGGGAGCATTCCTCAAGAAGCTGGACTGCCGGTACGTCATCATCGGGCATTCGGAGCGTCGCGAGTACCACCATGAGAGCGATGAGATCGTCGCGGCGAAGGTCCAGGCGGCGCTGCGCCACAGCCTCGTGCCCGTGATCTGCGTGGGCGAGACGGCAGCCGACCTGGAGGAGTTCGGCGCGTCCGCCGTTCCCGTCGGGCAGCTTCGCGTGGCGCTCGAGGGTGTGCCGGCGGATGCCGACATCGTCGTGGCGTATGAGCCGGTCTGGGCGATCGGTTCGGGTCAGGCGGCCACGCCTGACCAGGCGCAGGACGTCTGCGCGAAGCTGCGCGACGTCATCGGCGAGAAGCTCGGGGCCGATGCGGCGGAGCGCACTCGTGTGCTCTACGGCGGATCGGTGAAGTCGGGCAACATCGCGAGCTTCATGCGTGAGCCCGATGTCGACGGCGCACTCGTCGGGGGAGCGAGCCTCCTGGCCGACGAGTTCGCTGCGATCATCCGCTACCAGAAGCACGTCGGCGTCTGATTCGCCTTCTCCGGCTGGTGCGACACCGACCTGTGTCGCACCAGCCGGTATACTCATCCCTTGTGCGCCCGACGACGGCGCCACGAAAGGCTTTCTCGACTGTGGACATCATCGCGCTCGTGCTCCAGGTGCTGCTGGGTATCACCAGCCTCCTGCTGACGCTCCTGATTCTCCTGCACAAGGGCCGCGGTGGCGGTCTCTCCGACATGTTCGGCGGCGGCATGAGCTCGGCTCTCGGCTCGTCGGGCCTTGCGGAGCGGAACCTCAACAGGTTCACGGTCATTCTCGCGCTCGTCTGGTTCGTCGCGATCGTCGCGCTCGGCCTCATCACCAAGTTCCAGGGGATCTGATGGCTACCGGTGGCAACGCAATCCGTGGCACGCGCGTCGGAGCCGGCCCGATGGGTGAGCAGGACCACGGGCATCACGCAGACCGCGTGGCCGTCTCGTACTGGGACGCGCTCGGCAACGAGACCGTGCGCTACTTCGCTGCCGGAATCTCCGAGGAGGAGATCCCGGAGGTCATCGACTCCCCGCACTCCGGCCTTCCGGCAGGTCGCGACAAAGCGAACCCGCCGGCGCTCGCGAAGACCGAGCCGTACAAGACGCACCTCGCCTATGTGAAGGAGCGCCGTACCGAAGAAGAGGCCGAGGCGCTTCTGGGCGATGCCCTCCAGCAGCTGCGCGAGCGTCGCGGCCAGGAGTGATCGTCGCGTCGCTCGCCGTCAGAACTCGGGGTCGATGAGTTCGGGCGGTACCTGCAGTGCGGCGGCCTCGTCCACGAACAGCACGGTGCGCTTCGTCCCCTTCGCGCCGGCAGCGGGAACACTGTCGTAGCTTGCGCCGGCGAGAGCGAGCCCGAGGGCCGCGGCCTTGTCGGTGCCGGACAGCACCATCCAGACGCATTGCGCCGAGTTGATCACCGGACGCGTGAGCGTGATCCGGTCGGCGGGCGGCTTCGGGGCGTCCTTCACCGGCACGACGGATCGGTCGGTCACCTGGATCTCGCCTCTGTCGGGAAAGAGGGAGGCGATATGGCCATCCGAACCCACCCCGAGGAAGACCACGTAGAACTTCGGCCACGCCTGACCGTCGGCGGCATGGCGGGCCAGAAGCTGAGCGTAGGCGTCCGCAGCGCTCTCGAGGTCGCCACCGTCGTCGGTGGCGGGCATGGGGTGGACGTTGGCGGCGGGAACGGCGATGTGCTCGAGGAACGCTTCGCGCGCGGACTTCTCGTTGCGGTCGACGCTGTCGCGGGCGACGAAGGTCTCGTCGCCCCACCAGAAGTGAACCGTCGACCAGTCGACGTCATGGCGGCGGGTGTCCCTGCCCGCAGCGCGGAGCACGTGCGTGCCGATGACCCCGCCCGTGAGAGCGATGTGACTCGTCTTTCCCGCGGTCGAACGTCGCACCAGGCGGTCGAGCAGCCGGCGGGCCACCGCTGAGGCGAGCTCGTCGGCGTCGGGACTGATGACCACTCGCTTCTCGGTTGAGATCTCCGCCATCGCGACTCCTATGCCGTCCCGTCTGCCGGGCCGAGCAGCTCCCACCCCGTCGTGATCACTCGACCATACAGGAGGTCGGGATCGAGTCGGCGCAGCTCCTCGGCGAGGCACTCGCGCAGGCTGCGACGCGGGAGCACGATGTCATGTGACGGCTGGCCGGGCTGAGTCAGCGTCGCGTCGAGGTCGTTGCTCCGCTCCAGGACGATGTCGCCCGACGCACGGGTCAGACGCACGCGCTGGATGCCATGCGGCCATTCCTTTGGCGTGGCGTACCGCCAGTTGACCTCCACGTCCAGCTTCAACCGCAGCCAGGCAGCGAGGAGTCCGGTCGACGGTGAGCTCCCGCTCCCGACGACCTCCACCGCGGTGACAGGCTCGTACGGCGGCTGATCGAGCACGGCGGCGAGCTGCTCCCGCCAGTGCGTCAGGCGCGTCCACGCGAGGTCGGTGTCGCCGGGAGCGTGGTTGGGGCCGAGGCGCGACAGGCGGTCCTTCGCGTACGGCTTGGTGGCGGCGTCGGTGATCCGCCGCTGCGCCATGCGCCCGATCGGCGACGTCGACGGCTCCACGGGCGGGTTGTCGGGCCACCAGGCGACGACGGGCGCATCGGGGAGGAGCAGTCCCGTGATGAGGCTCTCCTCGTTGCTCGCGGCGGCACCCGAAGCGCGCAGCACGACCACCTCGCTCGCCCCCGCGTCACCGCCGACGCGGATCTGGGCGTCGAGCGTGGTCTCGCCGTCGGGGTCCGACATGAGCACGATGACGCGCATCGGGTGCTCGCGCGACGCGTCGTTGGCCGCTTCGATGGCCTCCTCTTCAAGGCCGTTCGTCGTGACGATGACGAGGGTGAGCACGCGCCCGAGCGCGACCGCTCCGCCCTCTTCACGCACGCTGACGAGCGAGCGGGCGATCTTCGACACGGTGGTGTCGGGAAGGTCGACGATCACGGGCGCCTCCAGACGCGGCCATCACGAGCGAGGAGCTCGTCGGCGGACGAGGGACCCCAGGAACCGGGGGAGTACTGCTCGAGCGGGGTCGACAGGCTCGCCCAGTACTGCTCGACGGGGTCGAGGATCTGCCACGAGAGTTCGACCTCTTCGTGACGCGGGAACAGGGGAGGATCGCCGAGCAGCACGTCGAGGATGAGGCGCTCGTACGCCTCGGGGCTCGACTCGGTGAAGGCGTGGCCGTAGCCGAAGTCCATCGTGACGTCGCGGACCTCGGTCGCGGCGCCCGGCACCTTCGAGCCGAAGCGGATCGTGACGCCCTCGTCGGGCTGGACGCGGATGACGAGCGCGTTCTGCCCCAGCTCGGTGGTCTGGTTGCGCAGGAACAGGTGCTGCGGCGCGCGCTTGAACACCACGGCGATCTCGGTCACGCGACGTCCGAGGCGCTTGCCCGTGCGCAGGTAAAAGGGAACACCCGACCAGCGACGCGTCGCGATCTCGAGCTTGATGGCGGCGTACGTCTCGGTCGTGGACGCGGGGTCCATGCCGTCTTCGTCGAGGAAGCCGGTGACTTTCTCTCCGCCCTGCCATCCGCCGGCGTACTGACCGCGCGCCGTAGCGGTGGCGAGGTCGTCGGGCAGGCGCACCGCGGCCAGGACTTTCTCCTTCTCGGAGCGGAGGTCTTTCGCGTCGAGTGAGATCGGCTCCTCCATGGCCGTGAGGGCGAGGAGCTGCAGCAGGTGGTTCTGGATGACGTCGCGCGCCGCGCCGATACCGTCGTAGTAGCCGGCACGGCCCCCGACGCCGATGTCCTCGGCCATCGTGATCTGGACGTGATCGACGTAGTTCGCGTTCCAGATGGGTTCGTAGAGTTCGTTCGCGAAGCGGAGCGCGAGGATGTTCTGGACGGTCTCTTTGCCGAGGTAGTGGTCGATGCGGAAGATCGAGTCGGCCGGGAAGGCGACCTCGAGCGCTGCGTTGAGCTCGCGCGCCGTCTGCAGGTCGCTGCCGAACGGCTTCTCGATCACGACGCGACGCCAGCTGTCGTCGTTCTTCGTGTCGTCGACGAGGCCGGACTCCTTGAGCTGCTTTGCGACGATGGGGAAGTCGCGCGGCGGGATCGACAGGTAGAAGGCGTGGTTGCCCATGGTCCCGCGTTCGCGGTCGAGGCGCTCGACCGTCTCGCGCAGTCGCCGGAACGCATCGGCGTCACCGAACTCGCCCGAGACGAACCGGATGCCCTGCAGCAACTGTTTCCAGGTCTCCTCGCGGAACTCGGTGCGTGCATTCTGGCGCACGGCCTCGTAGACGACCTGGGCGAAGTCCTGATCCTCCCAGTCGCGTCGCGCGAAACCGACCAGCGCGAAGCCCGGAGGTAGCAGGCCGCGGTTCGCGAGGTCGTACACGGCGGGCATCAGCTTCTTGCGCGACAGATCCCCTGTCACGCCGAAGATGACCAGCGCGCTCGGACCCGCGATGCGGTTGAGTCGGCGGTCATCGGGGTCGCGCAACGGGTTCTGGCCGCGCGAGATCTCGACAGTCATCGGTGTGTCTCTGTTTCTTACTGGGCCGCTTCGAAAAGCGAGAGGACCTCGACCTGCGGGTCGGTCAAGGAGAAGGTCACGACGGGGCGCCCGCGATCGGCGAGCACCTGAGCGTCTCCGGCGGCCTGCGCACGGATGAGTTCGCCGAAGGTGAAGGGCAGACCGGGAATCTCGAGGTCGACGTCGGGGGAGTCCAGGATCTGGAGGAACACGCCCTCGGCGGGGCCGCCCTTGTGGAACTGCCCCGTGGAGTGGAGGAAGCGCGGTCCCCACCCGAAGGTGGTCGGCCGCGCGCTGCGGGCGGCGACGAGCTCGCGGAGGCCTTCGAGCTGGGGGAGCGCGACGCGATCGACGTAGGCGTGGATGGCGACGTACCCGGCAGGCGAGAGGCGGGCCCAGACCGCCTCGAGGACACCGGTGAGCGTGCCGGAGGCGACGAGTGCGGGATCGGTGGACCGCACCTCGATGCCGCTCTCGACGAACGCCGGGGCCGACGCCACGGGGCGGGCGCTCAAGAGAGCGCGCGTCGCACTCTTCGCCGATTCGACGTCGGGCTGGTCGAACGGGTTGATGCCGAGCATGCGTCCGGCGATCGCCGTGGCGTACTCCCAGACGACGAACTGTGCGCCCAGCGAGCCGCTGACGAGCACCTCGTCGGGGTGTACCTCCACGACACGGAAGTGCTCGGCATCGTCGACGAGACGGACGAGCTGCACGTCCAGGTGCGGCTCTTCGACCTCGGGTGAGACGGGGAGCAGGACGACAGGCAGGATGCCCGTGCCATCCTTGCCGGTGGACTCCGCGACGAGCTGCTCGATCCAGTCGGGCAGGCCGTCGATGTGGGTCCCGTCGCTCACCAGGCCGAGCTTGTCGCGCCGGGGCGCTGCGCCGTCGGTGCCGGCGATGGCGGCGGCGAGGACGAGTGCGGGATTGCGGGGGTCGTCGATGGCCACTTCGAGGAGAGTCGCCTCGGCCTCGTCGAGCAGTTCGGAGATATCGGCACCGGCCAGTCCGCTCGGCACGAGGCCGAACGCGGTCAGGGCCGAATAGCGGCCGCCGACATCGGGGTCGGCCGTGAAGACCCGGTAGCCGGCGTCGCGCGCGGCGACATCGAGTGGCGAGCCCGGATCGGTGACGACGACGATGCGTTCAGCCGGGTCGATTCCGAGGTCGCGCCACGCGGCCTCGAACGCGCGCCGAGCGGCGTCCGTTTCGACGGTCGCCCCCGACTTCGAGGCGACGACCAGCAGGGTCTCGGCCAGCCCCGCGCCGGGCGCGCCGTCGATCGCGGCGAGCACCTGTCCCGGTGCCGTCGAGTCGAGGATCACGAGCGGGACACCCGCCGTGCGCGTGATCACCTCGGGCGCGAGCGATGAGCCGCCCATGCCCGCCAGGACGACCCGCGTGATACCGCGGCGCTGGAAGTCTGCGCGCAGCGCCTCGATCTCGGCGACGAGCGGGCGCGAGACGGAGACCGCCTGCACCCAGCCGAGCCGCCGTGCCGCTTCCTCCGCGGCGGCGGGGCCCCACAGCGCCGCGTCGCCCGCGGTGATCCCGCTCGCGACCAGGCTCTCGACGAGGCCGGGGAGCGTGTGCTCCACGACCGCCTCGACATGCCCGGAGACATGGATCTCGAAGCTCAAAGGCTGGTCTCCGCCGAGCCTGCCAGCGCCTTGGTGACAGTCGCCTGCAGGTCGTGCCACGAGACGATGAACTTCTCCACGCCCTCGTCTTCCAGCAGCTGGGTCACATCGTCGAGGTCGACGCCGACGGCGGCGAGGCGGTCGAAGACGTCGTGAGCTCCGGCGTATGCACCGGTGACCGTGTCTCCGCTGATGACGCCGTGGTCGAACGTCGCCTCGAGCGTCTTCTCGGGCATCGTGTTGACGGTTCCGGGGGCGACGAGCTCGGTGACGTACAGCGTGTCGGGCAGCGCTGGGTCCTTCACACCCGTCGACGCCCACAGGGGGCGCTGCACATTGGCGCCTGCCGAGACGAGCTCCTGAGCGCGGCCCTCGGCGAAGGTCTTCTCGAACAGCTCGTAGGCGAGGCGGGCGTTCGCAACGCCGGCGAGGCTCTTCAGTTCGAGCGCAGCCTCCGTGCCGATCGCCGTGAGGCGCTTGTCGACCTCCGTGTCGACGCGCGACACGAAGAACGACGCGACCGAGTGGATGCGGGAGAGGTCGATGCCGGCCTCGCGGGCCTGCTCGAGCCCATCCAGGTAGGCCTCGATCACGGCGGCGTAGCGCTCGAGCGAGAAGATCAGCGTCACGTTCACGGAGATGCCGGCCGCGATCACCTCGGTGATGGCGGGGAGGCCCGCCTTCGTCGCGGGGATCTTGATGAGGGCGTTGGGCCGATCGACCGTCGCCCACAGCTTCTTCGCCTCGGCCACCGTGGCGTCGGTGTCGTGAGCGAGATCGGGAGACACCTCGATCGAGACGCGGCCGTCGAGGCCGTGCGTCGCGTCGAAGACGGGACGGAAGATGTCGGCTGCATTGCGCACGTCGTCGGTGGTGAGCGCGAAGATCGCGGCGTCGGCGTCCGCGCCCTCGGCGGCGAGTCCTGCCAGCGCGGACTGGTAGGAGTCGTCGCCGGCGTTGCCGATCGCCGCCTGGAAGATCGACGGATTCGTCGTGACACCCGTCACATTCCGGGTCGAGATGAGCTCGGCCAGGTTGCCCGACGTGATGCGCGAGCGCGACAGGTCGTCGAGCCAGATGCTGACGCCGGCCTCGGACAGCTGCTGGGTGGGGGTGGTCATGCGTTCTCCTTGGCGCTGGTGGCCGCCTGCGCGGCCGCGACGGTCGCGCGCGCTGCGTCGACGACCGCGTCGGCTGTCACGCCGAACTTCTCGAAAAGGGTCTTGTAGTCGGCGGAGGCGCCGAAATGGTCGATGCCGACAGCGCGCCCGTGGTCGCCGATGATGGTCCGCCACAGCGGCGTCGATCCTGCTTCGACCGAGACGCGCGCCGTGACCGACGCCGGCAGGACGCTCTCGCGGTAGGCCTCGTCCTGCTCGGCGAACCACTCCAGCGACGGGGCAGACACGACGCGTGCGCGGATCCCGTCTGCCGTGAGCGTCTCGCGGGCGGCGACC
The DNA here is from genome assembly GCA_963789095.1 of uncultured Actinomycetota bacterium. GTDB lineage: Bacteria > Actinomycetota > Actinomycetes > Actinomycetales > Microbacteriaceae > Microbacterium. Next base: position 154,427 of record CAWBJK010000010.1, read on the forward strand.
GCCAGCTGCACCTCGGAGCCGGTGGCAACGAGGATCACGTCGGGCGTTCCGCCGTCGGCGTCGACAAGGACATAGGCGCCCTTGGCGACGCCGTCGGTGGTGGCGAAGCCATTCTCGCCGCGCGGGAAGACGGGGATGTTCTGGCGGGTGAGGGCGATGCCCACGGGCCCGCCCTGACGGCGGAGGATCTCGAGCCAGGCGGCCGACGTCTCATTCGCGTCGGCGGGGCGCACCACCGTGAAGTTCGGGATGAGGCGCAGAGTCGACAGCTGCTCGATCGGCTGGTGCGTCGGGCCGTCCTCGCCGAGGGCCACCGAGTCGTGCGTCCACACGAAGATCGAGGGGATGCCCATGAGAGCAGCGAGGCGGACGGCAGGCCGCATGTAGTCGCTGAAGATCAGGAACGTGCCGCCGAACGGACGGGTCGGTCCGTGCAGCTTGATGCCGTTGACGATCGCGCCCATCGCGTGCTCGCGGATGCCGAAGTGCAGCACACGGCCATAGGGGTCGCCCGACCATTCGTGCGTGGACCACTCCGACGGGATGAAGCTCTTCGCGTCCTTGATGGTCGTGAGGTTCGACTCGGCGAGGTCGGCCGACCCGCCCCACAGCTCGGGAAGCTGAGCGGCGAGCGCGTTGATGACCTGACCGGAGGCGGCACGCGTGGAGACGTCCTTTCCGGACTCGAACGTGGGGGCGGTGAGCTCGGCGGGGAGCTCTCCGGCCTCCAGCCGGTCGAGGAGCGCCTTGCGCTCGGGGTTGGCGGCCGCCCACGCGTCGAACGACTCCTGCCAGGCGGCGCGCGCCTCGGCAGCGCGGTCCTTCAGGGAGCGGGTGTGCGCGATGACGTCGTCGGCGACCACGAAGGCCTGATCGGCGTCGAAGCCGAGCACCTTCTTCGTGGCGGCGAGCTCGTCGGCGCCCAGGGCGGACCCGTGGATCTTGCCGGTGTTCTGCTTGCCGGGGGACGGCCAGCCGATGATCGTCTTCAGGATGATGAGCGAGGGCTTATCGGTCTCGCCCTTCGCGGCCTCGATAGCGGCGAACAGCTCGGCGACGTCTTCGACGTACTCGCCCGTCTTCTTCCAGTCGACGGTCTGCACGTGCCATCCGTAGGCCTCGTAGCGCTTCTGCACATCTTCGGTGAAGGCGACGTTGGTGTCGTCCTCGATCGAGATCTGGTTGGAGTCGTAGATCGCGATGAGGTTGCCCAGCTGCTGGTGACCGGCGAGCGAACCCGCTTCGGCGGTCACGCCCTCCTGCAGGTCGCCGTCGCCGGCGATCACATAGACGAAGTGGTCGAAGGGGCTGGTGCCCGCAGCGGCCTCAGGGTCGAAGAGGCCGCGCTCGTACCGGGCGGCGTAGGCGAATCCGACGGCGGACGCGAGACCCTGGCCGAGCGGGCCGGTCGTGATCTCGACGCCCTTCGTGTGACCGAACTCGGGGTGACCGGGCGTCAGCGACCCCCAGGTGCGCAGCGACTTGAGGTCGTCGAGCTCGAGCCCGAACCCGCCGAGGTAGAGCTGCACGTACTGCGTGAGCGACGAGTGGCCGGCGGAGAGGATGAACCGGTCACGGCCGAGCCAATCGGTGTCGGCAGGGTCGTGACGCAAGACCCGCTGATACAGGAGATAGGCCGCGGGGGCCAGGCTCATCGCGGTTCCCGGGTGGCCGTTGCCCACCTTCTCGACGGCGTCCGCCGCGAGGACCCGGGCGGTGTCCACCGCACGCCGATCGATCTGTTCCCACTGGAGCTCTGCCACTCTTCGCCTTTCGTCGGGCGCGTGCGCGCTCCGTTCCGGTGCTTGGTATGGAGGGATGACGCGTCGCGCGGACACGTCGTCACAGCATATCGAAACGGGGTGCGTCCAGGGCCGCGTGACACCGCATGCAGCGATGCGACGCGACGGGGACGGCCGAGAGCGATGCCATAGACTGGAGGGCGATCGATCAGACGGTGGGAGCGATGGACATGACGACGACGCCTGCGCGCGCGGCAGCCACCGAGCGCTCGCTCGGACGCACGGTGCGGGCCTATGTCCAGCTGACGAAGCCGCGGGTGCTCGAACTCCTGCTGGTGACGACCGTCCCCGTCATGATCCTCGCCCAGGGTGGGCTCCCCGATCTGTGGCTCGTGCTCGCGACCGTCATCGGCGGCTCGTTGAGCGCCGGGTCGGCGGCCGCCTTCAACATGTACCTCGACCGCGACATCGACGCGCTGATGCACCGCACCGAGAAGCGACCGCTCGTCACCGGCGAGGTCTCGCCCCGCGGCGCGCTCGTGTTCGCGTGGACGCTGGCGGCGCTGTCGACGGTCTGGCTGCTCGTCACGACGAACTGGCTCGCGGCGGCGCTCAGCGTCTTCGCGATCTTCTTCTACGTCGTGATCTACACGATCGTGCTCAAGCGCCGCACCGAGCAGAACATCGTGTGGGGCGGCATCGCCGGATGCTTCCCCGTGCTGATCGGCTGGTCGGCGGTGACGGGTTCGCTCGCCTGGCCGCCGTTCATCCTGTTCCTCCTCGTCTTCCTCTGGACCCCGCCGCACTACTGGCCGCTCTCCATGAAGTACAAGGGTGACTACGCCGATGTCGACGTGCCGATGCTCGGTGCGACTCGCGGCGGGTCCCAGGTGGGCCTTCAGGTCATCCTTTACGCCTGGGCGACGGTCGCGTCGTCGCTGCTGCTGATCCCGGTGGCCGGCATGGGCGCGGTCTACACGGTGTCGGCGCTGGTGTTCGGCGGCTGGTTCATCTACGAGTCGCACGTGCTGTACAACCGTGCGATCCGCGGCGAGCAGGCGCGACCGATGCGTGTGTTCCACGCATCGATCACGTACCTGACGCTGCTGTTCGTGGCGATCGCGGTCGACCCGCTCCTGCCGTTCTGAGCGATTCCGCGAGCCCGGTCAGCGGGTGAGGGTCGCGCGCTCCGCGGCGTCGTCGGCCGCTGCCGGACCGGCCTCGGACACGTCTGCCGCGTCGTGCTGCGCGGTCACGGTCGCCTCGTCGGTGAGCTCTTCGACGGCCTCCGGCTCGACGGCGTCGATGACGGCGACCTCCGTGCGGTGCGAGAGGAGCGAGCGGAGCGCGCCGAGCGTGAGAGCCAGCGCGAGTCCGATCGCGCCGACGCCGACGAGGACGGCGCCCAGCACGGCCCACATCTGACCGACGTAGACGTCGTTGGTGGTCGCGGTGCCGTCAGTGAGTCGCGCGTCCATGCCACCCAGCCGGTCGATCAGCAGGTACACACCGCCGGCCAGGGTGCCGGCGGAGCCCGCGACGAGAAGCCAGAAGGGAACGCTGCGGGTCAGACGAGGGGACGTGGTCATGGGTGCTCCTTAAGTGGATGGCTCGCCTCGTGCGAGGCGGCGCCGCCGAACGCGGCACCCAGACACTGTGAGAGGTCGACCCGCGCGGGGCCGATGCGCCGCCTATGAGGCTGCTGTGTGCGACGGCTGCCACAGATGCGCGACTACCGCTGTCATCGATGCGACCAGTGCGACCGCCAGCACCATGTGGATGTTCACGAGGAGGATCGGAAGGCCGGTGCGGGCCTGCCAGAGGCCGACGGCGATCTGCATCAGCTCGATCGCGAGCAGCAGGGAGATGGCGCGCGGCAGACCCGTCTCGCGCGGCAGGCGGAGCGAGAGGGCGAGGATCAGAAGCGTCAGGCCGAACGTGACGTACGCCGGCCAACTGTGCACGTGCTGCCACAAAACCGGGTCGAGGCCGTTCCGGGCAGCGGCATCGTCGCCCGCGTGGGGGCCCGCGCCCGTCAGGAGGATGCCGACGACGACGGTGACGGCCACGGCGACCGACGTCGCCGCCACGAGGATCGCGAACGGGCGCGGCACCGCCGACGCGCGCGGACCGGGCCCCGTGTACACGCGGTGCACGTACACCGTCGCGATCGCCACCAGCACGGCCGAGATCAGGTAGTGGAGGCCCACGATGCTCGGGTGCAGGTGCATCCAGACGGTGATGCCGCCGATGACGGCCTGCAGGATGATGCCGATGCCGTTCGCGAGCGTGAGCGCCACGAGGTCACGCCGGCGCGGCTGAAGGCGCACGACCGACAGGAAGGCGAGGAGGGCGACGATCACGAGCACGCCCGTGAGCGTGCGGTTGCCGAACTCGATGAGACCGTGGATGCCGAGCTCCCGCGTGGGGACCAGCGATTCCGCCGTGCAGTAGGGCCAGGTCTCGCATCCCATTCCCGAGCCCGTGAGCCGCACGAGCCCGCCGGTGCCGACGATGACGATGTTGCTCACGAGGACGAGCCAGGCGATGATCCGCGTGCCGCGGGCGATCCGCACCGGCAGCCGGTCACCCAGCCGCCGTCGCAGCGGAGGCCTGTCGGTGAGCACGTCGGACATGCGGTCGCCTCCTGTGACGAGCCCTGGAATGGGCGGTCGGGCACGCCACCGGGTGGGCGTTGCCTGTAGACTCGAGGGGTTGAGACAGCCCGGCGCACTGCCGTCTGTCCACCTAAGTCTAGGCGTCCAGTCAGGCGCCTGTTCCGCCCGGCATCTCGGACGGGACGACAACACGAGCGGCCCTGAAAGCGGCATCCCTTCCTCGCACACTTCCGGGGGAAAGGGAATGCCGGGACGGATGACACCGTTGCGGCCCAAGAGGAGGTAACTCATGTCGGATGTGCTCATCGACCGTCCGGAGCTCGAGGGCCTGGGGGTGTACGAGTTCGGCTGGCACGACGCGGACGCCGCCGGTGCCAGCGCGCGCCGAGGACTCAGCGACGCTGTCGTGCGCGACATCTCCGCGCTGAAGTCCGAGCCCGAATGGATGCTCAAGACTCGCCTCAAGGGCCTCCAGCTCTTCGAGCGCAAGCCCATGCCCACGTGGGGCGCCGATCTGTCGGACATCGACTTCGACAACATCAAGTACTTCGTGCGCTCGACCGAGAAGCAGGCGCAGTCCTGGGAAGATCTCCCCGAGGACATCCGCAACACCTACGAGAAGCTCGGCATCCCCGAGGCGGAGCGCCAGCGCCTGGTCGCCGGGGTCGCCGCGCAGTACGAGTCCGAGGTCGTCTACCACCAGATCCGCGAGGACCTGGAGGAGCAGGGCGTCATCTTCATGGACACCGACACCGCACTGCGCGAGCACCCCGAGTTCTTCGAGGAGTACTTCGGCACCGTGATCCCCGCGGGCGACAACAAGTTCGCGGCGCTCAACACGGCCGTCTGGTCGGGCGGCTCGTTCGTCTACGTGCCCCCGGGAGTGCAGGTCGAGATCCCTCTCCAGGCCTACTTCCGCATCAACACGGAGAACATGGGCCAGTTCGAGCGGACGCTCATCATCGCCGACGAAGGCTCCTACGTGCACTACATCGAGGGGTGCACGGCGCCGATCTACAAGAGCGACTCGCTGCACTCGGCCGTCGTCGAGATCATCGTCAAGAAGAACGCCCGGGTGCGGTACACCACGATCCAGAACTGGTCGAACAACGTGTACAACCTCGTGACGAAGCGCGCCGTGGCCCACGAGGGCGCGACCATGGAGTGGGTCGACGGCAACATCGGCTCCAAGGTGACGATGAAGTACCCGTCGATCTACCTCATGGGCGAGCACGCCAAGGGCGAGACCCTCTCGGTCGCCTTCGCCGGCCCCGGCCAGCACCAGGACGCCGGCGCCAAGATGATCCACATGGCGCCCTACACGCAGTCGTCGATCGTCTCGAAGTCGATCGCCCGTGGCGGCGGCCGCGCCGGATACCGCGGCGAGGTGCGGGTGGATGCGAACGCGCACCACTCGGCCAACACCGTGCGCTGCGACGCGCTCCTCGTCGACACGATCTCGCGCTCCGACACCTACCCTGCGATCGACATCCGCGTCGACGACGTTCAGCTCGGCCACGAGGCCACCGTGTCGAAGGTGAGCGAGGAGCAGCTGTTCTATCTCATGAGCCGCGGCATGCCCGAGGACGAGGCGATGGCGATGATCGTGCGCGGCTTCATCGAGCCCATCGCACGCGAACTGCCCATGGAGTACGCCCTCGAGCTCAACAAGCTCATCGAGATGGGCATGGAAGGATCCGTCGGCTGATGACGACAGCGACTCAGGCCCCCGCGACCTCCGCGGAGGGCCACCTCGACCCTGCTGCCGCCGTGACGGCCGCCGCCCGCGGCCCCGTCCAGACCCGTTCCGAGCGCGCGACCTCGTTCGACCCCGCGGACTTCGGTGCTCCGACCGGCCGCGAGGTGAACTGGAAGCACACCCCCGTCGCCCGGATGAGCGGCGTGCTCTCGCCCGAAGGGCCGGAGGCGGGTGCCGTCGACTACGCCTGGTCGGGTGTCCCGACGGGTGTCGTCGTGGGCTCGCTGGCGGTCGGTGCGGCTCCGCGCGGAGAGGTGTTCCGGCCGGAAGACCTCACGGCGGCCCTCGCCTGGCAGCACAGCGTCGACGCCATCCACGTGCGGATCCCCGCGGACGCCGAACTCGCCGAACCGATCCGTCTCGATGTGACGGGGGCGGGCGGGCGCGCGCACGCCCATCTCGTCATCGAGGCGATGCCGAACTCGCAGGCGACGGTGCTCGTGTACCACTCCGGGTCGGCGCAGTATGCCCAGAACGTCGAAACGATCGTCCGCGACGGCGCCCGCCTGACCGTCGTGTCGGTGCAGCGGTGGGACGACGACGCCGTGCATGCCGCCTCCCACCAGGCGCGCGTCGACCGCGACGCCTCCCTCACGCACATCGTGGTGAGCCTCGGCGGCGGCGTCGTGCGCGTGAACCCGTCGGTGGAGCTCGCCGGCCCCGGCGCCGACGGCAAGCTGTTCGGGCTGTCGTTCGCCGACGCGGGACAGCACCTCGAGAGTCAGGTGTACCTGCACCACAAGGGTCCGCACACCGTCGGCGATGTGCTCTACAAGGGCGCCCTGCAGGGGAGCGACGCGCACAGCGTGTGGATCGGCGACGTGCTCATCGGCCGCGATGCGGTCGGCACAGACTCGTACGAAGCCAACCGCAACCTCGTGCTCACCGACGGTGCGCGCGCCGACTCGATCCCGAACCTCGAGATCGAGACGGGTGACATCGTCGGCGCCGGCCACGCCAGCGCCACCGGTCGCTTCGACGACGAGCAGCTGTTCTACCTGCAGGCCCGCGGCATCGCCGAGGACGAGGCGCGACGTCTCGTCGTGCTCGGCTTCCTGTCGGAGATCGTGCAGAAGACCGGCATCCCCGCCCTCGAGGAGGAGCTCGTGGCCGCGATCGAGGCCGAGCTCGCCGAAGGCGAGGCGGCATGACCGCGCGGAAAGTGCTGAACCTCAGCGACCTCGAGCAGGACACCGCGGTCCGGGTCGAGGTCGACGGCGTGCCGATGGCGGTCGTGCTCGACGCCAACGGCGAAGTCCATGCGATCGGCGACACGTGCACGCACGGCGACATCTCTCTGTCCGAAGGCTTCGTGGAGGGCGACACCCTCGAGTGCTGGGCGCACGGCTCGGCCTTCTCGCTGCGCACCGGGCGCCCCCTCAACCTGCCGGCCTACGAGCCGGTCCCCGTCTACGAAGTCACGATCGACGGCGATGACATCCTCATCGACCCCGCCGTGACCAAAGAAGTGAACTGAAGGAACCAGACATGGCTGTTCTCGAGATCCGCGACCTCCACGTGACGGTCGAGACCGACGCCGGCGTGACCCCTATCCTCAACGGGGTCACCCTCACCGTGAGCACGGGGCAGACTCACGCGATCATGGGCCCCAACGGGTCGGGCAAGTCGACCCTCGCCTATACGATCGCCGGTCACCCCAAGTACACGGTGACGTCGGGCTCGATCACGCTCGACGGCGAAGACGTGCTCGCGATGTCGGTCGACGAACGTGCGCGCGCCGGGCTCTTCCTGGCGATGCAGTACCCCGTCGAGATTCCCGGCGTGACGGTCACCAACTTCCTCCGCACGGCCAAGACGGCCATCGACGGCGAGGCGCCCGCGATCCGCACCTGGACCAAGGACGTCAAGGGGGCGATGAAGAACCTCCGCATGGACCCGAAGTTCGCCGCGCGCAACGTCAACGAGGGCTTCTCCGGCGGTGAGAAGAAGCGTCACGAGATCCTGCAGCTCGAGCTGCTCCGTCCGGCGATCGCCGTGCTCGACGAGACCGATTCCGGCCTCGACGTCGACGCTCTGAAGATCGTGTCGGAAGGCGTGAATCGAGCGAAGGCCGAGACGAACCTCGGCGTGCTGCTCATCACTCACTACACACGCATCCTGCGGTACATCAAGCCCGACTTCGTCCACGTGATGGTGAACGGACGCATCGTCGAGGAGGGCGGCCCCGAGCTCGCCGACCGCCTCGAGAACGAAGGCTATGACCGCTATCTCGACCCCACCGACGTCGTCGAGGCCTAGGATCGAGGCATGACCGCGACGCTCAGCCCCGAGAAGTACGACGAGGTCACCGAAGCTCTCAAGGATGTGATGGATCCCGAGCTCGGGATCAACGTCGTCGACCTGGGACTCATCTACGACCTCAGCTGGGATGACGAGAACGACGCGCTCGTCATCCACATGACGCTGACCTCCGCGGGGTGCCCCCTGACCGATGTGCTCGAGGAGCAGACGGCACAGGCACTCGACGAGGTGGTGGAGCGATTCCGCATCAACTGGGTCTGGATGCCGCCGTGGGGGCCGGAGCGCATCACCGATGACGGGCGCGACATGATGCGCGCTCTCGGCTTCGCGATCTGACACCCCTTGACGGCCCCTCGGGGCGGGTGCATCATGCACACACGGATACCCGGCCGTGCTCACTGGGGCGCACGCGTCGCGGGTGTCGCGGGAGCGGCGTATGCGCGCGTGGGGGGCGGCCGTAGCGGTCGCAGTGGTCACCGCAGGGCTGCTGGCGGGCTGCTCGCCGGCAGTGGAGAAGGAGCCGAAAGGCCCCGATGCCGAGCTGAGGGTGCATGCCGGCAGTGCGACGGTGGACGCATCGGCGTCAGGCGCGGGGGCGTCTCGTGCTGCTGCGACAGGCGAGGTGATCCACGCGGGCGACCGCATCGTCACGTCGGGAGCAGCGGCGATGATCGACATCGTCTGGAGTGACGGGGCCGTGACCCGGTTGGGACCCGACACCGTCTTCACCGTGGGAGATCCGGCGTCGCCGCTCGGATCGCGAGGCCGCCAGGACGGTGGCGTCACCTGGAACCGGACGGCCGAGGCGACCGCGTACGCGATCGACGTCGACGGTGCGGGGCGGACGCGCGATCGCGGAGAGCTCTTCGTCGTCGACTGCCGCGCCGAGCCGTGCCGCATCCTCGCAAGCGGCGGGGTGGGCGGCGACGGCTCACTCACGTCGGTGCGGCGAACGGGCGTCGAGACCGTGGTGGACTCGGCGAGACTTGCGAGCTGGGGCGAGCTGCTCGCCGACGAGTGGGCGCAGAAGAGCGCTCAGGTCGACGCAGAGAGCGGGCTCCCGGCGGTGGAGGACCTGTTCGCCGACGCCGACCCGTCGAGGGGCGTCCTCGAGGGCACGTTCGACGTGGTGCGCACCGGCGTGAAGCGCTCCTGCACCGGCGCCCCGTGCGCTGACCTCGTTCTCCTCGAGCCCGGGGAGGTGCGCAACCTGACGTTCGTCTTCCACCAGGACTGCGCGGCCGGTGAGCGCTGCGAGGCGCGCGTCGACACCCAGACCATCAACACGACCGACGGCTCGATCATCGACACGACGACGCAGCTGGTCGCTGGAGCCGAGGCGTACACGTGGGGGACGGACGACACCCTCCCGGTGTGCATCTGGCAGTACGCCGACGGCACGACGCGGGATGTGGGGTCCGCAGCCAACTCGGTGCGGTGGGAGGTGCGCCCCACAGCGGCCGAAGTGAGGGACGGTCGCTTCGTCGTGACGGAACTCCGCGGTCGCGCATGGGGGTCGTTGGAGACGCTCGAGCCGCCGGGACCCGAGTTCCCCGGCTGCGAGGCGTTCCTTGTCGAGTGGACGGGCGAGTCCGACCTCGTGCTCACGAAGCGGGGCGACGAATGAGCGCCGGGAGGGGGGTGCGTCGCCGGCGGCTGCGCACCGCGGCCCGCGCGGCAGTCCTGCTGGCAATCGCCACGGCGTGGGGGACCGCGACGGGAGTCGCCACGCCCGCGGCCGCGCAGGAGCAGGCGCCCGTCGAACCCGGGGTCGCGTCGTATGCGGTCGTCGTCACGGATGTGAGCATCGGTCCCTCGGGCGAGGAGACGGAGCGCTCCGACGAGGGGATCCTGAGGCTCGCGTGCTCCGGCGGAGTGTGCCGCGTCGTGTCGGAGCCCGGGTTCGGGTTCCTCGGAGTCATCGAGCTGTCTCCGGGCGCCGTCATCGCGGGCGTCTCGACGAGTCCGCCCGCCGGATCGCCGTGCGCAGGTGGACGGGGTGCGCGCAGCATCGAACTCGACGCGCGCGTCACCGGCTTCGCGGCGACCCTCGAGCAGCAGCCCGTCGATTGGACGGATTGCCCCGACGGCACGGAGGGCTTCGCGCACGCCCGGACCATCACCTGGACGGGATCGCCGCTCGCCGTCGACGAGTGCATCTTCCGGTCTGACGGCTGCCCCGCTGCGGCGGGGGTGTCACTGCTCGCGAGCGGCGATGCGGCGGCCCCCAGCGTGCTCAGTGCGCTGGTCTCGCCGGCGCAACTGCGTCCCGCGCCGGTGCAGCTCGCGTGGGCGGCCGTGCTGTCGGTCGTCCTCGTGCTGCTCGTCGCGTTCCCGACGGCGCTGCTCAACAGTGCCGTCGAGGCCGGAGCCGACCGGCTGACGAACTGGCGGGCGCGCCGCCGCGGCACCGCAGCCGCAGGGGAGGGGAAGGCGGCCGCTCGGGAGTGGACCCGTTCCTGGTGGTGGGCGGCGGCGGGAGTGCTCGTGGCGTCCGTCATCTCGGCATTCGTCGATCCGGGATTCGGATTCAACCCGGGGTCCGCGCGCCTTGTTCTCTCGATCTTCGCGTCGTTCCTCGTCGACGTCGTCGTCGGCTGGCTCCTCGTGATCTGGATCATGAGGCGCGTGCAGCCCGGAGCGCGCCATACATACGCGTTCCGACCGCTCACTCTGCTCGTGGTGCTGGCCGCGGTGCTGTTCACGCGTCTCACGGGGTTCGAGCCGGGCATCGTGTTCGGACTGGTCGCGGGCGTCGTGTTCACCGCTGTCGTGGGGGTCGCCGCCGAGGCGAAGGCCGCGCTCGTGACGCTCGGCTACGCCTTCGCCGCCGCGGCGGTCGCGTGGGTGCTGTACGCCGCCGTCGCCCCCGAGATCGGCGAGTCGGCGGTCGCGACGTTCGCCGGGGAGGCGCTCGCTTCGACCGCCATCGCGGGCGTCGCGGCGCTCCCCATCGCCCTCCTGCCGCTCGGGACGCTGCCCGGGCGCGCGATCTGGGCCTGGAGACGCACACTGTGGGCCGCCTGCTACGCCGGCGGCCTGTTCGCCTTCTTCGTCGTGCTGATGCCCATGCCGTTCTCGTGGGCCGAAGTCGCGTGGGAACTCTGGGCGTGGGTGGGCGTGTACGCCGCCTACGCGGCAGCGGCGGTCATCGCATGGCTGGTGCTTGCCCGCCCCTGGCACACCTCGTCGGACGACGACGAGGTGGCCGCGCCGTCGGACGGGCGGCGGCCCTCGCCTGGTGAGTCCGACGGACCGCCCGCGCCCCGTGAGGAGGGTGACCCGGCCGCGCCCGCCGATAGCATCGAGAGGTGACCGCCACTCCGCTCGAAGCACTGCCCCTGGAGACACTGCGCCGGCGACAGAGCAGCAAATGGCGCACCTATCCGGACGACGTCCTCCCCATGTTCGTGGCGGAGATGGACTATCCCCTCGCCGAGCCGATCACCGCCGCTCTGCAGGCAGCGGTCGCGCATGGCGACACGGGATACACGCCGCCCGACCCCGGCATCCGGGCCGCCTTCACGGCATTCGCCGAGCGGCACTTCGGCTGGGAAGTCGACCCGTCCCGGGTGCGGACGACCGGCGACGTCATGATGGGCGTCGTCGAGGTGCTGCGCGCCACGATCTCGCCCGGAGATCGGGTCGTCATCGCCCCGCCCGTGTATCCGCCCTTCGCGATGTGCATCCGTGAAGCCGGCGGCGTCGTCGAGGAGGTGCCGCTCGTCGACACGGGATCGGGCTGGGAGCTCGATCTTGCGGGGATCGACGCGGCGCTGGCCGCCGGTGCCCGCGCCGTGCTGCTGTGCAACCCTCACAATCCGACCGGGACCGTGCACTCGCGTGCCGCGCTGGCCGCCCTCGCCGACAGCGCGCGCGCCCACGGTGCGGTCGTCGTCAGCGACGAGATCCACTCGCCGCTCGTGCACGACGGCCCGTTCGTCCCGTTCCTGACCGCCTCCGACACCGCCGCCGAGATCGGCTTCGCGATCACGAGCGCATCGAAGGCGTACAACCTCGCAGGGCTCAAATGCGCTGTCATCGTCACCGCGGGAGAGGCTCACGCCGCCGTCGTGCGAGCCCTCCCGCCCGAGGTCGAGTGGCGTACCGGACTGTTCGGCGCGCTCGCCGGCGTCGCCGCTTTCAGCCCCGAGTCCGACAGTTGGCTCGACGCGCTCCGGGCCGCGCTCGACCGCAATCGTCGCCTGCTCGCCGACCTCCTCGCCGAGCACCTGCCGGCGGCACGCTACCGGCCGCCCGCTGCAGGGTACCTCGCGTGGATCGATCTGTCGGCCTACGGGTGGGGCGACGATCCGGCCCGGCTGCTGCTCAGAGAGACACGCGTCGCCCTGCATCACGGTCCGCTGTTCGGAGCGCAGGGAGCAGGGCACGTGCGCCTGAACTTCGGATGCTCTCCCGACGTCCTCAGCGAGGCGGTGTCGCGCATCGGCGCCTTCGCGGCCTCCCGATGACCGCGCCCGACACCGCCTCCTCCCGCGTCGCGGGCGGGATCTGGGGGCCACGCTACGTCTGGGTGACGACCGGCGCGGTGGCCATGATCTTCCTTGCGGCGCTGCAGGCGCTCGCCGTGACGACGGTCATGACGGTCGTCAGCGACGACCTCGACGGCGCTTCGCTCTACGCCGTCGCGTTCTCGGGCACCCTGGCGACGAGTGTGATCGGCATGGTGGCCGTCGGTGCGTGGAGTGACCGTCGCGGCCCCGTGCTGCCTCTCGCGACGTCGGTCGCGCTCTTCGTCGTCGGGCTCGTGATCGCAGGGTCGGCGGGCGACATGGGCGTCCTGGTGGTCGGTCGTCTCGTGCAGGGACTGGGGACGGGCGGCCAGACCGTCGCGCTCTATGTCGTGGTGGCTCGCGTCTATCCCGCACAGCTGCACGGGCGGGTCTTCGCCGCTTTCTCCGCGGCGTGGGTCGTGCCCTCCCTCATCGGACCGGCGCTCGCCGGCGCGGTCGCCCAGTATCTGCACTGGCGATGGGTCTTCCTCGGCGTGGCGGTCCTCACGGTGGTCGCCTTCGCGATGGTCTACACGCGCCTGCACTCGCTCCCGCTGCACACGAACGAGCCGTCGCGGGTGCCGCTCGGTGCGCGGCTCGGCTGGGCGTCGCTGGTCGCCGCCGGCGCGCTCGGGCTCAGCCTGGCCGCCGAGACAGGGGCATGGGCGCCGCTGGTCGTGGTGGGCGCCGTCGTCCTCATCGCGCTTGCGGCGCGGCCGCTTCTGCCCCGAGGGACGCTCACGGCACGACGCGGCCTGCCGAGCGTCATCCTCATGCGCGGCATCATCGCGGGGGCGCTGTTCGGTGCGGAGATCTACGTGCCGTATCTGCTCATCTCCGAGTACGGCTTCAGCCCTGTCTGGGCGGGGCTCGGGCTCACCGCTGCGGCGGTGCTGTGGGCTGTGGGTGCCGACCTGCAGGGCCGCTTCGGCGACCGGCTCGGGAATCGCCGGATCGTCCTCCTCGGCACGGCGCAGCTGGCGGCGGCGACCCTGCTGGCGACGGCCACCGCCGTGTTCACGCTGCCGCCTGCGGTGCTCATCGCGGGCTGGGCGCTGGCGGGCGGGGGAATGGGCCTCATGTACCCGCGCCTCACCGTGCTGACGCTCGCGTACTCCACGCCGAGCGATCAGGGGTTCAACTCCTCGGCGCTGTCGATCTCCGACTCGATCGGGGCGTCGGCGGCGATCGCCACGATGGGGTTGCTGTTCGTGGCGCTCGATGCAACGGGTGCGGGATATCCGGCGGTGTTCCTGCTCGCGACGGCGCTCGCCGCGATCGGACTCGTGCCCGGTCTGCGGATGGGTCACGCGCACGAGGGCCCACGGACATCGTCATCGATTTGAGCGCGAGGGCGAGGTAAGGCTAACCTAAGGCCATGCCCGCGACTGCAGCTCCCACGACGGAAGCACCCGTGCGTCCCGCCTACCGCCCCTACGCCGTCAGCGCGAAACGGGTGGAGCGGCTGAGCCCGCACTTCGTCCGGGTGGTCTTCACCGGTCCCGAGCTCGAGTGGTTCGGCAATGCCGGGCTCGACCAGCGCATCAAGATCGTCTTCCCCGTCGACGGAGCGTACGCAGACTTCGGTCAGGACGAGGCCGCGGGGGATTGGTACGACCGGTGGCGCGCACTGCCTCACGAGGAGCGCAATCCGTTCCGCACCTACACCGTCCGCCGCATAGATGCCGCTGCGCGGGAACTGTGGGTCGACTTCGTCGTGCATCATGACGCCGGTCCCGCCGGATCGTGGGCCGAAGGGGCGCAGCCGGGGGACGAGCTGGTCATCGTCGGCCCCGACGAGCGCAGCCCCTACTCCCGCGGCGGAATCGACTGGCACCCGGGGACGGCGCGTCGCATGCTCCTCGTCGGCGACGAGACGGCCACGCCCGCGATCTGCTCGATCCTCGAATCGCTCGACCCCCGCTGCGAGGTCGATGCGTTCATCGAGGTGCCCACGACCGACGACGTGCTGGCGCCGGCCGTCTCCGATCGTGCCCGTGTCCGCTGGCTGGCACGGGGCGACGGCGAGCACGGGGCCGCCCTCATCGATGCCGTGACGGCCTGGAGCGGGGAGAACGCCGAGCTGCTCACCCTCGCGTCGGCTCCGCGTCCGCAGCAGCTGGAAGACATCGACGTCGACCGCGAACTGCTGTGGGACAGCCCCGACGACGGGGAGGGTGAGTTCTACGCGTGGATGGCCGGCGAAGCCGCCACGATCAAGACGCTCCGTCGCCTGCTCGTCTCGGGATGCGGCGTCGACCGCAGACGCGTGGCGTTCATGGGGTACTGGCGCAACGGCGTGGCGGAACGAACAGAATGATCGCGACCGCCCGCACGCGTCGGGCGCGGGTGCTGCTCATCGCGGCTCTGGTGCTGCTCGCCGCGGCGGTTCTGCTGAGCCTCGGTGTCGGTGCCCGGCCCGTCGCGCCGGCGACCGTCTGGGACGCCCTGATCCGGGCGGATGCCGCAGACCCCGACCACATCGTCGTCCTCACCCAGCGGGTTCCGCGTACCGTCATCGGCGTGCTCGCCGGTGCCGCGCTGGCCGTCGCGGGCGCAGTCATGCAGGGGCTGACCCGCAACCCGCTCGCCGATCCCGGCCTCCTCGGGATCAACGCGGGCGCCTCGGTCGCGGTGCTCGCGGCGATCACGCTCCTCGGCATCGTGGCTCCGTCCGGGTTCGTGTGGTTCGCCTTCGGCGGCGCCGCCGTCGCTGCCGTCCTGGTCGCCGTCGTCGGCTCGCGGGGCCCCGACGGCGCGAACCCGGCGAAACTCGCTCTCACCGGGGCCGCCGTCACCGCCGGGCTCACAGCCGTGTCGATGCTCATCCTCACGACGCAGACCGTGGCCCTCGAGGTGTACCGCTACTGGTCGGTCGGGGCGCTCACGGCACGAGGATTCGACACGGTGGCGCTGGTGCTCGGCCCGATCGTCCTCGGCCTCGTCTTCGCGGCGACCTCCGTGCGCGGACTCAACCTCATGGCGCTCGGCGACGACACGGCACGCGGGCTGGGCCACGACGTGTCGCGAACCCGCGGCGTCGGCATCGCTGCGGCCGTGCTCCTCTGCGGGGGAGCGACCGCTATCGCCGGACCGATCCTGTTCCTGGGCCTGATGGTCCCGCACGCCGTCCGGGCCGTCGTCGGCGACGACTACCGGTGGCTCGTGGCGATCGGTGTGCCGCTCGGTGCCGCCGTGCTGCTCTTCGCAGACGTGATCGGCCGCGTGATCGCGCTCCCGGGGGAGGTCCAGGCAGGGATCGTCGTCGCCTTCGTGGGTGCGCCGGTCCTCATCGCGCTCGTCCTGAGGCGCCGGCAGGTGACCTTGTGAGCGTCGTCGAGCAGGTGCGCTCCCATGCCCGCGCGCGATGGAGGTGGGTCGGCGCGGCCGCCGCCGCCGCGGTCCTGGTGGCCGTCATCCTCTCGCTCACGATCGGCGACTACCCCCTCAGCCTGGGTCGGGTCTGGGCGACGCTCTGGGGCGGCGGGTCGAAGATCGAGAGTTACATCGTCTTCCAGGTGCGCGCCCCGCGGCTCGCCATGGCGATCCTGGCGGGCGGGGCCCTCGGCATCGCCGGCGCAGTGCTTCAGGCGCTGCTTCGCAACCCGCTCGCCAGCCCGGATCTGCTCGGCATCTCCGGAGGAAGCGGCGTCGCCGCCGTGTTCGCCCTGCTCGTCGTCGGGGCGACCGGGCCCGTGCTGACGCTGTGGGCCTTCGCCGGCGGCATCGTCGTGGCCGCGCTTCTGCTGTTCGCCGGACGCGCCGCGTCGACGGGCGGCTATCGGCTCATCCTCGCCGGCATCGGCGTCTCGTTCCTCGCCGCCGCTACGACCAACTACCTCATGGTCACGACGCAGATCGAGAAGGCGCAGACCGCCCTCCTGTGGCTTGTCGGATCGCTGTCATCAACGCCGTGGTGGCAGGTCATCACCCTCGCCGCCGTGTTCGCCTTCAGCATCCCGCTGCTTGTCGCGGTCGCCCGGTGGCTGCCGCTCCACCAGATGGGCCTGTCGACGGCGACAGCGCTCGGCATCCCGCCGCGACGTGTACAGCCGGTCGCGGTCACGGTCGCCGTGCTGCTCACGTCGGCGACCGCCGCGTTCATCGGACCCGTGTCGTTCGTCGCTCTCTGCGCGCCGGCGATCGCCCGGCCCCTCCTGCGCCATGGCGCGGTGGGGATCGGGACGAGCGCCCTCATCGGTGCGACGATCCTCGCGACCGCCGACCTCGTCGCACAGTTCGCGATCCCCGGCCTCCAGTTGCCCGTCGGCGTCGTCACCGGCGCGCTGGGCGCGGTCTTCCTGCTCTGGCTGCTCGCCACGTCGAAAGGACGCCACCTGTGAGCGCATCCCCTGACGCTCCTCGGCTCACCGCGCGAGGGCTGTCCGCCGGCTACCCGGGCCGCACCGTGATCGACGGTCTCGATCTGGAATTCGCCCCTGGCCGGATCACCATGATCATCGGCGCGAACGCCTCGGGCAAGTCGACCCTCCTGGGCACGCTGGCGCGGCTGCGCGACCCTCTCGCCGGCGCGGTCGAACTCGACGGCGAGGACGTCACGCGGATCGGGCGGCGCACCTTCGCGCGCGAGGTCGGACTGCTGCCGCAGCATCCCACGGCACCCGACGGCATCACGGTGGCAGAGCTCGTCTCGCGCGGACGGCACCCGCACCGCGGTGTCTTCCAGCGATGGAGCCCAGCGGACTCCGCGATCGTCGACGACGCGATGGCGCGCACCGGCGTGAGCGAGCTCGCTGATCGCGCTGTCGGAGATCTGTCCGGCGGCCAGCGACAGCGCGTGTGGATCGCCATGGCGCTCGCGCAGGCGCCCCGCATCCTGCTCCTCGACGAGCCGACCACGTTCCTCGACCTCAGCCACCAGCTGGAGGTCCTCGACCTCCTCCGCGACCTCAATCGCACCGAGGGCACGACGATCGTCGTCGTCCTGCACGAACTCAACCTGGCGGCGCGCTACGCCGACGATCTCGTCGTTCTCCATGAGGGGCGTGTCGTCGCCCACGGGGCCCCGGTCGACGTCCTCACCGCCGAGGTCGTATCGACCGCGTTCGCTCTCGACGCGCTCGTCATCCCCGACCCGCTCACGGCGACCCCGCTCGTCGTCCCGATCCCCGGCGGCGCCCACACGCCCGCCGAGAAGAACTGACCCTCAGGAAAGGAAATCCATGTCCCGCAGCACGTCCCGTATCGCCCTCGGAACGATCGCCGTCACCGCGGCCGCCGCCGTCCTCGCCGGCTGCGCGAGCACGCCCGCCGGCACGACCCCCACCACCCCCGTCGCATCGGCGTCGTCGGCCTTCCCCGTGACCATCTCGAGCGCGATCGGCGACGCCGTGATCGACGCGGAGCCCACGCGCGTCGCGACGTGGGGATGGGGTGCCACCGACGCCGTCATCGCCCTCGGCGTGACCCCCGTCGCCATCCCTTCGGACGACTACTCGGGAGGCGATGACAAGATCGCGCCATGGGTCGAAGAGGGACTCGCCGCTCTCGGCGGCGAGGCTCCCGTCGTGCTCGACAGCTCGGCGGCGACGCTGTCGACCGAGGAACTGCTGACGACGACGCCCGACGTGCTGCTCGCGCCCTACTCCGGCATCACGCAGGAGGAGTTCGACGAGGTCACCGGCGCCGGCGTGCCGGTCGTGGCCTACCCGGACGCCGCGTGGACGACGCCGTGGCGCGATGCCGTGAAGCTCGTGGGCGAGGCACTCGGCAAGTCTGCGGAGGCCGAGCAGATCCTCGCCGACCTCGACGTGCTCGTCAGCGATGCCGGCGCCGCTCACCCCGAGTTCGAGGGCACGTCCATCGCACTGCTCACCGAGTCGGCGGGCACCTACTACGTCTACCTCCCGTCCGACCCGCGCGTCGAGATCCTCGAGGACCTCGGCTTCGTGACGCCCGCGAGCGTCACCGACCTCGACACGGGCGAAGGCACCTTCTACACGACGGTGAGCCCCGAGAACCTCGACAAGATCGACGCCGACGTGATCCTCGCGTTCGGCGAGACGCAGGACGCCTTCGACGCATTCGTCGGCTCCGACGCGGGCCGTCTCATCCCGGCTGTCGCGAAGGGCGCCGTCGCCGGCCTCATCGGCGCCGAGGAGATCTCGTCCCTGTCGCCCACGCCGCTGACGCTGCCCTTCGCGCTCGACGCGATCGTGGAGAAGCTCGCCGACGCCACGGCGACCGCCCAGGGCTGAGCGCTCCAGGCGGACACGCGTCCACGTGCACAGAACCCCCGGCCGCTGTGGCCGGGGGTTCTGTCGTAAGCGTGGGGGTCAGGCGTTCTTGCGCCGGTCGGCAGCGCGCACGGCGAGCCACGCTCCGGGAACGAGAAGGGCCGCGAAGCCCGCCTTGATGAGGCCCGGCACGATGAACGGCCAGACGCCCGCCTCGAGCACGGAAGCCACCGTCACGGGCTGGGCGAGGACGGTCGCGAGGATGAGCGCCATGTAGGGGACGCCGATCACGAACGGGATGACGGACGCGACGACGAAGCCGGCGAAGGCGAGCCAGGGGGTGCGGTCCCAGGCGCGCTCCGCGAACCAGCCGGCCACGAACGCAGCGGGGATGAACCCGAGCACGAAGCCGAACGACGGCGCCAGCACGTAAGCGGGACCCGCCGTGAGGCCCGCGAAGACAGGTGCGCCCGCGAGACCGGCCAGCATGTAGGCGGTGAGGGCGGTCGCGCCGCGCCGAGCGCCCAGCGCAGCGCCGACCACGATGACGCCGAGCGTCTGGCCCGTGATCGGGACCGGGCCGATGAAGAACGACACCTTGGCAAGGAGCGCGACGACGACCACCCCCGCGAGGACGAGCGTGGCGTCCATGGCGAGAGCGCGCACCCGGTGAGAGGGGCGGACGATGAGATCGGCGAGTACGGGACGGCGCGCGGTGGCGGTGAGCGACATGCTTCTCCTTCGGTGGGAGGCGGAACCCTGCGGAGCCAGGATCGGACTCATCCTATGGGCGGCCGGCGTGCCGCATCCGGTCCATCTTGGACACGGTGCAGAAAGGAAGTTTGTGGCCGATCGACAGGACGCGCCATGCTGAGAGCCATGAAGATCGACCTGAAGCGCGAGGTGCCCTTCTATCGCGCGACGCAGGGGAGGTTCGACCTCGTCACGCTTCCGCCGATGCGCTACCTCACGGTCGACGGTCACGGTGACCCGAACACGAGCGACGACTATACGGATGCGCTCGCCTCGCTGTACCCCGTCGCATACGCGCTGAAGTTCCTCAGCAAGAACGAGCTGGGTCGCGACTACACCGTCATGCCGCTCGAGGGTCTCTGGTGGTCCGACGACCCTGAGGTCTTCACGACGCGACGCGACAAGACGCAGTGGAAGTGGACGCTGCTCATCCTCGTTCCCGATTGGCTCGGCGACGAGCATGTCGGTGCCGCGCGGGCGAGTGCGGAGACGAAGAGCGGACCAGGTGTGCGACGCGTGCGGAGCGCGATGCTCGATGAAGGGCTCAGCCTGCAGACGCTCCACATCGGTTCGTACGACGATGAGGCGCCCGTGCTGCAGCGTCTGCACGACGAGGAGATCCCGGCTCGCGGGCTGCGGATGACCGGGGTGCATCACGAGGTGTATCTGAGCGACGCCCGACGCACGGCACCCGAGAAGCTGCGCACGATCCTCCGTCAGCCCGTGTCGCCCGCGTGAGCGTGCGTGCCGCGGGGGACTCCGGAGGCGGTCGCGCCCGGTAGACTCGGAGGCTGGCCATTCGGCCACCCTCCCGCCACCGACTGAACGGACGTCCGCTGTGCTCGCCGTGCACGACCTCGAGATCCGCGTGGGCGCTCGCACGCTCATGTCCGACGTGTCGTTCCGCGTCTCCGACGGCGACAAGATCGGACTGGTGGGTCGCAACGGCGCCGGCAAGACCACCCTCACCAAGGTGCTCGCCGGCGACCTGCTCCCCGCCGACGGCAAGGTGGAGCGCAGCGGCGAGCTCGGCTATCTCCCGCAGGACCCGCGGTCGGGAGACCCCGAGATGCTCGCCCGCACCCGCATCCTCGACGCCCGCGGCCTCGGTTCGCTCATGCTCGGCATGCGCGAGGCGAGCGAGCAGATGGCCGATGACGACGCCGACGTCGCCGCGAAGGCCATGCGGCGGTACGGCAACCTCACGGAGCGCTTCGAAGCGCTCGGCGGGTATGCCGCCGAGGCCGAGGCTGCGTCGATCGCGCACAATCTGTCGCTTCCCGACCGCATCCTCGACCAGCCGCTGAAGACGCTCTCCGGCGGTCAGCGCCGTCGCATCGAACTCGCGCGCATCCTCTTCTCCGACGCGCAGACCATGATCCTCGACGAACCCACCAACCACCTCGACGCCGACAGCGTCGTGTGGCTGCGCGAGTTCCTCAAGAACTACAAGGGCGGGCTCATCGTCATCAGCCATGATGTCGAGCTCGTCGGCGAGACGGTGAACCGCGTCTTCTACCTCGACGCGATGCGTCAGGTGATCGACGTCTACAACATGAACTGGAAGAACTACCTGCGGCAGCGGGTCGCCGACGAGGAGCGTCGCAAGAAGGAGCGCGCGAACGTCGAGAAGAAGGCCACCGCACTCCAGCAGCAGGCCGCGCGGTTCGGTGCGAAGGCGTCGAAGGCCGCCGCCGCGCACCAGATGGTGGCGCGCGCCGAGAAGATGCTGTCAGGTCTCGAAGAGGCCCGTCAGGACGATCGTGTGGCAAAGCTGCGCTTCCCGAAGCCGGCGCCGTGCGGCAAGACGCCGCTGATGGCCAAGAATCTTTCCAAGTCGTATGGGTCGCTCGAGATCTTCACCGACGTCGACCTCGCGATCGATCGCGGCTCGAAGGTGGTCGTGCTCGGCCTCAACGGTGCCGGAAAGACGACGCTGCTCCGCATCCTCGCCGGAGTCGACGCCCCCGACACGGGCGTCATCGAACCCGGCCACGGGCTCAAGGTCGGGTATTACGCGCAGGAGCACGAGAACCTCGACGTCACGCGCTCCGTGCTCGACAACATGATGGCGGCCGCTCCGGACATCACCGCGACCGAGGCGCGCAAGGTGCTCGGCTCGTTCCTGTTCACCGGCGACGACGTGCTCAAGCCTGCGGGTGTGCTCTCGGGCGGCGAGAAGACGCGCTTGTCGCTCGCGACCCTCGTCGTCTCGAGCGCCAACATGCTTCTGCTCGACGAACCGACCAACAACCTCGATCCGGCGTCGCGCGAAGAGATCCTCGGCGCGCTCGCGCACTACGAGGGCGCGGTCGTGCTCGTATCGCACGACGAAGGCGCTGTGCAGGCGCTCAACCCCGAGCGTGTGCTCATCCTCCCCGACGGGGTGGAAGACATCTGGGGCCGCGATTACATCGACCTGATCACCCTGGCCTGAGCCCGTAGGGGGGGCCGAGGCGGTCGCCCTTGTCAGCGGGAGGATGCGGCGTCGAGGAGGGCGTCCTCCTCGTCCATGTCGCGGTCGCGCCGCTTCTCGCGCGGGGCCCGCGGTGCCCGGCTTCCGCGCTCCGTGTCGTCGGCGGCGTCGTCGCGACGGTGACGACGCTCGGTGCGGATCATGTACCAGATGAAGACGAAGCCCATGATCGCGAACAGGATCCACTGGATCGCGTACGACAGGTGCGGGCCGGGGTCGTCGGAGGGCGACGCCAGCGGGCTCGGCGTCGCGGCCGGCTGCCGGGTCTTCCGACACCATCAATCCGTAGGCATCGGTGACCGCCGTGTCCTGAGCGTCGATGAGCTCGGCGATCAGCGGCACGTGGATCGTCGGGAGTGTGCCCTCCGCTGCGCTGCGACCCGCGCGGGGAAGCGGCTCACTCGGCTTGAGGCGCGCGATCACGGTGACCTCGCCCGTCGGCGGTGCCGGAACGGCGTCCGGTTCGGGCTGGTCCTCGCCCGGAGGCACCCATCCGCGGTCGACGATCAGCACGCGCCCCTCCGAGGTGAGGAAGGGCACGAGCACCTCGAACGCGCTGGTGCCCCCGTGCGGTCGATTCCGCACGAGCAGCTGCTCGTCGGCCAGGTAACGCCCTGTCACCTCGACGGGGTGCCACTGATCGGCGGGGTCGAAAGCCCTCCCCGCGGGGATCAGCTCTCCGAGCGGCCGTGCGGGTGCGTCATAGTTCGCCTCGACCAGGGCCAGCTGGCCCTCGCGTTCTGCACTGCGCGCGAACTGCCAGTTGGCGAGGAAGCCGCAGGCGACGGCGAACGCGATGGCGAAGGCCACGTATCCGGCCCAGCGAGCGCCTGCGCGCGACGTCATGGCTGCGGCTCCGTCTCGAAGGCGACCACCTCGACGGGGAAGTCCCGCGTGCTCAGATAGTCGCGCAGGAAGTCGACATGCTCATTGCACGCGATCCACGTCTTGCGTCGGTCGATCGCATGGATGCGCGGGTTGCGCCAGAGGATCTTCCAGGTCGCGTCGGCTCGGCAGCCCGCGCGGGAACAGGTGCGCTCACTCACGTGTCGGCCGTCGGCGCGGAGTCATGGGGGATGCCGGCGTCGGGTCGCCCGTCGGTGGGCGGGGGCGTCGAGGCCGCCGTCGACGCGGGCGACTCCTGGATCCGGATGATGTCGGGTCGAGCCGGTGCCGGGGGCACCTCGGCAGCGGCCATGAGCTGACGCTCGGGCGGCACCGCCTTCACATCGCGGCCATCCGACCCGACATTGGCGACGACGACCGCCAGATAGGGGAGCAGGACGGCACCGACCGCGAGGATGCCGGTGTGCCAGCCGTACGGGGTGATGACCACCATGAGCACGAAGCACACGACACGGACACTCATCATGATGAAGTACTTGCGCATGCGCGACTGCGCGTCGTCGCGCGGTGCGCGGCGCAACGACGTCGCCGACTGCGTGGCGCGGTTCTTCATGAGCGGTCCGAGGTGATCACGGTCCTTCCAGGCTACGCCGTCGGCGGCGCTCAAGCACCCGATGGTCGTGGATGTGGCCCCGATCGCGGCGAACATTCCGATGGCGAGGAGGAGGAGCACGAGGAGCCCGATGGCGACCCAGCCGATGATGACGCCCGCGAGTGCCATTCCGCGGCCCTGCTCGCCGGTGCGGCGGATCTGCGACAGGGCGATGTGACCGGTGATGACACCCACGACCACGCCGATGCTCAGCACCCAGGTCCATCCGAAGACGATGCCGACCAGAGAAGAGACGAGCGCGGTGATGGCGAGCGGATTGGTGCGCGCTGCCGGAGCCGTGTAGCCGTACGGGGAGGGGGCAGGGCGGTACGTCGCACCGGGAGGGTAGCTGCCGGGCTGCCCGGGTGCGAGTCCCGGCGGGGTGGGCGCGGTCCCGGCGCCGTACGCGGGCGGCGGGTACGACGGCGGCGCGTACCCCCCGGCGGGAGGGGCGCCGTACGCCGGCGGTGCCGTCGGGACCCCGTAGGGCGGAGCCGCCGGCGGCATGCCGTATCCGGGCGCGGCCGGGGGCGGTGTCAGGTTGCCTTCCGTCGTGCCGTCGTCCGGCCGGGCGTTGTCGCTCACGATGTCTCCTTTTCGCCGCCTTCAGGGTATCGCGAACGCTGCCGCCCGCCCCGAGACCGCCCGGTGGCCCCGCTGCGCCCGGCTGCCTGCTCCCGGGGTGCGCCCGCGACGCCGACGCGGCGTTCGTTAGGCTGGTGCGGATCCAGCACTGCGAGCCCGGGAGCAATCATGTCCAGCGATCGAGTCGTCCTCGTCACCGGCGGTAACCGCGGCATCGGCCGCGCCATCGCCGCGCGCTTCGTATCGGACGGATATCGCGTCGCGGTGACCGCGCGCTCCGGGGAGGGGCCTGAGGGCACACTCACGGTGCGCGCAGACGTCACCGACAGTGCGCAGATCGACGCCGCTTTCACCGAGGTGGAGCAGAAGCTCGGACCCGTGGAGATCGTCGTCGCGAACGCCGGCATCACGAAAGACACGCTGCTGCTGCGCATGACCGAAGACGACTTCGACTCGGTGGTCTCGACGAACCTCGGCGGCACCTTCCGGGTGGTGAAGCGCGCCGCGAAGGGGCTCCTTCGTGCCCGGTGGGGGCGCGTGATCCTCATCTCGAGCGTCGTGGGGCTGTACGGTTCGCCCGGTCAGATCAACTACTCCTCGTCGAAGGCCGCCCTCGTCGGCTTCGCGCGGTCGCTCACTCGCGAACTCGGAGGTCGCGGCATCACCGCCAACGTCGTCGCGCCGGGGTTCATCGAGACGGACATGACCGCGGAACTCGCTGACGAGACGCAGGCCGAGTACAAGCGCACCATCCCCGCCGGCCGCTTCGCCACGCCCGACGAGGTCGCCGGTGTCGTCACCTGGCTCGCGTCGGACGACGCCGCCTACATCTCCGGGGCGGTGATCCCGGTCGACGGCGGCCTGGGCATGGGGCACTGACCCTCAGATCGCGGCGACGATCTCGTCGGCCAGCTTCTGCGGCGCCGAGAACTGCGGCCAGTGGCCGGTGCCCAGCCGCACCACCCGGGCATCTCGAATCGCGGCGAACTCCTGCGCATAACGCCCCCACTCGGTGATCGCCGACCGGAACGTCGCGTCGTCCATGCCGCCCGACAGGATCGTGACGGGGACGTCGAACCGGCGCTCGTCGTTCAGGGCGATCTCGTCGGTGGGGATGCGCGCCGGCACGCTGCGTGCAGCCGCGGCGATGCGCTCCCGCGTCGCGGCATCGATGTCGGAGACCTCCTCGTCGTCGAACGCGTCCCATCCCGGGAACGGCACGACGCCGTCGACGAGATCGAACTCGGAGATCTGCCCGCCCGGAGGAGGCGGCACGGTGTCGACGAAGATCACTCGGGCCACACGGTCGGGTCGCGCGTCGGCCGCTCCCCACGCGACGTTGCCTCCGCCGCTGTGGCCGACGACCACGACCGGCGCTGTCGCGCGGTCGATCTCGGCGACGACGGCGTCGACCCAGTCGGACATGCCGAGGTCTCCGCTCTCGGAAGCGGGAACCCCGAGGCCGGGGAGCGTGAGGGGCGTCGGCTGGTGCCCGGCGTCTCGCAGGACGGGGACGACAGCGTCCCACGAAGCGGCATCGAGCCAGAGGCCCGGGATGAGGATGATCTGCATGCGCCGACCCTACGCCGACCTCCGGACATCGCGGCGGCGGCGGCCCGCGCGGGTCAGGGGAGGAGCGGGATGACTTCCCGGAGGTCGACGGGTCCGACGACCACATCGGCCTGCGCGCGCACGGCCGGCTTCGCATTGAACGCGACGCCCAACCCGGCGATCGACATCATCTGCAGGTCATTCGCCCCGTCGCCGATCGCGATGGTGCGAGACAGCGGGACGCCGTAGCGGGCGGCCCATTCGACGAGAGCCGCCGCTTTACCGGCTGCGTCGACGATCGGGCCGTCGACGACGCCCGACAGGGCGTCGCCGTCCACCGCGAGGCGGTTCGCGCGCCAGACGTCGACGCCGAGCTCGGGGGCCACCACATCGAGGACCTCATGGAACCCGCCCGACACCACCGCCACCACGCCGCCTCGCTCATGCACGGCCGCGACGAGCTCGCGCACGCCCGGCGTCGGTTCGATGCGCGCGAGCACGCGCGCGAACGCGGCTCGCGGGACGCCGCGCAGCGCCTCGACGCGCGATCGCAGGCTCGACGCGAAGTCGACCTCACCGCGCATGGCCGCCTCGGTGGCTGCGGCAACCTCTGGCCCGCGTCCGGCCTCGTCGGCGATCAGCTCGATGACCTCGTTGCGGATGAGGGTGGAATCGGCGTCGAGGACGACGAGGAGTCGGGCGTCAGGCACCCCTCGAATCTACCGGGCGCGACGGGTCGGCCCTGCAGCAGGGCGTCGCGGTGCGGACGCGGCGCGCCGGCTCAGATCGTGACGTGCACGTTCTTCCCGACGACGGTGATCCCGCTCTCGGTCACGGTGTAGCCGCGAGCGAGGTCGCGCTCGCGATCGACGCCGACCGTCGCGCCCGCGTCGAGCACGACGTTCTTGTCGAGGATCGCCCGATGCACCCGAGCGCCGGCGCCGACGTTGACGTGATCGAACAGCACCGAATCGGTGATCGTCGATCCACCGCCCGAGAGCGTCCACGGCCCGACGACGCTCCGCTCGAGGTGCGTGCCCGAGAGGACCGACCCGAGCGACACGATCGAGTCGATCGCGTTGCCCATCCGTCCGACGCCGTCACGGACGAACTTCGCCGGGGGAGAGTTGAGCGACTGCGAGTGGATCGGCCAGTCGGTGTTGTAGAGGTTGAACACGGGCAGCGTGGAGATGAGGTCCATGTGCGCGTCGAAGAACGAGTCGATCGTTCCGACGTCGCGCCAATAGTCCTTGTCGCGACCCGTCGACCCGGGCACATCGTTGCGCTTGAAGTCGTAGACCGCCGCCTCCCCGCGGGAGACGAAGTAAGGGATGATGTCGCCGCCCATGTCGTGATTGGAGGTCGGCATCTCGCCGTCGGCTTCGACCGCCTCGATGAGCGCCTGCGCGTCGAAGATGTAGTTGCCCATCGACGCGAGCACTTCGTGGGGGTTGTCCGACAGCCCCGAGGGGTTCTGCGGCTTCTCGAGGAAGTCGCGGATCGTCACGTTGTCGGTGGGATCGACGTCGATCACGCCGAACTGGTTCGCCATCGAGATCGGCTGACGGATGCCGGCGACGGTCGCGCGCGCGCCGGAGTCGATGTGCGCCTGCAGTATCTGCTGGAAGTCCATGCGGTACACGTGATCCGCGCCGATCACCATCACGATGTCGGGCTTCTCGTCGTGGATGAGGTTGAGCGACTGCAGGATCGCGTCGGCCGAACCCGAGAACCACCGCTTGCCGAGGCGCTGCTGCGCAGGCACCGACGTGACGTAGGAGTTCAGCAGCGCGGGCATGCGCCAGGTCTGCGACACGTGCCGGTCGAGGCTGTGCGACTTGTACTGCGTCAGCACGACGATCTGCTGGAGCTCCGAGTTGATGAGGTTGGAGATCGCGAAATCGATGAGCCGGTACTGCCCGCCGAACGGCACCGCAGGCTTGGCCCTGTCGACGGTCAGCGGCATCAGCCGCTTGCCCTCCCCGCCCGCGAGAATGATTCCAAAGACCTTCGGCGCTGCTGGCATGGCACCACACTATGCCGCCCATCGCGTCTGTACTAGCGTTCGTGACATGCGCGTCGACATCGTCACGAAGGAGTATCCCCCTGAGGTATACGGCGGAGCCGGAGTCCATGTGACGGAGCTCGTGGCCGCTCTCCGACAGCGAATCGACGTGGCGGTGCGTGCATTCGGAGCCGACCGCGACGAGCCCGGGACCACCTCGTACGGCGTGCCGGACGGGCTGGCGGCGGCCAACGCCGCCATCCAGACGCTCGGCACCGATCTCGAGATCGTCGGCGATGTCGCGGGCGCCGACGTCGTGCACAGCCACACCTGGTACGCGAACTTCGCGGGTCACCTGGCGGGGCTCCTCCACGGCATCCCGCACGTCGTGACGGCCCATTCGCTCGAACCGCTGCGGCCGTGGAAGGCGGAGCAGCTCGGCGGCGGGTACGCGGTATCGAGCTACATCGAGAAGACCGCCTACGAGGGGGCGGCGGCGATCATCGCCGTGAGTGAGGGCATGCGCCAGGACATCCTGCGCAGCTATCCGGCGCTCGATCCCGCGAAGGTGCGCGTCATCTACAACGGCATCGACGTCGAGACGTGGCGGCCGGTCGACGACCCTGCGCTGCTCGAGCGTTACGGCATCGATCCGAGCAGGCCCTCGGTCGTGTTCGTCGGCCGGATCACACGGCAGAAGGGCCTGCCGTACTTCCTGCGGGCGGCCGAGCGGCTCCCCGCCGACGTGCAGATCGTGCTGTGCGCGGGAGCTCCGGACACGCCGCAGATCATGGCGGAGGTGCAGGAGCTCGTGCGCGGGCTCCAGAGCCAGCGCGACGGCGTCGTGTGGATCGAGGAGTTCCTGCAGCGCGATGAGCTGTGTGCGATCCTCACGGCTGCCACGACGTTCGTATGCCCCTCCGTGTACGAGCCCCTCGGCATCGTCAACCTCGAGGCGATGGCCTGCGGCGCGGCCGTCGTCGGAACGGCGACCGGCGGCATCCCGGAGGTCGTCGTCGACGGGGTGACCGGTCGGCTCGTGCCCATCGAGCAGGCCCAGGACGGCACCGGGACTCCGCTCGATCCCGAGCGCTTCGTGGCCGACCTCGCCGCGACACTCACCGAGGTGGTCTCGGACCCTACGCGCGCGCGGGAGTCTGGCGCCGCCGGTCGCGCACGCGCCGCCGACGACTTCAGCTGGCAGGCGATCGCCGACGCCACGGCGGCCCTGTACCGCGAGGTGACCGGGAAGTGACCTCTGCCAGCCGATAGGCTTGACGGCATGCCTGCCGTCTTGGAGTTCGCTGACGTCGTCGTCCGCCGCAACGCACGCAACATCATCGATCACCTGGGCTGGAGCGTCTCCGACGACCAGCGCTGGGTGATCCTCGGGCCCAACGGCGCAGGCAAGACGACGATCCTCCAGCTCGCCTCCACGCTCATCCACCCCACCTCCGGCACGGTGTCGATCCTCGACGAGCGGCTGGGTCGGACGGATGTGTTCGAACTCCGGCCGCGGATCGGCTTCGCGTCCTCGGCGATGGCCAAGCGCGTACCGCCGGAGGAGACCGTGCTCGACGTCGTGCTCACGGCCGCCTTCTCGGTGCTGGGGCGGTGGAACGAGGCGTACGAGGCGATCGACGAGCGGCGCGCCCGTCGTGTTCTGGCCGAGTGGAAGCTCGACCATCTCGCCGAGCGCACGTTCGGCACCCTGTCCGACGGCGAGCAGAAGCGCGTGCAGATCGCGCGGGCCGTCATGACCGATCCCGAGCTGCTGCTCCTGGACGAGCCGTCGGCGAGTCTCGACCTCGGCGCGCGCGAAGAGCTGCTAGCCTGCTCAGCGGGTACGCGCAGGCGCCGACCACCCCCGCGATGGTCATGGTCACGCATCACGTGGAGGAGATCCCCGTGGGATTCACGCACGTGCTGCTGCTCCGCGACGGTGCCGAGGTGGCGTCGGGACCGATCGCCGAGACGCTCACGGCACAGAATCTGACCGCCACGTTCGGTGCCGAGATCATCCTCAGCGAGGACGACGGCCGCTATGCCGCGCGGGCAGCCGCGGGCGCCTACTGAACGGCGCTGCCGGTTCATCCCGGACGGGGATCGGTGATAGAATCGTCGTTTGGTGCGCTCGCACCACAGACTTCCACCGTCCCTGGCAAAATCCAGGGCATCTGTAAGGGATCCCATGAAGACTGACATCCACCCCGACTACCAGGCCGTCGTGTTCCGTGACCTGGGCTCCGGCGAGACGTTCCTGACCCGTTCGACGGTCACGAGCGACAAGACGATCGACCTCGACGGTGTCACCTACCCCGTCATCGACGTCGAGATCTCCTCGGCCTCGCACCCGTTCTACACGGGCAAGCAGCGCATCATGGACTCGGCGGGTCGCGTCGAGAAGTTCAACCAGCGCTTCAAGAACTTCGGCGGCTCCACCAAGTAAGCCGTCCGTGCGAAGGCCCCGCTTCGGCGGGGCCTTCGTCGTTCCCGTGACGGGCAGACCTCCCTGTGGGGCCCGCAGGCGGAACGTCGGCCGAACGACCGACAGACGGATCCGAGTGTCCGGCCTAGACTCGCCCGCATGCGCCGAATCCTCCTCGTGATCTCCGCTGCGCTCCTCGCCTTCGGTCTCGCCGGGTGCGCGACGGGCGCCGGGGCGTCTCCGGCCGACCCGTCGCCGTCGTCCACGGCGCTCATCGCCTGCCCGGAGCAGCCCGGTGTGGAACTGCCGCCCGAGTGCGTGCCGTATGACCCGGATGCCGCGATGGCCCTCAACGACCTGTACCGGCAGCGCATCGAACTTCCGGCCGATGTCACCGCCGACATCACCGCGTACGTCGTCCCCGTGACCGACGCTCTCGAGGAGCTGCGGGAGGCCGGGCCGCCCTTCACCGAGGCTGCCGTGCGCGCCGCTCTCGAGGCCGAGGGTCTCGCGTCGGTGCAGACTCGCTCGGGGGCGGGCGATGTCCTGTTCGGCGCGCAGCCGCCCGCCGGAGGGTGCGTCTACGGAGCGCTCGAGGCCGAGCAGGTGACGGTCGAAGCCGGCGGCTACATCATGGACGGCGGCTGCCTGCCGGCGCAGTGAGCCCGGTCGGCGCGGAGACGCTCACGCCCGGTCGGCGTGGAGACGCTCACGACGGATGGGGCTCCCGGTGGCAGGCTGGGCGCATGACCGACGAGGATGTCGCTGAACTCGCCCGCCTGCGGGCGCGTGCCTACGGAGCGGGCGGCGTGCCGCTGACGGCGGCGGAGATGAAGCGCCTGCACGCACTCGAGCAGTCCCTTCGACCCCGCGACGGGCAGGGTGTCAACGCCCCCGAGACACTCGACCCGCCCGATGGGCCGTCGGGAAGCCCGATCGTTGCGCGCCCCTCCAGCGGGTGGGAGAGGGTCGCGTTCATCGCCGCGGCGGCCCTGCTGCCGATCGCCGCGTTCGGGGGGTTCCTCGCCGCAGGCGTCGTCGGCGGGGCGCCGCAGGCACCCGCCGTGGCCGGCGAGCCCCTGCTGGCGCACGGCGACGCGGCGTCGAGTTATGCGGACCGCCGCGCGGTCGTGCTCCGCTCGCACGAATGGGACGACGGTCGCGTCGAGCTGCTTGCCGGCGCCCGTGGAATCTCGATCTGGTGGGGGACGCAGGGAGAAGACACGTGTGTCGCGGTCGACGTCGCACAGGAGGGCACGGGGGTCGCCTGCGCCGAGACCGATCGCGTGCGCAGCCACGGGATCCGTGTCGAGTCGGACTTCTTCCACGTGACGGAGGGGGAGAGCGCCGCGCCCGGTGTCATCGACGTCACCGACGGCATCGCGCAGCGGACGACCTTCATCGGCAATCCCTACACGGGGCAGTTCCTCGTGCTGCGCGGGTGAGCCTCAGCGGATGGGCCAGCTCCCGTCGAGCGCGTCGTCGGGATCGAGGCGCCCGACGCGGATGAAGTACTCGGTGAGGCTCTCGGCCTGCGAGCGCGCCCAGCCGATCTGCTGGGTGTGGAGTTCGTGGGCGCAGTCGGGGAGCGCGAAGCGTGCGGCGAGCGCCTGCGCGACCCGGCCGGCGGCGATCGCATCGGCTGACGCGTCGTGGGCGCTTTCGAGCAGCACGGCGTAGTGTGCGGCCACGACCGCGAGAGTGCGCTTGCCCTTGCGGTACCTGTCGAACGCCTTGTCGAGCACGAGGGGGTCGATGACCGGTGCCGGCGTGCCTATCGGCGGCAGGCCGTGACGGAGGGCCTCGTGCTTGAGCAGCGAGAAGTCGAAAGGCGCGTTGTAGGCCACGACGGGGATGCCGGCATCGAAGAGCGCGACGAGCTCCTCGATGACCTCGCCGACGACCGCAGCGGCCGGCGCCCCTTCGGCGCGGGCCCGCTCCGTGGTGATGCCGTGTACGGCCGTGGCGCCGGCGGGGATCTCGATGCCCGGGTCGGCGATCCATGCTCGGGAGCGCACGACCGCGCCGGTGTGGTCGAGCACGCCGACGTGGGCGGTGACGATGCGGTCGCCCGTGACGTCGATGCCGGTGGTCTCGAGGTCGAAGACACCCATCGACCGCGCCCAGGCGGGCAGCGGGGGCGCGGGAGCGGTCGCCGGCGTCGTTGCGGGTGCGACGGCATCCCAGACGTCGTCGTCCCAGAGCGGGAGCGGCACGGGTCGCCAGGCATCCATGTCTTCGACGGTAGGGGGCGGCGCCGACATCGCGCGGCAGCGCCACGCGCGCCTCGTAGACTCGACGGGTGCCCGCCCGCCCCGCCGTCCGCAGTCCCTACGCCGAGCGTCTCGCGCGGATCCCGGTCGCACGCCGCGACGTGGAGCTGCTGGGCGGGACGACGGCGTACTGGGTGTACGGCTCCGACGATGCTGCCGTGACGGTGCTCGCGGTGCACGGCTTCCGTGGCGAGCACCACGGTCTCGAACCGGTCGTCGCCCATCTCGACGGCGTACGGGTGATCTCGCCGGACCTGCCCGGCTTCGGCGAGACCGCACCCCTGCCGGGGATCCGGCACACCCTCGAGGCGTACGCGCAGTGGCTCACGGCGTTCGCCGAGACGGTCGCGCCGGGAGCAATCGTGCTCGGCCATTCCTTCGGCTCGATCGTCGCGGCGGCGGCGGTCGCCGGTGGCCTCCCGACCAGCCGTCTCGTGCTGGTGAACCCCATCGGCGCGCCCGCGCTCGAAGGCCCCCGCGGCATCCTCACGCGCCTGGCCGTCTTCTACTACTGGGCGGGCGCACGCCTTCCGCGGGCCGTCGGGGACGCGCTCCTGCGCAGCCGCCTCATCGTGCGCGTCATGAGCATGTCGATGGCGAAGACCAAGGACCGTGCGCTTCGTGCCTTCATCCACGACCAGCACGACACGTACTTCTCGCGGTTCGCTGACCGCGACGTGCTCCACGACGCGTTCGTCGCGTCGGTGTCGCACAATGTGCGGGAGTTCGCGCCGGAGATCGCGCAGCCGACGCTGCTGGTGGCTGCCGATCGCGACGACATCACCCCCATCGAGGCCGAGCGCACGCTTCGCACGCTGTTCGCCGACGCACGACTCGTCGAGATCGACGGCGTCGGGCATCTCATCCACTACGAGACGCCGCAGGCTGCCGCCGTCGCGATCAGTCGCTTCCTTGCGCCCGACGACGACGATACGCGTTGACGTTCATCCGGTTGCCGCAATTGCCGGTGTCGCAGTAGCGCTTCGAACCGTTCTTGGAATAGTCGACGTAGACGCTCTGGCAGTCGTCGGCGTCGCAGAGGCGCACGCGGTCCCACTTGTCGGAGCGGATCACGTCGACGAACGCCATCGCCGCCTCGACGAGGATGCGGGTGGCGAGCGGCGCGCTCTCCTCGGTGGCGTGGATGTGCCAGTCGTAGCCGTCGTGGATGACGAGCTGGGGGAGGGCGCGGCCGTCGCGGAGCATCGCGTTGACGAGCGGTACGGCATCGTCGCGGTCGACGTCCCACAGGGCGCGGAGCGGGCGTCGGATGGCGCGCACCGCCGTCAGCTCCCTCTCGTCGCGCAGTACGGCGCCGGTATAGGGGTAGAGCGCGAGGTGAGCCTCGAAATCCTCGGGTGTGCGGAGGCGGTCGAGGCTGTCGGACGCCGTCTCGGGCAAGGTGTTCACGAGGGCGACAGCGGCGCGCAGAGAGAGCTCCGTGTCACGAATGAAGACCATGTTGACTCCTGACCGTCGGCGGCGCTAGTGTCACCAGTGTAATCAACGGTCACTCATGACAGCGCGAGGAACCCCGTGGCCCAGACAGCACCTTCGCCCGTCCTCCCCGTTCCGGCTGTCGGGGTGTCGCCCGCAGCGTCCCCGCGTCGTCAGCGCGGCCCCGCGGCACCGCGCCATCGGACGACCGGCATCGTGCTCGCCGTCGTCTCCGCCCTGGCGTTCTCGTCGAGCGGACCGCTCATCAAGCCGCTGCTCGAAGCGGGGTGGTCGGTCTCTGCCGCGCTGTTCGTGCGGATGGCGGTCGCCGGGCTGATCCTGTCTCCCGCGCTCGTGCGCGCCGTCGTGCGCGAACGTGCCTTCCTCCGTCGCCACGGGCTGTCGCTGCTGCTGTTCGGACTCGTGCCGGTCGCGGGATGCCAGCTGCTCTTCTTCGGCGCGATGCAGCGGATGCCGGTCGCGGTGGCGCTCCTCATCCAGTACCTCGCACCCGTCTTCCTTGTGGCGTATGTGTGGCTCCGCACCCGTCGCGCGCCGTCGCGTCTGGTCGTGATCGGATCGATCGTGGCGATCGGCGGGCTCGTCCTGGTCGTCGATGTCTCGGGTGCGCGATTCGACCTGCTCGGCACGCTGCTGGCTCTGGGCGCCGCGGTGTGCGTCTGCGTGTATTTCGTCATGTCGGAGCGCACGGGCGACGACCTCCCGCCCCTCGCCCTCGCGTCCGGAGGGCTGCTCGTCGGCGCCCTGGCGATGGGGCTCCTCGCCGTCGTGGGTGCCCTCCCCTTCGCCGCGCCCCCTGTCGCCCTCGAGTTCCGTGGCGTCGAGGTGCCCGGCTGGCTCCCGCTCCTGTGGGTCGGGGCGGTGGGTACGACCCTCGGCTACGCCCTGGGGGTGATGGCCGTGCCGCGCGTGGGTTCGCGCTTGGCGTCGTTCATCGGACTCTCGGAGGTGCTGTTCGCCCTGCTGTTCGCGTGGCTGCTGCTGGGCGAGGCACCCGGGCCGGTGCAGCTCGCGGGCGGGGCACTCCTTCTCGCGGGGGTGGTGCTCGTGCGCATGGACGCCGAAGCGGCTGCCGAGGTCACGAATCCCGTCGAGCCTCTTCCAGGAGCGGTCGCACCCGATAGCCGATGACCTCGCCCATCACGAGTGACGTCTCGGTGCGCTCGACCCCGTCGATCGCGAGGATACGGGCGTCGATCGCGAACAGGTGCTGCGTGTCGCGTGCGGCGACGCGGGCGAGCAGGTCCACCTGACCGCTCAGGCCGTGGGCGTGGAGCACTTCGGGGATGGCGGCGAGCTCGGCCGTGATGCGGGGGAGTTCCGCCTGGCGGACCACGATGCTGATCATGGCCTCGATCGGGTAGCCGAGCGCCTCGGGGAGCATGGCGCGTTCGAACGAGCCGAACACGCCGGAGCGCTCGAGCTTGGTCATTCGCGCCTGGACCGTGTTGCGGGACATCTTCATGCGCTCGGAAAGCGCGACGACGGTCGCGCGATGATCCTCGGCGAGGACGTTCAGCAGTTCGAGATCGACCCGGTCCAGATTTCCCATAGTGCGAAACGATAGCACGCGCCGAGCTGTCAAATTGGGCAACATGCTCAGTAATCTCGTCAATGCTTGAGCTAGGTGCAACCGCGACGTAACCTCTGGTCAACGGCGACGATGCCGCGACTGAGCACCGGTCAGCCCATCCACAAGACGGGCGGCCACGGGCGAAAGGGATGACGATGACGTATACCCCGACCACCGACACCCACCAGCAGGCGGATCTGGCAGAACCCGTCCAGCTGCTGACTCCGGACGGCGAGCGCCTCGGCGACCCGCGTCTCGACGAGTGGGCCGACGACATCGGCGTCGACGCCCTTCGCGGTCTGTACCGCGACATGGTCATCGCGCGTCGTGCCGACATCGAGGGCGTCGCCCTCCAGCGTCAGGGACAGCTGGGGCTGTGGGCTCCCGCGCAGGGACAGGAGGCCGTGCAGATCGGCACGGCGCGCGCCTGCCGCACCGACGACTTCCTCTTCCCGACCTATCGCGAGTCCGGAGTGCTGCTCTCGCGCGGCGCCGTGCCGGGCGACCTCGTCCTCGCCTGGCGCGGCGAGGTGCACTCCACCTATGACCCGTACCAGCTCAATCTCGCGTCGCCGCAGATCATCATCGGCGCGCAGAGCCTCCACGCCGTCGGCTACGCGATGGGCATCCAGCGCGACGGCGCCGACCAGGTGGCGGTCGCCTACTTCGGCGACGGCGCGACGAGCCAGGGAGACGTCAACGAGGCCATGGTGTTCGCCTCATCGTTCGGTGCTCCCGTCGTGTTCGTGTGCTCGAACAACCAGTGGGCGATCTCGGAGCCGGTCGCGGTGCAGGCGAAGTACCCGATCGCCGGGCGCGCGCCCGGCTTCGGCATACCGAGCATGCGTGTCGACGGCAACGACGTGCTCGCCTGCACAGCCGCCATGCGGTGGGCGCTCGAGCATGCCCGCAGCGGCGAGGGTCCTGCCTTCCTGGAAGCCGTGACCTACCGGATCGGCCCCCACACGACCTCCGACGACCCCACGCGGTACCGTTCCTCCGACGAAGTGGAGAGCTGGAAGCGGCGTGATCCCATCGCCCGCGTGGAGGCGTTCCTCGAGAGCGAGGGCGCGTTCGATGAGGCGTTCCGCGCAGACGTGGACGCCGCGGCGCGCGAGGTCACGACGGGGATGCGCGCGGCGGTCACCGAGGCGGTGACGCGCCCGGCGCTGAGCGTGCTCGACGACGTGTACGCCGAGCCGCACACCGGCATCGACGAGGAGCGGAAGAACTTCGCGGCGTACCTCGACGGGTTCGCCGACGCCGGAGAGGGGGTGGCCCGATGACGCAGCCCACCAGCGGGAAAGCCCCGAAGGCCCAGCTCACCCTGGGGAAGGCGCTGGGCGCCGGTCTCGCGCAGGCGATGGCCGACGACGATCGCGTGCTCGTGATGGGGGAGGACATCGGTCGCCTCGGCGGCGTGTTCCGCATCACCGACGGTCTGCTCGACCGCTTCGGCGCCGCCCGGGTGATCGACACGCCGCTGGCGGAGTCGGGCATCGTGGGCACGGCCGTCGGCTTGGCGTTCCGCGGTTACCGGCCGGTCGTCGAGATCCAGTTCGACGGGTTCGTGTACCCCGCGTTCGACCAGATCGTCTGCCAGGTCGCGAAGCTCCACTACCGCACGCGCGGCAAGGTGAAGATGCCGATCACCATCCGCATCCCGTGGGCCGGCGGCGTCGGCGCCGCCGAGCACCACTCCGAGTCGCCGGAGGCGTATTTCGTGCACACGTCGGGCCTCCGTGTCGTGGCCGTGTCGAACCCTCAGGACGCGTACACGATGCTCCGGCAGGCCATCGCCTGCGACGACCCGGTCGTCTTCTTCGAGCCCAAGCGGCTCTACCACACCAAGGGGGAGGTCGACCTCGATGCCGACGTCGCCGACGCCGCACCGATGGGCGTCGCCCGCGTGGTGCGGGAAGGGGCCGACGTCACCGTGCTGACGTATGGTGCGCAGGTGACGACCGCCCTCGACGCGGCCATCGCCGCCGAGGATGACGGGATCTCGCTCGAAGTGATCGACCTGCGGTCGCTCTCGCCGGTCGACTACCGCACCGTCACCGCGTCCGTGCGGAAGACGGGACGCGTCGTCGTGACCCACGAGGCGGCGCGCGAGGCGGGCGTCGGTGCGGAACTGATCGCGAGCGTCACCGAGAAGTGCTTCCACTACCTGGAGGCGCCCCCCGTGCGGGTGACGGGACACGACATCCCGTACCCGCCGGCGAAGCTCGAGAAGTTCCATATCCCCGACCTCGACCGCATCCTCGATGCCGTCGACCGGGTGCTCGACCGACCCAACAGCCTCTCGGAGGTGGCGCCGTGATCGCCGAGTTCCGTCTTCCCGACCTGGGGGAGGGTCTTCCGGAGGCCGAGATCGTCCAGTGGCTCGTCGCCCCCGGCGACACGGTCGCGCTGAACCAGGCCATCGCGGAGGTCGAGACCGCCAAGGCGATCGTCGAGCTCCCGTCGCCGTTCGCCGGCGAAGTGACGGAGTTGCGTCACGCCGTCGGCGACGTCGTCGCGGTCGGCGAGGTCCTCATCGCGTTCCGCCTCCCCGGAGGTGCGTCCGAGCCTGCTGCCCCGGTCGCCGAGGCGCCGGAGGAGGACGACGCCGACGCGTCGCCGGAGCCTCCGAACCTCGTCGGCTACGGGGCCGGTCCGCGCGCGGCGGGCAGGCCGCAGCGGCGTGCGCGCAGCAGTGCACGTTCCGTGCCCGCTGCGACGGCCGTGCTGGACGGCACCCGTGAGCGGGGCGCGTTGGACGGATCCGGTCCGCTCGCGGCCGTGTCCGCGGCGGCATCGCGCGCGATCGCGCCGCATGACGAGGTAGCTCCCGCCGCCCCTGAAGACACCCGTCATGAGCGGCCGCGCTCGACCCCGCCGGTGCGCAAGCTCGCGAAGGATCTCGGTGTCGACCTCGCGCTGGTCGAGGCCTCAGGAGTGTCGGGCATCATCACCCGCGCCGATGTGGAGGCCTACTCACAGCGACTGAGCGCTCCCGCGACGGTCGTCGCGCACGCCGCTCCTGCTGCGACCGACGCATCGGAGGTGTCGGCGCGCGAGACCCGCGTGCCGATCCGCGGAGTGCGGAAGGCGACGGCTGCGGCGATGGTGCGAAGCGCGTTCACCGCGCCGCACGTCACGACCTTCCTCACCGTCGACGTCACCGCCACGATGGACCTCGTCCGCAGCCTGCGGGCCGATCGCAGCCTCGAAGGGCACCGGATCGGCGTTCTCGCTGTCGCGGCCAAGGCCGCATGCCTGGCTCTGACGCGGCATCCGGCGCTCAACTCCCGCTGGGACGAAGAGGCGGGCGAGATCATCCAGTTCGGCTATGTGAATCTGGGAATCGCGGCAGCGACCGAACGCGGACTCGTCGTGCCTCACGTGAAAGACGCGGAACGCCTCGATCTCGTCGCCCTGTCCGACGCGCTCGGCGACCTCGCTGACACGGCACGTCAGGGGCGCACGGGGTTGTCGCATCTGACGGGCGGCACATTCTCGATCACCAACTTCGGCGTGTTCGGCGTCGACGCGGGCACCCCGATCCTCAACCCGGGCGAAGCGG
Source organism: uncultured Actinomycetota bacterium (assembly GCA_963789095.1). Lineage (GTDB taxonomy): Bacteria > Actinomycetota > Actinomycetes > Actinomycetales > Microbacteriaceae > Microbacterium. Next base: position 193,687 of record CAWBJK010000010.1, read on the forward strand.
GCATCCTCGGCCTCGGGACCGTGCGACGCCAGCCGTGGGAGCACGATGGCGAGATCGCCCTGCGCGAGGTCATGACGCTGAGCCTGTCGTTCGATCACCGCCTCGCCGACGGCGAGCAGGGGGCGAGCTTCCTTCGCGATGTCGCTGACGTGCTGCGCGACCCCGGCCGGGCGATGCTGCTGCGCTGACCGGTGCGCTGAAGGGTGCGTTGGCGCGCAACGCTGATGCGCGACGGTGGTCTTACGTGCCGAGGCGGCGCCTCGGCCCGGTGCTCGGGGCTGCGCCAACCCGTGCCGTGAGCCTGCGGCCCGTTCGGACGCCGTTCATCTAGAACGGCGGGTCGCCGACGGCGGCGGGAGGATCGCCAGGTGCCGTCGCAGGGGGATCGCCGGTGGTGAAGATCAGTGTGCGGGCGGGGGCGTCTGTATGCCGTCGCCCGGTGGGGGTGGTCCATTCGAGCGTGCCGTCGGGATGTTGTTTCACTCGCCAGGCGGTGTGGTGTTTGAGGGTGTGGTGTCGGCGGCAGAGGTGGGCGAGGTTGCTGATGGCGGTGGGGCCGTGGTCTCCGGCGGGGTGAGTGTGGTCGATATCGCAGTGGCGAGTGGGGGTCCGGCAGCCGGGGAAACGGCAGTGGGCGTCGCGGGCGGCGAGGGCGCGTCGCTGCGGGTCGGTGGGGCGGTAGCGGTCGACGGCGAGCACGACACCGGTGGTGGGGTGGGTGAACAGGCGGTCCCATCCGCTGGCGGTGCCGGCGAGGGTGCGGGCGGTGGCGGGCTCGATGGGGGTGCCGGTGCCGAGCTCGGCGTGCTGGTCGGCGCCCAGGAGGGTGGCGGCGGGGACGATGACCTGGACGTGCGCGCGGATCGCATCGCCGACGGGAACGGACGCGTCGGAGACCTGAGCGGTGGCGTGCCCGGTGAGCAGCAGGTCGGCCAGCACGTCAGCCCGCCGTTGCGCGCGGGTGCGGGTGTCGGCCTCAGCCTCATGCTCGGTCGATGCGCCGATGTCGCGGGCGTTGGTGGCGAGGGTGGTGATCCGGTCGTAGGCGGCGTAGGCCAACGTTGCCGGAAGGAGTGCGGCCAGGACGGCCATCCCGTCGTCGGTGTCGCGGACGGTGACGCTCCGGCAGGCGCGGGCCTCCGCGTGTCGCTGCGTGAGCGTGCGCGGGGCGGCGTGATCGGCTAGGCGGCGTGCGGCGGGACGGGTGCGTCCGGGGGTCTCCCGGACGGCGACGGCTAGTACGTCGACCTCGTAGGCGGCGCGGGCAGCCGCATCGTCGAGGTGGGCGCCGGCGTCGACGATCACCCGCAGGTGCTGGTGACTGATCTGCCCGGCGGCGTGGGCGGCAAGGGTGTGGGGGAACCGGTCGCGTACGCAGGCGGCGTCGGCCATCCGTGCACCGACGGTACGGTCGGGGGTGCGGGTCGCCGCACCGATCTGTGCGGCGAGCGAGCGCAGAGGAAGGTCGCGGTCGGGGTCGCCCGACACTGCGGACGGGCCGATCTGCGCCACGCCCAGGTCGTACGCGGCGGCCAGCAGCAGCATCTCCGCCGCCTGCAGCCGCGCGACCGTCTGCCGGATCTCGGCGATCGCCTCCACCACCACGCCCGGCCGCGGATCCACCACCACCAACGCGTTCTCGGTAGCGGGAGCGGTCGTGTCGGGCATGCCGTCATCCTCGCGGGGACCACCGACATCGCCGCAGAAAAACCCCAGGTCAGGATGTGCTTAGACGCACCACGACATGAGAGTCCTCACATCCTCCGGATCGCCGTCGCGACGACCGCGGTAGACGGTCGGAGACGCGACCGCGCTAGACGGTGAGCGAGGCGACGGCCATGTCGCGCAGGATGCCGTGGAGTCCGGCGTCGTCGGTGGTGCCGCGAGCGGCCCGCACGCTGTGGGGCGTGGAGTTGATGAGGCCCAGGCATGCGTGGGCACGCACGCGCAGCTCGTCGTCGGTGCGGTGCGGGTGGAGCCGGGCGAGCGTACTCGTCCACACGTCGACATACGCCCGCTGCAGTTCGCGCACCGTCGAACGCTGGTCGGCGGCCAGGCTCGCGAGGTCGCGGTCGTGCACGCGGATGACGTCTGCGTCGGCGAGGGCGAAGTCGACGTGGAAGTCGACGAGCGCCGTCAGACGTACGCGCGGATCGTCGGCGCGGGTCGCCACCTCGCGTCCACCCGTGAGGAGCCGTTCGCTCACGCCGATCAGGATCTCGGCGAGGAGCGCCTGCTTGTTGGCGAAGTGGCGGTACACAGCGGGCCCGCTCACGCCCACGGCGGAGCCCAGCTCTTCGAGGCTCACCCCGCTGAAGCCCTTCTCGGCGAACAGTCGCGCGGCGGCGCGCAGGAGAGATCGGTGCCGATCGGCCTTCGCACGATCGCGTTCGGTCAGACCCATTGCCATCTCAGTTAATCCTCGCTAACCTGGCATGTCAGTTAGTGAACACTAACCGGTCGAGTCGAGCCCCGACAACGGCCGTGACGCGATCGTGACGTCGACGGAGATGACATGACCACCGCAACCGCATCCGCACACATCGGACTCAGCGACGAGGAGCGCGAACTCGCCGCGCTCGTCCGGCAGTTCGCCGAGGAGGTGGTCGCGCCGGTCTCGTACGAGGCCGACCGCACCAAGACCCTTCCCATGGACGTCGTCGCCCAGATGGGGGAGATGGGGCTGTTCGGCCTCCCGTTCCCGGAGGAGTACGGCGGGCAGGGAGGCGACTACGTCGCGCTGTGCCTCGCCATCGAGGCGCTCGCGCGCGTCGATCAGTCGCTCGCGATCACCCTCGAAGCCGGCGTCAGCCTCGGCGCGATGCCGGTCTTCCGCTTCGGCACGGAGGAGCAGAAGCGCGCGCTCCTGCCGGACCTGCTGAGCGGAAGGGCGCTGGCGGGCTTCGGTCTCACCGAGCCCGAGGCGGGCTCCGACGCCGGCGCCACCCGCACCACCGCGCGCCTCGACGGCGGGGAGTGGGTCATCGATGGCGCGAAGCAGTTCATCACGAACTCCGGCACCCCCATCACCCGGTTCGTCACCGTGACCGCGGTCACGGGCGAGCGCGACGGTGGCAAGGAGATCTCCACGATCATCGTGCCCAACGGCACTCCCGGCTTCACGGTGGAGCCCGCCTACGACAAGGTCGGTTGGCACGCGTCCGACACGCACCCGCTGTCGTTCCAGGGGGCACGCGTGCCGGAGGCCAACCTGCTGGGCGAGCGGGGCCGCGGCTTCGCGAACTTCCTGCACATCCTCGACGAGGGCCGCATCGCGATCGCCGCGCTGTCGACCGGCGCGGCGGAGGGTTGCCTCGAGGCGGCGGTCGACTACGCGCGTCAGCGTGTCGTGTTCGGTGAACCGCTCGCCGCGCGTCAGAGCGTGCAGTTCACGCTCGCGCGGATGCGGCAGCGGGTGCACAACGCCAGGCTGGCGTGGCTCCACGCCGGACGGCTGCGCGACGCAGGGCAGCCGTTCAAGGTGGAGGCCGCTCTCGCGAAGCTCACCGCGAGCGACGCCGCCATGGACAACGCGCGCGACGCGACGCAGATCTTCGGCGGCAACGGGTTCATGAACGAGTACCCGGTGGCACGCCACTACCGCGACTCGAAGATCCTCGAGATCGGCGAGGGGACGAGTGAAGTGCAGCTGCTCGTCGTCGCGCGTGCGCTCGGCGTGGCTTGAGGGGCGGCCGTGCGCAGCGCGGCGCGGCCGGTAGCGTGACACCGTGACCTCTCCGCTCTCGCCCCTCACCGCCGGCCCTGCACTCCTCTTCTGCCCCGCAGACCGCCCCGAGCGGTTCGCGAAGGCCGCCGAACGCGCCGACACCGTCATTCTCGACCTCGAAGACGCCGTCTCCGCCGACGCCAAGCGCGCGGCGCGGGGAAACCTCATCGACGCGCACCTCGACCCCGCGCGCGTGATCGTGCGCGTCAATCCGGTCACGAGCGACGACTTCGCCGCCGACCTCGCGACGCTGTCGCAGACCGATTTCCGCACGATCATGACCGCCAAGTCGGAGTCGCCCAAGAAGACCTCGCGCATCGACCCCCGCTTCGAGGTGATCGCGCTGTGCGAGACGGCGAAGGGCGTCGCCGCAGCGGAGAAGCTCGCCGCCCTGGACAACGTGGTCGGACTCATGTGGGGCGCCGAAGACCTCGTGGCGTCGCTCGGGGGCACGGCGAGCCGGAAACCCAAGGGGGCCTACCGCGACGTCGCCCGCTACGCACGCTCTCGCGTGCTGATCGCGGCGGGAGCCTCGGGCAAGGCGGCGATCGACGCCGTCCACCTCGACATCGCCGACGAGCGAGGACTTCGCCGAGAGGCGGAGGACGCGGCTGCCAGCGGCTTCGCGGCGAGCGCGTGCATCCATCCGTCACAGGTCGACGTCATCCGCCGCGCCTACCGTCCCGCTGCCGATCAGCTCGCGTGGGCGCGCGGGGTGCTGGCTGCGGCAGAGGGGGCGCGGGGCGTCTTCCGTTTCGAGGGGCGCATGGTCGACGAGCCGGTGCTCCGCCATGCCCGGTCCCTCGTGCAGCGAGGGCACCAGGGCTGACGGAAGCCGTCATCGCCTCGACGTCGCAGGCAGGGCGCGGCCGGCCGGCGCGTCCGCAGCCGCGGCGGATCAGCCGGCGACGCCGGTGTACTCGATCAGGCTGAGCCGGTCGCGCTCCATGAGGAACGTGTGCGCCGACCCGTTCGCGAGCCGCTCTCCCTCGGCGGGGAACTCGCCCCCCGTCGCGTGGCGGATGAGTTCGCGGATGAGGGCGCCGTGCGACACCACGATCAGCGACGGCGCCACCGGGAACGTGTCGCTCCGCGCGTCGCGGATCGCGTGCCGCAACCCTGCGAGGCCGCGCACGCGCACGTCGGCCCACGGCTCCGCACCGGGAACGACGGCGTGCTGCCAGGTGCCCCAGCGCGAGCGGAACTCGTCGACCCCCACGCCCTCGGCCTCGCCGTAGGCACGCTCCCGAAGGTCGGGGTACGTGCGCGGGCCGGGCACGCCGAGCTCGCCCGCGATGATCTCCGCCGTCTCGCGAGCGCGAGACAGGTCGCTGGAGGAGACCACGAGCGGACCGTCGGCGGCAAGGCGGTCGCGCAGGGTCGCTGCGGTGGCGCGCGCCTGGTCGCGGCCTGTGTCGTTGAGCGGGATGTCGGTCGAGCCCTGGATGAGGCGCCGCGCGTTCCAGTCGGTCTCGCCGTGGCGGACAAGCGTCAGGGTGGTCACCCATCGAGCCTAACCGCGCAGAGAGGACCCGCCGGTCACGCGGCGGCGAGGGCGGCGGCGAGGGCCTGGAGCACCTCGGTGGTGCCCGCGTCGACCTTCACCGTCGCTTTCGCGTCGGCTCGCGTGGCGCCCCGGTTGACGATCACGACGGGGAGACGCCGGCGGTGCGCCCGCTCCACGAGGCGCACACCCGAGTTGACGACGAGCGACGACCCGGCGACGAGCAGCGCGTCGCTGGCGCGCAGGAGCTGCTCGGCTTCGCGGAACTTCTCGACGGGCACGAACTCACCGAAGAACACGACGTCGGGCTTGAGCACGCCGCCGCACACGCTGCACGCGGGAATCACGAAATCGACGCTCGACGACGGCAGCACATCGCCGTCGGGTCCGAGCTCGACGTTGTCCGGCACCGTGATCCAGGGGTTCTCGGCTTCGACGCGCCCCGCCAGGTCGCGGCGGTCGAACACCTGCCCGCAACGCGTGCAGAACACCCGCCGCATGGTGCCGTGAAGCTCCACGACACGCCGGCTGCCGGCGCGCATGTGCAGCCCGTCGACGTTCTGGGTGACGACCCCGGTGGCCACGCCGGCGTGCTCGAGCGCGGCGAGCGCATCGTGACCGCCGTTCGGATGTGACGCGGCGAACGCCCGCCAGCCGAGATGGCTCCCCACCCAGTAGCGGCGGCGAGCAGACTCGCTCGACAGGAACTCCTGCGCCGTCATCGGCGTGCGGACGGGAGCGCCGTTGCCGCGGTAGTCGGGGATGCCGGAGTCGGTCGAGACGCCCGCACCCGTCAGGACGGCGATGCGGCGCCCGGCGAGTGCGTCCAGCGCGCGGTCGACGTCGGCGGCGGCGGACGGGTCCAGCTCGAGCAGGCTCGACATGTTCCCCCTCGTGTGTGATGCGTCCTCCGAGACTACGCCCGCCGGTTTTCGCGGATGTTACGGCGTGACACAGTGGAAGGATGCCCCTCCCCGCGTCCGGTCCCGCCTTCACGATCGTCCGGGTCGACGACCCGCGCGACGAGCGCCTCTCCGACTACCGCGATCTCACCGACATCGCCCTCCGTCGCGTCCGCGAACCCGCGGAAGGGCTCTACATCGCCGAGTCGGCGAAAGTCATCAGCCGCGCGCTCGCCGCGGGGCACCGCCCCCGCTCCGTGCTGGTGCAGGAGAAATGGCTGGCGGACATCGCCGCTCTGCTGGAGGATGCCGGAACCGATGCGGTTCCCGTGTTCGTCGTCACGGACGCGGTCGCCGAAGCGCTGACCGGCTACGCGGTGCACCGGGGAGCGCTCGCGGCCGTGCAGCGCCCCGCTCTCGCGCCGGTGGCAGACGTGGTCGCAGGCGCGCGGACGGTGCTGATCCTCGAGGACATCGTCGACCACACCAACGTGGGGGCGGCGTTTCGCAGCGCTGCCGGCCTCGGGGCCGACGCCGTGCTCGTCACGCCGCGCTGCGCAGACCCGCTGTACCGCCGCAGCGTGCGCGTGAGCATGGGCACCGTGTTCCAGGTGCCGTGGACGCGCCTGCCCGAGTGGCCCGTGGCGCGCGACATTCTCCACGACGCCGGACTTCACCTGGCGGCGCTTGCACTCGCCGACGACGCCGTGCCGCTCGATGTGTTCGCCGCCGGTCGTCCCGACCGCGTCGCGCTCCTCCTCGGCGCCGAGGGGGACGGGCTGAGCCGCCGCGCGCTGCGGGCAGCCGACACGGTCGTGACGATCCCCATGACCGGGGGAGTGGACTCGCTCAACGTGGCGGCCGCGTCGGCCGTCGCGCTGTGGTCGCTCCGGTGAGCGCGGCTCAGGCCTTCCGGTCCGGCCCGGTGAGTCGGTCGAACGCGGGCGCGACGGTCTCGACGGGGAGTGCCTCAGGACGCTTCGCGCTGACGTTGTCGCCCGATGACTGATGGCGCAGCCGCCGCAGGACCCACGGGACGAGGTGGTGGCGCGCCCACACGATGTCGTTGCTGCGCGCCTCCCTCCACGTGAGCGAGGGGAGCGGGTCGGGCTGCATGGGCTGCAGGTCGTTCGGAACATTGAGGGCGCGCAGCACCATGCGGGCGACCTCGTGGTGACCCAGGGCGTTGTAGTGCAGGCGGTCGTCGTCGAAGAAGCGCGCGTCCTGCACCTCTTTGAGCGCCCACTGGTCGGCCACGATGCAGTCGTGACGCTCGGCGATCGCCCGGATGTTCTCGTTGTAGATCGCGACCCGGCCGCGGATGCCGCGGAACACGGGTGTGAAGTGCGTGTCGATGCCGGTGAACACGACGACGGTCGCGCCCTGCGACCCGAGCCGCACGACCGCGTCCTCGAACTGCGTCGCGACGGCGTCGGGGTCGCCCCCGGGTCGGATCACGTCGTTGCCGCCGGCGGAGAAGGTGACCAGGTCAGGAGCGAGAGCGAGCGCCGGCTCCACCTGGCCGGCGACGATCTGGCCGATCAGCTTGCCTCTCACCGCGAGGTTCGCGTACGCGAAGTCGTCGACCTGGGACCCGAGCACCTCGGCGACGCGGTCGGCCCAGCCCCGGTGCAGCGACGTGCCGGGGATCGGATCGCCGATGCCCTCCGTGAAGGAATCGCCGATCGCCACCATGCGGCGCCACGGGTGGGAGGTCTCGTTGGCGACATACGGTGAACGGTGCTCATCGGACGTCGACTCGTTGCTGTTCATGTCGTTACCGCTCATGTGATCGTGCTCTGGGGCCTTCCTCGACGCGTGGTCGCATCGAGGCTACTCTCCGTGGAGCCGACTGTCGCCGGGACCGTTTAGGGTGGTCAGTCGTGACAGCAGACGATCAGGCGCATTTCGGCAGCTTCGCCGCCGAGCACCTGTCGCCGGCATTCCCGCAGCGTGCGCCGTGGGGAACCGCCCAGAACCTGCGTGCGTGGCAGGCCGAGGCGCTCGAGACCTATTTCGCCGCCGACGGTCCCGACGGCGTCGGCAAGGGCCCGCGCGATTTCCTCGCCGCAGCCACCCCGGGCGCGGGAAAGACCACGTTCGCTCTCCGTCTCGCCTCGGAGCTTCTCCGCCGCGGCGTCGTCGATCGTCTCGTTGTGGTGGCGCCGACCGAGCACCTCAAGACGCAGTGGGCGGACGCGGCGGCACGCGTGTCCATCCGCCTCGACCCTCGGTTCAGCAACCGGCACGCCGCCCCCGCCCGGCACTACCACGGCGTCGCCGTGACCTACGCTCAGGTGGCCGTCAAGGCATCGGTCCACCAGCGCCTCACGATGGACAGCCGCACGCTCGTCATCCTCGACGAGGTGCACCACGGCGGCGACGCGCTGAGCTGGGGCGATGCGCTGCGGGAGGCGTACGGACGCGCGACGCGGCGGCTGCTCCTGTCGGGCACGCCGTTCCGCAGCGACACCGCTCCCATCCCGTTCGTCGAGTACCACCCGAACGCGAAGGGCATCCGACTCTCGCGCACCGACTACAACTACGGCTACGGCCGGGCCCTCGCCGACGGCGTCGTTCGGCCCGTGCTGTTCATGGTCTACGCCGGCAAGATGCGCTGGCGCAATCGGGCCGGCGACGAGTACGAGGCGCAGCTCGGTCAGGACAACACGAAGGACATCACCGCGCAGGCGTGGCGCACGGCGCTCGATCCCGAGGGTGACTGGATCCCGGCCGTGCTGCAGTCCGCCGACCGGCGGCTCACCGAGGTGCGGCAGGACGTGCCCGACGCCGGCGGACTCGTGATCGCGACCGACCAGACCGCCGCCCGGGCCTACGCCGCGATCCTCCGCGACCTCACGGGAGAGGCGCCGACCGTCGTCCTGTCGGACGACAAAGCGGCGTCAGGACGCATCGAGACGTTCGCGCAGTCGACGAGCCGATGGATGGTCGCCGTGCGCATGGTCTCGGAAGGCGTCGACGTTCCCCGCCTCGCTGTCGGCGTCTACGCCACCAGTGCCTCCACGCCGCTGTTCTTCGCGCAGGCCATCGGCCGCTTCGTGCGGGCGCGGCGACGCGGTGAGACCGCCTCCGTCTTCCTGCCGAACGTCCCGCAGCTCCTGCAGTTGGCGGGCGAGTTGGAGCGCGAGCGCGACCACGCCCTCGATCGGGAGTCCGACGGAGACGAGGACGGGCTCGACGACGGTCTGCTGGAAGAGGCCGAACGCGAGGAGAAGGCATCCGACGAGCTCGAGCAGGAGTTCAGCTATCAGGCGCTCGGGTCGGTCGCGCATTTCGACCGGGTAGTCTTCGACGGCAAGGACTTCGGCCAGCTCGCCGTTCCCGGTACGCCGGAGGAGGAGGAGTTCCTCGGTCTGCCGGGACTCCTCGAACCCGAGCACGTGCACGAGCTGCTCATGCAGCGCCAGGCGCGGCAGTCACGTCATCGGCGCGTGCGCGAGCGTGCCGGCGACGTCGCCGGGGCGCCCGCGCCGGCCGACCAGCCGCCCGCACCGCTGCACCGCACGCTGCGCGAGCAGCGGCAGCTGCTCAACAGCCTCGTGGGTCTTTACGCGCGCCAGAGTGGCGAGGCGCACGGCGCCGTGCATGCCGATCTCCGTCGGATCTGCGGTGGGCCCGAAGTCGCCCGGGCGACCGTCGCGCAGCTGCAGGCCCGCATCGACGTCCTGCGTTCACGCGTGCGCTCCTGACTCCTCGACCCGCTCGTTCGGGGCTCCGAAACCCTGTCAATACCGGGATTTCGAGCGGCTCGAGGCTGCCGCGTGGGTAGCGTTGACGGAGGCATCCCCGCCCTCTCCCGTCTGCATTGTGAGGAAGTCTGTGACCGTCGCGAGATCGCCGGAGCCTACCCCGAGAGACCGTCGTCGCTGGGCGCAGTACGTCGTCGATGAGCGTGCCGAGGCGCGCGTGTACCGCGAACTGGCCCAGCGCAAGACCGGCGAGGAGCGCGAGATCCTGATCGCCCTGGCCGAGGCGGAAGGACGCCACGCCGACCACTGGTTGGAGCTGCTCGGCGGAGAGCCTGCGCGGCTGCCGCGGGCGAGCACCCGTTCGCGTCTGCTCGGCTGGATGGCCCGGCGGTTCGGGTCGATCTTCGTGCTGGCGCTCGCCCAGAACGCGGAAGCGAGGTCGCCGTATGACGCCGAGCCCTACGCGACCGCCCGCATGGCGGCCGACGAGAAGATCCACAGCGAGGTCGTCCGCGGGCTCGCCGCCCGCGGTCGGCGGCGTCTCTCGGGAACCTTCCGGGCAGCCGTGTTCGGCGCGAACGACGGGCTGGTCTCCAACCTCGCCCTCGTGATGGGAATCGGGGCCACCGGTGTCGCGCCGCAGTTCGTCCTGTTCAGCGGGGTCGCAGGTCTCCTGGCCGGGGCGCTGTCGATGGGGGCGGGTGAGTTCGTCTCCGTGCGCTCGCAACGCGAGCTGCTCGATGCGACCGAGCCGAACGATCACGCCCACGACGTGCTCGCCGACCTCGACCTCGACGCCAATGAGCTCGCCCTCGTGTACCGCACCCGCGGCATGGGCGAGGCCGACGCGCTGGCCCAGGCGCGGCGGGTCGTGGCCTTGGCGCAAGACCCCGACCGCTCCGCGTCGCACCATCGCCCCGTTCACGCCGCTGCCGACCACGAGGTCGTCGGCAGCGCGATGGGTGCGGCCGCATCGAGCTTCCTGTTCTTCGCGTCGGGCGCCGTCATTCCGGTGCTCCCGTGGATCTTCGGGCTGAGCGGCGTCGTGGCCGTCGTGTTGGCGCTCACACTCGTCGGCCTTGCGCTCCTCGGCACCGGCGCCACGGTCGGACTCCTCTCAGGTGCCCCGCCGCTGCGTCGGGCGCTGCGTCAGCTCGCGATCGGATTCGGGGCCGCCGCGATCACGTATGCGCTGGGCCTCGTCTTCGGCGTCTCGGTCGCCTAGCGCTGTTCAACGGCACCTCCGGAACGTGCTAGGCTCGATCCTCGGTTGGCAACAACCACACACCCCATGCGCGGGTGGCGGAATAGGTAGACGCGCTAGCTTGAGGTGCTAGTGCCCGTATAGGGCGTGGGGGTTCAAGTCCCCCCTCGCGCACAGACGAAGACCCCGGCCGGGATATCCCGGACCGGGGTCTTCCTGTGTCCGCGATTCTCCACAGCGAGCGGTCCAGCCCCGGTCAGGACGACCGGGTCGGGTAGCGTGGAGCGCATGCCCGAACACGACGACCTGCCCGAGGTCGCGCGGATCGCGCGCGACCTCATCCGCATCGACACGACGAACTGGGGCGAAGGTCGTTCGGCCGGCGAGCGTGAGGCCGCCGAGTACGTCGGCGCTTTCGTCGAGACGCTCGGGCTGTCGCCGGAGTACTACGAGCCGATCCCGCGGCGCACGAACGTGATGGCCCGTGTGCCTGGCCGCAATCGCGACAAGCCCGCGCTCGTGCTGCACGGTCACCTCGACGTCGTCCCGGCGGTCGCAGACGACTGGAGCGTCGACCCGTTCGGCGGCGTGATCCGCGACGGCATGCTCTGGGGCCGCGGCGCGGTCGACATGAAGAACATGGACGCCATGATCCTCACGGCGGTCGCGGATCTGCTGCGCGCCGGCGATCAGCCGGAGCGCGACCTCGTCCTCGCGTTCTTCGCCGACGAGGAGAACGGCGGAGTCGAAGGATCGCAACTGGTCGTCCGGGATCGGCCCGAGTGGTTCGCCGGGGCGACGGAGGCGATCAGCGAAGTCGGCGGGTACTCCATTCCCGTCGGCGGCCGCCGGGCCTACCTGCTGCAAGTGGGGGAGAAGGCGCTGGTCTGGCTGCGGCTGCGGGCGCGAGGCGTCGCTGGGCACGGAAGCCGCTTTCACCCCGAGAACGCCGTCACAAGGCTCGCTGAGGCGGTCGCCGCCCTCGGGCGGGTGGAATGGCCCGTTGCGCTCACCGGCACGAGCCGTCAGACGATCGAAGGGATCGCCGCGATCTGCGGAGCGGATGCGTCCGATCCCGATGCGGTGGCCGACCTGGCCGGTCCGGCATCGTCGTTCCTGCGTTCGACCCTCCGCACCACGACCAATCCCACCGGGCTGACCGCCGGCTACAAGCACAACGTCATTCCCGATGCCGCGGTCGCGACCGTCGACGTCCGCACGCTTCCGGGTCGCGAAGACGACGTGCTCGCCGAGATCCAGCGCATCGTGGGCGACGACATCGTCGTCGAGGTCTCGCACCGCGACATCGGCCTCGAAGTGCCGTTCTCGGGCCCGCTGGTGTCGGCGATGGTCGGCGCGCTCGCACAGCACGACCCGGGTGTGCCCGTCATCCCGTACCTGTTGGGCGCCGGCACCGACAACAAAGCGCTCGCGGAGCTCGGCATCGCCGGATATGGATTCGCGCCGCTGCGCCTCCCGCACGACCTCGACTTCACGGGTATGTTCCACGGGGTGGACGAGCGGGTGCCGCTCGACGCCCTCACGTTCGGTCAGCAGGTGCTCACCGACCTGATCCGTTCCTACTGAGAGGCTGGCATGGGCTCCTTCTTCGACGCGATCATCCTGGGGATCGTGCAGGGACTCACCGAGTTCCTCCCGATCTCCTCGAGCGCGCACCTGCGCATCGTCGGCGAGTTCCTGCCGGCGGCGCAGGACCCGGGTGCCACCTTCACCGCCATCACCCAGATCGGCACCGAGCTGGCGGTGCTCGTGTATTTCTGGAGCCGGATCTCCCGCATCATCGCGCAGTGGTTCCGGTCGCTCACCGGCCGCGTCCCGCGGAACGACCCCGATGCCCGGATGGGGTGGATCGTCATCATCGGCACCCTTCCGATCGTGATCCTCGGCTTCTTCTTCCAGAGCGTGATCCGCGACACCTTCCGCAACCTGTGGCTGGTGGCGATCGTGCTGATCGTCTTCGGCCTGATCCTGGGCGCGGCCGACGCTCTCGGGTCGCGCACGCGCGTCGAGAAAGATCTCACCTACCCGCACGGGCTCTCGCTCGGCGCCGCGCAGGCGCTCGCTCTCATCCCGGGCGTGTCGCGCTCCGGGGCCACCACCACGATGGGCCTCGCGCTCGGGTATACGCGTCCGGCCGCCGCCGAGGTCGCCTTCCTCCTCGCCGTGCCGGCGGTCTTCGGCAGCGGGCTGTACGAGCTCTATCACGCACTCACCGAGGACGGTGCTCAGGCGTTCACTCTCGCCGAGACCGCGGTGGCCACCGTCGTGGCTTTCGGCGTCGGGCTCGGCGTCATCGCCTTCCTCATGCGGTACCTCGCTCGCGGCAGCTTCCTGCCGTTCGTGCTCTACCGTGTGGCGCTGGGTGCCGTGCTGCTGGTGCTGCTGTCGACGGGAGTGCTTCAGGCGTACTGAACGCGGGCGCCGGAGACGGCAGGAGACCGGGCGGCAGACGTCGCGGGTCAGCGGCGGGGGTCGTCGCGACCGGGCTTGCTCGGTCCGTCGCCGCCGCGCCGCAGGTACTTCTCGAACTCCTGCGCGATCGCGTCCCCGGATGCTTCGGGGGAGTCCCACGTGTCCCGGGTGGCTTCGAGCTGCCGGATGTACTCCGTCATCTCCTCGTCGTCGGCTGCCGCCGCGTCGATCGAAGCCTCCCAGGCGAGCGCCTCGGCAGGCAGGTGCCCACGGGCGACGTCGGCGCCCGTGACGTCTGCGAGGCGGTCGAGCAGCGCGAGCGTCGCCTTCGGTGAGGGGGAATGCCCGGCGACGTAGTGGGGGACGCTGGCCCACAGCGACACGGCGGGGATGCCCGCCGATTCCGCCGCCACCGTCAGGGCGCTCAGGATGCCGACCGGGCCCTCGTACGTCGACCGCTCAAGGTTCAGAAGGGCCCGAAGATCCTCGTTCTCGCTGCCCGAGAAGACCGAGATCGGTCGCGTGTGGGGTACGTCCGACATCATGGAGCCGAGCGCCACGATGCCGGTGATGTCGTTGCTGAGCGCGGCGTCGATGAGCTCGGCGGCGAACGCCTGCCAGGCGCGCGCGGGCTCCACACCCGTGAGCAGCCACAGCTCGACGCCCGGTTCGGCCGCTTCCGCACCCTCCGGTGGCGCAGGGCGCCAGATGCGCGCCTCCGGCCACACCAGAGCCCGAGAGCCGTCTGCCTCCTGTCGGATCTGCGGCCGGGTGTACTGATAGTCGAAGTACAGCTCCGGGTCGACGGCGAACGCCGACTGATACTCGGAAGAGGCGCGCAGGTGCGACGCCGCAGCCGACGCGGCTTCGCCCGCATCGTTCCAGCCGTCGAAGGCGATGACGAGTACGCGCTGACCCAGACCGTCCACCCCGCTCCTTCCGTCCGTGAGGCGCTCCCCACGATACGCCCGCGACGGGGTCGGGGGGTGTGAGCGACGGCTTGCACGGGCGACGCCGGTGACCTCGCACGCCATCGCGCTCGGATCTCCGCCCCGGGTGCCGCGGCCCCTCATGGGGCCGGAGCCGCCTCATTAGGATGGAGAAGTGAGCCCCACCCTTCCCGCCGCTGTCCTCTGGGACATGGACGGCACTCTCGTCGACACCGAGCCCTACTGGATCGCCGCCGAAGCGCCGCTGGTCGAGAAGTACGGGGGCACCTGGACGCATGAGCAGTCGCTGCAGCTGGTCGGCCTCGGGCTCGAAGACGCTGCGCGCGTGCTCCAGGGCGCCGGGGTGCGGATGGCGGTCCACGACATCATCGACCTGCTGACGGACGCCGTGCTGACCCAGCTGCGCGAGAACGGGGTGCCGTTCCGGCCGGGGGCGCGCGAACTGCTGCAGAGTCTTCGCAGCGCCGGAATCCCGACGGCGCTGGTGACGATGTCGATGCGGCGCATGGCCGACGAGATCGTCAGCCTCATCGACTTCCCGGCCTTCGATCTCGTGATCGCCGGCGACGATGTCGCCCGGCCGAAGCCTTTCCCCGACCCGTACCTGCAGGCGTGCGAGGCCCTCGGAGTCGCGCCGCGCGACGCGATCGCCATCGAGGATTCGCCGAACGGGCTTCGGTCCGCCCTCGCCGCCGGGGTCTTCTCCGTCGGCGTCCCCAACATCGTTTCGCTCGTGGGCGTAGGCGCCCACGCGCTCTGGCCCTCGCTCGACGGCCGCACCGTCGCCGACCTGGCCACCCTCCACTCCGCACATCTTCGGGAGACGACCGCGTGAACACCGAGCTTCGTCCGAGCGGCCCCTTCCGGTACGGCGATCGCGTGCAGCTGACGGGCCCGAAGGGACGACTCCACACCGTCACCCTCCGAGAGGGCGGCGAGCTGCACACTCACCACGGTGTGCTGGCGCACTCCTCGATCGTGGGTCAGCCCGATGGCTCGGTCGTCACCAACAGCGGCGGGCACGAGTACCTCGCGCTGCGTCCGCTCCTGCGCGACTTCGTGATGTCGATGCCGCGCGGCGCCGCGA
The DNA here is from genome assembly GCA_963789095.1 of uncultured Actinomycetota bacterium. Lineage (GTDB taxonomy): Bacteria > Actinomycetota > Actinomycetes > Actinomycetales > Microbacteriaceae > Microbacterium. Next base: position 209,204 of record CAWBJK010000010.1, read on the forward strand.
TCGTCTATCCGAAGGATGCCGCGCAGATCCTTGCCGCGGCCGACATCTTCCCGGGGGCGACGGTCGTCGAGGCCGGCGTGGGGTCGGGCGCGCTGTCGCTGTGGCTCCTTCGCACGATCGGCTCCGAGGGCCGCCTCATCTCCTTCGAGCGGCGCGAGGAGTTCGCGCAGGTCGCCGAGGCGAACGTCGAGACCTTCCTCGGGCACTTCCCGCAGACGTGGGAGGTCGTGGTCGGTGATCTCGTGGAGAGTCTGCCGTCGGCGGTCGAGCCGGGCACGGTCGACCGCGTCGTCCTCGACATGCTCGCCCCGTGGGAGTGCATCGACGCCGTCGCCGACGCGCTGACCCCCGGCGGCGTCGTGCTCTGCTACATCGCGACAGCCACGCAGCTCAGCCGTGTGGCCGAGTACCTCCGTGCCACCGGTCTGTTCACCGAGCCCGAGGCGACCGAGACGATGGTGCGCGGGTGGCACGTGCAGGGTCTTGCGGTGCGCCCCGATCACCGCATGGTCGCTCACACGGGCTTCCTCCTCACCGCCCGCCGGCTCGCTCCGGGCTCCGTCCCGCCCGATGTGCGCAAGCGCGCGCTCAAGAAGCCGACGTACTCAGATGAGGATGTGGAGCTCTGGACTCCCGGCGCCGTCGGCGACCGCGAGATCACCGACAAGAACCTCCGCAAGCGGGTGCGCGAGGCCGAGCGCGCCGTCCGCGGGGCGAGGCTCGCGTCGGAGGGCGACGTCGACGACACCGTAGACTGATCCGGTGCTGCGTCGGATCCCTGCTGCTCTCGCCGTCATCGGCCTGTCCGCTCTCGCCCTCGTGGGGTGCTCCTCCGCGGGCGCGCCTGCGTCATGCGACCGTGCCGGCGGGGCGTCGCCCGCCCTCGACCTCATCAATGCGTCGGGACCGGTCGGCGAGCCGACTCTCACCCTCGATAGTCCTGTGTTCGTCGACCGCACGAAGTTCGCCGACGTCACCGTGGGCGAGGGGCGAGCGGTGACGTCCGACGCGCAGGACGTCGTCTTCAGCGTGACGATCGCCAGCGGATCCACGGGAGAGACGCTCGTCTCGTCGCCGACCGACGTGCGCCCGCTGTCGGGCTGGGCCGAGCACTACGAAGGCCTCGTCGAGATGATGCGGTGCGCCACCGAAGGATCACGCATCGTCGGTGCCATCCCGTTCGACGGCGTCTCTGAAGAGGCAGCCTCCAGCCTCGGGCTGAGCGAAGGCCAGGCGGTCGCCGTCGTGCTCGATCTGCAGCGCGTCTACCCGGCCGCTGCAGACGGCGCGCCGCAGTACAACGACCGCGCCGGCATGCCGTCCGTGGTCCTCGCGCCCGACGGCACGCCCGGCATCATCGTTCCCGACGCGGAGCCTCCGTCCGAACTCGCCGTCGAGGTGCTCAAGCGAGGCGACGGCCCCGCGGTGGGCGGCGACGACACGATCCGCATCCACTACACGGGCCTCACATGGGACGACAGCGAGGTGTTCGACTCCACGTGGGAGAAGGGTGCGTCGGCGACCGTCACGCTCGACGGCGTGGTCCCCGGGTTCGCCCAGGCGCTCGACGGCGCCACGGTCGGATCGCAGCTTCTCGTCGTCATTCCGCCCGAGCTCGGTTACGGCGACGAGGGCACCGGCACGATCCCCGGCAACGCCACTCTCGTGTTCGTGATCGACGTCCTGGGCACCGACCCGCCCGCCGAGACGGAGTGACACGGGCGCACGCCGCGCCGCGCGCCACGGACCGTGCCCGACGCTCGACGACCGTCCTAGGATGAGTCGCGTGGCCACCGAACAGACGCGTATCGCTCCCGAGGAGCGTCTCGTCAACCTCGTGGTCGCACTTCTGGCCACCGATCAAGGGCTGACGAAAGACACGATCCTGACGTCGGTCTCGGGATATCGCGAGCAGAGCGACAGTGGGGCCAGCAAGGACGCCCTCGAGAAGATGTTCGAGCGCGACAAGGAGAACCTTCGCGGCCTCGGCGTGCCGATCGAGACGATCGGCGACTACGCCGACCCCGAGGACCTCCGTGAAGCCCGCTACCGCATCCCGACCAGCGAGTACGAGCTCCCGGTCGACATCGACTTCACTTCGGCCGAGCTGGCCGTGCTCAACCTGGCCGGAGGGGTGTGGAGCGAGAGTTCCATGTCGGCCCAGGCACGGAGCGGCCTGCGCAAGATCAGGGCGCTCGGAAACGTCGTCGACGCGCCCATCATCGGCTACTCGCCCCGCATCAACCTGCGTGAACCGGCGTTCGCGCCGCTGCAGCGGGCCATCGAGCAGGCGCGCGAGGTCGAGTTCGACTATGTGAAGGCGGGCGACGCGACCCCGCACCGCCGCCGTGTGCGTCCGCTCGCCCTCGTGGAGTACGAAGGTCGCTGGCACGTCTACGGTCTCGATCGCGACCAGCAGGCCGAGCGCACGTTCCTCCTGTCGCGGATCTCGTCGAACGTCCAGGTGACCAAGCGCGCCTTCGACCCGGACCTGCGGGAGGGTGCGGGGGAGAAGGCCCTTCGCGGCTTGCACGACGTCGCGGCGCGCCAGCGCGCACTGCTCGAGGTCGCGCCCGGCACCGAGGCGGCCCTGCGTCTGCACCGCCGCGCGACGCCCGCCGGTCAGGGCATCCTCGTGCCGTACGTCGACGTGCACGTCTTCGCGGACGAGCTCGCCTCCTACGGACCGGAAGTGAGGGTCGTGGAGCCCGACGAACTCCGCGATCAGGTCATCAGCAGGCTCGAGCGCACGCTCGCTCTGCACCGCGACGAGGAGGGCGCCGAATGAGCGACAAGCCGCTGATGGCGACCGATCGCGCTGCGATCATCCTCCAGCTCGTGCCGTACCTGATCGGCAAGGGAGAGGTCTCGCTCGCCGAGGCCGCCCAGGAGTTCGACGTGACCGAGGCGCAGATGCGCGCCATGGTCGAGAAGCTGACGGTGATCGGGCTGCCCGGTGACGGCGGGTTCTGGCAGATGGCGAACGACCTGTTCGACATCGACTGGGACCTCCTCGACGAGCACGCGATCATCTCGATCACGAACACGGTCGGCCTCGAGCGCACGCCGCGGCTCACGGCGCGGGAGGCGGCCGCGCTCCTCGCGGGCCTGCAACTCGCGGCGAGCCTGCCGGGCGTCGGCGACAGCGGTGTCGTGCAGGGCCTACTGGCCAAGCTCGCCCGGGGCGCCTCGAGCGCGCCCGCCGACGTCATCGTCGCGCCCGAGGCCGTCGACGACGTCCGGGTCGCCGTCGCCGACGCGCTCCGCGCGGGCGTGGCCGTCTCGTTCACGTACAAGGCGCCTGACGCGCCGGTGACCACGCGGACGGTCGACCCGGTGAAGGTGCACATCGCGTCCGGTCAGTGGTACCTGCAGGGCTGGTGCCATCTGCGCACGGCGATGCGCACGTTCCACCTCGACCGCGTCTCGGACGTGCGCCTCACCGATATCCCGATCGCGCACAGCGGCGAGCACGTTCCCGACCTGTTCGAGCCGAGCGAGTCGGACGCCCGCGCCGACCTTCGGGTGCGCGCGGCCGTGGTGCCCCTGATGGCCGACTACCTCGACCGCGCCACCGTGTCGGACGAGGGGGAGTGGCGGCTCGCACAGATCCGTGTGGCCGACGAACGCAGCCTCAAGCGGGTGGCCGGACGCCACAGTGGCGACGTGGAGGTCGTCGGGCCCGAGGCGGCGCGCCGTGCCGTCGCCGCGTGGGCGGAAGCGGGCCTTGCCCAGTACCGGCCCGGTCTCGCCGAGTCCGCGGCGCGCTGAGGCCGCCAGAGGCCGGGTCGGTTACACTTGCCTTACCTCCGACCCGAGCTGGAAGAGATCATCATGACACCTCATGGCTGGCAGTGGCTTCTGATCCTCGCCGTCATTCTTCTGCTGTTCGGCGCGGCCAAGCTCCCTGCCCTGGCGAAGAGCGTCGGCCAGTCCGCGCGCGTCTTCAAGGGTGAGATGAAGGCGATGAAGGAAGACGACAAGCCCGCCGCGTCGGCACCCGCGCCCGTCGTGTCCGAGCCCACCGCGACGTCTGCCGCCGACACAGGCGACACCCCGCGCACCTCCTCATAGTTCCGAGCGTGGTGACCGAACGGATCGCCCGCCCCAAGGAGCCGCGCCCGGAGCGGCGAGAGAAGCGGATGTCGTTGGCGGGGCATCTCATCGAGCTCCGCAACCGGCTCATGATCGCCGCCGCCGCGATCGTCGTCGGCATGGTGATCGGATACTTCCTGACCGACCCGTTCATGGCATTCATCACCCAGCCGGTTCAGGACCTCGCCGACGCGCGTGGAGACGACTTCAACATCGAGGTCATGTTCACGACCGTCACCGGTGCCTTCGACCTCAAGCTCCGCATGTCGTTCGCGCTCGGGATCCTCATGGCCGCGCCGATCTGGCTGTGGCAGATCTGGGCCTACATCATGCCAGGGCTCAGTCGTAAGGAGATCCGCTACACGGTCGCCTTCCTCGCCGCGGCGATCCCGCTCTTCTTCGCCGGCGTCGCAACGGGCCTGCTCGTCATGCCGAACATCGTGAAGCTCATGGCGGAGTTCCTCCCGGACGGCACAGCTGCGCTGTACGAGGCGAAGTACTACTACGACTTCGTGCTGAAGCTGCTCCTCATCGTCGGCGTCGCCTACGTGCTCCCGGTGCTCCTGGTCGCACTGAATCTCGCAGGGATCATGTCGGGCCGGGCGATCCTCAAGGCCTGGCGTGTGGCGATCGTCATCGCCGTCGTCGTGGCGGCCATCGCGACCCCGCCCGCCGACGTCGTCTCCACCTTCCTCCTCGCCGGCATCCTGATCGTCCTGTTCTTCGCCGCCGCTGGGCTCTCCATGCTGTTCGACCGTCGTCGCAGCAAGCGCGAGCAGGCCACGCTGGGCGCCGCCTCGTGACCGATCCCGCTGCGCGGTTCTCGCGCGCAGAAGCCGCGCGGGTGCACCCGCTGACGACCGCGTTCGCCGCTGCGCAGCGATTCGACCTCGACCCGTTCCAGGTGGCCGGATGCCACGCCCTGGAGGAGGGGCGCAGCGTGCTCGTGGCCGCCCCGACGGGAGCGGGCAAGACGATCGTGGGGGAGTTCGCGGTGCACCTGGCGATGCTGTCAGGGTCGGACAAGGCGTTCTACACCACCCCGATGAAGGCGTTGTCGAACCAGAAGTTCCGCGAACTCCAGGATGTCTACGGCGAGAGCGCCGTCGGTCTCCTCACCGGTGACACCAACATCAACGGCAACGCGCGCATCGTCGTGATGACCACCGAAGTGCTGCGCAACATGCTCTACGCCGATTCGTCGGCCCTGCGCGACCTCCGGTACGTCGTCATGGACGAGGTGCACTATCTCGCCGACCGCTTCCGCGGAGCGGTGTGGGAAGAGGTGATCATCCACCTGCCGCCCGAGGTGCGGCTCATCTCTCTCTCGGCGACCGTCTCGAACGCGGAGGAGTTCGGCGACTGGCTCGACACCGTCCGCGGAGACACCGAGGTGATCGTGTCCGAGACGCGCCCCGTGCCGCTCGAACAGCACGTGCTCGTGCGGGGAGATCTGCTGCCGTTGTTCGACGACCGCGCCGGGATCGCGACGGCGCAGGTGAATCAGGAGCTCATGCGCATCCGGTCGTTCAAGGGCGCGACCTACGAGAACAACCGCCGCGTGCAGGAGATGCGTTCCTCTGGCGGTTACGACGCCGCACGGCGCCGCCCGCACAAGGGCGGGCGACGGCCGGTGCGGTCGGCGAACGTGCAGCGTATCGAACGGCTCGACCGCCCGGATGTCGTCGACCTGCTCCGTCGCGCCAATCTGCTGCCGGCCATCTTCTTCATCTTCAGCCGTGCGGGCTGCGACGGGGCCGTGCAGCAGGTGCGGCGCTCCGGTCTGCGCCTCACGAGTCGCGAAGAGCGCGACGAGATCCGGAAGATCGTGGACGAGCGCACCCGCACCCTGGACGATGAAGACCTCGCCGTGCTCGGCTTCTGGGAGTGGCGCGAGAATCTGGAACGCGGTGTCGCCGCCCACCACGCAGGACTCCTGCCCGCGTTCAAGGAGATCGTCGAGGAGCTGTTCCAGCGCAAGCTCGTGAAGGCGGTATTCGCCACCGAGACCCTCGCGCTCGGCATCAACATGCCCGCGCGCACCGTCGTGCTCGAGAAGCTCGAGAAGTTCAACGGCGAAGCCCGTGTCGCGATCAGCGCGGGGGAGTACACGCAGCTCACCGGACGCGCGGGCCGCCGCGGAATCGACGTCGAAGGTCACGCGGTCATCCAGTGGACGGAGGGGGTCGACCCGCAGGCAGTGGCTGCGCTCGCCTCACGTCGCACGTATCCGCTGAATTCCAGCTTCCGCCCCACGTACAACATGGCCGTCAACCTCATCGACCAGTTCGGCCGGCCCCGGGCGCGGGAGATCCTGGAGTCGTCATTCGCGCAGTTCCAGGCGGATCGCGCCGTGGTGGGGCTCGCTCGGCAGGTGAAGGAGGCCGAGGAGTCGCTCGCCGGGTACGCGAAGGCGATGACGTGCGATCGCGGCGATTTCCTCGAATTCGCGGCCCTTCGCCGGCAGCTGAGCGATCTGGAGAAGCTGAACCGGGCCGACCGCACGGCCCCGGCGAGGATCCGCCAGCAGCGGCAGAACGAGATCCAGTCGGTGCGACGCCGGCTGCAGCGGCACCCGTGCCAATCGTGCCCCGATCGCGAGGACCACGCGCGCTGGGCGGAGCGATACGGAAAGCTGCGCCGCAAGGCGGACAAGACGCGCCAGCAGATCGAGGCGCGCACCGGCACCGTGGCCCGGATCTTCGACCGGGTGGTCGACGTGCTGGCCGCGCTCGACTACGTGGCGGTCGACCGCGACGGCACGACCCGCCTCACCACGGCGGGCGCGACGATGCGCCGGATCTACGGAGAGCGCGACCTGCTCGTGGCGGAGTCGCTGCGACTCGGCATCTGGAGCCCGCTCGATCCCGCCTCGCTCGCGGCGCTCGCGTGCTGCCTGGTGTATGAGCCGCGCCGCGACGACGGCGGCGATCACGCGCTGCCGCGCGGGGCTTTCCGGACAGCACTCGGCGAGACCCAGAGCCTGTGGGCCCGTCTCGACGACCTGGAGCGGGATCACAGACTGCCCGGGTCGGAGCCCGTCGCGACGGGCCTCGCGCAGGCGATGCATTCGTGGGCGCGTGGCGTCGCGCTCGACCGCGTGCTCGTGGAAGCCGACCTCGCCGCCGGCGACTTCGTACGGTGGGCGAAGCAGACGATCGATCTGCTCGATCAGCTGTCGATCGTGGCCGACCCGCCGGTCGCGACCACGGCCCGGGCCGCGCTCGACGCGGTGCGCCGCGGGATCGTCGCCTACTCCACCGTGTGACCCTCCCGTCCCGGCTGCGTCCGCTCGCATAGGCTTCTGTCGTGCCCGAACACACCCGCCCTCTGCTTCCGCTGTGGGCGGCGCTGCTCCTCGCAGCCGGCGGTGGAGTCGTCCTCGACCTCGCGTTCCCCGACGTGGGCTGGTGGCCGCTCGCGTTCGTGGGAGTGGCGGCGTCGCTCGTATCGCTCGTCGGACGCTCGATCGGCGGAGCCCTCGCCGTGGGCCTCGTGTTCGCCGCGAGCTTCTATCTCGTGCACATCATGTGGATCACCCGCTATCTGGGCGTTGTGCCGTGGTTCGCGCTCGCCGGCATCGAGACGATCCTCAGCGGCATCGGCGCTGTCGGCATCGCCCTCGCCTATCGCTGGGTGCCGCGGATCGCGGCGGGGAGGTGGGGCCGGGCGCTCGCGCTTCCCGCTCTCGTGGCGGCAGTCTGGACCGCCCGAGAGCTCTGTCTGGGCAACTGGCCGTACACGGGGTTCCCGTGGGGGCGCATCGGTATGAGTCAGGCCGAAAGCCCCCTCGCCCACGTGTCGTCGTGGACGGGCGTGACGGGCCTGACGTTCCTCATGGTCTTCCTTGTCGCCGCAGTGATCGAAGCGATCCGCCTTCGTTCCTGGCGGTCTCCCGTGGCCACCGTCCCCGCTCTCCTCACGGCGGCCGTGCTGCTCCTGCTGCCGGCATTCCCCACGCAGGACATCGGCTCGCTGCGCGTCGGCGCGGTGCAGGGGAACGGGCCGGCAGGTTACTTCGACGAACGCGCCCCCTACGCGGTGCTGCAGTCTCAGCTCGATGCCACCGCCGCCCTCGTGGGGGAGGAGCTCGATGTCGTGCTCTGGCCGGAGGGCGGCATCGATGCCGACCCGACGAGCAACGACTCCGTTGCGCGGGTGCTCGACGAGCTGTCCGCATCGTTCGACGCGCCCCTCGTCGTCAACGCCGCCACGACACGGGGCGACGACACGTTCAACACGTCGATGCTGTGGGAGTCGGGGGCGGAGAATCCCGTCGCGCATCATGACAAGAGTCACCCCGTGCCGATGGGCGAGTACGTGCCCGACCGGTGGTTCTACGAGATGCTCGCCCCCGACCTCATCGGTCTGATCCAGCGGGAGTACACACCGGGCACCAACGCGCCGTTCTTCGACGTGAACGGCGTGGGAGTGGGGCTCGCGATCTGCTTCGACGTCATCTACGACGATGTCCTCTGGGCGGGCGCCCGCGAGGGTGCGGAGGTTTACATGTTCCAGACGAACAACGCCGACTTCCGCGACACCGACGAGAACCTGCAGCAGTTGGCTTTCGCGCGCATGCGGGCGATCGAGACCGGACGCGCCGTCGTGAACCTCTCGACCGTGGGAACGAGTCAGGTGATCGGTCCGGACGGCACGACGATCGACGCGCTGCCGGCGGGACAGTCCGGCGTGATGGCGACCGACGTGCCGTTGCGGACCGGACTGACGCCAGCCGTCGTGGTCGGGCCGGCCGTGCAGTGGATGCTCGGCTGGGGGAGTGCGCTCGCTCTCGCGATCGCCGGCCTGTGGGCGCGGCGACGCACGACGACGCCGGCCCCCGAAGAGGCCGGCGTCGTCGAAGGATGAGAAGCCGTCAGGCGGTCAGCCGCGTCGAGCCCTCGCCGCCGCGACGCGCGCGCAGCAGCGCAAGGCGCTCTTCGAGAAGCTCCTCGAGCTCGGGGATCGTGCGGCGCTCCATCAGCATGTCCCAGTGGGTGCGCGGCGTCTTGTCGCCGGAGTGATCGACCTCGACGACCGTGTCGCCGACGCGGAGCACGGCCTCGGCGCCGCACGTGCGGCACTCCCAGGCTTCGGGGGCCTCTGCGTCTGCCGCGAAGGTCATGACGGTCTCACGTGAACACTGCGTGCACACGTACGTGAAATTCGCGCGCTCATGGAACACGACGCCTTCTTCGCTCTGTAGGCTCGAAGCGCCGATCCGCATGCCGCGCAGGCTGCGATCTGCCATTGTGTGGTCCTCTCGTCTCCGTCAGGTATAACGCCCTCACCTGTGCGCATCATCCAAACGACGGCATCCTTCAGGCATTCACAGACGACGCCCAGGCGATCGTCAGGGAACGGGCGGGTTCGCGGGTTATGGGCGCCGTGTGCGCAACGGGCGGGGTCTCATCCCTGCTGTGCCACGACGGTCAGTGCAACGTCCGCGCGATCGCTCACGATCCCGTCGACGCCGAGCTGGAGCAGCCGACGCATGTCGGAAGGATCGTTGACCGTCCAGACGTGCACCTCGACGTCTGCCCGGTGTGCCGCATCGATGAAGCGCGGCGTCACGATGCGGAGGCCTCGGTGGCGCTCCGGCACCTGCAGGGCGTCGATGCCCGTGAGCGCCCGGCGGACGAGCCGCGGCGAGCGCGTCGTCACAGCGGCCAGGGTGCGGGCGATGGTCGACGACCCGGCGGAGGTCGCGGGCTCGCCGCCCGCCGCGCGCGCGGCAGACAGCGCGCGGCGTCGCCGATCGTCGGAGAAGCTCGTCAGCAGGACGCGCTCAGCATGACGCGCGATGATCCGCCCGGCGGGTTCGGCGGCCGACTCGGCCTTGACATCGAGGTTGAACCGGAGGGTGGGGAACGCGTCGAGCGCCTGGCGGAGCGTCGCCAGGCCCCCGCGCGTCTCCATCAGTTCCTCGAGGCGACGGGTGGTGACCTCGCTCACCGGGCGGGAGTCGCCCGTCACGCGGGCGAGGTCGTGGTCGTGGAACAGCACGACCTCGCCGTCGGCCGTCAGGTGGCAGTCGGATTCGACGTAGGAGACGCCCGCGGCGTGCGCGGCCGCGAGAGCAGCGAGCGAGTTCTCCGCGATGCCCTCGGCGTCGTGGGGCACGAGTCCACGGTGCGCCAGGACTCGGGGGCCGTCCGGGCGGAACCAGGGATGGGTCACGCGGATCCGGACCCGCCCGCACCCGACGGGCCGGCCGCGCTCGGCGGGTCGGCAGGCGTCGACGTGTCGGCAGGGAGCGACGCGCTGGCCGCACCCGGCGTGGCTGCCGCGGACGACGGTCTCGAGGGCGCGGCAGCGACGGGGCCGGTTCTCGGGCCCGCGGTGAACCCGCTGCTCAGTCCCTTGAGCGCTTCGGTGAACTCGCTCGGAATGATCCAGAGCTTGCTCGAGGCGCTGTCGCTGATCTTCGGCAGGGTCTGCAGATACTGATACGCGAGGAGCTTGTCGTCGGGCTGGCCGGCGTGGATCGCGTGGAAGACGGACGTGATCGCGGCCGCCTCACCCTCGGCGCGGAGGATCGCGGCCTGCTTGTCACCCTCGGCCTTGAGGATCTCGGCCTGACGGCGTCCTTCCGCTTCGAGGATCTGCGACTGCTTCGATCCCTCCGCCGTCAGGATGGTGGCACGCCGCTCCCGCTCGGCGCGCATCTGCTTCTCCATCGAGTCCTGGATCGAGTGGGGCGGGTCGATCGCCTTGAGCTCCACCCGCGAGACGCGAATGCCCCACTTGCCGGTTGCTTCGTCCAGGACGACACGCAGTTGGCCGTTGATGTTGTCACGGCTCGTGAGCGCTTCTTCGAGGTTGAGCCCGCCGACGACGTTGCGCAGCGTGGTCGTCGTCAGCTGCTCGACGGCGCCGAGATAGTTCGCGATCTCGTACGTCGCGGCACGCGCGTCGGTGACCTGGAAGTACACGACCGTGTCGATCGAGACGACGAGGTTGTCCTCTGTGATGACCGGCTGTGGCGGGAACGACACGACCTGCTCGCGCATGTCGACGAGCGGGCGGAGCCGGTCGATGAACGGCACGAGCAGGTTGAGGCCGGGGGAGAGAGTGCGCTGATAGCGGCCGAGACGCTCGACGACCCCCGCGTAGGCCTGCGGGATGATGCGGATCGACCGGAAGATGACGACGATCACGAAGATCGCCACCACCACCAGCAGCACGATGACGAAGATCTGTCCGATGAATGCGCCGACGTCAGGCATCAGAGGTCGTCCTCTCTTCTTCGGCCGACGTGGTCGGCGGCGGTGTCACCTCTACCGTCGCACCGCGCACGGCGGTCACGACGATGCGGGATCCGGAGTCGAGCCCAGGATCGGGGCCGACGAGCCGTGCCGTCCACGTCTCGCCGTTGTCGAGCTTGACCGAGCCCGCGCCCTCGACGAACGGCGCCATGACGCGGCCGCCGATGCCATAGAGGGCGTCGACGTTCGTGGGTTGCAGTTGGCTCGCTGCGATGCAACGCGCGCAGCAGAAGGGGTCGGATGGTGAACAGGAGCAGGGCGGCGATGACGGCGGCGGCGAGCACCTGCGCCCACCAGGGGCCGCCGACGAGGTTGACGCCGAGGCCGCCGATCAGGGTGCCGGCAGCGAGCATCAGAAACGTGAACTCGAGGGTCACCAGCTCGATGATGATGAACAGCAGCGCCAGCACGAGCCAGGCGATCCAGAGATACTGCGTGAGGTCGGGCAGCACGGCCAGGCTCCTTCCGGTGGCGCTTCCTCGAACCCTAACACCCCTCTTCCGGCTCCTCTCGGCGATGTGCCCCGTTGGTAGGCTCGGGGTCATGTCTCACCCCATTCCCGCCGGCGCTCTGGCCGGCCGCACTGCACTCGTCACCGGCTCGTCGCGGGGTATCGGAGCCGACACCGTCCGCTACTTCGCGCAGGCAGGCGCGAACGTGGTCATCAACTTCCGCAACAAGGCGCCGCGCGCTCAGAAGCTCGCCACCGAGCTGAGCAGCTCGGGTGTCGAGGCGCTCGTCGTCGGTGCCGACCTGACCGACGCCGACTCCGTCGCCGAGATGTTCGCGGCGGTCGAGGAGCGATTCGGATCGCTCGACATCCTCGTGCTGAACGCCTCGGGCGGCATGGAGGGCGGCATGGCCGAGGACTACGCCATGACAGCTCAACCGCGACGCGCAGGTCGCCGTGCTCGACGCGGCGACGCCGCTGCTCGGCGACGGATCGCGTGTCGTGTTCGTCACGAGCCACCAGGCCCACTTCATCCGCACCACGCCGACCATGCCGGAGTACGAGGCGGTCGCGCTGTCCAAGCGCGCCGGTGAGGACGCCCTTCGCGAGAGGATCCCCGCCCTCGCCGAGCGAGGCATCGAGTTCGTGGTCGTCTCCGGCGACATGATCGAGGGCACGATCACCGCGACGCTGCTGGAGCGCGCCAACCCGGGCGCGATCGCCGCGCGCCGCGAAGTCGGCCGGCAAGCTCTACAACGTGTCGGAGTTCGCCGCCGAGGTCGCGCGTGCCGCCGTCGAGCCCATCCCGGCCGACAACACCCGTCTCGTCGGTGACATGAGCTCGTTCGCCGGGGAGTGAGCGTGCGCGCCGACGACATCGAGAAGCTGATCTCGGTCGGTCGCCCGACGATCGCTCCCGACGGCTCGTTCGCGGTCTTCGCCACGTCGCGCCCCGACGTCGAAGCGAACCGCAACGTCGGCCAGGTCTGGCGCGTCGACCTGCCTGGCGGCAGCCTCGTCGGCTGACGCGTGGCGATCGCCGACTCGGCGCCCGCAGCTCTCGCCCGACGGTGCACGGCGTCGCGTTCGTCCGCGCCGACGCCGAAGGGAAGCCGCAGGTGCATCGTCGTCGCCGCCGAGGGCGGCGAGCCGGTGCAGGTCACCGATGCGCCGATCGGGGTCGGCGTCTTTCGCTGGTCGCCCGACGGCCGCTCGATCGCGTCATCGCCCGCGTCGTCGAGCCGGGTCGCTACGGGAGCGTCGAAGGGCTGGATGCCGCGGCCGAGGCGCCCCGCCGCATCACCGGCATCCGCTGGCACGCCAACGGTCTGGGCTACATCGCCGACCGGCCGGCGCACGTCTTCGTCATCGATGCGCCCGACGTCGCGACGCCGAGCCGTTCTACGAGCCGGCCCCGGCCGTGCGCGCTGATGGTGAGACGCCCCGAAGAAGCCCATCGTCGCGGCGAGGCGACGCAGCTCACCGACGGCTCCGCGTCGCACAGCGGCGCCGTCTTCACGGCCGACGGCGCAGAGATCCTCGACCGTCGCCGACGCGATCGAGACCGACCGCGCGCGATCTCCGCACCGAGCATCGTCGCCGTCCGGGCGGACGGTCGGGGGCTCGCGGATGGTGCTCGGGACCGACGCGGACCTCTCGGTCGGGACATCGACGTCGCGCGGCGACGGCACGATCGCCTTCCTCGCGGCCGACATGGGCGCGGAGTGGCATCGACTTCATCGCGCCGGGATCGGTCGCTGTGGGTGCTCGAGGCGCGACGGCCCGCGCCGGCTCACCGACGCCGAGACGATCGACCTCGGCGAGGTCGGAGCCACATCACGCGCGTCGGCGACGACTTCCTCGTGCAGAACCGCACGCGCGGACGCGTCGTGCTTCTGCGCGTGACTCGCGATGGCGGCGCGTGACCGAGGTCCTCGGCGGCGACGTCGAGGTCGCCGGGCATGCGGCTCGCCGGCGGGGACGCGGATCGTCGTCGCGCGACGCGACGCCCGACACGTTCGGCGAGCTCTGCTCGTCGGCGAGCGACGGCGGCTCGGACGCTCACGGCTTCGGCGCGCGGCTGCGCGGCAGCCGGGCTCGCCGCGCCGAGGGAGCTCGAGATCACGGGCCGCGACGGGTATCCCGTTCACGGCTGGGTCGCCACACCCGACGGGGAGGGGCCGTTCCCCGTCATCCTGCAGATCCACGGCGGTCCGTATGCGTCGTACGGCGTGCACGTGTTCGACGAGACGCAGGTGCTCGTCGACGCGGGCTATGCCGTGGTGTACTGCAATCCGCGCGGATCAGTGCAGGTACGGGCGCGAGCACGGGCGAGCATCCGGCAGTCGATGGGCACGGTCGACCACGCCGACGTCATCGACTTCTTCGAGGGCGCGGTCGCGCGCCGACGCGCGTCTCGACGGCGGTCGCGTCGGCATCATGGGCGGTTCGTACGGCGGATATCTCACGGCGTGGATCATCGCGCACGACCACCGATTCGCCGGGGCGATCGTCGAGCGCGGATTCCTCGACCCGATCTCGCTTCCAGGGCACGAGCGACATCGGCACGTTCTTCGGCGACGAGTACGTCGGGGTCGCGGCCGACGACATCGCGCGGCAGAGCCCGATGGCGGTGGTGGAGCAGGTGACCACTCCGACGCTCGTGATCCACTCCGAACTCGACTTCCGGTGCCCGCTCGAGCAGGCGACGCGCTACTACACGGCGCTCAAGCGGCAGGGGACCGAAGCGGAGATGCTCGATCTTCCCGGGCGAGAACCACGAGCTCACACGTTCGGGCCGCCCCGTCATCGCATCGAGCGGTTCGAGGCGGTCCTCGAGTGGTGGCAGCGGCAGCTGCCGGTCGACCTGACGATCCGCGAATGACGAAGGCCCCGGGATCTGCCCCGGGGCCTTCGTGCATGTCTCGCGGGCTCGACCTTCTTGCCGAAGGTGAAGGCGCGGACGATGTGGATGATGCCGAGGACCACGGCGGAGATGCCCAGCATCCACCACAGCAGACAGCGCCCCACAGCGGCGAGAACAGCAGGATGACGCCGGCGATGATGCTGATGATGGCGAAGACGATCGTCCATGCCTTCGAGCGGCGTCACCGAGGGTCGAGAGCGAGACGATTCCTTCCATGATCCACATGATGCCGACGAGGATGCCGACGAACGACGCGAACCATGCGGTCGTCTGGCCAGGTTGGAACGCGACGACGCCGGCGATGATGAACAGGATGCCGAGGGCGATGTGGCCGATGCGTGACCATCCGCCCTTGCTCTTGGAGAAGATGCCGAGGCCGGCGTAGACCAGGCCGGCGGCGATGGCGTAGATGGCGATGATCGCCGTGACGACGATGGCGGTCTTGCCGGGCCAGACGAGGATGAGGATGCCGAGGATGACGAGCAGGACGCCGCCGAGGCCGAGGGCGGTGCGGATTCCGTTGCACTTCTGATTTGTCGAGGGGCGTTGACGTGGACATGACGAACCCTTTCCGGAGTGGTCGCATCAGTCTGTGAATTACCTGAGTGCGATGCGCTCAGGATAGACCCGTAACCGGTTCCACAGGGAAGTGCGACGCGCCGGAGCGGATCAGGCACCCGGACCGGGGCCCAGGAGCCAGGTCACGAGCAGCAGGACGGTACGCATCCCACTGTCGTCAGCAACACCGTGTCGCGCGCGATGGGTTCGCCGATTCCGAAGCGCTGGGCGTAGTTGAAGACGTTCTGCGCCGTCGGAAGCGCTGCGAGCACGGTGACGATGAGGACGTCGCCGGGGGAGAGACGGAAGAGGAACACTGCCGTCGCCCAGGCGGCGAGAGGCATGACCAGCAGCTTGAGCACCGACGCGAGCACGACGTCGCGACGGCGGCCGACCGTACCCAGCACGCGCCGCCCGTGGAGCGAGATGCCGTAGGAGATGAGGAGCACGGGGACGCACGCGTTGGCGATGAGCGTGAGGGGCTCAAGGGCGATGGGCGGCAGCGATAATCGCTGAGCGAGGCGGCCACTCCGAGGACCGAGCCGACGACGACGGGGTTCGTCACCGTGCGGCGCAGGATCGGGATGGGGCGGCGCTGGCCTGTCGTGACGGCCTCGAAGATCGCCATGGAGATCGGTGTCATGATGACGAGCTGCAACAGGATCACCGGCGCCGGATATGCCGCGTTGCCCAGCAGGTACAGCGACAGCGGGATGCCGATGTTGTTGGAGTTGACCTGTCCGGCGCTGAGCGTGCCGATGAGCGTCTCGCCCACGGTGCGTCGCCACGCGAGCCTCGCCACAAGGATGTAGATGAGGAACACGAAGGCGGCCGCGATCGCCGACACGGGCAGCAGCGCCGAGAACAGCGTCTTCACGTCTGCCTGCGACAGAACGACGAACAGCAGGAACGGCGACAGCACGAAGAAGGTCAGACGACCGAGGACGTGCGATGCGTGGGGTCCGAGCAGATCGATCCGGCCGATCACCCAGCCCAGGAGGATCGCAAGGCCCACGACGGCGAAGCCGGTGAGCAGATCGAGCACCTTCCGAGCATAGGGCTGATCACGGCGGACGCCGCGTGCGGGCGCACATCACGTCCAAGCCGATAATGCACATTATGTCAGTTTAAGCAGTCATTATTGCAGTGGATGAAATCTAGCTCCTGCCCCTCTAGCGGCACGTCCGAGGATACCGCGAACCTCCTCAACTAAGGCCAGATTTCCCCCGGATTCTCGGTGCGCGGGGCTCGTGCGACCCGTCGCCCTGAGTCCTCGTCGGTTGGAAACTTCGCGGTGTGTCAACAATCCTCCTTCAGCACCATTGCAACGATCCTTCGTTTGGTGAATGATAAGCGCATCCAATGAAAGGTTGCTTCGATGGTCATTGAGCTCACGAGTCACGTCAAGTGGAGCGCGGGCGTAGCCGTACTTCACCCCGAGGAGCGAACCTTCGAAGAGATGCTCGCGGGCTTTCGGCGCCAGCAGCTCGCGCGAGGCCTGTCGATCGGAACGATCGACGGTCGCGAGGCGCTCGTGCGCAGGTTCATGAAGAGTACGAATCAGTACCCGTGGTTCTGGACCGTCGAGCACGTCGATGAGTTCTTCGGGGACCAGATCGCGATCCACGGAAACAAGCGGCCGACCATCCGTAAGTACCAAGACGCCCTCAACCTGTTCACTGACTTCATCTGCTCCCCCGCATACGACTGGGTCAACAGGTGCAACGACATGTTCGGTACGCACCCCGTTCCGGTGCTCCATCAGTGGAACATGGCGCGACACATCCAGGAAGCCGAGCACGGTGGCCGGCGGCGACCATTCCGTCACGCCGAGCTGCAAGCGTTCTTCGACCGCGCTGACGATGAAGCCGACAGCATTGCCCGGCGCAACCGGAAAGGCTGGGCCGCCGCGTTTCGCGACAGTACGCTCTTCAAGCTCACCTACTGCTTTGGGCTTCGACGGAACGAGATCCGGCACCTCGAGACCTTCGACTTCAGCCGCAACCCACACGCACCCGAGTTCGGAAAGTACGGTCACCTCAACGTCCGGTTCGGCAAGGCGATGAAGGGATCCGACTACAAGCAGCGGAACGTGTTGGCGGTGTTCCCATGGGGCTCGGACATCCTCGAAGAGTGGCTCGAGCGCGGACTGCCCCGCTTCGGCGACGGCACCGCACTATTCCCGACAGAGCGAAATACGCTCGTCTCCGAGTCGGCGCTGAACACGCGCTTCCGCCTCTATCGAGACGAGCTCGGCTTCGGCAAGGACCTCACCTTCCACTCGCTTCGGCACTCGTACATCACCCACCTGATCGAGGGCGGATTCGATTCGCTCTTCGTCCAACAGCAGGTCGGACACGAGTACGCATCGACCACCGCGCTCTACACCGGAGTCTCCAGCGACTTCCGCGTCAAGACGCTCAGGCGAACGCTCGACAGTACGATGGCCGACGCGCTCAAGCACGGATTGAAGGACTGACATGCGACGCGCCGCCGATTACACCTGGAACCTCGCCGAGCTCATGGCTCGCAACGGGATGCACAACTCGACGGACCTCGCTCCGCATCTCAACAACCAAGGCATTTCCCTCTCGTCAGCGCAGATCTGGCGGCTGGTCACGCAACGACCAGAACGTCTTTCGCTGCCCCTCCTCTCGGCGCTCTGCGACATCTTCCACTGCACACCCGCGGATCTCATCACCGTGACAGCGCAGGATGCGACCACCACAAAGAAGGTCGCCAACCAGGTCGTCGACTACACGGGTCCAGCCAGCCAAGCGCGGCCCCGCCGCGCTCGAGTCCTGCGCGATGAATCCGAATAGTCAAGCGCCCCGCCCGAAGGGCCGGCCAAGAGGCAAAGGTGAGGTGCAATGCGCGCGATGCGGCGACCTCGCCCCGAAGTCGACGACGAAGTATCGGTTCCCTGAAGGCCTCATCTGCGGGCGCTGCTACGACCACGCGATCCATACCCACGGCGCCTGCGCTAGCTGCCTTGCTGAACGCCTGCTGCCAGGAATCAACGCGAAGGGTGGGCAAATCTGCGCGGACTGCGCCGGCATTGAGCGCGATTTTCACTGCCGGCGGTGCTCCCAGGAAGGTGCGATTTTCCGTGCCGGGCTCTGCGAACGCTGCGCGCTATCCGATGACCTCGACGAGATACTCGGACTCCGACGCGAGGGCACGGCACGGACCTCCAGCAGCTCAGGGACCACCTGCTCCGAGCGGATCGTCCGACTAGCGTCCTCACCTGGATCCGCTCCCCCCAGGTCAAGTCACTGCTGAGCAGCCTCGCGGAGGGTCAGGAACCGCCCGACCACGACACTCTCGACGCCCTCCCACAGAGCGCCGCCGTCAATCACATCCGGGCGCTGCTCGTCGAGATCGCCTGCTTCCGCCTCGCGACGAGGCGTTCACCCGCTTCCAGGGATGGGTGCGCAAGAAGATCGAGCCATTCGAGGGCGAGCACAAACGTGCGCTCGAGCAGTACGCGGTCTGGTACCACCTACGCCGAATCAGACTGATTCAGAGCAATGGCCAGGATGTTCACCCTGCCGCACACAACGCGAAGCAACAGATCACTGCAGCGGCAAACTTCCTGACATGGCTCGCTGCGCGGGAGGCCACCCTCGGGACCTGCACGCAGTCCCTCGTCGACATCTGGCTCACGACGGGAAACTCAAGTCGATACACAGTTCGCGGGTTCTTGCAGTTCGCGAGGGACAGCAGACTCGCTCCCCTGCTCCACATCCCCACGCGCCACGCTCGAGCCCAAACACGTCGCATCACCGACACCGACCGGTTGGAGTGGATTCGCCACTACCTGACGGAGGAGTCCTCTCGCCTGCAGCGAGATCCGCCGCCCTTCTCCTGCTGGTCTTTGGCCAACCGCTGACGCGTATCTCCACAATGCGTTTGAACGCATTGGAAGATGACGCCATCAACGGTATGACCATCAGGTTCGCGGACGACCCTGTTTACGTTCCCGAGCCGTTCGACGACATCCTCCGCCAGCACCTGGCCTCCCGAGCTCGAACCCGGACCAGCTCGGCCGACAACAACCCTTACCTGTTCCCGGGAGCTCGAGCGGGGCAACACATCACGCGCGAGCAGCTCAAAGCGGAGCTCAACTCGCTCGGCGTTGACATCCTCGCGACAAAGAACACCACGCTCGACGAACTGGTCGCCGCGATGCCGGCGCCCATGGTGGCAGACGCTCTCGGATACAGCTACACGGCGCTCGGCCAACACGAGCGGCACCGAGGAGTCCGTTACCGGAGCTACGTGAGCGGCCGCCACAACAGCTAGGGCGTGTTGATCAACTCATCGGCTCGCTGTCGAGGGAATGGCGTGGAAGTACCGCACCGGCGCCCCCTGGCGGGACGTGCCGGAGCAGTGTGGCCGATCGACTTCGGCGACCAGCAGCAAGCTCGCTACAAGGGTCGCAACGTGGTTCAGCGGTGCTACAACCGGCTCAAGCAGTGGCGCGGGATCGCGATGCGCTCCGACAAACTCGCCCGCAACCACCGCGCCGCGATCTGTCTCGCCGGAACTCTGATCTGGGTCAAGACCGGCGCGCGCTGAGTGGACTGAGGTGAGCCGCTTACGCTTTCGTGGAGCGGGCGTGAAGTTGAGCGACGAACTCCTCAGCGGCGGCGAGTTGGATTCTGAGGCGGTCGCGGCGTTCGAGCGCCTCCTGCCGGACACTCTCCAACCGCGCATCAAGTTCTGGATCGCGCGGGTAGGCGTTGACCAGATTGATCAGGTCGAGCAGCTCACGCATCTGGTCGAGGCTGTAGCCGAGGGGCTTCATCCGGCGGATCAGCATCACCCGTGCCTCGTCGTCGGCGGTGTAGAGGCGGAACCCGCCATCGGTGCGTCCGGACGGAGTGACGAGCCCGATCTCGTCGTAATGGCGGAGGGTCCGCAGTGACAGACCGGTGCGCTCGGCCAGTTCACCGATGTGCATCGCCGCGTCAGTCATGATCCCCGATT
>CAWBJK010000011.1:0-532172 GCA_963789095.1 uncultured Actinomycetota bacterium
TCGCAGATCGGTTGGCGTGTTGTGGAGGAGCTCTCTATCGAAGCCGCGGCGCTGTTGCTGCCCGCGTTCCGGGCGAGCGGCGGTCGAAACGGGCAAGGGACGGTCCAGACCGACCCCCGACTTCACCGTGATGCCGACGCCCTCGTGAAGCAGGCAGTGCACTTCAGCGGCCTGGCGGAGAACATCATCGTTAAGATTCCGGCCACCATTGTGGGCCTGAAGGCGATGGAAGAGGCCACCTACCGCGGCGTCAGCATCAATGTCACTGTCTCGTTCACGGTGGCACAGGCGGTCGCCGCTGCCGAGGCGATCGAACGCGGCCTCGACCGTCGTGCGGCCGAGGGCAAGCCCGAACGCGAGTTCGGCTCCGTCGTCACCATCATGGGTGGTCGTCTCGATGACTGGCTGAAGGCGTACGTGCAGCGCGAGCGCATCCTCGTCGACCCGGGCGTGCTCAAGTGGGCCGGCGTCGCCGCGCTCAAGAAAGCGCATCAGGTCTTCCTTGACCGTGGATACCGGTCGCGGGTGCTCTCGAGGCCTTCCGCAACTACATGCAGTGGTCCGAAACTGCAGGGTGGCGACCTCGTTGTCTCGCCCCCGTTCGACTGGCAGTTGCGCATCCAGGAGAACGGGATCGTCGCAGACGACCGTATTGACGTTCCGGTGGATGACCGCATCATTCGTGTCCTGCTCGACAAGGTCCCGGAGTTCCGGCGCGCGTACGACGTGGATGGTATGGCGCCGGCGGAGTTCGACACCTTTGGAGCGACGGTCCGCACCCTGCGGCAGTTCCTCGAAGCCGATCGAGCTCACCGCGTCGTGCGCGACATCCTGGTCCCGGCCATCTGAGGACATGTCCGATCTCACCTTCCGCTCGCGCCGATGGGTGCGGCCGGAGGACCTCAATGCCCACGGCACGCTTTCGAGGCAGCCTGCTTCGGTGGATCGACGAGGAAGCCGCCATATACGCGATCATTCAACTCGGCAATCCGCGCGCCGTGACCAAGTACATGTCTGAGATCGACTTCGTGAGCTCTGCACGCCAGGGCGATCTCATCGAAATGGGGCTGCAGGCGACGGCGTTCGGACGCACGTCATTGACCATGCGCGCCGAAGTGCGCAATATCGTCACAAAAGAGCGCATCCTCGCGATCGACAGAATCGTCTTCGTCAGCCTGGATGATGAGGGCAGACCCGAGCCGCACGGTTACACCGAAATCACCTACGACCGCGACCGTGCCGGGCTCATATGAGCGTTCGGCTGCACCGGAACGACCGGTTAGGGGCATACGCCCCACAGGTAGGCTTCTGCTTGCTCCGTCGTTGCCTTGATGCCGGACAAAGAACCTGTGCAGACTCGGTTCGTAGTCCCGGCAGGCAGAGATGGAGCATGTCCGGATGGCGGTCGCGGTGCGTCCGTCGAACAGCGACACAACATTCTTGGGAAGGTCGTCGAAGGCCCGCTGTTCTCGATTGTCAATGGTGATGCCGGAGGCAAAATCCTTCAAGACGCTGACATAGCGTTTCGCGAGCCGGTGGTCTGGGCAGAGCAACATCATCCCCGTGAGTTCTTGAAACTGGCCCTCCGAGATCCCGTCCATTTCGAGGACGGTGTCGGTTGCGTCCACTGCTGCGCACATTTCATACAGCGTTGCGACGTCGAGGCCGTCGTAATGCGCGGTCTCATAGGCGGCCTCCTCGAGTTCCGTCGTAGCCTGGACCCAATCGTCGACGGAGCAGTCATAGCTCAGCCATCCATCAGCCCACACCGCCGCAAAGTCCGTTCCGTCCGGGGTGCGATCAAGTTCATAGACCGCTTCGCGATCGGTGTCATAGTCCACGCACGCGAGCCTGACTGTCGGGTAGTCGGGGCGGGTGCTCAGCGTGACGGTGACCCGCGCACAACCATCTCGTACGCGATGGACTGACACGTGACGATTCCGCTGCCATCGGCTTCCCCGTCGACTTCGACGACCAAGTCCTTCTTCTCCAGCTTCACAATCGCCTCATCGACGGTGAGCCCTTCGACCAGCGGCACGTAGACCTTCTCGAATTTCGGTGTCGTGGCGGTTTGGGGCGTGGGAAGCGTCGGCGGTGCAGCGCTGGGGGCACAAGCCGTGAGCATTGCGGCCAGGACCAACGTTGCGCCTGCTACGGCTCGAACCCGCATGCCAACTCCCCAGTATGACTTCGCCCGCTCGGGCCGGTTGAGGAAACATTAGCGACGATTCCGACATTCAAGCGTGTGGCGATAGTTCAACGCTTCGAACGGCGCGCGGCAAGCCGACAAGAAGGGGGCGTTGACACATAGTCAACGCCCCCTCGCGCGGGCACCTTAGGCGCCAGCGACTCCTGCAATGCAGCGTCGGCCGCTTTCAGAACGTTGGCCGCCACCTCGATGCCCTCGATGCGGCCGAGCTCGACATCTTCGTGCTCGATGTTGACGTAGATGTCGGGGTCGACCTCGTGGAGGGCACGGGGAACTCGGTCCAGAACTCGACGTCGTGACCCTTGCCCAGAGCGACAAAGTCCCACGCGGAGTTCTTCGGCCATTCGTTGGCCCACTCGTCGCCACCGAGGTTGACGCGAGGCTCCTCGGGGGAGAGCCGGCGGAAGCTGTTGTCCAGGACGCCGTTGAGTGCTACCCATTCGGGGTTGATGCGCACGTCCTTCGCGGCGGCCTGGAAGACCAGTTCGCCGAGGTGGCGGACAACAGCCACAGGGTCCATCGCTGCCAGAACAGGTGCGATGCGTCGAGCTCCACGCCGACGTGCGTTGCCCCCGTCAGTTCGATGAGCTTGTGCACGTCTGCGGAGTTGAAGACGATGTTCTGCGGGTGAAGCTCCAGCGCGACCTTCACCCCGTGGTCCGCGGCGAGACGGTCGGTCTCGCGCCAGAAGTCGCGCGGCGATGTCCCACTGGTAGTCGAGCACGTCGAGCGCGGCGGAGTTCCACGCGTTGACGATCCAGTTCGGGCGAATCCCCCCCGGTTCGCCGGCGGGAAGCCCCGACATGGTGACGAGGCGGTGCTGGCCGAGCCGCTCGGCAAGGCGGATGGAGCGTCGGACGTCCTCGGCGTGCTTCTCGCCGATGACGGGGTTCGGGTGGAGGGGGTTGCCGTTCGCGTTGAGGCCGGCGATCTGCACGCCCGTGCCCTCGAAGATGCCGAGGAAGTCATCACGGGCGGTGTCGCTGACGAGGATGTCGTCGAACGTCGGGATGTGCGTGGCCGGAAGGAATCCGCCCGAGTTCAGTTCGATCCCGGTGAGGCCGAGGTCGCCGATGACCGTGAGGGCGTCGGCGAGCGGCCGGTCGTGGAGGATCGCGTTGTACAGTCCGAGTCGCATGAGTCGTTTTCCTTCGTGGTTCAGAGGGTGACGAGGGACCCGCCGAGTCGCTCGGATTCGGCGACGGCGGCGAGGAGTTCCATGTTGTGGACGCCTTCGTGGAAGTCAGCGTTGCGGGGGAGTGAGACGGACTCGTCGAGGCCTGCGACTTCTTCGAGGAATGCTCGTGCTTGGAAGAGGAAGCCCTCGTTCTGGCCGAATCCGACGCCCGAGACGTCAATCGGCATGCCACCAGCGATGTAGGGGTGCGGGTTGCCCAGAGCCACGCGGCGGTAGCCCTGCTCTGCTGCGGGGCCTTCATTCACGAGGAGCTGGATCTCGGCCGGACGCGTCTGGTTGAACTTGGCAGCACCGCGCTCGCCGAAGACCTCGATCTGGAGGTCGTTCGCGTGCCCGGCGGCGACGCGCGAGACCTCGATCGTGCCGGCGGCGCCGCTGTCGAAGCCCAACGAGAAAGTCGCGTAGTCGTCGTTCTCGACGGTGTCGTACTCGTCGGAAACGGCGCTGTGTCCGTGACCGCTGACCGCGCCAAGGGGCTTGGGACGCTCAGGGATCACCGTGCTGAAGCGTCCTCCGCTCACGTTCACGGCCTGGCCAGCCAGGAACTCCGCCAGGTACGACGCGTGGCTTCCCACGTCGGCGAGGGCGCCCGACCCCGAGGGGCCCTTGAAACGCCAGCTGATGGCGGACTTCGGGTCAGCGGCATAATCGGTCCAGTAGCGGATGCTGACGTGCAGGATCTTGCCGAGCCGACCCGACTGGACCAGGTCCCGGATGTACGCAATGCCGGGGGCGCGGCGGAAGGTGAGCCCGATGCGCGAGCGTGTCCGCGTCGTCGGCAGCCCTCGCCATGGCCCGGGCGTCATCGAGCGTGTCGGACAGTGGCTTCTCGCAGAGCACGTGCTTGCCAGCCGACAGCAGACCCTCGACGATCTCGCGGTGCAGGTGGTTAGCGACCACGACACTCACGACGTCGATGTCGTCTGCTTCTGCGATGGCCTGCCACGAGGTATCGGATCGCTCATAGCCGAATCGGTTCGCGGCGGCCTCGCCTGCCGGCGCATACGCGTCGGCTATCGATACCAGCCGAACCTCGGGGAGGATGCTGTCGTACAGTGCGGGCGCGTTGCGGTACGCCGCCGCGTGCGCCTTACCTGCCATTCCGGCGCCGATGACAGCTACGCCAAGGGAGGATGTGAACAATGTGTCTCCAAAGTGGGAATCCGGCCTCACGGCGCCGGTGGGATGAAAGACTCCGAGTGGAGCGCTCCAACTGTGAGCGTATTGAAGCGTACTATGTCCTGTCAATAGGTGTTTTGGAGTAGCTATGGCCCGACCGACGATCTACGATGTCGCCGAGGCTGCGGGAGTCTCGAAATCTCTTGTCTCGCTCGTGCTGCGCGGGTCCGACCGAGTCAGCGACAACTCCCGAACCGCCGTCCAGGCGGCGATCGCGGAAATGGGGTACCGACCAAATGGTCCGGCGTCCGACCTGGCGGCGGCTCGCACAATGCTCATCGGCGTGCTGATCGACGACTTCGCGAATCCCTGGTTCGTCGACCTGCTAAGGGGATCTCGCACTGCTCTCCCCGGCCGGCTATCGGCTGAGCGTGCTCGACGAGACTTCATGCAGAACTCGATCGATGCCATCCTGTCGATGCGCGCGGACGGAGTGATCGTCGCACGAGATGTACCCGCAGGCCTCACCGCCGAGGGCGCGCCGCCGGTCGTCGTGGCAGGCACGCGCGAAGACATCCCTCCGGGCGTCGACGCCGTGGCCAACGATGACGAGCGGGGTGGTCCATGGTGGCTGAGCACCTCGTCAGCCTTGGCCACACCGCAGTCGCTCACGTGGGTGCCGGGGGGGTGGCTGCGGCGCGCCGTCGCGCGTTCGAAACTGCAGTGAACGGGGCGGGTGGAAAGGTGGTGTGCACCGATGACACGGGCCGGCTACCGAGCCGCAGGCTGGACACCCGGTCCAGCTCCTGCGCGCTCACCGCGACGTGACGCGCTGTTCGCCGCGAATGACGTGATGGCGATCGGTGCCATGGGGGCCGCGCGGGAGCTCGGCCTCAGCGTGCCGGGCGACCTTTCCATCATCGGCTACGACGACACCTTCCTGGCCCGCACACGTTGATTGCGCTGACGACCATCTCGACAGCGGATTCGCCGTCGGCCATGAGGCCGCGCAGTTCGCCTGGCCCGACTCTCCGGTGAGAAGGGGCCGGCGGTGCGACGACGCGATCCGGCGCTCGTGGTGCGGGGGACCACCGCGCCCCCTCGCGCCCCCGGGTCGAGAGATCAGAGAGCGACGTGCGCTGACGGGCCGCGCTCTCGCGCGCCGCGTCGAGGATCTCGAGCACAGCGATCCCGTCGGCGGCTGGGACGGGACCCTGTCCACCGTTCATCACGGCCTCGCCGAACGCGTCATAGAGGTCGGTGTAGTCGCCTCGGAGAGCGGGTACCAGCCGCTTTCGGTCGGCGACTGCGGGAATGCCCAGCGATCCTCGCGCTCCCACCCCCATGTGCTGCGACGCCCGCCGGGCGCTGGCCCGACGGAGGGCTTCGAGTTGCACGTCGGTGTAGTTCGATGGGTATGACCCGTGCTCGCCATGGATCCGCAACTCACGCGAGGAGAGGTGATTCAGTTTGCTCGAGGACACGTGTGAATGCGCGCCGGTCGTGTGGACGAGCGTGATGACGAATCCGGTGTCGGTCGCGCCTTCCGGGAAGCGCGCCACGTCGAGCTGCGCGGAGACGCGACGGCGGGCCCGAGAAGGGACAGAGCCTGGTCGACGACATGGCTGCCGAAATCGCGCAAGCAGCCACCGTCGGGGCCGCCTTCGAGCGTGCCACGGGTCATCCTGATCGCACCGCAGATCCAGTCGGGTGATCGCCGAGCGCGTGCGAGTCGAGCACGCCGCGAGCGGTCACGATGTCGCGTCCAAGCGGCGGTTGTGGAAGACATTGAGCATCACGCCGGCTTCTTCCGCGATGTGTGCGAGTTCCCGGCCTGCTGCCGCGCGACGGGGCGAACGGCTTGTCGGCGAGCACGGCGACGCCGCGCCTGATGGCCTCGAGCGCGAGATCGCGGCGGGTGGCCGGAGGGGTCGAGATGGTGACGGCGTCGACGCCTGCGTCCGAACAGGTCGTCGAGCGACGCGAAGATCGGCACGCCTGGATGGTCTGTCTGCGGCCGCGGTCACATTGCCTGGTGATCGCGCGACGATGCCCGCCAGCTTGCAGGAGTCGGATGCAACGATATAGGGGGAGTGGAAAAGGCGTCCGCCCGACGCCGTAGCCAACGAGTCCCATTGAAGCAGTCATCAACTCCGCCCTTCGAATCTGGTAACGATAAGGTAACGGGTGCAATCAAACTATTGTCCAGTATGTACGGACATAGTCGACACTAAGGGACAGATCACAGCTGATCCACCGCCAACGCGGCTCAACCAAAGAAGGGAGTCGCGGGATGAAGTCCACGCTGCTCAACACACGAGCGTCGACCCGAAGCGTCGGCCAAGCCACCGCCGTCCTGTTGCCACTGCCGTCGCTACCCTCGCACTCGCCGGCTGCACTCCGGCCGGAGCGCACCCGACAGCCGTCCGGAACCGGCGGCGCAACTCGGCGATGCCAAGGGCGTCTCGATCGTCGTCATGGGCGGCGCCCCGGACGACCCGTTCTGGTCGACCGTGAAGCGCGGCGGGGAAGCCGCTGCCAAGGCCGTCGAGGCAGCCGGGGGCACCGTGACTTTCCTCGCGATGCCGAACTACGACAACTTCAACGCCGACGCCGCCAAGCTGGTCTCCAACATCGACGCGCTGCCCCGAGCGCCGCCGTCATCCCGAACTGGTCGCCCGACGCGCAGAACGAGAGATCAAGGCGATCACCGCGAAGGGCATCCCCGTCTTCCTCTACAACACCGGTATCGACCAGGTCGAGAACGTCGGCGCCCAGGCTTACATCGGCTCCGATGACTACGAGTCGGGCAAGCTCGCCGGGCAGACCTTCGCTGAGGATGGCGCCAAGCACGCCGTCTGCGTCAACACCCTTCCCGGCACGACGAACGCTGACGCGCGTTGCCGCGGCGTGAAGGAAGGCGCAGAGCCCGGTGGTGCGAAGTACACGGAGCTCGCCCTCCCGACCTCGCAGTTCGGCGACCCGACCGCCGTCGCGCAGGCGATCAAGGGTGCACTTCTGCAGGACACGACGATCGACGCGCATCTTCACCCCCGGACCAGGCCGACACGACAGCCGCCGCGAGCGGCGATCGACCAGGCAGGGCTCACGGGCAAGGTCAGCCTCGGCGGGCCGAACTTCGACACCGAGTCGCTGGACCGCATCAAGGGCGGGACGCAGCTGTTCGCGATCGACCAGCAGGGCTTACGCGCAGGGCTATCTACGCGGTCTCGGCGCCTTCCAGCTCGCCGCGTACGGCATCTAGCCTCCCGCAGAGCCCGCTCCTGACTGGCCCGGCTCTCATCACGCGTCGAACGTCGATATCGGCGATCGCCGGCACTCAGAGCCGGCGTCCGCTGACATCCGCCTCGGGGGCGATTCGCGTCGCCCCCGAGGCGAGTCATCGACTACTCCGCCTCCTCCTCCGAGAAAGCAGAACCATGAGTACTCAAGCACCTCGCCGGTGGCAAGACCACCTCGGCGCCGAGCCCGGCGACATCGACGGTCTTCGTCAGCCAGCGCTCCTTCGGCGACATCTTCCCGTCGCCCCGAGACCGGCGCCCTCGTCGGCACCCTGCTCGTGTCTTCATCTTCTTCGCCGTCTTCGGCGGAGCAGCAGTTCCTCTCCACCGGCGGCACCGCGAGCTGGCTGAACATCGCTGCCGAGCTCGCGATCATCGCTCTTCCCGTCGGCCTCCTCATGATCGCCGGCGAGTTCGACCTGTCCGTCGGTTCCGTCGTCGCGGCAAGCTCGGTCACCCTGGCCATCGTCTCGGGAACGTTGGGGCTCCCGATGATCGTCGGCATCTTCGCCGCACTTGTGCGTCGGCGTCGCTCATCGGCTTCGTCAACGGCTGGATCGTCGTCGCCGCACGAACGTTCCGTCGTTCATCGTGACGCTCGCGATGCAATTCGCTCTCGCCGGCCTCACGCTCGGCCTCGCCCGCGCTCATCACGGGCAGCACGAGCATCCCGCATCACGCCCGACCCCATCTCGAAGGCGATCTTCGGCACCCTGATCGCCGGCCAGTTCGAGGTCGCCATCTTCTGGGCGATCGGCATCGCCGCTCGTCGTCGCCTGGATCCTCCAGATGACCAAGTACGGCAACTGGATCTTCGCCATCGGCGGCGACGCCGCAGAGCGCCCGCGCCGCCGGCATCCCGGTCCGAAGGTCAAGATCGGCCTGTTCATGGCCACCGGCGCTCGGAGCCGCGCTCGTCGGCATCATCCAGACGATGCTCTACAACGGAGCTCAGACCGGCATCGGACAGTCGTTCGTCTTCAACTCGATCATCGCGGTCGTCGTCGGTGGCGTTCTGCTCACCGGTGGGTACGGCTCGGTGATCGGCGTCATCCTCGGCTGCCTGACGTTCGCCATCGTCAACCAGGGCATCTACTACACCGGCTGGAACTCGGACTGGGCATCGCTCATCCTCGGCATCCTGCTGCTGGCCGCCGTCCTCATGAACAACACCTTCCGCCGACTCGCTCTCAGCGCGCGGACCCAGGCAAGGCCAAGAAGTAGGAAGGGAACGGACATGACTGCTCCACTGCTCAGACTGACCAGGTCACCAAGTCGTTCGCCGGCAACAACGCGCTCACGCGACATCTCCCTCGAAGTCAACGCCGGTGAGGTGCTGTGCCTGCTCGGCGACAACGGTGCCGGCAAGTCGACCCTCATCAAGGTGCTGTCGGGCGTTCACAAGCCCTCCTCCGGCACGATCGAGGTCGAACGGCGAGGAAGTCGTCTTCGACAGCCCGAAGGATGCCGGCGACGTCGGTATCGCCACCGTCCACCAGTACGGCGGCACGTTCCCGCTCATGTCAGTCGCGCCGGAACTTCTTCGTCGGCGAGGAGCCGACCAAGGGCGTGTGGCCGTTCCGCTACTTCGACCAGAAGACCGCCGGCGAGATCACGGTGCGGGAGATGCAGAAGCTCGGCATCACGCGCGTGACCGACGGCAACCGCCTCGTCGGCAGCCTTTCGGGCGGTGAGCGCCAGTCACTCGCCATCGCCCGGGCCGTGTACTTCGGTGCCAAGGTGCTCATCCTCGATGAGCCGACCTCGGCGCTGGGCGTCAAGCAGGCCACACACGTGCTGCGGATCATCATGCAGGCGCGCGCGCAGGGCATCGCGGTGATCTTCGTCACGCACAACGTGATGCACGCGATGGCCGTCGGCGACCAGTTCGCCGTGCTCATCCACGGCAAGCAAGGCCGACGAGTTCCGCAAGGGCGAGCGCACGCGCGAGCAGATCACCGACCTGATGGCCGGCGGCGAGGCGATGGCCGAGCTCGAGGCTGAGCTCGCCAAGCTGACCGGAACCATCAGGATTCCCTGACTCGCCGCGACGCGGACCGGTGACCCGGTCCGCGTCGACGCTGCCAACCCGCGCTCTGAAGGAACAGGTATGACCGAGGATCTCCGTATCGGCGTCGTGGGCGCCGGGCTCATGGGCGCCGACCACATCGCGCGCATCTCCCGCCGGATCGTCGGCGCCGCCGTCTCGGCGGTCGTGGAGCCCGACGCGGATCGGGCCTCCGCCGCCGCGGAAAGCAGCGGTGCCCGTGTCTTCGCGCGCATTGAAGACGCAATCGAAGCCGACGCTGTCGACGCGGTCCTCATCGCCACTCCCGGGCGGTTCCACGAGCCGGTCCTGATGTCGGCGCTGGAGGCGGGCCTGCCCATCCTGTGCGAGAAACCGCTGACGCCTGACTCTGAGTCAGCACGCCGGGTGCTGGAAAAGGAGCAGCAGCTGGAGCGCCCGCACATCCAGGTGGGCTTCATGCGGCGCTTCGATCGCGAATACGCGGAGTTGCGCGAACTCATCAGTTCGCGCGACGCGGGGGAGCTGCTGATGCTCCGATGCGTTCATCGCAACCCCGCGGTGCCCGACACGTACACGCAGCAGATGCTGATCAACGACTCGGTCGTCCACGAATTCGATGTCGCCCCGTGGCTTGCTGATTCGACGATCCGCTCCGTGGAGGTGAAGCACCCGCGACGGAACTCTCGGTCGCCCAAGCACCTCCGTGAGCCGATCCTTGTGCTCATCGAGCTGGCCAACGGTGTCCTCGTCGACGTGGAGATGAACGTCAGCGTGGGCTTCGGATACCAGGTGGGTACACAGGCTGTGTTTGAGCAGGGTCTGGCCCGTATCGGTGAACCTCGCGGGCTCCAGCAGTGGCGCGACGGATCGTTCCGTGTGGAAGACCACACGTCGTTCGCGACGAGATTCGCCGACGCCTACGACTCTCAGATTCAGCGCTGGGTAGACGCTGTCCGCCGCGGAGATCTGATTGACGGACCGACCGCGTGGGACGGATATCTGGTCGCCCTCGCGTGCGAAGCCGGCGTCATCGCCCTCGAGCAGGGTGGCCGCATCGACGTGGACTCGCCTACGAAGCCCGCCTTCTACGACCACTCCCACTAATGTGCGTATGTCAGGACAAAGTGTGCTAATCTCGCATCATCATCGGAAGGGAGCACGGCCATGAACAGCACGAGCAAACGCTATGACGTCCTGACGATCGGTCGCATCGGCATCGACATCTACCCGCTCCAGGACGGCGTCGGACTCGAAGACGTCGAGACGTTCGGCAAGTACCTCGGCGGCAGCGCTACGAACGTCGCGATCGCCGCGGCCCAGCACGGTCTGCGCACGCGGTGATCACGGCGACCGGCGACGACCCGTTCGGCCGGTACGCACACCGTGAACTGCGGCGCTTGGGAGTCGACGACCGCTACGTGGGCACGGTGTCGGGCCTGAACACCCCGGTCACATTCTGTGAGATCTTCCCGCCCGACGACTTCCCCCTTTACTTCTACCGCACGCCGATCGCACCCGACCTGGTGCTGACGGACGAGCACCTCGACCTCGACGCGATCCATCACGCGCGGATCTACTGGTCGACGGTGACGGGCCTCTCGCAGGAGCCGAGTCGCGCGACCCACCACATGGCGTGGAAGGCACGAGAACGCGCTCCGCTGACGATCCTTGACCTCGACTACCGTCCGATGTTCTGGTCGTCGCCCGAGCGCGGCGACCGCCGAAGTGTCACGGGCGCTCGGACAAGGTCACCGTCGCCGTCGGCAACCGCGAAGAGTGCGAGATCGCCGTCGGAGAGACCGATCCGCATCGAGCCGCCGATGCGCTGCTCGAGCGTGGCGTCGAACTCGCGATCGTCAAGCAGGGACCCAAGGGAGTCCTCGCCAAGACGCGCGACGAGACCGTCGAGGTCGCGCCGTATCCGGTGGAAGTCGTCAACGGGCTCGGCGCAGGTGACGGGTTCGGCGGCGCGCTCTGCTACGGACTGCTGCAGGGATGGTCGCTCGAACGCATCCTGCGCTTCGCCAACATCGCCGGCGCCATCGTCGCGACGCGCGCGAGTGCTCCACCGCGATGCCCTCGACCGCCGAGGTCGAAGCGATCCTCGAGGGGGCGGACCGTGACTGACCTGCGCACCCTTGTATCAGCAGACGCGATTCGATCAACTTCGGCGGCTCCCGCTTCTCGAGCCCGACCGCATCGCGGAAGCTTTCGCGACCCGCACCGTCGTTCCCTCGTCCAGGGCGATGAGCGGCTCTTCATCGTCGCTGCGGACCACCCGGCTCGCGGCGCCCTCGCAGTGGGCCGAACCCGATGGCGATGGCGCAGCCGGTACGACCTTCTCGACCGGCTCGCCACGGCCCTATCGCGTCCAGGCGTTGACGGGGTGCTCGGAACGCCAGACATCTCGATGATCTCGCATCCTCGGGGCTTCTCGACGGCAAGATCGCGGTCGGCTCTATGAACCGAGGCGGCCTGCGCGGAGCGGTGTTCGAGATGGACGACCGCTTCACTGGCCACGACGTACCTCGCATGATGACCTCGCGACTGGACGCAGCCAAACTGCTGGTGCGGATCAATCTCGCCGACCCTGGCACTGCGCACACGCTCGAAGAGACCGCCCATGCCGTCACGGCCGCAGCCGAGCGCGACTGCCGATCATGCTCGAGCCGTTCATGAGCACCTGGTCGGACGGGCGAGTCGTGAACGACCTCAGCACCGACGCGGTGATCACCTCGATCGCCATCGCTTCCGGCCTCGGCGCCAGCTCGGCGTATTGGTGGCTCAAGCTCCCCGTCGTGACCGACATGGAACGAGTGATGGAAGCGGCCGACGCTGCCGACATTGCTCCTCGGCGGCGACGCGGGTGCCGACCCCGATGAGACATTCGCGTCGTGGGAATCGGCCCTCGGGCTCCCCGGCGTGCACGGACTCGTCGTCGGGCGCACGCTCCTCTATCCGCCGGATGGCGACGTCGTGGCCGCAGTCGACACCGCCGCCGGCCTCGTCCACACCGGACTCTGAACCCCACCTCGAAGGAACAACCCATGAGCACGACCGACACCGCTGCCACTCCCGTCTCGACCGACGGCACCGTGCGAGTCATCCCCACTGGATCGCCGGAGCGGAGCGCCCGTCCACGTCCGGCCGGACCGCGCCGGTCTTCAACCCGGCCACCGGCGCGGTCCAGGCGCAGGTCGCTCTCGCCGATCAGGCGGAGATCGATGAGGCCATCGCGTCCGCGCAGCGCGGCTTCGAGGTGTGGAGCGCCTACTCGATCGCGAAGCGTCAGACCGTCCTGTTCGCGTTCCGCGAGCTGCTGAACGCGCGCAAGCCCGAGCTGGCGCGAGATCATCACCTCCGAGCACGGCAAGGTGGTCTCCGACGCGATGGGCGAGATCCTCCGAGGCCAGGAAGTCGTCGAGCTGGCGACCGGCTTCCCCCACCTGATCAAGGGCGCATACTCCGAGAACGCATCGACGGGCATCGACGTCTATTCGATCAAGCAGCCGCTCGGCGTCGTCGGGGTGATCTGGCCGTTCAACTTCCCCGTCATGGTGCCGATCTGGTTCGCCCCGATTGCGATCGCGGCTGGAAACGCGGTCATCCTCAAGCCCAGCGAGAAGGACCCCTCCGCAGCGCTTTGGCTCGCTGAACTGTGGAAGGAGGCCGGTCTTCCCGACGGCGTCTTCACGGTGCTGCAGGGAGACAAGCTGGCCGTGGACGGACTTCTCCACGCGCCGGAGGTGCAGTCGATCTCGTTCGTCGGCTCGACCCCGATCGCCCAGTACATCTATGAGACGGCGTCCCGAAACGGCAAGCGAGTGCAGGCGCTCGGTGGTGCGAAGAACCACATGCTGGTGCTGCCTGACGCTGACCTCGACCTCGTCGCGGACCAGGCCGTCAACGCCGGTTACGGCGCGGCCGGCGAGCGGTGCATGGCGATCTCCGTCGTCCTGGCCGTTGAGCCGGTCGCCGATGAACTGATCGAGAAGATCCAGGAGCGGATCGCGAAGCTGTGTATCGGCAACGGCGCAGGTAAAGACGGTGTCGAGCCGGACATGGGCCCGCTCATCACCGACGTGCACCGAGACAAGGTCTCGAGCTACGTCGACATCGCCGAGGCCGACGGCGCGACCATCGTCGTCGACGGTCGCGGGTTCACCGTGGACGGGCACGAAGACGGCTTCTTCTTCGGGCCGACGCTGATCGACCGCATCCCGACCACCTCTCGTGCATACACCGAGGAGATCTTCGGTCCTGTGCTCTCGGTCGTGCGCGTTGCGTCCTACGAAGAGGGACTAGACCTGATCAACTCCGGCGAGTTCGGCAACGGCACCGCGATCTTCACGAACGACGGTGGCGCCGCCCGCCGCTTCCAGAACGAGGTGCAGGTTGGCATGATCGGCATCAACGTTCCCATTCCCGTGCCCGTTGCCTATCACTCGTTCGGCGGATGGAAGAAGTCCCTGTTCGGGGACGCGAAGGCCTACGGCGTGCACGGCTTCGACTTCTTCACCCGCGAGAAGGCGATCACCAGTCGGTGGCTCGACCCCGCCACGCACGGGGGCATCAACCTGGGCTTCCCCCAGAACAACTGAGTCACCCTCGCACCGACAGACTGGGTGCCGCGGCTTCCGATCTGGCCGCGGCACCCCCTCCCCCTAGGAACACATGAGCATCGAACCCCGTTGGTTCCACCGTCGCGGCGCGCTCGCCCGCGACGGCTGGGAGAGCGTCGTCGACGCCAGCACGCCCCGGGTGGGCACACACGGGCATCCGGGTCGCCGAGTTGCGAGCTTCCGACTCGCTGGCACTTCGAGAGACCGATGTGGAGCGGATCTTCGTGCCGTTGGCGGGTTCGTTCACGGTGGCCTACCTCCAGGGAGACGCGACCCACACGGTGCGCCTCGCTGGACGACCATCCGTCTTCGACGGGCCGACCGACGTGCTCTACCTGTCGGCCGGTTCGACCGCCGTCATCACCGGCGAAGGGCGCCTCGCGATCACGTCGGCACCGACGGACATCGTCAAGCCCGCCCGCTACATCCCTGCGGCCGACACACCCGTCGAGCTGCGAGGTGCAGGCGCGTCCAGTCGTCAGGTGCACAACTTCGGCACCCCCGAAGCGCTGGACGCGGCGAAGCTCATCGTCTGCGAGGTCATCACACCCGCGGAGAACTGGTCCTCCTACCCGCCACACAAGCACGACGAGCACGTGCCAGGCCATGAGTCGCGTCTCGAGGAGATCTACTACTTCGAAAGCGCCCCCGCTCGGACAGGCGGCAACCCGGATGCCGCCGCCGGCGCGTTCGGCATGTTCAGCACCTACTCCTCGCCGGCCGGCGACATCGATATCAACGCGATGGTCGCCACCGGCGACATTGCCCTGGTGCCCTACGGCTACCACGGCCCCGCCGTGGCCGCGCCCGGGTACGACCTCTACTATCTGAACGTCATGGCCGGGCCCGACCCCGAGCGTGCATGGCTCATCACCGACGACCCCGCGCATGCCTGGGTGCGGGACACCTGGACCGGGCAGCAGTTCGATGAACGACTGCCATACGAGAACGACAAGGAAGGCCGGCACTGATGGCGGCGACAAAGACGATGACGGTCAGTCAGGCGCTGGTGGAGTTCCTCGCGCATCAATGGACTGTCGACGGCGACATCCGCGAACGCACCATCCCCGGCATGTTCGGGATCTTCGGTCACGGAAACGTGGCAGGCATCGGCCAGGCCCTCAAACAGGTCAACGAGCTCGAGCCTGACCTGATGCCTTACTACCAGGCCCGCAACGAGCAGGCCATGGTGCACCAGTCCGTCGGGTTCGCGCGGATGCACCGCCGCCGCGCCACCCTCGCGTCTGCGGCCTCGGTCGGGCCGGGAGCAGCGAACATGCTCACAGGTGCAGCGCTCGCGACGACCAACCGCCTTCCGGCGCTCCTGCTCCCGTCGGACACCTTCGCCACCCGCGTTGCGGACCCTGTCCTGCAGCAGCTGGAGCAACCGTGGGATATCGGACTCACCGTGAACGACGCGTTCCGGCCCCTGTCGAAGTTCTTCGACAGGGTGCAGCGCCCCGAGCAGCTGTACTCGATTGCGCTCGCCGCCATGCGAGTGCTCACCGACCCCGTCGAAACCGGGGCCGTGACAATCGCGCTTCCCGAAGACGTGCAGGCGGAGCGGATCGACGTTCCGATCGAATTCCTCCAGGACCGCGAGTGGCACATTCGCCGTCCGTTGCCGGAGCACGCGGCGCTCGCCCGTGCGGTAGCGGTCATCCGGAGCGCCAAGAATCCGGTCATCGTCGCCGGTGGTGGCGTCATCTACTCAGGTGCCGAAGACGAGCTGCGCGCACTCGTCGAAGCAACGGGGATCCCGGTCGGCACTTCGCAAGCCGGAGGCGGTGCGCTCGTCTGGGACCACCCGCAGAACCTCGGCGGGGTGGGCGCAACAGGCACGCTCGCGGCCAACCGCATCGTGGCCGAGGCAGACGTGGTCATCGGTATCGGAACGCGATACAGCGATTTCACCACCGCATCACGCACCGCATTCCAGAGCCCCGATGTGCGCTTCGTCAACATCAACGTGGCCTCGTTTGACGCGTACAAGCATGGATCGCAGCTGCCGGTGATCGCCGACGCCCGTGAGGCGCTTGCCGAACTGTCGATCGAGCTCGAAGGCTACGAGATCACGCAGGAGTACGCCGAGCGCATCTCGCGCGAGAAGGCAACCTGGGACGCAGCGGTCGACGACGCCTTCGCTCCGTCCGGACTGGCGCTCCCAGGGCAGCCTGAGATCATCGGCGCGGTGCAGTCGGCGTCGGCGCCCGAAGACGTCATCGTGCAGGCCGCAGGATCATTGCCGGGCGACCTCCACAAGCTGTGGCGCGTGCGAGACACGCTGGGATACCACGTCGAGTACGCCTTCTCATGCATGGGGTACGAGATCGCCGGCGGTCTCGGCGTCAAGCGAGGCCTGCAAGCCGACGGTGACGAACGAGATGTCATCGTCATGGTGGGTGACGGGTCATACCTGATGCTCAACTCGGAGCTCGTCACCGCTGTCGCTGAGGGCATCAAGATCATCGTGGTCCTCATCCAGAATCACGGCTACGCGTCGATCGGACACCTCTCCGAAACCGTGGGTTCCGAACGCTTCGGGACCTGGTATCGGGAGTACGACGGAGAGGCACGAAACTTCCAGGGCGGGAAGACGCTCCCGGTGGATCTGGCGATGAATGCGCGAAGCTACGGGCTGGATGTCATCGAGATCGAGCCGAGCGCGTCTGCGATCGACGACCTGCGTGCCGCTGTTGCCACAGCCAAGGCGTCGTCACGTTCTACCTTCATCCACATCAACAGCGACCCGTTGATCTACGCTCCCGATGGGGCCGGCTGGTGGGATGTGCCAGTGCCTGAGGTGTCTGAGATCGAGAGCACTCAGCGAGCACGTGAAGAGTACGTCGAGCAACAGAAGGCGCAGCGCCCGCTGCTCGGCTGACGACAAATTTCAGGACCTGGAGACAACAATGGTGAAGATCGCCTACGACCCGACGCCTCTGCATCACGACTTCGACCTGCTGGAATTCCCTGACGTCATCGCGCGCCTCGGGTTCGAGCACATGCAGCTCACCCCGCACGCAGACTTCGGCCCCTTCTTCCGGTACCCGAAAGCGGACGATGACCTCGTTCAAGCGTTGAAGAGGCGAGCTGCCGACGCTGGCGTTTCCATTGCAGCGCTCCTTCCAGTACAGCGCATCAGCTGGCCGGACGAGCCTCAGCGCGAAGCGGCGGTGCGCAATTTCCGGCGCATCATCCAGCTCGCTTCCGAACTGGATGTCTCGGTCATCAACACCGAATTCAGCGGACGGCCGGAGCGGTCCGAAGACAGCGAGGCAGCGTTCTACCGCTCGATGGAGGAGCTGCTGCCCGAGTTGGAGAAGAACGGCATTCGACTGAACATCGACCCGCATCCCGACGATTTTGTTGAAGACGGGCTTGAAGCATGGCGCGTGATTCGAGGACTCAACAATCCTCTCGTCGGTTTCGCGTACGTTGGCTCGCACACCTTCCACTACGGCGATCGGGCTGCGACGCTCATCCCTCAGTTGGGCGACCGCCTCGGTGCTGTGTACACGGCCGACACATTCGATCATGGGCGGTCGCACGGCCTGCGGTACATCAGCAACCCGCCCGGGAACGCTTCTCGTGTTCACCAGCACCTGAATATCGGTGCTGGTGATGTCAACTGGGATGAGCTCTTTGCCGCGCTTCGGAGGAGTGGTTTCCTCGACCGTGAAGATGCGCTGATCGTCTCCAACGTGTTCGCCGAGGATGAGACCTGGGAGGCGTCCGCAGCGCACCAACTCGAGATACTGCGCCGTCTCGTTGGCTGAGCTCGTCCGTCAACAGGATGCGGGCATCTCCGCCACGGGCGCCTTGCGTCGGTGGGGAGCGCTACTGTCGTTGACTCTCGGCGGCTTCGCCATCGGATGCAACGAGTTCCTGGCGATGGGTGTCCTCCCGGAAGCCGCCGCTGAACTCACCAGCGGCGTGCCCGACAGTGCTGCAGCGGGTTCCGCATCGGTCTTCGTGTGGGGGTATGCCGTCGGGGTGGTTGTTGGCGCGCTGGCGGTCGGTCCCATAGCTCGCTTTCTGCGAGCACGATTCTTTCTCTGCGTTTCGCTGCTGGCGATGGCGGTCATCACCCTCGGGGTTGCGTGGGCGCAGAGTATGCAAGCTGTCATCGCATTCCGGGTGCTGTCAGGTGTCCCGCATGCAGCCTTCCTCGGCGTCGCCGCGATCGTCGCCGCGAAACTCCTGGGGCAACGTCATGCCGCCCTTGGCGTCGCGATCGTCATCGGCGGCTTGACGATCGCCAGCATGGTCGGGGCTCCGCTCGGCACGTGGCTCGGTCAGGTGGCCGGCTGGCGTTGGAGCTACCTCGTCATCGGTGGGCTCTTCGCCATCGCCGCCGTCGGTTGCATGCTCTCGCTTGCGCCGAGTCCCGCCGCTGTGGCGCCGAAGGGTGCGTGGCGCGGCCTTGCCAATCGTCGCCTGTGGGCTGTGATCACGGTGTACGCGTTCGTGAACTCCGGCGCGTTCGCGGTCATGACTTTCATCGCGCCTATCGTCGTGGAGTCGCCTGGCGCGTCAGGCTCGTTCGTTCCCGCGCTGCTCGCGATCATGGGACTCGGTATGACGATCGGCAATTACGTCGGCGGCGCACTCACCGATAAGAGCCGCGGTGCGGCGTTGACCTCGGGGCTGGCAGCTCTGGCTTTCGGCTACGCACTGCTCGGATTTTCGGGATCGGTCACGGTGACCACGCTGGGGCTCGCTCTCGTCGGTTACACGCTCGGTGCGCTGGGGCCCTACATTCAGACCGGACTGATGGCCGCGACATCCCGCAATCCCGAGTTGGGGTCATCGCTGACCTCGCTCAGTGCGAACGCCGGCAGCGTCATCGGGGGAGTGGTCGGAGGGGCCGCCGTCCTTGCCGTAGGAGACGCAAGGAGCGTCGTCGGGGCGGCCGTTGTTCTGAGCGTCATCGGCGTTGTCGGGATTGCGGCAATCACTCAGCGTGACAAGGCAGTCGCTGCCACGCAGTAGCGCGGTATCAGCATCGCAGTCGCGTCTGAGGCGTCGCAGCCGTCAGGCGCGCCACGCCCAGGCGGTGTGCAGTGCGGCTCGAACCACGCCGTCCACATCTCCGGCGGTCAGCTGTTCCATGTAGCTGGGACGTCGACACGTTTCGCCGGTGAGTGGCGGGTTGCCCAAGAGCCACAGGGTCCACATTAGGGAACTGTCGAATCCTGTCTGAAGCGTGCGGAGCACCTCACCCAGCCCGGTCACGACGGCACCGTCGACGACCTGGAAGGCGGGGTACAGCACGACGCCGTCACTGGTGGTGAGTGCAAGGAGGTCCAGCCGTGCGGCCGCGGCGGTCACCTCGGCGACGGTCATGCCGATCGCCTCGCTGATGCCGGGGAGGGTGTAGCAGAGGCCGATGGCTGCCGCGATCAGCTCGGCCGGGTCGGATTCATCCGGGTGGTGTCGGGCGATGATGCGTTCGACGACTTCGCGTTGTTGGTCGGGATTGATCTCGGGGGTCTCGTCGGGACTCCCATCGTCGGCGGATTCGTTCGCGCCGCTCATTGGTCATTAGGGTCGTGAGCGGCGAGCTCGTCGCGGCTGCGTGCGAGTGCCACGGCGGCGGCCACGATCGACTCCACGTCTTCCTCGTCCCCGAGCCACTCCCGCGCCAGCTCCCGCATCTCGTCAAGATCGGGCGGGTTGTGATCCAGCAAATACCGGGCGATGTCCTCCGGCGCCGCATCGCTCCGACTCTCGATCGCGTCGAACAGGATGGCCCGCATCCTTCGCACCCGCCGGCCCCGCAACCGTGACCCGTACTGCAGCTTGTCGAACTCGTCGCGTCGCCGCTCTCGCTCCCGCCGCCTGCGACGCCGCAACTCCACGTGCCCGGCTTCGGTGGACGCCAGCGCCAGCCATTCATCCATCTCTGCGACATCGTCCGGAGTGATGCCGACGGCGGGGTCACGGATCCACTGCAGACGAGTGAGCGCGCGGTCGTTCGGCTTACGTAGCCCGTCGAGTTGATAGCCCGCCCGCACCGGCGGCATGTCATCCACCCACAGCAGCGGACGCCCTCGGAACCCGTTCGCCAGGCGCACGCTCTTCCACTCGGCCGGCCCCCACTCGTCCTCTTCCTCCCCCCTGACCGCCACAGGCAGTGCGGGGATGCCGAGGATCGGCGCGAAGTATGTGTTGGCGTGCTGCTGCCACGTTGTCGCCCACGCCACGTCGACGCCCCGATCGACCAGCGACCGCACCCAGGCCGCCCCGACGCCGGAGAACAGGTGACGCTTGGTCGAGACCCCATCCTCATCCCACATCGGCGGGCTGTGGAACACATGCGGGTACGCGTCACGGCGAACGCGGACTTTCGCGACGAACGCCCCGAGCGCGTCCGCGTCGGCCGCCCTACGAGGCCGCAGCCGAAGGACGCCGTCGACGTCGATCGCGACCACCGGGCTAAACCGATCCGTGCGGCCGCCGGTCAAAGCGGTGTCGAAGAGATGCGTCTGCTCCGGGACTGCCGTCATGGGTGCCACCCGAGGGATTCAACGGCGGCCACCACCGCCGCGGCTGGTCGTCCGAGGAGTAACCATCGGATGGGGGAGAGGCCATCCAACTCGTCCCTGGGGCTGCGGAG
Source organism: uncultured Actinomycetota bacterium (assembly GCA_963789095.1). GTDB lineage: Bacteria > Actinomycetota > Actinomycetes > Actinomycetales > Microbacteriaceae > Microbacterium. The sequence continues at coordinate 21,102 of CAWBJK010000011.1, forward strand.
CACAGTGAAGCGTTCGAGCGCATCGTATTCCTGTGGGAGCGCACAGATCACCTCTTGGATACCAGGAACGATGGCATCCACGGGCTGCTCCGCAAGTTCATCGAGACCGAGTGTGACGCCAGTGCGGTAAATGGCGGACCACAACAGCCAGTCCTCGGCCTCACATTGCCCTTCCTCCGTGAACACGGTCGACGGGACGCCAGCATCAAGAGCGAACGGCCTGTCCGACTCAGTCGAAGCTTCTGTGCCGGCTTTGCGCTTGAACGGCGCGACCGTTTCAACGGCCTCGAGCAGATCGCGCAACGCGTGCTGCAACACGCTGATGGCTTCGAGGTAGTAGGTCGGGGTCTCGTGGCCGCTCGGCGGACCGTCGAGCGCATTGACGATCCAAAAGCCGTTGCGGACGGCGACACCCAACCGCGCGGCACTTAGCGACGCGGCGGATGGGTCCCCGAAGGGGTCTGGCTCTCCTTGTTGCATGCCCACCTCCCAGGGTGCCTAATCTAATAGCCATGGGAACATGAGGCAACGGTAGTCGCGTCGCGCACGCTAACATTTGTCGCTCGAGCCGTGCTGACCGCAGGCGACGCTCCCTCACTGTGCGGGGAGTCGCAGAGCGATGCAGCGCGACCTTGAGCCACCCACTAACTGCGTCGGGATCGGTGGTCTCTTCGCCGCTTGTGCTCGCGGCATTCACCATCGCGCGAGTGCGCCGCCTGTGCGGTGCGGCAACGTTGTCGGTGGGGGACTACTGGAGCTCTGCGGGTGCGGTTCGGTCGACCATGCCTGTCACGGCCGCAGCGTCAGGCAATGCGAGGGTTCCGGTGGGGCCGCCGAGCGCATGCGTGGTCTGCATCGCTGCTTCGACAACGCGGCCAGCGATGGTGACGACCTGGTTGACGCCGATGCGCTGGGTGGGGCCGGAGACTCCAACGCTGCCGAACACTTCCCCATTGATGTCGAATACCGGCGCTGCGACGCACCGGACATCCGGGTTGAGCTCCTCGTCGTCCACGGCGAAGCCGCGTCGACGGACGGTGGCGAGGTCTCGAAGCAAGTCGTCGAGGGTCGCGTGGGTGCGCGACGTGAACTGCGTAAACGGCTCGGCGACGAGCTCGCGCACGCGGTCTTCTGGAAGGAATGCCAACACTGCTTTGCCGGTCGCGGTCGCATGCAAGGGCGCCCGATCGCCGACGTCGGTGTTGACGCTGACTCGATGGGGCCCTCGGCGATGCAGTACGTAGACGATGCCGTCGCTGGTGACCTGCGCGACGTGCACTGACTCGCCAATAGCCGCCACGAGAAGGTCGCAAGCTTTCTGTGCGGCGGAGCGGATGTCGAGGTCGCGGAGAATGGCGCCAGCGACTCCGACGAGCTGTGCCGTGGGGCGATAACGTTTGGACTCAGAGTCCTGGCTGATATACCCGCGGGCCTTGAGGACCTTCAGGATGCGGTGGGTGTTGCCGCGGTCAAGGGACAACCGTGCAGCGATTTCGCTGACGCCGAGCGCAGCGCCCGCACCCGCGAGTAGTTCGACGACATCGAGCCCTGTCTCGAGCGTTCCACCCCGTCCCTCCGTGACCATAGCCTTACCGTACAACACCGTTGTTGGTTCACCGCTTGGCGCCGAGGTCTCGGCATCCGGGCCGGGATTTTCGGGACGGAGCGGAGGCGGCGCCGTCATGAGAAAAATCCAGGGAGGCGCATCTTCTGCTCCTGGTGCGCGGCGAGCTTGGCGACCTTTACAGTGCTGCGGGCGTCGGGCGCGATCATGGCAGAGGCACGAACGGGTGTGGTGCCGAGTCGACGCGCAGCTATGTGGCGGCGCTGACTATCGTTCGCGAGTTTCATCGTGTGTGCCCCTCGTCGAGTGCATTCCGTGGCCGTCGGAGTCGAAGTCATCAGCCGAGGAGCAGACGTGGCAAGAACAGTGCGACATCGGGAAGCAGCGCCAGAAGGGTCATGCCAATGATGTATACGAGCACATAGGGAAGCACGGCGATCGAGGTGCGTTCAATGCTCGTCTTGGCGATCTTCGACGTCACGAACAGGACCACGCCGACCGGTGGAGTGATGACGCCGAGCGAGAGCGCAAGGACGGCGATCAGCGACAGGTGGAGCGGGTCAATTCCGGCGGAGGTCCCGACCGCCATCACCACGCCCGCGGTCAGTGCCATCGCGGCGAGCGATTCCATGAACAGTCCGAGGAGCACGAACAGCAAGATCATCAGCAGCAGAAGGAGCGCTCCGTCTCCGACTCCGCTGAGCAGTCCTTCCGCGATCCGGGTCGGGGCCTGTTCGCGGGTCAGCATCCAAGCGAACACGCTGGAGCAGGCGATGACGAACATCACCGATGCGGTGGTCTTTCCAGCCCGGACCAGCATCTCGACGACGTCCCGCCAGTTCGAGCCGTAGAAGCCGCACGCGAGGACCACCGTTACGACAGCGCCGATCGATGCGGCCTCGGTGGGCGTGGCAAGGCCGGCAAGGATCGTGCCGATGATGCTGATCGGTACGACGATCGACGGCAGTGCACGCAGCAGCGCGCCCGACACCTCCCGCAGCGTCGCACGCGGCGACCGCGGAACGCCGCTGCGAGCAGCCTGCCAACGCAGCACGAAGATGAACCCAAGGATAAATATTGCGGCCGGCACAAAGCCCGCCATGAACAGGCCCCCAATCGAGACACCCGTCATACCGCCCCACACCACCATCGCGATGCTCGGCGGGATAACCGCGCCGAGGCTGCTGCTCGAAGCCTCGATCGCAGAGGCCTGCGCCCGCGAGTACCCCGAGCGGATCATTGCCGGGATCGTTACCGCGCCCGTTCCCGCAGCATTCGCCACAGGCGAGCCCGAGAACAGCGAGACCCCCGCGCTCGAGACGAGTGAAACCATGCCCACGCCGCCCTTGGTGTGACCGACGAGGGCCTTGGCCAGGTCCACCAGCCTGGTGGACATGCCGCTGACGTTCATAACCTCACCGATCAGGATGAACGCCGGGATTGCGGTGAACACGAACGAGGCGGTCGATCCGATCATCCGTTGCGGGATCACCTCGATCGGCACGGTACCGGCGGCGGCGGAGAAGAAGATGTAGATGGCCGAGCTGAGCAACAGCACGAATCCGATTGGGATCCGAGCGAGCAACAGAACGAAGAAGATCGCGATGACAGCACCGAACGACAGCATTAGATCTCCTCGATCAGGGTGTTTTCAGGTGCCTCGCCGCGTCTGGCGCGCCCGACCGCACGGATGATGCGCGCCACCGTGTAGATGGCGCACAGGGCCGCACCGATGGGCACGGCGAGCTGAAGTGTCGCGGGGTTGATCCCGAGCCCGGGAGTGACACGCGAGCCCGCAAGGCTGGCGGCGACGTAGCCCACGCTGCTCCAGACCAGGAACAGCGACAGCGCGAAAACGGTGACCTCGACGACGACGAGAACCCAGCTGTGCACGCGGGTGGGCAGCTTCTCCACGAGGAACGTTACGGCCAGGTGCCCGCCCTCGCGCTGCACCAACGCCATGCCGACAAAGATCATCCAGACGAAGAGCAGGTTGGCGAACTCGTCTGATCCCGGTACCGGCACGCCCACCTTTCGCAGGACCGTGGTGACCGCAATGTAGGCCACCATGATCCCCCCGAGTGCTGCGATGAGAAGCTCTAGGCTTCTTGTCGGCCAGGGCGCTTTCACGCGCGCCTCGCGCCCGTCCTCGTGTGCCGATTCATCGGCCATAACCGCTCCTCAAGTGTCTGTGCGTGGTGCAGACGCCGCGGTCGACGGAGATACAGATTTCGTGCCGCCGACCGCGGCGGGATGCAGGGGTGCTCTACGAGAAGAGCGCCTCAAAGGCGGCCAGGTCCAGGCCGTGCTTGTTGAAGTACTCTTCGACGATGCCCACAGTGCGCTCCTTAAACGGGGCCAGGTCGGGCTCGACGATGGTCATGCCGAGGCCCTTGAGCTCTTCGACAGCGCTCCCGTTTGCCGCGACCTGCTGCTTGGACTGCTCCGTTCCGGCCTCATCGATAGCGCGGCGGATGATGTCCTGGTCCTCTTTGGACAGCGAGGTGAAGAAGGACTCGCTCATGGTGACGTTCTGGTTCTGGGCCATGTGGGCGGTCAGGTTGAGGTGGCTCTGCACCTCGTAGAGCGACGCCTGGATCGGCTTGGAGGCAGGGTTTTCCTGGCCATCGATCGCGCCGGTCTTGAGAGCGCTGTAGACCTCGGGGAAGCCCATGGAGACGACCTGGGCGCCGAACGCGGCCAGTGCGGCAGTGTGCAGTTCGGCTGCGGGCGTCCTGATCGTGAGCCCGCGGAAGTCGTCGGGCGTTTCGATGGGTCGGTTCGTGGTCGCCTGCCGGTTGCCGTACCACCAAGAATTGTCGATCACTCGCAGTCCTGAGTCGGCTGCGCATTGATCCAAGATCCCCTTGTTCAGATCGGACGCGGTCGCGCGGCGGAGGTTCTCGTACTGCTCCGCTTCACCGTCGCCGGGAAGCACGTACGGAAGGCTGTACACTCCCACCGCTGGGCAGAAGTCGGCGACCTCCGCACCGCCGACCATCGTGACGTGGACAGTTCCCATCTCAAGCCCTTCGAGCGCTTCCATCGCGCTGCCGAGCTGAGATTCGGGGAACACCTCTGCCGTGATCCGGCCGTCCGAGTACTTCTCGACGAGTTCTGCGAAGCGCTCCGCGCCGGCGTGGATCGGCTCTGAAGTCACGCCTGCGTGTGCCACCACCAGGGCGAGTGTGTCGTCCGCGGCGGGCTCCGCCGGCGTCGTGCATGCGGCCAAACCGAGGACGAGGACAGTCCCTGCTGCCACGGCCGCTGTGCGTGAGTACATCATTTCTCCGGTCACCTTTCATTGCATCCGGCCGCGGTATGTCCCGCTCCGGGTCGACGTCGTCGTCGTTCGGTACAACTCGTTGTTGTTGTGGTAGTCACGGCGTAGCCGTGTCATGTGTTCTCTGCGGCGCCAATCAGCGCGTCGAGGAACTCTTTGCTTTCGCGGAGAACCTGCTCGTGAGGCCGCCTGTCGCCGGCAAACGCGTGAGCCTCGTGTTCTACGGAGAGGACACCGTCGAACCCCGCCTTGTGGAGCGCCTGGATCAACTCAGCGAAGGGGATGTCACCAGCGCCAAGCGGCGGGAACGTCCAGTCGCCGGGGCGTCCTGCGGCGTCCTTGAGAGCGGCGTGGACCGTGTGCGGACCAAGCCGTTCGGCGGCGCCGACGATGTCGTCCTCCATGATCTGCAGATGGGACGGGTCAAAGTTGATCATCAGCCCAGGTACGAGTTGCAGCGCTTGCAGTGCCTGTGTGCTGGTGCCGATCACTTGTTCAACAATCGGTTCCAGCCCGATGGTGACATCCAGGCGGGTGCCGTGGTCGACGACGCGTCGAAGCGAGTCGATGAGCGGTTCCATCTGCGCGTTGGCGCCAGGGATGACGTGCGCAATGGGGCAGGAGAGGTCCACCGAGAGTTCGAGGAGCCCGACGGTCCATTCGACCGCACGCCGGCGCCGATCATCGTCCGGGTGCCCCAGATCCTCGTGATGTGCGCTGATCGCCGAGTACTCGGCCGCGCGGGCGAGCGCCACGCGCTCTTGGCGAGTGGTCTCAGGAGTGACGTGCGGATCCGACCAGGGCAGGGTCTCGGCGTTCAACTCGACGTAGTCATAGCCGTGCGCGCGAACGAGCGCTACCGCTTCGAGAACGGGTAGGCCCGTGAGGAAGCCAGTATGAAAGGAAGTCTTCACTGTGTTCCCCCACTGTCGAGAGTGCGGAGCGCGACGGTGGTGATCTCGGTGTCCCCGGTCCAGTGGGCGCCGCTGGAGCCGATCCCGCCGACGACGGTGCCGTCGACCACGATGGGCTGGCCCCCGCCGAAGGTGATGAGGCGGTCAACGCCAACCGCGGCGCCATACCGCAGAGGCAGATCCTCCTCGACGGTCTGCTGCCACTGGTGGGTGGCAATACGAGTTACCGCGGCGGTGTAGGCCTTGTCGATCGCGATCTGTACAGAGGACGGGCTCGCCTGGTCGTCGCGTCCGAAGGCGATGAGATAACCGCCGTCGTCGACCACAGCGATCGACACGGATTTGCCGAGTCCGCGTGCGTGGTCGAGCGCGGTCTCTACGAGGCGCTGCGCGGCGGCGCGAGTGATTACAGCCTTCGAGATGATGTCGGTCATGGTGCTCACGCCTCCGCGGGGGCGGGCACTGCCGCCATCCGCTCTTTCACGGATGGGGCGAGGGCAGCACTGCCCACGGCGGTCAGCGGAAGCTCGATATCCAGTTCGCGGCCAAGGGCGACCGCGTTGAACAGGTCCTTGTCGAACATGCGGAAGAGGTCGGGCGACCCCGCGAGACGGTGCTCACGCAGCAGACGGTCGTAATTGCCCCACGTGCGGATAACCCAGGAGTCGCTGGTGGCGTCTGTCGCGAGATCCGCGAGAGCGGACTCCTCGATGCCGAGCGCGCGCGCCAGGCGCATCGCTTCCATCGCAGCGATCCAGTTGCCAAAGGTCATCATTTGCACGGCGATCTTGGCGCCCGCGCCGGACCCGAGCGCACCCATGTGGACGGCGCGGCGGCCCATTGCATTGAAGTACTCCTGGCAGCGCGCCACGTCCTCCGGGTCGCCACCGACCATGACGGCCAGATCGCCTTCGCGGGCGCGCAGGTCGCCGCCGCTGATCTGCGCGTCAACGACGCGAATCCCCTTGGACTTTGCCGCCTCGGCGACCGTGTGCACGCTCTTGGGAAGCACGGTGGAGTGGATGATCAAGGTGGTGCCGCTCGGCACGGAATCGATGAGGCCGGTACCGGGGGTAAGGGCGAGGTCGAGCAGCTGAGCATCGTTCACCACGGCGATGCCAATGAGGTCCCGATCGGCAAGGTCCGCATTCTCGCGGGCGAACGAGGCGCCGGCAGCGAGGCACTCGGCCGCGGCCTCACGCCGCACATCCCGTACTGCGACGTCGAAGCCGCCGCGGACCAGTGAAAGCGCAATGGGCGTTCCGATGTTCCCCAGGCCGATGAATCCGACCTTGGTGGCGGTGGTCTCTGCAGACGCAGTCATGTACAAGCTCCTTTGATTGCCTATTTGACAACACTGTACTGGTTAGAAATTCGTTCCAGTCAAGTTGACACCCTGTCAGATGCCGCAGAACTCAGCGTTGCCCCGTGCTTGGATCATTATTACAACGCCATTGACGTAGTGACAACTACTATGGCTTAGACTCGGCGGCATGAACGTCGATGATGAGGAATCAACGGTCGTCACAGACATCGCCCGTGGTGCGCGCGCCCGGGCGATCGTGGAGGCGGGAGGAGTGCGCGAGGCGCTGGCGACGGGAGCACTGCCGCGGAAGGCGACGATCTCGACCGCGGAGGCTGTCGTGATCGGTCTGCTACTCCAGGACGTCCGCACGTACGTGGCGATCTTCGGCCACGGCTCCACGGACTTCGCTGAAGTACTGCGTGTCTACGAGGAGGCGGGAGCGCTCCGCACGCATGCGGTGCGAAATGAGGTTGAGGCCGCCCACATCGCCACGGCGTTGCGCTGGGCGACTGGCGAAAAGGCCGCGGTTGTGACTTCCATCGGGCCGGGTGCGCTACAGGCCATGGCTGGAAGTCTTGCGGCCTCAAGCGACGGTATCGGCGTGTGGCACATCTACGCGGATGAGACCACGGAGGCCGAAGGCCCCAACATGCAACAGCTCGCCACTGCAGGCCAGGAGCAGTTCCTTAAGCTCACCTCGCATATGGGGCCTGCATTTACGCTTCACACGCCGTGGGCGTTGCCGGAGGCACTGCGCCGCGGGCTGGACGCGGTGGACCATCCGCATCGGGGAACGCCGTTCTACCTGTTGCTGCCAATCAACGTGCAACCGCGGCTGGAGAACTTCAACCTCGCGGCTTTTCCTTACGTCGCGCCCCCGCCGCTGGGCGGCGCGGCCGACGACGGCCGCTACGACGAGGCTGCCGAGGCTCTGCTGAGCGCGGAACGGGTCGTCATTAAGGCGGGCGGCGGGTCGGTCGGCGCAGGTGAGGAGATTGCCCGACTCGCCGACCTGGTGGACGGGTTCGTCGTCACCTCGCCGATCTCCACTGGAGTGGTCCCCGCAGGGCACCCTCGCAACGCAGGCATCGGCGGATCCAAGGGATCGATCAGCGGCAACCACGTGATGGAGCACGCGGATCTGCTGCTCGCGATTGGTACTCGCGGCGTCTGCCAGGCGGATATGTCCCGCACCGGCTACCCGAAGGTCACCCGCGTGGTGAATATCAACACTGACGTCGAGGACGTAGGCCACTACAACCACACCATCCCCCTCCTGGGGGATGCCCAGCCCACGCTGCGAGCTCTCATCATTGCCGTGGAGCGACGACTCGCCGCCTCGGGCATCGCAGCTCCGGCCCTGGATTCCCCATGGGCGCGGGAGTGTCTCGCTGCCGAAAGACGCCTGGGCGCTGCATAAGGCGGAGCGGTACAGCACACCCACCCTCCACGACGAGGTGTGGGACCGCGAAGTGCTTACTCAGCCGGCGGCGATCGAAGCGGTCACGCGGTACGCGCGGGAGAAGGGGTACGTGTCCTTCTTCGACGCCGGCGATGTGCAGGCCAACGGGTTTCAGATCGTCGAGGATGACAGGCCCGGGCAGACGATCACGGAGACGGGCGCGAGCTACATGGGCTTCGCTACCAGCGCGGTCGTCGCTACCGGTATTGCGCGCACCCCGTTCCGGGGCATAGCTCTCACGGGCGATGGGTCATTCACGATGAACCCGCAGGCGCTCATCGATGGCGTCCAGCACGGCGCTGAGGGCATCATCGTGCTGTTCGACAACCGCCGGCAGGGCGCGATTTCGTCGTTGCAGCGGTCCCAGTACGGGGTCGACTACGCCACCAACGACGCCGTCGCCGTCGACTACCGAGCCTGGGCTGCGTCGGTGACGGGTGTCACGGCACTGTTCGGCGGGTACACCGTCGAGGAACTCGAGGCAGCGCTCGCGACCGCATCTGAGGCGGGCGGGCTTTCCCTCATCCATGTGCCGGTTTACTTCGGCGACGACGCACTTGGCGGCATGGGCGTCATTCGGCCGATGGAACGTGGGCAGCTGGGTGGATGCCACCACCGCCCTTCGACACGAGATGGAGATCTGACATGACCTTCGCAGTAACGACGACCGCCAACGCCACCACGGGGCGCCTGTTCGTCGGTGGCGAATGGGTGGATGCCTCCGATGGGGCACGCAGCGACGTCATCGACCCCGCTACCGAGGAGGTCTACGGCACCATCGCGCGCGCCACCGAAGACGACATTGACACCGCGCTGCGCACCGCCGCGGACGGGTTGCGCGTATGGCGGGCGACCGACGTGTGGACGCGCAGCGCATACCTGCGTCGCGTGGCCGAATTGCTGCGCGACTGGAACGAGCACGCCGCTCTTGTGATGACCAGCGAGCAGGGGAAGCCCCTGGCCGAGGCGAGGGCGGAGTGGGCGGCCACCGCCGACCAGTTTGACTGGTACGCCGATGAAGCACGCCGCATCTATGGCCGCACCGTCGATGGGCACTCCACGGATGTGCGGATCACTGTCCGCCGCGAGCCCGTCGGTGTCGTCGCGGCCTTCGCGTCCTGGAACTTCCCTGCACTGCTACCGGCTCGGAAGATGGCGCCCGCGCTCGCGGCCGGTTGCTCGGTGATCGTCAAGCCTGCGGAGGAGGCGCCCTTCTCCACGCTTCTGCTGGCTGAAGCCTGCCGTCAGGCCGGTATCCCCGCTGGCGTGGTGACGATGCTCACCGGCAGCTCCACATTGATATCCGAACGGCTCATCTCATCGATGACAGTGCGAAAGGTCAGCCTTACGGGATCAGTCCCGGTCGGACGGATACTGCTTGGCTTGGCCGCGAAGAACATCACCGAGGTTTCGATGGAGCTCGGTGGGCACGCGCCCGTGCTCGTCTTTCCTGACGCAGACATCCCGTCCGCCGCCCGCCTGTGCGTCGCCGGAAAGTTCCGCAACGCCGGGCAGGTGTGCGCCTCGCCGAGCCGGTTCCTCGTCCACGAGGATGCTCAGGAGGAGTTCACCCGCGAGTTCGTAGCCGCCGCCTCCCAACTCGTCGTCGGAGATGGTCGCTCACCCGACACGCAGGTCGGCCCGCTTACCAACCGGCGCCGCCTCGAAGCCGCCGAAGGACTCGTGCTTGACGCGGTTGCCGGTGGTGCGAAGGTCCGTGCGGGAGGGGCTCGTGACGACCGGTTTGACCGTGGCTTCTTCTTCACCCCCACTGTCCTCACTGACGTCGCCGAGGACAGCGAGATCATGCGTGAGGAGCCGTTCGCCCCGATCGCCCCGATCACCCCGTTCCGCGATCTGGAGCAGGCGCTCCAGATCGCGAACTCCGTCGACTACGGTCTGGCGAGCTACGTCTTCACCCGGGACCTCAGCACCGCATTCCTCGCGAGTGAAGGAATAGAAGCCGGAATGGTCGGCGTCAACAACCTTGCGCTCGCCACCGCAGAGGCGCCGTTCGGCGGCGTCAAATTGTCCGGGTACGGGCGAGAGGGTGGCTCGGAGGGCGTGCTCGACTACACGCACGCCAAGTACGTGAACATGAAGATCGCATGAGCGCGCAGAATCTGGGATCCACGGGCGTGCCGGCCGTGGGTGGATGGACGACTGACACCGGTGATGACGGCGCCGCAGGCCTCTACCGAGGGCTCACTAACTACGGTGACCGCGAGTTTTCCCGCTACCTCGCGGCGCACCTTCGCGCCTCCATGGGCGCATCCGCGGATGTTGGACCGGCCGATCGTCGGCATCGCCACACTCCTCGAGCGGCTTCAACAACTGCCACCGGCAGCTGCCCGAGACTCGTCGAGGCCGTCAAGCGCGGCGTCCTCGCTGCCGGCGGCATGCCGATGGAGTTCCCGACCATCTCCCTCGGCGAGGTCTTCCTTTCCCCACCAGCCTCATGGTCTTCCGCAACCTGATGGCCATGGACGTGGAGGAGATGATCCGCGCCCAGCCGATGGACGCTGTCGTGCTCGTCGGCGGCTGCGACAAGACCGTCCCGCCCAGCTCATGGGCGCCGCCTCCGCCGACCTGCCCGCTATCCAGCTCGTCGCCGGCCCATGATGAGCGGCCGCTATCGATGGCGAGCGCCTCGGGCGCGTGCACCGACTGCCGTCGCTTCTGGGGGCAGTACCGCGCCGGCGACGATCGACGACGACGAGATCGACGCCGTCGAAAGCGCCTCGCCTCCACCGCCGGCACGTGCGCGGTGATGGGCACCGCCTGCACGATGGCGTGCCTCGCTGAAGCGCTCGGCATGGCGCCTCGCCGGCGCGCGACCGCATCCCCGCCGTCGACGCCGACCGCCTGCGCATGGCCGAGGAGACCGGCCGCATCGCCGTCTCGCTGGTCGGCGCGAGGACCGCCGCCCCGTCGCCATCGTGACGCCCGAGCGCCTTCGACAACGCGCTGCGCATGCTCCTCGCCATCGGCGGCTCGACCAACGCCGTCGTCCACCTGACCGCTATCGCGGGCCGGCTCGGCATCGCTCTCGACCTCGCAGCGGCTGAACGAGCTCAGTCGAGAGACGCCCGTCCTCGTCGACCTCAAGCCCACCGGCGACGCACTACATGGAGGATCTCCATCGCCGCGGGCGGCGTCCCCGCCGTCATGCGTGAGCTTCCGCCACCTGCTCGAACTCGATGCGCGCACCATCACGGGCCAGACGCTCGGCGACGGCACTGGACGAGGCCGATCCGTGGGTCGATCGCGCCGTCATCCGCCCTTTGCCGACCCCATCCGCCCGGACGGCGGCCTCGTCGCGCTGTTCGGTACCCTCGCCCCGCCCGGGGCCATCATCAAGAGGTCCGCCGCGAACCCGGAACTGTTCGAGCGCACCGGCCGCGCCGTCGTCTTCACCTCGCTGGACGACCTGCCAGCCCGCATCGACGATCCCGACCTCGACGTCACCGCCGACGACTTCCTCGTCCTCCAGAACGCCGGGCCAGTCGGCGCAGGGCATGCCCGAGGCCGGTTACCTGCCGATCCCGGCAAGCTTGCCCAGCGCCGGCGTGACGCGACATGGTCCGCCTCTCCGACGCCCGCATGAGCGGCACCGCGTACGGCACGATCGTCCTGCACATCGCCCCCGAGGCCGCATTCGGCGGTCCGCTTGCCTACGTTCGCGACGGAGACCTGGTCCGATTGTCGGTCGCTGACGGATCGCTGGACCTGCTCGTCGACGATGAAACAATTGCCGCTCGCCGCGCAGACGCCGGGGCCGCCTCGCGTCCTTCGGGGGCGGCGGCGACCGGCTATAGGCGAATCTTCCAGGACCATGTCCTCCAAGCGGACGGAGGCTGCGACCTTGACTTCGCTCGCCGTGTGACGAGCGACGCGGTAGCTGAGAGCGTTCTGCAGGTTGGCGAAGCGAGCCATGCGCATTGATCTCGACAGGTCGACTGACGCTGTGCCCGCCGATCCAGAAGGATTGCACGGTCTGTCCGCGGATACGGCTGCGGTCGTGATCATCGGATACGACTGAGCGCTGACGTGGGCTTGTCTGGGCATCTCGGCTGGTCGCGCGCATCGTCGCAAGCTCTTCATGCGTCAGTCACGCCGATTGCAGTTGGATCACGGCGCACTCGCCCGGAGCGACGCAACCACCCCGATGTGACGGTTCGATAGCGGGGGATTCGCGGGAAGCCGCCACCCAAATGGTCTGAGAGCGCGCACGTTCCATCATTGTGTACCCAAGAAGCGCATGGGCACTTGCGCCGTCTCGACCCCGTGGCTTCGCGCGTGCAAACCGCGGGGGAGGATCACCATCCGCGATCACAACGTCGGCTTGTCGTACATCGTGCAAGTCCTCCGGCCGCACCAGTTCACTGGCCCAGAGTGATCCCACGAACCCCTGCCGGATGAGTGCGGACGGGCCGACAAACGCGACTGTAGCGCGGGCTGGGGCCGTGATCGTGGACCAATGTCGCATCACGAACCACAAGTTTGGGGCGACGCGATGCAGTCCGGAGTCCAATATCAAACGGTGGCTGAGCACGAGTCCAAGATCCGAGTTGAACGTGATCATGTGGGTGTCGGTGTCACGCAATTCCCGTGATGTCTCCGTCGCCCACTGGGCGACGCGGTGGGCTGGGATGGTCGTGGTTGTAAGTCGAAGTACCACGATTACAGCGGCCTTCGCCCTCGTCGCGTCTGCCACCAGCTTCGCGGAGTCGGGTAGGCTCCCCGCAGCGTTTAGCAGCAGGAGACTCTGCATCTTGGCGAGGGATCGCATGGCTAATAGAATAGCCACTTTCGGGCAGGCGGCCATCTTGCGGTTCCCCCTCGCAAGGAGTAGTGGTAGGTAGGGGTCCGGGGCTCTCGGAAGCAAACAATGACGTCCACGACGCAAGCGACTCGCGCGGAAGACTCAGACTGGCATCGGCCAGTCGATATTCGCGCGGACGTGCTCGTGGTTCGTGAGCCGATCGGTGGCGTGCGCCGCTTTACGGTCGGCGATGCCCCAGCGGGTGCGGGCCTTGTGAGTGGAACCCCCTGGTCAAAGCCCGCGCGTCGGAAGGGTCAATGTAACCGGACGGGCGTCTACTACTTCATGGCGATTCGCCGCCACGTCGCCTACGCCTCGCTGGAGGAAAACTCACTCCTACTCGCTCTCGACCACGAGCAGTCGGTCGCGGCGATCTTGTCTCAGCCGTTCAACCTCATCTTCGTTCGCAACGAGGAGCGACTCAGCCACGTTCCCGACTACCTCGTCGTTAGGAACGATGGATCGCAGGAGGTATGGGATGTGCGCCCGTACGACCGCATCGATGGCAGTCTCACTCGGAAGGCTGCCCTCACTCGGGAGTTCTGCCGTGATGCGGGATTTCAATATGCCGTGTTCGATGGCATGCGGGAAGTCACTCGAAAGACGCTTGAGTTCTTGCACGCCTACGCAGATCCCAGGCGGTACGCTCCGAACGGCGGCGACGCTGCCAAGCTTCTCGAGTTTTATTCCGGAGGGGGGACGCTGCGGACGGCGCTCGCAACGTATCGATATCCGCCCTGCGCTGTCCGGGTGTGGACGTACTACCTCCTGTGGACACAGCAACTGAAGTTCGATTTCTCGCTTCCGCTGTCTGACCTTCGTACACTGCGGGCTGCTGGGACGTGACCGGATGCCTGCGTATCGCTTCATCTCGCTCGGCGACATCGTCGTCTACGAGGGGCACGAATATGACATTGTCGCCGTCAGCGGTTCGCGCGTTACGCTCGTCGGCCGCGACCACTTTGCGCGCCTCAGCCTGCTTGCAGGGCAACTCGTGGATGACATCGAGATTGTTGGGCACGTGCCGCTCGTCAATCCACCCGACACCAGCCTGACCGACGCCGGCATCACGGGACGCGACGCTCGCGACGCGGAAGCATGGCACGACGTTGTGCTTCTACTGACCACTGGCCGCGACAGTCGATCTTTGCCCGACGATCCCGTCAACCCCGATTTCGACCCTGCACTGCTCAAATCCATCCGTGTCGGCAACGCCATCGAGTACCTCCGGAACCGGGGAGTAGCCGCCAAGGAGCGCACGGTCTACAATATGTGCACTCGGTGGGCGGCGAGCCCAACCCGGCTGAGCTTCGTGGACCGACGCAAACTGCAACAACCGGCGTTCCAGGACGACCGTCGCCGCCTGCTCTGGGACAAGACCCGAGATGTGCTCGAAGCTCACCGGGGGCGACCGGATATCGACGACAAGTTCCTGCTCGCGGAAGTGCGCGATCTTGTGGGCGCACAAGAGCCGGGATTCGTTTTCCCCAGCTACGCCACCCAAGCGAAGTACCTCAATCGCATCAAAGCTCAGCTCCACTGGAAAGCGACGGCGAGGAAACGAGCGTCCGCCTCGCAGCGACCCGCCGAGGGTTTCGGAGTCATGGGGGCGAGCCGCCCCGGCGAGTTCGTTCACGCTGACTCGACCAAGCTCGCCTGCTTTCTCCGAGACAAGTATGGAAACCGCGCACGCTATGAACTTTCGATCCTGCTCGATGTCTTCAGCACAGCAGTACTTGCGTTCGCTCTCGCGCCCACCACCTCAGCTTTGACGATCGTGCGCCTCATCGCCCGAGCCTCTTTTCCGCGATCCCTCCGCCCATACGGATTCCGCCTGATAGACCAGGAGGAGTCAGAGTCAGGCGACAATCCCGAGCTCGCCTGGGATCCGGACCTTGATGCGCCTCCGTTCGTGGCTATTGAGACCCTCGTCGTTGATAACGGCCAGCAGTACACTGCCGAGTTGACACAACGCGTAGCCGAGTCACTTGGTTGCGGCATCCGTTTCTCGCGCAAGTACACCCCCGAAGACAAGGCGAAGGTCGAAAAGGCGTTCAAGGACATCGAGCACCGCCTCGTGCAAGTGATGCCTGGGTTCACCGGCGCCAGTGTCGAGAACGCGGGGGGAAACACTGACGAAGACCTTCTCGATCACGTGGTGATGGTGGAGCTCTTGCAGGACTTCTTTGACGACGTCTGGGCGAACACCCGCAGTCGTGGCCTCAGTGACCCATTTGTGCCCAGTGGGTATCTCACACCAAATCAAGCTCTCACAACTGCAACTGCCATTGCGCCGTCGATCCCGATCCCGGATGTGGGAGAGAACTACGTGCGGCTCCTCGAACACGGGTTCCGTGTCATAGAGCACTATGGCGTGGACGTCGCGGGGAACAAGTACGACTCACCCGAGCTCTCCCCCCTGTACCTTCAGCCCTCGGGAGATACACGTCACAACAACAAGTACCTGGTCGCCTGGGATCCCGACTTTCCCGTAGTTGTCTGGGTTATGGACCCACACCGAAATCGCTGGATCATGTGCGGCTGGAAGCGCATGGGAGATCTCGGTCGCCCGTTCGCAAAGGAGGTGTTCCGCGGAGCTGCGGCGCTGGCGAGCGGAGTGATCACGGACGAGGTTCGAGCAGCGAAGGAGCTCGTCGCCAAGTACGAGCGCTACCAGGCGCCCGCGAACGCGAAGAAGGCGAGAACAGATGAAGGTCGAACCGAAGCAGACATGTGGGTGGCGCGGAGGCCCCAAAAACGGGCCCCGATGTCGTGGGGTGCTGATGACGTAAGACTGATCGGCGGGGACGAGGAGATCGAGATAGGGACTGCTGAGGGTTTAGGTGACTCCTGATCTGTGGTGATTCGTCACCGCTGGAAGGATGTCCTCATGCCTAAGCCGTTCCCCAAGGAGTTCCGGGACGACGTTGTCGCGATCGCGTTGAGGCGAGAGTCGTCGTTCGCGCAGATCGCGAAGGACTTCGGGATCTCCGAGTCCTGCGTGCAGCGGTGGGTGAAGATCGCCGAAGTCGACGGCGGTCGGCGTTCCGGTGTGACCTCGAGCGAAGCGGCCGAGAACCGTGAGCTGCGAAAGCGGGTGAAGCTGCTCGAGCAGGAGGTCGAGATCCTCCGTCGGGCGGCGGCGTATCTGTCGCAGGCGAACCTGTCCGGCCCAAAAGGCTCTACCCGCTCGTAGGTGAACTCGCTGCCGACGGGATTCCCGTCGCGGTGACGTGCCGGGTGCTGAAGTTCGCGAAACAGCCGTACTACCGGTGGCTGCAGGAGCCCGTGTCGCAGCGGGAGTGGGACGACGCGCACCTGATCAACGCGGCGCTGGACGTGCATGCCGACGATCCCGCGTTCGGGTACCGGTTCATCGCCGACGAGCTCGCCGAGGCGGGGTTCGCTGCATCGGAGCGGCGGGTGTGGCGGGTGTGTTCGGAGAACGGGATCTTCAGCGCGTTCGTCCGCAAACGCCGCGGCAAGAGACGTCTGGTCGGCCCGCCTGTGCGCGACGATCTCGTCAGACGCGAGTTCACCGCGACCGGCCCGGACCGGCTCTGGCTCACCGACATCTCCGAGCACCCGACCGGTGAAGGCAAGCTCTATCTCTGCGCCGTCAAGGACGTCTGGTCGAACCGGATCGTCGGGTACTCGATCAATGACCGGATGACCTCAGAGCTCGCGGTCTCGGCGCTGCGGATGGCGATCCAGCGCCGCAGCCCCACCGGAACGACAGTTCACAGCGACAGAGGCAGTCAATTCCGTTCGAGGCGCTTCCAAGCCGAACTCGACCGGTACGGGCTCCTCGGTTCCATGGGGAGGGTGGGCGCCGCCGGCGATAACGCAGCGATGGAGTCGTTCTTCGCCCTGCTGCAGAAGAATGTCCTCAACAGCCGCCGCTGGGCAAGCCGCGACGACCTGCGTCTCGCGATCGTGACCTGGATCGAACGGACCTATCACCGGCGCCGCCGGCAGCGCGTCCTCGGCAAGTTGACGCCCGTCGAGTTCGAAGCCATCATGACCACACAGGCCGCGTCCGCGGCCTAACACGAAGAGTCACCAAGACCCTCAGCAGTCCCCTCCGAGTGGGTGAGCGTCGTGTCCTGCCCATGACTATCGTCTTCCTCGACCTCACTGACTTCACGGGGCGCTCGTTCTGGGACGATCCGAATGATGTTGCGGACCTCGCCCATGCGGTCCTGTCGGGCTTCATCGAGACAGTGGTTAAGTTCGGCGGTCACGCTCTGGGTCTGCGCGGCGACGGTCTGTTCGCTGGATTCGGAGGCGACGCGGAGTTCGCGACCGCTATGGCGCTCGCGGCATGCGCTTTCGCGCTGGACGCCGTAGATAACGCCGTCAACCCGTGGCTGGATGCCAACGGCATCCGAAAGGTTCAGGCTCGGGCCGGTGTCGATGCCGGCGACATCACGTTCATCCGGAGCGGAACCGAGGATCACAGCGAGGTCAATGCTCTCGGTTTCGCCGCCAACTTCGCCGCGAAGTGCGAGAAGAGGGCTAAGTCGTGGGAAGTCATCGTCGGGCAAACCGCTCGCCAGGCGCTCCCGGCCCATCTGCATTTCAGCGCCCACGAAAAGTCCCCCCAGTCATACGAGCGTGACGGAGACCGCCGCTACTACCACTTCTACGACTTCAGCTGGCGTCGCGCACTCCCGCACCTTGTGGATGTCCCCGAGTCTCTCGCCGGAGTTGCTAGCTCCGACGTCTATAGGAGGTAATCATGACGATGGCCGCACTTCTCAGCCATTTCGGAATCGCCGATCGTCGCTTCGTGACAGCCGAGGGGTTGGTTCTGTTCGATGGGGTGAGTGGATCCTCGAGCTTCGGCTTCACTCATCCAGCCCACGGGACGGTTACCCCTATGCCGCGCCACACGTTCCACGGAGAAGTCGAGGAGCCGAGCGGCAGTTCTGGATCGCGATGGTGGGACGAGGCCGGTGAAGTCGAACGTCACGAGTCGAACGTGCGCGCGGCCTTCCCTCGGTTCGCACGGAGCGACCGAGAGGGCCGACCCCCCGTCTGGACGGGCGCGATCGATACGGGCCGAGGTCGATTCGTGATCGAGGTCGCGACGCGAGAGGATCGTGGACTGCCGTTCGTCCGAGTCCTTGGTGGACCCCCGCTGGGGATGGCCCGTGCCGGGCGTTGGGTGCGAGCTCCGCACCTCTATCTGAACGGGAATCTGTGCGTCGCGGATCAGTCAGATTGGGACGAAGGTACCGACACTGTGGCGACTGCCATCCTTTGGGCAGCTCACTGGCTCGCTGCGTACACGGAGTGGCGCATCATCAATCGGTGGCCCGTGGAGGGTTCACATGCGGATGTGGCCTAAACGCGACCGCGATGACGGTTCGGCTCGGGCGCTTGACCAGGTCGCGGAGTGGGTGAGGTTTGCCGACACCAAAGCCACAGTTCTCATGGCGGCGCTCGGTGTGGTCATCACCCTGGTCCTGTCCCAGGGGGCGACCATTCTCAAGGCGGCGCAACGAGGTGAGGCGGCGGGAATCGTGATCGGGGCGTTGGCCACACTGTCTACGGTTGCGTTCGTGTTCGCGCTGGTCTACCTCGTTCGTGCGTTGACCCCGTCGCAGAGTGCGGATGGTCCTGTGAATCGGTTCTCCTGGCCTTTGCTGGCGAGTGCATCGATGGACGATCTGCAGGATCGCCTCGCGAGCGCATCGGTCGCAAATGACGCGTGGGAGCAAGTACTGGTCCTCGCAAGGACAGCAAGGAGGAAGTATCAGCTTTGCGCAGCCGCGACTGTTTGGCTAGCGATCCTGATGTTCGCATCGGTGACGCTCGTCATTGCGGCGGCGCTTCTTGCAGGCAACTGAGTGCATCTTGACTGACGCGGCAGCCGCCGAAGCTCTAGACGGACGTCCTAGAGGCCGACAGGACCGGGCACTCGGGAAGAGATGTGACTAGTCGGTTCATGCGGGTGCGCCTTCGTGGAACGCGCTTGGCGAAGGCATCGCACTCGCGTTCGATCTGCTCGACCCACGCCATGGCGCGTTCTCCGACGTCAGAGCCAGGCAGGAACGGGTCGTCCGCTTCCACGAGGCACTCTGTAACTCGTGACCACCACCGCTCGACCCTTGGATCGACCCTGCGAAGGGCTATCTGTACCTGCGGTCTGGTCGGCGAGCTACGACCGTAGGTGACGTACCTCACGAGCGATATGCCCAACCCGTCAAGCCTGCGTCGTGCCATAGCCCGCCCCCAAACCCTCGCGGCCCAGATTGCGGCGTCGTCCTCGCGCCGGCGCTCGATCATTCGATCAAGACTGAAGGCGAGGAATACGCCGGCGACCGTTACGAAGGACGGGATGAGTATGGCAAGCCACCAACTCCACTCTGACATTGACACGTTCGAAGCGTAGGAGCCGTCGCCGACATCGTGCCGGGGATGCCTGAGCGATGAGCATCGACCTCACCCGAGGGACATCAGTAGCTCGGGCGTTCGATCGCGCGCGGGGCGCCTTGTATGTGCGCAACCACCCATCCCGGATCAGTCAAGATGGGCCACGGAACATGCGGTTCCCGGCCAGCTGGGTCGGCAGTCGGGGAGCACGGACCGTAGCATTGGGGCTCAGGAGGATCGAGTGAAGACTGAGACCGGAAAGCTCGCCATCCTGCTCGCAGCCACCGCGCTGCTCGCAGGGTGCACCGCGACAACACCGCAGGCGGAGCCGACCGGATCATCTGTGCCGTCTGTGTCCGCACCGGCGCCCACCGTGACCGTCACTGTCACGGCCAGCCCGGAGCCCGCGGAGCCGGTCAGCGACGAGCTGCCCGACGCGCCGACGACGAGCCGCGATGACGCCGTCGAGAGTTGCCTCGACCACCATAAGAAGGTCGGCGTCGGGTCAGAGCTGACCGGAACGCCGTACAGCTTCCTGATGCACAACGGCGCGTGGTTCATCGTCATCGACGCGAAGAACCAATACGGCGAGCTGACCGTCTCGTGCGTCCTCGGCGGCGACTTCGAAGGCATCTCGTACAGCGAGATGTCGAACGAGTCCATGACCCCCGCGTGGTTCGACGCGGTCATCAACGGCAACGGCGGGATGTAGTCGGACGAATGTGAACGCTGTCGCCGCGCCCGCAAGACACGGCGACAGCGTTCCTCGACCTCCGCCGCACGATCGACGACTGAGGGTCACCAATGAGGGGGCACGGGATCGGGGCTACTGGTGTGCTTTCGCACACCGTCGCGCGATGGTTGATAGCGCGACGGCAGCGACGAGGATGCCTCCCTTGAAGATGTATTGCCGGGACGTAGGTGTTCCCAGAAGGCTCAGGCCGTTGAACCCGACGCTGACCACCAGCACACCGATGAGCGTGCCGACGATGTGGAACTCGCCATCTCGCAACGTGGCCAAGCCAAGGAAGATCGCGGCGAACGCGTCCATTAGGTAGCCGTCGGCCGCGGCCACGGCGCCGCTTCCCAGTAGTGAGGCAAGCAGGATGCCAGTGATCGCTGCGCATGCTCCCGCGATGACGAAGGCGGTGATCTTTGATCGGTCCGTCCTGATGCCGGCAAACCGCGAAGCGACCGGGTTAGAACCGACAGCCTGAATACGCTGGCCGGTCGCCGTTCGATTGAGGATGACCCACAGCACGATCACGATGAGCGCCATGAACCAGGTCGGATGCTGGCGAGCTCGTCCCGATCCCGCAGGAGTCGATCGACGCCCTGTACGACCGGTACCACGGTGTGGGATCCCAGCGGAGCACGTTCCTTGAGGTGTGGCGGGCTGTTTCGGTTAGTGAGAGCAGATTCTGCCGCCGCGCCGCCCTGGTCGTAGATCCTCTGGAGCACGACAGCAGGTGTCGCGCTGTTCATGGCGAGCGAGATGGTGACCCTCGGGGAGATCGAGAGCGAGAAGCGCCACGGCTTCTTCTTCGGTCAGCGTCTCCGAACCTGCTCGGCGCCAATGGTGCTGGATTGAGTCGAAGGGGGTGTCCACGTGTTCCTTCTCCGGGATCGCGCCGTGAGCGACTACTCCGAGTGGGGCGCACCCGCACACCGGTCGAGCTCCCGTGCAGATGAGCGAGCGACCTTCTGTGACGCAACCTTCTGGCTGGTAGTTTCGCTCGCTTGAGCCGTCTCTTGAGTCAACTGTGTCGATTCCGTGCCAACCACTGTGACGCCGCTCACCGGCAGTGATCCCGTCAGCGCGCGGACGGTATCACATCATTCGCTGCGCAGGCGTAGCCAACGCACCCGCCGGATACCGGGGGCGGCTAGCCTGAGCAACAGGAGGTGAGGTCGCGGTGATCGCTCTCGCGAGGTATGTGCGTCGTAGCCCTTACGGGCTCGGCCGCTCTGTGCTGCTGCTCATCGCCCTCACCGCCGCGCTGATCGTGGGGCTGCTCGCGATGCACTCGCTGAGCGCCCCCGCCCCGCACGCGGAAACAGCTGTGGCCGTGTCGGCGCTGGAACCCGGTGCTGCGCACAGTCACGACGCGCCGCCGGTCGATCACACGTGCCCAGGCTGCGGAGGGCACGAGGTCATGCTCGCGATGGTGTGCGTGCTGGCCCTCCTGGTCGTCTCCATGCTGTTCTGGGTGCCCCGCGCCGGCGTCGTGTGGGGTGTCGTGCCCGGTCGTGCCGGGCCCCCTCGCCGTGCGGGCGGCCCTCTGCTTTCCCGACCACCTTCGCTTCTCGTTCTCTGCATCAGTCGCACGTGATGGCAGCTCGCTGACCTTCGGGTCAGAGAGCTCCGCGCGCGAACACACAGATCGTGCGCGCCACACACACGACTGAGGAGAACCACAATGATGAATCGTGCCGCGGCGACCGCCGCGATCACTCTGACTGCCCTGCTCGCGCTCGCCGGATGCACCGACGGCACTCGTCCGGGAGGGATAGGCGGCACGCCGGGCGTGAGCCCGTCCGCGTCGGCGTCCCCGTCCGCCGACGCGAATCATGCCGACGTCCAGTTCACGATGATGATGATCCCGCACCACGAGCAGGCGGTGGACATGGCCGACATGATCCTCGCGAAAGACGGCATCGACGACCGGGTGCTCACCTTGGCCGAGGCGATCAAGGCTGCTCAGGGGCCCGAGATCGAGCTGATGCAGTCCTGGCTCGAGGAGTGGGGCACCCCGATGGCGGACATGGGGGACATGGGGCATGGGGGGATGATGTCGGATTCCGACATGCGCGACCTCCAAGACGCCGACGGGACGGAGGCGTCCCGCCTCTTCCTGGAGCAGATGATCGTCCACCACGAGGGTGCGATCGAGATGGCTCAGACAGCGGTCGACGACGGCCAGAACGCGGACGTGATCGCCCTCGCGGACGACATCATCGTGTCGCAGTCCGCCGAGATCGCGCTGATGGAGGAGATTCTCGAGACCCTGTGACGGTCCGGGGGCCGGCCGGCCACCGGTCGGCCGGCCCCCGACCCGGGAGAGACCACCATGATGAAGACACCTGCACGTACTCTCGCTACCATCGGCGTCGCCACGACGCTCGCTCTCACTCTTGCTGCATGCGCCGCTGACCCCGAGGAGGGGCTGTCACTCGGACAGATCCAGCATGTTCACGACCTTGATTTCGACGCGGACGGGGCGCTTCTCGTCGGCACCCACGCCGGCGTGTACCGTGCCGACGTGACCACAGGGGCGGTGTCGCTGGTCGGCGACACCCGCTTCGACGTTATGGGTCTCGCCGTCCAGGGGACGACCATCTTCGCCTCCGGCCACCCTGCTCCCCACAACCAGGATCCGACCTTCGTCGCCCCGAACGTCGGCCTGGTCCGGTACGCAGAGACGGGATGGGAACAGGTGGCTCTGGGAGGAGTCACCGACTTCCATCTGCTCGCAGCAACTCCCGCCGCGCCCGACCTTCTCCTCGGTCTGCTCTCCGACCGGGAGGCTCTCGCGACCAGTGATGATGCCGGGCGGACCTGGACGGATGTCGGACCGCTGTCGGCACGGGACATCAGCATCGACACCGTGGAGGCTGACGTGGTCACCGCGACGACCGCCGGCGGTCTGATGGTCAGTCGGGACCGAGGCCGCACTTTCGCCGCCGTGCCCGATGCCCCGCTGCTGCTGGTCATCAGCGCAGACCCCACGGTGGAGGAGGGCGTCGTCGGGGTCGCCGTCGACGGAGGAATCTGGTCGGGGAGCACGAAGAAGGGGGCGAGCTGGCGAACCGCCGGTCAGTCCGAAGGAGCTGTGTCGGCGATCTCCGCCCGCGCTGACGGCGTTGTCGCTCTTGCTGATGAGGGCGGAGTCCGCGTCACCACCGACGCCGGGAACACCTGGCGGACCATCGTGAGGGCGGACGGTGCTCCGTGACCGGCCCCGACCCGACCGTGCGCGCGCAGGGGCGCCGCGGCGCAGTCCGTGCCGGATCACGCCTGCAGCAGGAGGAGCATGTGGTAGATCGCGTAGACGGGCCACACGATCGCCTGGAGGAGGCCGAGCACCACGCCCCAGAATGAACCGTTCGACTCGGAGATGAAGTAGATCGCGGCGCCGATGTAGGCCATGAAGAAGAACACGCCCCACGTGCCGTTGCTCTCCACGACGCGGGTCGTGCGGCGGTCAGCGTTCATGACAGCTCCTTTCCGTGACCCCACCCCACCATGCGCCCGGCAGTGTCGGAGGGCCGAAGGTCCCGCGGTCCGGAGGTCGCGACGACCTCCGTGCGCCTCACGCGGCACGCTCGTCGGCCGCGTCCCGGCTGACGGGCGACGTCGCTCGTCCGTCAGCGGCAGCTTCGTCGGAGCGCGGAATCATGAGCCACAAGACCAGCGCAGGCAGCAGCGGGGCGACGATCGCGTAGGCGCCGCCCGACGCGCCGAAAACCGCGGACTGGTAGAGCAGGATCCCCGCCGCACCCAGCAGGTAGGCGAACACGGCGGCGTACGCCCTCGCCCCCCTCGACACTCCGCGCGCCGTCGCGAAGGCGATCACCGCATTGACGGCGAGGGGGAAGGCGAACACCGCCTGTGTCGCAGGCGAGAAGTTCGCCTCGTCATCGAGGCGGGCACCGGCCAGCACCGCGAAGACGACGGAGGCGACGGCGTAGCCCGCGAACGTCATGCACGTGACGACCACGGCGCGAACGACGCGTGTCGCAGCCGGCGGGAGGTGCTCGAAGGTGCGGACGGGATGCCGCGCGAAAAGGGCGACGAAAGCACTGAGAGCGAGCGCTTGCAGCAGGATCTCGGGAAGGCCCAGGAGGTGGTACCACAGCGGCAGGCGGGTGTACACGACCCCCTCGATCGATCCGGGCGCCGCGGCGAAGGTCGAGAGAATCCCGACCCCCGTCAGCAGGCCCCACAACCACAGCCAGCCGCGCCGCGACCCCAGCACGTGGCGAAACGGCAGGAGGACGACGCCGAAGATCGCGCCGCGCGCCACCTGTGACAGCAGCGCGACGACGACGCCCACCGATGCGAAGGGCTTCATGTAGTCGCCGATGACGGGCATCGACAGCAGGCGCTCGTAGTCGAGCACCGCCGCCGCGGCCATGCCGGCGACGACGTAGGTGAGAGCGTGGGCGACGGTGACCTTCAGCACGAAGGTCAGGTCTACGCGCGAAAGAGACACCTCAGCCGCTCCCCGGCGCCGTCGCCGGCGCGATCGGACACACGATCAGGGTCCGCCATGCGGCGGGATCCCGTTTGCTGCGCGCCGGCGGTAGCCTGTGGCGCTCTTTCGCTAATGCGCGGAAGATCCGGCATGTCTCACTCCTCGGTCGCTGACCAGTGTCAGCCCGCGCCGACCGGTCGAGCAGGACTTTCGTCCTCCACGCTCGGTGATCGCGGCCCGTGAAAGAGAACCGCACTCATCGCCGTCGAAGGCCCCGCCGCCCTCGGAGGTCGGACGAAGTTCTCGCGCCGCGATCCCTCTTGCGCGGCCGGCGCACTCGCCGCCGTTGGTCAGCCGGCCCCTCGCACCCCCGGGACGAAAGTCACTCGGTTCTCGTTCGGGGTTGCGAACCTGGTATGGCGCGATCGAACGGGAGCGATCACTCCCGCAGCGGCGGTGCCGACGGGATCTTCACGGGGCGGGTGAAGCGCCTGCTCTCGTTCTCACGGCGGTCGTCGTCGTGTCCGTCGGGAGAAGGCGTCGGGGCGAGCGCGCTCGGCTTCGGCGCTGCTCTGTCGGCGAAGCGTCGACCGGTCACGGTGGCGGCGGTGATCTTCATCACGTGCGGCTTGCGGCGAGGGCTCGCCGTCGCGACGTGCATGATGCCGCTGCGTTCGATCTCGATCGGATCGTCGGCGCGGGAAGCGGTCCCTCTCAGCACCACGCTCCACCAACCCTCCGCGTCGTGGCCGTCGATCTCGAAGGCGGCGGCGGGTCGCATCGCCAGGCGGACGTCCTTGATGTCCGCCGCGGTGTGCAGATACACGGCGCCTTCATGCGCGGCGAAGTTGACGGGGAAGATGTCGGGGGCGCCGTCGCCATCGGTCAGGGCGAGCCGGCCCACGCTTTCCTGCTCGAGCAGCGCCCAGCATGCGGCCGTGTCGAGGTGAGTGCGAGGTCTGGGGGTGGTCATGAGCCTGTCCTCTCATCCGCTCCGATCTCAGCACGTGCGATCGCCGAGCGGATGGACCGAAAGTCCCGTCGTGATCACTGGCCTCGAGGGCGGCGCGCTCGTACCCTGGTGGCGTGATCAGAGTGTTCCTGGTCGATGACCACGAGATCGTCCGCCGCGGACTCGCCGACCTGCTCGGCGCGCAGCGCGACATGGAGGTCGTCGGCGAGGCGGGCACGGTCCATCAGGCGCTCGGGCGAATAGAGGCGACGGCTCCGGACGTCGCGGTGCTCGACGTGCGGCTCCCGGACGGGGACGGCATCGATCTGTGCCGGGACATCCGTTCCCGGATGCCGGAGGTCACGTGCCTGATGCTCACCGCCTACGACGACGACGCCGCCGCGGGGGCGGCGGTGCTGGCGGGGGCCGCGGGATACGTCCTGAAGGACGTCAACGCCGCGCGTCTGGTCGATACGGTGCGACGCGCAGCACAAGGCCACTCCGTGATGAACGTGCGGGTCGCGCAACGGGCGACCGCCGGGCTCCGTGAGCGGGCCGACGACGACGACCCGCGCCTCGGATCGCTCGGTCTGCGAGAGCGCCAGATCCTGCGCCTCATCGCCGACGGCCTGACGAACCGGCAGATCGGCGAGCGGCTCGGGCTCGCCGAGAAGACCGTCAAGAACTACGTGTCGTCACTGCTGAGCAAGCTCGGTCTGGAGCGCCGCACGCAAGCGGCCGTCTTCCAGCTGGAGCACGGTGAGCACGAGAGCTCACCGGCGCGGCCGTGAGCGGTCCGGGTCGGTGCTGAAGAGGCCGAGGGCGATGAGGACGCATCCGATCTGGAGCAGCCCGGCCGCGAAGTAGACGGCCTGGAGCACGCTGAACGGGATGAAGATCATCTGCACGAAGATCCAGATGAGGCAGCTGCAGCCGGTCACGACCGACGCGAGCATGCCCAGTCCGGATCGCCGCAGGACCAGGACGAACGCGACGGCGTGTGCACCGCCGACGACGACGAGGAGCACCACTCCCGGCACGAGGTACGACGTGAACGGGGATCCTTCGAGGTATTCCGGCGGCGGCAGGATGACGAAGCGTGATGATGGGGCGAAGCTTCCGGCGATGAGGGCGACACCTCCTGCCGCCGCCGTCACGGCGACGAACGCCTGAAGCACCAGGAGGCAGAGCCGGGTGATTCGGGTGATCCGCGTGGTGCGTGTGGACCGTGTGATGGAGTGCATCATTCCTCGATTCGACGGGCGGTTTCGGGCACGAGTGCGAGCGGGCACGGAGTCTCCCAGAGCAGCTGCTGCGCCGTGGAGCCCCGCACGGCATCGGCGATCAGATCGCGGCGACGTGTGCCGACGACCAGGAGCGCCGACCTCTGCCCGTAGCGGAGCAGAGCGGCCGTTGCGTCGTCCGCGACCTGTTCGCGCATGACCTCGAGCCCCGGGTGCTCCGTCAGCACGTGGTGGGCAGCCTCGGTCAACGCGCGGCGGTGCCGCGCGGACTCCTGCTCGATGTCGGCCTGCAGGGCGCTCGATCCTGGAACCGTCGGCAGCGGCATCTGCCAGCTGTGGACGAGGCGCAGCGCGACCCCCAGGGCGTCCGCCTCGCGGGCCGCGAACGTCAGCGCCTGCCAGGCGTGGTCGGCGACCCCCACCGTGACAGGGGCGGGGGAATCGGACCAGCCCGGGGGAACGGCGACCATGGGCGCGCGTGACAGGGCGAGGAGGCGCCAGGGCAGCGCGCCTTCGGCGACGGCCCGCAGCGGATGGCCGGTGTTCACCCCGACGACGAGCAAGTCCGCCTCGGCGAAGCCGGTCAGTGCACTCGTCACCCCGCCTTCGAGTCGGTGCAGTTCGACACCGACCCCGGGCGCGTGCGCACGGAGGTAGGCCTCTGCGTCGCCGAGCCGTGCCAACGCCGGTTCCCGGTCGCGGGAGAACCTCGGCAGGACTGTCACGACGTCGACGCCGGCGACCCGACGGGCGGCGCGCGCGGCGACCCACTGCAGCGCCGACACGGAAGCCGGTGTGCCGTCGTAGCCGAGCACGATGCGCTCCACGGGGTGCAGCCTCTCTCGGTGGGAGCCGAACGTGCTCGACGCTACGGGTGACGGCAGCGGCCGCGAGGGGCCGAAGGTCCCGCCCTCCGACGGGACCTTCGGCCCCCTCCCTGCACCTGTGTCTGCGGTGCGATGAGACGGTGGTGTCGGCGCCGAGGCGAACGTCGCTGCGCGAGCGTCGCCACACGAGGAGCGATCATGAGCACCCTGCCACGCGAACCCGTCGCCGTCGTCTACGAGTCGATGTTCGGCGCGACCCGGCAGATCGCAGAGGCGATCGCCGAGGGGTTGAGGGAGACCTGGCCGTGCCGGGTCGTGTCGATCGGCGACATCGAGTCGCTCGATCACGCTCTCCGAGCGGTCGTCGTCGGCGCCCCGACCCACGGTCACGGCTTGAGCCGTCCGGAGTCGCGCGTCGAGGCTGCACGCTGGGCGATGCACGACCGGAAGCAGCTGACGTTGGAGCCGCCCATCGAGAGCGGGGTCCGGGAATGGCTGAAGTCGGAGCCGGCGTGGGTGGAGTCCCATGCCGCGTTCGACACCCGCGCCGACATGCCTCGCATCTTCACCGGATCGGCGGCGGCGGCGATCGACAGGAAGCTGTCGCGGCGGGGCTCACGGGCGCTCGACGAGCCCCGGAGCTTTCTCGTCGACACGTCGAGCCACCTTCTGGACGGCGAACTCGACAAGGCGCGCCAGTGGGGGGCGCTGCTGGCGGCTCGCATCGCGGAAGAGTCGTAAGCCATGCGTGCCGATCCCGGCGCAGCGGTGGGATCGCTTCGGTTCCTCGGCGCCGCCGACACGGTCACCGGCTCGCGCTACCTCCTGCGGGCGCACGGCACCACGGTCCTCATCGACTGCGGCCTCTTCCAGGGCTTCAAGGTGCTGCGACGTCGCAATCGGGCAGCCTTCGCGGTGGCGCCCGCGTCGATCGACGCGGTCGTCGTCTCTCACGCCCACCTGGACCACTCGGGCTACCTGCCGGCGCTGGTGCGCGACGGCTACTCCGGGCCGATCTACGCGACCGAGGGGACGATCGAGCTGTGCCGGCTCCTGCTTCCCGACAGCGCGCATCTGCTCGAGGAAGAGGCACACCACGCCGCCAGACATGGCTGGTCGGCGCACGAGAAGCCGGAGCCGCTGTACACCGTGCGTGATGCCGAACGCGCGCTGCGGCAGTTCCAGCCCGTGCCGTTCGACGAGCCGCGCGACCTCGGCTCCGACATCGGCTTCGCGTTCGCCCACGCCGGCCACATCCTCGGGGCGGCGGGCGTCGCTGTGCGTGTGGCGGGCTCACGCGTGCGTTTCACAGGAGATCTGGGCCGTCCTGACGACCCACTGATGCGGGCGCCGGCGCCGCTGGAGCCGACCGACGTGCTCGTCA
This sequence comes from uncultured Actinomycetota bacterium, assembly GCA_963789095.1. Lineage (GTDB taxonomy): Bacteria > Actinomycetota > Actinomycetes > Actinomycetales > Microbacteriaceae > Microbacterium. The sequence continues at coordinate 50,442 of CAWBJK010000011.1, forward strand.
CCGAGAGCACGTACGGCGATCGCACGCACTATCCGGCCGATCCGGAGGCGATGCTGGGCGACATCATCCGCCGCACAGCGAAACGCAACGGGGTCGTACTGATCCCGGCCTTCGCGGTCGGGCGCACCGAATCGGTGCTGCTCCACCTGTCGCGTCTGCACGACCGCGGCGACATCCCCGACATCCCGATCTACGTGAACAGCCCGATGGCCGTGAGCGCTGTGGAGGCGTACCGCCGGCACCCGGACGAGCACCGCGTGAATGCTTCCGAACTCGACAGGATGTACGGCCTCGCGACCCTGGTGTCTTCGGTCGACGACTCGAAGCTGCTGAACCTGCGAGGCGGGCCCATGGTGATCATCTCCGCCAGCGGCATGCTCACCGGGGGTCGGATCCTGCACCACGTCAGGGCGTACGGAGGTGATCCGCACAACGCCATCGTCATCACCGGCTTCCAAGCGGGAGGAACCCGGGGCGCCGCCCTCGTCCAGGGTGCCCGCTCGCTGCGCATCTACGGGCAGGACGTACCGATCCGTGCGCAGGTGCACAACATCGAGGCGATGTCGGCGCATGCCGACGCCGATCAGCTGGTCGAGTGGATGCGGCACGCCGAGCGGCCGCGCGCCGTGTATGTCACGCATGGCGAGCCCGCCGCCGCCGACACGCTCCGTGCCCGCATCACCCGCGAGCTGGGCTTGCCGGCGAGGGTGCCCGAGCACGGTGAGACCGTCGCCGTGTGAAAGGACAGTGATGCGTTCGGAGGGCGACAGCAGCGGCGCCCGAGGGCAGGGGGCTGGTCGGGTCGCCGCTGCGCGCGGGACGGGAGGCGTCGTCGGGACCGCGCGCCCGGCCGTGCTGTGGCTGCTCCTGATCGCGCTGGGGACGGCTCCCGCCATCATTCTCGACGCCGCGACCGGACGGGTTCCCGACAGCCTCACCACGGCCCAGCTGATCGTCGGGCTGGCAGCTGTCGTGCTCTGCGCCGCGTTCCCGGCGTTGCGCCCACTGCTGCGTCCGGCCGTCGTCCTCGCCGCCCTGGTCGGGCTCCCCGCGCTCGTGGCGAGCGGCGACCACACGGCCGAGTCGCTGCAGGCGCTGCTGGGCGGGGGCGCGTTCGTCTCCGCCATGCAGCCCGGGCAGACCGCGAAACTGGTCGTCGCCGCGGCGATGATCCTGCTGCTTCTCGTGATGGGCCTCCGTCCCCGCGACTTCTTCCTCCGCAGAGGAGACCTCGCCGCACGGATACGGCCCGCGCCCCTGCTGGGCTTTCCGAGGCCGGATCCGTGGCCGCGCTTCGGTCTCGTCTGGGGGCTGGGCATCGCCGCCGGGCTCGGAGTGGTGCAGTATCTCGTGACCCGTCCGACGGCTGAGGACCTCGGTGCCCTCCTGCCCGTGATCCCTGCGGTCCTCGTGTTCGCCGCGCTCAATGCCTTCACGGAGGAGATGACCTACCGTGCGCCCCTCATCGCGACCGCTGAACCTGTCGTGGGCGGCGGTCAGGCGCTGTGGCTGTCGGCGGTGTACTTCGGCGTCGCGCACTACTTCGGCGTCCCGGGCGGCCTGATCGGGGCGGCGCTCTCGGTGTTCATGGGCTGGATACTCGGCAAAGCGATGCAGGAGACCGGGGCCTGTTCTGGCCCTGGTTCATCCACTTCCGCAGCGATGTGGTGATCTTCGCCTTCCTGGCCATGGCGGTCGACTGATCATCCCTGCGCGGCCGGCTCCCGCGACGACGCGAGCATCGTCCACGTCTGAATCACCGCGTCGGGGTTGAGCGACATCGACCTGATGCCCTTCTCGACGAGGAATCGGGCGAGATCCGGGTGATCGGACGGACCTTGGCCGCAGATGCCGACGTACTTGCCACGCCGGTTGCAGGCGTCGATCGCGCGTTCCAGGAGCGCGAGCACCGCGGGGTCGCGCTCGTCGAACGAGTCCGCGACGAGCTCCGAATCGCGGTCGACGCCGAGCGTCAGCTGCGTGAGGTCGTTCGACCCGATCGAGAACCCGTCGAACAGATCGAGGAAGTCGTCGGCCCGCAACGCGTTGGAGGGGATCTCGCACATCATCATGACCTTCAGGCCATCGCCCCGCCGGAGGCCGTGCCGCTCCATCGCCGCGAGTGCTCGGGCTCCCTCCTCGGGGGTGCGCACGAACGGCACCATCACCTGAAGGTGGGTCATGCCCATCCGGTCGTGCACGAAGGCGAGGGCCTCGCACTCCATCGCGAAGCACTCCTCGAACTGCGGGGAGGCGTACCGCGAAGCCCCGCGCCAGCCGAGCATCGGGTTCTCCTCGGTCGGCTCGAACAGGGCACCGCCCAGCAGCCCGGCGTACTCGTTCGTCTTGAAGTCGCTCAGGCGCACGATCACGGGGTGGCGCGCGAACGCGGCGGCGATCGTGGAGACGCCTTCGGCGACCCTGCGCACGAAGAACTCCCGCGGTGACGCGTACGCCGCGGTGCGCGCGGCCACCTCGTCACGGAGGTCGGCGTCGAGGGAGGCGGGCTCCAGGAGGGCGCGCGGATGAATGCCGATCATCGAACCCACGATGAACTCCATCCGCGCGAGCCCCACGCCGCGATTCGGCAGGTGTGCCAGCCCGAACGCCTGATCGGGCACGGCGACGTTCAGCATGAGGTCGACGGGAAGGTCGGGCAGTTCGCCGACCGCTGTGACGTCCTCTCGGAAAGAGAGGATGCCGCGGTAGACGACGCCTTCGTCTCCGTCCGCGCAGGAGACGGTGACGCCCTCCGCGTCGGCGACCGCCGATGTGGCGTTCCCCGCGCCGACCACCGCCGGAATGCCGAGCTCGCGCGCGACGATGGCGGCGTGGCACGTGCGTCCACCGTGATCGGTGACGATCGCCGACGCGAGCTTCATGATGGGCTCCCAGTCGGGGTCGGTGCGCTCCGCCACGAGCACGTCGCCCTGACGGAAACTGTGCATGTCGGGCAAATCGTGGAGCACGCGTGCGCGGCCCGCGCCGATCTTGGCGCCGACGGCACGACCGCGGGCGAGCACGTCGGCGCGTTCGGAGAGGGTGTATCTCGACACCGTCGCGCCGTCGTCGTCGCGCACGGTCGTCACGGGACGCGCCTGCACGATGCAGAGCCGGCCGTCATCGCCGCCGAGGGCCCACTCGATGTCCATCGGGCGCGCGTAGTGGTCTTCGATCACGAGCGCTGCGCGGGCCAGCTCCTCGACCTGGTCGTCGCTGATGCTGAACACCGCGCGGTCGACCGCATCGACGGGCTCGACGACCGTGCTGCGTCCGACCCCGCTTCCTGCGGCGAAGCGCATCGCGATCGCCTTCTCGCCGCGCTCGCGCTTCGTGATCGCCGGCCTGCCCGCGCGCAGCGACGGCTTGTACACGCAGAACTCGTCCGGGTTGACGGTGCCCTGGACGACGGTCTCGCCCAGGCCATAGGCGCTGGTGACGACGACGACCTGATCGAAGCCCGATTCGGTGTCGATCGTGAACATCACCCCCGACGCGCCGATGTCCGAGCGCACCATGCGCTGCACCCCGGCCGAGATCGCCACCGCGGTGGCGCCGTAACCGTGCTGAGCGCGATAGACGATCGCCCGATCGGTGTACAGGGATGCGAACACGTGGCGAACGGCGTCGAGCACGGCCTCCACGCCCTGGATGTGCAGGTAGGTCTCCTGCTGCCCGGCGAAGGAGGCGTCGGGCAGGTCTTCCGCGGTGGCCGAGGAACGCACGGCCCACGACACATCCGGCGACGCGCCCGCCTCGGCGACCACCTCATCGTGGGCGCCGCGCAGCTCGCTCTCGAATGCCGCAGGAAGGGGCTGGGCGAGGATCCACTCTCGGATGCGGGCCGCGGTGGCCGTGAGCTGGGCGAGGTCGTCCACGTCGAGCTCGGCGATCGACCGCTCGATCCGGGTGTCGAGGTCGTCCTCGGCGAGGAACTCGCGGAACGCGTCGGCCGTCGTCGCGTACCCGTCCGGCACGCGCACGCCCGCGCGCGACAACGACCCGATCATTTCGCCGAGCGATGCGTTCTTCCCTCCGACCTGCGAGATATCGGCGATGGTGGCGTCGCGCAGTCGCATGATCCTGGCCATGGCGGTGTCCTCTCCGACCGACCGGGCGGGTGTGTCCAGCGCAACGGGCGGTGCACGTCCAGCCTCCGTCGCCCCACCGCTCCGGCACGGGCCGAAGGTCCCCCGGAGGCGACGGAGGGGAGAGGGCGCCGACGCCGTCAGCTGCTCGACGCCGCCGGCGGATCGAGAGGCGCGCGCCAGCACAGTCGGGTTCCCCGACCGCCCGCGCGCGCCAGTTCGAAGAGGCCGCCGCGCTGTCCGGCTCTGTCGCGGAGATTGGCGGTGCCGCCCTCGTGCGCGGTCAGCGCGGAGATCCCGCGACCGTCATCCTCGACGATCACGGTGACGTCGTGGTCGTCGACGGTGATCGACACCGTCGTGGACTCTGCGTCGGCATGCCGGGCGACGTTGGCGAGAGCCTCGCGCACCACCGCGGTGACGTCATCGGCGAGGTCATCGTGGACCGCCAGGTCGATCGGGCCCTTGAAGGTGAGGCGGGGTGGGGCGGCGAGGGCGGCGGTGAGTTCGGTGACGACATCGAGCACGCGATGGCGCACGCCCCCGGGGCGGTCGTGGGGACGGGTGCGCAGCGTGAAGATGGCGGTGCGGATCTCTGCGATGGCGGCGTCGAGCTCGGCGACCTGCTCCTCGATCTGCGGCCCGCGAGAGGGATCGGCCGCGGCGATGGCCTGCAGGCTCAAGCCGGCGCCGAACAGCCGCTGGATGACGTGATCGTGCAGATCGCGGGCGATTCTGGCGCGGTCCTCAGCGACTTCCAGTCGTTGACGGTCACGTCGGGCCCACGCAAGGGTGATCGCGATGCTCGCCTGCGCGGCGAACTCCGCGACCGTTTCGAGTTCCACGGGGGTGAAGGCCTCGCCGACGGGGTTCCGCGCCACGCAGAGCGCGCCGATGGCCTGCCCCGCCGCCGTGAGCGCAACGGCCGCCGTCGGGCCGAGCAGCAGCTCACCACCGAGGTACGACCTCTGCGTCACGTCGGCGACGATGCCCCCGGTGCGCATGGCGCGGGCGGAGAGCGTGTTCTGGATGGCGATCGAGATGCCGCGCATGCGTTCGGCTTCTGCGCCGTGCGCGGCGGCGACACGCATGCTGTCGTCGTCGTCGCCGGGCACCACGATCGTGATGAGGTCGGCATCCACGACGGCGCCGACATGTTCGGCGACGATGTTCAGCACGTCCTCGCCTGCCGGCGCGAGGAGCGCGGCGTTCACGCGCGACGACGTCGACGCGAGGCGCTCCTGTCGGCGAGCGGTCTCGAACAGCCGCGCATTGTCTATGGCGACGCCGGCGGTGGCGGCGAGGGATTCGATCAGCTCCGCATCCTCGGCGGTGAACGTGCCTCTGGCGGGATTGGTCAGGTACAGGTTGCCGAAGACCTGTCCGCGCGTGCGCACCGGCACGCCCAGGAAGGCGTCCATCGGCGGATGGTGTGCAGGAAACCCGGACGCGCGGGGGTCACGGCCCACGTGCGGGATGCGTATCGTCTGCGCCTCCTCGATCACCGCCCCGAGGAGTCCGTGCCCCTCGGGGAGCGATCCGATGGCGGCCGCCGTCACCGGATCCATGCCGGTGTGGATGAACCGCTCCAGTCGACCGTCCGCGCCCAGAACGCCCAGCGCGCCGTAGTCCGCGTGCACGAGCGCCACGGCGGCTTCCACGATCCGGCGCAGCACGCGGTCGAGGTCGAGCCCCTCGGTCACGGCGCGGTACGCGGACAGGAGTTCGCGCAGGCGACTGTCGGCGGTCAGTCCTCGCTCAGCCTCGGCGATCAGGTCGCCCTCGCTCGTCACGGGATCCGACCGCCTCGCGTCGGGAAGATCGGGCGAACGGTTCATTGCGCAGTCTGCGGGTGCGGGGCCCGCAGCGCCAGGCTACTGACGCGGCGCGCGCGCGACAAGCGATGCGGTGCCGAAGGCCCGAGCACCTGCCGCTCGCGACGATGCCGTCACCCGCGTGCGTGGTAGGAGGGCCCGAACTCACGAACCACCAGCACCGGGCAGTGCGCGTGGGCCACGCACGCGCTGCTCACCGATCCGAGCAGAAGACCGGTGAAGCCTCCGTGCCCGCGAGTGCCGACGACGAGCATCGCCGCGTCGCGGGACGCGTCGATGAGCGTGCGCGCTGCCACTCCACGCGACGCGGAGGTCGAGAACCAGTCCGGGACGCCGTCGGGGAAGAGCCAGGCGGATTCGTCCTTCGCGAGTTGCTGCGCGTAGGTCTCCGATTCCTCGCTCGACGGTCCGTAGTACCCGTACGCGTCGCCCCACATGAGCGTCGGGTCCTGCCAGACCACGAGCGCGTGCAGCGGCAGACGCAGCTGCGGAGCAAGCCACGCGCCGTACTCCAGCGCCGCGCGCGAATGCGGGGAGCCATCGGTTCCGACGAGGATGCCCGGCGTCGTCCAGGGCAACCGGATCCGGCTCTCGGCCGGGAGGGTGTCGTCAACGGGCGATTCGTTCATGGGGCCATGGTCGCGGGGCGCAGCGCACCGCGACAGGCCGAAAGTCCCGTGCGACGTGCTCGTGCTCGTGCTCGTGCTCGTGCTCATGCTCGTGCTCGCGGGACCTTCGGCCCCTTCCCCGAGCGGTGCGGCGAGGAGAGTGCACGTACACACTCAGGAGGAGACCATGAAAGCTGCAGCCGTTTCGACGTTCGGAGCTCCCGCCGTCGTCGAGGAGCGAGACATCCCGACGCCGGGACCGGGGCAGGTGCTCGTGCGCCTGGAGGCGTGCGGCCTCTGCCACACCGACATCCACGCGATGCGCGGCGATTGGCCGGTGAAGCCGAACCTGCCGCTGGTGCCCGGACACGAGGGGGTCGGGATCATCGAAGGGCTGGGCGCCGATGTCGACGGCCGCCGCCTCGGCCAGCGCGTCGCCATGCCCTGGCTCGGCCATGCGTGCGGCGAATGCCGGTACTGCATCGATGGTCGCGAGAACCTCTGCGAGAGGCAGTACAACAACGGCTACACCGTGCCGGGCGGTTATGCAGAGTACATGCTCGCCGATGCGCGGTTCGCCGTTCCCGTGCCCGATGCCGTCACGCCGTTGGACGCCGCACCCCTCACCTGTGCGGGCGTCACCACCTACGCGGCGATCAAGAACGCGCGGGTGACGCCCGGCGAGACGGTGGCGATCTGGGGCGTGGGAGGTCTCGGCCATCTGGCGGTGCAGTATGCGCGGCTCGTGGGCGCGAAGGTGGTCGCGGTCGACGTCACGGCCGAGAAGCTCGAACTCGCGCGCGTACTGGGGGCCGACATGACGGTGAACGCGGCGGAGGTCGACCCTGCCGCCGCCATCCGCGACGGGGGCGGCGCCGACGTCGCCGTGATGCTCGCGGTGGCGCCCGGCGTCTTCCGTCAGGCGTTCGACTCCCTGAACCGAGGCGGTCGCCTCGTCCTCGTCTCGCTGCCCGCGGACGGCGTGCTCGAGGTGCCGATCTTCGACACCGTGCTGAAAGGCATCAGCATCATCGGCTCGATCGTGGGAACCCGGCAGGACCTCGTGGAGGTCTTCGATCTGCACGCCGCCGGCCGCACCCGTGTGATCGCCGAGCCGCGCGCGCTGGAGCAGGTGAACGAGGCGGTCGACGCGGTGCTTGCCGGCAGCGTCGCCGCGCGGCTCGTGTTCACGTACCACACGGCGGATCTCGTGGCGCCGTAGCCGCTCATGGTGTCCCGTAGCGTGGAGGGCATGAAACGGCTGCTGCAGGCCTACGGGGTCGTCGGCGTCTCGCTCGCCGTGCTGGCTGTCGTGCTCGTCCTGCACCTGACGGCCTCGCCAGGGACGGGACGCCTCGTCGCGACCGTGTACGTCGCGATCTTCCTCGTCTGGACGATCGCCGGAATGGTGCGAGACGTCCTGCGCGGACATGTCGGGCTCGACGTGCTCGCCGTCGTCGCGATGGTCGCGACGCTCATGGTGGGGGAGTATCTGGCCTCGCTGATCGTCGTCGTGATGCTGTCGGGCGGGCGCGCTCTCGAGGATTTCGCGAGCCGACGAGCGCGCAGCGACCTCACGGCGCTGATGGACCGCTCGCCCCGCACGGCCCATCTCCTGCATCCGGCGTCCGGCCATGGAGTCGAGAGCGCCGCCGCCGGGGGCATCCAAGACTGCCCCGTCGACGACGTCGTCGTCGGAGACGTGCTGCTCGTCCGCCCATCCGAGATCGTGCCCGTCGACGGGCGACTCATGAGCCCGACCGCGTCGCTGGACGAATCCTCGCTGACGGGCGAGAGCATGCCCGTGACCCGCAACGAGGGCGACGAGGTGATGTCGGGGGCGATCAACGGATCCCAGGCGATCGTCGTCCGGGCGCTGCGCCGCAGCACCGACAGCCAGTATCAGCAGATCGTCGCCCTCGTCCGGGAGGCACAGGAGAGCAGAGCTCCCGTCGTCCGCCTGGCCGACCGTTTCGCCATCCCGTTCACGGCGGTGTCGCTCGTGCTCGCGGTCATCGCGGGGGGTGTGTCAGGGGTGCCTTCACGGTTCGCTGAAGTGCTCGTGCTCGCCACGCCCTGCCCGCTTCTCATCGCCGCTCCGGTCGCCTTCCTCGGCGGGCTGTCGCGGGCGGCGAAGTCCGGTGTCATCCTCAAGAGCGCCGCCGTGATCGAACGTCTGGCGAACGTGCGCTGCGTCGCGTTCGACAAGACCGGCACCCTCACCGAAGGGCGACCGCGGCTCGTCGCCGCGCAGCCCGCGGCGGGGATCGCGGCAGAGGAGCTTCTCGTTCTCGCCGCGTCTGCCGAGCAGTACTCGTCACACGTCTTCGCCGACGGCATCCGACGCGACGCAGAACTGCAGGGGCTCACGCTGCTGCAGGCCGATGCCGCCCAAGAGGTGGCGACGAACGGCGTCACCGCCTCGTTCGGGGCCCGGCAGGTCGTGGTCGGGAAACCCGCTTTCGTGCAGTCGATCGCCCCCGACACCGTGCGTGCCGACGCCTCCTCCGGAGAAGCGGCCGTCTACGTGGCGGTCGACGGCCGGTTCGCGGGAACCCTCACGGTGGCCGATCAGCCGAGGCCCGAGTCGGCAGACGTCGTCCGGTGGCTGCGCCGCCACGGAGTCGAACGTGTCGTGATGCTCACGGGTGATGCGCAGCCGACCGCGGACGCGGTCGCCGAACGGGTCGGAATCCAGGAGGTGCACGCCGAGCTGCTGCCCGCCGAGAAGGTGCATCTGGCCGCACAGCTGCGGCCGCGCCCGGTGATGATGGTGGGCGACGGGGTCAACGATGCTCCGGTGCTCGCCGCCGCCGACGTCGGGGTGGCGATGGGCGCGCGCGGAGCGACAGCCGCCGGCGACGCCGCAGACGTCGTCGTCCTCGTCGACTCCCTCGAGCCGATCGCTGATGCCGTGGCGATCGGGCGGCACACGCTCCGGGTCGCGCTCACGGCGATCTGGCTCGGGATCGCGCTGAGCGTCGGTCTGATGCTCGTCGCGATGACCGGCGCGATCCCTGCCGTCGCGGGCGCGCTCGTGCAGGAGCTCGTCGATCTCGCGACCATCCTGTATGCGCTGCGCGCCCTGTCGGCACCGCGTCGGCGCTCTGAGAGACCCGCGATCAGCGGATAGCGGCCCCGTCATCCGTCGCCGCTGCGCGGGCGCGTGAGCGCACCTGGCTCGGCGTCAGCCCGAAACGCTTCTTGAATCGCTCGGCGAAGTGGCTCGGGCTGCTGAAGCCCCACCCGCCGGCGACCTCTCCGATGCCGATCGCGCTCGGTCCTCTCCACGGAGGGCATGCTGCGGACAGTCCGCGCCGGATTCGTCTCCGCGCGGCGCTGACTCCTGCGCCGGCTCCCGCCGCGCGAACTCTTGCTCAGTCGAGCACAGCGCCGACCGCGCGCTCGACGACCGGCCGGATCTCGGCCTCCGGGTCGACCGTCACCCGGTGAAGGATGAGCCCGTCGGCGACCGCCATCAACGTCCGCGCCGCTTCCCGCGGCGCCTTCGCGCCGATGCGCGTGAGCAGGGCGACGGTCCAGTCCACGAAGATCTGGCGCTGCGAGAGCAGGGGGGCGAGGAGCTGAGCGTCGCCCGCGCACTCCAGGAAGAGGGCGTAGCGCGTCCTCGTGCGTCCGGCGAGGGGGCCGCTCTGCAAGGCGATCACGTCCGAGAGCACCTCGACGAGCTGTGCGGGCGTCTCGATCCGAGGGGGGTCGTCGGCATGGAAATCAGCCCGTTCGCGCTCCGCGATCCAGGTGACCAGTCCGGCGATGAGAGCGTCGCGGGTGCGGAACCAGTTCGACGTCGATCCTTTCGGCAGGCCCCCGCGCTCATCGACCCGGGCGTGCGTCAGTGAGCGAATCCCGTGCTCGCCGACGAGGGCGACCGCAGCGTCCAGTGCGCGATCCCTCGTGGTGGCCATGATCCGACGATAGAGGACGGGTGCCCAGAGCACCTCTCGCCTCGAGGTGGCGTCTACGTCAGCCCGGCGATGCGGGCGCCGATGGCGTCGTTCGTGCGCGTCGGGAGCAGAGCGCTCATGGCGACCATGGATCGGGCGGGGCCGCCGACGACATACCTCGGTCGAGGGCGGCGCGCCGTGAGCGCGTGCTCCACGGCACGAACCACGGTGTCGGGGGAGGCGGTGGATTTCGCGAACCTGGCGATGTTCCGCCTCAGTCCGGCGACGTGCCGCGAGTAGAGGGTGCGATGCTCGCCCGACATTCGCGCGTCCATGTCGTCGATCATCGTTCCCACCTCGCGCCACGTCTCGGTGTCGGTCGGGCCCGGTTCGACCACCGACACGGCGATGTCCCACGGACGCAGTTCCACCCGCATCGCGTCGGCGATCCCCTCGAGTGCGCACTTCGATGCGCAGTATGCGCCTTCCATCGGGACGACCGACCGGCTGCCCACCGACGAGACGAAGACGATGCGGCCCGTCGCGGCGCGAAGGAGCGGCATCACCGCTTGCGTGACGGCGACCGTGCCGACCACGTTGACCTCGAACTGCCGCCGGAGATCGTCGGTGGTGAGGGCCTCGATCGGTCCCAACGTCGCGATCGCGGCGTTGTTGACCAGGGCGTCCAGTCGGTCGGGGAGGACGTCGGGGAGCTGCGCGACGTGCGCGCGGTTGCTGATGTCGAGCGCGACGGGAGTGATGCGCGCGTCGACGTCGTCGAGGACGGTCCAGTCGGCGAGGTCGCGCACCCCCGCGAAGACCGTCCAGCCGATGTCGGCGAGACGGCGGGTCACCGCCCTTCCGATCCCGCGTCTGCATCCTGTGACGAGTGCTGTAGGCATGGCGTCGCCTCCTGAATCCTCATCGGCTCTACTATGAACATAGTAACGCGTTGTCTACTATTTTCATAGTGCTTCGTGTCCGCTGTATGCCTTGCGCTGGGAACTGGGCACTGGGCGCTGTGCGCTATGCGCTAAGACGGAGAGGCTTCGCCGGGCTCCCGCTAGACCATCCACCGCTGCGGCACGGCCATGATGTAGTAGCTGCCGCCGATGCTGCCGTCCCCGAAGCGGATCTCGGTGTCGATCGCTCCCCACCGCCAGAGCCTCCGGTCGGTCGTCAGGCCGAGTCCGGGCGACTCGATCGTGAGCCACCGGCCCCCGCCCGCCATCTTCACGGGACGCGTGCGGTACTTCACCTTCTCGGCGTCGCCCGCGGTGCCCCAGCCCGTATTGTCGGCGAGCTGTCCGAACACTGTGGAACCCCAGCACCATCCGGAGCGGTCGGCGCGCACGGCGCAGGTCGCGCTGCCGCCCACCGCGAGGCGCTTCCACGATGACGACGAGGCGACCGCTGTGAGCTTCAGCCGGGTGGTGCGGGTGCCGTCGCCGAGCTGCCCCTTCCCGTTGCTTCCCCAGCAGTAGGCCTTTCCGGTCGTCGCGATGCCGCACGTGTGCGACGCGTCGGCGTCGAGTTGGGACCAGGTGCGGCCGCCGGCGACCCGCACCGGCGCCGGCGCGGCCTTCTTCGTGCCGTCGCCGAGCACGCCGGTGCCGCCGTGCCGCCGTGCGGGGTGTTGGCACCCCAGCACCACGCACTGCGGTCGCTGCGGATGGCGCACGTGTGCGCATCGCCGGTGGCGACGCTGCGCCATGTGTCCGTGCCGACTCGGCGCGGGACGTCGCCCTTCGGGAGTGCGTGATCCCTGCCGCAGGTGTCGGAGTCGGGCGTGAGCTCCGTCGCGGGAAGCCACGGACCGTCGCCCAGCAGGTTCAGGGTGGTGTCGCACTGCTCGGTCTGGTTCCCGCGGTAGCCCCAGCACCAGAGCGAGCCGTCCTGCCGGATGCCGCAGGTGTGAAACCCTCCGACGCTGACGCTCGACCACCGGCCGGCGACCTGCACGGGCGTGAGCTGAGTCCGGTCGTGCTCCACGCCATCGCCGAGCCGATTCATCTCTCCCCAGCACCACAGGGTGCCGGTGGTCTTGATGGCGCAGACGCCGAACGATCCGACCTCGACCGAGCTCCACCGTCCCGCGAGCTTCGCGGGACTGAAGCGCATGCCCGTGGCGCCGTCGCCGACGTAGAGACCCCAGCACCTGAGCGTCTGATCCGACTTGATGCCGCACGACACCCATCCGCCGTCATCATCGGCGAGCTTCTCCCACGTGCGCGTCGTCACGGCGAGCGTGCGCGAGACGGCACGGGCGAGGCCTTTCCGGAGCGCCGGGACCGACGCCTTCGGCTTCACCTCCGGCGCGACCGTGCGGAGACGGAGCGGGGAGACGCGGGGCACCTCGATCTTCGCGGCGTACCGTCCAGTGGACGTCGTGTACGCGGTCGCGAGGGTGCGCCAGCCCGAGGGGGCGCGGTACTGCACCTTGACGGGCGTCGATCGGGGACTGCGCGTGACGGTGCCCGACACCGTGACCTGCGCACCCACCGTCATGGCCTTCGCCGCCGAGATCGTCACCGACCGGGTCAGGGGCGCCGCCTCCGCCGCTGCGGGCGCGGCGACGACCGAGACGATCACGGCGAGGGCCGCCGCCATCACCGCCCACCCGCGCAAGAGGTGCGCAGCGCCTCCTCCGTGCGACCGGTTTCGTCCGTGCGACCTGCGTTCGCCGTGCGACATGCATCCCCCCAGGATCCCCGACGACCCGCGCGCTCGCATGTCCGGGCGTCCCCAGACGCCCGAGCCCGACGGGTCTCTGTTCGGATTCTGCCGGTGGACGGTCGGCGACGCAACGCTCGCGTCAGCGCCTCAGTCGTGTTCGAGGCGACGCCGGTCGCGCCACGAGTGCTGCGGCCGGAAGCCGAGGAGGCGCTGCGCCTTCGCCGTCGAGAACAGCGAGTCGTTCACGCCGAGGTCGCCGCGGACCTCGACGTCGGGGAACACCTCCGCCATGAGCTCGGCGTTCGGACGGCTCATGACGGTGTCGGCCGCGGCGATGAGGAAACGGTCGAAGCCGGGCGGTGCGACGTCGAGGGCGCGGATGACGGCCTGTGCGCCGTCGCGTGCGTCGATGTAGCTCCACAGGTTCCAGCTGCGGTGACGGGGGTGAGCATCGAACGAGGGGAACTCGTCGTAATCGGCAGGCACCATGACGTTCGAGAACCGGAGCGCGGTGATCGACACGTCAGGATGCCAGCGGACGAGTTCGATCGCCAGCTGCTCCTCGAGGTGCTTGACGAGCGAGTAGACCGACTCGGGGCGCGCGGGATAGTCCTCATCGACGGGGACGTACGGCGGCGGGGTGTCGAAGGGGAGGCCCTGCACCGTCTCGCTCGACGCGTACACGATGCGACGGATGCCGAGTCGCAGCGCCGCCCAGAACACGTGGAAAGTGCTGGTGATGTTGTTGTGGAACGTTTCGACATCGGGGGCGATCCCCGGCGCCGGGATCGCGGCGAGGTGCACGAGCGCGTCGAATCCGTCGTGGCGGTCGTTGACGCTCGTGAGCGCATCCACCACCTGCCCGTAGTCGGTGAGGTCCACCCGCACGAACCCGGGCCCCCGCTCGCCCACCCGGTCGAGGCCGATGACCTCGTGGCCGGCGGCGGCGAGCTCCCGCATGACGACGGAGCCGAGCTTTCCCGATGATCCTGTGACGGCGACGCGCATGGGTTCAGCCTGCCACGGACCGCCCGCGCCGTGCGCTACCGGAGTGCGGCGAACGCGGTCGTGGCGGTGAGGACTCCTGCCATCAGGAAGGCGACGAGCCCGATGCGGCCGACGCGGGCGAAGGGTCCTCCGTGGCGCGCCGGAAACGACCGCACGTCGCGTCGTCGGCCCCTGCGGTCGGCCACGACCGCGAGCGCCACGAGCGCCGCGGTCGCGCCGCACGCGATGCCTGCCCACACCGAGGCATGGGCGACGGCGGCGACCGAGGCGGGGACGAGAGCGAGGAGCTGGTGGACGGCGGTCGCCCACGGGCCGAGCGACCGGATCGCCAGCCATGCGCGCAGCAGGGCGGAGGCGGCCACGAGCGCCACCGACACGACCGGCGCGACCAGCACGACGACAGCGGCAACGAGGGCCGCCACGACGCCGGCCGCCGCCGCGGTGTCGCGAGCGAGCGTGACCGCGTTCCGCGCCCATGCCACCAGGCGGCGCTGCACACGCGGGTGTGCGCGGGGGAGTGCGTCGACGAGGCGGGCGCGCGCCGCGTGAGCGAAGCTCGCGATCCGTGCCCTCCGTGCGCGCGACCTCCCGGCGTCCGGCGGTGCCATGGCGGCCGCGGTCAGGCGCAGGACGTCATCCGGGGTCGCGGTGCGCACGTCCACCGCGCGTTCGCGGTAGGACGCGGGCAGGGCGCGGATCGCATCGGCAGGCATGTCGCGGAGCAGACGCTGCACTTCGCCGACGAAAGCGCCGCGCTCGTCGGTCGGGAGCGACCGCACGGCCTCCGAGCGGAGGCGGTCGAGCATCTCGATCCGCATCCATCGGCTGAGGTACGCGTGCCGCTCCCGGTCGGGCAAAGCCGAGTCGCGCACCACGCCGATCGCCCGTCCGAGGGCGGAGTAGTACTCCTCTGCGCGGTAGGGCCGGTAGCCCGCGTTCTCGCCGTCTTCGCGCACCGCGTGGACGTAGACGGGGGCGTCGGCCAGCACCGAGATCCGGTGCGCGCGCGTGTACGCCGTCGCCATGAAGAGGTGGTCTTCGAGCCGTCGCAGCGACTCGTCGAACCGGATCCCTTCGTCGAGCAGGAAGCGCCTGCGGAACATGGCGTGCACGGTCATGCTGTCCTGCAGGGGCGTGGCGGGAGGACGCGCGTCGGCGACGGTGCGGGTGAACAGGCGCACCGGCACGCGCCGCCCGAACCCCGTCATCCAGCCGATGACGACGTCCGACTGGTGCTCCCGCGCGAAATCGGTCATCCGGCGGAGGGCGTCGAGCGTGAGCCAGTCGTCGTGGTCGACGAAGAAGACGAATTCGCCGTGAGCGCGCTCGATTCCTGCGTTGCGCGGGCGGCTCGGCCAGCCCGACGGGGGGAGCCGCATGAGATCGGCCCACGCGCGCCGCGATGCCCATCGCTCGACCAGCTCGTCCGTGCCGTCGGTGCTGCCGTCGTCGATGAGCAGCGCCTCGAATCCGCCGTGGGGCGGTTCCTGCCGGTCGAGGCAGTCGAGGAGCGGGCGGATGTAGGGCCCGGTGCAGAACAGCGGCACGACCACGCTCACCGCCGGCCGATCCGCCATCGCCGCCTCCCCGCCGCTGCCTGGACCAGTCGCAGTCTAGAGCGGGGCGGCGGCGCCGGGAATGGCCCCGACGAACTCGTGCGAGGGGGCGGGCGCCCCGCCGGGAGGCTTACGCGGGAACGGGTGTCGACGCGGACACCTCGCTCACCGCGACCGTGCGGCCGAGGGCCGCACTGCGGGTGAGCGCCTCGGCTGTCGCGATCGACGCCCGGGCGGCCGTGCCGTCGGTGAGGCCCGCGAGCGCCGGGTCGGGCGTCTCGCCGCGCAGGAGGCTGGTGAAGTAGACGAGCTCGCGCTGCATGACGGTGCGGAGCCAACGCGGCGGGCGCACGGTCGGGTCGCCGTAGGTCACGCCGCCGCCGCTGCCGCTGCCGTGGTTCTCGGCGGTGCGCTCGGCATCGACCTCCGCGCTCTCGTGGAGGGGGAATCTCTCGACGCGGTCGCCGGTCACGACGGTGACGCCCACGTCTTCCATGTCGATCTCGAGGAAGCCGCGGGTGCCTTCGACGCGCACGACGTGCTCGGGGCGGCGGAACACCGAGCCCCACTCGAGCGTCGCGTAGCGGTGTCCGGGCATGGTGACGGTGGCGAGCAGGAGAGCGTCCTCGTCGCCGACGCGCGTGCCTGCCTGCGGGGCCGCGCCGGCGACCATCGTGGCGGTCTCGGCGGCACCCATGAGGTGCTGGAGCACATCGAGCTCGTGGATGTGGTGGAAGAGGTGCCCGCCCGACAGGGCGCGGGTCTTCTTCCAAGTGGGGGCGGCGGTGCCGTCCTCCCAGCCGACGCGCACGGCGCGGCCCACGACCGGCTCGCCGATCGTGCCGTCGGCGATGAGGGAGGCTGCGCGGCGGACGCCGTCCATGAAGTGCATGACGTGACCGGCGAGGAACAGCACGCCGTTGCGCTCGCAGCTCGACACCATGGCGTCGCAGTCGGCGTAGTTCAGCGCGATGGGCTTCTCGCAGAAGACGGCGACACCGTGCTCGGCGGCAGCCACCGCATAGTCGCGGTGCGCGTGGTTGGGGGAGGCGATGATGACGGCGTCGCATCGCGCGAGGAGAGCCTCGTACGAATCGAGCACGGGGCAGTCGAAGTCGGCGCCGAAGGCGGTCGCGTCGCCCGTGGAGTAGACGCCGGCGAGGGTGGCCGAAGGAAGGCCGGCGAGGATGCGGGCGAATTCGCGCCCGAAGTAGCCGGCGCCGACGATGCCGTATCGGACGGGGGCGATGGAGCTCGCGCCCGTCATGCGGTGGCCGCCGACAGCGAGTTCTCGATGGGGCGGTAGTGCTCGATGACCGCCCGTCGGTACGCCTCGACGTCGCCGCTGATGGCCGCGTCGAGCATGTCGCCGTGCGCGATGGCGGTGTGCTTGATGTCGGCGGGGACGCCGACGTTCAGGAGCGGGACGACGGCGGTGTGCACATCCCAGAAGGCGCCCACGAGCTGCTGCGCCAGCCGGTTGCCGGTGACGGCGAACAGGCGCGTGTGGAAGGCGCGGTCGGCTTCGAGGAACGTCTCGCCGCGCCCGGCTTTGTCGACCATCTCATCGACCATCGCTCGCAGTGCTGCGACGTCCTCGTCGTTCTGTGCCCCGGCGACGACGAGGTCGGCCATCGCCAGGTCGAGGGCGCGGCGGACCTCGACGACCTCCCGGAGAGCGTCGAGCGATCCCTCGGGGGAGAGGGCGCCGCGGAAGACGAGCGCCTGCACCATCGGGTCGAGCGACATCGAGCCGACATAGGTGCCGTGCCCGTGGCGGACGTCGACGATGTCGAGGGTGGAGAGGGTGCGGATGGCTTCTCTCACCGAAGACCGTGAGACATCGAGAGTCTCGCACAGCTCGGCCTCGGTGGGCAGGGGGTCGCCCGGCTTGAGGTCGCGAGTGAGGATGAGCTGCTTGATCTGGTCGGCAGTCGTGACGCGCCGCATGCGCGAGTCACGCTTGTCGGGGGCTGCCATGAGTTCTCCATCCGGGTCGACCTGTCCGAAGATTACAAGTTCGTCTCAGGTGTTGTGCGGTTTGACGGCCGCATGTTTATATTACGTCAGACATCTGATGTCCGACAAGGGTGTCTTTTCCCCAACCAGGGTCCATCCGAAACATCCAGGAGTGCATATGAATCACTTCCCCGTCCGCCGCAAGGTGGGCCGTCTCGCAGCCGCAGTGGCGGGCACCGTCGCCGCCACTGTCGTGCTCGCCGGCTGTGGCGCCGCCGCCACCAGCCCCGAGGCGTCCGAGCCCGCAGGCGCCATCGACCAGAACGCCACCATCGAAGCCGGCATCTCGTATGCGCTCAGCGGCAGCTTCGACCCGATGATCGCGTCGGGCGCGGTCACGGTCGCGGCCAACTGGCACATCTTCGAGGGCCTCGTCGACCTCGACCCCGCCACGCGTGAGGCGTACCCGGCGCTCGCCGCGGAGCTGCCGACCAAGGTCGACGACACGACCTACACCGTCGACCTGCGCGAAGGTGCGACGTTCCACAACGGTGAGCCCGTCACCGCGGACGACGTCGTCTTCAGCTACGAGCGCGTGCTCGACCCGGCCAGCGGCTCCCTCTTCACCCCGTTCGTCGACTTCATCGACGCCGTCACGGCGGTCGACGAGGACACCGTCGAGATCACGACGAAGTACCCGTACTCGCTCATCGAGAGCCGCCTGGGGATCGTGAAGATCGTTCCGAAGGCCCTCGTGGAAGCCGATCTGGAAGCGTTCGGTGCCAACCCCGTGGGCTCCGGACCGTACGCGCTCGTGTCGGCCGTCCCGGAGGACAAGGTCGTGTTCGAGGCGTACGCCGACTACAACGGCCCGCGCCCCGCGAAGGCCGCCGGCATGAACTGGAACCTCCTGGCCGACGCGGCCGCGCGCGTCACCGCGATGTCGTCGGGCACGATCCAGGCGATGGAGGATGTGCCCTACATCGACGCCGACTCGCTCGCCGCGACCGTCGACGTCGAGAGCGTGCAGTCGTTCGGCCTGCTGTTCATGATGTTCAACTCGAACGTCGCCCCCTTCGACGACGTGCGCGTGCGCCAGGCGTTCTTCTACGCGCTCGACATGGACAAGATCATCAACACGGGCATGCTCGGCAACGCGACGGCGGCGACGTCGTTCCTGCCCGACACCTACCCGAACTACAACGAGGCCTCGACGGTCTACAGCTACGAGCCCGAGAAGGCCAAGGAGCTGCTCGCCGACGCCGGCGCGTCGGATCTGTCGATCACCCTCCTGACCACCGACACCGGCTGGGTCAAGGAAGTCGCCCCCCTCATCAAGGAATCCCTCGACGCTATCGGGGTGAACGTCACGCTCGACGTCGGCCAGTCGGCCGCGCAGTACGCGAAGGTCGACGCCGGCGACTACACCGTCATGGTCGCCCCCGGCGACCCCTCGGTGTTCGGCAGCGACCCCGACCTCCTCATGAACTGGTGGTACGGCGACAACGTGTGGTCGAACAACCGCACCTACTGGTCCGACAGCGACGAGTTCGCCCAGCTGCACGAGCTGCTCGACACCGCCGTGCAGTCGGAGGGCGATGCTCAGCAGACGGCATGGAACGAGGCGTTCGACCTGGTCGCCGAGCAGGCCGTGCTCTACCCGCTGTTCCACCGCAAGCTCCCCACCGCGTGGAGCAGCGACGACCTGGTCGGGTTCCAGCCCGTGCCCACGACGGGTCTGTCGTTCCTCGACGTCGGCGTCGCTGCCGGCTGAACCTGATGCGAGGGTGCGTCGGCCCCCGGCGCACCCTCGCCTCATCACCCACTTCCCAGAAGGAGCGGACGTGTCGAACACGCTACGTCTCATCGGCACGCGGCTGCTGCAGCTGCCGCTGATGATCCTGGGCATCACCTTCCTCGTGTTCTTCGTGATGTCCTTCTCCCCGGTCGACCCCGCGCGCACCGCGCTGGGCGAGACGGCCTCGCCGGAGGCCCTCGAGGCCTACCGCGAGCGGTACGGCCTGAACGACCCCCTGTTCGTGCGCTACATCGCCTTCCTCTTCGGGCTCTTCCGCGGCGACCTCGGCACATACTCGGCACGCAGCCTGCCCGTCATCGACGAGGTGGCTCGCGCCTTCCCCATCACGCTCTCGCTCACCTTCCTCGGCCTGATCGTCGCGGTGGTCGTCGCGTTCACGCTCGGCATCGTCGCCGCCGTGTTCCGCGACCGCTGGCCCGACCAGGTCATCCGCCTCTTCGGTGTCGCGTCGCTGTCGACGCCGTCGTTCTGGCTGGCGATCCTCCTCATCCAGCTCTTCACGCTGCAGCTGGGGCTCCTCCCGGCCTCGGGGCGTCTGCCCGACTTCGCCGCCGACCCCGCCGGGTGGCTCGCGCGGATGTCGCTGCCCGCCCTCGCGCTCGCCGTGCCGGTGATCGGACAGCTGTCGCGCGTGGTGCGCACCTCGATGGTCGAGGAGCTCGATCGCGACTATGTGCGCACAGCCCTCGGCGCCGGCGTCCCCCGCGTCGTCGTGGTCGGGCGCAATGTGCTGCGGAACGCCCTCATCACCCCCGTGACGGTGCTCGGCCTGCGCGTCGGCTATCTGCTGGGAGGTGCCGTGGTGATCGAGGTCATCTTCGCGATCCCCGGCATGGGAACCCTCATCCTCAACGGCGTGACGAACAACGAGCCCAACCTGGTGCAGGGCGTCACGCTCGCCGTGGCGATGGCGTTCGTCGTGATCAACATCATCGTCGACCTCCTCTACGTGCTCATCAATCCCCGAATCCGGGCGGTGTGAAACCATGCGACGCAAACTGACCGAACGCCTCAGCGTTCCCGGCCTCCGCCTCGGCGGCCTCGGCATCGGATCGCTCATCTGCCTGCTGATCCTCACCGTGGTGGGGCTGGCGGCGATCTTCGCCCCGCTCGTCGCCCCTTACGACCCGCTGGCCTCCGGCGACCCCGTGCAGGCTCCGAGCGGCGAGCACTGGTTCGGCACCGACCGTCAGGGCCGCGACATCTTCTCGCGCCTGATCTACGGTGCGCGCTACTCGCTGACCATCGGTCTGGGCGCGACGCTCTGCGCGCTGCTGGTGGCGTGCATGCTCGGCGCGATCGCCGCGACCGCGCCGCGGTGGATCGCCGAGACGCTCATGCGCGTCATGGACGTCATCATGTCGTTCCCCGGCATCGCGCTGGCTGCCGTGTTCGTCGCGGTGTTCGGCAAATCGCTGCCCGTGCTCATCCTCACGATCGCCTTCCTCTACGTGCCGCAGCTGACCCGCATCGTGCGGGCCAACATCCTCGATCAGTACGGCGAGGACTACGTGTCGGCCGTGCGGGTGATGGGGTCGTCGACGCCGCGCATCATCGTCACGCACGTGGCGCGCAACACGATGGCGCCCGTGCTCGTCTTCGCGACGGTGCTCGTGGCCGACGCGATCATCTTCGAAGCGTCGCTGTCGTTCCTGCAGGCCGGCGTCCCCGACCCCGAGCCCTCCTGGGGCAACGTCATCGCCGCCGGTCGCAACCTGCTGATGAGCGGCGCCTGGTGGGCGACGTTCTTCCCGGGCCTGCTGATCATGATCACCGTGCTGTGCCTCAACATCCTCTCCGAGGGCATGACCGATGCCATGGTGGCCCCGCGGGCGCGGAAGGTGTCGTCCGCCGCGGTGTCGACCGAGGAGTCGACCGCGGTGCTGGAGGAGGCCCAGGCCCCTGCCGGCGGCTCGGACACCGCCGCGAACGTCGGTTCGGGGCGCGAGCGCGACACCTCGACGGTGCGCGTGGTGACCACCGCCACCCCGATCATCGCCGCGACGACCGCGGTCGTGCCGCTGGAAGAGCGCCTCGCGACCCTCCGCGACGTGGAACTCGCTCGCACAGACCGTCTCGTCCACACGTCCGACGCGCCGCCGCTCCTGGAGGTGCGTAACCTCTCGATCTCGTTCCCGCGTCACGGCGACGTGAACGTCGTCGACAACGTGAACTTCACGGTGCGACCGGGCGAGACGATGGCCCTCGTCGGCGAGTCGGGGTGCGGCAAGTCGATCACCTCGCTCGCGATCATGGGCCTTCTCGACCCGCGGGCGAAGATCTCGGGTGAGATCCTCTTCGACGGCCGCGACCTCCTCTCGATGTCGACGAAAGAGCGGAACGCCCTGCGCGGCCACGACATCGCAATGGTCTACCAGGACGCGCTCAGCTCGCTGAACCCGGCGATGCTCATCCGCTCGCAGATGAAGCAGCTCACGTCGCGCGGCGGCACCCGCTCGGCGGAAGACCTTCTCCGGCTCGTGGGCCTCGACCCCCAGCGCACGCTCGCGTCGTACCCTCACGAGCTGTCGGGCGGTCAGCGTCAGCGCGTGCTCATCGCGATGGCGCTCACCCGCAATCCGCGTCTCGTGATCGCGGACGAGCCCACCACGGCGCTCGACGTCACGGTGCAGGCGCAGGTGGTGGAACTGCTCAACTCGCTTCGCGAAGAGCTCGGCTTCGCCATGCTGTTCGTCTCGCACGAGCTGGCACTGGTCGCCGAGCTGGCGCACCGCATCACGGTGATGTACGCCGGGCAGGTGGTCGAGCAGGGCACCACGCGCGAACTCCTCACGCAGCCCGTGCACGAGTACACGCGGGGCCTCCTCGGCGCCGTGCTGTCGATCGAGTCGGGTTCCGACCGCCTGCACCAGGTGCCGGGCACGGTCCCGTCGCCCCGTGACTTCCCCGCGGGCGACCGGTTCGCGCCGCGGTCGTCGAACCCCGCTCGCAACGCGGGAGTGACGCCGGTGCGCCGGCAGATCGCCGGCACGGAGCACTTCTACGCCGCGCACCCCGACGATGCGCCTGTTCAGCCGATTGGCGGTGTGCGATGAGAGACAAGATCATCGAACTGCAAGACGTCCGGGTGCGGTACAAAACCCGCGCCTCGGGCCTCTTCCACAAGGAGTATGTGGATGCCCTCGCGGGGGTGTCGTTCTCGGTCCACCGTGGACGCACCCTCGGGATCGTGGGCGAGTCGGGCTCCGGCAAGTCGACGGCCGCGAAAGTACTCGTGGGCCTGGAGCAGCCGACGTCGGGCCAGGTGGTGTTCGCCGGGGAGCCCGTGAAGAACTTCACGACGAGCGTGCGCAAGCGCCTCGGGCGCATTCTGTCGGTGGTCTTCCAAGACCCGGCGACGGCGCTCAACGCGCGCATGACGATCCGGCAGGCGCTCCTCGACCCGCTCGAGGTGCACGGCCTGGGCACAGCGGCGCAGCGCCAGGCGAAGGTCCGTGAGCTCATCGGCCTCGTCGGCCTCCCCGCCTCGGCGCTCGAGGCCCTGCCGAGCCAGCTCTCGGGCGGGCAGCGACAGCGGGTCGCGATCGCCCGCGCGCTCGTGCTCGACCCTCAGGTGATCGTCGCCGACGAGCCCACGTCCGCGCTCGACGTGTCGGTGCGCGCGCAGATCCTCAACCTCCTCACCGACCTGAAGAACGAGCTCGGGCTCGGGATGGTGTTCATCTCCCACGACATCCAGACCGTCCGCTACCTGTCCGACGAGATCGTCGTGATGAACAAGGGCCGGATCGTGGAGCACGGCCCGGCCGCGCGGGTCTTCGATGCGCCGTCGGACCCCTACACCCGCTCTCTGCTCGGCGCGGCGCCCTCGCTGCTCCAGTCCACCTCCCTCCTCTGACCTGACACACACAGAACTGGAAACGTCATGACGAACACCCCTGCCACCGCCGTCCGCTTCAGCGGAGTCGTCCCCCCGGTGGCCACCCCGCTCTACACCGACGGTTCGGTCGACCACGCCTCGCTCGAGGCGCTCATCGAGCACCTGATCGGCGCAGGGGTCGACGGCCTGTTCGCCCTCGGCTCGACGGGCGAGACGGCCTACTTCACCGACGACCAGCGCGTGCAGATCGTGGAGACGATCGTGCGGGCGACCGCCGGCCGGGTGCCCATCATCGCCGGTGCGATCGAGCTCACGGCGCCGCGCATCATCGAGGTCGCCCGCCGCCTCACGGCCACCGGGGTCGACACGATCGTCACGACCGCGCCGCTGTACACGCTGAACTCGGTCACCGAGATCGCCGACCACTTCCGTGCCGTCGCCGCAGCGATCGACGTGCCCCTGTGGGCGTACGACGTGCCGGTGCGCGTGCACACCAAGCTGGGTCTCGACGTGCTCGTGCAGCTCGGCACCGAGGGGGTCATCCACGGCGTCAAGGACTCGTCGGGCGACGACGTCGGCTTCCGCCGCCTCGTCGCCGCGAACGCCGCCGCCGGCCGGCCGCTGCAGCTGCTCACGGGCCACGAGGTGGTCGTCGACGCGATGGCGCTCGCCGGCGCCGACGGCGTCGTGCCGGGCCTCGCGAATGTCGACGCCGCCGGGTACGTGCGACTGTGGGAAGCGGTGACCCGCGACGACTGGGAGGCCGCGCGCCGCGAGCAGGAGCGCCTCAACCGCGTGTTCGACATCGTGTTCCAGCCGCAGGGCCTGTCGGGCGACGCGACGGGCGTCGGCGCGTTCAAGGCGGCGATGAAGGCGCGCGGTCTCATCGCGAACGCCACGATGGCCACGGGCGTGCAGAGCCTCGACGCCGACGCGGTCGCGCGCATCACCGGCATCCTCGACACGCTCGATCTGCTGCCCGCGAACCGCTGATGACCGACGTCGTCCTCGCGGTCGACATCGGCGGCACCAAGACGGCCGCTGCCCTCATCGATGCCGGCTCGGGTGTCGTCGCCACCGCGACGGCACCCACCCCGGACAGGCGGGACCCGCCGCCATCATCGCGACCGTCGGAAGCCTCGCTGCGGGGCTGACGGCGGCGCACCCCGGACTCGTCGTGCGCGGCGCCGGGATCGCGTCGGCGGGCGTCGTCGACACCCGCACGGGATGCATCGTCTCGTCGACCGACACGCTGGCAGGCTGGGCAGGCACGCGACTCGCGGACGACCTCCGCTCCGCCTTCGGAGAGCTCCTGCCGTCCGACGCGCCGCTGACCGTCCAGAACGACGTCGACGCGCACGCGGCGGGGGAGTTCCGATTCGGTGCCGCCGCGGGAGCCTCCAGCGCCCTTGTCATCGCCGTCGGCACGGGGATCGGCGCCGGGATCGTCATCGACGGCACCCCCGTCACGGGCGCCCACCACGTCGGCGGTGAGATCGCGCACATGCCCGTGCCGGGTGCCGAGCACCTGCGCTGCCCGTGCGGGCGTCTCGGTCATCTGGAGGCGATCGGATCGGGGGTCGGACTGCACCGTCACTACCTCGCGCTCGGCGGGTCGCCGGACATCGAGGACGCACGGCAGATCGCGGCCCTCGCGGCCGTCGGCGACGCCGTGGCGAGACAGGCGATCGCCGAATCGGCGGCGGTCATCGGCCGCGCCATCGCCGGCGCCGCGGCGCTCCTCGACCCGGAATGCGTCGTGCTCAGCGGCGGCGTGCCCGCCATCGGCGACGCCTGGTGGGAGCCGATGCGCGCCGCCTACCGTGCCGAGGCGATCGACGCACTGCAGAACACCCCTCTCCTCGCCGGACTCCTCGGCGGCGATGCGCCTCTCCGCGGTGCCGCCGCACACACCTGGGATCAGATCGGAGCACCCTCATGACCACCCGGCCCCCCGCCCACCCGCACATCGAGAAGCTTCGAGGCGGGCTCGTCGTCTCGTGCCAGGCGTACCCCGGCGAGCCGATGCGCCACCCCGAGACGATGTCGCAGATCGCCCGCGCCGCCGTCATGGGCGGAGCCGCCGGCATCCGCGTGCAGGGTCTCGACGACATCCGCGCCGTCGCCGACCTCACCGTCCCCGTGATCGGGCTGTGGAAAGACGGCGACCACGACGTGTTCATCACTCCCACCCTGCGGCACGCCGTCGCCGTGGCCGAGGCCGGGGCCGACATCGTCGCGATCGACGGCACCCGGCGCCCGCGTCCCGACGGGCTGACGCTCGCCCAGACGATCGCCGGCCTCCGCGAGGGGCGAGACGTGCTCGTCATGGCCGACTGCGGGTCGCTCGACGACGCGATCGCCGCCGAGGCCGCAGGCGCCGACATCCTCGGGACCACCCTGTCGGGCTACTCGGGCGAGAGACCCCGCACCGACGGACCCGACCTCGAGCTCATCGCGCAGATCGTCGAGCGCTGCAGCCTCCCCGTGATGGCGGAAGGCCGCATCCACACTCCCGCCCACGCTGCGGCCGCCCGGGCGGCAGGTGCCTTCTCGGTGTGCGTCGGCACGGCGATCACCCATCCGAGCACCATCACGGGCTGGTTCGTCGCCGCGATGGGGAACGCCTGATGGCAGCGCCGATCCTCGTCAGCTCCTACGCACTGTCGCCGGCGCACACCGTGTGGGATCCGGCGCTCGAGGAAGAGCTGCTCGAAGGTCTCTGCGCCCTCCCGGGCGTCGTCGGCCTCGAGGTGCCGTGGATCGGCGCCGTGCACCCGCATGACACGGCCTGGTTCGAGCGTCATGTTCCGGAGGGCGCCCGTCTGGCCGTCACAGCACTTCCGTGGGTGATGGGGCGGTGCGCGGCATCACCCGCGTACGGCCTCGCCTCGTCCGACCCCGACGGGCGCGCCGCCGCGGTCGCCGACCTGCGCGCGCTCGCCGACGACATCCGCCGACTCAACGACGGAGGTCGCGCCCGCGTCGACCTCGTTCCCCTCCACACCGCACCGCGCGGCGGGGGCGACGCCGGCGCCGCGAGCGACGCCGACGCGCTGGCGGCATCGCTGGCCGAACTCCACGACATCGACTGGGATGGTGCGTCGCTCGCCATCGAGCACTGCGACGCCCTCATCGAGGGTCAGCCCTACGAGAAGGGCTTCCTCTCGCTCGCGGCCGAGCTCGACGCGCTCGCTGCCCACGGCGGCGGAGTGGGGATGATCCTCAACTGGGGGCGCTCGGTCATCGAGGTGCGCGAGCCCGACACGGTCGCTGCGCACGTCGCCCAGGCGGCGGCAGCGGGACTGCTGCGCGGGCTCACCTTCTCCGGCTCGGCGGCTGCCGACGGGCCGTACGGCGCCGCGTGGGAAGACCGTCACCTCCCGCTCGCGTCAGCCGACCCGGACGCGCTGTCGCTTCTCACCGACGCGCGCGTGACGGATGCGCTGGTGGCGGCCGGCGACGTGGACTGGCTGGGGCTCAAGGTGAGCCGCCGCCCGGCCGATCGCACGGCCGCCGACGTGATCCGCACAGCGCGCGACAACCTGCGCGTGCTCGACCACGTGCGCGCCGCAGCGCCGGTATGAGCGGCGTTCCGGCGCGGCTCGGGGTCGCGCGCAGTCTCGCCTCAGGACGCGCGCAGCTGGCCCGGGAACTCCCCACCGATCTGCGCACTCTCGACGATGTCGCGCGCTACCGGCGGCTCTCAGCGGCGCGCGGCAGCACCGCGGCGGCGCACACCGCTGGGTTCGGCCTCACGTCGCGGGAGATCCGCGCGGGCGGCTGCGACGTGACGGTGTTCACGCCGGATGACCTCACGGCGCCCGCCGCCCGGGTCGTGTTCCTGCACGGCGGCGGCCTCATAGCCGGCACCCGCTTCGACGGGCCCGACACGATCCTCCGGCACGCGTCGGAGCTCTGTCTGGAGGTGTGGAGCGTCGAGTATCCGCTCGCCCCCGAGTCGTGCTTCGACGACATGGTCGACGCTGCCGCCGGGGCGGTGCGGGCAGCTGCGTCCGATGGCCTCCGCGTGCTGCTGGCAGGGCAGAGCGCCGGCGGCGGGGTGGCCGCGGCCACGGCGCTCGCCTGCCGCAACATGGACGCGCAGCCCGACGGCCTCCTGCTGATCTGCCCCATGCTGTCGCCCCGGGAGACGCCCTCGACCGTCCAGTGCGCAGACGACCCGTCGTGGAGCGCACAGTCGAACGAGACGGCCTGGCGCGTCGCGCTCGGAGACGACCCGCGACGGCTCCCGCCGGGCGACGAGGAAGACCTCCACGAACTGCCGCCGACCTTCCTCGACACGGGTGCGGCCGAGGTGTTCCGCGACCAGATCGTCTCCTTCGCAACGCGACTGTGGACGGCGGGGTGCACAGCTGAGCTGCACGTCTGGTCGGGAGCGTTCCACGCCTCGGATGGCGTCGTCGCCGACGCACCCGTCTCGCTGGAGGCCCACACCGCCCGGGGGCGCTGGCTGCGGCGCTGGCTCGACGACGACCTCGGCAACTGACTCGCCCGGTGAGTATCCGACCCGCAGCGGTGCACCACCCCCTTTCCGGCTCCCGAGACGAGGCGTTCAATGGGCGGCAAAGGAAAGGTGGCGCGACATGAGCATGGTCATCGAGCACGAACCTCCGTACCGGGTGGGCTACTTCGTGGGGAGCCTCGCCGAGGCATCCATCAATCGCACGCTGTCGAAGGTGCTCATCCGGCTCGCGTCGCCGGAGCTGCAGTTCGAAGAGATCGCCATCCGCGATCTGCCGCTCTACAGCTACGACTACGACGACGACTACCCGCAGGTGGCGCGAGACCTCAAGAGCGCCATCGAAGCCTCCGACGCGATCCTGTTCGTGACGCCGGAGTACAACCGCTCGATTCCCGGCGGTCTCAAGAACGCGATCGACTGGGCGAGTCGCCCCTGGGGCACCAACTCGTTCGCCCGCAAGCCGTCGGCGGTGATCGGCACGTCTCCCGGGGCGATCGGAACGGCCGTCGCACAGCAGTCGCTGCGCAGCATCCTGAGCTTCTGCGACTCGCCGCAGATGAACGCCCCCGAGGCGTACATCCAGACGAAGCCCGGACTGTTCACCGACGACGGCGAGTGCACCGACGACGGCACCCGCGAGTTCCTCCAGACGTGGATCGACGACTTCCTCGACTTCACGAAACGCGTGCTCACGGTGGTGCCGCCGCCCACGCGCGCCTGATGGGTCTTTGAGGTCGTCTCGCGGGCAGAGCACGAGGGGGACATAGCTCGCTCATACGTGGCCCAGAACGATGCCATAGAACCGGAAAATACCTTCGTCTCCGACGGCCGCGCGACGCGCGCCGAGAAGGGGACCCATGTATTGGACGTACCTGCGGCGGGAACTGGCCGGCCGCAAGAAGCAGACCATCATCGTCGCGACCGGAATGGCGATCGCGATCGCGCTCGTCATCGTGGTCAATGCACTGTCGTCGGGTGTGCGCGACGCGCAGACTCAGGCTCTCGAGTCGGTGTACGGCGTCGGGACCGACCTTACCGTGACGGGTGCGCAGGCGCTGCCAGGAGAAGGTGGCCCCCGCGGACCGCAATTCGAGTTCGGCGAGGACGGGGGATCGACGGATGACGACGGCACGACGACGCTCAGCCAGTCGCGCCTTCTGACCGATTTCCTGCGCGGAAGCCTCGACGCGAGCACCGTCGACGCGGTCGCGTCGGTCGACGGCGTTGTCGCCGCGTCGGGCGCCTTGAGCCTCACCAACATGACGTTCGACGGCGAGCTCCCGTCGCCCCCGTCCGGAGGCGACGCGGGGGAGCGTCCGCAGCTGGGCGCCGACGGCGGAGGGGGATTCGGCGGCGGCTCGTTCGACATCGACTCCTTCACCGTGCTGGGTGTGGAGCCAGGCGACGTAGAGGTCGGGCCGCTGTCATCGGCGGAGGTCACCGAGGGGCGTGCGTTCACGGCAGGAGACGTCGGCGCCGACGTCGCCGTCATCGACGCGTCGTACGCGGTGAGCGCCGACATCACCGTCGGAGACACGCTCGACGTCGGAGGCGCCGCGTTCACGGTGGTCGGCGTCGTCGCTTCCACCTCCGCAGTCGCCGACACCGCCGCGAACGTCTACATCCCGCTCGACGTTGCGCAGGCGCTGTCGGGCGCGGGCGATGTCGTGTCCACCGTGTACGTGCAGGCGGTGTCGGCCGATGCGATCACGTCAGTGCAGGCGGGTCTCCAGGATGCGCTCCCCGACGCGACGGTGAGTTCGCAGTCCGATCTCGCATCGACGGTGTCGTCGTCGCTGTCGAGCGCAAGCGCCCTGATCGCGAGCCTCGGCACGTGGCTCTCGGTCATCGTGCTGGTCGTCGCGGTCGCGCTCGCGATCCTCTTCACCATCTCGGGCATCTCACGGCGCACGCGCGAACTCGGCACGTTGAAGGCGATCGGGTGGTCGAATCGGCGCGTCGTGGGTCAGGTGGCCGGCGAGTCCGTGGTGCAGGCGCTCATCGGCGGCGCTGTGGGCGTCGCCGTCGGAGTGGCAGGCGTCTGGCTCATCAACGTCATCCAGCCGACGATCTCTGCAGGATCCGCCTTGCCGTCGGGCGGCACAGCCGGCCCCGGCGGCATGCCGGGGGGACCGGGAGCCTTCGGCGCATCTGCCGCCGTGAGCGACGTGGTGCTGAGCGCCCCGCTGTCACTCTGGATCGTCGTCGCAGCCCTGCTGCTCGCCGTGCTCGGCGGCCTTGTGGCCGGAGCATTCGGCGGCTGGCGTGCGGCTCGACTCAGCCCCGCCGAGGCGCTGAGGGCCGTCGCATGAGCGCGCGCGACCCCCGCACCCCGAGCGACAGCACCCCGAACGACCATCTCAGCACGACGACGGAGACCCCCATGACCATCACCAACCCGAATCCGCTCGACGCCGGAGTGTCGTCTGCTGCACCGGCATATCGGCTCACGCAGGTGACCAAGATCTTCAGCCAGAAGGGGCGGGAGGTGCGCGCCCTGGCCAGCGTCGACCTCGACATCGCGCCCGGCGACTTCGTCACCATCCAGGGCCCGACCGGCGGTGGCAAGTCGACACTGCTGCAGGTGCTGGGTGCGCTGGAGAAGCCGACGACCGGGCAAGTGCTGATCGGCGAGACCGATCTCGCACGAGCGTCGTCGGCTGCGCTGGGAAGAGTCCGTGCGTCGGAGATCGGGTTCGTGTTCCAGGCCTTCAACCTCATCCCCACCCTCTCCGCGGCCGAGAACGTCGCGATGGGGCTGGAGCCCGCAGGGCTGCCCAAAGCGGAGAGGGACGAGCGGGTGAGAGATGCGCTCGCGCGCGTGGGGCTCTCCGAGCGGGCCGATCATCGCCCGGCCGAGCTTTCGGGCGGTCAGCAGCAACGTGTCGCGATCGCGCGGGCGATCGCCAAGCGGCCCACGGTGCTCCTGGCGGATGAGCCCACCGGCAATCTCGACGAGTCGATGCGCGACGAGATCCTCGCAGTGCTCGAGCAGCTGAACGCCGAGGGTCTCACCCTCATCGTCGTCACCCACGACTCGGCGGTCGCCCGCCGCGCGCGTCGGCGACTGCGGCTCGAGAAGGGCACCATCCGCGACCTCACGGCCTGACCGACCCGCCCCTGCCACGTATTCGGGCGCACGCTCGCGGGGGCGGCCCGTCAGTTCCACTTCGGCAGCTGCTGGAGCGTCCAGGTGTTTCCGTCGGGGTCGTCGAACGTCACGAATCGGCCCCAGTCGAGGTCTTGCACGCCCTGGGCCTTGACGCCCGCCGCCTGCAATTGGGCGAGGGCGGCGTCGGCGTCGGGGACGACCACCTGGATCGTGTTCTGGCGGCCGGGTTCGAGATCGATGCCGAGCCCTTCGCCGATGGCGATGGAGCAGGCGGAGCCCGGGGGAGTGAGCTGGACGAACCGGATGTCGGGCGTGGGCCTCTGGTCGTGGTCGGCGTGGAACCCGATGCTCTCGTAGAACGCCTTCGCGCGGTCGACGTCGGTGACGGGAACGAAGATGAGTTCGATCTTCCAGTCCATGGCATGTCCTCTCTCTCGGTCCCTCCGCGAGCGACGCTACGCCTGGCCGCCGACATCCGCCGCAGAAGCGTTGCGTCGGCGCGCGCTAGGCGCGCAACGCCGCGGCGGGCTGGATCCGTGAGGCACGGCGTGCCGCTGCGACCCCGCCGAGAGCTCCGACGGCCACCCCGCCCGTCAACGCGAGCGGTGCGAGCCGAAGATCGAAGACGGGCATCCACCCCTGGCTGATCGTCACGGCGAGCACGGCCACGAGCCCCGCAGCGAGTCCTGCGAGACCGCCCATCACCCCGACGATGGTCGCCTCCGTCAGCACGAGCCCGGTGATGTGACGTCGGCGGGCGCCGATCGCGCGGCGCAGCCCGATCTCGCCGCGGCGCTCGCCCACGGCCGATGTCATCGCGTTGGCGACGCCGGCGACCGCCCCGAGCAGCGCGATGCCCGACACGATCCACAGTGTCATCTGCACGTTCGACTCGACCGCCGCGCGAAGGCTGCGCGGGTCGGGTGGGGCGTGCACGTCGAGCCGTTCGGGCTGGTAGTAGTCGACGGCGAGGGCCGCCTGCCCGGCCACCTGCTGCGCGGCTCCCGCCGAGGTCGACACCAGCGCCTCGACCTGCGACACGGGCGTCGCACCGACAGTCGAGAGGACGAGGCCGCCGAGGAGCTTCGGGGCGCGAGGCGAGTCTTCGATGATTCCCCCGACGGTCAGGATCGTCGTTCCGACGTGGAGGGTGGGTGCGAGGGCGAGGGACCCGACGCCGAGATCGTCAGCCAGGAGGCGTCCGACGAGGACTTCGCCGGCACCCAGGCGGTCCGGGCTCCCGGGACGCCAATCGACCTCGAGACGCGCAGCATCGACCAGGTCTCCGGACGCTCCGAAGGCGGGCGGATTCACCGAGGCGCCCACGTCATCCGCCCACGTGGGAAGGTCTTCGAGGGTCGACAGAAGCGCCACGTGCTCGACGCCGCTCAGTCCGCGAAGTCGTTCCTCGATTCCGTCGATGAACGCGGTCGGACGGCCGTCGAGCGTCGGGTCCGTCCACGTCACCGTGACGTCGCGGTTGAGAGCGCTGTCGAAGGTTGACGCGACCTGTGAGCGTGCGGAGTCGGAGACCCCGATGGTGGCGATCGGGAGACCGACCCCGAGAGCGAC
Organism: uncultured Actinomycetota bacterium; assembly: GCA_963789095.1. Lineage (GTDB taxonomy): Bacteria > Actinomycetota > Actinomycetes > Actinomycetales > Microbacteriaceae > Microbacterium. Next base: position 82,907 of record CAWBJK010000011.1, read on the forward strand.
AGCGGCGATGAGCGGCACCGTCCGCGACAGTCGAGAGGCGAGGCTGCGCACGGCGTCGGTCGCGATGTCGCGGAACGCGACGCGCGAGGGCGCTCCCGCGCGGCGGTGCGGCGATCCCGCCGCTGGCGCGGATGCCGTACTGGGCGCCGATCCGGTCGTCGAGGTGAGCACACCGTCGCGGATCCGCACGCGCCGCTGCCCGATCTCCGCGACATCGGCCGAGTGGGTGACCAGCACCACGGCCACTCCGCGTGCGTGCGCGTGCCGGAGCGCGTCCATCACCTGCTGGGCGCTCTCCGAGTCGAGATTCCCCGTCGGCTCGTCGGCGATGATCAGCGGCGCGCCGCCGGCGAGCGCGCGGGCGATGGCGACCCGCTGCCGCTGGCCGCCCGACAACTCGTTCGCACGCCGGCCTCCGAACCCCTCCATCCCGACGTCGGCCAGCGCGCGGCCCGCGAGGACGCGCCGCTCGGCGCCCGGCACCCCGCGATACAGCAGCGAGAGCTCGACGCTGTCGAACACGTCACGGCGGTCGAGCAGGTGGAAGCTCTGGAACACGAACCCGTACAGATCGCTGCGCGTGCGAGAGAGTGCGAGGTCGGATGCGTCCTTCAGCGAGGCGCCCTGCACGAGCACGTCGCCCTCCGACGGTTGGTCGAGAAGGCCGAGGATGTTCAGCAGCGTCGACTTGCCGCCTCCGGAGGGCCCCTCGATCACGACGATCTCGCCGCGGTGGATGGCGATGCTCGCGTGGGCGAGTGCGACCACCGAGGGAGGGCCCTCGTACGCACGTGTCACCGCGCGAAGCTCGACGAGCGGCGCGCTCATCCGATGAGCACCGTGTCGTGCTCGGTCAGTTCCCCGCCATCCACCGACGCCACGGCCGACCGCCCGTTGAGGGTGCCCTGCACCGTCACGGCGACCGGGGTCGCGACGCCGTCGCGCACGCGGAGGACGGTGTCGCGCGAACCGGAGTGGCTGACGGCGGTCACGGGCACGATGAGCGCGTCGGTGGCGACGACGGAGGTCTCGAACGCGAAGGTCAGCGCGTCCGGGCCTGCCTTCTGCAGCCGTGACGGCAGGGTGATCAGCACGGTGGCGTCGGCGGACGGGTCGTCCGGAGTCTGGACGGCGCGGATCTCCACAGCATCGTCGCCCCCGTGGACAGTGCCGCGCAGGCCCTTCGTCAGCGTCGCCGCGACGGCGGGCGGGACGGCGGCGATACCGACCACCGCACCCGACGAGATCGCGACGCTCGCGGTGCCGTCGACGACGTCGCCGATACGCGGTGCCGAGTCGACTGTCGACGGCAGTGGCACCACGATTGCCTCGGACAGAGGAAGAACAGCGCCCTCCGGCACCGGGCGTCCCGACGTCTTGTACAGACGGGCGACCGCGTCGGCTGTGGCCTGGTCGAGCACGCCCGTCGGTTCCACACCCGCGAGGCCCTCCTGGAGCTGTCGAACGTCGGGACCGGTGTCGCCTGCTGCCACGTCGCGGTAGAACGGGAATCGTCCCGCGACGGCGAAGACAGGCCGCCCGTTGACCTCGGCGATCACGTCTCCGGACCTGATCGTCTCACCCGCTTTCTTCGTCACCTTCGTGACCACGGAGGTGCTGCCCACCCCGGCAGGCAAGGCGATGGTGGTGCGATGCGCGCGGCCGACCTCGGCAGACATCGTGATGACCTCGGACAGCGTGCCCCGCTCGACCGGTGCTTCGATGGGCACGGGCTCGGGCGGCCGCGCAGCCGCCTCACGCTGCTCGGGGCTCACGAAAAGATGCGATGCGAACCAGCCGGCGGCGACGAGCGCGACGGCGCCCGCCACACCGACCGTCACGCGCGTACGGAGGCCGCGGCGGTCGCCGTCAGCGCCCATACTCGGCGATCAGTCTCGCCGTGACCTCGAGGGCCTTCTTCCACTCCGCCCGACCGCGTTCGAACGCGGGCAGATTCTCGCGGAGCAGCTTGACCTCCTCGGCCCACACTGCCTCGTAATATGCGTTCGAGAACCCCGTGCTCTTCTGGCACGTCGCATCGTCCACGGCCACAGCGATTTCTTCCGGGCTCGCATGGTCGGTGTTGTGACCACCGTCGCCCTCGAGCCCGAACTCCGCATATTGGGTGGGGGAAGGCATGTCCCACGGCGCGTCGGGCAGGTCTGCGACGCCGAGAGGCGCCATGCACTCGCGCCATGCCGCCGCAGCCGCCTTGACCTCCTTCGACTGCTGCGCACGTTCATCGGCTGCCATTGCAAACCCAACGAGTTCGTTATGTATGCGATCCACATCGGGCACGGCCTCGCTTGGATCATCTCGGCACGATTGCAATGCGGCATCGGCCCCCGGGCTGAGAGCGCCGTACAGGAATCGCTTCCATTCGGCTCGATTGCCAAGTTCCGTGGGCGCCTCGTGATAGCCGAACTCCGAGGCGATCTCAACCGTGAAGAGGCGAACACCGGCGGCGTTCAACGTCTTCGAACGCCACGATCGCGCCGGATCCCGGAACGGTACCGTTTCGGGATACCCGGCGTTCGTAAGACAATGAGTCTCGACGAGGAGCGATGCGTAGTACGCCGACTCCTGGGCTTCCGGACTCGGAAGGTACGCATCCATCGGCGTCACCCAACGCGCTTCGTTCTTGGGCGGGAGATCGAGGTCGCTGGAGCTCTCCGACGCGCAGGCGGTGATGGCGAGCACGAGCATCGCGCTCGCCACCAGCACGGTCGCCGATCGGCGTTGCAGGGGAAACCGGTGACGCATCAGTCGATGAACTTCATCGAGCTGACCTGGTCATTGAAACCGCCGGCCGGTGTCCCGTTGTTGAAGTCGCCGTCGTAGTGACCCGCCGGGAGGGTGAAGTAGTCGCCCGTGTATTCCTCGCCTTTGTACAAGCGCACGCGTGCCCGCTCGCCGCGGTTCTTCACGGAGGAAGCGCTGTTGTTCGCGTTCACGCCACTACCGGCGTAGTCCCACGTGGAAAGTCGGGGGATCCGGTCGTTGATTCCCACCAATGCCCGGCCGGAGCCGTTCGTCATGTAGCCGGCGTCTCGCCAGATGCACGCCCACTTGCCGGCCTCCTTGCACCGGTACGTGGGGTCTTCCGCTGCGGAGGCGGCGGTCGTCGCGCCCGCGAGCACCAGCGTGGCGCTCGTGAGGAGGATCGTGGTGAGTCTGCGGGCGGAGCGCGAGCGCATGAGTTTCCGTTCTTCTCGGCGACAGGTGCCGCGAGAAGCGTGGCAGAGAAAAAATCCCAGGTCAACGCGCATATATGCTGCACCCCTGAAGTGGGGGAATGCAGATCGGGCCCCGCACAATGGCGCGCAGGCTCGGATCCCTTGAAAGTGCGGGGAGCCGATCGTCGGCCCCCGCCGCGCTCTCGCTCACAGAGGAGCGGCTCGATACCCTCGGCGATGGGGGTGCAGATGTTTCGCGTCCTCTCGGACTTCGGCGTCGCATCGTTACCATGGTGCCTATGACCGACGAGAACCCGCGCTTCAGCCCCGTCATCGCGCTGCTCGCGGTGTCGGCGATGTGGGAGGGGCAGCTGTCCGCGGTGCTGAAGGACCTCGGCATCACGACGCGCAAATTCGGGCTACTCGGCCACATCTACGCCGATCCCGGCATCTCGTTCTCGGAACTCGCTCGGCGCTCGCACATCACGGTGCAGTCGGCGCACACCGCCGTGCGGTCGCTCGTCGACGACGGCCTCGTGCAGGATGCGACGGCGCACGCGGGTGCCGCCAGCGACCTCAACGTGACGCCCAAGGGTGCTCACGTGCTCCAGGAAGCCCGTCGTCGGCTTGCCGAGCTCGACGGTGACCTCGCCTCGCGGCTGCCGGCGGTCGCCGCCTCGCTCGACGGGATGCGCGCGGGAATCGTCTAGCCTTCATCTAGGCTGAAGGAGTGCTCCGTACTCCCTTCACGACATTCCGTCTCGTCGCGATCGCCGAAGCGATCACCTGGACCCTGCTGATCGCGGGGCTGATCCTCCGCGCGACCCTCGGCTGGAGCCTCGCCACGTCGATCGCCGGGAGCATCCACGGGTTCGTGTTCCTCTCCTACGGGGCCACGGCGATCCTCGTGTCGCTGAACAACCGCTGGCGCGCCGCGCCGACCGTACTCGCGGTCGTATCTGCGGTCATCCCCTACGCGACCATTCCCGTCGAGCGGTGGCTGGAGCGCCGCGGTCTGTTGGTGGGCGAGTGGCGCACCGCCGATCCCGCTCCGGGCGACACGCAGCGCTGGTACGACGGGCTGCTTCGCTGGTTCCTGCGCCGCCCGTGGGTCCTCGTGCTGCTGCTGGTCGCCGCCGTGGTCGTGCTGTTCGTCGTGCTCGTCACGATCGGACCGCCCGGAGGACGGCACTGACGGCAGCGCCCGAAGCGACCGCTCGCACAGAGATGCATGCAGTGAAATACACTGCAACGGAATTTCTCGCGGGCGTGTGCGTTTGATTGCCTGTCATGGTGAGTTCACGCACGTTCGAGTCGTCCGATACCGCAGCTGGTTCCGCAGCTGACTCCGCAGCTGACTCCGCAGCTGATTCCACAGCTGACTCCGCAGCGCAGGCCTACGTGCAGTGGGCAGAAGACCGTCGCCGCGCCGTCACGGCCCCGCAGGGCGCGCTGGCTCTGGTGCTCACGCACTGGTCGCCGGCAGGCGAGCCGCCCGTGAGCGAGGAGGAGGCCCGGAAGGGCCACCCCGAGACCGCGCTCTTCTCGCGCCTGCAGCGCACCGACCTCGAGACGGGGCTGCCGCAGGAGGGCTACCGCATCTGGCAGCAGGACTCGCCCGCGAACGAAGCCTTCGAAGACATCGAGCGGTACGACTACGACCCCGCGTGGGTGCTGAGCGGCCGGTTCGAACTGGTCGACGAGCAGCGCGTCGTGCCGTTCGAGCACATCAAGGACGCCGGCGCCACCCGCACGCTCCCCGTGTCGGGCGACCTGGTGTTCGAGGTCGACGGCACCGAGTACCGCCTCGCGGCCTTCGACACGCTCTACGGCGGAACGGCGAAGCTGCAGCTCGTGTTCGGCGACCGCACGAACGGCGTCGAATCGTACGGCGCCGGACGCTTCCTGTTCCTCGATCACCCCGCGGGTTCGGCCGAACTGAAGCCCGGCGACAGCATCCCGATCACGGTGGACTTCAACCTCGCCACGGTGCCACCCTGCGGGTTCTCCAACCAGATGAACTGCCCGCTGCCTCCCCTGCAGAACCGTCTGCCCTTCCCGCTGCGTGCGGGCGAGCGCCGCGTGCGCTTCGCGGGCGACTTCAGCCTCTGACCCTTCTTCCACCTTCCGTCCTGCACGACCGGGCGCATCCGGCGCCCGTCCACACCACAGCAAAGGAATGACGTGTCCTCACGCCGCCTCACCCGACTCCTGACCGCCACGGCGGCCGCGACCGCCGGTCTTCTCGTGCTCGCCGGCTGCGCCGCCGGCTCGCCGACGCCCTCCGGCTCCGGCGCGGCCGACGCCGCCGCCGAGATCGTCGTCGGCTCGCAGAACGAGCCCACGAACCTCGACCAGATCTTCGGCGGCTCGTCGGGTGTCACCGAGGTGTTCACGGGCAACGTCTACGAGGGCCTGTTCAAGATCACCGACGACGCGACGGTCGAGCCGCTGCTCGCCGCCGAGACGAAGGTCTCGGATGACGGCCTCGTCTACACCTTCACGCTGCAGGACGCCACCTTCCACTCCGGCAAGGCCCTCACCGCCGACGACGTGAAGTACAGCCTCGAGCGCTTCATCAGCGAGGACTCCATCGCAGCGCGCAAGCGTCAGCTGAGCGTCATCGACTCGGTCGAGGTCATCGACGAGAAGAACGTCGAGGTCACCCTCACGCAGCCGTCGATCAGCTTCACCTACAACCTCGGTTACGTGTGGATCGTCAACTCCGAAGCGGGCGACCTCACGACCGCCGCCGACGGCACGGGCCCCTACGCCCTCGCCGACTACCGCAAGGGCGACTCGATCTCACTCGAGGTCAACGCCGACTACTGGGGCGAGGCGCCCGCTAACGGCGGCGTCGTCTACCAGTACTACGCCGACCCGACGGCCCTCAACAACGCGCTCCTGACCGGCGCCGTCGACCTCGTCACCAGCCAGTCGAACCCCGACAGCCTGGGCGAGTTCGAGGCGGCCGGCTTCCAGATCATCGAAGGCACCTCGACGACCAAGGAGCTCCTCGCCTTCAACGACCGCAACGCGCCGTTCGACGATGCGAAGGTGCGCAAGGCCGTCTACTCGGCGATCGACCGTCAGAAGCTGCTCGACGCCATCTGGGACGGTCGCGGCGAGCTCATCGGCTCGATGGTGCCGCCGTCGGAGCCCTGGTACCTCGACCTCGCCGACAACAACCCGTACGACCCGGCGCTCGCCGAGTCGCTGCTGGCCGAGGCCGGCTACGCCGACGGCTTCGAGTTCACGATCGACACGCCCGATTCGGGCGTGCACTCCACCGTCGCCGAGTTCGTGCAGTCGGAGCTCGCCAAGGTGGGCGTGACGGCGAAGATCAACATCATCACCGATGACGAGTGGTACCAGAAGGTGTACACCGACACGGACTTCGAGGCGACGCTCCAGGGCCACGTCAACGACCGCGACATCAACTTCTACGGCAACCCCGACTTCTACTGGGGCTACGACAACGCCGACGTGCAGACCTGGCTCAGCGAGTCGGAGGCGGCCGCGACGGTGGAGGAGCAGGCGGAGCTGATCAAGAAGGCCAACCAGCAGATCTCCGACGACGCGGCGAGCGTCTGGCTGTACCTCAACCCGCAGCTGCGCATCGCGGCGGAGGGCGTGAGCGGTGTGCCGCAGAATGGTCTCAACTCGCTGTTCTACGTGTACGACATCACCAAGGCGTAAGACATCACCCGGTACCTGATTCGACGAACAGGATTGTTGCTGCTGGCGTTCGCGCTGGCCGTGACGATCCTGTTCGTCGTACTCCGGGTACTGGGCAATCCGGTCTTCGCCCTCATCTCGGTGGGGGCGACGGATGCGGAGATCGCGGCCGCGGCCGCACGGCTCGGGGTCGACCGTCCGATCCATGTGCAGTTCGTCGAATACCTCGGGCAGCTGCTCTCGTTCGACCTCGGCCAGTCGTTCACGAACCACCTGTCCGTCGGTGACGAGATCCTCCGGCGACTGAACGTGACCCTTCCGCTGACGCTCCTGTCGTTCGCGCTGTCGGTGATCATCGCCGTACCGGTGGGGTTCTTCGCCGCGTGGAAGTCGCGCACGTGGTACGGCACGGCCTTCTCGGCGCTGACGCAGCTCGGCGGCGCGATCCCCGTCTTCTGGGTCGGGATCCTGCTCGTGGGCGTGCTGTCGCTCGGGTGGCGGCTGTTCCCGGCGGGCGGCTTCCCCGCAGCGACTGGGAAGACCCGGGAGCGGCGCTCTACGCGCTCACGCTCCCCGTGCTGACGATCGCGCTCGTGGCGGGAAGCGACCTGGCCCGCTACGTCCGCAGCGCCACGCTCGACATCCTCGGCCAGCAGTACCTGCGCGCCGCCCGCGCGACCGGCCAGAGCTTCGGAACCGCCCTGCGGCGCCACGGTGTGCGCAACGGCGTCGTGCCCCTCATCTCGATCCTCGCGATCCAGCTGTCGACCACCTTCGTCGGCGCCGTCATCATCGAGCGCGTCTTCGCGCTTCCGGGCCTCGGCGACATGCTGCTCGTCGGCATCAAGGAGCAGGACTTCCCGAGCGTGCAGGGTGTGCTGCTCTTCTCCACCGCCCTCGTGCTGCTGCTCGGCTTCGCCGCCGACGTCGCCCAGCGCATCATCGACCCTCGCCTGCGCGACACCCTGTCGGGCAACCACCGCCGGCAGGCCCTCGCATGACCGCCACGACCCTCCCCACGGCGACCGTGACGCCGCGGCGCCCTCGGCGGCGCCGCTCGATCAACCTCGCCGTCGGCGCCGTGCTGTTCGGTGTCATCGCGGCGATCGGACTCGTGTCGCTGGTCTGGACGCCGTACGAGTTCTCCGACACGGGAGGCGACAGGCTCCAGCCGCCGTCGGCCGAGCACTGGGCCGGCACCGACCGGCTGGGGCGCGACCTGTTCACGCAGCTGATGATCGGCGCACGACTCGCGCTGGCCGTGGGATTCGGATCGGTGGCGATCGCCGCCGTCGTCGGCATCTCGCTCGGTCTCCTCGCCGCCGCTGCCCGTCGCTGGGTCGATGACGCCGTGTCGAGCCTGCTCGACATCGCGATCGCGTTCCCGACGCTGCTGCTGGCGATGCTCATCGTCGCGTGGCGCGGAGCGTCGCTCGACTCGGCCATCCTCGCGATCGGGCTCGCGGGCTCTGCCGTCATCGCCCGCCTCACCCGCATCACGGCGACGCGCGTGCTCGCGCAGGAGTTCGTCACGGCGGCGCGCACGTCCGGAACCGGGACGGCCGGCGTCATCCGCTGGCACGTGCTCCCCAACGTGTGGCCGACGCTCATCGTGCCGCTCGCGCTGCAGTTCGGCGGCGCCGTCGGCGCCGAGGCGTCGCTGTCGTACCTCGGTCTCGGCTCACCGCCGCCCAACGCCTCGTGGGGTCGCATGCTGCAGGAGGCGCAGAGCACGGTCCTCATCGCCCCGACGGCGGCGGTGCTCCCCGGCATCCTGCTCGTCGCGCTCATCATCGGCATGAACCTCCTCGCCGATGGCCTGCGCGATGTCGCCGACCCCACCACGAGGAGCATCCGATGAGCGGCGCGCTCGACCTCACGCGACTCTCCGTGCATCTGGACGCGGAGTCCGATGCTCGCACCCTCGTCCAGGGCGTCGACGTGTCCGTCGCAGCGGGGGAGCGACTCGGGATCATCGGCGAATCGGGTTCGGGCAAGTCGCTCACCGCTCTTGCGGTGCTCGGCCTCCTGCCGTTCCCGCTCGTCGCGCGCGGCTCCGCTGTCGTCGGCACGCCCGCCGGGCCCGTCGAGATCGTCGGCACCCCCACGCGCCGCCTCGACCGTGTGCGGGGCGCCACGATCAGCGCCGTGTTCCAGGAGCCGCTCGCCTCGCTCGACCCGCTGATGCGCGTGGGAGATCAGCTCGCGTGGCCCCTGCGGCACCACCGCGGGCTCCGGGGCGACGCGCTTCGGCGTGCGGTGCTCGACGCCCTCGCCGACGTGCAGCTCGCGCGTCCCGAGAGGATCGCGCGGTCGTTCATCCACGAGATCTCGGGCGGTCAGCGTCAGCGCGTCGCGATCGCGCTCGCCCTCGCCGCCGACCCGCGGGTGCTCATCGCCGACGAGCCCACGACGGCCCTCGACGTCACCGTGCAGGCCGGCGTGCTCGAGCTCCTCCAGCGGGAGGTGACCGAGCGCGGTATGACGCTGCTGTTCATCAGCCACGACCTGCCGGTGCTCGCGGGCATCGCCGACCGGGTGCTCGTGATGCGCGACGGGCGCCAGGTCGAGCTCGGCGCCACCGAGCAGATCCTCCGTGCCCCCGCCGACCCCTACACGGCTCAGCTCGTCGCCGCGTCGCGCGCGCTCGACGCCTTCCTGCCGACTGCGTCGCAGGGGAGCGACGCATGAGCGCCTCCGTGCCTCTCCTCGCCGCCGAGGGCGTGAGCTTCGGCTACCGATCGTCGCAACCTGTGCTCGACGACGTGTCGCTCTCCCTCGCGCCCGGTGGGAGTCTGGGTCTCGTCGGTGAGTCGGGAGCAGGAAAGACCACGCTGCTGCGCCTCCTGCTCGGGCTCGCGGTGCCGACCTCCGGCCGCGTCACCTTCGAGGGCGCCCCCCTCGACACGCGCAGCCGTCGCGGCATGCGGGCGTTCCGCCGCGCCGTGCAGCCCGTCTTCCAAGACCCGTTCTCGTCGCTGGACCCCCGGATGACGGTGGGCCGTTCGATCTCCGAGCCGCTCCGATCCCTCGGCATCGCGGGCGACCACCGCGCGCGGGTGGCAGAGCTGCTGCATGCCGTCGGTCTTCCGGCGGATGCCGCGGAGCGCTATCCCGACGCCTTCTCTGGCGGACAGCGGCAGCGCATCGCGATCGCGCGCGCGCTCGCGCCGAAGCCGCGCGTGCTCCTCGCCGACGAGCCCGTCAGTGCGCTCGACACGTCGGTGCGGATGCAGGTGATCGAGCTGCTGCAGCGTCTCGCCCGCGAGCAGGGGATCGGCTTCGTGCTGGTCTCGCACGACCTCACGATCGTGTCGGCGCTGTGCGCGCAGACGGCCGTGCTGCAGGCGGGACGCATCGTCGAGGAGGGTCCCACGTCTCGGCTGCTCACGGCGCCGGAGCATCCCTACACGGCGCAGCTGCTTTCGTCGGTGCCTCGACTTCCGGCGTGACGGCGTCGATCCGCCGGGCGGCCCCCGTCAGCGGCGCACCGACACCGTCACGGTGAACTTGGGATCGCGCGCGACCTGCCGGGTGGGGCCGACGAGGCGCTCGAGCGTGTTGCGGTAGCCGAGCGGCGAGTTCCACACGCACCACAGCTCGCCGCCCGGCCGCAGCACGCGGGCGGCGTCGGCGAACAGGTGGGGCGCGACGCGATCGCTCACGGCGGCCCCGCTGTGGAACGGCGGGTTGAGGGAGATGAACGATGCCGTGCCGTCGGCGAGCTCACCGAGCGCGTCGTCGCGGATCACTCGCACGCGGTCGGACACGCCGTTGACGAGCATGGTCTGCTCCGCCGACGCGACGGCGGCCGCCGACTGGTCGCTCGCGTGCACGAACGCCGACGGGTGCCGGAGGGCGAGCGTCGCGGCTACGACCCCGGTGCCGCAGGCCAGGTCGATGAGGGGATCGTCGGCCGTGCCGCCCGGCAGAGCCTCCGGGAGGGCGGCCAGCAGGAGGCGCGTGCCGATGTCGAGCCGCGCGCCCGCGAAGGCGCCCCCGAAGGCGCAGATGCGCACCCCGTCGACCTCGGCCGTCGCCGGCTGCGGATCGAAGCCGTCGTGGGGGTGGCGCGCCACGAGCACGCGTGACTTCTGGCGCGCGTGGGTCACGTCGAGCCTCGCGAAGAAGTGCCTCAGCACCTCGTTCATCGCTACCGACATGTGCTTGATGCGTCCGCCGCCGAACACCACGACGTCGGGGTGCGCGTGTGCGGCGATCAGCGCCGCGATGTCACGCAGCGCGTCGAGCGACCGGGGGAGTCGCAGCAGCACGACCCGGGCATCCCGCACGAGTTCTGCGGTCAGAGGCAGCGAGCGGAAGCCGGTGAGGCCGAGGTCCGCGGCGTTCGCCGCGAGGGCGCGCTCGCCGGTGAGGGCGTCTTGGTGCACCCGCAGGTCGGTGGCGCCGTCCTGGCAGGCGGCCAGGGTGAGAGCGCCGTACGCGTCGCCGATCACGACCAGCCGATCCGGTGCGGACGCGCGCGCCGACGCCGACTCATCGAGCAGCAGGCGATCGGCGGCGTCGACGGCGACGAGGCCGGGTCCCTCTACGTCGGGGCGTCGCCGCAGTGCGTCGAACGGGAAGCTCACTCGTCTCAGCCTACCCAGCCGCACTCGACCTGTTCCGGGCCGGAGGGCGAGAATAGGCGGATGCGTGTGGTGGTGCTCACGGGAGCGGGGATCTCTGCAGAGAGCGGGATCCCCACGTTCCGCGGACCCGACGGCCTGTGGGAAGGTCACCGCGTCGAGGATGTCGCGACGCCCGAGGGCTTCGCGCGCGATCCCGACACGGTGCAGCGCTTCTACGACCAGCGCCGGCGGGCGCTCGCCCGCGTCGAGCCCAATGCGGCGCACCGTGCCCTCGCCCGGCTCGAAGCGCTGCTCGGCGGCGAGGTGCTCATCGTGACGCAGAACGTCGACGACCTCCACGACCGGGCGGGATCGCGCCAGGTGGTGCACATGCACGGCGAGCTTCGTCGCGCGCTCTGCCTCGCATGCCGTGAGCGGCCCGCCTGGGACGAAGACCTCGCCTGGGCGGCTCCGGCCGCACCGCCGCGGTGCCCCGTGTGCGGCGTCGCAGCGCTCCGGCCCGATGTCGTCTGGTTCGGAGAGGTCCCGTACGACCTCGACCGTATCGAGGCGGCCGTCTTCGCGTGCGACGTGTTCGCGGCGATCGGAACCTCGGGCGAGGTGTACCCGGCGGCGGGTTTCGCCGCGTTGGCGGCCGCCGTCGGCGCGCACACGGTCGAACTCAACCTCGATCCGACCCGCGCCGTCACTGCTGCCGGCGTGCCCGCGTTCGCAGAGGTGCGAGAGGGACCCGCGAGCGTCATCGTGCCCGCGTGGGTCGAGGCGCTTGTCGGCGAAGAGGCCGCTCCGCAAGCCCCGTGACTCGGCGGCCCGCCGACGCGATACTCGGACGATGAGAACCTTCGCGCGCTGGATGCTTGCCGGATCGATGGTGTTCGCAGGGCTGAGTCACCTGTTCTGGGCGCGGAAGGAGTTCCAGGCGCAGGTGCCCGATGTCGTCACCGACGTGCTGCCGATCGACAAGGATGGCGTCGTGGTCGCATCGGGCGCGGTGGAGATGATGCTCGGCGCCGCCCTCGTGGCGCTTCCCAAGGAACGGCGTCGCGTGGGGGCGATCCTCGCGGCGTTCTTCGTGGCGATCTTCCCGGGCAACATCGCGCAGGCGCTCGACAGTCGCAAGGGATTCGGTCTCGACTCCGACGCCGCGCGGTACGGACGCCTGCTCTTCCAGCCTCTGCTGGTGGCGTGGGCGCTGTACGCCACGCGTCGCTGACGGGCAGCAGTCGGTCAGTTTTCTCCAACGAGGCGCACCCGCACGATGTTGGTCGACTCGTCCAGCTCGGCGACCTTCGGGTGCGCCTTGACGAAGTCGGAGAACGATCGGTGGCCGAGGCCTTTCTCGCTGAATGAGGGGTCCATCCGCTTCATGAGGTTCTTCGCCGCCGACAGGTGCACCCAGTCCTCGTCGGTGCGTTCCTGCTCGAGGCGCAGCGCGCGGGCCAGCAGATCGGCTGCCGGATCGGCCGCCGCACGCTTCCGGCGCGACGGGGGCGTCTCGGCCTTCTTCGTCGCAGGCTCGGGCACCCGCACGCCGGGCAGGGAGTCGTAGGAGTCGAACTGGTCGCACGCCGCGGCGAGCGACTTCGCGGTGGAACCGGCGACGCCCACCCCGACGACCACGCGGCCGAGGCGCTTGCAGCGCTGGGCGAGCGGCACGTAGTCGCTGTCTCCGGCGACGATCACGACGTGCGTGAGGTCGGGGAGGCGGAACATGTCTTCGACGGTGTCGACCGCGAGCCGGATGTCGGCGCCGTTCTTCGCATAGGCGGCGGCAGGGAAGAGCTGCACGAGGTCAACGGCACGCGCGACCAGCTGCGACCGGTATTCGGCGTTGACGGGCGATGACCAGTCGGCGTAGGCGCGAGTGAGCACGAGCGTGCCGAACGAGGCGGCGTAGTCGATGATGGCGCCGACGTCGATCGTGGCGTCCTTCAGCCGCTGGGCCACCTCGGGCTCTGCAGGGTTCTCGGCGATCCGCTGCCGGTCGCGCGCGTAGGAGTTGCGTCCGTGCACGCGGTCGTACCAGCTCATGACGATGTTGTCGAAGTCGAGGTACACGGCCACACGGGCGTTCTGCAGATCCGGCATTGCTCCAGTCTGACAGTCCGGGCGACGATCGAGGGATGCCGGCGGCGGCGGTTCTTCGTAGACTCGCGGGCATGCCCTTGGTCTTCTCGCTGCTGACGCTCGCTCTCACCGTCTTCGCGCTGATCGACATCATCACCCGCGACAACTCGCAGGTGAAGCACATGCCCAAGATGGTGTGGCTGCTGCTCGTGATCCTGATCCCGCTGCTCGGCTCGATCCTCTGGTTCGCGATCGGACGCGAGTATCCGGAGCGGTCGGTGGCGCCCCGTCCGCCGCAGTTCGCGCCGTGGGCGACGGAGCCTCCCGCGCCTGCTCCGGCGGCGCCGCGCGATCACCGGTCGACCGAGCAGCAGCTCGCCGACCTCGAACGCGAGATCGAGGAGGACCGCCTGCGCGCCGAGCTCGCGCGTCGACGTGCGCAGACGCCCGAAGACGGCGAACAGGGCCTAGGGGTTCCGTGCCTGCGGTGTCGCAGCGGGGCTAGCGATCGCCGCGCTGGTGTTGGTAGCACGATGAAGTAGATGGGCATGCGGCACGTCTTCAGTATCGAGTCGAATCGTGCGCTCTTCGCTACTCGCTCTCGAAGCCTGTTGGTGTACGGCAGCGCTGCGGCACTTCTGGCTGCCGCTGTCCTTCTGAGCGATTCTGTGCACTGGCTCGTGTTCGTATGTCTCGGTGTCGTCGCGTACCTCGGCAGTTTCTTCTTGGGCAACTACTGGGCGAATCAGGACCGTGCCCTCCGGGAGGAGAACGGCGACGCCGGAGCCTGAGCGAACACGCTGAGATGGTTCTCCTCTCTGCCTCGTACGCAAAGCGCTCGGGCTGTGGATCGGGCAGCCGGTGGCTCACCCGATCCACAGCCCGTTCGCGGCAGCGTCCGTCGCTACGCTCTGACGTTGCCGCTGCGCAGGCGCGAGATGGCGTCGACGGTCGCGGCGAGGATCAGCACGCCGCCGGTGACGAGCAGGTTGATGCCGGCCTCCAGCTTCAAGAGCGCCAGTCCGTTGATGATCATGGCGATCACGAGGCCGCCGATCGCGGCGTGCACGAGCCGTCCGCGGCCACCGAAGAGGCTCACACCGCCGACGACGGCCGCGGCGACACCCGACAGCACGATGTCACGTCCGGCGGCGCCGTCGACCGAGCCGATGCGGGCCTGGGCGAACAGGCCCGCGACGACCGCGAGACCGGAGCAGATCACGAAGCACCACCACTTGATCCACCGCACCTTGATGCCCGAGCGGCGCGCGGCCTCGGCGTTGCCGCCGATCGCGTAGACATAACGTCCGAAGCGGGTGCGGTCGAGCACGAACGTGCCGATCCAGAGGATCGTGAGTACGACCGGGACGATGATCGGCACGCCCTCGATGGGGATCACCGACTGCGACCGGTTGAGGTTCAGCACCGCCACGGCGAAGCCGCCGAGCACGGCGATGAGGCCGAGTTTGATCCATACGAGCGAGATCGCCCGGTTCGGGACACCGGCGCGGGTGCGGCGTCGGCGGTCCCAGAAGGCGGTCGCGGCCGGAGATGGCCAATGCCACGGCGAGCAGCACCCAGCCGCCCCAGACCGGCAGTCGCCCGTTCTGGAGGGCGATGACCTCGGGGGCGTTGATCGGGTAGAGGCCGCCCGCGCCGATGATGAGCAGCGCGAGCCCCTGGTAGCCGAGGAAGAGGCCCAGCGTCACGACGAACGACGGAATGCCGACGCGCGCGACGAGGAAGCCGATGAGCGCACCCGTGCCGAGGCCGACCGCGAAGCCGATCGCGAGGGCGAGCGGCCACGGGATCCCGAACTTGACGTTCAGCACCACGAACGACGCCATCGCGACGCCGCCGGTGACGCCCGCCGAGAGGTCGATCTCGCCGAGCAGCAGCACGAACACGAGCGCCATGCCGAGCACGACGTAGGCGGCGGCCTGGTTCATGAGGTTCGCGAAGTTGATCGGCGTGAGGAAGAACGGGCTCAGGATGCCGAAGAGGATGGTGAGGAAGATGAGGCCGGCGATCGCGGGAAGGGCTCCCATCTCGCCGCCGCGCACGCGGTGGAGCCAGGCGCTCATCTGGTCGCGCAGGCCTCCTTCGACGCCGCTGCCGATCAGGTCTCTGGCGACGGGGTCGGGCGCCGCTGCCGTGCGGGCGCTGGTGTCGGTGGTCATACGTCTCCTCCGATCGGGATGGTGCCGGTGCCGATGAGGTCGACGCCTGCGGGCACCTTGGTGCCGGTGATGTATCCGACGACGTCATCGCGCGTGGTGTCGGCTGGTCTTCACCTGCGCGACCATCTGCCCGAGGTACAGCACGGCGATGTCGTCGGCGACGGCGAACACGTCGGCGAGGTTGTGGCTGATGAGCACGACCGCGACGCCCTGCTCGCTGAGTCGGCTCACGAGGTTGAGCACCTGCTCGGTCTGTGCGACGCCGAGGGCGGCGGTCGGCTCGTCGAGGATGACGACGCGCGCCTTCTTCAGCACCGCGCGGGCGATCGCGACGGTCTGGCGCTGACCGCCCGACAGCGACGACACCTTCTGCCGCACCGACTTGACGGTGCGCACCGACAGTGAGCGGAGCGTGTCGGACGCTTCGCGCTCCATACGGCCTTCGTCGAACGTGCCGGCCGACAGCTCCTCGCGACCGAGGAACATGTTCTGGACGATGTCGAGGTTGTCGCACAGCGCGAGGTCCTGGTAGACGACCTCGATGCCGAGTGCGGCGGCCTCGCGCGGCGTGTGGAGGCTCGCGGGCTCTCCGTCGAAGAGCACCTCGCCGTCGTCGTAGGGCTGGACGCCGGCGAGCCCCTTGATGAGGGTCGACTTCCCGGCTCCGTTGTCTCCTACGAGGGCGGTGACCTTGCCGGGCATGACCTCGAGGTCCACCCCCTTCAGCACGCTCACGGGGCCGAACGACTTCTTCACCCCGCGCAGTCTGATGATCGGTTCTGTCATGTCTCGCTTCCTTGCGATCTGTGTGGAATGCGGCCCGGCCGCGTGTCAGGGGCGCCGCGCCTGAGTAGACGCGACGCCCCCGGTCACTGCTCGATTACTCGACGCCGAATTCGGCGCACTTGTCGGCGAGGCTCACCCCGTCGATGTCGCCGGCGCAGATCTCGGCCGCCGATGCGTCACCTGCGGCGACGACGTCCTTGACCTGCTCCGGTCCGACGAGCTGCGGCGTGACCGCGATGTACGGCGTGCCGTCCTCGAGCTCCTGGTCGGCCGTGGGCGTCTCGCCGTTGAGGAGCGCGATCGCCACCTCGACGGCCTTGTCGGCCTCGAGCTTGACCGGCTTGTACACCGTGGCGGTCTGCCATCCCGTGAGGATGTTGCGCAGGCCCTCGAGGTTGGCGTCCTGGCCGGAGACCGCGACACCCGTGAGGCTGTTGTCCTGCAGCACCTTGATGACGCCGTCGGCGTTGGTGTCGTTCGCAGCCCACACGCCGTCGACCTTGCCGTCGTTGGCGGTGAGGGCCTGCTCGAAGTTGGTCTGCGTCTTCGCGCCGTCCCAGACGCCGGTCGGCTCGGCGACGGCCGTGATGCCGGCTGCCTCCATCACCTCGACGGCGCCGGAGCGGAACATCGCCGCGTTGCCGTCGGTCGGGTCGCCGCCCATGTAGAACACCTGTGCGGTCTTCGGGTCCTTGCCGGCGGCCTCGAGGCCGTCGAGCACCGTCTGACCCTGCAGACGACCGACCTCGACGTTGTCGAACGACACGTAGTAGTCGGCACCCGCGAACGGGCGGTCGTAGGCGATGACCGGAATCCCCTGGCCCTTCGCCTTGGTCGCGACGCTGGCCGCCGCGCCGTTGTAGTCGACGAGGAGCATGACGCCGCAGCCCTGGGTGAGCTGCTGGTCGGCGATCGTCGCATACTTCGAGACGTCGGCCTGCGCGTTCTGGATGTCGACCTCGAAGCCCGCGCCCTCGAGGCCTTCCTGCAGGTACTTGCGGTCGAAGTTCTCCCAGCGGGGGGAGGAGGCGGCGTCGGGCAGGATGACGCAGGCGCGGCCGGTCGGCTCGGCCGGGGGCTCGCCGTCGCCGGTGCCGGTCGGGGTGGGCGTGCCCCCCGTCGAACAGCCGGCCAGCAGGAGTGCTGCGCTGCTGAGGATCGCTGCAGCGAGCAGAGTGGACTTCTTCATCTTTCGCCTTTCACCATCGAAAATCGCGAGTCGGGAGTGAGTGCAAGGGTTCGCACTTGCGTCGATCCTGATGTGTTCACGTCTTGGAGTCAAGAGATGAACATAAAGAACCGATATCGGTCTTGCATCGTTTGGGCGGTGAACTCAGCGAGTGGTGGGAGCGCTCACGCGCGGCCGACCGCAACGCGCGTGCGACGAGAAAGCGAGTCGACGATCACGGCGAGCACGAGCACGGCTCCGGTGACCATGAACCGCACCGACGAGTCCAGGTTGAGCAGCGTGAGGCCCGAACTGATCGACTGGATGACGATGACGCCGAGGAGGGCCGCGAACGCCGTGCCGCGGCCGCCGAACAGGCTCACTCCGCCGATCACGGCGGCGGCGATCGCGTTGAGATTCGTGTCGCCGGTGCCGGTGCTCTGGTTCGCGGCGGCCAGCCGTGCGGCGGCCAGGACGCCGCCGACCGCGGCGAGCGTCGTGCACAGGGCGAAGACCGAGAGATAGATCCGCTCGACCCGGATGCCGGCGCGACGGGCCGCCTCGACCGAGCCGCCCACGGCGTACACGGCGCGGCCCCACCGCGTGCGTGAGAGCAGGTAGTGCATCACGACGACCAGCGCGAGGAAGAACACGAACATCACGCCGACCCCGCGCGAGAGGTTGAGGTAGAAGGTCGCCGCGAGCAGCAGCACGAGCAGGACGCCGCTGCGCACTGCGATCTCCCAGCCGCTCTGACTGTCGAGGTTCGCCTCGGCGCGCCGCGCCGATCGGCGCCGCAGCGACCACGCGTACCCGGCGACCGACACCACGACGAGCGCGTACGACAGCCACGGAGGCAGGAACATGTGCTGCGCGAACTGCACGATCCACGAGTCGAAGGGGATGTTGATCGATCCGGTCTCGCCGAGCACCCACAGCTGCGCGCCCAGCACGCCGAGGAGCCCCGCGAGGGTGATGACGAAGCTCGGCAGCCCGAAGCGCGTGTACAGGAACCCGTACATCAGGCCCACGAGCGTTCCGACGCCGATGGCCGCCGCGACGGCGACGGGAAGCGGCCACTCGGCCTGCACGAACCCGACGGCGAGGACGGCTGCGGCGAGCCCCGACACCGAGCCCACCGACAGGTCGATCTCGCCGAGGATCAGCACCACGACGATCCCGAGGGCGATCGTGCCGATCGAGGCGCACTGCATCGTGAGGTTGACCAGGTTGGTGCTCGACAGGAACACGGGGTTGAGCGTCTGGAAGACGCCCCAGATCACGACGAGGCCCGCGATCACAGGAAGGGGGCCCAGGTCGCCGCCTCTGATGCGGGCGCCGATGAGCTCGGCGCGGGTGCGGAGGGTCGGGCGTTCGTCGGCGTCGAGGGTCACGGACGGTCTCCCGAAGTGCCCCCGGAGCCGCCCGACGGGGTCCCGGGACGGCGGCGGCGTGTCGAGAGCGGGATCACGCGCCCCTCGCCGCGCTTCGCGTGCGGGTCCTCCCGTTCGTCGGGGGTGCGGGCTGCGCCGTCCCAGCCGGGCCCGGCGGAGCCGACGCCGGCGGAGGGCGTGTCTCGCGGCGAACCGGCGGCCGTGCGCCGCGTCATCTCCATCGCGCCCGTGATCGCGGCGATCAGGGTCTCGCTCGTGACCTCGGCCGCTGTGAACTCGCCGTTGTTGCGGCCGAGCCGCAGCACGACGATCCGGTCGGCGACGGCCAGCACGTCGGCCATGTTGTGGCTGATGAGCACGACGCCGTGGCCGCGCTCGCGCAGCCGCTCGATGAGGTTCAGGACCTCGGCGGTCTGCGCGACACCGAGCGCGGCGGTCGGCTCGTCGAGGATCACCACGCGGGGCTGACCGATGAGCGAACGGGCGATCGCGACGGTCTGGCGCTGGCCGCCCGACAGGGACGCGACGGGGATCCGCACCGACGGGATCTTCGCCGACAGCTCCCGCAGGAGCGCCCACGTGCGCTGCTCCATCTCGACCTCGTCGAGCGACCCGTCGCTCGTGAGTTCGCGGCCGAGCCACAGGTTCGCGACGACGTCGAGGTTGTCGCACAGTGCGAGGTCCTGGAAGACCGTCGCTATGCCGAGTTCCTGCGCATCGGCGGGACTCCCGATCTGCACGGCATCGCCGTCGAACTCCACCGTCCCGGCATCCGGCGGGTGCACGCCCGCGAGCACTTTCACGAGCGTCGACTTGCCCGCGCCGTTGTCGCCGATGAGGGCGACGACCTCGCCTTCGTTGACCCAGAAGTCGACGTCGGTCAGCGCCTTCACGGCGCCGAAGTGCTTGCCGATGCCGCGCATCGTCAGCACGCGCTCCCGGGGGCGCCCGGGGCGGGAGTGGGGAGCGATCGTCACGGAGAGTCCTCACGGATGCCGGCGGCCTCGCACGCGGCCGCGTACTCGGGGGTACAGATATCTTCGACAGTCCAGAACCCGTCCGCAACGACCGTGTCGAGGATGTCGGCGACGGTCACCGACACGGGCGTCAACAGGGTGGCGGGGGTTCCCTCGACCATGAGATCGCCCGTCACCTCGCGCCCTTCCAGCAGGTCGATCGCAACGTCGGCGGCGCGCTGCGCCTGCGGCCGGAGCGCCTTGTAGACCGTCATGTACTGATCGCCGCTGACGATGCGCTGCAGCGCCGACAGCTCCGCGTCCTGACCGGTCACGATCGGCAGCGGCGTCACATCGGCGGCGCGCAGCGCGGCGATCGCACCGCTCGCCGTGCCGTCGTTCGCGGCGTAGACGGCGGCGATCCGGTCACCGAACTGGCTGATCTGTCCCGCGACCCAGTCCTGTGCCTTGTCGGGACTCCAGTCGGGGGTCGAGTACTCCGCGAGGATGCTCACGCCGCTCTCGTCGAGCACGCGCCTGGCCCCCTCGCGGAAGCGCGCGGCGTTGCTGTCGGTGGGGGAGCCGTTGACCATGAGCACGCCCCCGTCGGGGTCGCCGCGCTCTTCGAGTGCCTGCAGGAGGGCGGTGGCCTGCAGCTCTCCCACGCGCACGTTGTCGAAGGAGACGTAGTACGCGAGGTCGCCGCCGGCGATGAGCCGGTCATAGGCGACGACCTGGACGCCCTGGGCCGTCGCCGCGTTGACGATGGTGATGGCGGCGTTGGCGTCGACCGGGTCGAGCACGAGCACCCGCACCCCGGCGGCGAGCGCGGATTCGGCCTGCTGCTGCTGCTTCGCGGCGTCCTGGTCGGCGTTCGCATAGAGCACGCCGTAGTCACCGCGCTCGGCGACCCGCTGCTCGAAGACCGGCCGATCGAACGTCTCGTACCGGGCCGTCTTCTTGTCGGGCAGCAGGAGCGCGATCGACGGGCCGTCCGCCCCCGGCACGCACGCGGTGAGCATGCTCACCAGCAGCAGCAGGGTCAGCGCGGGGACGAGTGTGCGGCAATGCACGGGACGGGAGGCTCCTCGGTCGGGTTCCCCGTTCTCAGGCGAGGCGGGCGGAGACATCGGAGTCTACGCTGACGTGGTCGAGAGCCATCGCGATCGCACCGCGCGTCTCGCCCCATTCGCCGAACGAGGCACCGACGATCTCGGGGAGCCCGCTCGTCGCCGCGAGCGCGGAACGCTCCAGGGCGTGGCGCATGGGCGCCATGAGGATCTCTCCCGCCTGGGCGAGCTCACCGCCGACGACGATGAGCTCGGGGTCGAACAGGTTGCACAGGCTCGCCACCGCGATGCCGATGTGGCGGCCCGCGTCGGCGATCACGCGGTGGGCTGTGCTGACGCCCGCGTCCGACGCGGCGAGCAGGTCGGCCAGCCGCTGCATCCCCTCGCTCTCCGGGAAGAGGGCCAGCAGCGCCGGCGCGGCCGCGTACATCTCGAGGCAGCCGCGGTTGCTGCACCGGCACACGGGGCCGTTCTCGTCGATCGTGACGTGACCGATCTGCCCCGTCTTGCCGCTGACGCCGCGGAACAGGTCTCCGTCGACGATGAGTCCCGCACTGATCGTGTGCCCGACCCGGACGAAGACCGACGAGCTCGCGCCGCGGCCGTTGCCTTCGCGCGCCTCGGCGAGGCCGCCGAGGTTGGCTTCGCTGTCGACGAAGACCGGTCGGCCGATGCGTGCCGACAGGCTCGCGGCGACATCGATGCCCTCCCAGCCGGGGAGGAGGCCGGGCGTCGAGACCATGCCGGTGCGCGGGTCGATGGGGGCGGGAAGGGCCACCCCGACGGCGAGCAGGTCGGCGAGCGAGCTTCCGAGCGATTCGAGCATGTCACCCAGCAGCAGGGTGAGCCGGTCGAGCTCGGCGTCGTGCCGGTGGCCGGGCGCGAGCGGCACGGCGGTCTCGGCCACGGTCGCGCGCGTGGCGTCGGCGATCGAGATGTGCAGCTGGCGCGTGCTGAAGTGGGCGCCCGCGACGAGACCCATGCGGCGAGCCAGCGCGACGAGGGTCGCCCGGCGGCCGCTGCGCGACGTGAACGACGTGTGCAGCACGCCGACGGCGGTGAGCTCTTTGACGATGTTGGAGACGGTCGCGGGCGAGAGTCCGGTGCTGCCGGCGAGTTCGATCTGCGTCAGCCGCCCATGCCTCTTGAGGGACTCGACGACACGAGCCCTGTTGGCTTCCCGGAGCGAGGACTGCGAGCCGGGGGGTGTGCTGCGGCGGACCACGTTCGACACTGTACCGCGCCAGACCCCCGAAACGCCCCTCTGATCAGCCGGTAGGCGCCTGTCAGCCCTTGCGCGGGTAGACGACGCCGACCTGCCCGCGGATGTCGTCGAGACTCGCCATGATCGCGACGCTCTCGCCGAACGGGAGGAGGTCGCTGTCGGTGCGGCCCTTCGCGATGAGATCTTCGGCGTACAGCGCCTGGAACTGCATGCCGCGTCCTTCGATCCGCGACTCGTACTCTTCGACGACGCGTCCCTCGGGGGTGCGCACCCGGAACGATGTGGGGCAGTACCAGACGGCGTCGATCTCGATGCGGCCCTCGGTGCCGATGATGTGGGCCGTGTTCGGCCCCGCCGCGCGCGACGACGTCACGAACGACGACACGGCGCCCGACGCGTGCGTCATCGACGCGGCGACCTCGGTGTCGGCACCGGTGTCGCCCAGCCGGCCGACCGCCCGGATGTCGGTGGGGGCGCCGAGCACATCCCAGATGAACGACATCGGGTAGATGCCGAGATCGAGGAGAGCGCCGCCGCCGAGTTCCAGCGCGTTCAGGCGGTGCGCAGGGTCGGAGCTGATGCGCTGCGTGTGGTCGGCGAACACCGACCTCACCTCGCCGATCGTCCCGGCGGCGAGGATCTCGCGCAGACGGATCATGTGCGGCAGGTAGCGCGTCCACATCGCCTCCATGGCGAGCAGCTGCGCGTCGGCGGCGAGGTCGCGGATCGCGGTGGCCTCGTCGGCATCCAGGGTGACCGCCTTCTCGATGAGGACGTGCTTGCCCGCCTGCAACGCGAGGGAGGCGTCCTCGAGGTGGCGCCCATGCGGCGTCGCGACGTAGACGATGTCGACCTCGGGGTCGGCGACGAGGTCTTCGTAGGACCCGTGCGCGGTGGGGATGTCGAAGGCGCGCGCGAACTCCTCGGCCGCCTCGGGGCGGCGCGAGCCCACCGCGGCGATCGAGAGGCCCGCCGTGCGGAGGTCGGAGGCGAAGGCGTGGGCGATGCCGCCCGTGGCGAGGATTCCCCATCGAAGTCCGGTCATGGTGAGAGCCTAGCGACGTCGGGCTCGTCTCCGTCGTTGCGTCGACGGGGGGAGGCGCCCGTAGGCTCAGGCGGGTGACCACCGCTGCCGACGCGTCGATCGCCCGCTTCCGCGAACTCCTGCAGATCCCGACGGTGTCGCACGCCGACGAGCACCTCGTCGACACGGAGCCGTTCGACCGGTTCCTCGATGCGGTCGAACGGCTCTATCCGCGGCTGCACGAGACGCTGGAGCGGGAGACGGTCGCCGGACACTCGCTCCTGTACCGGTGGCGGGGCGCCGAGCAGACCCACCCGCTCGTGCTCATGGCCCACCTCGACGTCGTGCCCGTGGTCGAATCCGAGTGGGAGCGCGATCCCTTCGCCGCCGAGATCGTCGGCGACGGCGCCGCCGCCGAGATCCACGCGCGGGGAGCGATCGACGACAAGGGGTCGCTTGTGGCCATCCTGGAGGCCGTCGAGCAGCTCGTGATCGACGGCGTGACGCCCGCGCACGACGTGTACCTGGCATTCGGGCACAACGAGGAGACGGCCGGTGACGGCGCCCGGGCGATCGTCGACCTGCTGCGCGGACGCGGCGTGCGCCCGGCGCTCGTGCTCGATGAGGGCGGGGCCGTGGTTGACGGGGTCGTGCCCGGGGTCACCGTGCCGACCGCCATGGTCGGCGTCGCCGAGCGCGGTGTCATGACGCTGCTGCTGACCGCCCGGGAAGGCGGCGGCCATGCGTCGACGCCGCCCGCGGTGCCCGCGACGGCCCGCCTCGCCCGTGCCATCGACCGGCTCCACCGCCGCCCGTTCCCCACGCGCATCGCGCCGCCCGTGCGCGCGCTGTTCACGACGATCGCCCCCTACGCGCCGCAGCCGCTGCGGTGGGTCTTCGGCAACCTCGCCGTCACCGGCCCTCTGCTGGCGCGCGTCTTTCCGCGGCTCGGCCCCGAGATGAACGCAATGGTGCGCACGACGGCCGTCGCGACCCAGCTGTCGGGTGCGCCGGGAGAGAACGTCCTCGCCACGACGGCGCGCGCCGCGATCAACATCCGCCTGCTCACCGGCGACACGGTCGCATCGGTGACCGAGCGGGTGCGCCGGGTGATCGCCGACCCCGCCCTGGAGATCGAGGTGAGGCACGGTTCCGACCCGTCGCCGGTGTCGCCGTGGCGCGGCGAGGCGTGGCGGCGCATCGCTGACGCCGTCGCGGCGACGCTCGGCGACGACGTCGTGACGACGCCCTACATCCAGCTCGGTGCGAGCGACAGCCGCTGGTTCACCGCGATCAGCGACCACGTGTACCGCTTCACGCCGTTCCACCTGACACGTGCCGAGCGCGACGCCCTGCACTCGCATAACGAACGCATCCGCGTGGAGGTGTGGTTGCGGGGGATCGGCTTCTACCGCGCCCTGATCGCGCCCGGCGCCTGATCCCACACACGCCCGCGGCCGTGCAGACGCGCGGCCGCGATGTCAGCTGTGCGACGGGATGAGGGTGACCTTGCCGTCGACGCCGGCCTCGACCAGCCGGTGGGCTTCGGCCGCGTCCGACAGCGGCAGCGACGGCCCGAGCTCGACCGAGAAGGCTCCGGCGGCCAGCAGCTGAAGGGTCACGGGCATGGCCTCGGCGCGCCAGGCGAGATCGCGGGCGCACAGGGGCCGCGGACTGCCCCCGAGGAACGCGCGGATGCCGAGCGCGTCGGCATCCTTCCCTCGGACGAGCGTGACGATGCGCCGGCGGTCGGACACCAGCGCGAGCGACGCGTCGAGAGCCTCGTCGGTGCCGGCGATGTCGATGACGGCGGTGATCCCCTGCGGGGCCGCGTCGCGCACGCGCTCCTCGAGTCCGGCCTCGTACGACAGCGGAACGGCCCCGAGCTCGCGCACGCGCTCAGCACGCCGGTCGCTCGTCGTCGCGAGCACCGTGGCGCCCCAGAGCGTCGCGTACTGGATGACCGCCTGCCCCACGGCTCCCGAGCCGCCGTGCACGAGCAGCGTGTCGCGGGGACCGACGGCCAGCGCTCGCAGCGTCTGATAGGCGGTGCCGGCGGGCACGCCGATCGCGGCGCCGACCTCGGCCGACACCTGCGGAGGCCGCGGCCACGCGTGCGACGCGGCCACGACGATGTCGGTGGCGTAAGCGCCTGCCGCGCCGGCGACGACGACCGCGTCGCCCTCGCGGAAGCCTTCGACCCCCACCCCCACTGCTGTGACGACACCGGCGGCGTCGCTGCCGACGCGGCGCGGCGTCGTGATGGGGTCGGATGCCCTCGCGCCGGAGCGGAGCTTGTGATCGACGGGGTTGACGCCCGCCGCCTCGACGCGCACCGCCAGGTCGCCGGCGCCCGGAGCGGGCACGTCGACATCGGTGAGGCTCAGCACCTCCGGGCCGCCGAAGCGTGAGTACGTGATCGCCTGTGCCATGACGCCGCCCACCCTACCCCCGCGCTCCTCACCGCGCGAGAGCGCCGCACGCCCGCGGGGCCACGAGCGGGGCGGGGGCGGGGGCGCGGGGCGCTCAGTCCCTCCCGGCGAGCGCTTTCGCGATCCGCTGCGGCGAGACGGGCTCGGCGGTGCCGAGCCGCTGGGCGTACAGGCTCACGCGGAACTCCTCGAGCAGCCACCGGGTGCGAGCGAGCGCCGCGGGCGCGTCGGCGGGGAGCGGCGTCGTGCCGCCCGCCTCGGTGAACGCGGCGGCGACCCGCTCGAACTCGGTCATCCGCTGCCGGTCGCGGCCGGGATTGTCGGCCAGGCTCTGCACGCGCTCGAGCGCCGCCTGCAGGTACCGCGGGAGATGCGCGAGCCGGGCGAGTCCGGTGCGCGACACGAATCCGGGGAAGACGAGTCCCGCCAGCTGCGCCTTGACGTCTCCGAGCGCGCCGAGGAGGGTGAGCGAGTTCTGATCGCGCACCGCGCGCTCGACGTCGCGCAGCAGGGTGAGGATGCGGGCGACGAGCGACACCGTCTGGAAGAGCTCGTCGACCACGACCGCCGACAGCGCGTCGCGGGCCGCGGCGAACTGCTCAGCGGTCCGTACGACGCCCCCCGCGGGCCCGGTGCGGGCCATCACGGCGTCGGCGACGGCCACTCGCGCGTCTTCGATGAGTGCTTTGGCGGACGGGTAGGGAGAGGTCGCCAGAGCGAGCTTCTCGGGTGCGGTGAGGTGCTCGAGCACGTAGGCGCTCGGAGAGGGCACAGCCAACAGCAGCAGTCGGCGCGCCCCGGCGCGGGTGAGGCGCGCGGCCCGCTCGGCAGTGGCCTCGATGCGCACCGACACCGAGTCCTTGTCGTCGACGAGCGCGGGGTATCCGCGCACGACCCCGCCGGCGACGCGGGTGTCGACGACCTCGGGAAGATCGCCGAGATCCCACGCCGTGATGCCGCTGCGCTCGGCGACGCGCGAGCCTCCCGCCGCCGCGGGGGCGGGCGACGCGGTGTGCGATCCCGGCCCGGGCGCGCCCGGCTTCCCGGCCGGGGGTGCCGTGAGCGAGCGCGCGACAGCCGATCGGGCTCTGCCCGAGAACCGGTCCTGGAGCTCGGCGAGGTCGCGGGAGCTGCCCAGGGCGCGGCCCCGTTCGTCGACGGCGCGGAACGACACGGTCAGGTGGCCCGGCACCCGCGAGAGGTCGAAGTCGTCGGCCGTGACCGGCTGGTTGGCCACACGCTGGATGCGCGCAGCGAGCGCCGAGCGGAGCGACTGCGGGGGCACGCCGTCGTGCGACTCGGGGCCGGCGCCCGCGAGTTCGGCGCCGAGGCGGGCCGCCCAGTCGGCGGCAGGCACGACGTGGCGGCGGATCGCCTTCGGCAGCGCACGAAGGAGCGCGGCGATCAGCTCGTCGCGCAGACCCGGGACCTGCCAGTCGAAGCCCTCCGGCGACACCTGCGCGAGAAGCGCGAGCGGCACGACCACGCTCACGCCGTCGTCGGCCGCGCCGGGCTCGAAGCGGTACGCGAGTGAGAGCACCTGGTCGCGCTGCCGCCACCGGGCGGGGAAGTCGCGCTCGTCCGACCGCGACGACTCGTCGAGCAGGTCGCTCTCGGTCATGTCGAGGAGGTTCGGCGTCCGTGCCGACGTCTCACGCCACCACGCTTCGAACGACCGCACGTCGAAGACATCGCGGGGTATGCGGGTCTCGTAGAACCCGTAGACGGCCTCGTCGCCCACGAGGATGTCGCGGCGCCGCTCGCGCTCCTCGAGCTTCTCGAGACGACGGCGCAGCTCGAGGTTGCGGCGCTCGAAGGCGGTGAGCCGCTTGTCGAGGTGCTGACTGTTCCATTCGCCGTCGACGAGCGCGTGGCGCACGAACATCTCGCGCGCGAGCGGCTGGTCGATGCGTGCCAGCTGCACGCGGCGGCGCGGGATGATCTCGACGCCGAACAGCGTCACCTTCTCGGCGGCGACGGCTGCCCCGGCATCCTTCGACCAGTGCGGGTCGCTGATGCTGCGCTGAGCGAGGTCGCCGGCGAGCTCCTCCGCCCAGGCGGGGTCGACGGCGGCGACCGTGCGGGCGAACAGCCGCGACGTCTCGACGAGTTCGGCGGCCACGACGGCGTCGGGAGCGGAGGTGCCCCGCCGTCCGCCGCGGAGCCCCGAACCGGGGAAGATCGCGAACCGGGCACCGCGCGCACCGCGGTACTCGGCGAACGGGCGCCGCTTCTTCTCTGACGCCGCACCCGACGACACGGTGCGGGTGTCGAGGATGCCGATGTGCGACAGCAGACCCGAGAGGATCGCGCGGTGCACCGCATCCGGATCGGCTGTCGCCCCGTGATCGTGTCGACCGGGATCGCGTCGACCGGGCTCCGTGAGCCCGTTCGCCGCCCGGTCGGAGCCGGGCGCGGAGCGCACGAGGGTGCGCAGCTGCCGATGGACGTCGAACCACTCGCGCACCCGCACGTAGTTGAGGTGCTCGGCGCGGCAGAGGCGCCGGAACGCGCTCGACCCGAGTTCGCGCTGCTGCTCCTGCAGGTGATTCCAGAGATTGAGGAGCGTGAGGAAGTCGCTCGTCGGATCGACGAACCGTGCGTGCATCCGGTCGGCCTCTTCGCGGCGGGCGCCGTCGTCGGCCGACGGGCGCTCCCGCACGTCCTGGATCGACAGGCCCGCCACGATCGCGAGCAGATCGCGCTGCACCCCGAGTCGCTGCGACTCGATCAGCATGCGGGCGAACCGGGGGTCGATCGGGAGGCGTGCGATCTCGCGGCCGATCTTGGTGAGCCGCCACGGCCGGTCGCCGCCCTTGCGATCGGCCCGGTCGCCCCGGTCGGATCGGTCGGGTCGCGAGCGCGCGACGGCCCGCAGCTCGGTGAGCAGCTCGAAGGCCGCTTTCACTCCGCGGGAGTCGGGTGCGGTGAGGAACGGGAAGTCGGAGATGTCGCCGAAACCGAGGGCGAGCATCTGCAGGATGACCGAGGCGAGCGACGTGCGGAGGATCTCGGGCTCGGTGAACTCGGGCCGCGAGGCGAAGTCCTCCTCGGAGTACAGGCGGATCGCGATGCCGGGGGAGGTGCGCCCCGCCCGGCCCGAGCGCTGCTGCGCCGACGCCTGCGAGATCGCCTCGATGGGAAGGCGCTGGATCTTGGATCTCGCGCTGTAGCGCGAGATGCGCGCCGTGCCGGCGTCGATGACGTAGCGGATGCCCGGCACCGTGAGACTCGTCTCGGCGACGTTCGTGGCGAGCACGACGCGTCGGCGCACACCCGCGACGGTCGAGGGCTCGAACACCCGGTGCTGCTCGGCCGCCGACAGCCGGCCGTACAGCGGGAGCACCTCGGTGGGCCGGGCGTCTTTCGCGTACAGCCCGCGCACGGCATCCGCCGCATCGCGGATCTCCGCCTCGCCGGGAAGGAACACGAGCACGTCGCCGTCCGGCTCGCGGTCGAGCTCGCGCAGCGCGGCGAGGAGTCCGTCGATGTCGTCGCCCTCGTCGGCACGGGCGGCGCTGCCGTCGGCGCTCGCGCCGCCGACAGGCGGGCGGTAGCGCACCTCCACGGGGAACGTGCGACCCGACACCTCGATCACGGGAGCCGGACGGTCGTTCGTCGCGAAGTGCCGTGCGAAGCTCTCGGGGTCGATCGTCGCCGAAGTGATGATGACCTTGAGGTCGGGCCGCTCCGGGAGGATCCGCGTGAGGTACCCGAGGAGGAAGTCGACGTTGAGGGAGCGCTCGTGGGCCTCGTCGATGATGATCGTGTCGTACCGGCGCAGCAGCCGATCGCGATGGATCTCGTTGAGCAGGATGCCGTCGGTCAGCAGCGCCACCTGGGTCTCGGCCGACACCTGGTCGGTGAAGCGCACCTTGTATCCCACGAGACCGCCGAGGGGCACCTGCAGCTCCTGTGCGATGCGCTCCGCGATCGTCCGCGCAGCGAGCCGCCGGGGCTGCGTGTGGGCGATGCTCGTGCGGCCGAGTTCGAGGCAGATCTTCGGCAGCTGCGTCGTCTTGCCCGATCCGGTGGCGCCCGCGACGATCACGACCTGGTGGTCGGTGATCGCCTGCGCGATCTCGTCGCGCGCGGCGCTGACCGGCAGCTCGGGCGGGTAGGTGATGACGGCGGAAGGCATGGCCTTCCATCGTATGCCGGGCCGAGGGATCGGGCCGGGGGATCGGGCCGAGGGATCGGGCCGGGGGGATCAGGCGGGGGCGTCGAGGAGAGCGAGATCCTGAGGCGTCACCAGGCGCGACAGCACGGCGTGCTCGACGAGCCGCGCACGACGGTTGGTGGCGAGCTTCCCGACCCCGCCGCGCAGGCCCGAGACCCCCTCGCGGTCGAGCTTGTCGCAGACGGCGTCGAGCTTTCGGTTGAACGTCGTCAGGGGCCAGCCCAGTCGTGCGGCAGCCTGAGCCGACGTGGGGAGCTGGCTCTGACCGGCCAGCCCGTCGCGCAGGAGCGGCTCGCAGAGGGCGATCACGAGGAGCTTCTGGCTCGGCGTCAGCGACACGTTGCCGATCGTCATCTGGTGCGGGTCGTCGAGGTCGGCGATCACCGGAGACGGCCGGAAGGCGGCCTGGTCGCAGTGCACCGCGAGTTCGTACGTGTAAGGGCCCGCCGTGAACAGCAGCACGAGGCGGGGGAAGACGAGCGGCACCTTCGCCCCCGGACCGAGAACCGCCTGGTACACGCCATCACCCGTCGACATGCTCACCCCGATGGACTGGCCGACGTTGGCGAGCCACCACAGTCCGTCCTCATGGGTGAAGGCGAGCAGGCGCCGGTGCAGGTAGGGGTTCTCGTCGACGGCGAGATCGCCTTCACGTCCGATCGTGAAGGGCCCGGGCGCCTTCGCCTCGAACCACTCACCGGCGAAATCGATCCGCAGATCGGACGTGTCGGTCATCCTCACCCTTTCCGTATGTCTATCCGTCAGCCGCGCCGCGCTCGAGTGCGTGCCGTGCGCACCGTCGTGACGTCGACCGTGGTCGAGGCCGCCCAGGACGCGGAACCCGTGATCTCGTCGAACGCCGATGTCGCGCCGCCCGAGAGCACATCCACCACGATGGCGGTGATGTTGTCGCGACCGCCGAGCGAGACGGCTTGCGCGACGAGCGATCTCGCCGTTCCGGCCGCCGACCCGCCCAGGACGAGGCCTGCCCGGAGCGCCTCGTCGGTGAGCTCCGACGTGAGTCCGTCGGAGCACACCAGCAGCCGCTCGCCCGTCACCACTGGCAGCAGCCAGTAGTCGGCGGGACTGCGATCGCCTCCCACCGCGCGCGTGATCACGTTGCGGCCGTGGAAGGTCGCCATGCCGGCACGGGAGAGCTGCCCGGCGTCGACCATCTCCTGAGCCACGGAGTGGTCGATCGTCACCTGCTCGAGCCTGTCACCCGACAGCCGGTACACGCGCGAGTCGCCGATGTTGACGACGAGCCAGCAGGCGAGACCGTCGTGTTGCACGGCGACCGCGGCGGTGAGTGTCGTCCCCGCGCCGCGCGGCGTGCCGGCAGCGATGGCGGCGACGGCGGTGTGCGCGGCGTCGACCGCTCGCGTGACATCGTCCACCGAGAGGGCGCGTCGTCCCACGAGCGCGCGGAACACGTCGACGACCGCGGCGCTGGCGCGGTCGCCGGCATCGTGGCCGCCCATCCCGTCAGCGACGAGGAAGACGGGGAACTCCGCGAGGAGCGCGTCTTCGTTGACGGTGCGACGACGACCGGTGTCGGTGTGGGCGCCCACCGTCGCCTGGAGGACCGTCACGTGCCCGCCCGGATGACCAGGCGGGCATCGCCCAGGAAGAATGCGTCGCCGATCGGCGCGGTCCCGTCGACCTCGGCGGCCGTGTCGGCCGTGTCGCCCACGAACACGCCGTTCGTCGAGTCGAGATCGGTGACGGTCCATCCGGTGGCGGTGCGGGTGAGGAGGGCGTGCGTCTTCGACACCGTGCGGGTGATGTCGACGACCGCGACCACCTGCGCGCGCGGCGCGTGAGCGGGAGCGATCGGATTGCGGCCGAGGACCGCCGCGTCGCCCGTGAGCTCGACGACGGTGCGGTCGGGGAGCGCCAGGTACCAGGTGCCGTGGCGCCGAGCGACGAGCATGGTCGCGTCGTCGGGCTCGCCCGCCGGTGCGGGCGTTCCGGCGCCGTCGTCATCGGACCGGGCATCGGGGGCACCCGCGCGGACGGTGAAGGCGGCAGACGCGGCGCGCGGCGCCGGGAACGCCTGCCGCGCGGCCGCGCCCTGCGGCGCGGACGATCCGAACGGTGAGCCGGGGCGCACCGACGGCGGTGCCCAGGCCTCGTGCGCGTGGTCGGCCGGCGCGGTTACGGGGGCCGCCGGCGTGTCGAAGACGGGCACGTCGCTGAAGGCGGGAGCCGCCGCGGGCCGGCCCGAGAAATCCGCGAGGGCCGGCACCACCGGGGCGGAAGCACGTCGCGGGGCTGACGGAGCGGCGCCGCTCGACGAGGAGCGCAGGCCCGCGTGAAGTGCGGTGGGGCCGAGCCACCGGGCCGACCCCCAGCCCACGACGCTCGCCCACGCCGGGAACAGCAGCGCCCCGAGAACGGCGATGCCGCCCCGCAGGCCGAACCCGCGTCCGACACCGACGAGCATGCGGACCTGCAGCACCAGCACCGGAACCAGCACGACGAGCATCACGGCCGCCGGTGCCGCCACCGCGGTGATCGCCAGCGACTGCGCCGCGGCCGCGTCGCCACCGAACGACGCCTGGAGCGCGGCCGCCCCGAGCGAACTGCCGAGGACGCCTGCGACGACGCCCGCCACGACGACCGCTCCCGCGACGACGCCCGCCCACCACCCCCGCATGCCGGCGAGCTCGAACAGCGTCCACAGATTGAGCACGGGCACCCAGGCCCGCCACGGCTCCCTGCCAGCCTTCGCGAACACCGCGGCCAACGCCAGCGACGTCCAGACGTACAGGCCCGCTGCCGTCACCAGTTGCGCCGCGACGACGACACCCGCCGTCTCGGTCATCGCATCCACCGCTCGTCCACCCGCTCCCTCTTCGCTCTCATGCTGTCATCCCCGCGTCCGGCGACGCCCCGGCAGAAGCGACCTCAGCGACAGCCGTGCACGCACCCGCGCCCAGGGGCCGCGTTGTGCCAGCAGCCGCAGTCGCTCCGCATCGACGATGTCCCAGAACCGTTCCGACTCGGCCGTCGTCGGGGCCACCCGGTCGAACACGGAGCGGTCGGCCCAGGTCGCCAGCACGGTCGCGCGGCTGCCCTCGTCGTGCGCCCGGTGCATGCTGGCGACCTCCTGGCGGGTGTGCGACCGCGGCACCGCGAGCCCCACGTCGCGGGCGGCGTCGACGTACTCGTCCCAGCCGCCCGTCACCCGGTCGACCGCGTCGTCGGCGCGACGTCGAGACCGTCGCCGCAGACTCTTGATGAGCAGCACGAGGAGGAAGGGGCCCGTCAGCACGGCCAGCACCGCGAGCGAGAGCCCGCCGACGCGCAGCGCCGCCCACAGCACCGACCAGTCGGCTCCGGGGTCGAGCGGCTCGTCGTCGCGGGCCGCGCCCTCAGACGGGTCGGCCTCGCCGGGGAGCACCTGCTCGGCGTTCTGCTGGTGCACCTCGGTGGGCACCTCAGGGTCGCGGTTGCGCTGCGCGTCGGGCGACATCCCGTTCTCGTGCTGCGGCGTCACGTCCAGCGGCACCCAGACACCCGACGCGTCCTGCACCTCGATCCACGCGGCGAGGTCGCCACCCCGGCACACGCTCGCCTCGCACGCAGGAAGATCGTCGGACACCAACCGCGCACCCACGACGATCCGCACCTCGAAGCCGAGCTGGTCGGCGATCATCGAGGCCGCGACCGCGAACTGCTCGTCGTCGCCGACGGCAGCCACCAGCTGCGTCTCATCGTCGGTGGGGCCGACCTCCTCCTCGCGCTCGAGGAGTGCCGTGAACAGGGCGTCGATCCGGCCGGTCGAATGCCCGGCGCGACTCGGCTCGAAGGCGGCGTCACCGAGCTCCCGTCTCCACTGCGGAGGGTTCGCGGTGTCGATGCTGAGGGCGTGGCTGAGGTAGCCGCGGTCGCGCAGCCGGTCGATCAGCACCGCGAGACCCTCGCCGCCGGTGGGCGCCTCCTGAGCGCGGATCCATTCCGACACGCTGTCGGGCACGACGCTGTCGGGCAGGGCGGGGGCCGACCTGCCGGGCTGCAGCTCCGAGGCGGCCGGGATGCGCGAGGGCACCGCCGCCTCCTGCCGGTAGCCGACGGGCGTCCCCGCCTCGGATCGGTGGAGCTGCACGCCCATCTGCGCGGGAGCGCTGTAGAAGAAGCCGTCGGCGAGCGCGGCGGTGTTTCCGGCGCGGAAGTCGATCCGCGTGAGTTGGCCGACCGTGGGCATCCACACATCGTCGTAGCCGACGATGGTCACCTCCGCCGTCTCCGGTCGCGTGCCGGCAGGTGCCGCCAGCATCGACGGCACCCGCGCGAAGGACGTGGCCGGATCGTCGCCCGGCGCGTCGGGATCGAGCACGCGCGCGAGCCGTCCGTCGTAGTACGACAGCGTCGCCAGGCGCACGCGGTCGGCATCGGTGATGACGGCGAAGAGCACCTCGTCGAAGCGGTCGTCGGTGAAGTACGAGCGGTAGGTCGCGAGCGGGCTCAGCTCGCGCTCGATCGCGAGATGGGGATCGACGGCGTTGCGGAGCACGTCGCGCGGCTGACCGGCGACGGCCCACGGTGCGGCGATCGCTGCGGCGACCGCGGCGATCGACACCATGCCCACCGACATCGCCACGCGCCCGGCGACCGCCGACCCGCTGCGTCCGGTCGTCCGGATGCCGGTCGCCGCCTCCGCCGCTCGCAGCGCGGTCCGGCGGTCGTACAGCGTGCGCCACACGGCGAACCACAGCGCGACGAGCACGGCAGCCGCGCCGACAGCCATCTCGACGACACCGGGAAGCATGAAGGGTCCCCAGCGCACCGACGTGCTCACGGTCGGCGCGCCGAACAGCACTCCGAACACCGTGAGACCGAGCCCCAGCAGGGGGGCGAGCACCCACAGGCGCCGCGCGCGCCACGCGAGCGAGAGGGCGGCGACGGGCACGGCCAGCCACAGCAGGAATGGGATCGCGAGGGTCGTCTGGTAGGTGCCGACGGGCAGGTCGAGGGTCAGCAGGTCTTTCCACCCGGTCACCGGTGCCGTGACCACGCCACGCAGGCCCGTGAGGAGCTGGTCGCCGCCGGCCAGCATCGAGGGGGCGGCCACGGGCAGACCGAGGACGACGTACGTCG
This sequence comes from uncultured Actinomycetota bacterium, assembly GCA_963789095.1. GTDB lineage: Bacteria > Actinomycetota > Actinomycetes > Actinomycetales > Microbacteriaceae > Microbacterium. Next base: position 117,938 of record CAWBJK010000011.1, read on the forward strand.
CGAACGTCGCGAGCGCGACCCACCACCCCGACCACCGCCAGCGCAGGCCCGCGGCCGCGATCGCGTGCGCCACGACGAGGCCCACCCCGACCGCGAGCACGAAGCCCCCGCTGCGGAAGATGGGCCACGCGGCCACCGCGCCGATCACGAAAAGGAGGTCGAGGATGAGCGCGCTCACCCCGACGATCCGCAGGGACGGGCGCTGCGCACGCCGAAGCGACCGCCGGCGCAGCGGGGGAGCGGCCGTCATGACTGCGCTCCTCGCGCGAGGATCTGCCGCAGGTCGTCGATGAGGCCGATCGACACCACCGACATGCTCCCCAGGCGCCGGTAGCCGGGCTCCGCCTCGGGATTGCAGATGACGGCCACGACCCCGACGTTCGACGGGAATGCGAGCGCGGCGGCCTGCAGCGATCGCGCCGTCTGGGTGGAGCCGCACACGAGGAACGCGATCGACGCGTCGGGGTGGGTCTCGGCGGCCAGAGACGTGACCTCGGCCAGCGTGCTGGACCGGGCGCCCCGCGTGACGGCGCAGAAGTCGTCGAGCAGGGTGCGGGCGCTCACGGTCGCGAGCTCGCGGATGGTGCGCGCCGAGGCGCGCACGAACTCGGGGACCTCCCCGCCCATCACGACATCGACATCGCGTCCGTCGCGGATGCCGCGCACGCCGATCGAGGCCGCGGCGCTGACGGCGAGCTCGAACTCGTCGTCGTCGGCATACTCGGCCTCGGCCACGGCGAGGGCGATGACCATGCGCGAACGGCGGGTCTCCTCGTACTGGCGCACCATGAGGGTGCCGGTCTTCGCCGTCGACTTCCAGTGCACCTGGCGCTGCGCGTCGCCCGGCACGTACGGGCGGATGGCGTGGAACGAGATGTCGGCGTCGACGACCGTCCGCGAGGCGCTCCCCTCGAGGTCGCGCACGAAGCCCGCGCTGGACGTGCGCAGCGCGGTCGTCACGGGATGCACGTACAGCGTGTGCTTGTCGGCCCATGTCGCCTCGCGCGTGAGGATGCCGAGCGGGTCGCCGCGCACCGTTCGGGCGGGTCCCACGTCGATGACGCCCCGGCGGTGGGTCGGGACGACGACCTGTTCCACGTGTCGGTGCCCCCGACGCAGCAGCGGGATGTAGATGTCGACGAGTCCTTCGCCGACCGGGATGTCGATGCGGCCGGGCAGCGCGATCCCGCGCCCGACGTTGGTCACCGTGAGGGTGCCCGACACCTGCGTCCCTGCGACGACGCGGTCGTGCCCGAGCGCGAGGTCGACGTCGTACGCGCGGGCGCTGAACAGGAACGGCACCGACAGCACGATGAGTGCCGCAGCCAGGCATCCGGCGACCACGAACTCCACCCAGCCGAACGCGATGCCCGCGCCGAGACCGATCACGGCGGTGGCGACCAGCATCCACCCGGCCACCGAGAGCGTGTTCGACACCCAGCCCCGTGTCGCGACCGCCGCGTCGCGCACGCGGCGCAGCCAGCGGCGCCCCCGCAGGGCGAGGGCCGTCGACGATCCCGACGTCGCGTACCGGGTACGCGAGATGCCCGTGCTGCCGGTGCTTCCGGCAGTGCGGGTCGTGCGGGACTGGGTGTGTGAGCTCACACGGTCTCTCTCTGACTCGGCGGTACGGTGTCGAGCAGCACCTGCCCGACGACGGCCCCGGCCGTCACGCCGTCGAACTCCGCCTCCGGATCGAGGATCAGGCGGTGGGCGAGGACGGGTTCGCTCAGGGCCTTGACGTCGTCGGGGGTCACGTAGCCGCGGCCGTGGGCGACGGCCCAGGTCTTGGCCGCCTTGGTGAGGGCGAGCGCGCCGCGCACACTCACTCCCAGGCGCACCTGCGCCGCCATGCGCGTGGCCTCCACGATGCGGGCGATGTAGTCGAGCACGAGCGGGTTGAGGTACACGTCGCGGGCGATCTCGGCCATGCTGGTGACGCCCTGCGGAGTGATGGCCGGCGACACGTCTCGGCGGGTCGAGGCGCTCCCTTCGAGGATCCGCACGGTCGCGGCGTGGTCCGGGTAGCCGAGACTCGTCCGCATCATGAAGCGGTCGAGCTGCGCCTCGGGCAGCCGGTAGGTGCCGGCCTGCTCGACGGGGTTCTGCGTCGCGACGACGAGGAACGGCACCCCGACGCGGCGGGTGACGCCGTCGACGGTGACCTGGCCCTCCTCCATCACCTCGAGCAGCGCCGACTGCGTCTTGGGGGAGGCGCGGTTGATCTCATCGGCGAGCACGACGTTGGCGAAAACGGGGCCCTGGTGGAATTCGAACCGGCCGGTGCGCTGGTCGTACACCGTGATGCCGGTCACGTCGCCGGGGAGCAGGTCGGGCGTGAACTGGATGCGCGTGCTCGTACCCTGCACCGTCTGCCCCATTGCGCGGGCCAGCGACGTCTTGCCCGTGCCGGGGACGTCCTCGAGGAGGAGGTGGCCCTCGGCCAGCATCGCGGTGAAGGCGAGCTCGATCACGTGCCGCTTTCCCAGCACGACCTGCTCGACGTTGTCGACGAGTGTCGCGAAGGTCTCCTGGAACCAGGCGGTCTGCTCCGGGGTGACGGTCATCGAAGTCCTCTCGAGGTGCTCATGCTGCGGGATCTGCGGGATCGGGATCTGCCGGATCTGCCGGATCAGTCGGGTCGCCGGGTTCGCCCGGGTCGCCGGGACCACCGCTGCCGTCGCCCGGTGGGTCGGGCGGCGGCGGAGGCGGATCGCACAGCAGCGCGTAGGTCGCATCGGCCCATCCGCTGAGCCGAGCCTGCCACGTGACGGTCCACGTCCACGTGACCCGGCCGTCGGCATCCGTCGTCGAGGTGACGGCGACGGTGTAGTCACCGGGGTTCGCCCGGACCGTGAGGGCCGGCGGCTCGGCGTCTTCGCTGCGGCACTGCGAGGGCACGTCGAGGCGTGCCGTGTACTGCGGACCCGCCGCGGTGACGGTGACAGGGTCGCTGCACCGCGACGCGTCGAGCAGCAGGCACGAGTAGGCGCGGATGGTGCCCGGGTGCTCGCCCAGGCGGAACAGGCTCCGGAAGTCGCTCGTCTTCGTGCCTCCGTCGGCGCTGTAGAGCACGCGGTACCAGCGGCCGGTCGACAGGACGGGAACCGTGATCTGATCCCAGACGTACTGATCGCCGTCGCGGGCGATCGAGTAGCGCGCATCGCCGACCGGGGCGGCGATCGCCTCCTGCGGCGTCGCGGACCCCGAGCGTTCCACGCGTCCGAAGCCGCGGCCGCCGTACTCGGTGACGGCGCACGCGGTGATCGTCACCTCGGTCCACAGCTCCTTGTCGGTGAAGGTGCGCGTGGCCGTGCCGCCTCCCGCATCCACGGCCTGGACAGGCTCGCACGTGCCGCCGTCGGTGAACCCGACCATGATGCGGTCGCCGCGGCCGTCCGGGGCGACGGTGGCGGTCGCCGTGACGGTCCCCGGGTCCGCTCCGCGGGAGGCGGTGACCTCGAGTGAGAGCGACGGCGCGCCGATCCCGTTCGCGCGGAACGACAGTGCGGTGCCGGCACGCGATCCGCCCGGGATCGGCGGGAGCTCGAAGCGCGTCAGGGGCGTCGCCGTGAGAGGTGTCGGACTGTTGGAGCCGACGCGGTAGTCGCGGAAGGTGGCGATGCCGCTGCGCACCGGCTGCGTCACCTCGCCGCCGGCGCCCCCTGCGAGAGTGACCGTGCCGGTGGTCGCGTCGATGCCGGTGATGGTGATCGTGGCAACGCCGCCGGTGGTGCCCGACGGCGTCGGCTCCACCAGCACACCCGTCGGCGCGGCGGGCGCGGCGTACGCCCATGCCGTGGTCTGCACGGTGGCGCGCGACTCGCCGACGGAGCTGAAGGCGCGGGCGGTGTACGTGCGGGGCGTCCCCGCTTCGGCGGGGATCTCCGGGCATGCGCCCGCGGCGGTGCACGTGGCGACCACACTGCCGTCGAGCGAGACGCGGAAGCCCTCGACCGCGGGGTACGACGTGGTGTCGGCGATGACCCGGAGGGTGACGCCGTCGGCATCGAAGCCGATCCACTCGAGCCGCGTCGGGGCGGCCGGAAGTCCCTGCAGATCGAGGATGACCGTCCCGGTCCGGTCGCCGGAGGACTGGCGGCCCTGTGCGTCCGCCACCACGAACGACGCCGTGCAGTCGGCGGCTCCCGGGGCGTCGGTCGACCACGACGCGCGCACCGTCGTCGCGCTCGCCTTGGTGAAGGTCACCCCCGCGCAGTTGGCGGGAGACGACACCGAAACGAGCGCGAGGGGTGTGCCGGGCAGCGGATTGACCTCGCCGGCGGCCCCGATCACCGGGATGGTGCACGACGTCGCGCCGTCGGCCTGCGAGCAGCGCTGCGAGACCGTCCCGCCCTTGGGCAGGAGCGAGGGGGCCGGGCCCACCGTGAGGTTCAGGGCGGCGGACGGCGCGTCGGGATGGCTGTCGAGCGCCACCGTCACGGCCTCTTCGCGGCCGGGGCGGGCACCGTCGAGGGCCGTGATCGTGAGGACGGCCCCCGACCGCTCGACCGTGAACTGGTCGCCGCGGTAGCTGTCGGCGAACCGCAGGCTGTCCCAGTCCTCGCGTCCGGCCCACCCCACCATCGTCGTGAGGTCGTAGCGTTCCGTGGTCCCCGGCCCGACGGTGATCGACGCGCTCCGCAGGATCGGCTCCGGCTCCTCGGCCTCGATCGTCACCCTCACCGTGAGGAACGTGTAGTCGTCGTCTCCGTCGAGGCGCACAGGCACGACGCACGTGTCCGTCCAGGGAGCCCCCGCGCCCGCCGTGTAGCGGATGGTGCGGTCGTCGACGAGCTCGCAGCGCGCCTGGGCGCGGGTGCCGCCCGGCCGCACGCCGCTGCCGTCGACCTCCAGCGTCCGCCCCGCGGGAACCACGATCGCGGTGCTCAGATCGAGGTCGGCCGACTCGTTCTCTCGCACGTCGATGCGTCCCGCGTCGGCGCGCAGGGCGAGACGCGTCTCGCGTTCGCCGGGCACGCGGAGGAATCCGAACGACTCGACCTCGGTGCCGTCGTGCGCGGTGCCCGACACCCGGAACGGCACCAGCAGCGGCTGCTCCGGCACGTCGCCCGAGATCGTCCACCCGTCGACCTCGATGCCCGGCTGCGATCCCCACAGATCGAGCGTCAGGCCGGCGGCGTCGCCGGTGTTCCACGACACCTTGCCGGTCAGCACGTCGACGCCGCGGGGGAACGACTCCCGCGTCTCGGTCGTGAGGCTCGTGTCGGTGACGATCGGGTAGTCCGGCACGGGGACCGTGACCGCCTTCACGACGATCAGTCCCATGGCGGTGTCTCCGGCCTCGTTCCGCACGCGGTACACGTACGACGAGGTGCCGGGGGTGTCGCCCGCACGAAGGGTGACCTCGCCGTCGTCGACGTCTCCGAGCAGCCCCGCCAGCGTGTCGAACTCGTCGGAGTCGTCCGGTGCGTTGGGCTGCACCGATTCGAGCACCAGCGTGCCGCCGGCCGGATCGATGTCGTTCTGGGTGGGGCGGATCGTCGCCTGCCGCTCGTCGCCCACCTGGATCTGCACGTAGTCGCTGAACGTCACCGGGCTCGGGTCGGAGGCTGCCGCCAGCACGCCCACCCGCACCTCGGCGCGCCCGACCGCCCCGTCGCGGTCGCGCACCTGGTAGGCGAACGAGTCCTGCCCGCTGAACTGGTCGGGACTCGTGTAGACGATGGCGTCGCCCTCGGGCGAGATCGTGGCACTGCCGCCGAACGCGGGCTGACTGAGGATGCGGTCGAGCACCACCGTGTCGCCGTCGGGGTCGACGCCGAAGCGGTCGAAGGGGATGCGCACGGACGCGCCGCTGAGCACGCGGCCCTCCAGCACCCGCGGCAGCGGCGCGCGATTGGCCTCGTCGCCGACCACCGTGACGGTGACGCGCGCGCTGTCGGTGGCGTCGGGGAAGCCGAGCCGGAAGATCGTGTAGCCGATCCCGTACGTCCCCGGTTCCTGCGGCGCGAGATAGCGCACGACGCGCCCCGTGCCGAAGGCGAGGCCGGCGCCGTGCTCGTTCACGACCTTCGAGGGGTCGACCGACACCAGCGCCCCTGCGGGTGCGCTGTCGTTCTCGAGCACCGGGATGTCGATCTGCGCTCCCGCGCGCACCGTCACGACGTCGTCGACGGCGATCGGAGGGTCGCTGCGCGGCGTGTCGAGGAGGATCACGGTGAGTTCGCCCTCCGCGCTCGCCGTGCGGGTTCCCGAACCGTCCGACACGGTGTAGCGGACGACACCGAGCACCCCGGGCGCGCCGTCGTCGGTCGAGCCGCTCACGCGGATCATGCTCTGGCCCACGAGGTCGACGCTCATCGTGGCCTGCGGCGCGCTCTCGGGACGCAGGTCGCTCAGCAGCAGCACGCGCCCGGCGGGGTTGGCGACCGCGGGGAAGACGTCCACGGTCGCGTCTTCGCTCGGTCGCACGAACGCCGTCAGCGGCGGCGTCGACAGCACCGTCTCGCCCGGCTCGCGCATCGTCACGCGCACCGTGCCCGTCTGCTCGCCGCGATCGTCGCGCACCGTGTACTGCGTGAGGTACGAGCCCGGCGCCTCGGCGACGAACTCCATGCTCAGGTCGGCCGCGTTCGTCGTGACGGTCGCGGCCTTCTCGTCGAGGGCCACCGCCTGCGTGAGCGTGGCGATCCCGGTGGTGCCGCTCACCCGCGACGCGACGTCGATCGTGAGCGGCGTGCCCGCCACGCCGACGACCGCGAACGAGCCCGCTGTCAGCCGCGGGGCGGGGGTGACGGCGACCGTCATCTGGCGTCGCGCCGAGGCGCCCCGGGCATCCGACACCGTGAGGCCCAGCGGGACGTCGACGCGCTCATCGGCCTGCGCGTCGGGATGCTGGTAGGTGAGCGAGCCGTCGGGCTGCCCGCTCGCCGAGCCCACCCCGGTGTCGTTGTCGACCGAGGCGAGGTACAGCGGGTCGCCGTCGGGGTCGACCCAGCCATACAGCGCATCCACTGTCACGGTGCCGCCCGGGGCCACAGTCGGTCGGGGTCGCTCGGCATGGCAGTCGTCGGGGTCGCAGGGCGCGGGCGGCCGGTTGACGTCGTCGGGAACGACGGTGAGCGTCACCGTGGCCTCCGCGGAGAGGAGCCCGTTGCTGGCGGTGCCGTCGGTCACGCGGTAGCGGAAGGTGGAAGAACCCGTCGCGCCGGGCGCCACATCGACGACGAGGGTCTGCTCGGCGCCCGACAGCGACACCGTTCCGAAATCGGGATCCAGGCGCGAGATCGAGTCCGCGTCGACGCTCAGCACGTCCTCGTTGGGGTCGTGGTCGTTGAGCAGCACGGGCAGCAGCGCGACGCTTCCGGCCCGCACGCCGAACTCGTCGTCGACGGCCACGGGCGGTTTCGGCTCGAGCACGCGCTCCACGACCGTGTCGTCGTCGGGAGACTCGTCGACCGATTCGTCGAGGCTCCACTGCTGCGACGATGCGACGAGGGCTCCGGCGGGCACCGTCCACACCCAGCCCGAGGAGCGCTCATTGAGGGCGACCCGTGCGCCGTTGCTCACGAAGGCCGGATCCACCTCATCGTCGAGGGTGCCGGTGCCGTAGTCGAGCGGATTCAGCACCGGATCGTCGGACGACCATAGAGTGCCGCCCCCGTCGCCGTCCCGGAGCCATGCCGCGTAGGTCGTACCCGCCTGGGTCAGCGGCGGCGCCGGCGTCCCCAGGTTCTCGGCGACCACGCGGGTGGCCGAACCGGCGTCGAGGTCGACACGGATGAGGCCGGCCGGATCGGCGATGAACAGCGCCCCCGTGTCGTCGGTGGTGCTCCGCTGCAACACGGCGCCCACCGTCGCCGCCGTGGCGATCGGCTCGTCCCGGCCTTGCACCCGCACCGAGCCGTCGCTCTCGTCGAGAAGGGCCCACCGGCCGCCTGTCGCCGTCAGCGAGGCGTCTGCCGGCGCCGCCTCGACCGGATCCTCCCCGAGGATCCGTCCGGTGCGTGCGTCGGCTCGCAGGATGCGTCCCTCGTCGGCCGAGTAGAGGTATCCGATGCCGTCGGCGTCGACCGCGACGGTCGTCGCCACGAATCGCGGGCGCTCGCCCCCCGCCTCCACCTGCACGTCTGCATACGGGTCGATCGCGATGGTGGTGCCGCCGCCGGACAGGGAACCGAGGCGCACGCTGCCCGCGTCGGTGCGGAAGGCGAGGAAGTCGCCCGCCGCTTCTACCTGCACCGTGCCGCCCGGGGAGCGCGTGAACGCGTCCGTCGTGGTCGCGGTCAGGTCGGCCGGTGCCGCCATGTCGACATCGGCGAACTGGGTGTCGCTGTCGGCGAAGACGAACAGGCGGTCGCGGGTCTGCGCGATCGAGCTGGCGTTCTCGGCGGTCTTGACCGTGTCGAGCTCGCCGAGCTCGAGGTTCACGCGCGCGTACGCGTTGCCGGCCCCCGTCTGCAGCGCCCACACCGTGCCGTCGTCGAGCGGGGTCTGGCGGGCGTCGAACCCGGGCCAGATCGCCGCGAGCGTCGCGACCAGCGCGGTGACGACGACCACGCCTCCCGCGCCGAGCATGGTGCTCAGTCGGGGTCGGGTGCGCGAAGCGGTGACGGTCACGTCAGGATCCGCCCCCCGTGAGGAGGAGGACGACGGTGGCGACGGTCCCGAGGACGACGGCGGTCCCTGCGGCCAGCAGCGTCCAGCGAGCGGCGCGCGACATGCGCGGTGCCGGTTCGGAGACGGCGAGCCCCGTGCCGTCTTCCGGGGCGCGACGGGTGTGCGTGACGGGCGCGCGCCCGGCGCGACGCGACGCGTGAGCCACCTGCGGGCGTGCCGGCCCGCGGGCGCGGTCGTCGGCGAAGTCGATGGGAGCCCCCGCCGTCGCCCACTCGTCGACGGCGATGTCGAGCGGGGTGTGGGGGAGTCCGGCGGCGTGCTGCACGAGCTGCAGGTCGTAGGCGAACTCGGCAGCCGATGCGTGACGGGCCGACGGGTCTTTGCTCATCGCCCGCGCGAGCACCGCCTCCAGCTGCGGAGGGACGTCGTCGCGGCCCACCGGGACGTAAGCGGCCCGACGGATGCGCGACTTCAGCTGCTCCCGGGAGTTCTGGCCGCTCCCCGGCTTCTCGAACGGGCTGCGTCCCGCCAGCAGCGAGTAGACGGTCGCGCCGAGACTCCACACTTCGGCCGTGATCGACCCGGGGATGCGCTCGTCGACGATCTCGGGTGCGCTCCACGGCACCGACATGGCGAACACCTCGTCGGCCCCGGTGCGGCCACTGACGGCGGCGGCGATACCGAAGTCGCTGAGGACGGGCGCGCCGTACGCGGTGATCAGGATGTTGGAGGGCTTGATGTCGCGGTGGAGGAGACCCGACCGGTGCGCGGTCTCGAGCGCCGAGGCGACCTTCACGCCGATCTGCAGCACCTCGGGAACCGGCATCGGCTCGCGCCGGTACCGCGTCGTGAGCGAGGTGGGGCAGTACTCCATGACGAGGTACGGGCGACCGTCGGCCGAGATGCTCGCCTCGTACACCGTCAGGATCGACGGGTGGGCGCTCAGCCGGGCCATCACATCGGCTTCCGCGTTGAACATCCGCAGGAGGCCCTCGTCGACGATGTCCTTCAGCAGCACCTTCACCGCCACCGAGCGACGCGGGAGGTCCTGCTCGAAGAGGAAGACGTCGGCGAATCCGCCCGTTCCGAGAGGACGGACGTACGTGAATCCGCCCAGCACCGGGGGAGCGGAGGGCAGCCGGCTCGCCATCGTCAGTTCCGCCCGCGCATCACGGCGAGCCCGGCAGCGCCGGGACCGCGTGGAGCGTCGTTCGTGAGCACGAGAACAGCCTAAGGGGCGCTGATCACGCTGCCAGGGGACACGTGCGCAGCGGCGTCGGGCAGGGCGTCACACCCATCCCGGCATCCAGCTGTGCATGCGGTAGAACTCGTACGGCACCTGCACGGCCGACCACAGCGGATACCAGAACGCCGACAGGCCGACGACGACGATCACGAACACGATCACGACGCGCTGTCCGGCCAGGCGCCGCTCCGGCGACGCGTGCGGCCCGCCGAGGAGGTCCCGCAGCGCGAAGACGAGCGCGAGCAGCAGGAACGGCTCGATGACGACCGTGTAGAACTGGAACACAGTGCGCTCGAAGAAGAACCAGGGCAGCCAAGTCGCCGCCACCCCCGTGAGCACGAGCGCCATCCGCCCGTCGCGGATCGCGGCGAACCGGTACAGCAGGTAGAGCGCGGCCCCGAAGCCCGCGAACCACAGCAGCGGGTTCGGCATGCTGTACAGCACTTCGAGGCAGCCGCTCTCACCGCCCGTGCACCCCTCCTGCCCGCCCGCCGTCACGTGCGCGAACATTGACGTGGGCCGCACGAGGAACGCCCACTGCCACGCGGGACTCTCGTAGGGATGGTCTGAGGTGATCGACGTCATCGAGTTGTAGATCGTCTGGTGGTAGTGCCAGAGACTCTGCAGCGACAGCGGCACCCACGCGAACAGTCCCGTCGCGGGCTGCCCGTCGGCGGAATGGCGGTCGTAGCCGCCGTCCGTGACGAGCCATCCCGTCCACGACGCGAGATACACGACGACCGCGACGGGCACGAGCAGCACGAACGACACGGCTCCCTGCCGCAGCGCGTCGAGCGTCCACATGGTGATGCCCTGGCGACGGCGCTCCAGCGCGTCGGTGACGACGAGGTACACGCCGATCGCGGCGAGCACCCACACACCCGACCACTTCACGGCCGTCGCGGCGCCGGCCGCCGCGCCGGCCGCGAGCACCCAGGGGCGGTTCCACAGCACCGGACCCCACGACGACGGCTCCGAGCGCGCCAGGTGCAGCGCCGCCAGCCGGTCGAGGTGCCGCCGTCGGTCGAGCGCGACGAACCAGAACGCGAGGAGCACGAAGAACGTGAGGAAGATGTCGAGCAGCGACACCCGGCTGAGCACGATCCCCAGCCCTGAGATGGCCAGGAAGAAAGAGGTCAGGCCCGCGAACGCGATCGAGCCGGTCAGGCTCCGGGCCAGGAGATACAGCACGAGCACGCACGCCGTGCCGAACAGCGCCGCCGAGATCCGCCATCCGAACGACGAGTCCGGCCCGAACACCCACATGCCGATCCCGATCAGCATCTTCCCGAGCGGGGGGTGGACGACGAAGCTCGGATCGGTCGAGAAGATGTCGGTCTCGCCGGCCGCGAACCGCTCGTTCGCGCCCTCCGGCCACGTCGCCGCGTAGCCGAGACTCCACTGCGTCCACGCGTCCTTCACGTAGTAGGTCTCGTCGAACACGAGCTCGTGCGGGTGTCCGAGGTTCCACAGGCGCAGCACCGCGGCCAGAACAGTGACGAAGACGGGGATGAGCCACCCGTAGAGCCGTCGCAGGCGAGGTTCGGCCGCCATGCGCGCCTGCCACCGGTCGTAGAACGACGGGATGGCGGCGGGGAGCAGGGGCTCGGCCGTCTTCGTCACGGGCACAAGCCTATGCTGGGGCGGTGATCATCCTCGCGGCGACGCCCATCGGAAATCTCCAGGACGCGTCTCCCCGGCTCGTGGCAGCCCTCGAGGCTGCGAGCGTCATCGCCGCCGAAGACACCCGCACCACGCAGCGACTGCTGCAGGCGCTCGGCGTCGCGAACCGGCCCCGTCTGGTCGCCCTCCACGATCACAACGAGAAGCACCGCTCCGCCGAACTCGTCGAGCGCGCCCGCACGGAGGACCTCCTCGTGCTCAGCGACGCCGGGATGCCCACCGTCAGCGACCCCGGCTACGGCCTCGTCGCGGCCGCCGCCGCCGCGGGCGTCGTCGTCACCGCCATCCCGGGCCCGTCGGCCGTCGTCACGGCGCTCGCGGTCGCCGGGCTCCCCACGGACCGCTTCACGTTCGAGGGATTCCTGCCGCGCAGACCCGGAGAGCGGCGCACGGCGCTGACCGCACTCGCCTCCGAACCGAGGACGATGGTGTTCTTCGAAGGACCCTCGCGCCTCGCGGCCACCCTCGAGGCGATGGCGCAGGCCTTCGGCGCCGACCGGCCCGCGGCGGTCTGCCGTGAACTCACGAAACTGCATGAGGAGGTCGTGCGCGGCGGCGTCGCAGAACTCGCGGCATGGGCGGCCGACGGCGTGCGTGGCGAGATCGTCGTGGTCGTCGGCGGCGCCCCGGTGCGCGAGGTGACCGAAGCCGACGCCGTCGCGCAGGTGCGGGCACTCGTGGCCGACGGCATGCGACTCAAAGACGCCGCCGCAGAGGTCGCAGGCCAGACCGGCCGAAGCTCCCGCGACCTGTACCAGGCCGCGCTCGCCGCCCGCTCTGCGGGCTGACGGCGAGCGCGGCGCCGCGCCGCTCCCGGCCGAGCCGGCTGTCAGCCCTTCACGGAGCCGGCGGTGAGTCCGCCGACGATGTAGCGCTGGAGGCTGAAGAACAGCGCGAGCACGGGGATCGCGGCGAGGATCGTGCCGGCCGCGAACAGGCCCCAGTTGCTGGAGAGCTGGTTCGACACCCACTGGAACATGCCGACCGCGAGGGTCCAGTTCTCCTCCGAGACCAGCACGATCTTGGAGATGATGTAGTCGCCGAACGACGCGATGAACGCGAGCAGGCCCACGACCGCGAGGATCGGGGTGACCAGCGGCATGATGATCGTCCAGAAGATCTGGGCGTGCGTGGCCCCGTCGATCTTCGCCGACTCGTCGAGCTCTTTCGGGATCGTGTTGAAGAACCCGTACATGAGGAACGTGTTCACCCCGAGCGCCCCGCCCAGGTATACGCAGATGAGCGCGACCTTCGAGTTGAGCCCGAGCGCGGGGAACACATCGCCGAGGGCGAGCAGCATGAGGAAGATGGCGACGAAGGCGAGCGCCTGCGGGAACATCTGGATGATGAGGAGCGCCGTCAGGCCGCCTCGCCGTCCGCGGAAGCGGAAGCGCGAGAACGCGTAGGCGGCGGCCGCCCCCATGAGCACCGCGCCCACTGCGGCGGAGACGCCCACGATGAGAGTGTTGCCGTACCAGGTCCAGTAGCGGGTGCTCGACAGTGCCGAGTAGTTGCCGAGGTCGAACACGGCGAACAGCGTGTTGCTCGCCGCGAGGTTGCCGCCGGGATTGAATGACGCCGACAGCACGTACACGAGCGGGAACAGCGCGTAGAAGAGGATGGCGAGGGCGACGAGGTACTTCCAGCCGACCTCGGCCACCCAGCGGCGGCGCACGGCCCCGCGGCGTCCCGCGTCGAGCTCGATGGACTGGCGGGCGGCGCGCGCGGTCGATTCCGTGCGCAGGGTGTCGTTCGGAGCGGACATCACTGGTACTCCTCGAGCTTCTTGGTCTGGCGGAACGCCACGGCGGAGATGATGCCGACGACGATGAACACGAGGATCGACAGGGCGCTCGCGAGGCCGTAGTCGGCCTTGCCGCCCGAGACCCCTGAGATGTCCCAGATCGCGGAGATCAGGATGTCGGTGGAGCCGAGGGCGTAGGGCGCGCCGGGTATCGCCGGGCCGCCGTTGTTGAACATGTAGATGATCGTGAAGTTGTTGAAGCTGAACGCGAACGACGAGATCAGCAGGGGCGCGGTCGCCACCAGCACGAGCGGCAGGATGATCGACCGCAGCTGCCGGAACCTTCCGGCGCCGTCGATGGAGGCTGCCTCGAGGGCGTCGGACGGGAGGGCCTGAATCGCCCCCGTGCACACGAGGAAGTAGTACGGGTAGGTCAGCCACACGTTGACGAAGAGCACGGCCATCCGTGCCAGCCAGGGGTCGCCGAGCCAGTCGATGTTCATGCCGCCGAAGAAGAACTCGTTGATCACCCCGAACTCGGCGTTGAACATGCCGCGGAACAGCAGCGCCGACATGAACGCCGGGAACGCGTACGGGAGGATGAACAGCGTCCGGAGGAGGCGCCGCCCCTTCACCCGTTCGTCGTTGAAGATGATCGCGAAGACGAGTCCCATCGCGAACGGGAGCACGACCGAAAGGATCGCCCAGACGAAGGTCCACGCCGTGACCATCGCGAGGGGCTGCACCATCGCCGGGTCGGTGAACAGGCGCACGAAGTTGGCGAAACCGACGTTGGCGGTCCAGCCCGTGGGGAGGGCGACACCGTCGTCGGAGACGAAGTTGCCCGTGTCGTTCGCGCGGTAGACGGTGCCCGAGGCGGTGTCGGTGATCGTCTGCGCCTCGGCATCCCATTGGAACGTGGACTGGTAGATCGCGGCGGAGCTGCCGTCGTTGGTGCGCAGCGCGCCGGCGTTCGGGTCGTCGGAGATCGGCACGCGGAGCGCGACGACCTCCTGCTGCAGCGCCTTGTCGCTGATGATCGCGTTGCGCGGGACGACGGTCCAGCCGGGAACGTCCGACGGAGCACCGGTGGCAGGGGCAGGACCGACCACCTCGAGGACGGATTCGGCGGTGCCGGCCTTGATCTGGCCGTCTTCGACGATGGCGAAGCCCAGCTCGCCGTCACGCTCGACGATCGACAGCGGGTAGGTGGGGGAGCCCTCGGCGCGGCGCTCGCCCTGGCTGAGAGCGGCCTGCACGGCCTGCTCCTGCGAGCCGACGTGTCCTGCGCCGTAGTTCGTGAAGGCGATGTAGGCCGTGTATCCGAAGATGAAGACCTGGAAGATCAGGAGGAACGCGAGCCCCGGCAACAGGTACTTGAGAGGCAGCGCGCGCTTGGTGAAGTAGACGATGTCGGCGGCGAGCAGCAGAGCGATCGCGACTCCGGCGATGATCCACGCCTCGGCCTGCACGGCGGCGACGATCCCCATGAGCCCGAAGGCGTTGACGATCGCCATGATGACGAGCTTCACGAGGAAGCCCCAGCCGATCCCGTCCCAGCGGCGGCCGTGGGGCTCGTTCGACGATCGAGCGCGGCGGGACGGCGGCCGGGCCCCCGGGGGTTCGGTGGGCTCGACGACGGTGGAGTCGTCGACGGCGCCTGCGGGGATCGACATGCGGGTCTCCTTCGATGAGAGGGGAGTCCGGGGCGGACGACGCGGCATCCGCCCCGGACGTGTGATCAGTCGATCAGCCGATCAGCGCTTCGAGGTCGCTGACCATCTTGTCCCACGTTCCCGCGGGGTCGGCGCCCTTGATGATCTGCACCTGGGCGGCGTTCCAGAGGTCCCAGACGGAGCCCATCTCGGGGATGTTCGGCATGGGCACGCCGTTCTGCGACGACGCGACGAAGCCGGCGATCACCGGGTCGGACGACACCTCGGTGGCGAGGTCGTTCCACGCGGGGATGCGGGGGTCGGCCTCGTACAGCGCCTTCTGGGCGTCGTACGTCGCGAGGTACTTCGTGAGGAACTCCTGAGCGACCAGCGCGTTCTCGCTCTGCGAGCTCACGTAGAAGCCCTGCACGCCGACGAACGGCGATGCGGTCTCGCCGCCGGCGGAGGGGATCGGGTTGACCTTGATCGGCACGTCGTTCGCCGTCAGCGCCTCGATCGCCCACGGACCCTGGACGGTGTACGCCGCCTTGCCGGCTGCGAACAGCTCGTTGTTGGTGTCGTAGTCGATGGTCGTCGAGATGTAGCCGTCGCCCTTCTCGCCGTTCGCGCCGAGCCACTCGGCGAACGCGGCACCGGCGTCGCCGCCCATGCCCACCTCGGTCGTGTAGCCCTCGTCGTTGCTGACGAAGACGGGAGCCCCGAACGACGTCTGGAAGCCGTACATCGTGTAGGCGTCACCGGTCTGGCCGCCCGTGTTGATGACGACGGGACGGTCGGCCCCGGCGTCCTGGGCGGTCGTGATCATGTCGTCCCACGTGGCGGGGGCCTCTTCGCCGACGAGGTCGGTGTTCTGCACGAGCGCGATCGTCTCGAGCGAGTACGGCAGGGCGTACAGCTGGCCCTCGTATGTGAAGGCGTCGAGCGAGACGGGCGCGAAGCTGCTCGCCGAGTCGGTGAGGTCGACGGGCGACACGACACCGGCCTGCACGAGGCTGCCGAGCCAGTCGTGGGCGCCGATCGTGATGTCGGGACCCTCACCGGTGGGCACCTGGTTGGTGAAGTCGGTGCGGATGTCCTCGAAGTTCTTCTGGACGAGCTCGATCTTGCCGCCCGTCTCCTCCTCGAACGTCGCCGCGGCCGCTTCGATCGCCGGCTTGCGGTTCTCGTCGGTCCAGACGGTCAGCGTGATGCCGCTGGCGTCGATGGGAGCCGCTTCGGTCTCGGACGGAGCGGGGGTTGCCGTGGGGGTGCTGCTGGCGCACCCGGCCAGCAGCAGGCTCGTGGCCGCCAGTGCGGCGACGCCGATAGCCATCTTGCGCATGGATTGTCCTTCCAGACGGATGGTCGATCCGAATGCGGCCTCAGGAGAGGTCGCCTCGTTACGACCGGTGGTGGATGCCGCGGCCGGTCAGCCGCGACGGATGTGTCTCTCAGTGCGTGATTCGCGGGAAGGCCCGCAGGAGTGCGGTCGGTCATCGACCACCCCCTTCGGCTGTGCGCTGCGTGCGGATGACGGCGACGTCACCCGCGTTCAGCACCAGCATGCCTCGCGCTTGCTCCTGTGTCAGCAGGTCGAAGCCCGAAGTCTGCAACGAAACGGCATCCGTTCCGTGGTTGATCGCGACGAGGTACTCCGCCTCGTCGCCGACGCGGCGGATCGCCTCCACGCCGGCGGGGAGGCCGGCGGGGGCGATTCCCGCGTCGAGGTAGACGGCGTCGAGCACCGCGGCGAGGCCGGCGGCGTCGGGACGCGTGCTCACATACCAGCCCGCACCGGCGCCGTGCGCGTTGCGGGTGATCGCGGCGCGCCCGGCGGCAGGGCCGTCGGTGTAGGTCGCGCGGGTCTCGGCGGTGGAGATCGTGAGGTCTTCCTGCCACGTCTCGGCCGGGTAGTCCTGTCCGTCGAACGAGAATCCCGCCACGTGGCCCTCGCGCAGCGGCAGGTGCTCCTCGACGCGGAGTCCGAGCGCGGGCTCCAGCGGCGCCGCGAATCCGCCGGCGTGCACGGCGTCGTTCTCGTCGACGACCGCCGAGAAGAACGAGACGACGAGCGTGCCGCCCGCCTCGACGTAGCGGTTGAGGTTGTCGGCGTCGGCGACGCTCAGCATGTACTGGGCGGGGGCGATGACGAGCTTGTAGCCGGAGAGGTCGTGACCCGGGAGGGCGAAGTCGACCGTGATGCCGTCGCGCCACAGCTTCTCGTAATAAGCGCGGATGCGCTCGTCGTGGCTGACGTCCTCCGACGGGCGCCACTCCAGGTCCTGCGCCCAGAACGACTCGAAGTCCCAGAGGATCGCGACGTCGGCCTGCACGCGCGAGCCGCGCACCTCGGCGAGACGGGAGAGCTTCGCCCCGAGGTCGACGACCTCGTTCCACACTCGCGACGACGTGCCCGCGTGGGGGAGCATCGCGGAGTGGAACTTCTCGGCGCCCGACCGCGAGGCGCGCCACTGGAAGAAGAGGATGCCGTCGGCGCCGCGTCCGAAGTGCGACAGCGAGTTGCGGGCCATCTCACCAGGGCGCTTCGCGACGTTGCGCGGCTGCCAGTTGACGGCCGAGGTGGAGTGCTCCATGAGGATCCACGGCTCGCCGCCGGCGACCGACCGCGTGAGATCGGCGGCGATCGCGAGACCGATCTCGCCCTCTTCGTCGGCAGCCCACAGGTAGTGGTCGTCGGAGACGATGTCGACCTCGCGCGCCCACGCCCACAGGTCGCAGCCGTGGTGCTGGTTGGCCATGAAGTTGGTCGTGATGGGGCGGTCGCTGTGCGCGCGGATCGCGTCGCGCTCGGCGATGAAGCACTGGCGCAGCTGGTGGTCGGTGAAACGGGCGAAGTCGAGACGCTGGGCGGGGTTGATGACCGAGGGCGCCGTGGCGGGGGCTCCGATGTGCTCCCATTCGCCGTAGTGCTGACCCCAGAACGCGGTGCCCCAGGCGGCGTTGAGCGCGTCGAGGGTGCCGTATCTCTGCTGCAGCCAGAGGCGCCACTCGCGCACGGCGTGAGGGGAGTAGTCCTCGCCCACGGGGACGCCGAACTCGTTGTGCACGTGCCACAGCACGACGGCCGGGTGGTCGCCGTAGCGCTCGGCGAGCGCGGAGGCGATGCGCACGGCCGCGTCACGGTAGGCGGGCGCCGAGTGCGATGCCATGCCGCGGGCGCCGAAGCCGAGGGGGACTCCGTCGCGGGTCACGGCGCGGGCGTCGGGGTGGTTCGCGAAGAACCATGCGGGCGGAGAGGCGGTGGGGGTGCCGAGGTCGACGGCGATCCCGTTGCGGTGGAGCAGGGCGATCACGTCGTCGAGCCAGGCGAAGTCGAACTCGCCCTCGCGCGTTTCGAGCAGGCCCCACGCGAAGATGCCCACACTCACGAGGTTGACACCCGCCTCGCGCATGAGCGCGACGTCTTCGTCCCAGACCTCTCGCGGCCACTGCTCCGGCGTGTAGTCGCCGCCGTAGGCGATCCCGGAGAGGGAAGGCCAGCTCCTCGCTGCCGGGGAGTGCTTCTCTGCCGGCAAGGGCTGCGTCGCGGGCCGGGGGGTGGAGCTCATGAGTCTTCGGGTCCTCGTTGTCCTGATCGTCGGCTGTGACCGGTCCCAGCCGTAGTGACGAGTGTACGGGGAGCCCCGATGCGGGACTGGCGTTCGTTATCGAACTGTGACCGGTCCCAGCGACACGGTCACGCGACGTGGCGCGGACCGCCGTGAGGGGTAGAGTCACGAGAATGGCATCAGCAGGTCAGCCCCGGAAGCCCACCATCCGCGACGTCGCGGCCGTGGCCGGGGTGTCGCACGGAACCGTGTCGCGCGTCATCAACGGCGGGCACTGGGTGTCGCCCGAAGCGCGCGCCGCCGTCGACGCCGCGATCCGCAAGACCGGGTACACCGCCAACCACGCGGCGCGCATGCTCGCGACCGGCCGCGCCAACTCGCTCGCCTTTCTCCTCACCGAGCCCCAGCATCTCCTCTTCGCCGACCCCACCTTCGCCCTGCTGCTGCGCGGCGCCACCGAGGCGCTCGCGGAACGCTCCATGACCCTCGTGCTCCTCATCGCCGACACGGTCGACGAGCAGATCAACGTGGAGCGCTACGTGCGCGCCGGCCATGTCGACGGCGTGCTCCTCGTGTCGTCGCACGAGTCCGACTCGCTCCTGGCCTCGCTCGTCGCCGCCGGTGTGCCCACCGTCTGCACGGGCATCCCGCTCGGCGACGCGGCGACCGTCCCCAACGTGTCGGTCGACGAGGTGGGCTCGGCCCGCATGATGACGCGTTACCTGATGGACAAGGGCCATCGCCGCATCGCCCTGATCACCGGCCCCAACGACACCCCTGGCGGGCGCTTCCGCCTCGTGGGCTTCCGCGAGGAGATGGGCGACCTGTTCGACCCCGATCTCGTCGAGCAGGGGAGCTACGAGCAGGCCAGCGGCGATGCCGCGATGACGCGACTGCTGGAGCGCGCGCCCGACATCGATGCGGTCTTCGCCGCCTCCGACGTCATGGCCGTCGGTGCCATCGCGGCGCTGCGCCGCGCCGGCCGCCGCGTGCCCGAAGACGTGGCCGTCGCGGGCTTCGACGACTCGGGGCTCGCCGAGATCCACACCCCGCCGCTGACCACCGTGCGTCAGCCCTGGGCGGAGATCTCCAGCACGATGGTCGACATGGTGCTCGACGTCATCGCCGGTCGCCCGCGCGAGGCGGTCGTGCTCCCCACCTCGCTCGTCATCCGCGAGACCGCCTGACGGCGACCGCCGCGGACCCGTCGTCATACGCGGAGGTCGCTCGCATCCGGCTGACTAGAATTCTCAGGTGAGCAACGGCCGTTCCTTCTACATCACGACCCCGATCTACTACCCGAGCG
Organism: uncultured Actinomycetota bacterium; assembly: GCA_963789095.1. Lineage (GTDB taxonomy): Bacteria > Actinomycetota > Actinomycetes > Actinomycetales > Microbacteriaceae > Microbacterium. The sequence continues at coordinate 137,724 of CAWBJK010000011.1, forward strand.
ATCTCCCGCACATCGGACACGGGTACACGACGGTGGCTGTCGACACCCTCGCGCGCTGGCACCGTCAGGCGGGGGACGACACGTGGATGCTGACGGGCACCGACGAGCACGGCCAGAAGATGCTCCGCGCCGCCGCCGCCAACGGCGTCACGCCGCAGGAGTGGGTCGACAAGCTCGTCGAGGAATCATGGTTCCCGCTGCTGAAGACCCTCGACGTCGCCAACGACGACTTCATCCGCACGACGCAGGCGCGCCACGAGGAGCGCGTGCAGCAGTTCGTGCAGGCGCTCTACGACCGCGGCTACATCTACGCCGGCGAGTACGAGGCGCTCTACTGCGTGGGCTGCGAGGAGTTCAAGCCCGAATCCGAGATCGTCGACGGCACCGGCGCGTTCGAGGGGCTGAAGGTCTGCGCCATCCACTCCAAGCCCCTCGAGCTGCTGCAGGAGAAGAACTACTTCTTCAAGCTCAGCGAGTTCCAGGACCGTCTGCTCGAGCTCTACAAGACCGAGCCCGACTTCGTGCGGCCCGAGTCGGCGCGCAACGAGGTCGTGTCGTTCGTCAAGAGCGGCCTGAAAGACCTGTCGATCTCGCGCTCCGCGTTCGACTGGGGCATCCGCGTGCCGTGGGACGACTCCCACGTCATCTACGTGTGGGTCGACGCGCTCCTCAACTACGCCACCGCCGTCGGCTACGGCACCGACCCCGAGCAGTTCGCCCGCCGCTGGCCCGCGTACCACGTGGTCGGCAAGGACATCCTCCGCTTCCACGCCGTGATCTGGCCCGCCATGCTCATGGCCGCGGGTCTCGACGTGCCGCGAGGCGTCTTCGCCCACGGCTGGCTGCTCGTCGGCGGCGAGAAGATGTCGAAGTCGAAGCTCACCGGCATCGCGCCGCAGGAGATCACCGACGTGTTCGGATCCGACGCCTACCGGTTCTACTTCCTCTCGGCGATCTCGTTCGGCCAGGACGGGTCGTTCTCGTGGGAAGACCTCTCGGCGCGCTACCAGGCCGAGCTCGCCAACGGGTTCGGCAACCTCGCGTCACGCACGACCGCCATGATCGAGCGATACTACGAGGGGATCGTCCCGCCGCCCGCCGCATACACCGACCGCGATCGCGCCGTGCAGGAGATCGTCGCGGCTGCGGCGACCCGCGCCGACGCCGCGATGGAGCAGTTCCGTCCCGACGAGGCGATCGCCGCGATCTGGTCGATCGTCGACGACCTCAACGGCTACATCACCGAGAACGAGCCCTGGGCGCTCGCCAAGGACGACGCCCAGCGCGAGCGGCTCGGCACGGTGCTCTACACGGCTGCCGAAGGCCTGCGCGCGCTCGCCGTGCTCCTCTCCCCGATCATGCCGGCGTCGACCGAGAAGCTGTGGGTCGCGCTCGGCGCCGCCGAGACGCTGGGACGCCTGCAGGACCAGCCGCTGCGCGACGCGGGAACGTGGGGCGTGCTGCGACCCGGCACGAGCGTCAACGGCCTCGCGCCCCTGTTCCCGCGCATCGAGCAGTGAGCGACCCGTCGGGCTACATCCGCGAGCGTCACAACGACGGCTCGCGCGACGTGCGCTGGCCGGCGGCTCCCGAGCCGCTGCCGGTGCCCGTCTACGACAATCACGCTCACCTGGAGATCTCCGACGGCGACGAGCCGCGCACGCTCGATGAGCAGCTGGCGCTCGCCGACGCGGTGGGGGTGATCGGCGTGGTGCAGGCCGGTGGCGACATCGAGTCGAGTCGCTGGTCGGCAGAAGCCGCCGCATCGCACCCTCGCGTGCTTGCGGCAGTCGCCATCCACCCGAACGAAGCGCCCGCATATGCCGCCGACGGCATGCTCGAACACGCCATCTCCGTCATCGACGAGCTGGCCGCGCAGCCGCGCGTGCGCGCCATCGGCGAGACCGGCCTCGACTTCTTCCGCACGGGCGCGGACGGCCTCAGAGCGCAGCATGAGAGCTTCGAGGCGCACATCGCCCTGGCCAAGAGGCACGGCATCGCGATGCAGATCCATGACCGCGACGCCCACGCCGCCGTGCTCGAGACGCTGGAGCGGGTCGGCGCGCCGGAGCGCACGGTGTTCCACTGCTTCTCGGGCGACGCCGACATGGCGCGGATCGCGGGCGAGCGCGGCTACTGGCTGAGCTTCGCCGGCAACGTCACGTTCAAGAACGCCCAGAACCTCCGCGACGCTCTCGCCGTCATCCCGCGCGAGCGCATCCTCGTCGAGACCGATGCGCCGTTCCTCACGCCCACGCCGCACCGCGGGCGGCCGAACGCGCCGTACCTGATCCCCGTGACGCTGCGGTTCATGGCCGCCGAGCTCGGCATGGAGCTCGATGAGCTCTGCGCGCAGGTCGCCCGCAACACGCTCGAGGTCTACGGCGAGTTCTGACGCCGTCAGCGGGTCGTCGAGCCGGCGATCAGCTCCCACGGCAGGTCGACGACCTGCGGACGGTCGGCGACGGCGACGCTCCCGAGCGCATCGAACATGACCTCCGCGGCCTGCTCGGGGTGCACGCAGACGCGCGTGATCCCGAGCCGCGCGTTGGCGTCGCAGTCGGTCGTGCACAGCGCCACGAGCTGCATGTCGCGCGGGACGACGAGCGACGTCGCCTCCAGGTGCAGGAAGATCTCCGGCCCCTCCTCGCAGAACGAGAGGATCGCGTCGGCGCCGGCGCGTCGAGGAGGTCGTGCACGCGCCGGCCGAGGTGTCGACGCGAGGCGTCGACACGCGCGACGAGCGGCGTGCGCCCCCGCACCGTGGTCCAGGCGAGGTAGGCGCTCTCGCCGATCTGGTCGCGCGGCACCTCGCTCTCATCCACCAGCAGGCCGATGCGCTCGGCCCCCGCCGACGCGAGGTGCGCGAGACCCGCTCGTACGGCCGCGTCATAGCCGGTGCGGATGCTCAGCCCGGGTGCGCCGGCGATGTAGAGATCGTTCGCGACGACCGGGATGCCGCGGCCGGCAGCCTCGCGGAGGATCGCGCGGTCGTCGGCGGGGTCGGGGAAGTAGAGCACGTCGATCTGCGCGCCGGGCAGGAGATCCGGGCGCGAGTCGGGGAGCACCGTCACCGTGAAGCCGTGTGCCGCCGAGGCGCGCACGAGCGAGGTCAGCTGCATCGTCCGATGGAGGGCGCGCCGGCCGTCTTCGGCGGGGGCGTCGGCCATGACGAACCCGACCGACATCGTGCGACCGCTGCGCAGCGCCGCGGCGTGCTTGTTGGGGCGGTAGCCGAGTTCCGCCGCGATCGCCTTGATCCGGTCGCGCGTCTCCGGCTTGAGGTTGCCGCGGTCGTTGAGGGCCTGGCTCGTCGCCGCCGTCGACACCCCTGCCCGCAGGGCCACGTCTTTGAGCGTGACGCCGCGCACGGTGCCGGCGGGGGTCATGCGTCCTCCGGGTGTTGTGCGTGCTCGGGGTGTCGTGTGTGCTCCGGGAGGACGGTGGCGATCGCGTCGGCCCATTCTGTGCCGTGACCGCTGGAGGCGAGCGAATGGCCGCGCGCGATGAGACCGTGCAGCAGCACGCCGCTGAAGTGCCGCAGGGCCGCCTCGGTCTCGGCGCTGGCGCCCCGCGCGATCTCGCTCTCGAGCACGCCCCGCACGTGGTCTCGGAGGGCGACGACAGCGGGGGATACCTCGTGCACCCGGTGGGCGGCTGCGTGCCGCGAGGCGGCGGCCTGCACGATCTCACGGGCGTGACCGATGGCGGCGTTCTCGTCGATCGGGGCGTGCACCCGGACGGTCTCGAGGTCGAGCAGCTCGACGCCGGGAAGAGCGCGGATGCCGGGGTCGACGTTGCGCGGCATCCCGAGATCGACGATCACCTGAGGGCGATCGACTCCGGAGCGGGCGGCGGCGTGCTGCTCGGCGTGGAGGGCGTAGTCGTCGGCCGTGGTGGTGCACGTGACGATGACGTCGGCGGCGGCCGCTTCGGCCGCGTAGGCGTCGGCGGCGACGACCGTGAGGTGCTCGCGGTGCGCGAAGCGCTGCCGGCCCGAGCGGGAGTGCACGCGGATGTCGTGCGCGCCGACGTCGCGGAGCGCCGCGAGCGAGGCCGCGGCATAGCGTCCTGTGCCGACCAGGAGCACGCGCGCATCGGCCCAGGCATCGAGCCGCGACCCGGCGAGCTCGACGGCCAGACGCACGAGCGACCGGCCAGACTCGCCCAGCCGCGTGCTGTTGCGGACGGCGCGTGACGCCTCGGTGGCGCGCTGGAAGAGCTGCTCGAGCGGCGCCGTCGTGAGGCCTTCGCGGCGTGCGGAGTCGAGCGCGCGGCGCACCTGGCCCGCGATCTCGTCCTCGCCGACGGCAACCGAGTCGAGACCCGCGGCGACCGAGAACAGGTGCTGCGCGACGCGGTGCCCCTGAGCGAAGTCGACGGTGTCGCGCACCGTACGGAAGGGCAGGTCGGCGAGGCCGGAGAGCTGCTCCATCGCGGCGTCCATGGCCGGGACGGGCGAAGCGTCGGCGAGGTCGAAGTAAGCCTCGAAGCGATTGCACGTCGACAGCACGACGGCACCGCGGATGCCGTCGTGGGCGTCTTTGAGCTTCGAGGCAACTTCGTCGCCCATGCTCGCGAGTCGCTCCAGCGAACCGAGGGGAGTGGTGCGCTGATGCGCGGTGAGGCAGACGAGCACGGGCGCTTTTCCTTCCGGATCTCGGGCTAGTATAACGATTAACTCGATCGAGGAGCCGCATCATCCGCGCGTCAGACACCGCCCCCCTGTCCCGTCATCCGCTCGTCAGCGACGGCACTGCCTCGTCTCGCCTCCTGCGGGCGCTGCGCGGCGATCGCCCCGATGTCACGCCCGTGTGGTTCATGCGGCAGGCGGGCCGCTCGCTCCCGGAGTACCGGGCGCTGCGCAGCCGCGGCACGATGATCGAGGCCTGCCTCGATCCGGCCCTGGCGAGCGAGATCACCCTGCAGCCGGTGCGCCGGCACGGCGTCGACGCCGCGATCTTCTTCAGCGACATCGTCATCCCGCTCGCGCTCATCGGCCTTGAGGTCGAGATCGTCGCGGGCCGCGGCCCGGTCTTCTCCCACCCGCTGCGCACCGCGGCCGACATCGCCGCCGCCGTCCGGATCGACCCCGCGCTCGTGCGCGAGCGCGGCGAGGCGATCGTCGACGCCGTGCGCCGCACGACGGCGATGCTCGGCGATGTGTCGGCGGAGCGCGGCGAGTCGATCCCGCTCATCGGCTTCGCGGGCGCACCGTTCACCCTCGCCGCGTACCTCGTCGAGGGCGGGCCGTCGAAAGACCACCTCGCCGCCCGCCGCCTCATCCACGACGACCCCGCCGCCTGGCACGACCTCACGGCCTGGCTCGCCGAGGTCACCGGGCAGTTCCTCGCCCTGCAGGTCGAAGCGGGGGCGAGTGCGGCCCAGCTGTTCGACTCGTGGGCGGGCGCCCTGGCACCCGACGACTACCGACGTGCGGTGCTCCCGGCATCCGCGGCAGCCCTCCGTGCGGTGCGTGAGCTTCCCGTGCCCGAGGGGGCGGGCATCGACCGGGTACCGCTCATCCACTTCGGCGTCGGGACCGGCGAACTCCTCGCCGACATGGCGTCGCTCGACATCGACGCGCTCGGCGTCGACTACCGTGTGCCGCTCGATGAGGCCCACCGCCGCATCGGCCGCGACCTCACACTTCAGGGAAACCTCGACCCGGCGCTGCTGTTCGCCCCGGACGAGACGCGCACGGCCGCCGTACGCCGGGTGCTCGACGAAGGGTCCGCCGCGCGAGCCCACGTGTTCAACCTGGGGCACGGCGTGCCGATGGACGCCGACCCCGACGCGATCGGCGCCGTCGTCCGCACCGTTCACGAGTGGCGGATGCCGTGACACCAGACGTCTTCGACGTCGTCGTCATCGGGGCCGGCGTTGCGGGGCTGACCGTCGCGCACGATCTCGCCGCGACGGGGCGGAGTGTCGTGGTGCTCGAAGCAGAAGACCGCGTGGGCGGCCTCCTCCGTCGCGGCGATGTCGGCGGGATGCCGGTGGACATCGGCGCCGAGGCGTTCGCCGTCCGCACCACCGGCGTCGCCGACCTGGTGGCGGAGGCCGGCCTCGACCTCCAGATCGTCGCCCCCGCGCCGGGCGGCGCGCACCTCCTGCTGAACGGCGCCGATGGCCTTCTGCGCGCGCCGCTCCCCGAGCGGGCGGTACTGGGCATCCCCGCCGACCCGCTCGCGGACGACGTCGTGCGCATCCTCGGCCCGGAGGGCGCGGCCCGCGCCGCCGCCGAAGTGGCGGACGGGCTCGACGGCGACGAGCCGACGCTCGCCGAGCTCGTGGGCCGGCGCTGCGGCGACGTGCTCGTGGAGCGGCTCGTCGACCCGCTCTGCAGGAGCGTCTACTCGGTGCCCGCCTCGCAGGCGCGGCTCTCGCGGCTGCACCCCGTCCTGTGGCGGGAGTTCATCGTCCGCGGCTCTCTCCTGGCCGCTGCCGACGCGCTCGCCACACCGACGCGCGCCGGAGCCGCCGTCGCGGGCATCGTCGGCGGCATGTGGCGATTGGCAGAGGCCCTCGCCGCGGCGGCACAGGCTCGCGGGGCGCAGGTGAGACTCCGCAGCCCTGTCCGACGCTTCACGGCCGACGATCACCGAGTGACGGTCGAGACGAGCGCCGGCGTGGTGACCTCCCGCCGTGCCGTCGTCGCGACGGGCGCGCTGGCCGCGCGGAGGCTCCTCGGCGCTCCCGAGCGGGATGCTCGACCGGTGCGGGTCGTCGTCGCCCGCATCGACGCCCCCGCCCTCGACGCCCGTCCGGTGGGATCGGGAGTGATCGTCGGCGCCGACGTCCCGACCGCGGCGAAAGCCCTCACGCACGTGACCGCGAAGTGGCCGTGGGTGTCGCACGCCACCGCAGACGCCCCGGCCGGCCGTCACATCGTGCGCCTGTCCGCCCGCGACGCCGCCGCGCCCGGCCTCGACACCGCCGCCGACGTGGCGCGCGAGGTGTCGATGCTCACGGGCGTCGACATCGCCGAGTCGGCTGTCACGGGGCAAGCGAGCGCGGTGTGGACCGACGCCGTCGCCGTGCGGCCCGTCGACGCGGGCCACGAGCGACGGCTGGCGGAGCTCGGCGTCCGGCTCGCCGGCGCGTCGGTCGCCGGCACCGGCCTGGCCTCCGTCATCCCGCATGCGCGGGCGGTCGCCCGCGAGCTCGCCGACGAGCTGCACGGCGCCGACTCCCCGCTGAAGACCCCGTCCGCCCCCACCACACGGAGGAACGCATGACCGAAGAGAACCTCGTCGGCTTCACCCTGTTCGCCATCCTGAAGGGCCCGCGACCGCGCGCTGCGGCACCGGGATCGGCCGAGCTCGATGCACTCGCATCGCAGGTCGACGCGCTGGCCGGCGCCGGGGTGACGCTGCGCGGACTCTACGACGTCACCGGAATGCGCGCCGATGCCGACCTCATGGTCTGGCTCCACGGCGACGACGCGGCAGACCTGCAGAAGGCGCTCCGGACGCTCCGCCGCACCGACGTGCTGCGCGAGTTCTCGTGCGAGTGGAGCGCCATGGGCGTGCACCGCGAGGCCGAGTTCAACAAGCGTCACGTGCCGGGCTACCTGCGCGGCGAACCGGCGCGCGAATGGCTGTGCCTCTACCCGTTCGTCCGCAGCTACGAGTGGTACCTGCTTCCCGAGCAGGAGCGCTCCGCGATGCTCGCCGAGCACGGGCGCAAGGGCGCGCGCTTCACCGACGTCGTCGCCAACACTGTGTCGACGTTCGCGCTCAGCGACTACGAATGGCTGCTCCCGCTCGAGAGCGACGAGCTGCTCAGCCTCGTCGACCTCATGCGCGACCTGCGGGCGACCGACGCGCGCCGCCACGTGCGCGAAGAGGTGCCGTTCTACACGGGCCGCCGTGTCGAGGTGGCCGAACTCGCGGAGGTGCTCGCCTGATGGCCGAGAACATCCGCCCCGGCACGGCACCCGGATCGTCCGGACGTGAGCCGTTCCGGCCGAAGCCGCCACGCGCGCAGTCGGCACCGCTCTGCGGAGACGGCTGTCAGGTGCCCGCCGCCACGGCCGCCACCTGCGCCGGTGAGCCCCACGCGACGGAGCCCGTCGCCTATGACGCCGTGCTCCTGCTCGGCTTCGGGGGTCCCGAGGGGCAGGACGACGTCATCCCCTTCCTCCGGAACGTCACGGCGGGGCGTGGGATCCCCGATGAGCGCCTCGAGGAGGTCGCCCACCACTACCGTCATTTCGGCGGGGTGTCGCCGATCAACGACCACAACCGCGAGCTGAAGGCCGCTCTCGACGCCGAGCTCGCATCGCGGGGCCTCGACCTTCCCGTGTACTGGGGCAACCGCAACTGGATGCCCTACGTCGCCGACGCGCTCGCCGACGCCCACGGGGCCGGCCATCGCACGTTCCTCGCGATCGCGACGAGCGCCTACTCGTCGTACTCGTCGTGCCGCCAGTACCGCGAAGACCTCGCCGACGCGGTCGAGGCGACGAACCTCGCCGGACGGGTGGAGATCGACAAGGTCCGGCAGTTCTTCGACCACCCCGGCTTCGTCACCCCGTTCCTCGACGGCATCCGCGATGCTCTCGCGGTGCTCGCCGAGAAGGGCATCACCGACCTCGAACGCGACGTCGAGGTGCTCTTCTCGACGCACTCCATCCCGAACTCCGACGCGGACCGCTCCGGTCCGCCCGAGCGCGGCTTCGGCGCCGGAGGCGCCTACGTGGCGCAGCACGAGGCCGTCGCGGCGCAGATCATGTCGCAGCTCGGCATCGGCAGCTCCTGGAAGCTCGTGTTCCAGAGCAGATCAGGCCCCCCGCAGGTGCCGTGGCTCGAGCCCGACATCAACGACGCCCTGCAGGAGCTGCCCGGTCGCGGACGGAAGGCGGTGCTCATTGTGCCGCTCGGGTTCGTCAGCGACCATATGGAGGTGCTCTGGGACCTCGACACCGAAGCGCTCGAGACGGCCGGAGAGCTCGGGCTCGTCGCCGTGCGTACCGCGACACCCGGCACGCACCCGGCCTACGTCGCGGGGCTCGTCGACCTCATCGAGGAGCGGCTGCAGGGCACGGCGCCCGACGAGCGCCCGCACCTCACCGACCTCGGCCCCTGGTACGACGTGTGCCGACCCGGCTGCTGCGAGAACAAGCGCCTCGGCTTCCAGCCCGCCCTCGCGGGAGTCGCGCCGTGACCGTCGCTGCTGCGCAGACCCTCGCGCCCCTGCGGCTCGGGACGCGGGCCAGCATGCTCGCGACCACCCAATCGGGTCACGTCGCCGATGCTCTCCGCATCGCGACAGGCCGCGACGTCGAGCTCGTCCCCATCACGACGGCGGGAGACGTGCTCACCGGCCCGCTCACGCAGCTCGGCGGCACGGGCGTCTTCGTCGCGGCGCTTCGCGAGGCACTCCTGCGAGGGGAGTGCGACCTCGTCGTCCACTCGATGAAGGATCTCCCCACCGGCTCCGTGCCGGGACTCGCCCTCGCCGCCGTGCCGCCGCGCGCATCGCAGCGCGACGTCCTGTGCTCCCGCGACGGACACACCCTGCAGACCCTCCCGCACGGGGCCGTCGTCGGCAGTGGATCGCCGCGTCGCATGGCACAGCTGCTGCGCGACCGCCCCGACCTCGACGTGCGCGGCATCCGCGGCAACGTCGACACCCGCCTCCGCAAGGTGCACGACGGCGAGTACGACGGGATCGTGCTCGCCGAGGCCGGGCTCTCGCGCCTCGGCCGCACCGACGAGATCCACGACCGGTTCGACCTCGACGGCTGGCCCACCTCGGCAGGCCAGGGAGCGCTCGCGGTCGAGGTGCGCGACGACGACCCGGCCCTCGCGGCGCTCGTCGGGCGTGTGGGTGATGCGATCTCGACCACCGCGAGCCTCCTCGAGCGCGCCGTGCTGGCGAAGCTCGAAGCCGGATGCGCCGCGCCCGTCGGCATCAGCGCGCGCCCGCGCGGCTCGGCGGCGGGCTCGACGGCGGCATCCTCGTCGCCCGCCGCCCGGATCGACCTGATCGCCGAGGTGTACGCGCTGGACGGCGCGCGGCACGTCCGCGTCGAGCGTTCCGTCGACCCGGCCGACGTCGCCGGCGACGAGCGGCGCACAGCAGCAGCAGCCGACATCGTCGCCGAGCTCCTCGCGGGGGGAGCCGCCGACCTCGCCGACCTCGCGGGGACGGGCCGGTGACGGCTCCCGACACCGGCAACGGCCGTCGCGGTGGTCTCGCGGGCGCCCGCGTGCTCATCCCGCGCGGCGGCGCGTGGGGCGAGCGCGTCCGCGCCGACCTCGGGCGGCGCGGGGCCGACGGCATCGTCGCGCCGCTCATCGCGTCCGCTCCGCCCCGCGACCTCGCCTCCCGCGACCGCGCGTTCGCGGCGCTGGCGGCAGGCGAGTACGCATGGCTCTTCGTCACGAGCGCGGCCGCCGTCGAGCAGCTCGCACTCGCGGGCGTGACGATCCCCGCGACGACGCAGATCGCGGCCGTCGGTGCGGCGACCGCGCGCGCCGTCGCCGAACTCGGCGCGGAGGTCGCGTTCGTCCCCGCCGGTCAGGCGTCGGCGTCGGCACTCACCGCGCAATGGTGTGCCGGGCGCGATCCCGGTGCCACGGGACGCTGCCTGGTCGTCCGCTCCGACCTCGCGACGGCGATCGTGTCGGACGAACTCGAGCTCCGCGGCTTCGCCGTCGACGTCTGCATCGGCTACCGCACGGTCGGCGTCGACCTCGATCCCGCCGTACGCGACGACCTCCGCGACGGAGGCATCGACATCGTCCTCCTCACCTCTCTGAGCGTCGCGCGCGAGCTGCGGCGCCAGGTGGGCGCGCTTCCCTCTCGCACCCGCGTCGCCTCGATCGGACCGGGCACCACCCGCGACGCCGAGCGCATCGGCTTCACCGTCGGTCACACGGCGCGCACCCAGAGCGTCGACGCCCTCGTCGCCGAACTCGACGCCAGCCTCCCCTCCCGAACGGAGAACCCCACATGACGACCTTCCCGGACCGGCGTCTGCGCCGGCTGCGCTCCAGCCCGGCGCTGCGCCGCCTCGTGGCGCAGCACGACCTCACCCCTCGCCGCCTCGTCCTCCCCGTCTTCGTGCGGGAGGGCATCGATGCAGCGCAGCCGATCGCAAGCATGCCGGGAGTCATGCAGCACCCGCTCGCCGCGCTCACCGACGTCGTGGCCTCGGCCGTCGACGCCGGCATCGGCGGGATCATGCTGTTCGGCGTGCCCGAGGAGCGTGACGCGACCGGCAGCGGCGCGACCGACCCCGGCGGCATCCTCAACCGGGCGATCGCCGTCGCCGCAGAGGCAGCCGGGGGTCGTCTCACGGTGCAGGCCGACCTGTGCCTCGACGAGTTCACCGATCACGGCCACTGCGGCGTGCTCGCCGGAGACGGCTCGGTCGACAACGACGCGACTCTCGAGGTCTACGGACGCATGGCGGTCGCGCAGGCCCAGGCCGGCGCCGACATCCTGGGTCTGTCGGGCATGATGGACGGCCAGGTCGCCGCCGTCCGCCACGCGCTCGACGCGGCGGGCCACACACGCGTCGCGATCCTCGCCTACGCGGCGAAGTACGCGTCGGCGTTCTACGGACCGTTCCGCGACGCCGTGGAATCGACCCTCGACGGCGACCGCCGCACCTACCAGCTCGACCCGGCCAACGCCCGCGAGGGCCTCGAGGAAGCGCTCGTCGACGTCGACGAGGGCGCCGATGTGGTCATGGTCAAGCCCGCCGGACCCTACCTCGACGTGCTCGCCCGCGTGGCCGACGCGTCGCCCGTGCCGGTGTGGGCCTACCAGGTGTCGGGGGAGTACAGCCTCATCGAGCACGCGGCGGCCGCAGGACTCATCGACCGCGACCGCGCCATCGGCGAGACGCTGATCGGCATCCGCCGGGCGGGCGCCGAGACGATCCTCACCTACTGGGCGGTCGAGGTCGCCCAGCGGCTGCGCGCCGGAGACGACCTCACATGACAGGAGACAGCGCCATGACCGATCCGACCACCGCCAACGACGAGCTCTTCGCCCGCGCCCAGCGCGTGATCCCCGGCGGCGTCGACTCGCCCGTCCGCGCCTACGGATCCGTCGGCGGCACCCCCCGCTTCATCACGTCGGCCGAGGGCGCCTACGTCACCGATGCCGACGGACGCCGCTACGTCGACCTCGTCGCCAGCTGGGGCCCCGCGCTCCTCGGCCATGCCCGGCCCGCCGTCGTCGAGGCGGTCGTGCAGGCCGCCCGGCGCGGCCTCTCGTTCGGCGCTCCGACGGCCGCCGAGGCGGAGCTCGCCGAAGAGATCATCGCGCGCGTGCCGGGGGTCGAAAAGGTGCGCCTCGTCTCGACCGGCACCGAGGCGACGATGACGGCCATCCGCCTCGCCCGCGGTGCCACGGGCCGCGATCTCCTCATCAAGTTCGCCGGGCACTACCACGGGCACTCGGACGGGCTCCTGGCGGCCGCCGGCTCCGGCCTCGCCACCTTCGCGCTCCCGGGTTCTGCCGGTGTTCCCGAGGCGATCGCGGCGCAGACGCTCGTCGTCCCATACAACGACTCGGATGCGCTCACGGCCGTGTTCGAGGCGCATGCGGGCCGCATCGCCGCCGTCATCACCGAGGCCGCCGCCGCCAACATGGGGGTCGTGCCGCCTGCGCCCGGCTTCACGACGCTGCTCCGCGCGCTCTGCGACCGTGAGGGCGCCCTGCTCATCAGCGACGAAGTGCTCACGGGGTTCCGCTCCGCCGCCGGCGGGTACGCGCAGGTGCTGCGCGAGGCAGGCGAAGACGTCCGCCCCGACCTCGTGACGTTCGGGAAGGTCATCGGCGGCGGGATGCCGGTGGCGGCGGTCGGCGGACGGGCCGACGTCATGGATCTCCTCGCCCCCACCGGGCCCGTGTACCAGGCGGGAACGCTCAGCGGGAATCCGGTGGCTGTCGCGGCCGGGCTCGCAACGCTCCGCCTCGCCGACGACGTGGTGTACGCGCGGATCGCTGCGGCGGCCGACACCCTCGCCGCCGCCGTGCACGCAGCCCTCGACGACGCGGGCGTGCCGCACGTCGTGCAGCGTGCCGGCACCCTTTTCAGCGTCTTCTTCGGCGCCGAGACCGTGGGCGGCGTTCCCGACTACGCGACGGCGCAGCGGCAGGACTCTGTGGCGTACGCCCGCTTCTTCCACGCGATGCTCGGGGCGGGAGTGTCGCTCCCGCCGTCGGCGTTCGAAGCGTGGTTCCTCACCGCGGCGCACGACGACGCCGCCCTCGGGGTCGTGGTCGACGCGCTTCCCGCAGCTGCTCGCGCCGCCGCCGGCTGACGTGCGCGGCGGGCGGCGCATGCAGCGTGCCTCGGTAGGCTGGGTGCCATGCCCGTGACTCTGCTCGGTGCCGCGGAGATCCGTGCGCTCGCCGCCGAACTCGACGTGACGCCCACCAAGAAGCTCGGGCAGAACTTCGTGGTGGACGCCAACACCGTGCGCAAGATCGTGCACGTGGCGCGCGTGACCGCTGACGACCACGTGGTCGAGGTGGGGCCGGGACTCGGCTCCCTCACGCTCGCCATCCTCGAGACCGGCGCGCCCGTGACGGCGGTGGAGATCGACCATCGCCTCGCCGAGAGGCTGCCGCACACCGCGGCGGCACACGGCGTGCCGGGCGGTGCGCTCACGGTCATTCCGGCCGATGCGCTGCGCGTGCAGGAGCTCCCCGGCGATCCCGACGTGCTCGTCGCCAACCTGCCGTACAACGTCAGCGTGCCCGTGCTGCTGCACTTCATGGAGAGCTTCCCCAGCATCCGTCGCGGGGTCGTCATGGTCCAGGCGGAGGTGGGGGAGCGGCTCGCCGCGCCCTCAGGGTCGAAGGTGTACGGCGCGCCCAGCGTCAAGGCCGCCTGGTACGGCTCGTGGCGCCTCGCCGGCACCGTGTCGCGTCAGGTGTTCTGGCCCGTCCCCAATGTCGACAGCGTTCTCGTGGCGTTCGACCGGGACGAGCACGAGCGCGGTTCCGAGGAGGAGCGCCGGCGCACGTTCCGCATCATCGACGCCGCGTTCCAGCAGCGCCGCAAGATGCTGCGCCAGGCGCTGGGCGGGATTCTCGGCGGCTCGGCGGCCGCATCCGACCTGCTGGAGTCGGCGGGTGTCGCCCCGACGGCCCGCGGCGAAGAGCTCACGATCGACGACTTCGTCGCCGTCTCCCGCGCGAGCGCCGCCCTCGATAGCCTGGGTGAGTGACAGAGAACGACTTCCAGCTCCCGCGTACGCGAGACATCCACCGCCCTTACACGGCGGCGGCCGACCGCAACACCACCACCACGTACCGGCGAGTCGGGAGGAGCGGTCTCCTGCTGCCCCCGATCTCCCTCGGGCTGTGGTGGAACTTCGGCGACAATTTCCCGTTCGACGGGCAGCGCGCGCTGCTACGCCACGCGTTCGACCGCGGCATCACCCACTTCGACCTCGCCAACAACTACGGCCCGCCGTACGGTTCGGCCGAGACCAACTTCGGGCGCATGATGCGCGAGGACTTCGCGCCGTACCGCGATGAGCTCATCATCTCGTCGAAGGCGGGATACGACATGTGGGAGGGCCCGTACGGACAGTGGGGTTCCCGCAAATACCTGATCGCGAGCGCGGAGCAGTCGCTCGAGCGCATGAGCATCGACTACGTCGACATCTTCTACTCGCACCGCTTCGACCCGGTGACGCCGCTCGAAGAGACGATCGGCGCGCTCGACACGCTCGTGCGCCAGGGCAAGGCGCTGTACGTCGGGATCTCCTCGTACGGGGAGCGGCAGACCGCCGAGGCGGCAGCGATCGCCCGGTCGCTGGGGACGCCGCTGGTCATCCACCAGCCGTCGTACTCGATCCTCGATCGGTGGATCGAAGACGGGCTCACGGGCGTCATGCGTCAGGAGGGAATCGGCGGGATCGCGTTCGTGCCGCTCGCGCAGGGTCTGCTCACGAGCCGCTACCTCGCAGACGGCACGTCCGAGCGTTCGCAGCAGCGCTCGTCGCTGCCGCAGTCGCGTCTCACCGACAGTGCGCTCGCGGGGCTGCGGGCGCTCGACGTCATCGCGCGCGACCGCGGGCAGACGCTCGCCCAGTTGGCGCTCCAATGGGTGCTGCGTGACAAGGTGATCGCCTCGGCGCTCATCGGCGCCTCGCGCCCCGAGCAGCTCGACGAGAACCTCGCCGCGCTCGACGGCCCCGAGTTCGACACCGAGGAGCTGGAGCAGATCGATGTGATCTCTGCCGGCATCGGCCCGCTGTGGGCTGAGAACGAGTGACGCTCAGCTGGCAGCCGGAGCGTCGCGTGCACGTGCGCGCACCGGGCAAGGTCAACGTCTTCTTCGAGGTCGGCGACGTCCAGGCGGACGGCTACCACGATGTCGCGTCGGTGTATCAGGCGCTGTCGTTGTACGAAGACGTGTGGGCCTCGGTGGCCGACGACTTCACGATCTCGGTCACGGGAGACGTCGACGTCAGCGGGGTGCCGCTCGACGACCGCAACCTCGCCGTGCGAGCCGCGCGTCTGGTGGCGCGCGAGATCGGCTGGGAGTCCGGCGTCGCGCTGCGCGTGCACAAGGGGGTTCCGGTGGCCGGCGGGATGGGCGGGGGGTCGGCGGATGCCGCAGCGGCCCTCGTCGCCGTC
This sequence comes from uncultured Actinomycetota bacterium, assembly GCA_963789095.1. GTDB lineage: Bacteria > Actinomycetota > Actinomycetes > Actinomycetales > Microbacteriaceae > Microbacterium. The sequence goes on from CAWBJK010000011.1 coordinate 153,348, forward strand.
AACGAGCTGCTCGAGGGACGTCTCACGACCGCGCAGCTGCACGCGCTGGGTGCGCAGTTGGGGGCCGACGTGCCGTTCGCGCTCCGCGGCGGCACCGCTGTCGGCACGGGACGAGGTGACGAGCTCGCCCCCGCGCTCGTCCGTGGACGGTTCGATTGGGTGCTCGTGACCCAGGTGGAGGGGCTGTCGACGCCCGCGGCGTACGCGGGGCTCGACGAGATGCGCGCCCGCACCGACATCGCCCCGCGCCGCGCCGCGCCCGTCGTCGACCCGGCGGTGCTGCAGGCGCTGCGCGCCGGCGACGCCGTCGGCCTCGCCTCGGTCATCCGCAACGACCTGCAGGCTGTCGCGGTCGAGCGCCGTCCGGAGCTCGGCGCGCTGCTCGACGAGGGCGTGCGCCTCGGTGCCCTCGCGGGACTGGTGTCGGGGTCTGGGCCTACGGTGGCCTTCTTGACCCCTGGCGAAGGGGCAGCGGCTGAACTCGCCGACGCGCTCGACGAGGCCGGTCACACGGCCCTCGTCGCGCACGGCCCGGTGGGCGGCGCCCGCATCGCCTTCATCGACTGAATACCGCTGAGAGACATGACCACTATCAACGACACTTTCCTGCACGCCGACATCGAAGCGAGCCTCGTCGCGGCGCTCGACGAACAGCGACTCTCGGTGCGGCGCATCGACAGTTCCGACCGCACGGCGACCGATCCGTGGCTCGATGCGGTCGCGCGCGGATTCCTCGACGAGGAGCGCTCCGACACCCACCGTGAAGCGTTCTTCGAGCGCAACGCGTACCGGAGGAAGCTGGGAGTGTACGACCCGCAGGCCCCGCAGCCCGAGATCCCTGTCGCGACGTTCGCCTCATGGGGTGCGGAGCTGACGCTTCCCGGCGGCATGGTGCCCTCGTGCGCCATCAGTTCGGTCACGGTCGCTCCCACCCATCGTCGCCGCGGGCTGCTGCGGCACCTCATGGTGGGAGAGCTCCAGGCGGCGGTCGAGGCCGGGTTCCCGATCGCGATGCTGACGGCGAGCGAGGCGAGCATCTACGGCCGGTTCGGATTCGGTCCGGCCGCCGCCGCCGCGGAGTGGAGCATCGACGTGCGGCGGGCCGGGTGGCGCGTGCCCGAGCCGCATACGGCCGACGCCCCCGGCCGCATCGACTTCGTGTCGCGTGAACAGGGTCGCGCACTCGCGGAGGACCTGCATGACCGCGTGCGCGTGACCTCCCCGGGCGAGATCGACATGCCGGGAGGTCACTGGGACCGCTTCTTCGGCACGCGTCCCGATGCCGAGAAGGCGGGGGAGCTGCGCGTCGCGCAGCACCGCTCGGCCGACGGCGAGGTCGACGGCCTCGTCGGCTACCGGATCTCGCACAACCACGACGACTTCAGCGGCAACACGCTGCGCGTCGCGTTCCTCCTGGCCGCGACCGACGGGGCCTACGCGGCGCTGTGGCGGTTCCTGCTGTCGATGGACCTCATCGGCAAGATCACCGCGTCGGAGCTGTCGGTCGACGAGCCGTTGTGGTGGATGATCGCCGATCAGCGTGCCGCGACGATCGATGTCGGCGATCACCAGTACCTGCGGATCCTCGACGTCGCGCGCACCCTGGAGGCGCGGCGCTACGACGTCGCCGACACGGTCGTGCTCCACGTGGACGATCCGCTCGGCTTCGCGGCCGGGCGATTCCGGCTCGCGACCGCGGCCGACGGGTCGGCGCAGGTCACGGCGATCGCCGATGACGCGGATACGGGAGAGGTCCCCTTCACGCGACTCGGCGTGACGGAGCTGTCGGCGATCCTCCTCGGCGGGGTGTCGCCCGTGACGCTTGCCGCTGCCGGGCGGCTGCACGCCGACGATCCCGCCCGCCTCACGCAGCTGTTCGCCACGACCCGGGTGCCGCGTCTCAGCTTCTGGTACTGATCCGCTGGCACCCGGGCGGCGCTCTGGCCCGTCAAGCGCTCCTCACGCAGCGTTGCTACATCGATGTCATACGGTGAAGGCCGTTACTGACCCGCATCGCCGGATCGGTCTACATCCACGGGTCTATGCCGTGCAGATCTTTCTGCCTGGCGCGCATAGTAGGTCTGCGCGGCGAAGCCGACTAGAGCGGTGACGACACCCAAGACCGCCGCCCAGGCGAGAGATGCGCCCGTCGCCATGGACGCGCACCCTACGAGAACCCCGAGGATGACGACGTACGCTGCCCGGAGAAGGGCGAGTTGATCCTCATTCCGCAGCGGTCCAGCCAGGCGCGAGAGCGCATGCCGCCGTCATAATGTCCTTGATCATGACGGCGTTCTTGTTCTGAAGGGCAGTAGCCAACTTCTTCGTCTCTGCCTTCGTGTATCGGAACCAGACACCCCACCATTCACTACCCCGGTCAGGGTCGGCGATGACGGGAAAGGCGGTCGTGGCGGAGATGTCGACCTCCCTCGATTCGGGCGATTTCGCTCGACTTTCTCCGCGAGAGTAGGGGGCCATCACAGCTGCCGAGCGCGAGGGGGAGGTGAAACGCACCAATTGTGTGACGGGATGTGTCTCGCGGCGCCGAGCGAGTCGCAGTGTTTTCGGCTCGAGACTGCGGCCGATCGGTCGGCGCGGGTCACGGCGGTCGCCGATGACGCTGACACGGGAGAGGCTCCTGTCGCACGCCTCGGCGTGGCCGAGCTGTCGGCGATCCTCCTCGGTGGGGTATCGCCCGCGACGCTGGCCGCTGCCGGGCGGCTGCAGGCCGACGATCCCACGCGCCTCACGCGCATGTTCGCCACGACCCGGGTGCCGCGCCTCAGCTTCTGGTACTGACGCCGCGCGACCTGGCATCCGTTCACGGCACGACGCATCCGGGCTCGGCTTCCGGTCACCCCGCGCGTCGCTGCCGGAAGGGGTTCACTCGGCGGGAGTAGCATCGCGGGCGAAGGCAACCCTGCTGCCGACATCGACCCGGAAGAGGAATCATGCGCCGCGCGGAGCACACGGCCCCCGACCGAATCCTGCTGCACCTCAGCGACACCCATCTGCGGGCCGATGGCCCGATGCTGTTCGAGGACGTCGACGGGGCCGCTCACCTCGCGAGCGCTCTGCGCGGCATCGAGGACAGCGGCATCGCCCCCGACGCCGTGATCTTCACGGGAGACCTCGCCGACCTCGGTGAGCCGGACGCGTACGACCTCCTCCGCGAACTCGTCGAGCCGTTCGCCGACAGGCTGGGAACGCGCGTGCTGTGGGTCATGGGCAATCACGATGAGCGGCCCGCGTTCCGGGGGCGCCTGCTCGGTGAGTCTCCGAGCGACCCGTACGCTCCGTACGACCGCGTCGACGAAGTCGACGGGTTGCGGATCGTGACGCTCGACACCTCCGTGCCGGGGCATCACCACGGCGAGCTGGCCGACGATCAGCTCGCGTGGCTGCGCGACGTGCTGAGCTCGCCCGCCCCGTTGGGCACCATCCTCGCGATGCATCACCCTCCGGTGCCGAGCGTCCTGCCGCTCGCTTCAAGCGTCGAGCTGCGTGATCAGCGCCGGCTCGCCGAGGTGCTGCGCGGCAGCGATGTGCGTGCGATCATCGCGGGTCACCTGCACTACTCGACCTTCGCCACCTTCGCCGGCATTCCGGTGTCGGTGGCGTCGTCGACGTGCTACGCGCAGGACCTCACGGTTCCCGTCGGTGGAACCCGGCCGCAGGACGGCGCGCGGGCATACAACCTCGTGCACATCTACGACGACACGGTGGTGCACTCCGTCGTGCCCGTGCACGTGCCGCGCACGCTCGAGCACATCGATGCGGTCGAGGCTCAGCGCCGGCTGGCCGACGCCGGCATCGAGTCCGCGCTCACGCGAGCCGCTCGGCCCGTCCCCGCTCAGCGCTGATCGTCTCCCAGGGGGCCCTCACCGGGAACAATCGCTCCAGCAGGTCGGTGACCGCTTGCACGCGGAGCGCTTCGGGCACCTCCGTCTCGGCACCGTCGTTGAGGCAGAACATGTCGAAGCCGACCTTGCTGAGCCGCTCCATCCGCCGCAGCCCGGCCGCGGTCGTCGTCTGCACGTATCCCACGCGCGGCGCCGTCGACGAGATCGCGCGGCCTGTGAACTGCGCGTAGTAGTGGTAGAGGCTGTTCGTGACCGAGATGTCGGTCGCACTGCGGAACCGCGACGAAGCGGTGCGCGCGAACTCCGCAGGGAATTCGCGCTCCAGCTCGAACATGATGCTCCGGCGCAGCGGGGTCGCACAGTGTTCGAGATCGCGCACGATCGTGCGCCCGAACCGCTGCTTCAAGAGGTCGCGATTGACCCGCAGCGCATTGTCGTGACCGCTCCGGCTCGGGCGCGCCGGTCCGGGACCGATCCGCACGCCGCACTCGACGAACGACGACACGCCGCCTGGGGAGAAGAAGAGCTCGGGCCGCACGGGACGGCCGAAGAACATGTCGTCGTTCGAGTACAGGAAGTGCTCGCTCAGCCCCTCGATGCGGTGCAGCTGGGACTCGACCGCGTGCGAGTTGTGGATCGGCAGAACCGAGGTGTCGGCGAAGAACTCCTCGCTGCGCACCAGGGTGACGCGCGGGTGGTCGATGAGCCATGCGGGGGGAGGGGAATCCGTGGCGATGAAGATGCGCCGCACCCACGGCGCGTACATGTGAACGCTTCGCAATGCGTACCGGAGCTCATCGACGTGGCGGTAGCGGGCGACGCCCTCGTCGCCTTCGCCCACGACGTATTCGGACAGCTGGGCGGCGCGCTGCCGCTGGAACTCGCTGGATGAGCCGTCGACCCACGAGAAGACCATGTCGACCTCCTCCGTGAACTCCGTGGGGTGAGCGTCGAACATGCCGTCGAGGGTGCGCCACGAGCGGCCGTAGCGCTCCACCGTCGTGTAGGCGATGTCGGCGACGGGGATGACGCGTCGAGTCAGCACGTTGTCTGCCGGTGCATCGACCAGATCGTCGCCGAACCGCCAGAACTCGACACGGACGGCCGACCGGGACCCGTAAGTGAGCGCGTGGGTGCCGGTGATCCGCGGCCGGAAGACGCGCAGCACCGACGGCGCGTCGGTGCGCGGCCGGTGCACCGTGACGGGTGTCGCCTTCGCGTTACGCGCTTTGACGTACAGCGGCTCTGTCGTCGCCAGTGCTGCGACGGCATCCCATGCCCGATCGGCGTCGTCGAGGGCGACGACGAGGGCGGGAGTGGCGAGGTCGCGTCGGATGAGGAGGTGTTCGACACCGGCGTCGTCGAACGCGTCGGCGACCAGGGTGAGGTCGGCCATGAGCGCATCGTGCGGGGTGAGGTCGTCGTGAACGAGGTGGAGGATCCCCCGGTGGAGCCGTACGTCGCGGCGGCTGAGGACCTGGGTCCAGGAGAGTGGGGACGAGGGAAGCGCCGAGAGTGGGTTCACTGAGGTCCTCCGTTCTGCGATAGGTGTTCGTCGACTGAGGTGGGAAGCGTCGCGTCGTGGACGCGTTCGCCGATGCTGTGTCGGGCCCGGAGGGCGGTCGGTGGCGACGCCATGCGGGTGTCGCCTCGTCGGATGCGCGTGCTGCTCTGAGCCGGATCGACAGGCGGTGGTGGGCGGTGCGTCGTTGTCGCGTCGTGAGCGCGAGACGCATGGATGGTGCCCTGTGCGTCGTCGGCCTCGACGGTCGACGCGCGTGTGGCCCACTCTAGTCCGCCGGGAGCCGCGGCGGGCGGGCGAGGACGGGCTGCCCTCTCGCTGTTCGCCGTACGCGTGCGCACGCACGGCGCGCGCACCAGCGGAGAGCAGGCGGCGCCCCGCCCCGCGCCTGAGCGTCCGGTACCGGCGCGACTGGCGCCGCCGAGCCGCTGCGCCGCCTAGCCTGGAGGGGATGGCACATCTTCTCGGGGCTGAAGCCCTGCACCTGGAATACCCGACCAAGGTCGTGTTCGACGGCGTCTCGCTGGGCGTCGACGAGGGCGACCGCATCGGCATCGTCGGTCGCAACGGCGACGGCAAGTCGAGCCTCATGGCGATGCTCGCCGGACGCCGCGAGCCCGACTCCGGCAGGGTCACGATGCGCGGAGGCGTGCGGGTAGGCGTCCTCGACCAGGCCGACGTGCTCGATGACGACGACACGGTCGGTCACGCTGTCGTCGGCGACGCCCCGGAGCACGAGTGGGCCGGCAATCCCCTCGTACGCGACGTCATCGCGGGACTTGTGGCAGACCTCGACTGGAACGGCTCGCTGTCGTCGCTGTCGGGCGGGCAGCGGCGCCGGGTCGCCCTGGCGCAGCTGCTCGCAGGCGACTGGGATGTGCTGGCGCTCGACGAGCCCACGAACCATCTCGATGTCGAGGCGATCGCCTGGCTCGCAGACCATCTGAAGCGGCGGTGGTCGGCGGGCTCGGGCGCGCTGATGGTCGTCACGCACGACCGCTGGTTCCTCGACGAGGTGTGCACCCGCACGTGGGAGGTGCACGACCGCATCGTCGACCCGTTCGAGGGGGGCTACGCGGCGTACATCCTGCAGCGGGTCGAGCGCGACCGGCAGGCGGCATCGATCGAGGCGCGCCGGCAGAATCTCGCGCGCAAGGAGCTCGCCTGGCTGCGCCGCGGCGCGCCCGCTCGCACGTCGAAGCCCAAGTTCCGCATCGATGCCGCCAATGCTCTCATCGAAGACGTTCCCGAACTGCGCGACCGCGTGTCGCTGCAGTCGCTCGCCGTGTCGCGTCTCGGCAAGGACGTCGTCGACCTGCTCGACGCAGGGGTCGCGTACCCCGTAGACGGCGGGGAGAAGCAGGTGCTTTCGAAGGTCGAGTGGCGCATCGCGCCGGGGGAGCGCACCGGCATCCTCGGTGTGAACGGCGCGGGCAAGTCGACGCTGCTCGGACTGGTGTCCGGCACCATCGAGCCGACGAGCGGTCGCGTGAAGCGCGGCAAGACGGTGAAGGTCGCGACCCTCACGCAGCGGATGGACGAACTCGATCCTCACCTCGACGAACCTGTCCGCACCGTAGTCGGGCGCTTGCGCACCACCTACGAGTTCGGCACGGGGTCGAAGTCGCAAGAGCTGACGCCCGGCCAGCTGCTGGAGCGCATGGGGTTCTCGTCGGCGCAGCTGTCGACGCCGGTGAAGGACCTCTCGGGTGGGCAGAAGCGGCGGCTGCAGCTGCTGCTGATCCTCCTCGACCAGCCGAACGTCCTGATCCTCGACGAGCCGACGAACGACCTCGACACCGACATGCTCGCTGCGATCGAGGAGCTCCTGGACTCATGGGCGGGAACCCTGCTGGTCGTCAGTCACGACCGGTACTTCATGGAGCGGGTCACCGACCAGCAGTACGCCGTGATGAACGGGCACCTGCGGCACCTGCCCGGCGGGGTCGACGAATATCTGCGTCTGCGCCGGGCTCAGCAGGATGCTCCGCCCAGCGCGGGTGCGTCGACGACGGGCCGTTCCACAGCGCCGTCGCCCGAACTCGTCGGCGCTGATCGCCGCGCCGCGCAGAAGGAGCTGCAGACGGTCGAGCGGCGGATCGCGAAGCTCACGGCGCAGGCCGACGCCGACCGCACCGCGCTCGCCGACCACGACCAGTCCGACTACGTCGGCATCGGCGAGAAGATGAAGGCCATCACGGCGATCGACACCGAGATCGCCGGCCTCGAGGAGCGTTGGCTGGAGCTGTCGGAGATGCTGGAGGGCTGACCGCGGGGGAGTCGGCGGAGACCCGGCTCAGCGCGAGACGTCGAAGCTGAGACTGAGCTTGCGCAGCAGCCCGGCGAGCCGTTCGCGGTCGGTGCGCGACAGTACGGCGAGGAGCACCGCCTCCGCGTCGACCAGGCGCGTGATGGCGGCGTCGACGCGCGTGCGGCCGTCGCCGGTGAGCGTGACGAGCACGCTGCGTCCGTCGGCGGGGTCGCTCTCGCGCCGCACGAGCCGGCGCCCCACGAGCCGGTCGATCCGATTGGTCATCGTGCCGCTCGACACGAGCGTCTGCTGCAGCAGCTGCTTGGGGCTCAGCTGGTAGGGCTCGCCCGCACGGCGGAGCGCCGAGAGCACGTCCCACTCCCACGGTTCGAGGTCGCTGCGGCGGAACGCCTCTCGGCGCGCGCGATCGAGATGGCGTGAGAGGCGGTCCACGCGCGAGAGCACTTCGAGGGGGGAGAAGTCGAGGTCGGGGCGCTGGGTGGTCCAGGCGCCCACGATGCGGTCGACTTCGTCGTGCTCTGCAGTCACCTCGCCATTATCGCGGGTGGGCGAATGCGTGCACGGTCGCGTGTCGTCGCCCCGCGGGTCTGTGACCGGTCACATTTCGATAACGGATCCCGCCGCGCCCTTCCGGGCTCCCGCTGCGTCCGATCAAGACTGTGACCGGTAACAGGCGCACAGCGACGTGCGCCCGGATCGAAGGAGACCCCCGACATGTCACGGCCGCTGCCTTCCCCCGCTCCCCGCTCGCGCCTCGCGACGCGACGCACGCGCCTGATCGCTCCCGTCCTCGTCGTCGCGCTGGCAGGCTCCGCCCTCTCCGCGCCCGCGGCGCACGCTGCCGACGGACCCGTCGAGGCGGGAATCACCGTCGCGAAGGTCGAGAATCTGCCCGAGGACTTCGTGAACGGCGTCGACGTGTCGTCGGTGCTGTCGCTGGAGGAGTCGGGCGTCGTGTTCCGCGACGATGCAGGAGACCCCGCCGACCTGTTCGACGTGCTCGCCGACCACGGCATCACCGACGTTCGGGTGCGGGTGTGGAACGACCCCTACGACGATGCCGGCCGCGGGTACGGCGGCGGCAACGTCGATGTTGCGCGTGCCGTCGAGATCGGTGAACGGGCGACCGCCGCAGGGCTCGGCGTGCTCGTCGACTTCCACTATTCCGACTTCTGGGCAGACCCCGGGAAGCAGCAGGCGCCGAAGGCCTGGGCATCGATGACGGTCGCGCAGAAGGCCGCAGCGGTCGGCGACTTCACGACCGACGCGCTGGAGCGGTTCGCTGCCGCGGATGTCGCTGTCGACATGGTGCAGGTGGGAAATGAGACCAACAACGGCGTCGCGGGGGTCACCGGCTGGGACGGCATGGCCCAGATCTTCTCGGCCGGGTCGGCGGCGGTGCGCGACGTGTTCCCCGATGCGCTCGTCGCGCTCCATTTCACCAACCCGGAATCGGCCGGCCGCTACGCCGGCTACGCGTCGAACCTCGCCTCTCGCGGCGTCGACTACGACGTGTTCGCCTCGTCGTACTACCCGTTCTGGCACGGGTCGCTGACGAAACTCACGTCGGTGCTGTCGCAGGTGGCGACCGCCTACGACAAGAAGGTCATGGTCGCCGAGACGAGCTGGGCCTACACCCTCGACGACGGCGACGGTCACGGCAACACCATCGACCTGCCGTCGGAGGCGCCGATGTACCCCGTGAGCATGCAGGGCCAGGCGACCGCGGTGCGCGACGTCATCCAGGCCGTGGCGAACGTGGGTGACGCCGGGATCGGCGTCTTCTACTGGGAGCCGGCCTGGCTGCCGGTGGGCCCGCCGTCGCAGCTCGCGCAGAACAAGCTCCTCTGGGAACGCGATGGCTCGGGGTGGGCGACGAGCTACGCCGGAGAGTACGACCCCGACGACGCCGGCGAGTGGTTCGGCGGGTCGGCCTGGGACAACCAGGCCCTCTTCGGATTCGACGGCACCCCGCTCGAATCGCTGCGGGTCTTCGAGTACGCCCGCACGGGAGCAGTGGCACCCCGCGAGGTGACGGGCATCGAGGAACCGGCGCTCACCTTCACCGTCGGCGACAGCATCACCCTTCCCGACACCGTCGAGGTCTCCTACAACGACGGATCGAGCGAAGACGAGGCCGTCACCTGGTCGGCGGCGGCGGACTACATCGCGGGTCCAGGGGTGTACCGGATCGCCGGCGAAACCGCGTCGGGCCGCACGACGACGGCGACCGTCACGGTCGCGAGCGTCAATGTGCTGCGTAACCCCGGATTCGAAGACGCCGACGTCTCCATGTGGACCACGACCGGCTCCGCCCTCACCGTGCGGGCCACCGACGACCCGCGCACCGGATCCCGCTCTTCGCACTTCTACTCCGGCTCCGCCTACACGTTCACCCTCCGTCAGCGGGTCGGCGGGCTCGCCACCGGCGACTACACGGCCTCGGCCTCGGTGCAGGGCGACGGCGAAGACGCCGCCTCCGAGGTGCGCATCACCCTCGCCGCCGACGGCGGGGGCAGCGCGTCGGCGCCGTTCGAGCTGGGAGGCTGGCGCGCATGGTCGTCGCCCACGACGGATGCCGTCGCGATCGGCGCGGGCGGCTCGGCCACCGTCACGATCAGCGCGACGCTGTCGGCGGGCGCGTGGGGGACGATCGACGACGTCGTGCTGACACGAGCGCTCGCCGGCGCCGACACCACCGACCTCCAGGCGGCCGTCGACCGCGCCGAGGGCATCGACCGCGGCGTCGTGACGCCCGCCTCGCTCCGCGAGCTCGACGCCGCGCTCGAGATCGCCGACGTCGTGCTGGCGTCGTCCGCCCCTGACCGCGACAAGGCCGACGCGGCGCTCGCGCTCCTCACCGCCGCCCTCGACGGACTGGAACTCGCGGGCGAGGAGCCTGCTCCGACGGTCGCGCCCGTCACGATCGAGGTGCTCGACGGCGAGGCGCTGGGCCTTCCCCCCACGGTGGACGTGCTCCGCTGGAACGGCGCGACAGTCGCACAGGTCGTCACATGGTCGGAGGCCGCCGCCGACATCGCCGGCCCGGGCGAGTACACGATCGCGGGGCGCACGGAGGCGGGACTGCCGGCGACCGCGAAGATCACCGTCACCGCACGCCAGTGGGTGGGCAATCCCGGGTTCGAGAACAGCGACGTGTCGATGTGGCAGGTCGACGGCGACGGCGCCACGATCGGCGCGACCGCGGATGCCGCTGCGGGGTCGCGGGCGGTCAGCTTCTGGCTCGACCGCGCCTACGCGTTCTCGGTCACCCAGCGGATCACCGGCGTCACCCCCGGCACGTACACTCTCTCGGCGACCACGCAGGGAGACGGGGAGGCCGCGAGCGACACCCTGGCGCTGTCGGCCACCGGAACGGGTGGCACCGTCTGGGCACCGTTGCGTCTCGACGGCTGGCAGACCTGGCGCACCGCCATGACCCCCGCGTTCGTCGTCGGGGACGACGGTGTCGTGACGGTGCGTGCGGCGCTGTCGCTGTCAGCCGGAGCCTGGGGCACCCTCGACGAGCTCCGGCTGACCCGGTCCGGCGACCGTCTCAGCACCGACGCGCTCGCCGAGGCCGCCGACGAGCTCGCCGCCCTCGACGCCGATGACTACACCGCGTGGTCGTACGAGCCCGTGCCGCTGGTGCTCCAGCGTGCGGCGGTGGCGGTGGCGGCCGACTGGCCGACCCGGGCCCAGATCGACGCCGCGACCGCCGCCGTCGCCGACGCGCGGGCAGGGCTCGTGCGTCGTGACGCCGACTCGGCGACGGGCGTCCCCGCCCGGGGTGTGCTCTCGCACGACAACGGCTGGGACACGGGCCTGCTCGACGGCGATTACACCGTGAACATGAACCTCTGGTGGGGGCAGAACGCCTCGTCGATGCGCCTGTATGAGAACGGAGTCCTCATCGCGACCGTGCCGCTCACGGCGGCGGGCGTGTCGGCTCAGCATGCATCCGTGCCGATCCGCGGTCGCGGCAACGGGGAATACCGGTACACCGCCGTCCTCGCGAACACCCGGGGACAGACCACGCTCGCACCGCTCACCGTGAAGGTCACGGCGGCGAATCCCGCCAAGCCCGTGCTGAGCCACGACAACCACGACGGCGACGGCCGCTACACGGTGACCGCCAACCTGTGGTGGGGCACCAACGCCACCTCGTACCGGTTCTTCCAGGACGGCGTGATGGTGTCGGAGGGGCCGCTCACGGCGCGCACGCCGGCGGCGCAGAAGGCGACGCTCGCGGTGACGGGGGCGGCGAAGGGCGCACACAGCTATCGGGTGGAATTCCGCAACGCCGTCGGCGCGACGGTGAGCGACGCGCTCACCGTGACGGTCAAGAAGTAGCGGCCCGGCCGACGGGAAGGCGAGGCGGCGCGTGGCAGACTTGTCGTGCCGCCTCGCTCCTGCGGGGCGCGCGTTCCGCCGTGGTGTAATGGCAGCACGACAGCCTTTGGAGCTGTGAGGTCCAGGTTCGAGTCCTGGCGGCGGAGCATGTCAGAGAGCACCCTCGACTCGTCGCTGGCCGTCGTGATCCTCGCAGCCGGAGAGGGCACGCGCATGCGCTCCTCGGTGCCGAAGGTCTTGCACCGCATCGGCGGGCGCCCCCTCGTGGGGCATGTGCTCGACACGGCGCGCGATCTCGCTCCCGCGCACGTGCTGGTCGTTGTCCGGCACGAGCGCGACCGCGTGGCGGACGCGGTGCTCGGCGTCTCGCCCGAGGTGGTCGTGGTCGACCAGGACGAGATCCCGGGAACGGGGCGCGCCGTCGAAGTGGCGCTCGATCGTCTCGCCGGGTTCGACGGCGACGTGCTCGTCCTGAGCGGAGACGTGCCGCTCCTCGACTTCGACACGCTTGCGGCGTTCGTCCGCGCCCACCGCGAGGAGCGCGCGGAGGCGACGCTCATGAGCGCCGTCGTCGACGACCCGACCGGCTACGGACGTGTGATCCGCGATGCGGCGGGCACGGTCGCGCGCATCGTCGAGCAGAAGGACGCGACCGACGACGAGGCGGCGACCCGAGAGATCAATGCGGGCGTGTACGTCTTCCGCGCCGCGGCGCTCCGTGCCCACCTCCCGCAGATCGGCACCGCGAACGCGCAGGGCGAGAAGTACCTCACCGACGTCATCGGGCTGCTTCGCCAGGCCGATGCGCCCGTCGCGGCGTCGATCGTGGCGGACGTGTCGCTCACGCTCGGGGTCAACGACCGCGCGCAGCTGTCGGAGGCGGCGCGTCTGCTCAACGCGCGCACGGTGCGCCGGTGGCAGCTCGCCGGGGTGACCGTGCAGGATCCGGCCACCACGTGGATCGACGTCACGGCCACGCTCGCCCCGGATGTGACCCTGCTGCCGGGCACCCAGATCCTCCGGGCGACGACGGTCGCCTCGGGCGCGGTGATCGGCCCCGACACGTCGCTCGAAGACTGCGAGGTGGGGGAGGGCGCCGTCGTGCGCCGCACCGATGCGACGCTCGCCGTGATCGGCGCCGGTGCCACCGTCGGCCCCTTCGCCTACCTTCGACCGGGCACCGACCTCGGCGCCGGCGGAAAGATCGGCACGTTCGTCGAGACGAAGAACTCCCGGATCGGCGAGGGAAGCAAGGTCCCGCACCTGTCGTACATCGGCGACACGACGATCGGTCGGAACGTCAATCTCGGAGCCGGGGCGATCACGGCCAACTACGACGATGTCGCCAAGCACCGCACCGAGATCGGCGACGAGGTGCACTCCGGCTCGCACAACGTGTTCGTCGCGCCCGTTAGGATCGGAGATGGCGCGAAGACGGGCGCCGGAGCGGTCATCCGAAAGGATGTTCCTGCCGGCGCGCTGGCCCTGAGCGTCGCCCCTCAGCGAAATGTCGAGGGGTGGGTCGAGAACCACCGACCGGGCACAGGGGCGGCTGAAGCCGCGATCCGTGCCCGGTCCGCACAGGAAGCGGACGATGGCGCGCAAGAACAAGGCGACTGAGCAGGAGCGCGACGACATCGCCCCCGGCCTGGTCGTGAAGACCAAGAAGCGGCTCGTCGTCGCTGCCGGAAGCTCGCACCCCGAACTGGCGCAGCAGGTGGCCGACGAGCTGGGGTCGTCCCTCGTTCCCACCGAGCACCGCACGTTCGCATCGGGCGAGATCCTCACGCGCTTCGAGGTGTCGATCCGCGGGTGCGACATCTTCCTCATCCAGTCGTTCGGCCCGCCGGTCAACGAGTGGCTGATGGAACTGCTGATCATGCTCGACGCCGCCAAGCGGGCGTCGGCCAAGCGGATCTCCGTGGTCGCGCCCTACTACCCGTATTCGCGGCAGGACAAGAAGGGCCGCGGACGCGAGCCGATCAGCGCCCGCCTGGTCGCCGACCTCCTCAAGACCGCCGGCGCCGACCGTGTCATGAGCGTCGATCTTCACGCCGCGCAGATCCAGGGCTTCTTCGACGGACCCGTCGACCACCTCTTCGCCAAGCCCGTGCTCCTCGAATACTTCGAACGCAGCCTGTCGCCCGAGGACCGTGCCAAGCTCACCGTCGTCTCGCCCGACACCGGCCGCGTGCGCGTCGCCGACACGTGGTCCGACAGCCTCGACGCGCCCCTCGCGATCATCCACAAGCGGCGCGATCCGAACGTGGCCAACCAGGTGACCGTCAACGACATCGTCGGAAACGTCGAAGGGCGCGTGTGCCTTCTCGTCGACGACATGATCGACACCGGTGGCACGATCGTGAAGGCTGCGCAGGCCCTTAAGAAGGATGGTGCCGAGCGCGTCATCGTCGCGGCGACGCACGCCATCTTCAGCGATCCGGCCGTCACGCGACTGCAGGACGAATCGATCGACGAGGTCGTCGTCACCGACTCCGTTCCGCTGCCGCCCGAGAAGCGCTTCCCGAGTCTCACCGTCCTCCCCATCGCGCCGCTGCTCGCACGCGCGATCAAGGAAGTCTTCGAAGACGGATCGGTCACGAGCATGTTCGACGGCGCGGCCTGACCTCCGTCGTCACGAACCGGACCGGCGGGGCCCGGCGCGCGTAGTATCACGGGCATGGCCCTCGCTGCCCAGGATGCCTCCCTCACGGTTCCCCAGCCGTATGCCCGTGAGGCGCAGGATGTCGCAGCGATGCTGCGCACCGACGGTACGGGCCTGTCGAGCGAGGAGGCGGCCGAACGCCTCGCCGCGGTCGGTCCGAATCTGCTGCCCGAGCCCGCCCGCACCCCTGCGTGGCTGAGGTTCCTCCACCATTTCAACGACACGCTGATCTACATCCTGCTGGGCGCTGCCGCGATCAAGGCGATCATGGCCGACTGGCTCGACTTCTGGGTGATCATGGCGGTCGCGATCATCAACGCGGTCATCGGCTTCCTGCAGGAGGGGCGCGCCGAGAAGGCGCTCGCCGGCATCCGCGGCATGCTGTCGTCCGACGCGCAGGTGCGCCGCGACGGCCGCTGGGCGACCATGGAGGCGGCGGATCTGGTGCCCGGCGATGTCGTGCGCCTCGCGCCCGGAGACAAGGTGCCGGCCGACCTACGCCTCACCCAGACCTTCCAGCTGCGCATCGAGGAGGCCGCGCTGACGGGCGAGTCCGTCCCCTCATCGAAGCAGACCGAGCCGGTCGCCGAGGACGCCGGGATCGGCGACCGCGCGTCGATGGCGTTCTCCGGCACGATCGTGGCGGCGGGACAGGGGCGCGGGATCGTGACCGCGACGGGTGCGGCGACCGAGATCGGCCGCATCCAGACCCTCGTGGGGGAGGCGGGGTCGCTTCAGACTCCGCTCACCAAACAGCTCGCTCAGTTCGGCAAGGTGCTGACGCTCGTGATCCTCGGCATGGCCGTCGTGATGATGCTGATCGGGCGCTTCCTTCACCAGATGCCGTTCGGCGAGCTCATCTCGGCCACCATCGGCTTCGCCGTCGCGGCCATCCCCGAGGGCCTGCCGGCGCTCGTCACGATCACCCTGGCGATCGGCGTACAGCAGATGGCGCGGCGGAACGCGATCACACGGAAGCTCCCGGCTGTCGAGGCGCTGGGCTCGGTGACCACCGTCTGCTCCGACAAGACGGGAACTCTCACCAAGAACGAGATGACGGTGCGCCGGATCGTGACCCCCCTCGCACGCTACGAGACGACGGGGCTGGGCTACGACCCGGTGGGCCGCATCATCCGCGCCGGCGCGTCGGCGGACGATGAGCGTGACACCTCCGACCTGCGTGCGCTTCTCGCCGTCGCCGACCTCTGCAACGACGCCCACATCGTGCCGGGCGACGACGGGGCGGGGTGGACGCTCGTCGGCGAGCCCACCGAGGGGGCGCTCAAGGTCGTGGCGATGAAGGGCGGCGTGCAGCAGGGGGCGGCGAAGCGGATCGGAGTCGTTCCCTTCGACTCGGCGAACAAGTTCATGGCGACGCTGAACGAGTCGGCTGACGGGTCGCGGGCGATCCTCGTGAAAGGCGCGCCCGACCGGCTCCTGGACCGCTCGCTCACTCAGCGCGGGGCCGGAGGCGCTGAGCCCCTCGACCGCGTGTTCTGGGAGCAGGCGATCGACGAGCTGAGCGGGGAGGGACTGCGGGTGCTCGCCGCGGCCCGCACGCCCACCCGCGCAGACGACGTCACGGTCGACGATCTCCGTGATCTGGAGTTCCTGGGGCTGTGGGGAATCCTCGACCCGCCGCGGCCCGAAGCGATCGAAGCGATCGGCGACTGCCATCGGGCGGGCATCCGCGTGAAGATGATCACCGGTGACCACGCGGGCACTGCGCTCGCGATCAGCCGGGAGATGGGCCTCGCTTCCGACGACCACGTCGAGGTGCTGACGGGCGCCGAGCTCGAAGCTCTCAGCCAGGAGCAGCTCAAGGAGGTCGTGCGCGATGTCGACGTGTACGCCCGGACGAGCCCCGAGCACAAGATCCGCATCGTGCGCGCGTTGCAGTCGCACGGCGAGGTCGTGGCCATGACCGGCGACGGCGTCAACGACGCGCCCGCACTCACCCGCGCGGACGTCGGCGTCGCGATGGGCATCAAGGGCACCGAGGCCACCAAGGAGGCTGCGGAGATCGTCCTCGCCGACGACAACTTCGCCACCATCCGCAGTGCGATCCGAGAAGGCCGCCGCATCTACGACAACCTCCGCAAGTCGGTCGTCTTCCTCCTGCCGACCAACGGCGCGCAGTCCCTCGTCATCCTGGTCGCCGTCGTGTTCGGGCTCACCCTCCCGCTGACGCCGGTGCAGGTGCTGTGGGTCAACATGGTCACGGCCGTCACGCTGTCGCTCGCGCTCGCGTACGAGCCCGCTGAGCGCGGGATCATGAACCGGTCCCCGCGCGCGCCCGACGGCACCCTCATCAACGGCCGCGAACTCGGATTCGTGCTGATCGTCTCACTCCTCATCGGTGGCGCGACCCTGGGGGTGTTCTGGCTCGCCCGGGCGGGCTCCGACGACATCGAGTACGCGCGCACCCAGGCCGTCGCGATGCTCGCGCTCGGCCAGCTCGCCTATCTGCTCAACTGCCGCTTCCTCGCGCGGTCGAGCTTCACGCTCGACATCTTCCGCGGCAATCCGGTGGTGTGGATGTCGGCGGCCGCACTGCTGCTGCTGCAGCTGGTGTACACCTACGTCCCCTTCATGAACGACCTGTTCGGCTCTCGTCCGCTCGCACCGCAGGGGTGGGTGGCGCCCGTGGTGCTGTCGATCGTGATCTTCGTCGCGGTCGAGGCGCTCAAGGCGGCTCGTCGCCGGACGGAGGTTGCCGCTGCACGCCGCCTCTCGGGAAACTGATAGCTCACGCTGAGCGGCACATCATCCGTGCGCCGATACCGTGGACACGTCACCTCTGCAGGTGCTCCCACACCCCTCTCGCCGCGGTCAGCCGCCACCAGTGCCGCCCGACTCCCCCAGGAGGCCCGATCGTGATCCGCATTCCCGCCGCCCGTACCACCCGCGTCGCGCGAGCGGGGGCCGCTGCGGCGTCCGTCATCGGCGTCGTCGCGCTCGCCGGCTGCGTCGGCACAGGTGCGCCCCCACGCAGTGGCAGCACCGGAGACGCCGCGTCGTCCGGATCGTACGCCGACGGCTCGTATACGGCAGAAGGATCGTATGCCACGCCCGAGTCGGTGGAGACGATCAGCGTCACCGTCTCCCTCCAGGACGACGTCATCACCGACGTGCAGGTGGAGGGCCAGCCGACCCGCGCCGAGTCCGAGCAGTACCAGGGCCAGTTCATCGGAGGGATCCGCGACGTCGTGGTGGGCAAGGACATCGACGAGGTGTCGGTGTCGCGTGTGGCGGGATCGTCGTTGACGAGCGGAGGCTTCACGCAGGCGCTCGACGCCATCAAGGCCGAAGCCTCGGCCTGAGCGGGCGACGATGCCGCCGGCCAGCTGGGAGTTCCCGGCCATCGGCACCTCCTGGGAGATCGTGACCGCCGCCGAGCTCGACGGCGCGCTGCGAGCCGAGGTCTCGCTCCTCATCGACGGATTCGACCGTGCGTGGTCTCGATTCCGCGACGATTCGCTCGTGAGCGACCTCGCTCGCACGGGCGGCGCTCGCACGGCGCCTCCCGACGCTTCCGCCATGCTCGATGCCTACATCGCCCTGTCGGCGGCCACCGGAGGTGCCGTCAACCCGCTCGTCGGTGCGGCGCTCGCGCACCGCGGCTATGACGCCTCCTATCGGCTCGTCGACCGGGGCGCGGTCGCGGCCCCCACGGATTGGACCGAGCTCCTGCACTGGTCGGCGCAGGAGATCGACCTGCGCGTCGGCGAGACGATCGATGTGGGCGCGCTCGGAAAGGGCCGTCTCGTCGACCTCGTCGCGGCGCTCCTCCGGCAGCGCACGGACGGGCCGGTCGTCGTCGACGCCGGAGGAGACATCGCCGTGGCCCGGACCACCGAGCGCATCGGGCTCGAGCACCCGTACGACGCGAGGCGCGCGATCGGTGTATGGGCGGTCACGGATGCCGCGTTGTGCGCCTCCGCGACCAACCGGCGCGCCTGGGGCGAGGGGCTCCACCACGTGCTCGACGCCCGAACGGGGGAGCCCGTGCGCACGGTCGCCGCGACGTGGGCCGTCGCGTCCGAGGCGATGACGGCCGACGCCGTCGCCACCGCCCTGTTCTTCGACGGCGGCCCTGCGTACGCGGCAGCATGCGACGCCCAATGGGTGCGGATGACCACCGATGGAAGAGTCGAATGGTCGCCCGGATGTGAGGCAGAGTTGTTCTCGTGATCTCCTCGCTCACCGCGGTGTGGAACCGCCTGTTCGCGATCGTCGGACGCGTGTCGATGTACCGCCTCGTCGTCTTCGCACTCGCCTGCCTCGCCGTGATCGCCCTGGCGCTGTCGCTGTTCGGGCTCGTCGGTCCCGAACCGCTCCCGCTCCTCGCCACGTGGGCGGTCCTCGCCGCGGCGTCGGTCGCGACCGATGTCGTCGCCCACCGCGTGCTCGGCAAGGCATGGCGGTGGGAGTCGTCGTTCATCACGGTGCTGATCCTGCTGTTCGTGCTGCGCCCCACACTGGAGCCGGCGGGGCTTGCGGGTATCGCCGTCGCCGCCGTCGTGGCCTCCGCCTCGAAGTACCTGCTCGCGTGGCAGGGCCGACACGTCTTCAATCCTGCGGCGGTCGGGGCATCGGTGCTGACGGTGCTGAGCGTCTGGATCCCGGAGCTCGGGGCATCCGCATGGTGGGTGGGCACTCCGGCGCTTGCGGCGCCCGTCATCGTCCTGGGCGCCGTCGTGCTCCTTCGCACGGAGAAGCTCCGCGTGATCGCTGTATTCCTCGTGATCGCCGTGGCCGTCGGGTTCCTCCGCACCGCGGTGCAGTACCAGTCAGCCGGCCTGGTGCTCGACGCGGGCACGGTGTTCTGGCAGCTCGTGTGGTCGTCGCCGTACCTCTTCCTCGGGGCGTTCATGCTCTCGGAACCCCTCACGCTGCCGCCCCGGCGCTGGCAGCAGTTCGCGGTGGCGGCCGTCGTCGGCGTGCTCGCCGGCTGGCCGATCGCGGTGGGTCCCGTCACGCTGGGGCAGGAGCGGGCGCTGCTGGTCGGCAACCTCATCGCGTTCGTGTTCACCTTCCGGTCAGCGGTGCGGCTCACCCTCGTCGAACGGGTGGTGCGCACACCGACCGTGCGGGAGCTCGTCTTCCGCGCGCGGCGGGGCTTCCGCTTCGCAGCGGGGCAGTACCTGGAACTGGAGGTGCCGCACGCGCATGCCGACGCACGCGGCACGCGGCGAGAGTTCAGTATCGTGTCGGCCCCCGAAGAGCTCCCGACGG
The DNA here is from genome assembly GCA_963789095.1 of uncultured Actinomycetota bacterium. Taxonomy (GTDB): domain Bacteria; phylum Actinomycetota; class Actinomycetes; order Actinomycetales; family Microbacteriaceae; genus Microbacterium. The sequence continues at coordinate 173,261 of CAWBJK010000011.1, forward strand.
TGCGGATAGCGCTGCGCGAGGGGTCGCAGTCGACCTACAAGAAAGCGCTCGCGCTCGTCGAGCCCGGCCAGTCGCTCGCCGTCACGGGAGTGTGGGGCGACTTCGTCCTTCCGGCCAAGACGTCGAGCCCGGTGCTGATGGTGGCTGCCGGGATCGGGGTGACGCCCTTCGTGTCCCAGCTGCGTCACCTGCGGCTCGCGGGCGCCGAGCGCGACGTGGTGTTCGTCTACGTGGCGTCCGATGCGGAGGAGCTCGCCTTCCGGGACGAGCTGGAGGAATCGCGCGTGCGGGTCATCGTGTTCACCCGTGACGAGCCCGCTGCGCTGCCGCCGCATTGGCGCTGGGCGAAGGGCGTGCGGCTCGACGCCGCCGGTCTTGTCCAGATGGTTCCCGATATCGCCTCGCGGCACGCCTACATCTCGGGACCGCCGCGGCTCATCGCCGACCTCGCCCCCGCCCTCGATCGGGCGCGGTCCATCACGACCGACGCGTTCTCGGGCTACTGATCGGCCGGCGTCGCGTCGGCGGGGTCGTCGGGGCGGGCGGGAAGCCGCACCGAGAAGCGGGTGGACCCGGGTTCGCTCTCGACCGTGATCCGGCCGTGGTGAGCCGTCACGATGGCCTTCGCGATCGCCAGCCCGAGACCGGTGCCGCCGGTCTGGCGTGCGCGTGAGGAGTCAGCGCGCGCGAATCGCTCGAACAACTCGTCGGCGACCCGGGGATCGATGCCCGGTCCGTCGTCGTGCACATCGATGACCGCTTCGGCTCCGTCGAGCGCGACGGTCAGCGACACCGTCGTGCCCGCGGGCGTGTGCACACGTGCGTTGGTCAGCAGATTCGCGACCACCTGATGCAGTCGAGAGGCGTCGCCCGCCACGATCACGGCGCGCTCGTCGACGTCGAGCAGCCACTCGTGGTCGGCACCTGCCGCTTGTGCGTCGGCAACCGCGTCGATCGCGATCCGTCGCAGGTCGACCGCGCCGTACACGAGTTCCTTGCCCTCGTCGAGCCGTGCCAGCAGCAGCAGGTCCTCGACCAGGGTCGTCATCCGCAGCGACGCCGCCTGGATCCGCTCGAGGCCGTGCTCCGACTGCGCCGCAGCGGAGGCCTGCGCGTCGGGGGTGCCGAGCCGGTGGCCTGTGCGGAGCGACTTGAGCGAGAGTTCGGAGTAGCCGCGGATGGCGGCGAGCGGGGTGCGCAGCTCGTGACTAGCGTCGGCGACGAACGCGCGCATCCGCGCCTCGTTGCGCTGGCGCTCCGCGAGCGACACGTCGACGTGGTCGAGCAGCGTGTTGAGCGCTGCGCCCACGCGGCCGATCTCGTCGGCGGTGGAGGCCTCGGCCGCGGGCACGCGCTCGGTGATCTTCACGTCGCCCGCCGCAAGCGGTTGCGACGCGACGCGAGCCGCCGTATCGGCGACGACCCGCAGTGGCGTGAGCGACTGACGGATGACGAACGCGATGACGGCGGCGATGACGAGCAACCCTCCGAGGGTGAGGAGCGTGACCGTCGTGAGGATCTGCGTGACGGTGCGAGCGAGCTCCGACGTCGGCATGCCCACCGCGAGGAAGCCGTTCGAGGTGTTCTGCAATCGGATGCGATACTCCCCGACGGCGTCGAGCCGGGCGTTGCCGCGTCCGTCCGGGTCGACCGTCGTGATGCTCCCGATCATCTCCACGATCTCCGGCTGGGTGAGCGCCACGATCGACTCGTCCTCGGCGACGTAGGCCCCGGACGTGCCGGAGAGGTTCCGGACGATCAACAGGGTTCCGACCTCCTGCCGCCCCTGCGCGAGCACATCTGCGGCCATCGATGTGGGGGACAGGTGCACCCGGCCCAGGGCCGACACCACCTGCGCGTCCAGGTTCTCGGCGAGGATCGACCGCAGGATCGCACCGGTGGCGGCGCCGATCGCGATCACGATGAGGGCGACCAGGGAGACCACGGCGACAATCATCCGGGTCTGCAAGCTCCACCGCCTGTGGCGGGGGACGGTCTCGGCGGGATGTGTCACTGCGGTGCTTTGATCATGTAGCCGACGCCGCGGACCGTGTGGATGAGCGGGTCCCTGCCCGCATCGAGCTTCTTGCGCAGATAGGAGATGTACAGCTCGACGACGCTCGACCGGCCGCCGAAGTCGTAGTTCCACACCCTGTCGAGGATCTGTGCCTTCGACACCACCCGACGCTGGTTTCGCATGAGGAAGCGGAGAAGCTCGAACTCGGTCGCGGTGAGGTCGATCTCGTCGTCGCCGCGATACACCTCGTGCGAGTCCTCGTTGAGCGTCAGGTCGCCGACGCGGAGGATGGGGTCGTCGCCGCTGTGAACGCCGGTGCCTGCCCGGCGCATGAGGCCGCGCAGGCGGGCGACCACCTCTTCGAGGCTGAACGGCTTCGTGACGTAGTCATCGCCGCCGGCGGTGAGTCCCGCCACACGGTCGGAGACGGCGTCCTTGGCCGTCAGGAACAGGACGGGCACGTCGTTGCCGCTCTGGCGGAGACGTTGCAGCACCGCCATCCCGTCGAGATCGGGCATCATGATGTCGAGCACGAGCGCATCCGGATCGAACTCGCGGACGGCTGTGAGAGCGTCGTAGCCGGAGCCCGCCGTGCGCACCTCCCAGCCCTCCATCCGCAGCGCCATCGACAGCAGGTCTGTGAGCATCGCTTCGTCGTCGACGACGAGCACCCGGAGGGCCGATCCGTCGGGGCGTCGGAGGGAAGATGTGCTCTGACTCATGGCATCCATTTTCGCGCCGAACCTTTGAGCTTCCTATGCGGGAGGCTATGCGTGATCTGTGAGTGCGTGCCGCGTTCGCGCGTCGCCCCCGTGTGTGGCCGAACCCGAACCATCACGCGGGTCTACCACGGAGAACGCGCTGGGGAAGTACGCAACTTGGCGGAATGAGTACCGAGTACGCATCGCAGCAGTGCTGAATCGGGCTCAACGCGCCTTGATGGGCGGTGCGGCTGCGACACCATCGTCATGCGCAGTCGATCGGCCGACCCGGGCCGGATTCCCCTCGACTGACACCCCGCAGCGGACCCGCCCCGGTGGCACGTCCGTCGCGCATCCCGATCCCCGCAACGTGAGGAGCACCATGCGTGCCAGTCGTCTCATCGCCGGTGCTGCCGTCCTCGCGACGGCATCGGCCTTCGTCGCCGTGCCCGCCGTCGGCGCAGACGCTCCGGTCGCGCAGTCGTTCGGCACGCCGCCCGCGGGTGTCAATGTCATGACGGTCGCGGTGTCCGACGTGAGCGCAGGCACCCCGTACGTCGCATTCACCGTCCCCGACTGCGTGAGCGAGCTCGCGTACGTCATGGACGGTGCCGCGGGGGGATCGAGCCGTCGCGTCGGAACCAACGCCCACGCGGCCGGGGGGCAGGGCGCCGTGCGCTCGGGCACCATCACCGTGACGCCGGGGGAGCAGCTCCGCCTGTACCCCGCGGCGCAGGGCGTCTCGGCGCAGCTCACCACCGACATCGGCGACGCCGGGGCAGGGGGCGGCATCGGCTATCGCAGCGGTGGCGGCGGCACCGGCATGGATCAGGGTGCCGGAATGTTCAACGTCCGTCAGAACGCGGGGGGTGGGGGCGGCGCCTCTGCGGCCATCACCCTCGGGGCCACGCCGATCGTGGTGGCGGGCGGTGGCGGCGGTGCCGGCGGGTCGTCCTGGGACAGCTCCGTGAACACCGCGGTCGGCGGCGCCGGCGACGTCCGCGGCAATGACGGCGTGAACCACGTCGGCAGCGGCGGCGTGCTCGGCGCCGGCACGGCCGGCACCGGTCTTCGCGGCAGCGATCCCGTCGGCAATGGCGGCGGCGCGGGCGGCGGTGGCGGCGGCTACCTCGGCGGCGGCGCGGGTCGCGCGTCGAACTCCGGCAGCCAGGGCGGCGGTGGCGGGGCGGGTGGCACGAGCTACACCGACGCCGGCCGCACCGGCACGGGTGTCATCAGCGACTACGGACTGTCCGTGTCGGACGTCGTCCCGACGGGCGACGGCGCGGTGAAGATCGCCTGGCGGAGCTGCGCAGCGATCGTCACGCTCGAGGGAACCACCACCGACGCCGCCGGGGCGACCTCGCCGGCAGCCGACTGGCCGTACGCCGTGACGGTCGACGGCGGAACGTCGTACGCCGACTCACCCCTGCTCGACGCCGACGGTCTCTCGCACGTCTCGGTGTACGGCTTCCCGGGCGAGGCTGACCCGCTCACAGTCACCATCACGCCGGAGTCGCGCACCGGATGGGTGCTGCGCGACTGGGACGACACCGCTATGCACCGGCCTCTCGCAAGCTGCGTGGTCTTCAACGAAGACGGCGTCGCCGTGCCCGTGACGAATGTGGACGCGCAGTCGTTCCGCATCGACGTGGCCGCCGGTCAATGGATCCTCTGCTCCTTCGATTCCGTCGAGGCAGCCCCTGACATGGCCGTCACCGCCAGCGCCACCGACGTCGCCTCCGGTCTGCCGGCCGGTCCCGCCGTGACTTCGGGCGATGCCGTCGAGTTCTCCTACTCGGTGCGCAATACCGGCAATCTCCCCCTCGATCTCTCCATCTCCGATTTCCGGAACCCCGCACTCGTCTGCGCACAGACCGAGCTGCTTCCCGGAGATCAGACCACCTGCAGCGGAACCGTGCGCGTCACGCGTGACTGACGCCCGCTGCCTCACACCCACACCAAGAGAGGAACGAAGATGACTTCGACCACCACCACCACCACCCGCAATCGCCGCACGCAGGGCCTCATCGCCGTCGGCGCCGGAGCTCTCCTGCTCGTCGGCGGATCCAGCTTCGCGCTGTGGACCGTCAACTCGCAGGTCGCCGGCGGCACCATCACCGCCGGTAACCTCGATGTGCTCGTCGCCTCCGGCACGTGGCAGGATGTCTCGCCCGAGCACGCGGCTCCGGTCGACATCGCCGACATCGCCGACTTCCGCATCGTTCCGGGCGACGTGCTCGAGGGAACCTTCCCGGTCGACGTGGCCGCGCTGGGCGACAACCTGGTCGCCGACCTCACCGTCGGCTTCGCGTCCCCGAGCGGCGCGCTGCTGGCCGCGTCGAGGGCGTCACCGTCGAGTACTCGATCGTCGATGCGCTCGGCAACCCCGTCGGCGCCGGCGACACCGTCACGGTGCTCTCGGCTGACAGCACGGCCGTCGTGCCGGGAGCGGTGTCTGTCGACAACGCGGCTGACGGCTCGATTCCCGAACTGAAGGCCGTCGTCACCGCCACCTTCGACGTGAACACGCCCGACCAGATCCGTGTCGCCACCGACGCGCTGCTCGGCGACCTCACCGCCACGGTCACGCAGAAGCGTCCGTGATGACGAGGTGCGCCCGCCCGGCGGGCGGGCGCACCTTCCCTTCCGCCCCCACTCTTCGTCTCCGGAGCTGATCGCATGCGTTCGAAGATCGCCGCCGTCGCCGGCTGGCTCGTCATCGCCGCCATCGCGATCGGCGCCCTCGTCATGGTGACCCCCCGCCTGATGGGGGGTGACGCGCTCACGGTCCTCACCGGTTCGATGCAGCCCACCCTCAACCCCGGCGACGTGATCGCTGTCACGCCCGTGGCCGACGCCGACGTCCGGCTCGGTGACATCGTCACCTTCCAGCCCGTCTCGGGCGACCCCACTCTCGTCACGCATCGGATCGTCGACATCGACTCGTCTGGCGTCGAGCGCGTGTTCATCACACGCGGCGACGCGAACTCCGCAGACGACGACCCGATCATCGGCGATCAGATCCAGGGACGCATGCTCTACACCGTGCCGCTGCTCGGCTGGGTGCGCATGCTCCTCGGACCGGCCGTGCCTGTGATCGTGGCGATCGTCGCCTGCTCCCTCATCTCGTTCGGCGCGGTCGCCGTGCTGCGACCGTCCCGACCCCGACCCTCCCGAAAGGCATCGACATGAAACGACGCGCGACTCTCGCCCTCTGTGCGGGAGCCATCGTCCTCGGCGTCGGCGCAGGCACGCTCGCCTCGTGGGTCGTGACCGGCACGCCGCCCTCGGCCACGATCCTCGCCTCCGGAACACTCGACTTTCAGGACGAGGTTCTCGTCCCTGGCACCGAAGGGACGGTGTGGATGGATGCGTCGATCCCGCTCGAGCCGCGGCGCATCGACCCCGAGACCTTTCTCGTCAGCGCGGGGGACATCCTGCGCATGGGACGCATGTTCACCCTCCACGCCGACGGCGACAACCTGGAATATGAGCTTCGCGTCGAGTGGGCCGACCCGGCTGACCTCCCCGCGGGCGTGACCGCGACGTTCACCCTTACGGAGGATCCGACTGACCTCCCCGGCTCAACGATCCATGCCGATCACGTGCCGCTCGGCACCCCGGTGACACTACCGGTGGCGGGTGACGGCGACCGCGTCTTCCTCCTCGATCTTGATCTGCACTATGCAGCGGATCGACCCGATCGTTCACCCGATGAGGTCGAACTCACCGACATCGGCCGCGTCGTCGTCTCCGCGGAGCAGGTGCGGGAAGGAAAGCTCCCATGACCGTCCGCTCACGCTCGATCCTGACCTTCGTCGGGGTGACTGCCCTCTCCGCGCTGGTGGCGGCCGCGCTCCCCGGAGCGACCTACGCCCTCTGGCACGCCGAGCTCGAGACCACGGGCGTCATCACCGACGCGGCGACGATCTTCTCCGTCAACGGGTCGGAGGCGTCGTCCGCCGACCCCACGGTCGGCGTGCCCCTCGGTCCGGCAGAGGCGCAGATCCTGCTCGACGACCTCGAACTGGCGATCCCGGTCGAGGTTCGCGCACTGTCCCAGGGCAATCGCGGGCTCCGCTACACCGTGGATCTTCCGCCCGCCGCTGACGGGTCGCTGTTCGCAGGGGCCGACGTGGCCGTCTTCCCCGTGCCCGACGCGGAGGCCTGCACGGTCGCGACCGCGCTTCCCGATTCGCCTCCCACGAGCGCGACGCCGGTTCCCGCCGAGTACAGCGACGCCGACGTCCCGGAGATCGAGTTCTGGTGCGTGCGCGCGCACCTCGACGAGATTCCGGACGAGGGTCCATTCCAGACCTCGACGACCATCACCGGCACTCACGCGCTCGGCGAGATCTCCGACGTCACGGTGTGGAGCTTCGATGTGCTCACAGCCTTCCGGGCGGCCGCCGAGCCGATGCGCGAGGTCGCCTTCACGTACGAGACCTTCCGATGAGGCCCACGATGCACCACACCGCTCTTCTCTCGCTCGGCGCAGCGACCCTCGCGTCCGCTGCTGCACTCGCACCCGCCTACGCTGCCGCGGCCGATGCCGAGCAGGCGTCGGCGACACCGCATACCGTCGTCTCGATCCGGGAGGACGGCGTCCACGACGTTCCGCTGAGCTGGTTCGACGACGCGGTCGTCGTGCCGGGAGACCGCGACGAGCGCACGATCGTCGTCCGCAACGATCGCGACCTTCCGATCTCGGTCGCCGTCACTATCGACGACGTCCGTCCACAAGGCGGCGACCTCCTGCGCGACCTCATCGTCGATTGGGGCGTCGCATCGACGGCGGGGGCCGACCTCGTGTCGGCGCCCGGCTCAGCCGAGGCCGTCACCCTCGAAGCAGGGGACGAACTGTCGGTGCGCCTCGCGTACGAGTACCCCTCCGACCGTGCGACGCCGCCGGGCGAGAGCTCGGTGACCTTCGATGTCCTGATCCGCGCGTCGGCCGACGATGGCGCAGGCGACGGCTCCGCCGGCGGATCGAGTGACGGGCCGGGTGACGGAAGCGACGGCGGCAGCGGCGGCGACGGCTCGCTGGCGGGCACCGGCGGTGTCTTCGGCGGGCAGTGGCCCGCAGTGGTCGCGCTCGTCCTGGCGACGGCGGGCGCGGTGATGTGGGTGTTCGGCGGTCGTCGCAGACGCGAGGCGGAGGCTGACGGCGACCGCTGCGCCGCGGCCGACTGAGCCGTCAGGCGCGGTCGGGCCGGAGGTAGACCGACAGAGGCAGACCGGCGAAGGCCGGGGAGCCGCTCGGAAGAAGGGCTCCCCGGCTCTCCGCACGCCCGATGTGCGGAGTCGAACCACGATCCCGTCTCAGCGAAGTCGGCGAGACCGCGGCGCTGCCCACGATAGGCGCGGGATGAACGTGTTCCGTGCGGCCGCGTGCTCGTTCCGTGAGGTGCGAGCGAGTTTGCGTGTGCGGATGTCCGAATGACGTGTGACCGCGCGCCCGACTCGGTGCGCGCGGTGCCTCAATGCCGACGCGATCGCGACGGCGACAGCAGGAACGCCAGGAGCAGCATGAGGAGCATCCCGGCAATCGCGCCGAGCGTGTTCGAGATCAGATCACGGGGATCGGCGACCCGGGTATCGAGGAAGGCTGCCTGCGCCATCTCGATCGCGGCGCTCGCCGCGAGCCCGAGCACGGGCGCCGTCCACCAGCCGCGGACACCGAACCAGAGCACGGCGAAGATCCCGAGCGGCACGAACATCGCGACATTCGCCGCGAACTCGACGCGCTCGAATGTGATCCACGCCGTCGACTCCCGCTGCGCGAACCACGCCAGCAGGCGATCCAGCGCCGACGCGATGTCGGAGCCGTACGGTCGCGCGCGCAGGGTGATCCATCCCACCGCCCACAGGTAGGCACCCGACAGGATCGCGAGCACCACGCGCGCGGCGACGCGGTGCACGCGCAGCGCGGTGGTCTCGGCGGCGTAGCCGGTCAGTGCGTGTCCTCGGCGTGCACCTCGGAGCGGTCACCCGACCACTGCGTGTGGAAGGTGCCCTCCTTGTCGATGCGACGGTAGGTGTGGGCACCGAAGAAGTCGCGCTGGCCCTGGATGAGGGCGGCGGGGAGGCGCTCGGCGCGGAGGCCGTCGTAGTACGCCAGCGACGACGAGAACGCCGGGGCGGGGATGCCGGTGGCCGCCGAGGTCGAGACGATCTCGCGCCACGCATCCTGCGCGCGGCCGAGCGCCTCGACGAAGTACGGAGCGGTGAGCAGCACGGGCAGCTCGGGCTCGGCGGCGTAGGCGTCGGCGATGCGGTTCAGGAACTGCGCACGGATGATGCACCCTCCGCGCCAGATGCGCGAGATCGCGCCCAGGTCGATGTTCCAGCCGAACTGCGCCGCTCCCGCGCGGATCTCGTCGAAGCCCTGCGAGTAGGCCACGATCTTCGACGCGTACAGCGCCAGGCGCACCTGCTCGACGAAGGCGTCGTGATCGGCCACGGTGAACGACTCGGACGACGGGCCCGGGAGCGCGCTCGAGACGTCGCGCTGTTCACGGTGGCTCGACAGCGACCGCGCGAACGTGGCCTCGGCGATGCCGGAGACGGGGACTCCGAGGTCGAGAGCGGTCTGCACCGTCCAGGCGCCGGTGCCCTTCGCGCCGGCCTCATCGACGATGACGTCGACGAGTGGCCGGCCCGTGTCGGCGTCGATCTGGCGCAGCACTTCGGCCGTGATCTCGATGAGGTAGCTCTCGAGCTCGCCGCGGTTCCACTCGGCGAAGATGTCGGCGATCTCGGCGGGCGACTTGCCCGTGCCACGGCGGATCAGGTCGTAGGCCTCGGCGATGAGCTGCATGTCGGCGTACTCGATGCCGTTGTGGACCATCTTCACGAAGTGTCCCGCACCGTCGTGTCCGACGTGGGTGACGCACGGCTCACCTTCGGCGACGGCGGCGATCGACTTCAGGATGGGGCCGAGCGTGACCCAGGCCTCGTCGGGGCCGCCGGGCATGAGCGACGGGCCGTTGAGCGCGCCCTCCTCGCCGCCGGAGACGCCCATGCCGACGAAGTTGAATCCGCGCTCGCGCACGGCCTTCTCGCGGCGGATGGTGTCGGTGAACAGCGAGTTGCCGCCGTCGATGATGATGTCTCCGGCGTCGAAGACCTTCATCAGCTCGTCGATGACGGCGTCGGTCGGGAAGCCCGCCTTGACCATGATGATCGCGGTGCGCGGCTTCTGGAGCGACGCGGCGAACTCCTGGTACGAGAACGCGGGGACGAACTCGGCCTCGGGGTGCTCGGCGATCAGCTCGTCGGTCTTGGACCGGCTCCTGTTGTACACGGCCACCGTGTTGCCCTCGCGGGAGGCGAGGTTACGAGCCAGGTTCGAGCCCATGACCGCGAGTCCGACGACTCCGATGTTGGCGCTGGGCTGGACGGGTTCGGGTGCGGACACGGATGTTCCTCCAAGAAGATGCGGGATGCGTTTCAGCGTAGTCGGTCGTGGGGCGCGGTCACCGGTTGCCGGTGAGCCCGAGGCGTTCTATGACGTCGGCGAGCTGCTGCTCGGGAGTGAGCTCGACGTCGATCGAGATGTGGTCCTCGTCGGGGTCGGGGTGCTCGAGCGTGCGGAACTGCGAGTCCAGCAGGGCCGGGGGCATGAAGTGGCCCTGCCGCCGCATCATCCGCTGCAGGATGACGTCGCGCTCGCCCGTGAGGTGCACGAAGGTCACTCCGGGCCTGCGGAGGACGTCGCGATAGCTGCGACGAAGCGCCGAGCACGTGATGATGCCGGGTTCGGCGGCGGCGATGCGCTCGTCGATCCACTGGCCGACGATGCGCAGCCAGGGCATCCGGTCGTCGTCGTTCAGCGCGTGACCGGCGGCCATCTTGGCGACGTTCGCCTGAGGATGAAGGTCGTCGCCCTCCTGGAAGGCCCAGCCGAGGCGCCCCGCGAGCATCGCGGCGACGGTCGACTTGCCGGTGGACGAGACGCCCATGAACACGAGCACGCGGGGGCCGGGGTGCGTCATGGCGGCCACCTTAGACGAACAGGCTCAGCAGGAGCACACCGGCGAGACCCGTGACCGAGATGAGGCACTCGAGCACGGTCCAGGTCTTGAGGGTCTGGGGGATATCGAGGCGGAAGTACTCCTTGATGAGCCAGAATCCCGCGTCGTTGACGTGCGAGAGGAACACGGAGCCCGATCCGATCGCGAGCACGAGAAGCGCCACCATCGGCCCGTCGAGGGTCGCGCTGAGCGGTTCGAGGATGCCGGCGGCGGTGATCGTGGCGACGGTCGCCGATCCGGTCGCGACGCGGATGACGACGGCGACGACCCACGCGAGAACGAGCACCGAGATCGAGGAGCCGGAGACGAGGTCGGCGATGACGGCGCCGATGCCGGTGTCGACGAGCACCTGCTTGAAGCCGCCGCCGGCGCCCACGATGAGGAGGATGCCCGCGATCGGGCCGAGCGACGAGCCGACGATCTCACCGATGCGTGCTCGGTCGAATCCGGCGCCGCGGCCGAGCACGACGAACCCGACGAGCACGGCCAGCAGCAGGGCGATGACCGGGGTGCCGAGGAAATCGACGACGACCTTCCAGGCGGCGTCCGAACCCGGCGCGGCGATCTCGGCCACGGCCTTCAGGAGCATGAGCACGACGGGGAGCATGATGCTCGCGAGCGTGATCGCGAACGAGGGCCTGCGCGTCTGCTGGGTGCCCTTGTCCTCGGCCGAGAGGAACAGGTCGGGCACGGGCACATCCACCCACTTGGCGGCGAAGCGCGCGAAGAGGGGTCCAGAGACGATGACGGCGGGGATGGCGACGATCACACCGAACGCGAGGGTGAGGCCCAGGTTCGCTCCGAGGGCGTTGATCGCGGCGAGCGGACCCGGATGCGGGGGGACGAGGCCGTGCATGGCCGACAGGCCCGCGAGCGTGGGGATCGCGATCTTCATGAGGGGGACGCCCGAGCGCCGGGCGACGAGGATGATGACGGGCACGAGGAGGACGAGGCCCACCTCGAAGAACATCGGGAGGCCGATGATCGCGCCGATGAGGCCCATCACCCAGGGGAGGCTGCGGGTGCTCGCCCGGCTCACGAGGGTGTCGACGATGCGGTCGGCGCCCCCGGAGTCGGCGAGCAGCTTCCCGTAGATCGCGCCCAGGGCGATCAGGATGCCGACGCCGCCCATGGTGGTGCCGAAGCCGGTGCTGAAACTCGTGATCGTGGTGCCGATCTGCAGCCCGGCGATCACGCCCGTGGCGAGTGCGCCGAGCATCAGCGACAGGAACGGATGCAGCTTGACCCACGTGATGAGCAGCACGATCAGCGCGATGCCGATGACCGCGGCGGCCACCAGCTGGGCAGGCGGCGGAGCGGTGGCCTCGCCGGTGGTGGCGAGAAGGACGGGGGAGGTGAAGGCGGCGATGTCGGCCATGAGCTTCCTCGATCTGGCAAGGGGCGGCGGAGTCGCCGGCCGGAATTAATTGCCCTACATAAAACCACAATTGCCCACAACATGCACGATGTATAAATGAGCGACAGGTTAAATGCTGGTCATCTCGACGCGGCTCTCGCATAATGGAGCGATGAGCGACGCCGGCCACGGAAGCCCTGTGCACGAGGCGCTCGTCGACGCCCTCGGCGCCGCGATCGTCCAGGGAGAGCACGCCCCCGGTTCGCGGCTCGCCACGGTGGAGCTCGCTGAGCGTTACGGCGTGTCGCGTTCCGCTGCGCGCGAGGTCGTGCGGGTGCTCGAGTCGTTCGGGCTGGTGACGGTGCGCCGGAAGGCGGGCGTCGTGGTCCTTCCGCGGAGCGCCTGGAACGTCTACGCACCGGAAGTGCTCGCCTGGCGGCTCGCCGGGCCCGACCGCGCCGACCAGCTCCGCGAGCTCAGTCAGCTGCGCAGTGCGGTCGAGCCACTGGCCGCCCGCCTCGCCGCGACCGCGGCCAGTCCCGCGCAGCGCGAGACGCTCGTCGCCGCGGTGGTCGCCATGGCCCGCACCGAGCACGACGCCGACAGCGACGACTACCTCGACGCCGACATCCGCTTCCATCGCACGCTCCTGGAAGCCTCCGGGAACGGCATGCTCGCCACTCTCAGCGGTGTCGTCGAGTCCGTGCTGCGTGGCCGCACGGCGCACGACCTCATGCCCCACGAGGCGAACCCGGAGGCGGTGCGATGGCACCACGACGTCGCGTTCGCCGTCGCGAGCGGGCACATCGACGACGCCGGCGAAGCCATGGCGCGGATCGTCGCGGAGGCCGACGAGGCCATCCAGGGCGCGATCGCCGGCGAGCACGCGCCCGCCTGACCTCGACGACCGACCTCCGCGTGCCGTCGGGGCCGCCGCGACGTCGCATGGGACGCTGGAACGGTGACCAGGATCGTCGTGACGGGACCCGCGGGATCGGGGAAGTCGCTCGTGGCGGCAGCCCTCGCCGCGCGGCTGCGCGCGCACTTCGTCGACGGCGACGATCTGCACAACCGCGCGCAGCTGGCCAAGCTCGCCTCCGGCACCGCTCTCGACGACGCCGACAGGCGGCAGTGGCTGGATGCGGTGTCGATCGTGCTCGTGCGTCAGGCGCCCGTCGTGATCGCGTCGCCACCGCTGCGGCGGGAGTATCGTGACCGGCTGCGCGCCGGTGCGGCTGACGTGTGGTTCGCCGAACTGGTCGTCACCGCCGTGCCGGTGCGGCGGAGACGGGTGTCGCGGCGTGACCGCGTGATGCCCGTCGACCTGGTCGACCCGGAGGCGTCAGACCCCCTGCTCGCGTCGTCGGTCGCGCTCGCGATAGACGAGTCGGGGGCGAGGTTCGCCCACGACGGTGATCTCGGGTCGGTGGTCGACCGGATCGCGTCGGTGCGCGACAGTCAGTCCTTGCGGTAGCCCGAGCGTCCCATCGACCACAGCGCCCCGGCGCAGGCGATCGTGGCGCCGATCGTCATGAGTCCGATCAGCCACACGAGGGCGTGCGACATCCAGCCGTAGTCCATGGGTCCTCCTCCGCAGCGGGTTCGTCCTCATCGTAGCGGGGGCACTGGTAGACTGAGGACCGTACTTCGGCGAGGGGTGCCTCCGGCATCCGTGATCGACGCGGTGATCTGAGCTCTGAGACATTCTCGGGTGGCTTCCTCACGCGCGTGCGTTCGAGTCGAATCCGCAGACCACCCACACCGCTCAGGAGAATCATCATGTCGACCGAGACCGACACCAAGGTCATCGCCGAGACCCGCGAGAACTTCGGCAAGGGCTACGCCCGTCGCCTCCGCGCCAACGGACAGATCCCCGCCGTCATCTACGGCCACGGCACCACCCCCGTCCACGTCGCCCTTCCCGGCCACCAGGTCTCGCTCCTGGTCCGCCGCGCGAACGCCGTGCTCGAGCTCGAGGTCGACGGCACGCAGCAGCTGACGCTCGTCAAGGACGTCCAGAAGGACCCGGTGCGCCAGATCATCGAGCACATCGACCTCCTCGTCGTCAAGAAGGGCGAGAAGGTCTCCGTCGACGTCCCCGTCCTCGTCATCGGCGAGCCCGCCCCCGGCACCATCACGAACCTCGACAACACGACCGTGTCGCTCGAGGTCGAGGCCACCCACATCCCGCAGCACGTCGAGGTCGACGTCGAGGGCCTCGAGGACGGCACGCACATCACCGCGGCCGACCTGAAGCTCCCCAAGGGCGCTGCTCTCGTCACCGACGGCGAGACCCTCATCGTTGCGATCTCGGTGCCCGCCGCGGCGATCGCCGAGGCCGACGCCATCGAGGCGGCCGACGAGGCCAACGCCGCTGAGCAGGCTGAGCAGGCCGAGGGCGCCGCGGAGTAATCCGGCGGAGTCCGCGAATCATCGCACCTCACGGAGCCCGTCGCCGCCGATACTGGTGGCGGCGGGCTTCGTCGTCGGAAGGGATGTCCATGGCTGAGACGTGGTTGGTGGCAGGGCTCGGCAATCCGGGCCCGCGCTACGAGGCGACCCGGCACAACATCGGTCAGATGGTGATCGCTGAACTGGCTGCACGCCGCTCCGAGACGCTGCGCGCGCACAAGGCGAACGCCCGCGTCGCCGAGGCGTGGCTGCGTCCGGGCGGTCCCAAGCTCGTGCTCGCGACGCCCAACTCGTTCATGAACGTGTCGGGCGGTCCCGTGTCGTCGCTGGCGAAGTTCTACGACGTGCCCGCTGAGCGCGTGGTCGTCGTCCATGACGAGCTCGACATCCCTTTCGACTCCGTGAAGCTCAAGATCGGGGGAGGCCACGGCGGACACAACGGCGTCAGGGACGTGGCGAAGGCCCTCGGGACGCCGGAGTTCCCCCGGGTGCGCGTCGGGATCGGGCGTCCACCCGGGCGGCAGGATCCCGCCGACTGGGTGCTCGACCCGTTCTCCTCGACCGAGCGCAAAGAGCTGCCGGCGCTCATCGGAGACGCCGCCGATGCCGTCGAACAGCTCGTCGCCGACGGTCTGCTGGCGGCCCAGCAGCGCTGGCACACGCCGCGCTCCTGACGCGACGTGCCGTGCGCACGGCGCTGAGCCCGGTGCGTCCGCGGTCGCCGTGCGCGAGTCGGGTGTCCGGGGGCACGCCTAGACTGAAGGGATGACAGTCGCCGGGATCGTGCACGCCCTCGCGCAGTCCGAATCGTTCGCCGCGGCGCTCGAGAACCGACGCACCGACACCGATTTCTCCGTCGTCTCGGGGCTCGACGGCCCCCTGCTGGCAGGTCTGATCGAGGCGCGCCGAGCCGCCGGCGAACCGCCCTCGATCCTGGTCATCGCGCCGACCGGGCGCCGCGCCGAGAGCATCGGCTCGGCGCTGGAGTGCCTCGTGCCCGACGCCCAGGTGATCGCCTTCCCGGCGTGGGAGACACTGCCGCACGAGCGCCTGAGCCCGAGCCCCGAGACCGTGGGACGCCGTCTCGACGCTCTCCGCACGGTCGCGGCCTGGACGGGAGAGAAGCCGCTCATCATGGTGGCCTCGGTGCGCGCCGCCCTCCAGCCGATCGCTGCAGGGCTCACCGATGCCGGCGCCGTCGAGCTCGCGGTCGGCTCGCGCGGCAACGAGCTCGACGATGTCGTCCGACGCCTGGTGGAGCTCGCCTACCACCGCGTCGACATGGTGTCGCGCCGCGGCGAGTTCGCCGTCCGGGGCGGAATCCTCGACGTCTTCCCTCCGGTGGCCGAACACCCGTTCCGCGTCGAGTTCTTCGGTGACGAGGTCGACCAGATCCGCGCCTTCTCGGTGGCTGACCAGCGGTCGCTGCCGGAGGAGATCCCGTCGGTGACGCTCATCCCGAGCCGCGAACTGCTGCTGACCCCTGCCGTCCGCGCGCGGGCGACGGGCCTGCGCGAGCGTTTCCCGGGCCTCGCGGGCATGCTCGAGAAGATGAGCGAGGGGATACCCGTCGAGGGCATGGAGTCGCTTCTGCCGGCCATCGCCGACGCCGTCGTGCCCCTCGTCGACTACCTGCCGCGCGCCACCGCGGTCGCGCTGCTCGATCCGGAGCGCGCTGTCACGCGGGCGCTCACCCTGAGCGAGACCAATCGGGAGTTCCTCGAAGCGGCGTGGAGCGCGGCGACGGCGGGCGCCGATACGCCCGTCGACCTCGGCTCCGGCGACTTTCTGACGCTGCCCGAGCTGCGGGAGGCCACACGCGACAGGGACGGCGTGTGGTGGAGCCTCAGCAGCTTCGATTCCGGCGCGGCCGACGCCGAGGCCGACGGGCTCGTCGAGTCGGGCGACGTCGTCCGTGTGAGGGCGGCGGCGGTCCCGTCGTTCCACGGGAACGTCGAGGGGGCGACGGGCCACGTCGCCGCCCTCCTGGCCGACGGCTGGCGCGTGGTCATCGCCGCCAGCGGCACAGGCCTCGTCGACCGCGCCCGCGACGTGCTCGCTGAGCGGGGCATCGCGGCACGCGTGGAGTCGACCGATCTCGCCACGGCCCCCGAGGCCGGTGTCGCCGTCGCGGTCGTCGCCACGCTCGAGGCGGGCTTCGAGCACGCCGAGGCGAAGATCGCCGTGCTCACCGAGAGCGAGTTCTACGGCCGCACGATCGGCGGCGACTCGCGGATCGTCAAGAAGCTGGCGTCGCGGCGACGCAACGTCGTCGACCCGCTTCAGCTCAAGCCGGGCGACGTGGTCGTCCACGCGACGCACGGCATCGGCAGGTTCATCGAGCTCGTGCAGCGCGAGGTCTCGACGGGCGGCCGCAACGCGATCAAGACCCAGCGGGAGTACCTCGTGCTCGAGTACGCCCCCTCCAAGCGCGGGTATCCGGGCGACAAGCTCTTCGTGCCCACCGATCAGCTCGACCAGTTGTCGCGCTACGTCGGCGGCGAGGCTCCGACGCTCTCGAAGATGGGCGGCAGCGACTGGGCCGCCGCCAAGGGGCGCGCCCGCAAAGCCGTGCGCGACATCGCCGTCGAGCTCGTGAAGCTCTACTCGGCGCGAATGGCTGCCAAGGGCCATGCGTTCGGTCCCGACACCCCGTGGCAGCGCGAGCTGGAGGAGGCCTTCCCGTTCGCCGAGACCCTCGACCAGCTGCAGACGATCGACGAGATCAAGGCCGACATGGAACGGCCCGTGCCCATGGACCGC
Organism: uncultured Actinomycetota bacterium; assembly: GCA_963789095.1. Classification (GTDB taxonomy): domain Bacteria; phylum Actinomycetota; class Actinomycetes; order Actinomycetales; family Microbacteriaceae; genus Microbacterium. The sequence goes on from CAWBJK010000011.1 coordinate 190,550, forward strand.
CTGCTCAGCGGAGACGTGGGCTTCGGAAAGACCGAGGTGGCGGTCCGGGCCGCCTTCAAGGCGATCCAGGACGGCAAGCAGGTCGCGATGCTCGTGCCGACCACGCTTCTCGTCAAGCAGCATCTCGAAACGTTCACGGAGCGCTTCGCGGGGTTCCCCGTGAAAGTGCGGCCGCTGTCGCGGTTCCAGAGCGACAAGCAGGCGCGCGACACGATCGCCGGACTTCTCGACGGCACGGTCGACATGGTCATCGGCACGCACCGCATCCTCACCGAAAAGGTGATCTTCAAAGACCTGGGCCTCATGATCATCGACGAGGAGCAGCGGTTCGGCGTCGAGCACAAGGATCAGCTGAAGAAGCTCAAGACCAACGTCGACATCCTGGCGATGAGCGCCACGCCGATCCCACGCACGCTCGAGATGGCGGTCACCGGCATCCGTGAGATGTCGACACTGCAGACACCGCCCGAAGACCGGCATCCGATCCTCACCTACGTCGGACCGCGCAGCGACAAGCAGGTCGCCGCGGCCATTCGCCGTGAGCTGCTGCGCGAGGGCCAGGTGTTCTACGTGCACAACCGGGTGCAGTCGATCCAGCGGGTCGCGGCGCACCTCGCCGAGATCGTCCCCGAGGCCCGCATCGTCGTGGCGCACGGCCAGATGGGGGAGCACGCCCTCGAACAGGTGGTCGACGACTTCTGGGAGCGCAAGGCCGACGTGCTCGTCTCGACGACGATCATCGAGACGGGGCTCGACATCTCGAACGCCAACACGATCATCATCGATCGTGCCGACAAGTACGGGCTCAGTCAGCTGCACCAGCTTCGCGGCCGGGTGGGTCGTGGCCGGGAGCGCGCATATGCGTACTTCCTCTACGACGAGCTCAAGCCGCTGAGCGAGACGGCGGCCGACCGCCTCGAGACGATCGCGGTCAACAACGATCTCGGCTCAGGCATGCAGGTGGCTCTGAAAGACCTCGAGCTGCGCGGCGCCGGAAACCTTCTGGGCGCCGAGCAGGCGGGCCACATCGCGGGTGTCGGCTTCGACCTCTATCTGAGGATGATCGGCGAGGCGGTCGCCACCTTCCGAGGCGAGGAGACCGATGGGCCGGCCGAGCTGCGCCTCGAGCTCCCCGTCGACGCGCGCATCCCGGAGTCGTACATCGACAGCGAGCGCCTGCGCCTGGAGGCATACCAGAAGCTCTCGGCCGCCGCTGCGGTCTCGGCCAAGCCCGACGCGATCGATCTCGTCGCCGACGAGTTGCGCGATCGGTACGGATCCACTCCACCAGAGGTCGACGGACTCTTCGCCGTCGCGCGTCTGCGACGCCGCGCGGCCCAGTCGGGACTCACCGATGTCGTCGCGATGGGCCCCAACCTCCGCGTCGCACCCGCGCACCTGCCCGACTCGCTGCGTGTTCGGCTGCAGCGACTGCACCCGAAGTCGAAGGTGCTGTCGGGCGGCGAGGCGATGGTCGTGCCTCTTCCGTCGGCGGGCGGTGAGCCGCTGGCCGATGCCGACCTGATCGCCTGGACGGCGCAGCTGCTCGATCAGATCTTCCCGCTGCCTGAGCGCCCCGCGGCTGCCGAGTCCGACGCGGCGGCGGTCAGATGACCAGGGCGCCCGTGGCGATCAGCACGATCGCCACGACGGCGCCCCCGGCGGCCACAGCGAACAGAACCCACTCGCCGGGGCGGAAGACCCGTTCGCGGCGGGAGCGCCGCGCGGCGACGTAGAGCACCGTCGCCGGAACAATGATGATGAGCGACAGGAGGGTGTACTCGGCCCCCGCCGCGTAGAGCAGGAACGCCGTGTACACGGTGGCGACCGCCGCGACGACCGTGTCGCCGGCACGCCGCGCCCGGGAGGTCGCGCCGCGGTCCGAGAGCGCCACCCGAAGGCCGAACGCCGCCGTCAGGAAGTACGGGATGAGGGCGAGCGCGCTGGTGAGATTGAGCGCGACGTCGAACGCATCGCTCGAGAACAGCACGACCACGAGCAGCACTTGCACGAGCGCGGTCGAGAGCACGAGCGCGCCGACGGGCACGTCCTTCGTGTTGGTGCGGGCGAACACGCGTGGCAGGTCGCCCGAGCGCGCGGCGACGAGCAGCACTTCGGCGGCCATCAGCGTCCAGGAGAGGTAGGCGCCGAGCACGGCTGCCACCAGCGCGATGCCGATGAACACGGCGCCCCCGTCGCCGACGACGGCCTGCAGCACGCCCGCCATCGACGGCTGCCGGAGGGCGGCGATCTCTTCGCGGGGAAGGATGCCGTACGAGACGATCGTCACCGACATGAACACGGCGAGCACCGACGTGAACCCGAGCACGGTGGCGCGGCCGACGTCGGAGCGACGGCGCGCGTGGCGCGAATAGGCGCTGGCGCCCTCCACGCCGATGAAGGCGAACACGGTGACGAGCAGTGTTGCGCGCACCTGCTCGTACAGGATCGGTGCGCCGTCACCACCCGTGAGGTTGGCGGCGAACACCGCCGGGTCGAACGCGAAGACGCAGAGCAGCACGAAGACGATGATCGGGAGCACCTTGGCGACACTCACGACGCGGTTGACGGCCGCCGCTTCGCGGGCGCCGCTGCGGATGAGCAGGAAGAACAGCCACAGCCCCACCGAGGAGACGGCGACGGCGAGCACCGTGTCGCCGGCACCCAGCGCAGGGAAGACAGCCCCGAGCGTCGACATGATGAACACCCAGTAGAAGACGTTGCCCGCGCACGCGCTCGCCCAGTACCCGAACGCCGAGAAGAACCCCGTGTAGCTGCCGAAGCCCGCGCGGGCGTACGAGTAGACGCCCGCGTCGAGCTCGGGCCGCCGAAGCGCGAGCCGCTGGAAGACGAGCGCGAGCATCAACATGCCGCCGCCCGCGATAATCCAGGCGACGATCGCCCCCCACACGCCGGTCTCGGCGGCGAACCGGCCGGGCAGCGAGAAGACACCGGCGCCGACCATGGAGCCGACGACGAGTCCGGCGAGCGTGAGCGCGGAGACCTTCGAGGCCGTCGGTGTCTCGGCTGTCCGCGCCGTCATGACGGTTGCCTAGATCACGCCCTGCGCCAGCATGGCGTGGGCGACCCGCTCGAAACCGGCGGAGTTGGCGCCGACCACGTAGTCGCCGGCACGGTCGTAGCGCTCGGCGGCATCGAAGGCGGCGTCGTGCACGTCCTTCATGATGCTGCGCAGCTTCTTCTCGCTGTCGGCGAAGCTCCACCGCTGACGCGAGGCGTTCTGGCTCATCTCGAGGGCCGACGTCGCGACACCGCCCGCGTTGGCCGCCTTGCCGGGACCGAACAGCACGCCGGCGCTCTGCAGGGCGGCGACCGCGCCGGGGGTCGACGGCATGTTCGCGCCCTCGGCGACGGCTTTCACGCCGTTGCCGATGAGGGCGCGCGCGTCGTCCTCGTCGAGCTCGTTCTGCGTCGCCGACGGAATCGCCACATCGACCGGCACTTCCCACGGGCGGGCGCCCTCGACGAACCGCGCTCCGGGGCGGCGTGCGGCGTATTCCGAGATCCGCGCGCGCTCCTGCTCCTTCACCTGGCGGAGCAGATCGACATCGATGCCGCCCTCGTCGATGATGTAGCCGGACGAGTCGGAGGCCGTCACCGGCACCGCACCCAGCTGCCAAGCCTTGTCGATCGCGTAGATCGCGACATTGCCGGAGCCGGATACGGCGACGCGTTTGCGTTCGAGCGACTCTCCGGTGACGCCGAGCATCTCCTCGGCGAAGAAGACCGCGCCGTAGCCCGTGGCCTCCGTGCGCACCTCGGCACCGCCCCACTGCACCCCTTTGCCGGTGAACATCCCCGACTCGTGGCGGTTGGTGATCTTGCGGTAGGTGCCGAACAGGTACCCGATCTCGCGGGCGCCGACGCCGATGTCGCCGGCGGGGACGTCGGTGTGCTCGCCGAGGTGACGCCACAGCTCGCTCATGAACGACTGGCAGAAGCGCATGATCTCGGCGTCGGAGCGGCCGTGCGGGTCGAAGTCGCTGCCGCCCTTCGCGCCGCCGATGCCCTGACCGGTGAGGGCGTTCTTGAAGATCTGCTCGAAGCCGAGGAACTTGATGATCGACAGGTTCACCGAGGGGTGGAAGCGCAGACCGCCCTTGTAGGGGCCGAGCACCGACGAGAACTGCACGCGGTAGCCGCGGTTGACCTGGAGGCGACCGGCGTCGTCGATCCAGGGGACGCGGAACATGATCTGGCGCTCCGGCTCGACGATGCGCTCCAGGATGCCGCTGTCGGCGAACTGCGGGTGCACCTCGAGGACGGGTGCGATCGAGGAGAGCACCTCATGCACGGCCTGCTGGAACTCCGGCTCGTGCGGGTTGCGCGCGAGGACGGTGTCGAAGACATCTTGGACGGAGTCGGGCAAGGGGACGTGCGTGTCGGTCATTGGGAGCTTTCATGCCGATGGGGTGGGACATCCGCGACGTGGCGAACCTCTCCACCCTAATGGCGTCGTCACGGCGCCTCGACGCACATGACGCCCGCCGCCTACGCTTGGCCTCATGCGGTTCGAGCATCTCGGGGCGACGCCCCGCATCCACCCCGACGCGGTCATCGCCCCGACCGCGGTGGTCTCGGGCGACGTGACGATCGGCGCGGGATGCCAGGTCCTGCACGGGGCTGTGATCACGGCCGAAGGCGGGCCCGTGACGCTCGGCGAGCACGTGATCGTGATGGAGAACGCCCTCATCCGTGCGAGCGCGACGCACCCCGTTCACATCGGCGACCACGTTCTCGTGGGACCGATGGCGAGCATCTCGGGTGCGACCGTGGCCGACGAGGTGTTCCTCGCGACGGGGACGCGCGTCTTCAACGGAGCCCGGATCGGCACCCGCAGCGAGGTGAGGATCAACGCCGTCGTGCATCTGCGAACGGTGCTGCCGCCCGAGTCGGTCGTACCCATCGGATGGGTGGCGGTGGGCGACCCCGCCCAGGTGCTCCCGCCCGACCGGCACGACGAGATCTGGGCGCTGCAGCACGACCTCGACTTCCCGGGCTACGTCTTCGGCCTCGACCGCGAGACACCCGACCTCATGACACAGCTCACCGAGCGATACGCGTCGTCGCTCGCCCGGCACGTCGACGATCGCCGACTCGACGGCGACGCACCCGCGCCGCGCTGAGCGTCAGCCGGTGTTCTGCAGGCCGGCTGCGACCCCCGACACCGACAGCAGCAGCAGATGCTGCCACTCGGGGGCGGCAGCCTGGTCGGCGCGCAGCATGCGCAGGGCGCGCAGTTGCAGCAGCGACAGGGCGTCGACGTACGGGTCGCGCATCTTCACGGCGCGCTGCAGCACGGGACGGTTGGCGAGCAGCTCGCCGCCGCCGGTGATGCGGACGATCCAGTCGCGCGTGAGCGCCATTTCGGCCATGACGAGGTCGGCGAGGTCGTCGCGGTCGCCCAGATCGAGGTAGCGGCGTGCGATGCGGGTATCGGACTTCGCGAGGCTCATGCCGACGTTGTCGATCACGGTGCGCAAGAGGGGCCATTGCTCGTAGGCCTCGCGCAGCAGCTGTTCGTCGCCGACGGCCTCGAGCGCCGAGCCCAGGCCGAACCAGCCTGCGAGATTGATGCGCGCCTGCGACCACGCGAAGACCCACGGGATCGCGCGGAGGTCTTCGAGCGATTCCACCGACAGCCCGCGGCGCGCGGGGCGCGATCCGAGCGCGAGGAGGCCGATCTCCTCCATCGGGGTCACGGTCGCGAACCAGGCGGCGAAGCCCGGCGCCTTCACGAGTGAGAAGAACCTGTCCCGGGAGGCGACGTCCATGCGGGCGGCGACCTCGGCGAAGCGCTCTGCCGCGTCGCGGTTGCGCTTCTCGATCGACGGCGCCGAGGCGAGGAGGGCCGCGGCCGCCACCTGGTCGATGTGGCGCATGGCGATGGCGGGGTCGCCGTAGCGGGCGAAGATCACCTCGCCCTGCTCGGTGAGCTTGAACCGGCCGTCTACCGAATGGGGCGGCTGCGCGAGGATCGCGGAGTTCGCCGGCCCTCCACCGCGACCGAGCGCTCCACCGCGGCCGTGGAACAGCGTGAGGTGGATGCCGGCCTCGCGCGCCCAGTCGGCGATCTTCGACTGCGCCTCGTACAGCGCCAGGTTCGCGGCGACCGGGCCGACGTCCTTGGACGAGTCGGAGTACCCGAGCATGACCTCCAGGCGGCGTCCGGTCTCGGCGAGCCGCGACGCGAAGGCGGGCTGCTCGACCACCTCGGCCATGATGGCGGGCGCAGCCTGCAGGTCGGCGAACGTCTCGAACAGCGGGATGACGTCGAGCACGGGCGGTGTGCCGCCGGGGCCGACGGCGTGGCGGGCCAGCCGGTGGACCGCCGCCAGGTCGTCTGCCGACCGCGTGAACGAGACGATGTAGCGGCCGGCGGCGCGCGGGCCGTAGCGGTGCTGGATCTGCGCGATGGTGCGGAAGACCTCCAGCACCTCCTCGGCCTGTGTCGACAGCGCCCCGCCCGCCTCGCATTCGGCGAGCACGGCGGTGTGGACGGCGGAGTGCTGGCGCACCTCCAGCTCGGCGAGGTGGAACCCGAAGGTCTCGACCTGCCACAGCAGCTGCTGCAGATGCCCGTAGGCCTGGCGCGAGGCGCCCGCCGCGACGAGCGAGTTCTGCACGGTGCGCAGGTCGGCGAGGAGATGCTCGGGGTCGCGGTAGGCGAGATCGGCGTCGCGCTTGCGGGTTGCGGTGATGCGCCGCGTGATCAGCAGCATCGCCCGTTTGTGGGGCTCGCCGCCTGCGCGCTTGCGCGCGTCTGCGGCGCCCTCCTCGTCGCCGGCCGCGAGGCGCTGCAGCAGCGCTCTCAGGTCGGGCGCCGGGGGAGTCGTGTCGTCCGACAGGGTGATCACGCGCGAGATGCGTTTGGCGGTGCGCTCGAGGCCCAGCAGGATGTGCTCGGCGCCGATCGCCGCCGCCTTCTTGGTGACCGATGCCGTGACGAACGGGTTCCCGTCGCGGTCGCCGCCGACCCACGTGCCCAGCCGCACGAACGGGCGCACGACCGGAGCGCGATTGCCGGCACCGGGCCCCTGGAGGGCGTCGTCGACCCGGCGGTAGACGTGCGGCACCGCTGTGTAGAGGGTCTCGTCGAACACGGCCATGATGGCGCGGACCTCGTCGACGGGCGTCGGCTTCTCGGCGCGAAGGGGAGCGGTGCGCCACAGCGTGTCGATCTCCTCGATCATGCGACGCTCGGCCCGGCGCTCATCGGCACCGCCGCGGACGGCGGCATTGTGCTCGCCGAGCAGCGCCGCGAGACGACGGATGCTCGACGACACGGCGCGCCGGCGCGCTTCAGTGGGGTGCGCGGTGAACACCGGGTGGAAGCGGAGATGCTGCAGCCGTTCCAGCGCGGTGTCGTCGCCGACCTCGGCCGAGAGCCTGACGAACGCGGCGGCCACCGAGTCGGTGACCTCCTCCTTCTCAGGACGGCCGTCACGCTCCTTCAGCACTCGTACGCGCTGCTGCTCCTCGGCGAGGTTCACCAGGTGGAAGTACGCCGTGAAGGCGCGGGCGACTTCGTCGGCGCGAGCGACGGTGAACGAGTCGGCGATCGCGACGGCGCGCTCGAAGGCCTCGGGCGATTCGTCGGTGTACGCCGCGATCGTGGCGAGCCGCAGACGCTCCACGTCGTCGTACAGCCCGGGGGTGCCGCTCTCGCGCAGCACGCGACCGAGCAGCCCGCCGAGCAGCCGCACGTCCGCGCGCATCTGCTCGGGGAGCGACTGCTCCGCCTCGCCCCGCCCGACGAGATCGATCGCTTCGGTCCGTGTCAACTCGCGCATCCCTCCACCGTAAACCTCTGCTCCGGACCCTCCGTGCGCGCTAGGGTAGGTGCCCGGGTGTGCCGGGAAGTCTGGTCGGCGAGTTGTGTCCGACGTACCCGAAAGTAGCCGCATGGCCCTGTTGCGTTCCGCTCGTTTCCCGGCCGTTCTCCTGCTGCTCGCCGCAGCGGTCGGGCTCGTGCTCGCCAATTCGCCCTGGTCCGACGCCGCGCTCGCCACGAAAGCGCTGCACGTGGGTGTCCCCGGCGTCGTCGACCTGTCGATCGGGCACTGGATATCCGACGGCCTGCTCGCCGTGTTCTTCTTCGCCGCCGCCGTCGAGCTGCAGTTCGAGCTCACGAACGGACAGCTCAACTCGCCGCGCACGGCGCTGCAGCCGGCGATCGCCGCCGCCGGGGGCGTCATGGTGCCGATCGTCGTCTACCTCGCGATCGCAGGCGCCGCCGACACGGCGCGCGGGTGGCCCATCCCGACCGCGACGGACATCGCGTTCGCGCTCGGGGTGCTCGCCGTGCTCGGCAAGGGACTGCCGTCGGGCCTGCGCGTCTTCCTGCTCGCGCTCGCCATCCTCGACGACATCGTCGGCATCGTCTTCATCGCCGTGCTGTTCGCCACCGACGTCGACCTGGTGATGCTCGTGATCGCCGTGGTGGGGCTCGTGCTGTTCCGGGTGCTCAGCAAGACGCTCGACACGTCGACCCGGCCCCTGCTGATCGTCGCGCTGATCGTGATCGGGGTGCTGGTCTGGTGGCTCGTGCTCCGATCGGGCGTCCACGCCACGATCGCGGGCGTCGCGCTGGGGCTCGTGATGGCGCAGCCGCCCGCGCTGCGTGCGCGGCACGTGCTGGAGCCCTGGGTGAACGGACTCGTGCTGCCGGCGTTCGCCCTGTCGGCGGCGCTCGTGATGATCCCGCAGGTTCCCGCCACGAAGCTGTCGCCGGCGTTCTGGGCGGTGGTGATCGCGCTCCCGGTCGGCAAGATCGTCGGCATCACGGCGGCAGGCTGGATCGCGCAGCGGGTCGCCCACGTGCCGGGTGCTCCCCGGCTGGCGCTCGGCGACCTGATCGCCGCCGGGGCCCTCGGCGGCATCGGCTTCACGGTGTCGCTGCTGATGGCGGAGCTGTCGTTCGCCGCTGACGCGGCGACCCGCGATCAGGCCACGCTCGGCGTGCTCACGGGATCGGGAATCTCGCTCATCCTCGCCGGGATCCTCGTATCGTGGCGGGCATGGCATCACCGTCGCCTCGCTCTCGCGCCGAGCGCACAGACCCCGTGACCACCGACCGGGCGGCCTTCGTCGCCTCGACCTCCGATGCCTCGGCGGACGCGCCGCACTCCGATCCGCTGCGCGAGGCGGCCGAGACGATGCGGGCCGTACGGGAGCGGTGCGTGTGGAGCGCGCGCATCACGCATGAAGATCTGGTGCCGTACCTCATCGAGGAGTCGGCCGAGCTGATCGACGCCGTCGAGACCGGATCGCGCACGGAGCTGCGAGAAGAGCTCGGCGACCTCCTGTGGCAGGTGCTGTTCCACTCGGCGGTCGCCGCGGAGCATCCTGCCGATCCGTTCGACATCGACGATGTCGCGCGCGGACTCACGGAGAAGATGGTGCGCCGTCATCCGCACGTGTTCGGCGACGCGGTGGCGCGGACGCCGGAGGAGGTGCTGGTGCATTGGAACGCCGCCAAGGCGGCCGAGAAGAGCATGCGCACGAGTGTGTTCGATGGCATCTCGCCGCATATGCCGGCGCTGGCACTGGCGCAGAAGATGCTCGGACGGGCGGGCCTGCCGCGCGATGCGGCAGCGATCCCCGCGTCGGCGGAACCGGCCTCGGAGGCGGAGCTGGGTGCGGCGCTGCTGAACCTCGTCGCCGTGGCGCGGGCACACGGCTGGGATGCGGAGCGTTCCCTGCGCACCCGGCTGCGGGCATGGGAGGCGGACGTACGCGTGGGGGAGGGCGCGACTCCCGGCGGCGAAGGCGCCGCATCCGATCTGGAAAACTAGAGCCCGTGGCCACTGTGAATCCGCCGCGCGGGATGCGCGACTTCCTCCCCGCCGACAAGGCGCGCCGTGAGCGTGTGCTCGCCGTCATCCGCGAGCGCTACCGCGCGCACGGCTTCGACGAGATCGAGACGCCCGTCGTCGAGGAGTACGAGCGGCTCCACGCGGGCATCGGCGGCGACAACGAGAAGCTCGCCTTCAACGTGCTCAAGCGCGGCCTCGACGCCGACGCGATCCGTGCGGCCGCCGAAACCCCGGCGCAGCTCTCCGATCTCGGCCTGCGCTACGACCTGACCGTGCCGCTGGCCCGTTTCTACGCGAGCCACCGCAACGAGCTGCCCGGTGTGTTCCGAGCGATCCAGATCGCACCGGTGTGGCGAGCGGAGCGCCCGCAGAAGGGCCGCTACCGCCAGTTCGTGCAGTGCGACATCGACATCATCGGCGACGCTTCGTCGCGTGCGGAGGCGGAGCTCGTCGTCGCGAGCCTCGACACCCTCGACGCGCTCGGGTTGGAGGGAGGCGCGATCCGCATCAACGATCGCCGTGTGCTCGACTGGATGCTCGACTCGTTCGGGTTCTCGGCCGAGGAGCGTCCGAGCGTGCTGATCACGATCGACAAGCTCGACAAGATCGGCCCGGAAGGGGTGGCGGCCGAGCTGCAGGACCGCGATGCGACGCCCCACGCTGTCGAGGCCTTCGCGACCTTCCTCCGTCGCCCGCAGACCCTCGCGCACCGACCCTTCGGCGCCGAGCAGATCCTCGCGGCACTGCCCGGCGGCGCGCCAGACGACATCGTCGCGCACCTGGTGGGGATCGGCGACGCGGTCGCCGCCGCGCGCCCGGGAGACGGCGAGGTACCGCTGGTGTTCGACCCGTTCCTCGTGCGGGGGATGGGCTATTACACGGGCACGATCTTCGAGCTCGCGCACCCGTCGGTGGGCTACTCGCTCGGCGGCGGCGGTCGCTACGACGGCATGATCGGTCGTTTCCTCGGTCAAGAGGTCCCCGCGGTGGGCTTCTCGATCGGGTTCGAGCGGATTGTCGAGCTGGTGGCGGAGCAGGCGGGCGACTCCGCATCGGCGGTCGTGCTCGTGCACGATCGCGACGTGCCGGTGGCAGAGCTCGTCGCACTCAAAGCGGCACTCGTGGCCGACGGCTCGCGGGTGCGACTCGAGCAGCGCACCAAGAACCTCAAGGGCCTGCTGGAGCGATCGGCGGCAGATGGCTACACGTCGTTCGCGACGGTGCGCGCGGGCCAGACGCGCGACGACCTCGAGCGGAAGCCGCTCGGCTGACGGCGCGGGGCCCCGTTCACCCGGTGCGGTCGCCGGTCGTCGTCGCGGCTCGCGCGTCGGTCACCCGCCGCTTCTCGCGCACGTACACCTCGCGGCGCACGCGCGCCACGACGTCGCCGGTGTCGTCGGTGATCTCCGTCTGGAACCACTCGAGCACACGGCGGCCGCCGTGGGCGTGCTCGCGGAGCTGCTGAGCCTTTTCGCTCGGCACCGAGAAGTGCGCCGTCAGCACTCCGCGTCCGGGCTTGAGGAATTCGATCTCCCCCTTCGTGTCCCACACGACATAGTCGCGGCCGAGTTGGTGCATGACGAGCATGAAGAAGTACGGATCGGTCATCGCTGACAGCGATCCGCCGAAGGCCGTCTTGACGAAGTTGCGTGTGATCACGTTGACGTGCAGCCGGACCGTCGCCTGCGTCCAGTCGTCCGAGAACCGGACCACGCGGATGCCGCTGAACAGGTTGGGAAACCACAGGCTCATGCCGAGGGCGAGGCGTCGGGGAGTGATGCGCATGCCGCGAGTGTGCCGTAGCCGCCTTCTTCTCGCACGTCCGTTGTGAACGCGATACAACTGTTCTAGTTGTTATAGAATAGGCGCATGCTTGTCCGGGTGGATGCCACGAGTCCGATGCCGTTGTTCGCGCAGATCGCGGCCTCGCTGCGCATGGACGCTGCCGCGGGCAGGGTCGTGCCCGGAGATCGTCTCCCCGCCGCCCGCGAACTGTCGAAAGCGCTCGGCGTCAATCTGCACACCGTGCTGCACGCGTACCAGCAGCTGCGCGACGAGGGACTCGTCGACATGCGGCGCGGTCGCGGCGCCGTCGTCACCGAGGCTGTCCGCCCACTCTCCGCGCTCCACGACGACATCGTCGCCCTCGCGACGAAGGCGCGCGCCCTCGATCTGCCCGCCGACACCCTCGCTGCTCTTGTCAAGGAGGCCGCCCATGACCGCTGACCGCCGACCAGGTTCTCACCGCCGATCTGGCGCCGCCGCGCCGACAGGCGCCGCCGGCCGCGCGCGGACCCGCGTCCGTCGCTTCGTGCTCGTCGCGCTCGCCCTGCCCGCAGCGGTCGTGCTGGGCGGCCTCGCCGTCCTGCTGCTCGCCGCCCCCGCGCTGCCCGACCCCGTCGCGGTGCACTGGGGCGCCGACGGACGCCCCGACGGGTTCGGTCCTCTCTGGCTGACGATGCTCCTCGTCGGGGTGACCGGTCTCGGGCTCCCGCTGCTGCTGACCATCACGAGCCTGCCGTCGCTGCGTGCCGGCGACCACGGACGGGTCTATCCCTTCCTCGGCGCGTTCTCGCTGGGACTCGGCGTGTTCGTGACGGTGCTGGTCACGACCGCGACCATGCAGCAGATCGGACTCGCATCCGCCGACGACGCGCCCGCGATCTGGATCGCGCTCATCGCCGCCCTCGTGCTCGCGGCCGGCGCCGGGGCCGCGGGGTGGTTCCTCCAGCCGCGCGATCCCTTCGCTCCCGTCCGTGCGGAGCCCACCGAGCCCACCGTGCTCGCACCCGCCGAGACCGCCGTGTGGGTGCGCAGAGTGACCATCTCGCCGGCAGGGGCGGTCGTCCTCGGCAGCGCCGTGCTCCTGCTCGTCGTCATCACCGTGATCACCGCGATCGCCGTCGACGATGTCCTGGCGCTGTGGATCACCGCGGCCGCGACCGTGTTCGTCTCGCTCGCCGTGCTCACCAACTGCGCCTTCCACGTCCGGATCGACGATTCGGGACTCTCCGTGACCTCGGCCGCCGGGTGGCCTCGGGTGCACCTTCCGCTGACCGAGGTGCGGGACGCCGCCCACGTCCAGGTCGAGCCGATGGGCGAGTTCGGCGGCTGGGGGATGCGGTGGGCGCCGGGCGGCAAGTTCGGCGTCGTCAGCCGCCGGGGCCCCGGGATCGAAGTGCGCCGGACCAACGGGAAGACACTCACGGTCACGGTGGACGATGCGCAGACCGGCGCAGCACTGCTGAACGGCCTCGTCGCGCGCAGGGCGCAGGACACCGCGCCCGGCGCCCCGACGGTTGACGGATGACGTCTCGCTTCACGACGCTGGGTACATGACACGCGCCGACGCCGCCGCCCGCCCCGAACCGCCGCTCCCCACGCCCGACGCCTGGCGTGCGGTCGATCGCTACTTCTCCGACACCCTCGTCGGTCACGATGCCGCCCTCGAGGCCGCCGTCGCTGCGCAGGGCGCCGCCGGGATGCCGGCCATCGAGGTCGCCCCCGTCAACGGCAAGCTGCTCCACCTGCTCGCCCGCATCTCCGGCGCGCGGCGCGTGCTCGAGATCGGCACCCTCGGCGCCTACTCCACGATCTGGCTCGCCCGAGCCCTTCCGGAGGGAGGTCTCGTAGTCACCGTGGAGGCCGAGCCCGACAATGCCGCCGTCGCCCGTGCCAACCTCGAACGCGCCGGGGTGTCCGAGCGCGTCGACATCCGCGTCGGTCGCGGCGAGCACGTGCTGCCGACACTCACCGGCGAGGAGCCCTTCGACCTCGTGTTCATCGACGCCGACAAGGAGTCGAACACGATCTACCTCGACTGGGCGGCACGCCTCGGCCGCGAGGGCACCGTCGTCGTGGTCGACAACGTCGGGAGATCCGGAGCCGTCGCCGATCCCGACAGCACCGCCTCCCACGTCGTCGGAACCCGCCGCGGCCTCGAGATGCTCGGGAACGACCCCCGGTTCGACGCGACCGCGCTCCAGACCCTCGACGCCAAGGGATGGGACGGCGTCGCGCTCGCCGTCGTGGTGCGACCGGGGGAGCGCTGACGGTCCCGGCTCTGTGAGACCGCTGAGGGCATCACTAGACTCGGGTGCGGACCAACGACGCTCCGAGATCCATCCTCCACAAGCAAGGAGTCCCCTGTGGCACTGATCGAGGCTGTAGGCGCACGCGAGATCCTGGATTCGCGTGGCAACCCGACCGTCGAAGTGGAGGTGCTGCTCGACGACGGCATCGTCCAGCGTGCGGCCGTCCCCTCCGGCGCATCCACCGGCGCGTTCGAGGCGTACGAGCTGCGCGACGGCGACAAGAGCCGCTACGGCGGAAAGGGCGTCCTCAAGGCGGTCAACGCCGTCATCGACGAGCTCGGTCCCGCGATCGAAGGCGTCGACGCCAGCGAGCAGCGCATCATCGACGAGATCCTCATCGAGACCGACGGCACCGAGAACAAGTCGCGCTGCGGAGCCAACGCGATCCTGGGCGTCTCGCTCGCCGTCGCCAAGGCCGCGGCCGACGCCGCTGACCTGCCCCTGTTCCGCTACATCGGCGGACCCAACGCGCACGTGCTTCCCGTTCCGCTGTTCAACGTCATCAACGGCGGTGAGCACGCCGACAACGGCATCGACTTCCAGGAGTACTTCCTCGCGCCGATCGGGGCCGAGACCTACGGCGAGTCGCTCCGCTGGGGCACCGAGGTCTACCACGTCCTCAAGGGCGAACTGAAGGCCGCCGGCTTCGCGACCGGTCTCGGCGACGAGGGCGGCTTCGCCCCCGACCTCCCCAGCAACCGCGAGGGCCTCGACTTCCTCATGCGCGCGATCGAGAAGGCCGGGTTCACGCCGGGCACCGACATCGCCGTGGGCCTCGATGTGGCTGCCACCGAGTTCTTCCACGAGGGCGTGTACACGGTCGAGGGCAAGGAATGGTCGGCCGAGAAGCTCACCGACTACTTCGCCGACCTCGTCGCGAACTACCCGATCGTCACGATCGAGGACGCGCTGGCCGAAGACGACTGGGACGCCTGGAAGGCGCTCACCGATGCGATCGGCTCGAAGGTACAGCTCGTCGGCGACGACCTGTTCGTCACCAACCCCGAGCGCCTCGGGCGCGGCATCGACCTCGGCGTCGCGAACGCGCTGCTCGTCAAGGTGAACCAGATCGGCACACTGTCCGAGACGCTCGACGCGATCTCGCTCGCAACGTCGAACGGCTACCGTTCGATGCTGTCGCACCGCTCCGGCGAGACCGAGGACACGACGATCGCCGACCTGGCCGTCGCCGTCAACTGCGGTCAGATCAAGACGGGTGCGCCCGCGCGCAGCGAGCGCGTCGCGAAGTACAACCAGCTCCTGCGCATCGAGGAGGAGCTCGGCGACGCCGCGGTGTTCGCCGGACGTGGCGCCTTCCCGCGCTTCAAGAACTGACGGGAACCCATCCGCGCCAGGCTCGGAGTGCCTTCCCGTCCCCGTCGCCGCGCGACGTAGGGTGGGGGCATGACGAGGAAGGGAGCCGACCGCTTTGCGGCGGCTCCCTTCCTTCATGCCGGCGAGCGCCCGGGTCGCGATCCCGGTGAGGGCGCGCCCGAACGTCGTGTGAACGTCCGCGACTGGATGGGCGGCGTGCGGCTGTCGGCCTTCACGGGCATCATGCTCGGGCTCGTCGTGCTCGCTGCGTTCGTCCTCGTCCCGACGGTCGGGGTCTATCTTGACCAGCGCCAGCAGATCGCCGCGCTCGAGCAGGCGGTGGAGGTCGGCAAGGACGAGGTCGCCGCCCTCGAGGCGGAGCGTGAGCGCTGGAACGACCCGGCGTACATCACGTCGCAGGCGCGTGAACGGCTGTACTACGTCAAACCGGGCGAAGTCGTGTACCTCGTCGACGACGATCTGCCCGACGGCGCCGTGCCGGACGAGCAGGCGCCCGTCAGCAGCGAGGTCGAAGAGACGCGGAACGACTGGATGGCACAGCTGCTGCGCTCCGTGACGGCCGCCGGCCTCGCGCAGACGGCCGTTCCCAGTGACTGACGTACCCTGGAGGATGTGCCGCTGACACCCGCAACCGACGCCGACCTCGACACCATGCGTGAGCAGCTCGGCCGTCCCATGCGCGGTGTGGTGGGGATCGCGGCGCGTTGCGTGTGCGGCAACCCGACGGTCGTGGCGACCGAGCCGCGGCTGCCGGACGGCACACCGTTCCCACGTTCTACTACCTCACGCACCCGGGGGCGACGGCCGCCATGAGTGCGCTCGAAGCCACCCAGGTGATGCGGGAGTTCTCCGAGCTGCTCGCTGACGACGAGGACATCGCCGCGCAGTACGCCGCAGCCCACGAGGCATACCTCGCCGATCGCGCCGCGTACGGCGCCGTCCCTGAGATCGAGGGCGTGTCGGCGGGCGGCATGCCGACGCGTGTGAAGTGCCTCCACGCGCTGGCCGGCCACGCGCTGGCGGCGGGCCCGGGGGTCAATCCCATCGGTGATCTCGCGCTCGCGCGCGGCTCGTGGAGTCCCGACGTGTGCACCTGCGCATCGCCGCGGGGGGATGGATGAGGTCGCGATTCGCCGCCGGCGCCGCCGCTCTCGCGCTGCTGACGATCGCCGCCACGGGAGCCGCCCCGGCACCCGAGGAGACGATCGAGGCTGCAGAGGCCGACCCCGCCCAGGCGGCGGAGTACTGGCTCGAGGACTACGGCATCCGCGAGGCCTGGAAGACGACGCGCGGCGAGGGCGTCACCATCGCCGTGATCGACACGGGTATCGGGCGGGGACCGAAGGAGTTCGAGGGCGCTGTCATCGGCGGCGCCGACTTCTCGGGCCTCGGCGCCGCCGACGGCCGCAGCCCGGTGGGCGCGGTCGACTCGAATCACGGCAGCTGGGTGGGGTCGCTCGCGGCGTCGCGGGGGACCGGTGATGGCGCGGGGATGCTCGGTGTGGCGCCCGCGGCGACGCTCCTGTCGATCTCGGTGGGCTTCGGCGCATCTGCCGCCGTGCCGTTCGTCGACCAGGTCGCGGAGGCCATGCGGTGGGCGGTCGACCACGGTGCCGACATCATCAACCTCTCGTTCACGACGAACACGCTCGAGTGGGATGCCAGCTGGGACTCCGCCTTCCTCCACGCCTTCGAGAACGACGTGGTCGTCGTGGTCGCCGCAGGCAACAAGGGGAGCGGTACCGACGAGGTCGGCGCGCCTGCCACGATCCCCGGCGTGCTCACCGTCGGAGGCGTCGACCGCGAAGGCAAGGCGAGCGTCGAGGCGTCGACGCAGGGCATCGCGATCGGGATCATGGCGCCGAGCGAAGAGCTGTTGGGCGTGTCGGCGGATGGTCGTCTCGTCGTCTGGAACGGCACGAGCGGGGCGGCTCCGATCGTGGCGGGCGTGGCGGCACTCGTGCGCGCCGCCCACCCCGATCTCGACGCCGACAACGTCATCAACAGGATTGTGTCCACCGCGCGTGAGACGAAGGAGTCGCGCGCGAATCCAGCGCTCTACGGACGCGGACTGATCGACGCACAGGCTGCGGTGACCGAAGCCGTCCCGCGGGTCGACAGCAATCCGATGGGGAGCCTCAGCGAGTGGATACGGTTGTATCGACGCGCCGAGGCGTCGCCTGAGCCGACGCCCACTGTCACTCCGGTGCAGATCACGCCCCTGCCTCCCGCAGGGGCCGTCGAGGCGCCGGGATCGCCATTGCTTCCCAGCACCGAGACGCTCATCTACGGGACGGTGCCGCTTCTGGGTGGAACCGTGGCCGCTATACTGGTCGGGCTCGGCGTCACCGCTGCTGCCCGGCGAATTAGATCGGCGCGCATTCCGCGTTCGCCGAGCCGTTGATTCAAGGAGTTCCGCTTCCAGTGACCAGCACTGCGACCAGCACGCCCAAGATCCTCGTCGTCGGAGGCGGCTACGCCGGCTTCTACACGGCGTGGAAGCTCGAGAAGCACCTTCGCAAGGGCGAGGCCGAGGTCACCATCGTCGACCCGCTGCCCTACATGACCTACCAGCCGTTCCTCCCCGAGGTCGCGGCCGGCGAGATCGAGGCGCGTCACGTGATCGTGGGCCTGCGCCGTCATCTCAAGAAGACCCGCGTCGTCACGGCGAAGGTCACGGGCATCGACCACGCGAGCCGCACGGCGACGATCACGCCCGAGATCGGCGAGCCCTGGCAGGAGAGCTACGACCAGATCGTCGTGACCGCCGGCGCCGTCTCGCGCACGTTCCCGATCCCGGGCATCGCCGACAACGCGATCGGCCTCAAGACGATCGAGGAGGCCGTCGCCATCCGCGACCGCATCTTCACGAACTTCGACCGCGCCGCGAACCTGCCCGCGGGCCCCCAGCGCGACCGTCTGCTCACGGTCGTGGTGGTCGGCGGCGGGTTCGCCGGCATCGAGGTGTTCGCCGAGATGCGCGCGCTCGCGTCGTCACTGCTGAAGGACTACCCACAGCTGCGCTTCGAAGACACGCACTTCCACCTCATCGAAGCGATGGGCCGCATCATGCCCGAGGTGTCGCTGAAGACGAGCGAGTGGGTGCTCAAGGACCTCGCGAAGCGCGGTGCGAGCGTGCACCTCGACACGCAGGTCACGGGCGCCGTCGACGGCAACGTCGAGCTCTCGACCGGCGAGGTGATCCCCACGGATCTCATCGTGTGGACCGCCGGTGTCATGGCCAACCCCACCGTCGTGCGCGGGAGCGACCTGCCCGTCGAGGAGCGTGGCCGCATCCGCACGCGCGCCGACCTCCGCGTCGGCTCCGCCGAGGAGATCGTCGAGGGCGCCTGGGCGGCCGGCGACGTCTCGGCGGTTCCTGACCTCACCGGCGGCGGTGTGGGCGGCTACTGCGTGCCCAACGCGCAGCACGCCGTGCGCCAGGCAAAGCTCCTCGCGAAGAACCTCGTGGCGGTGCTGCGCGGCGAGCTGCCCCGCGAGTATTACCACAAGAACCTCGGCGCGGTGGCGGGCCTCGGCCTCTACAACGGCGTCTTCCAGTCGGGGAAGATCGCCCTCAAGGGATTCGTCGCGTGGGTGGCCCACCGCGGCTACCACGGACTGGCCATGCCGTCGTGGGAGCGCAAGTGGCGCGTGGTCGGCGACTGGTGGCACAACTTCTGGCTCGGCCGCGACAACGTGTCGCTGCAGACCGTGCAGAACCCGCGCTACGTGTTCGAGGAGTTCGCGGCGCGCCCGCGCCCGGCCGTCGCCGAGGCCCCCGTGGCCGAGCCGGTGAAGGTCGCCGCCAAGTAAGCATCCGAAGACCGGCGCCATCCTTCGTGGGGCGCCGGTCTTCTGCTGTCTGCCGATATCGTTGCCGCAGGCCCCCGTAGCCCAATGGCAGAGGCAGGCGACTTAAAATCGCTTCAGTCTGGGTTCGAGTCCCAGCGGGGGTACTCCACCGGCGTCACGACGGAGGCTGCAGGGGCGGACGCGAGTGGACGGCTGTCGGTCTCGTCTGGCGCGGCGGAATGGACGCCGGCGGCTCCTGCGGCACCGGCTGAGGCGTGGGTCGCGCGCGTTCGGGCGGGCGGGGAGCGTGGTCCGCGTCGCGGAAGCGTCGCCCCGTGACCGTGCGGGGCGTCAGCTTGAGGACGTGCGTCTTGTTGCGAGGGCTGGCGGTCACGAGCCGATTCACCCCGCTGCGCTCGATCTCGGGGAGGTCGCTGACGCGCGACGCTGGTCCGCGCGCCACGACGCTCCACCAGCCTCCGTCGTCGTGACCGTCGACCTCGAAGGCCGCCTCATGGTGGGCTGCGAGCAGGACGTCCTTGATGTCGGGCGCGCTCCGGATGTAGAGCGCTCCTTCGTAGGCCACGAAGTTGACGGGGAAGATGTCGGGGGCGCCGTCGTCGCCGGTCAGCGCGAGGCGGCCGACCCGCTCGTGCTCGAGGAGTCCCCAGCATTCGGCGGTGCTCAGATGCGTTTTCGGTGCGGCCATGTCTGCGACTTCTCCCTCACGGTGTAGCTCAGTCCTGTCGAAGGCATTCCGCAAGCCCCTGACGCTTCGCGCGGCGGGCGCGTGTGCCCAGACCGGACACGGCGGCATCGCCCCTCGGGCGTCGCCGAGGCTGCAGCCGCCGGTGGGCCTAGGCTGGGGCCGACGTGCGAAGGAGCCCCGATGAGCCTCGATCTGCTCACCCCCCGTGCGGCTGCGTCCCCGACGGCTGCGCTGCCGTGGACCGACACCGCCGCATACTGGCAGGCCCGAGCCGACGCGATCGCCTCGGTCTCGGGACCCGTTGCGACGATCGACGTCGACGCGCTGCAGTACAACGCGCTCGACCTCGTCGTGCGATCGAGCGGCGTGCCGATCCGGGTGGCGAGCAAGTCCATACGGGTGCGCGAGGTGCTGGATGCGACCCTTGCGCTGCCCGGCTATCGCGGCGTCCTCGCGTTCACGCTCCCCGAGGCGCTGTGGCTGGCCGACGATCACGACGACATCGTCGTCGGATACCCCACGGCCGATCATGCCGCGCTCGCCCGCTTGGCGTCCGATGAGGCCGCCGCTGCTCGGGTGACGCTCATGGTCGACGACCTCGCCCAACTCGACCTGATCGACGCCGTCGCCCCGCCGTCGGCGCGCCCCGAGCTGCGGATCGCGATCGACGCCGACGCATCGTGGCGGGCTCCCGTGCTGGGGCACATCGGTGTGCGTCGGTCGCCGGTCCACGACGCCGCCGAGGTCACGCGACTCGCGCGCGGCATTGCGGCCCGTCGCGGATTCCGGCTCGTGGGACTCATGATGTACGAGGCGCAGATCGCCGGTCAGCCGGACGCGACCGGCACGGGCGATGCGGTGATCCGGTGGATGCAGCGCCGCAGCGGAAACGAGCTCGTCGACAGGCGAGGCGCGATCGTGGCCGCGCTCGGACGCATCGCACCACTCGAGTTCGTCAACGGCGGCGGCACGGGATCGCTCGAGACGACCTCGTCGGACCTCTCGGTGACCGAGACGACCGCCGGCAGCGGCCTTCTCGCCGGCCATCTGTTCGACGGATACCGTGCGTTCACGCCGGCGCCGGCGGCAGCCTTCGCGCTGGAGGTCGTGCGGCGGCCGGCGGCAGACATCGCGACCGTGCTCGGGGGCGGCTGGATCGCGTCGGGTCCGCCTGTCGCATCGCGTCAGCCGCGGCCGGTATGGCCCGAGGGGCTGCGCACGCTCGCACGGGAGGGCTCGGGCGAGGTGCAGACACCGCTCGAGGGCGCCGCCGCACGCACGCTCGCGATCGGCGACCGCGTATGGTTCCGGCACGCGAAGAGCGGCGAACTCGGGGAGCGCGTCGACCGCTACCTGCTCACCCGCGGGACAGGGCTCGTCGGCGAGGTGCCCACCTACCGCGGCGAAGGGAAGAGCTTCCTGTGACACGGCCTGGCGGCGTCTGGCAGAACTGGGCGCGCACCGAGCGGGTGCGCCCGCATCGGGTGGAGTATCCGCCGACCGTCTCGGCGGTGCAGCGCTCGGTGCGCGCAGCGTCGGCCCGGGGCATCCCCGTCAAAGCAGTGGGCGAAGGGCACAGCTTCAGCGGCATCGCGGTCGCCCCCGGCGTCCTGCTCGAACTCGCTGATCTCTCCGGCCTCGTCTCGGTCGACCGCGAGCGGTCACGGGTGACGCTGCTGGCAGGCACGCGGCTGCATCGGATCCCGTCGCTGATCGCCCCGTTCGGCCTCGCGATGCAGAATCTCGGCGACATCGATCGCCAGGCGATCGCGGGCGCGGTGTCGACGGGCACCCACGGCACCGGCGCCCGGTTCGGCGGCATCGCGACGCAGATCGTCGCGGCGACGCTGGTCACGGGCGACGGCGAACTGCTCAGGGTCGACGAGCAGGAGAACACCGAGCTCCTGCCGGCCGTGGCGCTCGGCCTCGGCGCGCTCGGCATCCTCGTCGACGTGACGATCCAGTGCGTGCCCGCGTTCGTGCTGAGCGCGGTCGAGCGCCCCGAGCCGCTCAGCGACGTGCTGGCACGGCTGGGGGAGCGGGCGGCGGAGGCCGACCACTTCGAGTTCTACTGGTTCCCCCACACCGACGTCGCTCTCACGAAGACCAACACGCGGCTGCCGGCCGGCACCGCCACGCGATCGCTGTCGCCACTGTCGAAATGGGCCGACGACGTGCTCGTCGGCAACGTGGTGCATCAGGTGGCGTGCTCGATCGGACGCGTCGTGCCCACGACGATCCCCGCCATCAACGCGATCTCGACCCGCGTCTGGGGCGACCGTGCGTTCTCCGACGCGTCGCACCGCGTCTTCGCGACGACGCGCGGGGTGCGCTTCCGCGAGATGGAGTACGCCGTGCCGGTCGAGCGCCTCGGCGACGCCTTCCGCGGCCTGCAGCGCGTCATCGACGAGAACGGCTGGCGCATCGAGTTCCCGGTCGAAGTGCGGATGGCGGCTGCCGACGACCTGTGGCTCTCGACGGCGTACGGCCGCGCCACCGGATACATCGCGGTGCACCGATATTGGCGCGCCGATCCGTACGACTACTTCGCGGCTGTCGAGGAGGTCATGCTCGCGCACGAGGGTCGCCCGCACTGGGGGAAGATGCACACCCTCGACGCGGCCGCCCTGCGGGAGCGGTACCCGCGGTTCGGCGACTTCGTCTCCGTCCGAGACCGGCTCGACCCGCAGCGGACCTTCCGCAACGCGTACCTCGACCGCGTGCTGGGTGAGTAACCACTGAGAGTGGCTGTCGTGCGTTCAGCGCGTGTACACACCCGGATAGGATGAGCACAACACTGATGGGAGTCCCATGGAAATCCTGATCCCCGTCCTGATCGTCGTCGGACTCGCCGTGATCATCGGGATCTACCTGTGGGCGACGTACAACTCGCTCGTCGCGCTCAATGTGCGCGTCGATGAGGCCTGGAGCGACATCACGGTCCAGCTCAAGCGTCGCGCTGATCTGCTGCCCAACCTCATCGAGGCGGTCAAGGGCTACGCGGCCCACGAGAAGGCGGTCTTCGAGAACGTGACGCGCGCTCGTGCCGAGACACTGTCGGCATCGACGCCGGTCGACGCGGGCGTCGCCGAGGGGCACATGCAACAGGCGCTGAAGTCGCTGTTCGCCGTTGCAGAGGCCTACCCGCAGCTCCAGGCGAGCCAGAACTTCCTGCAGTTGCAGCAGGCCGTCGTCGACACCGAAGACAAGATCCAGGCGTCGCGCCGCTTCTACAACGGCGGTGTCCGCGAACTCAACACCAAGATCAAGGTGTTCCCGAACAACCTCTTCGCCCGCAACCTCGGGTTCAGCGAGCGCGAGTTCTTCGAGGTCGTCGACGGGGCCGCGATCGCGGAACCGCCGCGCATCCAGTTCTGACACGAGGCCGTCCGGTCGACACCTCGGGGGAGGTGACCCGTGTACTCCGCGATCGCGCGCAACAAGCGCAACACGTGGGTGATCATCGCCGCCTTCGTCGTCGTGCTCGGGCTCCTCGGACTGCTCGCGGGATGGCTTGCCGGAAACAACTGGTGGATCACCGCGCTCGTTCTGGTGTTCGCGGGC
Organism: uncultured Actinomycetota bacterium; assembly: GCA_963789095.1. Taxonomy (GTDB): domain Bacteria; phylum Actinomycetota; class Actinomycetes; order Actinomycetales; family Microbacteriaceae; genus Microbacterium. The sequence continues at coordinate 213,886 of CAWBJK010000011.1, forward strand.
GGCTACGCGACCGTGCAGTACTTCGCTGCCGACCGTGAGGCCCTCGCCCTCGCCGGTGCGCAGGAGGTCACGGCACACGACGCGCCGCGGTACTGGCGCCTCGTCGAGAACCTGTGCATCACGACGGGCACGCCGATGCCCCGCCTCTATGTGGTCGACGACCCCGCTCCCAACGCATTCGCCACGGGCAGGAAGCCCGAAGAGGCCTCCATCACAGTCACGACGGGGCTGTTCGAGCTGCTGACCGATCGCGAGCTCGAAGGAGTCCTCGGTCACGAACTCGGACACATCCGCAATTACGACATCCGCGTCTCGCTCATCGTCTTCGGGCTCGTGGTGGCGGTCGGTGTCCTCGCCGATCTCATGATGCGGGTCGCCTTCTTCGGCGGACGCGGACGCGGCAACAACCAGGCGCAGCTGGTGTTCCTCCTCTTCGGCGTGATCGCCGCGATCGTCGCGCCGCTCCTCGCCGGGATCGTGCAGGCGGGCGTCTCGCGGCAGCGGGAGTACCTCGCCGACGCGACGAGCGCGATGACCACGCGCGACCCCGACGGCCTCGCCTCGGCGCTCGCGAAGATCGCCGAACACGGGCAGCCCCTCGCGAAAGCCCACACGTCGATGGCGCACCTGTGGATCAGTGATCCGCTGCGTCCCGGCATGGTGTCGCGGCTGTTCGCCACGCACCCGCCGATCCCCGCGCGGATCAGCCGGCTGCAGGAGATGGGTGGACGGTTCTGAGCCGACGTCTCCGTGCCCGACCGTGCATATGCGCGGTCGTAGACTGACGGGATGACCGGTCCCGATCCGAATCCGCGCGGATCCTTCCTCGATGCGCTGCGTTCGCGCACGGTGTCGACCGAGATCGGGGAGTCCGTGCCCCGCGGATTGCGCGTCGCGACGGCATACTCGTGGCGATTCGTCGTGATCGCGGCGGCGGTCGCCGTGTTCGTGTGGCTCGTCATCCAGCTGAAGCTGCTCGTCGTCCCCCTGCTGGTGGCTCTCCTCGTCACGGCTCTCGTGTGGCCGGCGTTCACCTGGATGCTGCGGCACCGCTTCCCGCGGTGGCTCGCGCTGGTCGTCAGCGTCGTGGGCACCCTCGCGATCGTCTCCGGTCTCCTCTACCTCGCCATCTGGCAGATCACACAGCAGTGGAGCTCGGTGCAGGAGCGTACGGTCGAGTCGGTCGCCGAGTTCCGCCGCTACCTCATCAACGGACCGCTCCACCTCACGGCGCAGCAGATCGACGACCTGCTCGATCAGGCGTGGACGCTCCTGCAGGAGCAAGCCGAACTGCTGTGGTCGGGGGCGCTCGCGATCGGCTCGACGGTCGGGCATGTTGCGACGGGCGTGCTGCTCGCGCTGTTCATCCTGCTCTGCACGCTCGCCGACGGTGGCGGCATCTGGCGCTGGGTGGTGCGCCTGTTCCCCTCTCGGGCGCGAGTGAAGCTCGACCGCGCCGGGCGCGCGGGCTGGAACACCGTCGTCACCTACGCGCGCACGCAGCTCTTCGTCGCCACGATCGATGCCGTCGGCATCGGCCTGGGCGCCTTCCTCCTGCAGGTGCCGCTCGCGATCCCGATCGCCGTTCTCGTGTTCCTCGGTTCGTTCATCCCGATCGTCGGAGCCGTCCTCACCGGCACGCTCGCCGTCTTCCTGGCGCTCGTCTACAACGGGCCGTGGATCGCGCTCTGGATGCTGGTCGTCGTTCTGGGCGTGCAGCAGCTGGAAGGCCACGTGTTGCAGCCGCTCATGATGGGCGCCGCGGTCAAGGTGCATCCTCTGGCGGTCGTGCTGGTGGTCGCCGGCGGAGCGATGGTCGCCGGCATCCCCGGCGCGCTCTTCGCCGTGCCGCTGGCCGCCTTCGTGAACGTCGTGGCCCTGTCCCTCTCGCGACAGCACCAAGACCCCGACCGGTTCCCCGGACCCGACGACCTGATCTGGAGCACCGTGCCCCGCACCCGTAGGGGCAGCGTGCCCCGCACAAGGAGGACCACCGCGTGACGCATTCCACCCTCGCGCATCCGACTCTCGCCGAGTTCGAGGATGCCGCCGCGTTCCTGAGCGATGTCGCGCTGCGCACGCCGGTCGACCTGTCGGAGCACCTCACCGACGTGCTCGGCTCGCCCGTGTATCTCAAGCTCGAGAACATGCAGCGCACCGGGTCGTTCAAGATCCGCGGTGCCGCCTACCGGATGTCGCGGCTCACCGCCGAGGAGCGGGCACGCGGAGTGGTGGCGGCGTCGGCCGGCAATCACGCCCAGGGCGTCGCGCGGGCCGCGCAGAAGCTCGGCATCCCCGCGACGATCTTCATGCCGCTGGGCGTGCCGGTGCCGAAGCTCCTCGCGACGCGGGGCTACGGCGCCGAGGTGGTGCTCGAGGGCGAGACCGTCGAAACGCCGCTGCGGCTCGCCGCGGAGTTCGCCGAGCGCACCGGCGCCGTGCTCATCCACCCGTTCGACCACCGCGACGTCATCATCGGGCAGGGGACCCTCGGGCTCGAGGTGTACGACGACGTCCCCGAGGTCGACACGGTGCTGGTGGGCATCGGCGGCGGCGGCCTCATCGCGGGGGTCGCGGCGGCCATCAAGGCGCGCGCGGCGGCAGATGGCCGGCAGGTGCGGATCATCGGGGTGCAGGCTGCCAACTCGGCGGCGTACCCCTCGTCGCTGGCCGCGGGCGAGCCTCTCACGGTGGCGACGACCCCGACGATCGCCGACGGCATCGCCGTGGCCCGCCCGGGTGACGTGCCTTTCGACGTGATCAAAGACCTCGTCGACGATGTCGTCACGGTCACCGACGACGACATCGCCCGCGCACTCCTCGTTCTGCTGGAGCGTGCCAAGCAGGTCGTCGAGCCTGCCGGTGCGGTCGGCGTCGCCGCGATCCTCGCCGGAAAGGTGGCGGCATCCGGCACCACGGTCGCGATCCTGTCGGGCGGCAACATCGATCCGCTGCTGCTGCAGCGCGTCGTCGCTCACGGGCTCTCGGCGTCGGGTCGCTACATGACCCTGCAGATCCCGTTGCCCGACCGTCCGGGCCAGCTGGCGCGCGTGTCGGAACTGCTGTCGATCGCCGGTGCGAACGTCATCGAGGTGCTGCACACCCGGCACGGTCAGGGTCTGCAGATCAGTGAGGTCATCCTGCAGCTGAGCGTCGAGACGCGCGGCGAAGATCACCGTGCGCACGTCATCTCGGTGCTCGAGAGTGCGGGCTTCCACCCCCGGGTGATGCCCGACTGACGGCCCGCGGGGGAGCGGCCGGTCCGGCTGAGCGTGGATGCCTCGTCAGCCGGACCCGGTGATCACTGGCCCGCGTAGGTTTCGACCTTGACGATCTCGACGGCGATCTCGCGGCCGTTGGGTGCCGTGTACGTCGTCTTTTCGCCTTCACGGAGGCCGAGGATCGCCGCGCCGAGAGGCGATGCCTCACTGTAGACGTCGAGCTCGGAGTTGGCGGCGATCTCGCGGTTGCCGAGGAGGAAGACCTCTTCGCCGCCGGCGACGGTGGCCGTCACCACGGTTCCCGACTGCACGGTGCCATCGGACTCGGGGGCTTCGCCGACCTTCGCATCCTTCAGCAGCTGCTGAAGCGTGCGGATGCGTGCTTCCTGTTTCCCCTGCTCGTCTTTTGCGGCGTGGTAGCCGCCGTTCTCCTTGAGGTCGCCCTCTTCACGGGCGGCTTCGATGCGCTTGGCGATCTCTTCGCGACCCGTGGTCGAGAGGTGCTCGAGCTCGGCGGCGAGGCGGTCGTACGCCTCCTGCGTGAGGAACGTCACGGTGCTGTCGCTGGACACGTCGTCTCCTTGGGGATGCTGTGGGAATGCTGTCCCGGTCGTAAACCGAACGCCCCGGCAAGGCTGCCGGGGCGCATGGATGTTCGAGCCAGCTTAGGGGATCCAGCAGGACGTGACAAAACCGGTCGTCGCCGGGGCGGTCGTGGGGATCTCCTCCGTGAGCCGCTGCGTGCGGTCCGACGACCCCGGGTACTCGATGACCCGCCAGCCGACGACGCCGTGCTCCTCGTCCTGCGCCTCCAGCGCGCAGACGAACGCGGTGCCGGGTGCCGCTGTCACCTGGAAGTCGATCGCGACCGTGCGCTCGTCGACATGCGCGTAGCCGGTCGTGTCGACGTCGACGGAGTTCGCGCTCTGCGCGATCGTCGACCACGCCACGTAGACGAGCAGTCCCAGTGCGGCTGCACCGATGATCGCCCAGCCCACGTACCGGCTGCGGGAACGCGTGCGCCCGTAGCGCTCGTCCAGCAGGGCGGTCGTATCGGAGGAGGTCATGGCTGCTTTCAGGACGTTCTAGGCTGGAATACCAGGCTAAGCGCTCCGTGCGCAGAACGAGGACACATGCACGCGCTCACGTGGCTCGCCACGACCCCGACCCCCTCGCCGACGTCGACCGTCAACCCCGACAACGTCACCCCGGGCGTCGCGGGCTTCATCGGCACGGCGGTCATCGTGCTCGCCGTCGTCCTCCTCCTCATCGACATGCTCCGACGCATCCGTCGCGCCGGATACCGCGCGGAGATCACCGCGCAGCTCGACGCAGAACAGCTCGACGCAGAGCAGCTCGACGCAGAGCAGGCTGACAGGGAACCGGGCGGCGCAGAGCGGCCCGACACAGCGCCGGCGCCGCGCACCGGCGACGAGATCAGCCCGACAGACCCAGCGAAGGGCTGAGCGGCTTCAGCGCGATCAGCAGGCACGCCGTCCAGTGACAGAGGAAGGCGAGCACGGTGCACACGTGGAAGATCTCGTGGAACCCGAAGTGTCCGGGCCACGGGTTGGGGCGCTTGAGGCCGTACACGATCGCGCCGGCGGTGTAGAGCAGTCCACCGACGATCACGAGCACCATCATCGCCACGCTGGCCTGCAACAGGTCGACGAGATACATCACGGCCGCCCAGCCGAGCAGCAGATAGAGCGCCACGTACAGCCATCGCGGTGCGTGGATCCAGAACACGCGGAACAGGATGCCGAGCAGCGCACCCGACCACACCAGGACGAGGAGCAGGGTGCCCTTCCCGGGGGGCAGGGCGAGGACCGCGATCGGGGTGTAGGTGCCGGCGATCAGCAACAGGATGTTCGCGTGGTCGATGCGCTTGAGCACCGCTCTGGTCACCGGACCCCAGTCGAAGCGGTGATACAGCGCCGAGTTTCCGAAGAGGAGCAGCGACGAGGCCATGAACACGGCGCTCGCCCACTTGGCGGCAGCGCCCTCCGCGAGAGCGATGAGAACGATCCCCGCAGCGATCGCGACGGGGAAGGTGGCGGCGTGGATCCAGCCGCGCCACGTGGGCTTCAATTCGACGTGCGTGCTGGCCGCGGCGGCGTCGAGCAGCGGGAGCTGGGGCATCTCTGCGCCGTCATCGCGGGTCATTCATCGAGCTTACGCCGAGCGGTATGCCGTCGAGCACATACACGCGTGCGCGCACGCGGGCCGCGCGCGAGCGCGGTAGCGTTGTCGGCGTGACGGCCAAGGGGACGAGCGAGGGACGCGGTCTGCTCTACCGCCTGTACAGCTCGCGACTGAAGCGCCGCCTCACCCCCGACCTCGTTCCGCATCATGTCGCGATGATGATCGACGGCAACCGCCGCTGGGCTCGGCAGGCGGGCTACACGACCGTCGCGCACGGTCACCGTGCCGGTGCCGCCAAGATGCGCGAGTTCCTCACCTGGTGCGACGACCTCGGCATCCGGGTGGTGTCTCTCTACCTGCTGTCGACCGACAACCTCACCAAGCGCGATACGCAGGAGCTCGCCGACCTCATCGAGATCATCGCCGAACTCGCCGACGCCCTCTCCCATGAACCGGGATGGCGCGTGAAGCACGTGGGACGCGCCGACATCCTTCCGCCCGACCTCGCCCGGGCCCTCCGCACCGCCGAGGAGCGCACCGCGACGAACACCGGGCTGCATGTGAATCTCGCCGTCGGCTACGGGGGGCGCAGCGAGATCGTCGATGCTGTCCGGCGGATCATCGGGAAGCATCAGGAGCAGGGCGGGTCGCTCGAGGAACTGGCGACCAGCCTCACGCCCGAGCAGATCGGCGAACACCTCTACACGGGCGGTCAGGCTGACCCGGACCTCGTGATCCGCACCTCGGGTGAGCAACGTTTGAGCGACTTCCTGCTGTGGCAGTCGGCGCATTCGGAGTTCTACTTCGTGGAGGCTCTCGGCCCCGACCTGCGCGAGGTGGACTTCCTCCGGGCCATCCGCGACTACGCCTCGCGCGACCGGCGCTACGGCAGCTGACCCGGTCCGCACCGTGGTCTCCCGCATGCGAGACTGGAAGGCGTGATGGAGCTGGAGTCGTACCTCGAGAGCTTCACGGAGGAACCCGGCTACCTCGATTGGGCGGCTTTCGGTCCGCTGTCGCCCTCCGTGCAGGCCGAGGCGTCGGCCGATGCCGAACTGCTGTCGTCGGGGCGCCGGTCAGGCATCGACCTCGTTGCCACCCGCGGCGCCGAGGCACGGGAGCTGATCGCCGGGATGCTGGGCGCCACCGAGGAAGAAGTGACGCTGCAGCCGTCGACCAGCTACGGCCTCATGCACGCGCTCTTCGGGCTGTCGGGCGAGGTTCTCATCTCGCCCCTCGAATTCCCCGCGCTCCCCGTCGCCGCCCGGCGCGCGCAAGACGCCCTCGGCCGCCTGCGCCTGCGCGACCTCGACGCACCCGGTGGATTCGTGACCCCCGAGGCCGTGCGCGACGCCCTCAGCGACGACATCACCGCCGTCGGAGTGAGCCTCGTCGACTACCGCACGGGGTACGTCGCCGACCTCTCCGGCATCCGTGACGTCATCGGCGACCGCTTGCTCATCGTCGACGCGATTCAGGGCTTCGGTGTCGTCGACGCCGACTTCGACGCGGCCGACGTGGTCTGCGGCAACGGCTACAAGTGGCTGCGCGCGGGCCGCGGGACCGGGTTCGCCCGCTTCTCGCGCCGTGCGCGCGAGCGCATCGAGCCGGTGCTGTCCGGCATCTCCGGTATGGATGCCGACATGGGAGCCGGCCTCCCGGGCCCGCGTCCCGATGCTGCCGCGTACACGGTCTCGCCGATCGATGCGCTCGCGGCGGCGCGCCTGGCCACGGCGGTCCGCGACGTCCGCGATGTCGGCGTGGCGACGGTGGCCGAGGCGGTCCGCGAGCGTGCGCGCACGCTGATGTCGCTCGCCGATCGTTACGGGCTCCCTGTCCTGACCCCGAGAGACGCGCACGCCGGCATCGTCGCCCTCGTGCCCGACCCGCAGGACGCGGGCGCCCTCGCGGCGGCGCTCGCGAACCACGGGGTCACCGCCACGGCGCGCGGAGGGACCGTGAGGGTCAGCGCGCACGCGGGCACGGCGGCCGACACCCTGCAGCTGTTCGGCGACGCCCTCGCAGACGTGTCAAGCCATCGGGTGCCGTCGGCGGCGATCTCCGCCATCGAGAATTAACCGGGGCGTCACGTCGCGCGGCGTGTCGAAGGACGATTCGGACCACGGCGCGCCTTACGTTCATCACATCGGGCAAGGCGCCCGTTCGAGTCGGCCGTCCACTGACTCGTGGCCCATGGTCGACTCGTGAGAACCGGGTGATCCACCACCCGGGGCGGGGAGTGGGTTGTGACCACACGAGCACCAGAGCAGCAGCGCCGCATCAGCCGGGCGACTGCCGACGCCGATCAGGACCTTCGCACGTACGTGCTCGACACGTCCGTGCTGCTGAGCGATCCGCGGGCCTTCTTCCGTTTCGCGGAGCATTCGGTCGTCCTCCCCGTCGTGGTCGTCACGGAGCTCGAGGGAAAGCGTCACGATCCGGAGATCGGCTACTTCGCGCGCCAGGCGCTCCGGCATCTCGACGAGCTGCGGATCGAGCACGGTCGTCTCGACTTCCCTGTGGCGGTCGGCGACGGCGGCACCCTGCGGGTCGAGCTGACGAACACCGACCCGACGATCCTCCCGGCCGGTATGCGGCTCGGCGACAACGACACCCGCATTCTCTCGGTAGCGATGCATCTTGCCCAGGAGGGGCACCACGTCACGGTGGTCTCGAAGGACCTTCCGATGCGGGTCAAGGCGGCATCGCTCGGTCTCTACGCAGAGGAGTACCTCGCCGAGCAGGCGGTCGACTCCGGGTGGACGGGCATCGCGTCGATCGATGTGTCGGGCGACGACGTCAGCGACCTGTACGAGAGCGAGGTCGCGCTGAGCGAAGACGTGCGCGGGCTTCCCGTCAACACCGGGCTGGTCATCCATTCCGAGCGCGGCTCGGCGCTCGGCCGCGTCACCGGGGACGGCGAGTACCGGCTCGTCCGGGGCGACCGCGACGTGTTCGGCCTGCACGGGCGTTCGGCCGAGCAGCGCATCGCGATCGACCTTCTCCTCGACCCCGACGTCGGCATCGTGTCGCTCGGCGGCCGGGCGGGCACGGGCAAGTCGGCCCTCGCGCTGTGCGCGGGCCTCGAGGCGGTGCTCGAACGGCAGCAGCAGAAGAAGATCATCGTCTTCCGTCCGCTTTTCGCCGTCGGCGGGCAGGAGCTCGGATATCTTCCCGGTGACCAGTCCGAGAAGATGAACCCGTGGGGCCAGGCGGTGTTCGACACGCTCGGGTCGGTCGTGTCGGGGAACGTGCTCGAAGAGGTCGTCTCGCGCGGGATGCTCGAGGTGCTCCCGCTCACGCACATCCGGGGCCGCTCCCTGCACGACGCGTTCGTGATCGTCGACGAGGCGCAGTCGCTCGAACGGAACGTGCTGTTGACGGTGCTCAGTCGCATCGGACAGAACTCCCGGGTGGTGCTCACTCACGATGTGGGCCAGCGCGACAACCTGCGGGTCGGTCGCCACGACGGCGTCGCGAGCGTCATCGAGACCCTCAAGGGCCACGGTCTGTTCGGACACGTTACGCTCGTGCGTTCGGAGCGTTCTGCGATCGCCGCACTCGTCACCGATCTGCTGGAGCAGGGTGAGCTGAGCTGACACCACCTCCGGGCGGCCCCGGCGCGCGTGCATGCGCCGGGGCCGCTTCGTGCCTGTGGACAATCGCGGGGGCGATCTCTCCCGGGTCACTACGGTGGGCCGAATGCGTGAGAGCAGAAGACGAACGAGAGTGAGTGCGACGGCGATCGTGGGTGCGAGCCTGACGATCGTGATGGGGGTGACCGGTTGCACGCCGCCGTCAGAGCCGGCGCCCACCCCCGCGGCGACGGTGAGCGGGTTCGCGTCGGAGGAGGAGGCGTTCCGGGCCGCCGAAGCCACCTATCGCGCCTACGTCGACGCGCTCAACCGTGTCGACCTTGCTGACCCCCGCACCTTTGAGCCGGTCTACGCATGGCTTGAGAGCGACGCGCTGGCAGCGTCGAGGAAGTCGTTCGCGCGTATGCACGCCGAGGGGCTCTCCGTGGCAGGGCAGTCGAAGGTACCTTTCATCGAGCCTCGCGCGGCCGGTTTGCGTGAAGTCGTCATCGACGTCTGTCTCGACGTGTCCAACGTGACGCTTGTCGACTCTGAAGGAAGGTCTGTGGTGTCGAAGACGCGCGCAGGATAGGCAACCCCGACGGGTGGCCTTGAACCCAAGCGACTCGAGAACCGACCTCGTAGTAAGTGACAGCGTCAGGACGGAAAGTATGCGTGCCGAGTGACCGTCGATATTGCGCGTTGCTCTTCTATTGGAACGGCAGTCTGCGCGGCCCATGATGTTGGCACGGCTGCGCGAATGCCGCGATCGCAGGAAGTTCCGTGGAAATCTCCGCGGAGCGTGGCGGCGGCACGGACGACCATGATCTCGACGCCGGAACTGGGCCTGGAGCGGACGCTGCGGAGGAGGTCGGCGACGGCATCCGCTGCGACGACCCGTTGGGGCGGTGCGGGACGTACGAGGTGGTGATGCGGCGAGAGCCGTCGCTGAGTGATGTCGCGTCGTTCGCGCCGCGGCTGGCGACGGTGGTGCCGGAACCACAGGGGTTCGGGGTCGTCGGTCTCCCGGTGAACGTGGTGGCTGAGGCGCCGACATCGGAGCGGGAGGGGGAACTGTTCGATCTGCCGGTGACGGTGCGATTCGAGCCCATGTCGTTCCGGTTCGACTACGGCGATGGCACGACGCGTGACGTCGCGACGGGTGGCCGGATGTGGGACGCGTTGGGCGCTGCGCAGTTCACCCCGACCGACACGAGTCACGTCTACGCCGAGCGCGGCACCTTCACGGTGCGCGCGGCGGTGAGCTTCCGGGTGGACGTCGACTTCGGCGGCGGGTGGGAGCGCGTTCCCGGGGTGCTGGTGCTGCCTGCCGGGGACACGACAGTGGAGGTCTTCGAGGCGCACACCGCGCTCGTCGAGCGCAGCTGCCACGAAGACCCCCACGGGACGGGATGCTGAGCACCCGTATCGCAGCTCAGTCCCAGCGGTAGCCTTCGCCGCGGACCGTGACGATGTTGTCGGGGCCGAGCTTGGCGCGCAGGTAGCGCACGTAGACGTCGACGACATTCGAACCCGGATCGAAATCCATGCCCCACACCTGACTCAGCAGCACTTCGCGTGTCATCACCTCGCCGGGGTGACGCAGAAACTGCTCGGCCAGCGCGAACTCACGCGCCGACAGGTCGACCTCTCGGTCGCCCACCGTCACCCGCCGCGCCAGCACATCCAGCGTCACGTCGCCACGGGTGAGGATCGGTGCCGAGGTCGACTCGCGGAGGCGCGAGCGCACACGCGCCAGCAGTTCGGCGACCGCGAACGGCTTCGACATGTAGTCGCTCGCACCGGCGTCGAGCCCTTCGATCGTGTCGCTCGTGCCGCTGCGCGCCGTCAGCATGATCACCGGCACCGAGTTCCCCCGGTCGCGGAGGTGACGCAGCACCTCGAAGCCGTCCATCGACGGGAGGCCGACATCGAGCACCACGAGTGAGATGTCCGGCTCCATGGCGCGCTCGAGCGCCTCGGCGCCGTCTTCCGCGACGACGGTCTCGTAACCGTCGGCGTTCAGACTGCGGGTGACCAGGGAGACGATATGTGGTTCGTCGTCGACGACCAGGATGCGAGTCATGCGCTTGCCTCTCGTTGCATCAGCACGTCGCCGGCGCGAACCGGTGACGGCACAGGAACTTTTGTGCCGAGGGGAATTTCGAGAGCGAACGTCGCTCCGCCGCCGGGGGTGTCGGTGATGGTGCAGTGGCCACGGTGAGCCTTGGCGATCGCGTCGACGATCGCCAGTCCGAGGCCCGAGCCGCCGACCGAGCGTTTGCCCGTGCCGCGGTCGAACCTGCGGAAGATCCGGTGCCGCATCGCCGGAGCGATGCCCGGACCATGATCGCGGACCCATAGTTGCACACCACCGGCGTTCACCGCGCTCCCGACCTCGATCGAGCTGCCCGGCGGTGTGTATTTGGCCGCGTTGTCGGCCAGCTGCAGCCACGCCTGCAGCAGTCGATCCCCGTCGCCGCGGATGACCGCGGTCGCGGTCTGCTCGATGCTCCAGCGGTGGTCGGGGATGACTGTCACCAGTTCGCCGACCCGCTGCGTGAGGACCGCGAGGTCGACATCGGCCATGGTGAACTTGTCGGTCTCGACCGCGGCGAGCAGATCGATGTCGCCGATGAGCCTCGTCATCCGGTCGAGCTCAGCCATGCCCAGCTCACGGATGGCCGCCGCGTCGGCCGGATCAGCGGGATCCATGACCTCCAGGTGCCCGCGCACGATCGTGATCGGGGTCTTCAGCTCATGACGGACGTCGTCGAGCAGTCGACGCTGCGTCTCGAACGCCGTTTCATCGCTGTCGGCCGACAGCGACTCCGCCGGGATCGACGGGAGCACCGCCCACCCCACGACAGTCAGCACCGCGAGTGTCGCCGCGGTGATGGCGAGGTAGACGGGGATCGCCGCCCAGGGGAGCGGCTGATCCGTGAAGACATGCACAAGCACGACGCCGAGCGCCGCCATGGCGAAGCCTGCCGCCACCACGGCGACGAGCAGCCCCAGGGTGCGCGTGCGGCGAGAGTGCACGTTGATCGCGCGGTTCACTCTCCGATTATCAACCAGGGTGGGTCATCGACAGCAGGTCGAGTTTTTCGTCGAGCTGCTGTTCGGTGAGCTCCCCGCGCTCGACGTATCCGAGGTCGAGCACCGCTTCGCGCACAGTGATCCCCTTCGCGACCGAGTGCTTCGCGATCTTCGCGGCTGCCTCGTAGCCGATGAGCTTGTTCAGGGGCGTCACGATCGACGGGGACATGCCGGCGTAGGCGGCGGCTCGCTCCAGGTTCGCCTGGAGCCCGTCGATCGTCTTGTCGGCCAGCACGCGCATCGCATTGGACAGCAGACGGATCGACTCGAGGAGCGCGGTGCCCATGACGGGGATCGCGACGTTCAGCTCGAAGGCGCCCGAGGCGCCGGCCCATGCGACAGTCGCGTCGTTTCCGATGACGCGTGCGCAGACCATCAGCGTGGCCTCGGGGACGACGGGGTTGACCTTGCCGGGCATGATCGAGGATCCCGGCTGCAGGTCGGGGATGTGGAGCTCGGCCAGACCGGTGTTGGGGCCTGAGCCCATCCAGCGGATGTCGTTGTTGATCTTGGTGAGCGACACCGCGATCGTGCGGAGGGCGCCCGACGCCTCCACGAGCCCGTCGCGGTTCGCCTGCGCCTCGAAGTGATCCCTCGCCTCCGTGATCGGCAGCTCCGTCTCGGCCTGCAGGAGGGCGATGACCTTCTGCGGGAACCCGAGCGGGGTGTTGATGCCGGTGCCCACGGCGGTGCCGCCCAGTGGGACCTCGCCGACGCGGGGGAGGACGGCCTGCACCCGCTCGATGCCCAGTCGGATCTGGCGCGCGTAGCCGCCGAACTCCTGACCGAGGGTGACGGGCGTCGCGTCCATGAGGTGCGTGCGGCCCGACTTGACGGCGTCCTTCCACAGCTCCGCCTTGGCTTCGAGAGCGACGGCGAGGTGGTCGAGAGCCGGGATGAGGTCGTCGATCAGCGCCTGCGTGACGGCGATGTGCACCGAGGTCGGGAAGACGTCGTTCGACGACTGCGATGCGTTGACGTGGTCGTTGGGGTGCACGGTCGCGCCGAGGTGCGACGTCGCGAGCGTCGCGAGCACCTCGTTCATGTTCATGTTCGACGAGGTGCCCGAGCCGGTCTGGTAGGTGTCGACGGGGAATTCTGCGTCGTGCTGACCGGTCACGACCTGGTCGGCCGCCCACGCGATGGCGTCGGCGATGGCGCCGTCGAGGGTGCCGAGCTCTTTGTTGGCGAGCGCTGCCGCCTTCTTGATGCGTGCGAGGGCCGCGATCTGCGTCGACTCCAGGCCCTTGCCCGAGATGGGGAAGTTCTCGACCGCACGCTGCGTCTGGGCGGCGTACAGGGCGTGCTTCGGCACCCGCACCTCGCCCATCGTGTCGTGCTCGATGCGGTACTCCGTCATATCGGTCATGGGGCCACGTCCTCGTTTCCTCGTGATGTCGTGATGTTGTTCGGGTTTCGGGTGCGCGGGCTCAGTCGAGGCCGACGGTCACCTGAGGTACGGCGGTGCCTTCGCCGAGGCGGTAGTTCGCGCCGACGATGCCGAGGCGGCCCTCGCGGACCGCGTCGTTGATGAGGCGCGACGACGCCAGGAGGTCGTCGACGGTGTTGCGAAGGTGTTCGGCGCCCACCTTCTCGGCGTCGACCGACTGCGGCGTCGCGTCGGCGTCGGCGCGCAGCACGCGGCGCACCGCCGGGACGATGCGGGCGATCAGGCGCCAGATGTGCGGAGGGAGTTCGGGCGCGTCGACAGCAGTCGCCTCGATCGCGGCGCGGACGGCGCCGCACTGGTCGTGCGCCAGCACGATGATCAGCGGCACCTCGAGCACCGCGACGGCGTACTCGATGCTCGCGATCGCCGAGTCGGACACGACCTGGCCGGCGTTGCGGACGACGAACAGGTCGCCGAGGCCTTTGTCGAAGATGATCTCGGCGGCCAACCGCGAGTCGGAGCACCCGAAGAGCACCGCACGCGGCTTCTGCGCCGACTCGAGCTCGTGGCGCCGTTCGACGTCCTGACGCGGATGCCGCGGCTCGCCCGCCACGAAGCGGGCGTTGCCCCGCTGCATCTCCTCCCAGATCGTCGCGGGTGCGGGTCGCGTCTCGGTCACGGCGTTTCCTCCCGGAGGGTGCGGATCTGGTCTGCGATGCCGCGCGCGGCGATCTCGGCCGTGTCGGCCGTCATGGAGCCGTAGACGACGACGGTGTCGGTGCCGGCCTCGGTTGCGAGCGCGTAGCGGAGATTGGCGGTGCCGTCGAGTTCGTACACGTCCCACTCGATGCCGTCGATCGAAGCGGTGCCCGTCGCAGCGCGCCCACCGAGCACGTTCGCGACCCACGTGTCGGCGACGCCGAAGCCCTGCTCGATCCGCACGAAGTCCGCTCGGCGGCGCGTAGACGACGCGCCACGCTCCGTCTTCGACGCGTGCGGAGTTCGGCCGCCAGTCGTCGGGCACCTCGGGAACGATCACGGTGTCGCCCGAGGGCGGCTGGACGGCCGCGGCTGAGGCGGCGACGTCGACCGGCTCGGGCTCGGGCGGGGTGCCGCGCGGCACGCCGAAGTAGACGACGGCGACGACCGCGACGGTGACGATGAGCGCGGCGATCAGGTTCTTGAATGTCTGGCTCGACCGGTACACGCGCGAGGACTCCGCCCTGCGAGCTGCGGTCTCGTCGGGAGTCTCTGGGCGCCCGAGCTCCGCCACGACGCGGGGACCGGAGGCCATCACGATTCCGAATCGCCGGATCGGGCGGCATCGAGGCGGCGTTTGGCGCCCAGCAGCCACTCCTCGCAGCGGGCCGCGAGCGCCTCGCCCCGCGTCCACAGCGTCAGCGATTGCTCGAGGGTGGGCGCGCCCTGTTCGAGCTCAGCGACCACCCGGACGAGTTCGTCGCGCGCCTGCTCGAATGACAGGTCGGCGATATCGGCGCTGCCGTCGCGGGTCATGACTCCATCCTAAGGTCCCGTTGCGCCTCGTCCGGCGTCGCCGGGTCGAGCGCGAGCGCCCCCTCGGAGCGTGCGGCGAACGACCCGCTCGCGACCGTCACGACCAGCTCCGTCGCGGCCGGCGCCTGACGGGCGTCGCGAACGATCACCCCGTCGGCGAGGTGCGCGATGGCATAGCCGCGGGCGAGCGTCGCACCGGGCGCGAGGGCGCGCAGCGCGGCGCGCAGCTCTGCCGTCGAGGTGGCCGCCGCATCCATTCGACGCCGGGTGAGCTCACGGCCGCGCGACTGGAGAGTCCAGACCTCCTGCGCGCGTCCGGTGAGCAGCGATTCGGGATCCCGGAGCACGGGCCGCGAACGCAGTTGCTCGAGCTGTGCGATGTCGTGACTGACCCGCTGCGTGAGTCTCGTGCGTGCGCGGCTGCGGAGCTGCTGCACGAGCGCCCGCTGCTCCGACACGTCGGGCACGACCTTCTTCGCCGCGTCGGTGGGGGTGGAGGCGCGGAGGTCGGCGACGTCGTCGAGGAGCGGATGGTCGTTCTCGTGGCCGATCGCGGAGACGACCGGCGTCGTGGCTGCTGCCACGGCCCGCACGAGCCGCTCGTCGCTGAAGCCGAGCAGCGTCTGCGGGTCGCCGCCGCCGCGCGCGATGATGATGACGTCGACCTCGGGGTCGGCGTCGAGGGTCTTGAGCGCGGCGATCGTCTCGGGGACGCAGCGATCGCCCTGTACCGCGGCGTGGATGGTGCGGAAGCGCACGTGCGGCCAGCGCAGCTCGGCGTTGCGGTGCACGTCCTTCTCGGCGTCGCTGCGCTCACCTGTGATGAGCCCGACCACGTGCGGGAGGAAGGGGAGCGGGCGCTTCCGGCCCGCGTCGAACAGACCCTCGTCGCGCAGCTGGGCGCGCAGGCGTTCGAGACGCTCGAGCTGGTCGCCGAGCCCCATGTGACGCATGGCCGAGACGGTGAAGCTGAAATCGCCCGACTTCACGAAGTAGTCCGGCTTGACGCACGCGACCACGCGGTCGCCCACCTTCATCTGCTCGGGCAGGCGCTGCAGCGTGGACGACCACAGGCGGAATCCGATCGCGGCGTCGCTCGCCGCGTCCTTGAGGCGCCCGAAGACGTGACCGCCGCGCAGGTTCCACGACGTGATCTCCCCTTCGACCCACACCGCGTTCCATCGCTGCACGAAGTCTCGGATCGTCTCATTGAGTCGTGACACCGATGTGGGCGACTGCGGAGAGGAGTCGCGCGGATGCACCGAGTCGGGCGGCGGCGTCTGGCCGTCGGCGGGCTCGAACGACGTCACGGGATCTCCTTCACGGACGGACGGCGGCACGGAAGTCGCATGCTCAGGCCTCTGTCATGCGGCAACTCATAGAATCGAGGGGTGAGCACTTCGACCGTCCATCTGCCCCTGCCCCGCATTCCGGGGCCGCGTGGGCGGCTCCAGGATAACCCGGTGTCGGGACAGAAGAAGGTGCTGCTCGCGTCGCCGCGCGGCTACTGCGCGGGAGTGGACCGTGCGGTGATCGCCGTCGAGAAGGCGCTCGAGCGCTACGGTGCGCCCGTGTACGTGCGCAAGCAGATCGTGCACAACATCCACGTGGTGACCGAGCTCGAGGCGCAGGGGGCGATCTTCGTCGAAGAGGTCGACGAGGTCCCGCCGGGCGCCCACGTGGTGTTCAGCGCGCACGGGGTGTCTCCGGCCGTCGTCTCCGCCGCGGCGGACCGCGGTCTTCAGGCGATCGACGCCACCTGCCCGCTCGTGACCAAGGTGCATCGCGAGGCTGTCCGCTTCGCGCGGAGCGACTTCGAGATCCTCCTCATCGGCCATGAGGGGCACGAAGAGGTGGAGGGCACGGCGGGGGAAGCCCCGGAGCACGTCACGGTCGTGAACTCGCCCGACGAGGCCGACACGGTCGTCGTGAAGGACCCTTCGAAGGTCGTGTGGCTGTCGCAGACGACCCTGTCGGTCGACGAGACGATGGAGACGGTACGCCGGCTTCGTGAGCGTTTCCCGCAGCTGCAGGACCCGCCCTCCGACGACATCTGCTACGCGACGCAGAACCGCCAGGTCGCCATCAAGAAGGTGGCGCGCGGCGCCGACCTCGTGATCGTCGTCGGTTCGGCGAACTCCTCGAACAGCGTGCGTCTGGTCGAAGTCGCCCTCGAGCACGGCGCGAAGGCGGCGTACCGCGTCGACTACGCGCACGAGATCCAGCAGGAATGGCTGGACGACGTCGAAACGGTGGGGGTGACGTCCGGCGCGTCGGTGCCCGAAGTGCTTGTGCAGGAAGTGCTGTCCGAACTCGCCGGCGCCGGCTACCGTGACGTCGAGCAGATCCGCACCGCCGAGGAGGACCTCATGTTCTCCCTCCCCAAGGAGCTCCGTCAGGACGCCGCCGGGCGTCGCGACGACCGTGCTCTGGGCGGTCGCACGCGCTCATGACCTCTGACGACGACTCGCCGCGCCCCGCACCGCTGTACGGGGAGTACGCGACGCCCGAGCAGCAGCGGGAGCGCATCCGACTGTCCGGCGGCCGCGTCGAGGAGAGCGCGTCGGGCTCGCTCGAACCCGCACCCGCTGTGTCTCCCGCCGAGCCTCCTGCCCCGTCGGCGGTCCGGGCACCGCTCGCGCCGTCGGTGCCGACCGTGGCCGGTCCGGCAGTTCCCGCTGATCGTCCTGTTCGCCGCGCCGATCGCATCGTGACCATCGGCCTGCTCGTCTACGGGCTCGTCACGGTGCTCACGACGATGCCCCGGCTCATCGACTACGCCGGCTTCGCCCAGACCTGGTTCGACATGGCAGGGATCGACGCCCAGTTCACGGCGGTCGAGTCCGGGCGGCTGTGGGGCACGGTCGCCGCAGTGCTCTTCGCCGTCGGGTGGGTGGTGACAGCCGCGCTGTCGTGGCTGTCGCTGGCAGCGCGGCGGATGTCGTGGTGGATCCCTCTGGTGGGTGCCGTTGTGACGTTCCTCATCGTGAGCCTGTGTCTCAGTGCGCCCCTGGTGAGCGATCCCGCCCTCATCGAGCAGGTGCTGCGCACCGCCTGACGCAGGGGGCGAACTCGGCACGTCGCGACCCGGTCGTCAGGACCGTCTGATACCGTGACGCTGCGCCTACGGCGCTACGGACACGCCCCAACACCCCCCGGAGGGAGCTTGTGAATCCCCGTGCCCCCCTTCGCCGCGCTGTTGCAGCGGCTGCCGGGTTGACTCTGCTCTCCGGTCTTCTGATCGCAGCGCCCGCCGCGGCGTCTCCGGTCGCGGCCTCGTCCACTCCCGTGGCCACGGCGGATGCGGCGACGCCGACCGGGTCGCCGACCGCGACACCCACTCCGACGCCGACCCCCACGCCGCGCGCGTTCACGACGGTCGGTGCGCCCAGCATCTCGGGCACGCCCGCGCCTGGCGTCACGCTGCGCGCGATCACGGGCACCTGGAAGCCGACGCCGGGAACCTTCACGTATCAGTGGCTCCGTTCCGGCGCGGCGATCGCCGGGGCGACGCAGTCCACCTACGTGCCCGTCGCGGCCGACCTGGACCGCGGCCTGTCGGTGCGCGTCACCGCCGTTCGCGAGGGGTACGTCCCCGCCACGGCGACGAGCCCGGCCCGCACCGTGCTGCGGCAGTTCACCGCATCGCCCGCGCCGACCGTGTCGGGAACGGTGGCCGTCGGCAAGACGCTCACCCTGAACCACAGCGCCTGGACGCCGGTGCCCGACTCCCTCACCTATCAGTGGTACCGGGGCTCGACCGCCATCTCGGGTGCGCGGGGCAAGACGTACAAGCTTGCGAGCGCCGATGCGGGCAAGTCGATCTCGGTGCGCCTCACCGGCACCAAGAAGGGTTACCACTCGGTCACGCGGTCGAGCTCCGCACAGACCGTGCCGAAGCAGCTCACCGTGCCCTCCAAGGTCGCCCTCAGCGGCCGGCCGACGGTGGGCTCCACTCTCACCGCGTCGCCGGGCACGTGGGGGCCGTCGCCGGTGACACTGACCTATCAGTGGCTGCGCGACGGAGCGGCCATCTCGAAGGCGACGGCCAAGACCTACAAGGTGGTCTCCGCGGATGCGGGGCACGAGCTCTCGGTGCGGATCATCGGTTCGAAGACCGGGTATACGAGCGTCAAGCGCACGAGCGACCCCGTCGACGCGAAGTGGGCGTTCACGGCTTCCCCCACACCCTCGGTGAAGGGTACGGTGGCCGCCGGCCGCACTCTCACTGCGGCGACCGGCACCTGGTCGCCCACGCCGAAGCTCACGTATGAATGGCGTGTCGACGGCGCTCCCGTGGCGGGCGCGACGAAGTCGACGTGGCGCGTACCCGAATGGGCCGCCGGGCGGCCCGTGACGGTGGCCGTCACCGCGACGAAGACCGACTATCTCACCGTGACCCGCGTCGCGGCCACACGCACCGTGTCGTGGTCGCTTGGCGATGTGCTGCGTCCGGGGGTTCCCATGCGTGCCGGGACCTATCTCGAATCGCCGAACAAGGTGTACCGCTTCACCGTGCAGGGCGACGGCAACGTCGTGCTCAGCAAGCGCGGCGTCGCCCAGCGGTCCACCCGGACGACGGGCACTCCGGACGCGGTGCTGGTCGTGCAGGAGGACGGCAACATCGCGGTCTTCGACGGCGGCGCGATCAGCCCGATCTGGAAGTCGGGCACGACCGGCTACGCCGTTGCGGGACTCACCCTCAACGACGCCGGGGAGCTGCGCCTGGTCGAGGTCGACGGCCTCGCGGGCTGGACCGGCAAGAAGCTTCCCGCATTCTCCGACTTCACCGCCGCCGCGGCGAGTGTGCCGGGCAAGTTCGGCTGGGCGTACCCGATTCGTCCGTCGTCGACCATGACGACGTATTCCGGTCACAGCGGCGACGACTTCGCTCACAAGACCGGCACCGCGGTCTACGCGATGCGCGGCGGCACCGTCGACGTGCAGGAACTGTGGATCACGTCGGGCTGTCCCTCGTGGGCACCGAACAACACCAAGCAGAAGCAGGTGCTCGTCTCGACCACGATCGACGGCAAGAAGTTCGTGCTGACCTACGCGCACCTGAGCAAGTTCTCGGTGAAGGACGGGCAGAAGGTCAAGGCCGGTCAGAAGATCGGCGAGGTCGGGTCGACCGGATGCTCCACGGGTCCGCACCTGCATCTGGGAATCAAAGTGAACGGCGTGGCGAAGAAGCTCTACCCGCGCGACCTGCTCGGCGGCGCATCGTACTGATCGGCCGTCGCGCCGACCACTGGCAGAGACGGCGATGCCGTGGCCACCCACTCCGGCGGAGCGGTGGCCACGGCATCATCCGTGGCTGGGAGGCAAACGATCAGGAGGTCGACTTGCCGTACGATCCGAGCTGCTTGGTTGCCTCGACGACACGCGCCGCCATGGCGGTCTCGGCGATCTTGCCCCAGGCGCGGGGGTCGTAGGCCTTCTTGTTGCCGACTTCGCCGTCGATCTTGAGCACGCCGTCGTAGTTCTGGAACATGAAGCCGGCGACCGACCGCGTGAACGCGTACTGCGTGTCGGTGTCGATGTTCATCTTCACGACGCCGTTGGCGACAGCAGTCGCGATCTCCTCGTCGGTCGACCCCGAGCCGCCGTGGAACACGAGGTCGAGAGGCTTGTCGCCCGTGCCGAACTGCGACGCGATGCCGGCCTGGATCTCCCCGAGGAGCTCGGGGCGCAGCTTCACGTTGCCCGGCTTGTAGACGCCGTGGACGTTGCCGAAGGTGAGGGCGGCGATCCAGCGGCCCTGCTCGCCGAGCCCGAGGGCTTCGACGGCCTTCGCGACGTCGGCCGTGGTCGTGTACAGGGCGTCGTTGGATCCCTCGTGCTTGACGCCGTCCTCCTCGCCGCCGACGACGCCGATCTCGACCTCGAGGATCGCGTTGATCGCCTTGAGGCGGGGGAGCAGGTTCTTCGCGATCTCGATGTTCTCGTCGAGCGGCACGGCGGAGCCATCCCACATGTGCGACTGGAAGATGGGCTGACCGCCGTCGGCGACGACCTTCTCCGACGCGGCGATGAGCGGCATCACGAAGTCGTCGAGGGCGGGCTTCGGGCAGTGGTCGGTGTGCAGAGCGACGGTGATCGGGTAGCTCTTGGCGACCTCGTGCACGAAGGCGGCGAAGGCGAGAGCACCGGTGGCGCGGGCCTTCACGGTGTGGCCGGCGAAGTAGTCGGCGCCGCCGGTGGTGACCTGGAGGATGCCGTCGGAGCCGGCCTCGGTGAGGCCCTGGAGCACGGCGTTCACGGACTGCGAGCTGGAGACGTTGATCGCGGGGTAGGCGAATCCGCCGGCCTTCGCGCGGTCCAGCATCTCGGCGTACTGCTCAGGGGTGGCGACGGGCATGAAAGCTCCTCATGATGTGTCTGTGCGCGGGATGACGGCGCGGGGATTCCATGGGCCACTCTACCCAAGCGCGTGCCGCGCCGCCGGGGCGCAGGCCCGAGACAGAGGCGCAACAGGTGCTCCTTCGCGCCTGTAAAGATCCGCGATTCCTTCGCCCGCTCGGGCGTGAAAGCGGCGCGGAACGGGGCAGATATCCCCGTAGTCTGGGGCCCATGGTGAGCCTGACCGCGGACATGAGTCCCCTGCACCCCGACCGCAATCTCGCGCTGGAGCTCGTGCGAGCCACGGAGGCCGCCGCGATCCGCTCGGTGCCGTTCATCGGCCGCGGTCAGAAGGAGCTCGCCGACGGTGCCGCGGTCGACGCCATGCGCGCCTTCCTGACCACCGTCAACTTCGACGGCGTGATCGTGATCGGCGAGGGCGAGAAGGACAACGCGCCGATGCTGTTCAACGGGGAGCGGGTGGGAACCGGCCGCGGACCGCAGTGCGACATCGCCGTCGACCCGATCGACGGCACCACGCTGACGGCTGAGGGGCGCAACAACGCTTTGTCGGTGCTCGCCGTCTCCGACCGAGGGGCGATGCTCGACGCGTCGAGCGTGTTCTACATGGACAAGCTCGTGACGGGCCCGGCGGGCGTCGGCATCGTCGACATCCGGCTGCCCGTGGGGGAGAACATCCGACGCCTCGCGAAGGCGCTGGGCAAGCCGGTCGATGAGATCGTCGTGTCGGTGCTCAATCGCCCGCGTCACGCCGCACTCATCGAGGAGATCCGCGAAGCAGGAGCGGGCACGCGACTCATGAGCGATGGCGACGTTGCCGGCGGCATCAACGCGGCCCGCCACAATGCCCGGACCGACATGTGCATCGGGATCGGCGGCAGCCCGGAAGGAATCGTCACCGCATGCGCGATCAAGGCCCTGGGAGGCCACATCCAGGGACGACTGTGGCCCCGCGACGACGATGAGAAGCAGCGCGCGATCGACGCGGGACTCAGGCTGGACGATCACGTGTACGAGGCCGACGACATGGTCAAGGGCAAGAACACGATCTTCGTCGCGACTGGTGTGACGAACGGCGAGCTCGTGGCCGGCGTGCGCCGCGAGGGCGACTTCGTCTACACCGAATCCGTGGTGCTCCGTGGTGCCTCGGGCACCCTCCGCCGCATCTCGTCGGAGCACCTGACCTCGAAGTGGCTGTGACCTGATCGAGACGCTGACGCGCGCGGCGACACCCTCTGAATGAAGCGCGTCTGGCAGAATGGGACGCGGTGTCACCGGCGACACGCTCGCCGCCCACACACATTCCGGGAGTCCCATGTCCGCTGTGAACAGTCCGAAGACCGGTCAGATTGCGGTACCCATCGACCCCGCACGTCGCCCCGATGTGCTCCTGCGTCGTCGCGCCCCCGAGGGACACCGTGTGAACGCGTGGTGGCTGATCGGCGCGTTCGCGGCGGTGTCTCTGACGGTCATCGGGCTCATGAACTTCTTCCCGGGCGGCTGACCTCTTCGTCGTCGGATGACGCACGAAGGCGCTCGCGCAGGTCGCCGACCTCGGCCGTCATGTCGGGCGTGATCAGCTCATCCGCTGTGAGAGGGCGCGGCGTCGCCTCGATCACTGCGGGCGGTGCAACGGCCTCCAGTCGGGTCTCGTCGATCCCCGGGAACCGCCGCGCGCTCACGAGCACGCGGGACTCCAGGGCGCCCGCGAACCGGTTGTAGCTCGCCACCGTCCGCTCGATGGCGCGCCGGAGGTCGTCGGTGTGGCGGGCGAGCCCGCTCAGGCGGTGATACAGCTCGTTCCCGAGCTCGAAGAGCTTGCGTGCCTCGTCTGATACGTCTTGCTGCGTCCAGGTATAGGCGACGGTCTTGAGCACGGCCCACAGGTTGACGGGCGATGCGAGCGCGACCCGGCGACCGAAGGCGTAGTCGAGCAGCGACGGGTCTTCTTCGAGGGCCGCAGCGAGCAGCGATTCGCTCGGGATGAAGCACACGACGAATTCGGGACTCGACGCGAGTCCCGACCAGTACGACTTCTTCGCCAGGGCGTCGACGTGAGCGCGCACCGCCTTCACGTGACGCTCGAGCAGCGCCTTGCGTCGAGCGCCCTCCTCGCCGGTCGCCGTGAGGGGGATGTCGCTCGCTTCGAGGTAAGCATCGAGCGGCACCTTCGCATCGACCGCCAGGGCCTTGTCGCCGGGGAGCCGCACGATGAGGTCGGGCCTCCCGGCGCCGGCGTCGGATGCGATCGACGATTGGGTCTCGAAGTCGACGTATCGCGTCAGGCCCGCCGACTCGACGATGCGGCGCAGCTGCGTCTCGCCCCACACCCCCCGCGCCGAGTTCGAGCGCAGCGCTCCGGCAAGCGACTCGGTCGTGCTGCGGAGGGTCTCACCCTGCTCGTGAGCCCGGCGGAGCTGTTCTGCGAGCGATCCGTACTGAAGGCGGCGGTCGCGCTCGAGCTCATCGACCTTGAACTGCATGCTCTGCAACGACTCCTGCACGGGGGCCAGCGCACGCAGCACCTGCTGCTCTCGTCGATCGCGCTCCTCGCGCGCCGCGAGATCGGCTCGCGCCTGCGCCCCGAGCTCGCGGGTGAGCGCCCGCTGCTCGTCGAGTTGCTGCGCGAGCGCATCGCGCTCAGCCTGCGCCGCGGCGAGGTGCGCGGCGACCGCGGCTCGAGAAGAAGCGGCACGCTCGCTGACTCGTGCCGCACCGGCGAACCACCCGGCCACCAGGCCGGCGAACAGGCACAGCAGCGCGGTGACCGTGACGAAGACGATGTCCATGCTCGAAGGATGCCGGAACCCTCCGACATCGGAGCGGCGCCGATGCCGCTCAGGCGACCGCGATGATCGCCTCTGCGGCGGCGGGGGTCGCTACGGGGATCTGGGGGATGCGCAGCCCGAGGAGCATGGCGAGCTCCACGGCGTCCTGTGCGCCGGCGCGCGCCGCGGCGTCGATGACGATGTGGGCGCAGGCGAGCGCGTCGGCGCCCGCGTCGTGGTGGGGGAAGTCCAGGAAGCCCGCCGCGGCCGCGGCGAGCGGAAGCCGGTACGAATCCAGCTCGTACGTCTTCCGGGCCACCTGCAGGCTGCACAGGTAGCGGAACGACGGGTAGGCGTCGCCCGTGACCTCGCAGGCGCGACGCAGCACCGTCATGTCGAACCCCGCGTTGTGCGCGACGAGGATGTCGTCGCCGGCGAAGGCCAGCAGGTCGGTCAGCTGCGCCGACCAGCCGCGGGCGGTGGCGACGTCGGCGGCGCGGATCCCGTGGATCCCGACGTTGAGCTCGAAGAAGCGGTCGTGCCCGGGCGGCGGCTGGATGAGCCAGGACCGCGTCTCGACCACGCGGCCGTCGCGCACCCGGGCGAGCCCCACGGCGCACGCGGAGGCACTCGAGGAGTTCGCCGTCTCGAAGTCGATCGCGGTGAAGTCCAGGGGCACCGGTCCAGCGTCACCCGACGAAAGGCCCCCCGCAGGGAGGCGCGCCGCACTCGCGGCGTATGGTCGAGGCATGACGGATCCGCACGAGTTGTCGCTGTCGTTCGGTCGTGCCGCGCAGACCTACGAGGACGGCCGCCCCGGGTATCCCGCCGAAGCCGTCTCCTGGCTGCTCGAGCCGCTCGGGGAGCGGCCGCGGGTGGCCGACGTCGGGGCCGGAACCGGGAAGCTCACCCGCGCCCTCGTGGAGGCGGAGGCGGAGGTCGTGGCGATCGACCCCGACCCTGCGATGCTGGCGACTCTGCGCGCACGTGTGCCGGGGGTGCCGACGTTCACGGGCACTGCAGAGCAGCTTCCGCTTCCCGACGCGTCGCTCGACGGCGTCGTGCTCGGTCAGGCGTGGCATTGGGTCGAGCCTGTCGCCGGTTCGGCCGAGACGGGGCGCGTGCTGCGGCCGGGCGGCGTGCTCGGCCTCGTGTGGAACATCCGTGACGAATCCGTGCCCTGGGTGGCCCGCCTGACCGAGATCATGCGCGGCAGTCACGCCGAGTCGCTCCTGGCTGCCGGCGACCCGCCCGTGGCGTCACCGTTCACAGCGCTCGAGGCGCGCACGTGGAGGTGGGAGCGCCCGGTGACGCGCGACACCCTCCACGCGATGGTCGCGTCGCGGAGCTTCGTCATCACCGCGCCCGGCACCGAGAAGGACCGCATCCGCCGCGAGAGCGACGCGCTGTTCGACGAGATCGGCGCGGTCGGCGATCACGAGGTGGACCTCCCGTACCTGACCCACGCGTACCGCGCGCCCAGGGACGCGGACCGCTGACCGCGAGCGCGACCCCGCGACCCACGTAGACTGACATCCCGTGGCTCTTACCATCGGAATCGTCGGTCTCCCCAACGTCGGCAAGTCGACGCTGTTCAACGCGCTGACGAAGAATCAGGTGCTCGCGGCGAACTACCCGTTCGCCACGATCGAACCGAACATCGGCGTGGTGAACCTCCCCGACCCGCGGCTCGACAAGCTCGCCGAGATCTTCGGCTCGGAGCGCATCCTGCCCGCCGCCGTGTCGTTCGTCGACATCGCCGGCATCGTTCGCGGCGCCAGTGAGGGCGAGGGACTGGGGAACAAGTTCCTCGCGAACATCCGCGAGGCCGACGCGATCGCCCAGGTCGTGCGCGGGTTCTCCGACGGCGACGTCGTGCACGTCGACGGCAAGGTCGACCCCGCCTCCGACATGGAGACGATCAACGCCGAGCTGCAGCTCGCCGACCTCGAGACGCTCGAGAAGGCCATCAGCCGCTACGAGAAGGAAGTGCGCGGCAAGAAGCTCGACCCGATCGTGCTCGACACGGCGCGTCAGGCGCAGGAGGCGCTGCAGCGCGGCGAACTGCTGTCGGCGTCGAAGATCGACCTCGTCCCCATCCGCGAGCTCGGACTCCTCACGGCGAAGCCGTTCATCTTCGTCTTCAACGTCGACGAGACCGTGCTGACCGACGCGGCCCGCAAGGCCGAGCTCGCCGCGCTCGTCGCGCCGGCGCAGGCGGTCTTCCTCGATGCGAAGATCGAGTCGGAACTCATCGACCTCGACCCGGAGGATGCGGCGGAGCTGCTCGCGTCGACCGGACAGGACGAGTCGGGCCTCGACCAGCTCGCCCGCATCGGCTTCGACACCCTCGGGCTCCAGACCTATCTGACGGCAGGCCCCAAGGAGGCCCGCGCCTGGACCATCGGCAAGGGATGGAAGGCGCCGCAAGCGGCGGGAGTCATCCACACCGACTTCGAGAAGGGCTTCATCAAGGCCGAAGTCATCTCGTTCGACGACCTCGTGGCGACGGGCTCCGTCGTCGAGGCGCGGGCCAAGGGCAAGGCGCGCCTCGAGGGCAAGGACTACGTCATGCAGGACGGCGACGTCGTCGAGTTCCGCTTCAACGTCTGACGCCGCACCGCGGACGGCGCCCGCGGTCGCATCTTTGTAGGATCGACGGGGCGCGCTCGGCGGTTCTCGACCGCTTCGCGGCGCCGCACCACAGACATCCGCCGTGCGAGAGGACGCCCCTATGACCGACACGCAGACCTTCGAGGCCGACGGCCGCGCGATCCCCTTCATCGACGAGGGGAACGGGCCGGCGGTCGTGCTGCTGCCGGCGGAGGGGCTGTCGGTGTCGTACCTCGACACTCTCGCGACCGTGCTCGTCGAGGAGGACTTCCGCGTGCTCCGGGTGGGTGTCCGCCGTCCCGGTGACGCCTCGGCGACGCTCGACGATCTCGCGCGCGACGTCGTGGACGTCATGGATGCGGTCGGCATCGCCGACGCGTGGATCGGGGGGCACGCTTTCGGTGGTGCGGTCGCCCGCACCGTGTCGCTCGATCATCCCGACCACGTCAACGGCGTGCTTCTGCTGGGCGTCGCCACGGGTGACGACCCGTCGCCCGCCCTCGGCGATTTCCCCGCCGAGGCGCACGACGCCGACGCGCGCACCGTGCAGGCGGCGGCCCGCGCTGCGGCCGACGCCGACGCGTGGACGGCCCTGGCTCCGGGTGTTCCCGTGCTCGTCCTCCAGGGCACCGACGACGCGATCGCCCCGGCCGCCGGGGGTGAGGCGCTGCGGGCGGCCGCGCCCGACCGCGTGAGCGTCGTGAGCGTGGACGGCGGGGGCTACGCCTTTCCCTACACGCATGTCGGCGCGACGTCGTGGGCGATCGAGGACTACCTCGACTGGGACTGACCGCACGCGCTGCGGGTGGGCCCCTTCCGTACGACGACGCGCGTCCCCGCGCAACCCCCTTCGTGCGCGGGCGCTCCCACGCGAGCCTGGGGTCATGGATGACACGAACCCCACCCCTGACACTCCGTTCCGCAACGACGACGTCCCCTCGGCCGACCTTCCCGGCTCGACCGATCAGCCCGAGACGCAGGGCGCCGACCCCGTCGTGGCGGAGCTCGGTGAAGACGGCGAGGGCGACCTCTCGCCGGAAGATCTCGACGCCGGCGACATGGCAGACGGGCGCGACGCCGTCGACGACGGACCCACCGACCTTCGCACCGAGCTCCCGGGCGACGCTTCCTGACCCGCCGACGTCAGCCGCGCAGGCGCTTTCTCATGAAGATCTGCGCGGTGCCGTCCCCCTGGTCGATGCGCTGCGACTCCTCGTAGCCGCACGACTCGTAGAGCCGGATGTTGGCCTCGCTGAGACTCCCGGTGAACAGCTCCGCGACCGCGGCGTCGGATGACGTCTCCGCGGCGGCCAGCAGACGGCGTCCGATGCCCTCGCCCTGCACGTCGGGGGCGATCGCGATGCGTCCGATGAGGAGCAGGTCGTCGGCTTCGCGGGTACGGACCGCACCGACGAGGCGACCGCGCCGGCGCGCCACCCACCCCTGAGCGTCCTGGAGTTCGGCCTCGAGCTGCTCGAGAGTCTGGGTGAGCGGGGACATGTCAGCGCTGCCGTAGATCTGGGCCTCGCTCACGAAGGCGGCGCGCTGGATGGTCAGCACCTCCCCGGCGTCTTCAGGGCGGAGGGGTTCCAGGCGGATATCGGAGTCACGGTCGTCGCCGGACGCACGGGCGACGCCGCTGAGTGCGGACAGGAGGGCGCTGAGCGCTTCACGCACGCTCCGCTGCACGACCTCTTCCGGCGCCCCGTGGAACCGGTGCTCCGTCGTCGTGACGCCTGCTGTGGTCGCCACGCCGACATGGACCTCGCCGGCAGGATGCCCGTCGGCGGGATCGGGGCCGCCCACGCCGGTGACCGACACGCATGCGTCCACTCCGAGGAGGACTCGACCGGCTGAGGCGAGCTGCTCCGCGCACGACGGGGAACAGGGGTCGGTGCCGGGCTCGACGCCGAGCACGCCCTCCTTCGTCTGCATCTGGTACGCCACGACGGCGCCGCCGAACCACTCCGCCGCGCTCTCACCCTGCCCGAGGGCGCTGGCGACCGCGCCGCTCGTCAGCGACTCGACGGCGGCGACGACCGTTCCGCGGTCGGCGCACTCGGTGGCGATGGCGTTCACGAGGTCCTGGATGTCATCCACGTCGACGACGATAGCCACCGATCGGGCGGATCGATCAGCGGTTGACAACGCGGGAGTGGCTGTGACAGGGATCGCATACGTGGACGCGTGTGTCAACGGGGGTCACCGGCGGGCTCCCGGCCGGAAGACTCGGCGATGGGGTCCCCGCAGAGGGGCCGGACACACACCGAAAGGAGCGCCACGCACATGGCAAGCATCACCGAGAGCATCGACGTCAATGTTCCGCTGACCACGGCGTACAACCAGTGGACCCAGTTCGAGTCGTTCCCGGAATTCCTGACCTTCGTGGACTCGGTCACCCAGGTGGACGACGTCACCAATCGGTGGAAGGTGACCATCGGCGGCGTCGAGCGCGAGTTCGTCACCAAGGTCACCGAGCAGCACCCCGACGAGCGCGTCGCGTGGAACAGCACCGGGGGAGAGGTGGACCACGCCGGCGTGGTCACGTTCCACCGGCTCAGCGACACCGAGACCCGCGTCACCGTGCAGCTCGACTGGGAGCCCGAGGGGCTCCGCGAGAAGCTCGGCGCCGCGTTCGGGATCGACGACCACGCCGTGCGGAAGGATCTCCGCAACTTCAAGGAGTTCATCGAGGCGCGCGGCGGCGAGACGGGCTCCTGGCGCGGCGACGTCGACTAGTCGTCCGCTGTCGCTTCCTCGGGATCGGGCTCCGGAATGAGCTGGAGCCCTCCCGGGGAGTGGGCGGCGTCACTGAGAAGCTTCAGCCACGCGGGGTTGAGGCGGTAGGGTCCGCGTCGGTCGAAAGCGAACACCAGCGACGTGGTGGCATTCACCCACACGGTGACGCGCCCGCCTCCCTCGTCGAGACGGTTCGGCCAGGTGAACGTGAACGGCTCTCCGCGCCGCAGCTTCTCGCTGATCACGTGCTGCAGGTGCGCCAACTCGCGGTCATCGATCGTCAGTCGCGCCGTGCCGTCGTAAACCAGTCTTCCCATGTGATGCTCCTGAACCAGAATGGCGGGGCGGACCGGCCCCCTTCCTCGCATGTCCGCGCAGCGCACGGGCCATCCGTCCCGCGCAGCATCCGCGACGTGCGCTGCCGCCGTCACCGTGCGGCGCGCATGGTCCGATTCGGGTTGACGCCGTACATCGCGCGGTAGTGGGCCGCGAAACGCGACGGATGCTCGAAGCCCCAGCGGCGCGCGATCTCGGCGACGCTTCCCGCCGTGGGGTCGGTGAGATCGCGGTGCGCGCCCGACAGTCGTGCGCGGCGAATCCACTCGGTAGGGGTCGTGTCGAGCGCCCGGCGGAAGGCGTACTGCAGCCCACGTGTCGACATGCGTGCCGCGCGGGCCACGTCTTCGATCGTGAGCGGCTCATGAGCGTGGGCCTCGATGTAGGCGATGGCCCGCCTCACGGCGGCCGGGGCCGCGCGGGTCTGGGCGGTGCGATCGGCGCCTTCGAGGAAAGCGGGGGAGAACGTCGACAGCGTCGTGTGGATGGCATGGCGTCGAAGCTCCGCCTCCGCCAGCTCACCGAGGCCGGTCTCCTCGCTGAGCAACGATTCGGCGAGGTACCGGTAGGTGCGTTGCCACTGCCGTCCGGCCACTTCGCTGACCGGCCGCACCTCCCACCCGTGACGGTGGATGCCGTCGTCGCCGGAGATGTCACGGGCCGTGCGCTGGAGGAGGTCGAGGTCGAACACGTAGGCGTGCACGCGCGCGCGGCCCTCCCAACGGGCGTGCACCGACTGGCCGGAGGTAGCCCACGGCAGCCGGCCGTCGAGGGGGCCCTCGTCGTCCCACGCGCCGCCTTCGGGCGCCGCGACCCGGCACACCATGAGCTGATCCTCCGGCTGAACGGCCGAGCGCACCGACGCGTCGAGCTCGTAGGCGAGAACCGTGAAGCCCCCGACGTCGGCCGACGCCCATTCGAACGCGGAGTGCTGCGGATCGAGTCGCTTGAGCCGCGCTGACGGCACGACTCGCTGCCAGGTCTCCTCGACCGCCTCCGCCCCGATGCTGCGGAGCCGCCGACGCTCTGCCATCCGATCCCTCGTCGCTATCAGGTGGTCTGCGACGCGTGCTCGCCCTCAGCGATCTCCTCGACGACCTTCGCGTTGAAAGCGGGCAGGTCGTCGGGCGTGCGGCTCGACACGAGACCGGCGTCGACGACGACCTCCTCGTCCACCCATTCTGCTCCGGCGTTCACCAGATCGGTTCGCAGGCTCGGATAGCTCGTGAGCTTGCGGCCCGCCAGCACATCGGCTTCCGCGAGGATCCACGCCGCGTGGCAGATCGCGGCGACGGGCTTGTGCTGGGCGAAGAAGCCACGCGTGAACGCGACGGCAGCCTCGTCGAGCCGGAGGTGATCGGCGTTCACGACGCCGCCCGGAAGCACGAGCGCATCGAAGTCGTCCGCGCTGACCTCGGCACTCGTGGCGTCGACGGACTGCTCGTGACCGTTCTTGCCCTCGATCCGTCCCGCCTCGGGTGCCACCATCACGACGGTGGCTCCCGCGTCGCTCACCGCCTGCCAGGGCGACGTGAGTTCGCTGTCTTCGAATCCGTTGGTCGCGAGGAACGCGACCTTCTTTCCCGTGAGAGTAGCCATGACGGAGACGCTACGTTCACAGAGACGACAGGAAGAGGGGGTTGACAACCCGCGCGCATTTCCCGAGCCCGGTGGCTGCCGTCTGCGTAGACTGGGGGCATGGCCACCTCCAATCTTCCTACGCCGCAGCTTCAGCCCGTCGCTGAGGAGAAGCTGATCGAAGTCGTCTCCGAGGGCGCGTCGTGCTGCGGCGGCGGATGCTGCAGCACCGACTGACACTCACCGCGTCAGAGGAGACAGCAGCGCGTCGCGGACGCGTGGGCTGAGGCCGTTGAGTTCGTCCTCGACGGGGACGGCCAGTGCTTCGAGTGACCGGCTGAAGTAGTTGCGAGCAGCTGCCGCAAGGGTGATGTCGACGATCTGACGATCGGTGAAGCCCACCTCGCGGAGCGCGAGAGTGTCTTCGTCGGTCATGGACTCGGCATCGGTGCTCAGCCGCTGGGCGTAGCGCATCGCAGCCACGTCTGCGTCGCTGAGACCTGCACCCTCGAAGTCGTGCAGCACCAGGACGAGGGTGTCTTCGTCGAGTGCCCCGGCCCGGAGGGTCTTGCGCCCGTGCGCCAGGAGGCAATGCGGTGATTTCAGGGCGGACGCCGCGGCGAGTGTGACCAACTCGTACAACCGGACACCGATCGACGGCACCACAGCGTGGATGAGTCCCTCGAAGGCCTCCAACGCCTCGGGGTTCACGGCCATGGCCCGCGTGTGGCTGAACACGACGCCGTCGTCGTCGAGATCCCGTTGGAAGACCTCGGCCGTGTAGCCGCGGGCCGACTGTGCCTCGGGTGTGTCGATGATCATTCGCTGCTCCTGACGTGTGCGGATCGACGTGCGCGGATCGGCGTGTGCAGATCGCCACCCCGGCGGTCCGGGAGCCGGGGTTGCGGTCAGGAGGATGTCAGCGGACGCCGTGATACCGGACGGTGTGCGGCGCGTGCGAGGTCAGTGCCCGCCGTGGGCGGGTGCTCCCTCGGAATCGGCGGGTTTCTTCACGAGGAACGCGCCGACGAGCAACGGGATCGAGATGATGGCCGACAGCAGGAACGCGGAGTGCGCTCCCTGTGCCTCGGCGGTCGTCGCCGACGCTCCGGCCTCGGATGCGGCTGCGGCTGCGGCCGACATGACGGTGATCATGACCGCGATGCCGGCGGCGCCGGCGACCTGCTGCACCGTGCCGACGACAGCGGATCCGTAGCTGTAGAACTTCGGCTGCAGCGACGCGAGGGAAGCGGTGAACAGCGGAGTGAACGAGAGAGCGAGGCCCAGCGAGAGCAGTGTCTGCGCGACGACGATGTACCAGAGCGGCGTCGAGGCGGTGAAGGTGAGCGCGTAGACCCACAGCATCGCAACGGCGACGACGGCGCCCGGCACGAGCAGCACCTGCGTTCCGCGAGCGTCGTAGACGCGTCCGATGATCGGCCCGGCGAGACCCATCAGGAGCGATCCGGGGAGCACGGCGAGTCCGGTCTCGAGGGGCGTGTACTCGAGCGCGCGCTGCATGTACAGCGGGATCACGGTGATGGTGCCGAAGAACGCCATGGAGAGGAGCGCCATCTGACCGATCGCGAGCGAGAAGTTGCGGTCGCGGAAGACGCGGAGGTCGAGCAGGGCGTCGTCTGCGCGCTGGAGCACGACCTGACGCCGCAGGAACAGGGCGAGGGCGACGATGCCGACGGCGAAGGCGACCACGAGCGTGATCGTGCTCGTCGACGCCGTGTCGGCCGAGACGTTCCCACCGTGCGAGGCGGCGCCGCCGATCTGGCTGAGGCCGTACACGATGCCGCCGAAGCCGAAGGCTGACAGGATCACGGAGAGCACGTCGATGGGAGCGTGCATCGTCTCGCCGAGGTTGCGGATCCACCGGGCGCCCATCCCGAGCGCGAGGAGCGCGATCGGCAGCACGATGCCGAAGATCCAGCGCCAGTCGAGGGTCTGGAGCAGCACGCCCGAGAGCGTGGGACCGATCGCAGGCGCGAGCGACATCACGATCGAGACGCGGCCCATCATGCGGCCGCGGGAATGCGGCGGCACGATCGTCATGAGCGTGGTCATGAGCAGGGGCATCATGATCGCGGTTCCCATCGCCTGCACCACGCGTGCGACCAGCAGCATCGAGAAGCCGGGGGACAGGACGGCCAGGAGGGTGCCGAGCGAGAACAGGCTCATGGCGGTGATGAACACCTGGCGAGTGGTGAATCGGCGCAGCAGGAAGCCCGTGATGGGGATGACGACGGCCATCGTCAACATGAAGGCCGTGGTGAGCCACTGGGCGGCGACCGCGGTGATGCCGAGGTCGTCGATGAGATGGGGGATCGCGACGCCCATCGTCGTCTCGTTGAGGATCGCGACGAACGCCGCGGCCAGCAGCAGCCACACCACGCGGTTCTCGGCAGGCCCGAGCAGGGGTGCGGGTGTGCGCGCGGTCGTCGCAGACGTCATCGTTCTCCTTGAGAAGGGGCGTAGGGGTGCCGAGTGCACGAAGGCCGCAGGATCCGCGGCGCATGAACGACTGTAACGGGCGCGGCGGACATCGCATTCCCGGATCGTCGCGGCAGGTGGACGGCACCGCGGCCTCGGTGTCGCCGAGGCTCAGTAGGGTGGCGGGATGAGCATGGGCGGGATGGGCGGCGGACCGCGCGGCGGATTCCGCGGCGTCGACGAAGACGCCCAGCG
Organism: uncultured Actinomycetota bacterium; assembly: GCA_963789095.1. Lineage (GTDB taxonomy): Bacteria > Actinomycetota > Actinomycetes > Actinomycetales > Microbacteriaceae > Microbacterium. Next base: position 247,922 of record CAWBJK010000011.1, read on the forward strand.
CCGGCAGAACGCCGACGCCCCCGAGGTCGCCGATCTCGGCCGTCGCGTCGTCGCGCTCTTCCGCCCGTACCTCGGGCGCATCTGGCTCACCGGAGCACTGGTCGTCGCGGGGGCGGCGGTCGCGGTCATCCCCCCGCTCATCGTGCAGCGCATCTTCGACGACGCGCTCTTCCCGATCGACGGGTCGGGCCCCGATCTCGACCTCCTCACGGTGCTGGTGCTGTCGATGATCGGCCTGTTCCTCGTGACGGCGGCGCTCGGCGTGGCGCAGACGTGGCTCACCTCGACCGTGGGCAACGCGGTCACGGGCGACCTGCGCGTCAAGCTCTTCGAGCACCTGCAGTCGATGGAGCTCGGCTTCTTCACCCGCACGAAGACCGGCGTGATCCAGTCGAGGCTCCAGAACGATGTCGGCGGCGTCTCGGGGGTGCTGACGAACACGGTCACGAGCATCCTCGGGAACGTCGTGACGGTGGCGGCGGCGCTCGTGGCCATGATCCTCATCGACTGGCGCCTGACGATCATCGCCGTCGTGCTCATGCCCGTGCTCGTGTTCGTCCAGCGCCGTGTGGGTCAGGTGCGCGCGCGGATCGCGGGTCAGACGCAGGAGTCGCTGTCCGAGTTGAGCGCGATCACGCAGGAGACGCTGTCGGTGTCGGGCATCCTGCTGTCGAAGGCCTTCAACCGCCAGCGCACCGAATCGGAGCGTTATCAGTCCGAGAACCGCCGTCAGATCGTGCTGCAGGTCAAGCGCGCGATGAGCGGTCAGGGCTTCTTCGCCGTCGTCCAGGTGCTCATGGCGTCGGTGCCGGCCGTGATCTACCTCGTGTCGGGGTATCTCATCGCGGGGGAGCCGGGGGTCATCACGGCGGGCACGGTGGTCGCGTTCACGACGGTGCAGGCGCGACTGCTGCAGCCGCTCATGGGGCTCATGCGCGTCGCGCTCGACCTGCAGACCTCTCGTGCCCTGTTCGCGCGCATCTTCGAGTACCTCGACCTGCGACCGGCCATCGTCGATGCGCCCGGTGCCCGCGACGTGTCCGAGGCGCCGGGGCCCATCGGCCGGGTCGAGTTCCGCGACGTCGTCTTCCGCTACCCGGATGCGGCCCCCACGACGCGCCCGACGCTCGGCGGTGTGAGCTTCGTCGCCGAGCCCGGTCAGCACATCGCCTTCGTGGGGCCGTCCGGGGCGGGCAAGACGACCGTCCTCTATCTGGCGCCCCGGCTCTACGAGGCGAGCGCCGGCGAGGTGCTGTTCGCCGGCGCCGACGTGCGCTCCCTCACGCAGGAGTCGATCATCGACCGGGTAGGGATCGTGTCGCAGGAGACCTACCTGTTCCACGCGACCATCCGCGACAACCTGCGGTACGCCAAGCCGGACGCCACAGACGCCGAGCTCGAGGCGGCGTGCCGGGCGGCGAACATCCATCACGTCATCGTCGGCTTCGAGAAGGGCTACGACACCGTGGTCGGCGAGCGGGGCTACCGTCTGTCGGGCGGTGAGAAGCAGCGCATCGCCATTGCGCGCGTGCTCCTGAAAGACCCCGCCATCCTCCTGCTCGACGAGGCGACGTCGGCGCTCGACACCGTGTCCGAACGCGTCGTTCAGGAAGCTCTCGACAACGTCGCCGCGGGCCGCACGACGCTCTCGGTGGCACATCGGCTGTCGACGGTGATCGTTGCCGACATCATCCACGTGGTCGAGGGCGGCATCATCGTGGAGTCCGGCACCCATACGGAACTCCTCGCCCATGGAGGTCTGTACGCCGACCTCGCGGCGCAGCAGATGTCGGCGGCGCGCATCGAGGGGGTCGATGCCGCGCAGCCTCCCGCCGACCATCCCGATCGCCGGGCCGACCGTGCGCCCGAGGGGGCGGACGCTCGGGGCGCGATCAGGGCGAGCGATCCGCCCGACGGCGAGCGGGCCTGGCCGCAGCTGAGCTGACGGACGGCGGCCCGGTCACCACAGCCGCGCTGCCGCCAACAGGCCGGCGGATGCTTCCTGCAGTCCGACCGACTCGGTCTCGGCGCGTTCGGACAGCTCGCGAGCGAACTGTCCGAGCACGCGGCGGTACGCGTCGTCGGGGTGGTCCTGGGCGATCCTCACGAGAGGGGGCACGTCCATGTCGAGGATCAGGCGCACGCGGGCGCGCGCCGCGTCGTGCTGCGATGCCGCATCGAGCACGGCGATCCCGCCACGCAACGCCTCGAGATAGTCCACCAGAACCGGGAGTGCATCCTTGTGCTGCGTGATGGAGCTGCCGTCCGCGCGTTCGCGCCAGTGGACGACGACGTCAGGGATCACATCGATCGCGCGCGCCAGCGTGTACATCCGCTGGGCGACGATCTGGTCTTCGTACATCTTGCCCTCGGGGAAGCGGAGGCTGTGGCGGCGCCAGAACTCGATCCGGCTCACCTTCGACCATGCGACGATGTTGCCCGAGACAGCGGGGTGCGCGGCCAGGGTCGTGCCGCGCCGTGCCGGCGAGGTCGACGCGGCGACCCACGGCTGTACGTCGCCGGGCACGTAGACGGCGCCGTCGCCCGTCTCGCCCGGAGCCGAGCGGTCGTCGCCGGCGAGCGGACGCAGTCGCACGTACGCGCCTACCACGAGGTCGCTGCCCGACTCGGTGATCGTTCCGACGAGGCGTTCGAGAGCCGTCGGTGTCAGCTCGTCGTCGGCGTCGAGGAAGCCGACCAGGGGGGTGTCCACCTGCCCCAGCGCGGCGTTGCGGGCGGCGCCGAGACCGCGAGGGAGGTCGTGGCGGATCAGGGTGAACCGGTCATCGGCGGCTGCCGCGTCGCGGAAGATGTCGGTCGTCGCGTCGACCGACCCATCGTCGACGAGGATCGCCCGCCACGAGGGGAAGGTCTGCGCGCGGAGCGAGGCGAGAGCCCGCGGCGCGTACCCGGCGACGTCGCGGCCGGGAACGATGACGGTGACGACGGGGGTGCTCACCCGCCCGATCGTACCGCCGCCACAGAGGCGGCGACGGCGTCGGCGACCGGCGCGAGGTCGATGTCGGCCGCGTGTCCGAACGTGAAGCGCACGGCGGTCCGGGCGACATCGGGTGCGATTCCCAGCGCGAGCAGCACGTGCGAGGGCTCGTCGCTGCCTGCCGCGCAGGCCGATCCGCTCGACGAGACGATCCCGCGTCGCTCGAGTTCGAGGAGCACGGCTTCTCCCGATACGCCTTCGAACGTGAAGCTCGCGGTGCCCGCCAGGCGGCGCACCGGGTCACCGGTGAGTCGTGCCTGCGGGACGAGCGACAGCACGCGGCCGATGAATGCGTCCCGCTGCCCGCTGACGCGCGCGGCGGCGGCGGCGCGCTCTGCCTCGGCGAGTTCGAGCGCCACTGCGAAGCCGACCGCGCCCGCCACGTTCTCGGTGCCGCTCCGGCGGTCGCGCTCCTGGCCTCCGCCGTGCAGGAGCGGCTCGAGGGGCAGTCGTCCCCGCACGGCGAGCACCCCCACGCCCTGCGGCGCGCCGATCTTGTGTCCGGCGATCGCGAGGGCGTCGGCGCCGGTCCCGGCGAGGGGCTCCCACCCTGCGGCCTGCACGGCGTCGACGTGGATCGGGACACGGGCCGCCGCGCACACCGCCGCGATGGCGGAGACGTCCTGCACCGTCCCGATCTCGTTGTTGGCATACCCGACGGCGACCAGGACCGTGTCGTCCCGGAGCGCATCGGCGATGACGTCGGCGGCGACGAGGCCCGACGGCGAGACGGGCACATGCGTCACGCGGTAGCCGTGCACCCGCTCGAGGTACGCGCACGACGCGAGCACCGACTCGTGCTCGATCGGGGTGGTGACGATGTGCGCGGGTGCGCCACGCCGTGACGCTGCCGCGATGCTGAGGCCCTTGATCGCGAGGTTGTTCGCCTCGGTTCCGCCGGAGGTGAAGACGATGTCGCCGGCGCGCATGCCGAGCACCGCCGCGACGCGCCGTCGAGCGTCGTCGAGGGCGTGGGCGGCTGCTTCGCCGACGGTGTGGTGACTGGACGGATTGCCGAAGCGCTGCGTGAGGAACGGCTCGACGGCGGCGAGCACCTCGCGACGAACAGGCGTCGTCGCAGCGTGGTCGAGGTAGAGCATCACGGTGAGCCGGGCAGGTCCATCCGGACGTCGAGACCGAGGTCCAGCGCCCGAGCCGAGTGCGTCAGCGCTCCCACCGAGATGACGTCGACGCCCGTCTCCGCGATGTCGCGCACCGTGTCGAGGCTGACGCCGCCCGACGCCTCGACGGTGACGCGACCGCCGATCCGGGCGACGCCTTCACGGAGGTCGGCGAGGGAGAAGTTGTCGAGCATGATGGTCCCGATTCCGGCGGCCAGCACGGCATCGATCTGGTCGAGGCGATCGACCTCCACCTCCACGTGGGTCGTGTGGGGGAGGCGTGCGATCGCGGCCTGGAGCGCCTGGGTGACCGACTCACCGCGTGCCGTCAGCACGGCGAGGTGGTTGTCTTTCGCCATGACCGCGTCGGACAGCGAGTGCCGGTGGTTGTGGCCACCGCCGGTGCGCACGGCGTGTCTTTCGAGGTGGCGCAGCCCGGGGGTGGTCTTCCGGGTGTCGGCGATGCGTGCTCCGGTGTGCGCCACCTCGGCGACGTAGCGGTGGGTGAGGGTCGCGATGCCGCTCATCCGCTGTGCGAAGTTGAGTCCGATGCGCTCCGCGGTGAGTATTCCGCGTGCGGGTCCGGCGATGCGCGCGAGCACCGCGCCGGCGGCGAAGTGCGCACCATCGTCGGCCAAGAGCTCCACCCGGATGCGCGGGTCGGTCAGGCGGAACGCGGCGGCGAACACCTCGCCGCCGCTGAAGACGCCCGCTTCGCGCCCCACGAGTTCCGCCGACGCGAGGGCGTCTTCGGGGATCAGGTACTCGCTCGTGAGGTCTCCCCAGGGGGCGTCCTCCTCGAGGGCGGATGTGACCACACGATCGATCTGTGCGCGGTTGAGCATCACACGGAGACCTTTCCTGAGCGGGGAGCGGGTGAACCGCTCGCGGTGGTCGCCCCGTCGGCCGTGGAGCTCACCAGCGTCAGCTGTCCGGGACGGTGCGGAGCGGTGTCGGAGCGGTAGTGGGCGCCGACCGACTCGGTGCGGGCGAGAGCCGCGTCGACGAGGGCCGTCGCGACGAGCAGCAGATTGCGATCCTCGAAGTCCGCTTCTGTGCGCGGGTCGCGCGGTGCGGCGCGCCAGGCGGCCAGTATGCGGGCGGCCCGCTGAAGCCCGGCCGCGTCGCGCCGCAGCCCGGCGTCGCGCCACAGGAGGTTCTGCAGTGCCGCGCGGGTGAAGGGGGCGATGTCGCCGTCGTCGGGGTGCCCCGTCACCGGTCCACGCGCAGTGCGCACCCGCGGGGCGGGTTCAGCGGCGGGCCAGGCGGCCCCGCGGCCGTCGAGATCCGCGACGTCGCCGGGGAGGGCGGAGCCGACGCGGGCGCCGAAGACGGCCCCCTCGAGCAGTGAGTTGGAGGCCAGCCGGTTGGCGCCGTGCACTCCCGTGCGTGCCACTTCGCCGACGGCATAGAGACCGGGCACGCTCGTGCGTCCGTGGAGATCGGTGGCGACGCCGCCCATGAGGTAGTGAGCCGCCGGGGTCACCGGGATCGGCTCGCGCGCCCAGTCGAGGCCGCGGTCGCGCACGGCGGCGTCGATCGTCGGGAAGCGCCGAACGAGGAAGGCCTCCGTCTCGGCGGCGGTCGCGCGCAGGCCCGTCGCATCGAGAAGGACGGGTGCGCCGCCCTGCCGCTCCATCTGTTCGGCGATGGCGCGCGCGACGACGTCGCGGGGAGCGAGCTCGCCATCGGGATGCACGGCGCTCATGAACCGTCGGCCGTCGGCATCGAGGAGCACCGCGCCCTCGCCGCGGACGGCCTCCGAGACGAGGAAAGCGTCGGCGTGGTCTGTCTGGGGGAGCACGGTCGGGTGGAACTGGAAGAATTCCAGGTCGGAGATGGCGGCGCCCGCGCGCACGGCGGCGGCTATGCCGTCGCCGGTGGCGACCGGGGGATTGGTGGTGTGGGCGTACAGCTCGCCGGCGCCGCCGGTCGCGAGCACGACCGCATCCGCGGCGATCCGTTCCCGGCGCGTGTCGCGCACGAGCAGTTCCACGCCCCGCACCCGCCCCGGCGCCTGCGGATCGGAGAAACCTGAGGCATCGGAGAAAGGCGCGGCATCGGGGAAGGGCGCGGCATCGGGGAAAGGCGCGGCATCGGGGACGTCGGCAGCGGATCCGTCCTGCAGGAGCTGGAGGAGGAACGCATGCTCGATCACCGTCACGTCGGCGGCGCGGAGCCGCGCGACGAGGGTCTTCTCGATCGCCGCTCCCGTGGCGTCGCCCCCGGCATGCAGGATGCGCGGGTAGGAGTGCGCCGCCTCGAGGCCCTTCACGAACTCGCCGTCGGGGCCGCGGTCGAAGGCGACACCGAGCGCCACGAGCTCGCGGATGCGGTCAGGACCTTCCTGGGCGAGCACGCGCACCGCCTCCGGATCGCACAGCCCCGCACCGGCGACGAGCGTGTCGCGCACGTGGGCCTCCAACTGATCGTCGTCGAACATCACACCGGCGATCCCGCCCTGAGCGAATCGGGTGTTCGCGTGTTCCAGTTCGTCCTTCGTGACCAGGGTCACGCGGCATCCCCGACGCGATGCGTGCAGCGCTGTCGTGAGACCGGCGATGCCCGATCCCACGACGATCACATGGACGTCGGTCACGGCTTGGCCGCCAGCATCCGTTCGAGGGCGACGCGGGCCGGGTCGGCGACGTCGGCGGGCACCGTGATGCGGTTGCGCACGTCGCCGGCCACGAGCCCCTCCAGCACCCACGCCAGGTAGCCGGGGTGGATGCGGTACATCGTCGAGCACGGGCACACCACCGGATCGAGACAGAAGATCTCGTGGTGAGGGTGCTCGGCCGCGAGGCGCTGCACGAGGTTGATCTCGGTGCCGATCGCGAAGGTCGTCGGTTCTGCCGCCGCGGCGATCGCCTTGCGGATGAAATCGGTCGAACCGGCCTCGTCGGCCGCATCGACCACGTCCATCGGACACTCGGGGTGGACGATCACGCGGACGCCGGGGTGCTCCGCACGCGCCTTGTCGATCTGGTCGACCGTGAAGCGACGGTGCACCGAGCAGAATCCGTGCCAGAGGATCACGCGGGAGTCCTCGATCTCCGCGGCGCTCGAACCCCCGAGAGCCTTGCGCGGATTCCAGAGGGGCATCTGGGTCAGCGGCACGCCCATCGCCTTCGCCGTGTTGCGGCCGAGATGCTGATCGGGGAAGAACAGCACACGACGGCCGCGCGCGAACGCCCACTCCAAGACGGTGCGCGCGTTCGACGACGTGCACACGATGCCGCCGTGGCGTCCGACGAAGCCCTTGATCGCCGCCGACGAGTTCATGTACGTCACCGGGATCACCGGCACGAGACCCTCCGCGTCGGGCGTCTCGAGATCGCCGAGGACGTCGGCGAGCTGCTCCCAGCACTCCTCGACCTGGTCGATGTCGGCCATGTCGGCCATCGAGCAGCCGGCCGCGAGGTTCGGGAGGATCACGGCCTGCTCGGGCTGGGAGAGAAGATCTGCCGTCTCGGCCATGAAGTGAACGCCGCAGAACACGATCGCCTCCGCTTCGGGATGCGCTTTCGCGGCGTTGGCGAGCTGGAACGAGTCGCCCACGTAGTCGGCGTGGACCACGACCTCCTCGCGCTGGTAGAAGTGCCCCAGCACCACCACGCGGTCACCCAGTACGGCTTTTGCGGCGCGGATGCGGGCGGCGAGGTCTTCCTCCGACGCCGCACGGTACTCCGCCGGCAGCTCGCCCTGCCGGGGCGAGCCCGTGGGGATGACGTCGCCCATCGACGAGCCCGGACCGTACCCGGGACGGGTGTCGAACGTCCACGGCTCCGCCGCGAGATCGGTGTTGCAGGTCTCAGCGATCAGGCGCCCGGCGACGATCGCCTGGATCTCGTGGTCGACGCTCGGGTCGAGGTTCCGCGTGCGCTCGCCGTCGGGGTGCGGCTGAAGCGTGATCATCGTGGCGGCCATGTGCGTGTCCTTCGTGCGGGTTCGGTTGCCGTGCGGGTTCGGTTGCCGTGCGGGTTCGGTTGGTTGGTGCCGGTGAGCGGTCAGCGGGGAGGGAGGGGGCCGCGATCGGCCAGCTCGACCTGCTGGTCGTACCGGTAAAGGCGGGCGGGCCGGTGGTTGCCGGTGCGGAAATCGTCGGTGGGGATGAGGGTCGCCGAGTTCTCTACCTGACGGCGGAAGTTCGCAGGATCGAGCCGGCGGCCGAGGATCGCCTCGGAGACCTCTCGAAGCTCGGCGAGCGTGAACGTGTCGGGGAGGAAGCCATGCGCGATGCGGCTGTAGCCCGCCTTGTTGCGAAGCCGCCACAGGGCGTAGTCGACGATGTGGTTGTGGTCGAAGGCGAGCGCGGGGAGCGTCGCCTGGTCGAACCACGCGACGTTGTGCTGCTCGGACGACAGCGAGACGTCTTCTCGCACCAGCGCCCAGTAGACGATCGACACGACACGGCTGGGGGAGCGGTCGACCCCGCCGAAGGCGTAGAGCTGCTCGAGATAGCTCGGGGTCAGCGTGGTCGTCTCGGCCAGCGTGCGGGATGCGGCCGCCTCCAGATCCTCGCGCTCGCCGAGCCACCCGCCCGGCAGGGCCCACAGGCCGTCGTACGGATCGCGGGTGCGCTTGACGAGCGGCAGCACCACGCGCGGCGGGGCGCCGTCGGCGCTGCGACGGAGGCTGAAGATGACGGTCGACACAGCGACGCGGATGGGCTCGACGGTCGACGACAGCGACCCGGTGGACGCGGTCGACGGGTCTGCGGAAGCGGAGGTGAATGATGTTCTGGTCATGATGACTCTAACCTGCAGGACCCATCTTAGAGTCATTGCGACCAGAAGTGCAACCCGTCGTCCCGTGGCAGGGGGCACAGCTGGGGCGAAGGTAGCGTGGACGATCGGAGGCTCCATGCTCGTCGTCGACATCGTCGCTGCCGCCGCCCTTCTCGTCGCCCTGCTGGCGGGGGTGGTGCGCGGGTTCTTCGCGAGCCTCGGCACCATCATCGGCATCGTCGCCGGCGCCCTGCTGGCCCTCTGGCTGGTGCCCCTCCTCACCCCCGCGGTCTCCGGCGTCGTGCCGGTCGGGCCCTGGCGAAGCGCCGCGCTCGCGATCCTCGCGGTCGGCACGGTGCTCGCGGTCACTTTGATCGGGGCGGCCATCGGCGCCGCCGTGAGGCGCGGAGTCGATCGCACCCCGCTCAAGCGCATCGAACGGCTCGCCGGCGGCGCTGTCACCTTCGTCGTGACGGCGCTCGCGCTGGTCGCGGTGGGCGCCGGGGTCACGGCCGCAGGCATCCCGGTGGTGTCGGCGGCGGTCGCATCCTCGCAGGTGCTGCAGACCCTCGACCGTCTCACGCCGCCCGCGCTCGACGACGCGCTCACTCAGGTGCGGAGCATCGTCACCACCGACACCCTCCCGCGCCTCGGAAGCGTGATCGGCGTGGTCGTGAGTCCCACGGGGCCGCCGATCGCGCTGGACGACCCCGCTCTGCAGCGCGCCTCGGCCTCGGTCGCACGGATCAGCGGCACTGCGTACGCCTGCGGGGTGTCGATGACGGGTTCCGGCTTCATCGCGGGCACGGACCTCGTCGTGACCAACGCCCACGTGATCGCAGGCGTGGAGCGTCCGATGGTCGAGCTGCCGGGGGCGCCCGCGCGCGAGGGGCGCATCGTCTATCTCGATCCCGTCGACGACCTGGCCGTGATCGCGGTGGCCGATCTGGCCGGCGCCCCGCTCGAGGTGACCGAGCCGGTCAACGCCGGCACACGCGCGGCGGTGCAGGGGTATCCCTTGGGCGGGCCCTTCCGCAATCGTCCGGCGAGCATCGTCTCGGTCCTGACCGTGCCGGTCTCCGACATCTACGACGAGTCGGTGCAGCCGCGCGACGTCTACGCGCTCGACGCCGACGTCCGGCCCGGCAACTCCGGCGGCCCGCTCCTCGACGAGCGGGGGGCGGTCATCGGCGTCGTCTTCGCGCGGGGCATCGAGGGCGAGCACCGCGGATATGCCATGACGAGCGACGAGCTGAGACCTGTGCTCGACAGCGTCTCGGCGTCGGATCCGGCCGTCGCGTCCGGACGGTGCACGTCCTGACGGCGACCGCCCCCGTCCGCGCTATGCTGGGCCTGCAACTGAAGACAGGCCGCATGACGTGTGCGGGAGAGCTCCGGGCGTCACGCCCGGGCACCGAAGGAGCAAGCCTCCCCGCCAATCTCTCAGGTCCGCGTACCGCTCGCGTCCGGCCGCTCTGGAAAACGCTCCCCTCGGGGACCGTGCCGAAGGTGAAAGTCCTGTGCAGACCACGTCTGCGCGGGGTGAAACTCTCAGGCCAATGACAGAGGGGGAGTTCACGGATGCCGAGTCCTCGGCGTCCGCCCGCCCGAGCCCGGGAGAACTCATGTCCGATCCAGCTGTGCCCGCGGAGCCGACCTCCGAGAACGAGGCGACCTCCGAGATCGAGGCGCCCTCCGAGTCGCCCCTCGCCGACACGCACCGTGCGCTCGGGGCGTCGTTCACCGACTTCGGCGGCTGGTCGATGCCCGTGCGCTACACCTCCGACCTCGCCGAGCACCACGCCGTCCGCACCGCCGCAGGCCTGTTCGACATCTCGCACATGGCGGAGATCGCGGTCGAAGGGGCGGAGGCCGGTGCGTTCCTCGACTTCGCGCTGGCCGGCCGGATCTCGACCCTGCCCGTGTGGAAGGCCAAGTACAGCCTGCTGCTCGCCGAGTCGGGCGGCATCGTCGACGACCTCATCGTCTACCGCCTCGCCGACGACCGCTTCTTCGTCGTGGCGAACGCGGGGAACCGCGAGCCGTCGTCGGTGCGCTGTCGGCGCGGGTAGCGGGTTTCGACGCCACCGTCGACGACGTGACCGACGACTATGCGCTCATCGCCGTCCAAGGGCCGGCGGCGCGGGCGATCGTCGAGGCCACGACGGGCATCGACGACCTCGGTCGCCCACTCGCGGAGCTGCCGTACTACGCCGCGACCGATGCCGTGTTCGACGGTGCCCCGCTGCTGATCGCGCGTACCGGCTACACCGGCGAAGACGGCTTCGAGCTCTACGCGCCCACCGCCCAGGCCACGGCGCTGTGGAACGCGCTGTCCGAGGCGGGAGCGGCGCACGGGCTCGTGCCGGCGGGACTCGCCGCACGCGACACGTTGCGCCTCGAGGCGGGGATGCCGCTGTACGGGCACGAGCTCTCGCTCGACATCCTCCCGGTGCAGGCCGGGCTCGGACGCGTCGTGGCGCTCGACAAGGACGACTTCGTCGGCAAGGCCGCGCTCCAGTCGATCGTCGCCGCCGACGCCCCCGTGCTGGTCGGGCTCGTCGCGGAGGGCCGCCGCGCCGGCCGGGCCGGCTACGCCGTGGTGACTCCCGAGGGCGCGGTCGTCGGCGAGGTCACCAGCGGCGCCCTGAGCCCGACGCTCGGCCACCCCGTCGCGCTCGCCTTCGTCTCACCCGCCCACGCCGAGCCGGGCACCGAGCTCGCGATCGACGTGCGCGGCACCGCCATCCCCGCAACCGTGACAGCACTGCCTTTCTACCGGAGGACGACATGACCGACCTGACCAGCCTCAAGTACACCGAGGAGCACGAATGGATCGCCCTCGACGGTGACGTCGCGACAATCGGGATCACCGACTACGCCGCCGACAAGCTCGGCGATGTCGTGTACGTCGACCTCCCCGCCGTCGGATCCACGGTCACGGCCGGCGACGTGTGCGGCGAGATCGAATCGACAAAGTCGGTCGGCGAACTGTACGCCCCGCTCACGGGTGAGGTCGTCGCGGTCAACGACGACGTCGTCGCCGATCCGTCGCTCGTCAACGCCGACGCCTTCGCGGGATGGCTCGTGAAGCTGCGGGTCGAGAACGTCGACCCCGGCACGCTCCTCGACCGCGACGCCTACGTCGCACTCACGGGCGGCGAGGAGTGAGCATCCCCTTCACCCAGCGGCACATCGGCACCGATGCGTCGGCGCAGCAGCGCATGCTCGCCACGCTCGGCTACGACACGGTCGAAGCCCTCGTCAGCCGCGCCGTGCCCGCGTCGATCCAGGTCGAGCCGGCGGCGACGTCCGTCATCCCCCCGGCAGCGAGCGAGTCGGAGACCCTCGCCGAGCTTCGCGACCTCGCGACGCAGAACCGCGTGGCGAGGTCGTTCATCGGCCTCGGCTACTACGACACGATCACCCCCTCCGTGATCGCACGGAACGTGCTCGAGAACCCGTCGTGGTACACGGCCTACACGCCGTACCAGCCGGAGATCTCCAGGGGCGGCTCGAAGCGCTCATCAACTTCCAGACGATGGTCACCGACCTGACGGGGCTGCAGACCGCCAACGCGTCGATGCTCGACGAATCGACCGCCGTCGTCGAGGGAATGCTCGTGGCGCGTCGTTCGTCGCGGAGTGCCTCGTCGGTCTTCCTGGTCGACGCCGACGCCCTGCCGCAGACCAAGGCCCTCCTCGCTCACCGTGCGGCCGCTCTCGGCATCGATCTCGTCGAGACGGCATACGACGGCGACGGGCTCCCGCCGCAGGTCGAGGCGTTCGGCGCCTTCATCCAGTACCCCTCCGCGAGCGGCCGCGTGTGGGATCCGTCCGCCGTGATCGCCGCCGTCCAGGCTCAGGGCGGCCTCACCGTCGTCGCGGCCGACCTGCTCGCGCTCACGCTGCTCCGCTCGCCAGGGTCGCTGGGCGCCGACATCGCCGTCGGGACCACGCAGCGCTTCGGCGTGCCCATGGGATTCGGTGGACCGCACGCCGGCTACATGGCCGTGCGCGCCGGTCTCGAGCGGCAGCTCCCCGGGCGTCTCGTCGGGGTCTCCCAGGACGCCGCCGGGCACGCCGCCTATCGCCTCTCGCTGCAGACCCGCGAGCAGCACATCCGCCGCGAGAAGGCGACGAGCAACATCTGCACGGCGCAGGTGCTGCTGGCCGTCATGGCCTCCATGTACGCGGTGTACCACGGGCCCGACGGGCTCCGTGCGATCGCGACGGAGGTGGCCGGCAAGGCGCGCCTGCTGCGCGACTGGCTCGTCGACGCTGGGGCCGCCGTGCTCCACGACACCTTCTTCGACACGATCGTCGTGGCCACTCCCGGGCGGGCGGGAGAGATCGTGGCGGGCGCGCGCGAGCGCGGCATGCAGCTGTGGTTCCGCGACAGCGACTCCGTCGGCATCTCGGTCGACGAGACCACCACGATCAGTGATCTGCACAGCCTGGCGCAGGTGTTCGGCGGCCCCTCGCAACGCGCGTTCGGCTTCGTGGCCGGAGCAGGGCTCGATCTGCCGCAGAATCTCGTGCGCGAAGACGAGTTCCTCACGCACCCGGTGTTCCACACCCATCGCTCCGAGACGGCGATGATGCGCTACCTCAAGCAGCTCGCCGACCGCGACTACGCCCTCGATCGCGGCATGATCCCGCTCGGATCGTGCACGATGAAGCTGAACGCCGCCACCGAAATGGCGGCCGTGTCGTGGCCCGAGTTCGCACGGGTGCACCCGTTCGCGCCGGCCGACGACGTCGCGGGCTACCTCGTCATGATCGAGCAGCTGGAGTCGTGGCTCGCGGAGGTCACCGGATACGACGCCGTGTCGCTGCAGCCGAACGCCGGCTCGCAGGGGGAGCTGGCCGGTCTGCTCGCGATCCGCGGGTACCACCACGCGAACGGCGACGTGCACCGCGACGTGTGCCTCATCCCGTCGTCGGCGCACGGCACCAACGCCGCGTCCGCAGTCCTCGCCGGGATGAAGGTCGTCGTGGTCGCGTGCGATGAGGCGGGCAACGTCGATCTCGGCGACCTGCGCGCCAAGATCGCCGCGCACGCCGACACCCTCGCCGCGCTCATGATCACGTATCCGTCGACGCATGGCGTGTACGAGCAAGATGTCATCGACATCACGACGGCGGTGCACGACGCCGGCGGTCAGGTCTATGTCGACGGCGCGAACCTCAACGCTCTCCTCGGCTTCGCGCGGTTCGGCGACCTCGGCGGCGACGTCTCGCACCTCAATCTCCACAAGACGTTCGCGATCCCTCACGGCGGCGGCGGACCGGGCGTCGGACCCGTGGCCGCCAAATCGCACCTGGCACCGTTCCTCCCGAGTCACCCGCGCGCGCAGCGGGCGGCGCACGCGGGCGGATACGTCTTCGACGGCGGGCCGATCTCGGCCGCGCCCTACGGGTCGGCGTCGATCCTGCCGATCTCGTGGGCGTACGTGCGGATGATGGGCGCGCGGGGCCTTCGCGAGGCGACGGGCGCAGCCGTGCTCGCGGCGAACTACATCGCGCACCGCCTCAAGGATCACTATCCCGTGCTGTACGCGGGGGAGGGCGGTCTCGTCGCCCACGAGTGCATCCTCGACCTGCGCCCCCTCAAGGACCAGACGGGTATCACGGTCGACGACGTCGCCAAGCGCCTCATCGACTACGGCTTCCACGCCCCGACCATGTCCTTCCCGGTCGCGGGCACGCTCATGGTCGAGCCGACGGAGTCGGAAGATCTCGCGGAACTCGACAGGTTCGTGGAGGCGATGATCGCGATCCGCGCCGAGGCCACGCGCGTGCAGGCGGGGGAGTGGCCGGCTGCGGACAACCCGCTCGTCAACGCTCCGCACACCGCGGAGACCATCGTGGCGGGCGACTGGGACCACCCTTACAGCCGTGAGGAGGCGGTGTACCCCGTGCGCAGCCTCATCCGCACGAAGTACTGGCCCCCGGTCCGCCGCATCGACAACGCGTTCGGCGACCGCAACCTCGTCTGCGCGTGCCCGCCGATCGAGGCCTTCGCCTGACGCCGTCCACTGACCGCGAGACGACCTCCGACGGCCGAGAGCAGGGGTATCACCCATGCTCTCGGCCCGCGGTCGTCGTTTCGCGGTCGCGGCGGGGCGAGAGATGGCGGCGGAGCGAGGCAAGCTGCGCGGTAGCGGAGGGGTGCTCCTCGCGCAAGCCGTGACCGCGAAGGAGCGTCCGCACGGGGTCGACGGCGAGGCTTTCGCGCCAGCCCCAGTGCGCCACGCTCCGAACGTGGCCGCGGCGAAGCCGCCCGTCGCGCTCCGCCCGGCGGCGAAGAACCGTGAGGGGATCGCCGAACCGGCCGTCGTATTTCATCTCCCCGTCGACTTCGCCGACCAGTCCGACCCCCTCCCAGAAGAAGTCAGCACGATCGATCCCGTCGGTCCCGCGGAACTCGTGCTGCAGCTCGGGATCGGGGAATCCCAGCCACTCGATGACCGCCCGGTTGATCGACTCGAGCGGCGTCTCGGCGAGCGGTGTGGCGCGCTCGATCGCCCACCGGGCGATGTTTCGTCCGCGGCTGCTCGCACGCGACTCGTTGTCGGCGGCGAGACGTGCCGGTGTGAGGGCCGCGTCGATCCGCAGCGCAGCATCGGCTGCGACGAGGCCAATTGCGTGGTGCCGGTGGCGCGCGAGGGTCACCGCCGTGTCGCCGGGGCTCGTCAGCGCGATCCCCTGCACCACCACGATGTCGCGCATCTCGTCGCCCGTGTGGGTTCGGAGTCCGGCTGTCTCGCGTGACCGTGCCCGGGGCGGCAGCAGCACGTGTACCGGCCCGGGATCGCCGACCACTCCCATACCCCACAGTGCTGCGGCCGACTCGTGACTGAAGACGACGTCGGGGTGCAGCAGCGCGACCGCGTGCACCCGCGCGAGGTAGCGATCCCATGGGGCTGCATCTCGCCACTGCTCGGCGGGGGCGTAGACGCCGCGGCGCACGCGAGTGAGGTCGCCGCGGGCCACCGCGCGCTCGGGGTGTGCGACGGTCGACGCCCGCACGAGCGGGAGGGGACACGCAGCGAGGCTCCACGACGGCGCGTCCGCGAGCGGCCCCGACCGGGCCGATGTCGGGAGCGACGTGGGGTCGACGGCTGAGGACGTCAGGAACGGAAGCGCGGGTGGCATCGCTCGATCATCGTCGCCGCGCGGACCGTGGACGAGGCTCCACTGCCCACGCGCGCGCCCGGCCCGAGCGGGGTCGCTTGGGGAGGAATCCCCGCCGGGGTCCGCGAGACGACGACTGCGCGCCGAGACCGCGGGGGAACGCCATGTTCTCGGCCGCCAGTGGTCGTCTCGCGGTCTGGGGGAGGCTAGAAGAGGGCGGGCCACCATGCGGCGGCCAGGGGATAGCCGATGAACGCGGCGATGTCGATGAGCGTGTGCGCGATCACGAGCGGCATCACCCGGCCCCACCGGTGGTAGACCCACCCGAACACCACGCCCATCGCGACGTTGCCGACGATCGAGCCGAAGCCCTGGTAGGCGTGGTAGGCGCCGCGCAGCGCCGCCGTCGACAGGATGATCGTCCACGTGCCCCACCCCAGCCGGCGCAGGCGGTCGAAGAGGTACCCGATGAAGATGACCTCCTCCGTGAGCCCTGCGCGAAGCGCCGCGAGCACGAGAAGCGGGATCGTCCACCACGACGGGTCGAGCGGCGACGCGTCGACCTGCACCGTGAGGCCGAGCGCCCGGCCTCCCGCGTACAGCGCGAGACCGGGGATGCCGATGACCGCCACCAGCAGCACGCCGGCGCCCACGTCGCGGCCGAGCACCCGGAAGTCCAACCCGATCCGGCGGAAGGCCGACACGCCGGGCTCCCACAGGAAGTAGAGCGCGAGGGCGATCGGGGCGAGCGCGAAGAACTGCGACAGGAACTGGTAGAGCACATCCCAGAACTGCTGCGCATTGGCGCCGGGGTTGAGCGATGTGGACTGGTCGCCGAGCGGCGTCTCCCGCGTGAGCGCTTGGATGAGCGCGAGCGTCGAGTACAGCGCCGAGCGGCCGACCGAGAGTGCGAGGACGAGTGCGATCTCCCACCACAACCGTGATCTGCGCGGGCTGTCGCTGGGCGATTTCGCGGCGCGTGTGTCGATCACATTGTCAGATTGTCACAGTCACGCGAATTTCAGTAAAGGATCTGTAACGGTTTCGTGTGGCTGTTTGGCGGGCACCCTGGGGCGTGCTTATCGTGTCCCTATCCGTGCCCGGGCCAGTTCTTGCCGGGCGCATCACCTTTGCACAGGAGGAAATGTGAAGATCGCACGTCTTGCGGCGGGCGTGGGTGTCGTGGCGGTGGGAGCACTCGTGCTCTCGGGCTGCGGCAACCCGTACCAGTCGGAGGTTCAGGAGGGCACGGAGATCTTCGTTGCCTACAACGAGGGCTTCATGGCCTTCAACTCCAACAGCAGCGCCGGCAACAACACGGCCAACTCGAACGTCAAGTACATCACCGACTCCGCGTCGAGCTGGGGCTACTACGACAACACGCCGAAGTGGGTGCGCAACGAGAACTTCGGCACCTACGAGAAGACGAGCGACGAGCCGCTCACGGTCAACTACAAGATCACGGCCGAGGCCGTCTGGTCTGACTCCGTGCCGATCGACGAGGCCGACATGCTCATGGCCTGGGCCGCGCTCTCGGGCGTCGCCAAGGGTGGCTGGGCTCCGGCCGCGACCACGGGCTACAACCTCGTCACCAACACGCCGGAGATCGCCGACAAGGAGATCACCCTCGTCTACGACAAGCCCTACGTCGACTGGGAGCTCGTACAGCCTCTCACCGTCTCGGCTCACGGCACGTACGCGCTCGCCTACCCCGACGAGTACTCCGACGTGCAGGCCGCGTGGGACACCGCTCAGAGCTCGGGCTCCGAGGACGACCTCAAGAAGTACTACGACGCGGCCAAGACCTTCGCCGAGGACGCGAAGCAGAAGGTCATCGACGCGATCCAGAACGGCGACGAGGCTGTGCTGACGGAGCTCGCCACCGCCTGGAACTCGGCGTACGTCTACACCGAGATGCCCGACAGCCCCGCTGCGTTCCTGACCGCCGGTCAGTACAACCTGCTGGACACCAAGGAGGACGAGTACACGACGCTCGTCGCCAACCCGCTGTTCACGTGGGGCGACTCGCCGAAGTACGAGAAGATCACGATCCGCGCGATCGCCGACTCGACCACGGCACTCCAGGCCCTCCAGTCGGGTGAGCTCGACATCTGGACGGGTCAGCCGACCTCCGACATCCTCGACCTCGCCAACGGCATCGAGAACGCCGAGGTGCAGACCGGTATCCAGGCCTCGCACGAGCACGTCGACCTCACGGTCAACAACGGCGGTCCCTTCGACCCCGCCACTTACGGCGGCGACGAGGAGAAGGCCCTCAAGGTTCGCCAGGCGTTCCTGAAGACGATCCCCCGCCAGGAGATCGTCGACAAGATCATCAAGCCGCTGAACCCCGCCGCGACGGTTCGCAACGCGCACCTCGTGAGCGAGGCCGACACGGTCCGCTACCCGATCCTCACCGAGGCCAATGGCTCCGCCGACTACGCCGAGGTCGACATCGAGGGTGCCAAGGCGCTCCTCGCCGAGGCCGGCGTGACCGGTGAGATCGAGGTCGGCTTCTGGTACCCCGAGGGCAACGTCCGTCGTGGCCAGTCGTACGAGCTGATCGCTGCTTCGGCTGCGAAGGCGGGCTTCAAGCTCGTCGACGAGAGCGAGCCGAACTGGGTCTTCACCGACCCCGAGGCCGAGCCGATCAACCCCCACGACGCGACGATCTTCGCCTGGTCGCAGACCTCGCTCGCCGTGGGTGGCTCCGACCAGCTCTACGCGTGCTACGAAGACCCGATGGCCAAGGGCGGTAACTACATGGGTTACTGCAACCAGGAGGTCTCCGACGCTCTCGCGACGCTGAACACGACGCCTGACGCCGACGACCAGACCGAGCTCCTGACGACGGCTGAGACCGGTGTGTGGGCTGACGCGGTGTCGATCCCGATCTACCAGTTCCCCGGTCTGCTCGTCTCGAGCGACCGCGTGACCGGTGTCAAGATCATGCCGCTGAGCCCGGACTACTTCTGGAACTTCTGGGAGTGGGCGCCGGCCGGCGAGTGATTCCTGTTCCGGGTGAGCGGGACACACCGCTCACCCGGGACGACATCACCATCTGACTGTGGGTGCCGAGCACGCTCGGCACCCACATTCATGTTCGGCCGTCGTGTGTCCTGCGGCCCGCCACGTAGTATGTGCTGATCACGATGCTTCGCAGCCCGAAGCAGCACGTGGAGTCAGACCCTCATCCCGGAGAGCACTTGTGCTGACCTATATCCTGCGACGACTCGGCGCCATCATCCTGGTCCTCGTCGTCGCCTCCTTCATCGTCTACACCCTCACGGCGATCACCTCCGATCCGCTGCGCGAGCTGAGAGCCAGTAACGCGCCCGATCGGGAAGAGAAGATCCAGCTGCGGATCGAGAAGCTCAGTCTCGACACGCCCATGATCCTCCGCTACTTCCTCTGGCTGGGAGGCGCGGCCAAGTGCCTCATCGGTCAGTGCGACCTCGGCATCGCCTTCAGCCGCAGCGACCAGCTCGTGACCTCCGCCGTCGCCACGGCCGCGAGCTCGACCATCCAGCTCGTCACGGCCTCGACCATCATCGCGATCATCGTCGGCCTCACGATCGGTATCCTGACGGCTCTGCGCCAGTACAGCGGATTCGACTACACGGTGACCTTCCTCACCTTCATCGTCTACTCGCTCCCCATCTTCTGGATCGCCGTCCTCCTCAAGGAGTTCGGTGCGATCCGCTTCAACGCGTTCCTCGCCGACCCGCAGATATCCGTGCCCGCAGTGCTGCTGACCGGACTCATCGCGGGGATCATCTTCATGAGCATCCTGGGCGGCACCTGGCGTCGACGGCTCATCACGTTCGGTTCGGCCTTCGCGGCAGCGGCCCTGCTTCTCGTGTTCCTCGGCGTCACCGACTGGTTCACGACGCCGACCATCGGCATCGTGGGAGTGATCATCACGGGTGTCGCGGCGGCGGTCGCTGCGACGGCGATCTCGACCGGCCTCGCGAACCGCCGCACGCTCTACGCCTCGCTCATCGTCGTGGCGATCTGGGTGGCCGTGTACTTCCCCATCCAGTACCTGTTCTTCTTCGTGCCGCAGGGCTGGATGATCATCGGGATGTACATCGTCGCGATCCTCCTCGGCATCGGCGTCGGCTTCCTCATGGGCGGCGACGGCAAGAAGGAAGCGGCTCGCACGGCGGCCATCGTCAGCTTCATCACGTTCTTCGTGATGGTCGTCGACCGCGTGATGCTCGTCTACCCCGACTACCTCAAGAAAATCCCCCAGTCGGGCGCCATCGCGACGATCGGCTCGGAGACGCCGAACCTCTCGGGCGACATGTGGTTCCAGATCATGGACGGGTTCACGCACCTGCTGCTGCCCACGATCGCTCTCTCGCTCGTGTCGATCGCCGCCTACACGCGGTACGCGCGCTCGAGCCTGCTCGAGGTCATGAACCAGGACTACGTCCGCACCGCCCGCGCGAAGGGCCTCAACGAGCGCACGGTCATCGTGCGTCACGCCATGCGCAACGCGCTGATCCCGATTGCGACGATCATCGCGTTCGACATCGGCGCCCTCATCGGCGGTGCCGTCATCACCGAGACGATCTTCGCCTGGAAGGGCATGGGATCGCTGTTCGTCAACGGCCTCGACCACGGCGACGTCAACCTCGTGATGGGCTTCTTCCTCGTCACGGGCGTGCTCGCCGTCATCTTCAACCTCATCGCGGACCTCTTGTACTCCGCTCTCGACCCACGGATCCGGGTGAGCTGACATGTCGACCACACCTCTTCCCACCGACGCGCCGCAGCAGGACCGCGGTTCCGAGCAGTCGCTCGAGCAGAAGGCCCTCGCGGGTCTCAGCCAGGGTCAGCTCGTCCGTCGTCGCTTCTTCCGCCACAAGGGCGCCATGATCGCCCTTGCGGTGCTCATCCTGACGATCCTGCTGGCGTTCACGTCGGTCGGCACCGTCATCGGCGGCACGGGCACCCTGGGCGCGGACGCCGACGGGACCCTGCGGGTGAACGGCTTCCGCATCCCCGGCTGGTGGCCGCTCGACTGGTTCACGGCCTACCCGGTCGTCAACGGGGGAGCGCCGACGCTGAACCTCTTCGCGTTCTCGATCGGCGAGCACCCGTTCGGTCAGGACACGCTCGGCAAGGACGTGTTCGCGCAGGTCATGCGCGGCACCCAGCAGTCGATCACCGTCATGTTCCTCGTGGGGATCGTGTCGCTCGTGATCGGCGTGCTGCTGGGCGCGCTGTCGGGCTTCTACCGCGGCTGGGTCGACGCGCTGATCATGCGCTTCACCGACGTCATCATCATCCTGCCGATCATCGTCATCGGCTCGATCATCGGCAAGATCCTCGGCGGATCGAGCGCCTGGGTGTTCGGCATCTTCCTCGGCGTCCTCAGCTGGACGGGTCTTGCCCGATTGGTGCGAGGCGAGTTCCTGGCGCTGCGCGAACGCGAGTTCGTCGATGCGGCGCGCGTCGCCGGCGCTGCGAACGGCCGCATCATCTTCCGCCACATCCTGCCGAACGCGGTGGGCATCATCATCGTCAACACGACGCTGCTCATGAGCGCGGCGGTGCTGACGGAGGCGGCGCTGAGCTTCATCGGCTTCGGCATCAGCTACCCGGACGTGTCGCTCGGTCAGATCATCTCGCAGTACCGCGAGGCGTTCCGCACGCGGCCGTGGCTGTTCTGGTGGCCCGGTTTCTTCATCATCATCCTGGCACTGTGCATCAACTTCATCGGCGACGGTCTGCGCGACGCGTTCGACCCGCGCCAGCAGTCGAAGGTCAGCCGGCGCAAGGCGGCGAAAGCCGTCGCCGCGGTGCCGTCGGCGCAGCCGGGGATGATCGTGGACGGCGTGACGAGTGCCGACGATCCGGAGGGCGTGGCGTCCGACGACCCGCGTGCCGCGGCACGCGAGCGAGGCGATCAGCCGTGAGCGGCCGCGCCGGCGAGGCTCGCCAGCGCCGCGACGACCAGGGCCGCCGTGACCGCCGCGTGCACCCACGCCCACTCGCTGCGCGTTCCGCCGGGCAGCTGCCGCCCGCCTTCGCGCCGGTAGCGCTCGAAGGCGCGACGCACGAGCGCGGTCGCATCGCCCGAGTCGGTTCCCTCGGCATCCGACGGGCGGCGCGTCTCGCCGTCACCGGGCGTGCGAGCGACCTCCTCGCGCCGCGTGCTCAGCGCCTGACGGGCGCCGGGCGCGGGCGCCGCCCAGGCGCGGATGGCTTTGCCGTCGCGCGTGCGGACGGTGAGGGCGAATCGCGAATCGACCGACTCGATGTCGCCCCACGGCACGCGGTGCGTGCGGACGATGTTGCGGATCTCGACGAAATCGTCGGTGATCGTCACGCTCGGGCGGATGTAGACGAGCCACACGAGCCACGCGAAAGCGAGCACCGGCCAGCCCCAGGCAAGGAGGCCCGGAACCCCGTCGGTGATCGTGATCGAGATCAGCACCGCCAGACACAGGACCAGAGCGAGGACGGCGAGAACGACGCCGCCGCGTGGACGAAAGACAACCGGGTGGGGCATCTGCCCATCCTGACACGGGAGGAACAGCGATGAGCTCGACGGAACGGGGTCGCAACTCGCTGCGGACATACGTGCCCGGCGCCGCCTACGACGGGCCGGCGCTGTCGGTGAACAACCTGAGCGTGGAATTCTGGGTCGGCGACAAGTGGGCCGCCGCCGCCAAGCACGTCTCGTACGACCTGCAGCCCGGCAAGGTGCTCGCCATCGTGGGCGAGTCGGGCTCGGGCAAGAGCACGAGCTCCATGGCGATCATGGGACTGCTGCCCAAGAACGCGCGGGTGACGGGGAGTGCGAAGCTCGCGGGCCACGAGCTGATCGGCACGTCGCCCGACCAGCTGCGGAAGGTCCGCGGCGAGGGCATCGCAGCCATCTTCCAGGAGCCGATGACGGCGCTGAACCCCGTGTACACGATCGGGTTCCAGATCTCGGAGACGCTCCTCACGCACCGCCCCGGGATGACCCGCAAGCAAGCGAAGGAGCGCTCGATCGAGCTGCTCGGCCTCGTCGAGATGCCGAACCCGGTGAAGGCGTACAACTCGTACCCGCACCAGCTGTCCGGCGGTCAGCGCCAGCGCGCCATGATCGCGCAGTCGATCGCCCTCGATCCGCGCGTGCTGGTCGCCGATGAGCCCACGACGGCGCTGGATGTCACGGTTCAGGCCGAGATCCTCGATCTGCTGCGCAACCTGCACCAGAAGCTCGACTCCGCGATCATCCTCATCACGCACGACATGGGTGTCGTCGCCGACATGGCCGACGACGTCATGGTGATGAAGGACGGCGACGTGGTCGAGCACGGCCCGGTCACGAAGATCTTCGGCGGCGCCGAGCATCCGTACACGCAGGCGCTGATGGCGTCGGTGCCGCACCTCGGTCTCGGCGAGGCGACTCCCGAGGAAGACCGCATCAGCGAGGACGCGACAGCGGCCCTCCTGCTTGAGAACGTCTCGATCGAGTACCCCAAGCGCGGCCGCGTGCCGGCATTCAAGGCGGTCGACGGCGCGTCGCTCAAGATCCAGCCCGGTGAGGTCCTCGGCCTCGTGGGCGAATCAGGATCGGGCAAGACGACGATCGCCCGCGCGATCGTCGGCCTCGTCCCGATCGCCGAGGGCTCGATGCGCGTCGCCGGCCAGGACATGGTGGGCGTCGACAACAAGCAGCTGCGCGCGGTGCGCCGCAAGCTCGGCATCGTCTTCCAGGATCCGGGGTCGTCGCTCAACCCGCGCTGGCCCGTCGGCATCTCCATCGGTGAGCCGCTGGAACTCGCCGGCGGCGGCGTCGAAGGACATCGGCAAGCGCGTGGAGGAGCTCCTCGACCTCGTCGAGCTGCCGCGCGACTTCCGCAACCGCTATCCGCACGAGCTGTCGGGTGGTCAGCGTCAGCGCATCGGCATCGCCCGCGCGCTCGCCCTCGACCCCGAGGTGCTCGTGGCCGATGAGCCCACGAGCGCGCTCGACGTGTCGGTGCAGGCGCGCGTGCTGGAGCTGCTGCAGAACATCCAGAAGGAGAAGCAGTTCGCGACGCTGTTCGTGACGCACGACCTCGCGGTCGTCGATCTGCTCGCCGACCGGATCGCGGTGATGCAGCACGGCAAGATCGTCGAACAGGGGACGAAGGAGCAGATCCTCCGCAACCCGCGCGACCCGTACACGCAGCGGCTCATCGCCGCTGTGCCGGTGCCCGACCCGGTCGAGCAGCGGGAGCGTCGTGAGGCGCGCGCGGCTCTGATGGCGGCGCAGCGGCAGGAGCGCGCAGCGGGCTGACCAGGCCCTTCTGCGTGGGGGCGTGCGACAGGCGGGGCGTCCGCTTGTAGAATGGAACGTCGGCATCCCGGCGAAACCCCATTCTGCTTAGGAACCCCTTCATGGCGCACGCCCTCCGCCCCGACCTCCGCAACGTCGCTATCGTCGCGCACGTCGACCATGGCAAGACCACGCTCGTCGACGCGATGCTGCGCCAGACCGGCTCGTTCGGCGAGCACGCGCACGTCGAAGAGCGCGCGATGGACTCGAACGACCTCGAGCGCGAGAAGGGCATCACGATCCTCGCCAAGAACACGGCGATCACCTACAACGGCGCGCACACCGACGTGCCGGTGACGATCAACGTCATCGACACGCCCGGCCACGCCGACTTCGGCGGCGAGGTCGAGCGCGGTCTGTCGATGGTGGACGGCGTCGTGCTGCTCGTGGATGCCAGCGAGGGCCCCCTGCCGCAGACCCGTTTCGTGCTCCGGAAAGCGCTCGAGGCGAAGCTTCCCGTCATCCTCCTGGTCAACAAGACCGACCGGCCCGACGCGCGGATCGCCGAGGTCGAGGAGGAGGCGCACGACCTGCTGCTGGGGCTCGCCTCCGACCTGGTCGACGACGTGCCCGACCTCGACGTCGACGCGCTGCTCGACGTGCCGGTCGTCTACGCCTCCGGGCGCGCCGGCGCTGCGTCGCTCAACCGCCCCGAGAACGGATCACTGCCCGACAACGACGACCTCGAGCCGCTCTTCGGCGCGATCCTCGAGCACGTGCCGGCACCGTCGTACGATGACGAGGCGCCTCTGCAGGCGTGGGTCACGAACCTCGACTCCAGCCCGTTCCTCGGCCGCCTCGCGCTCCTGCGCGTCTTCAACGGCACGCTGAAGAAGGGGCAGACCGTCGCGTGGGTGCGCTCAGACGGCACCACGAGCAACGCGCGCGTCACCGAGCTCCTCAAGACTCGCGCCCTCGAGCGCTACCCGGCTGATTCCGCCGGCCCCGGCGACATCGTCGCGATCGCCGGGTTCCCCGACATCACCATCGGCGAGACCATCGCCGACCCCGAGGACGTGCGCCCTCTGCCGCAGATCCACGTCGACGAGCCCGCCATCTCGATGACGATCGGCACCAACACGTCGCCGCTCGTCGGCAAGGTCAAGGGTCACAAGCTCACCGCCCGGATGGTCAAGGATCGCCTCGACCGTGAGCTCATCGGCAACGTGTCGCTCAAGGTGGTCGACATCGGCCGTCCCGACGCCTGGGAGGTGCAGGGCCGCGGCGAGTTGGCGCTGGCCATCCTGGTCGAGAACATGCGGCGCGAGGGCTTCGAGCTCACCGTCGGCAAGCCGCAGGTGGTCACCAAGAAGATCGACGGCAAGACGTACGAGCCGTTCGAGCACCTGACGATCGACGCCCCCGAGGAGTACCTCGGTGCGATCACGCAGCTGCTCGCCGCGCGCAAGGGGCGCATGGACAACATGACGAACCACGGCACCGGCTGGGTGCGCATGGAGTTCGTCGTGCCGTCGCGCGGCCTGATCGGCTTCCGCACCGAGTTCCTCACGACCACCCGCGGCACCGGCATCGCCAACGCGATCTCGCACGGGTACGAACCGTGGGCGGGTCAGATCGTGACGCGTCAGAACGGTTCGATCGTGGCCGACCGCTCGGGTGTCGTGACGCCCTTCGCGATCATCGCCCTCCAGGAGCGCATGTCGTTCTTCGTGCAGCCCACGCAGGAGGTCTACGAAGGCATGGTCATCGGCGAGAACTCCCGCGCCGACGACATGGACGTGAACATCACGAAGGAGAAGAAGCTCACCAACATGCGCTCTTCGACCTCCGACACGTTCGAGTCGATGACGCCGCCGCGGCAGCTGTCGCTCGAAGAGAGCCTCGAGTTCGCCCGTGACGACGAGTGCGTCGAGGTGACGCCGGAGATCGTGCGCATCCGCAAGGTGAACCTCGATGCGACTGAGCGCGCACGCGCCACGGCGCGCCTGAAGCGTCAGGACGCCAACGCCTGAGCGGGTCGCCGGTCAGGCGCGGAGCACTTTCTCCATCGCCTTGCCCCGGGCCAGTTCGTCGACGAGCTTGTCGAGGTAGCGGACCTTCTGCATGAAGGGGTCTTCGATCTCTTCGACGCGCACGCCGCAGATGACGCCCGTGATGAGTGTCGCGTTCGGGTTCAGGTCGGCGCTGTCGAAGAAGTCGGGCAGCGTCGTCCCCGCTGCGAGGTGCTCGGCGAGCTGTTGGTCGTCGTAGCCCGTGAGCCAGTGGATGACCTGGTCGAGCTCGGCGGTGGTGCGTCCTTTTCGTTCGACCTTCTGCACGTACAACGGGTAGATCGCCGCGAAGGGCACGCGTTCGAGCCTGCTCATGCCGAAAGGGTACCCTCAGCGGACTTCTGACACGAGGACGGCGACGGTGCCGGACTCGAGAGCTTCGAAGACGTGCGGCTCGTCGCCCGCATAGCGGAGGTAGTCGCCGGGCTGCAGGTCGAACGGCGCGTCGGCAGGGCCGGCGTGCGCGCGCCCGCTCACGAGCACGAGGTGCTCCGTCGTCCCTGCGGGATGGGGGAGCGAGCGCCGGGGCGCTCCCGGCTCGGCCCGGAGGAGGTAGAGGTCGCTGCGCGCCTGCGGGGCTCCGGCGGCCAGCAGGAGGGCCTCATAGGGGGATTCGGCTGAGCGGATGCCGGGGTGGTCGGAGGCACGGAGGAGCTGCGGTCCGTCGCGCCTGTCCTCGACGAAGACCGAGAACGGCACGTCGAGCGCGGTCGCGATAGCCCAGAGCGTCTCGACGCTGGGGTTCCCGGCGCCGCCCTCGAGCTGAGAGATCGTCGCTTTCGAGACGCCGGCCCGCCGTGCGAGCTCCGACACGCTCAGGTCGGCACGGTCGCGTTCGCGGCGGAGTGCGATGGCGATCCGCGGTCCGAGGGTCTCCATTCGTTCAGTATGCCAAACGCTCGGCTGGTTTGACGAACGGCATCCGGATCGCGCAGGATGTGGAGCGTGCCCGCACCCTTTTCCCCGGAAGCCGAGCGCGTCGAGGTGCGCCGCGCGTGGCGCGAGGCCCTCGGTGTCGCTCTCGCGACGAGCGCCTACGGCGTGTCGTTCGGCGCGCTGTCCGTCGCATCGGGACTCGATGTGTGGCAGACCTGTGTGCTGAGCCTCCTCATGTTCACCGGCGGATCGCAGTTCGCGTTCGTCGGCGTGATTGCCGCGGGCGGGCTCGCGGCCGCGCCCGCCGCGATCGCCTCCGCCGGGCTCCTCGGAGCCCGCAACGTGGCGTACGGCCTGCGGATGTCGCCCGTCGTCGGCGGCGGGTTCTGGCGCCGAGCCGCCGCCGCTCACCTCACGATCGACGAGTCGACCGCCGTCGCCCTCGCACAGACGCACACCGCCGCGCGGCGGGTGGGCTTCTGGGCCACCGGGATCGGCATCTGGATCGGCTGGAACCTGTCGACGCTCGCGGGCGCGCTGCTGGGCGACGTGCTCGGCGATCCGCGCGCGTACGGCCTCGACGCGGCGGCCGCCGCCGCGTTCCTGGCACTCCTGTGGCCGCGGCTGCGCCGACGCCAGGCGATCGCCGTCGGCATCGCCGCAGCGATCGTCGCGACGATCGCGACACCGGTGCTGATGCCCGGCATCCCCGTGCTCATCGCGGCGCTCGTCGCCGTGCTGGTGGGCTTGACCAACTGGCTCGGACGCCGCGAGCACGACGAGGAGGTCGCACCGTGACGCTGTGGAACGCCGTGCTGATCGCGGCGATCGTGTGCGTCGCCCTCAAGGGCGTCGGCTACCTGATCCCCCCGCGCTGGTTCGAGGCCCCGGCCTCGTCGCGGATCGTCGACCTGCTCACGGTCGCGCTTCTCGCGGCGCTCGTCGCGGTCCAGACACTGGGCGTCGGCCAGCAGATCGTCGTCGACGCGCGCGTGCCGGCGCTCCTCGTCGCCGCGGGCCTGCTGGTGCTGCGTGCGCCGTTCCTCGTGGTGGTGATCTCCGCCGCCGCCGTCGCCGCCCTCCTCCGGCTGTGGGGATGGGCAGCGTGAGCCGCCTAGACTGACGCGGTGGGAATGACCTTGACGCGCGTCGGCACCTGGATCGTGGCTCTCGTCGTGGGCGGTGTGTACGGCGTCGCGGGCACCATCGGGCAGGCGGCCTCCTGGGGCTGGCTCCCCGTCGGGCTCGTCGTCGCGGTGGTGGGTGCCGCCGCGATCGTCGCGGCCGTGCGGCTCTTGACCGGCGACCGGTGGGCGGCGCTGTCCACCGGGCTGGGCATCATGGTCGCCACCCTCGTGTTCTCGGGAAAGGGCCCGGGCGGGTCGGTCATCGTGCCGCAGCCGGCGGAGGGGGAGTTCTCGGCGGGTCTCGTCTGGACTATCGCCGTTCCCGTGATCGCGGCCGTGGTGATCGCCTGGCCCTCGACGCCGGGCAGCCGACCCACCTCCTGACGACGAACTAGACTGGCCGTGTGACGTATGTGATCGCTCTGCCGTGTGTCGACGTGAAGGACCGTGCGTGCATCGACGAATGCCCCGTCGACTGCATCTACGAGGGTGAGCGGTCGCTGTACATCCACCCCGACGAGTGCGTCGACTGCGGCGCCTGTGAGCCCGTGTGCCCCGTCGAGGCGATCTACTACGAAGACGACCTCCCTGAGGAGTGGCAGGACTATTACACGGCGAACGTCGAGTTCTTCGACGACATCGGTTCGCCCGGCGGGGCCGCGAAGGTCGGCGTCATCGCCAAGGATCACCCCGTGATCGCCGCGCTTCCTCCGCAGACGCACTGATGGCCGTCCGCGACCTCGACGACTACCCGTGGGATGCCGTCGCGCCGTTCGCGGCGAAGGCGCGATCGCACGCCGAGGGCATCGTCGACCTCTCGATCGGCTCACCGGTCGACCCGACGCCCGCCATCGTCGCCGACGCACTGTCGGCGGCGACCGACGCGCATGCCTACCCGCAGACGGTCGGCACTCCCGCGCTCCGCGAGGCGATCGTCGACTGGTACGCGCGCCGCCGCGGCGTCCCGGGACTGACTCCGTCGCACGTGCTTCCCACCGTCGGCTCCAAGGAGCTCGTCGCGCTCCTGCCCCTACTGCTCGACGTGGGCGCAGGCGACATCGTGGTGCATCCGCGGGCCGCGTATCCGACCTACGAGGTGGGCGCCCGCCTGGTGGGCGCGACACCGGTCGCCGCCGACGACCCCGCCGACTGGCCCGACGGTGCGCGTCTCGTGTGGATCAACTCTCCCGGCAATCCGGACGGCCGCGTGCTCGGCGTCGACGAGCTGCGCGCCGCCGTGGCGCGTGCGCGCGAGCTCGGTGCGGTGCTCGCCTCGGACGAGTGCTACGCGGAGCTCGGCTGGGAGGGCCGATGGGCGGTCGAGCCCGTCCCGAGCGTGCTCGACCCGCGGGTGGCCGATGGCGACGTCACCGGCCTCCTCTCGGTGTACTCGCTCAGCAAGCAGTCGAACCTCGCGGGGTACCGCGCCGCCCTCCTCGCGGGTGATCCCCGCCTGGTCGAGCGGCTCCTGACCGCCCGCAAGCACCTCGGCCTCATGCTCCCCGCGCCCGTCCAGGCGGCGATGGCGGCGGCGCTCCGCGACGATGTCCACGTCGAAGAGCAGCGCGAGCGGTACCGGCATCGCCGCGAGACCCTGAAGCCCGCGCTCGAGAGCGCCGGGTTCCGCATCGATCGCAGCGAGGGTGGGCTGTACCTGTGGGCGACGGCCGGCGAGGACGCGTGGGACACCATCGCCCGGCTCGCTGACGTCGGCATCCTGGCCGGACCAGGTCATTTCTACGGAGTTCACTACCCGCAGCATGTGCGCTTCTCGCTGACGGCGACCGACGAGCGCATCGCGGCAGCAGCGCAGCGCCTCCGCAGCATGGGCGGCGACTGATCCGCGTTTCGTAGGTTTCCTCATACGAATACCGCGATCGTTTAGCGACGATCGGAGTAGGCCTCGGGGCGCACTAGGCTGTAATGACGACCTGATCGACCGCAAGGAGGCTTCGTGAGCGAGTCGGGATCCCCCCAGCAGGCCAGCGTGATCATCGGAGACCGGACGGCGCAATTGCCGATCGTCCATGGCACCGAAGGGACCCCGAGCGTCGACTTCTCGACCTTCACGAAGCAGACGGGACACACCGCTCTCGACTACGGTTTCGTGAACACGTCGGCCACCAAGTCGGCGATCACGTTCATCGACGGCGACGAGGGCATCCTGCGCTATCGCGGCTATCCCATCGAGCAGATCGCGAAGAACAGCACGTATCTCGAGGTGGCCTGGCTCCTGCTCTACGGCGAGCTTCCGAGCGCCGACGAGCTCGCGGAGTGGGACGACAAGATCCGCCGCCACACGCTGCTCCACGAAGACCTCAAGCGGTTCTTCTCGGCCCTGCCGCACACGGCGCACCCGATGTCGATGCTCTCGGCTGCCACGGCGGCGCTGTCGACCTACTACGAGGGCCAGTCCGACCCGAACAACCCGGAGCACGTCGAGCTCAACACCATCCGCCTGCTCGCGAAGCTCCCGGTGATCGCGGCGTACGCGCACAAGAAGAGCATCGGCCAGGCGTTCCTCTATCCCGACAACTCGCTGAGCTTCGTCGACAACTTCCTCAAGCTGAACTTCGGCGTGCTGGCCGAGAACTACGAGGTCAACCCCGTCACGTCGCGCGCACTCGAGCGCTTGCTGATCCTGCACGAAGACCATGAGCAGAATGCCTCCACGTCGACGGTGCGCCTGGTGGGATCTACGGGCGCCAACCAGTTCTCGTCGGTGTCGGCGGGGATCAACGCCCTGTACGGTCCGCTCCACGGCGGCGCGAACGAGGCTGTGCTCGATATGCTGGCGCGGATCCGCGACTCGGGCGAGTCAGTGCAGCGCTTCGTCGAGCGCGTCAAGAACAAGGAAGACGGTGTGAAGCTCATGGGCTTCGGGCACCGCGTGTACAAGAACTACGACCCGCGCGCGAAGCTCGTCAAGGAGTCGGCAGACGAGGTGCTCACCGAGCTCGGTGTTCACGACCCGCTGCTCGATCTCGCGAAGGAGCTCGAAGAGATCGCTCTCAACGACGACTACTTCAAGGAGCGCCGTCTGTACCCCAACGTCGACTTCTACACCGGCGTGATCTACAAGGCGATGGGCTTCCCGACCCGCATGTTCACGGTGCTGTTCGCCATCGGACGTCTGCCCGGATGGCTCGCGCACTGGCGCGAGATGCAGCTCGACCCGAGCACCAAGATCGGCCGCCCGCAGCAGCTGTACACGGGATCGCCGCGCCGCAACTACCCGGGCCTCGGCTGAGTCGGACTCCGCACTGCGTCGGGATCGCCCGAGCGCGTACTGACGGTGCCGAGGGGAGAGCTCTGACGCGCGTCAGGCGTGCAGCGCCTCGTTGAGCGTCACGCCCACGCCGGTGCGGCGGGATGCCTCGACGGCGCCCGTCACGGAGTTGCGCCGGAAGAGGATCCCGTCGCGCCCCGACAGCTCGGCGCCCTTCGCCGTCGGCCTCGTGCCGTCTGCGCGCGCAGGCTCGTCGACGAGCACGATCTTCGATCCGGCCGTGACGTACAGCCCCGCCTCGACGACGCAGTCGTCGCCGAGGGAGATGCCGATGCCGGCGTTGGCTCCGAGGAGCGTGCGGGCGCCGATGCTCACCCGGTGGCTGCCGCCGCCCGACAGCGTGCCCATGATCGAGGCGCCGCCCCCGATGTCGCTGCCGTCACCGACCACGACACCCTGCGAGATGCGTCCCTCGACCATAGAGGCGCCGAGCGTCCCGGCGTTGAAGTTCACGAATCCCTCGTGCATCACCGTCGTGCCGGGGGAGAGGTACGCGCCCAGACGCACACGCGAGGCGTCGGCGATGCGCACCCCCGACGGCAGCACATAGTCGGTGAGGCGGGGGAACTTGTCGAGCCCTTGCACCTGGATGCCGGCTCGCTGCAGACCGGATCGCAGCCGGGACACGTCGTCGGGGTGGACCGGGCCGGCGTTCGTCCACGCCACGGTAGGCAGATGGCCGAAGATCCCCGCCAGGTTCAGCTCGTTGGGGCGCACCAGCCGGTGCGACAGCGCGTGGAGTCGGAGGTAGGCGTCGGCGGTGCCGGCAGGCTCGGCGTCGAGATCGATCTCGACGACGACGACCTCGATGGTGACGCCGCGTCGCTCGTCGAGGCCGGCGTCGGCCGCGAGCTCGGCCACGTCGACGCTTTCGGGCGCACGACCCGTCGCGGGGGCGGGGAACCAGGCGTCGAGGACGGTGCCGTCCGCACTCACTGTCGAAAGACCGGCACCCCACACCCAACGCTGTTCGCTCATCCCTCAAGGGTATCGGGCGGCAGGGCCTCACTAGACTCGACGTCATGCCCCAGCTGGACCTTTCCGCCTCTTCGCTCGAGATCACCCGCGCGGTCTGCGACATCCCGAGCGTGTCCGACGACGAGACGGCCCTGGCCGATGCGATCTTCGACGCCGTCAGCCGCTTCGACCATCTGACGGTGGAGCGCGACGGCGACACGATCATCGCGCGCACCGGCCTGGGGCGCGATCAGCGGGTGGCGATCGCCGGGCACATCGACACCGTCCCGATCAACGACAACCTCCCCACGCGCGACATCGAGGTCGACGGCGAACCGTACCTCTGGGGACGCGGCACCGTCGACATGAAGGCGGGCGTGGCCGTCCAGCTCAAGCTCGCCGCCGAGCTCGTCGCCCCCCGCGTCGACATCACGTGGATCTGGTACGACCATGAGGAGGTCGACGCGGCCCGCAACGCTCTCACCCGCCTGGCCGCGACGCGCCCGGACGTGTTCGCCGCCGACTTCGCGATCCTCGGCGAACCGTCGAACGGGCAGGTGGAGGGCGGC
Organism: uncultured Actinomycetota bacterium; assembly: GCA_963789095.1. Classification (GTDB taxonomy): domain Bacteria; phylum Actinomycetota; class Actinomycetes; order Actinomycetales; family Microbacteriaceae; genus Microbacterium. Next base: position 281,066 of record CAWBJK010000011.1, read on the forward strand.
TGCAACGGCACCCTGCGCGCCGTCGTGCGCACGGAGGGCGTGCGCGCCCACAGCGCGCGCTCGTGGATCGGAGAGAACGCGATCCACAAGGCGGCCCCTATCCTCGCCCGCCTGGCCGAATACCGTCCTCGCGATCTCGAGGTCGACGGACTCGTGTACCGCGAGGGCCTCAACGCGGTGGGCATCCGCGGGGGGATCGCCGGCAACGTGATCCCCGACCTGTGCGAGGTCGAGGTCAACTACCGCTTCGCCCCGAAGCGCAGCGCCGCCGAGGCCGAGGCGCACGTGCGCGACGTGTTCGCGGGGTTCGAGGTCGACGTCGTCGATGTGTCGGCGGGCGCGCGTCCCGGCCTCGACGCGCCGCTCGCGCAGGAGTTCCTCGCCGCCGTCGGCGCGGAGCCGCGACCCAAGTACGGCTGGACCGACGTCGCCCGCTTCTCCGAGCTCGGCGTTCCGGCCGTCAACTACGGCCCCGGCGATCCGCACCTCGCGCACCACGACGAGGAGCGGGTGTCGGTGGCCCAGATCGAGGCCGTCGAGCGGGGCCTGCGGGCGTGGCTGAGCGCGCCCTGACACCGTCGCGGCCGGGCTCACGTCCCTTCCCCGTCGCACTCCGCATCGCTGTCGTCTACGTCGTCGCCCGCGCCGTCACGACGGGCTTCCTGCTGATCGCCGCGGTCCTCGCGGTTCCCGAGTCGCGCTTCGGGGCGGACCCTTCGCTCGGCTCGTTCGTGATGGGCTGGGACGCCTGGTGGTACTCGGTCATCGCGGGTCACGGCTATCCGACCGAGCTGCCGCGCGGCGAGGATGGTCTGGTCACCACGAACGCGTGGGCGTTCATGCCGCTGTACCCGGCGCTGTCGGCGCTGGTGGGGGCGCCCGTGGGCGTGATGGCGGGCGCGCCGGGGGGCGGCTACGCCGTCGGGGCGTTCCTCGTCTCCCTCGTCTCCGGCTACCTGTCCGCGCTCGTGCTCTTCCATCTGCTGAGGGCACGCCTCGACGACACCGCCGCGATGTGGGCGATCGTGTTCTACGTGAGCGGGCCGCTCGCCGCCCTGTTCCAGATCGGATACGCCGAGTCGCTGTTCCTCCTGCTGTTGTTCTGCGCGCTCCTGTGCGTCACGCGGCGACGGTTCGGCTGGCTGTATCTGCTCGTGCCGCTGATGGGCTTCACGCGCCCGGGAGTGCTCGCCTTCTCGCTGTTCCTCGCGCTGTACGGGATCTGGCGCTGGCTGCGGAGGCGCGTCGAGCCGCTGCCGGTGCGTGAAGTGATCCACATCGTGCTCCTGGGGCTGCTGGCGGCCGTCGTCGGCTTCTCGTGGCAGGTGATCGCCGGGCTGGTCACCGGCGACATGAGCGCCTACCTCGAGACGGAACTCAGCTGGCGACGCGGCTGGACGGGGGAGTCGGGCGGGTTCGTGCCCTTCGACGGCTTCGTCAGAGCGGCCGGGATCTGGTTTCCCCTGTGGGGCCTTCCCGAAGCGCTCGGCTACGTCTCGCTCGCGGCCGGCGTGGTGGCGGTCGCCGCGCTGCTGCTGTTCGCGGAGCCCGTGCGCCGGCTCGGGGTGGAGGTGCGGCTGTGGAGCGCGAGCTACCTCATCTACCTGCTGGCGGTGTTCTTCCCCCAGTCGAGCCTCTTCCGGCTGCTGGTGCCCCTCGCGCCGCTGTCGGGCGCGCTGGCGGCACCGCGCTCGACACTGTGGCGCGTGGGCGTGCTCGTCGTGTGCGTCGCCGGTCAGTGGTGGTGGATCTACAACATGTTCTCGCTCGCGAACACCTACTATCAGATCCCCTGAGCCGGGCTTCGTGCGACCCGCGAGGGCAGTCAAGCCTTGCGAACCGCTCGGACCGGTAAACTTGTTCGGGTAGCCAACGAAAGGGAGTCGCAATGGCAGCCATGAAGCCGCGAACCGGTGACGGACCGATGGAAGCCGTGAAGGAGGGTCGCCTCATCATCGTGCGCGTTCCTCTCGAAGGCGGCGGTCGCCTTGTGGTCTCGGTTAACGACGACGAGGCGAAGGAACTCCACAGCGTCTTGGGCCAGGTCGTCGGCGCCGCCTGACCCTCCATGCAGCGAGAGGCCGGTCTTCGGACCGGCCTCTGTCGTCTGCGAGAGCAGGTCAGGACGTCGACTGCGCCGTGGTGGTGAGTTGCAACAGCCCCTCGCCGACGATCGACAGGGCGCCGAGCACAGCCGGCGACGCCTGCGTCTCGTGGATGAGCGAACGGTAAGCGCTCGTCAGAGGATCGCGCTTGACCGGGTCGGCGACCGCGCCGCCCGCGAGGACGCGGGGAACCAGCACCGTGCCGCCTGCACGCACGAGGCGCAGGCCGTGCTCGACGTATTCGATGACGCCCTCCGGGTCGGCGTCGACGAGGACGATGTCGTAGGACGCCTCGTTCATGCGCGGCAGGACGTCCGCCGCACGTCCGCTGATGAACCGGGCGCGCGCGGGCGGGACCTTCGCGTCCGCGAACGCCGAGCGGGCGGCGGCGAGGTGCTCGCGCTCGATGTCGATGGTGGTGAGTGTGGCTCGCGGGGAACCGTGCAGCAGCCACAGCCCCGAGACTCCTCCGCCGGTGCCGATCTCGACGATGTTGAGCGCCGCACTCGACGCGGCGATCACGGCGCATTGCGCGCCGACCGGGGCGCTGATCGGGTCGGCCCCCAGCTCGAGGGCATGCGCCCGCGCCCGCGCGATCGCGTCAGGCTCGACCGTCACCTCGTCTGCGAACCTGCGGATCGCTTCGTTGTCGCGCATTGCGTGGACCTCCGTCCTCAGCGTACGTCGGGCGAGGTCGGTGCCGCCGCAGGCGCACGGGTAACCTTGTGCCATGTTCTTCGGAATCGACATGGAGAAGATCGTCATCATCCTGGTGGTGGCGGCTCTCCTGCTCGGCCCCGAGAAGCTTCCCCGCTACGCGGAGCTCTTGGCGAAGTTCACGGTGCGGGCGCGCGACTGGCTCACCGACGCCCGGTCGCGCGTGCGCGACGAGATGGGCGAGGACTTCGACGACATCGAATGGCGGAAGCTCGACCCGCGTCAGTACGATCCCCGGCGCATCATCCGCGACGCGCTGCTCGACGACACGCCTGTGCCCCGTGTCGCGACGAGCGCGTCGCCTGGGGGGCCTGCGGAAGCATCGAGTGTCGCGGCCGCGGTGGGCGCGGCACCCGGGGGCGCGGCATCTCGTTCCTCGTTCCGCGCGGGCGGCGGACCCGTGCCGTTCGACTCCGAGGCGACCTGAGCGTCAGGCCGGCGAGACGGGCAGATTCCGCCCGGACAGTCCGCGTGGACGAGCCGCCAGAGCGGTCGCGATCGCGTGGAGGGCCTGCGCGGCCGCGTCGTCGGGGTCGGTCACGACGACCGGTTCTCCCGCGTCTCCGCCCGCCCGCAGCGCGGTGCTGAGCGGCACGGAGCCCAACACGGGCACGTCGACATCGGTGCTCAGGGCGCGCGCGACGGCCTCGCCGCCGCCGCTGCCGAACAGGTCGAGGCGCGTGCCGTCCGGGAGCGTGATGGCCGCCATGTTCTCGATGACGCCGATGATGCGCTGACCGGTCTGCCGCGCTACGATGCCGCTCCGCACGGCGACCTCGGCTGCGGCCGCCTGCGGGGTGGTCACGACCAGGATGTCGGCGTGCGGCAGCAGCTGACCCACCGAGATGGCGACGTCGCCCGTGCCCGGCGGCATGTCGATCAGGAGGATGTCGAGGTCGCCGAAGAAGACGTCGGTGAGGAACTGCTGCACGGTGCGGTGGAGCATCGGCCCGCGCCACGCGACGGCGCCGCCGGACGGGGTGTCACGGGGCAGGAACATGCCGATGGAGATGGTCTTCACGCCCCAGGCGACCGGCGGCAGCATGAGCTCGCCGACGCGGGTCGGTTGCGGTGGCAGGCCGTCCTCGTCGACGAGCCCCAGAAGCCCCGGAATGGAGAAGCCGTGCACGTCGGCATCGATCAGCCCGACGGCGAGACCCTGGGCGGCGAGGGCGACGGCGAGGTTGGCGGTGACGGTCGACTTGCCCACTCCGCCCTTGCCGCTCGTGACGGCGATCACGCGCGTGAGCGAGTCGGGGCCGAACGGCATCGCGCGCGACGGCCCGCGCAGCCGCTCGGTCAGAGCCGTCCGCTCCGCGGGGGTCATCACGCCGACCTCGATCGCGACGTCGTCGATGCCGGGGACGGACGCGGCAGCCTCGCGGACGTCGCGCTCGATGCGGTCGGCCGCCGGGCACCCGACGATCGTCAAAGCGATGGCGACGTGGGCTCGGCCCGCTTCGACGTCGACGCCGCGCACCATGTCGAGCTCGCCGATCGGGCGGCGCAGCTCGGGGTCGACGACCGCCGAGACGGCCCGTCGTACGTCGTCGTCGATCATGGGCGCGCGTCGTCGGCAGGGTCGGTGCGGTCGCGTTCGTCGAGCCGCTCGATCAGGCGGGTCAGCTCCTGACGGAGCGTGTCTTTCGTGATGATCTCGTCGGTCAGCTCGGTCAGGCTCATCCGCAGCGCGACGACCTCGCGGGCGAGGTACTCCGTGTCGGCCAGATTGCGTTCGGCACGCTGCCGGTCCTGCTCGATCTGCACGCGGTCGCGGTCGTCCTGACGGTTCTGCGCGAGCAGGATGAGCGGCGCGGCATACGACGCCTGCAGCGACAGCACGAGGGTGAGCACCGTGAAGCCGTACTCCTGCGAGTCGAAGCGCAGCCAGGCGGGCGCGAGCGTGTTCCAGGTGATCCAGCCGATGCAGAACAGCGACAGGATGAGCAGGAACATCGGCGTGCCCATGGCGCGGGCGACCCACTCGGTGAATCGACCGAACCGATCGCGCGACGGCTGCGGTGCGCGGCGCGTCGTGCGGCCGAGCGTCGACGTGCGGCCGAGGGGCGCGTCGAGCGAGGCCTGGCGTGTTGCGCGGGCCATCACGGGCGCCGTCCGTGGATCGCGGACTGGGTGGGTCGCGCGGAGGCGTCGGCGTCGTGCGAGCGCCAGTCTTCGGGCAGGAGGTAGTCGAGCACGTCGTCCACGCTCACGACGCCGACGAGGCGTTGCGCATCGTCGACCACGGGGAGGGAGACGAGGTTGTAGCTGGCGAGCAGGCGCGCCACCTCGGCGGCGGATCCGGTGACGGGAACGGCGTCGACCGTGTCGTCGATGATCGCGCCCAGGCGCTCGTGCGGCGGGTAGCGCAGCATCCGCTGGAAGTGCACCGTGCCGAGGAGGCGTCCTGTCGGGGTCTCGTACGGCGGCAGCGTCACGAACACGGCTGCCGCTAGCGCGGGGTGCAGCTCGTGGCGGCGGATGAGGGCCAGCGCCTCGGCCACCGTGGCGTCGGCGGGCAGCACGATCGGCTCGCTGGTCATGAGGCCGCCGGCGGTGTCGGCACCGTACTTGAGCAGCTCGCGGACGTCTTCGGCCTCTTCGGGCTCCATGAGCTCCAGCAGCTCCTCGCGCTGGTGCTCGGGCAGCTGAGCGAGCACGTCGGCCGCGTCGTCGGGCTCCATCTGGTCGAGGATGTCGGCGGCGCGTTCGTCGCCGAGAGCCTCGAGGATGTGCACCTGATCGTCTTCGGGCATCTCCTCCAGCGCGTCGGCGAGGCGGTCGTCGGGGAGCTCCTCGGCCACTTCGATGAGACGCTCGTCGGGAAGATCGAGCAGCGTGTTGGCGAGGTCTGCGGGCTTGAGTTCGGAATAGCTCGCGACGAGCTGTTCGGCGGACTGCGCTTCGCCGGGGGTGATCTGCTCGCGCACGTCTCCCCACTGCGCGAACGTCGTGGGGCCTTTGGCGAACGGCGATGCGCTCGTCTTCGGCTTCCGGAGGAACAGCTGACCGATGTCCCACTCTCCGAGCCGGTTGCGTTCGATGGCGGCGTCTTCGATGACGGCCTCGCCCGATCCGTCGCGGAAGTAGACGCGGCGCCCGAGCAGCTCGGCCATGACGCGCACCTCGCCGCCGCGCTGCTGGAAGCGGCGCACGTTGATGAGGCCCGTCGTGATGACCTGGCCCGTCGCGATCGACGTGACCCGCCCGATCGAGAGGAAGACATGACGACGTCCGGGAATCTCGATCACGAGGCCGACCACGCGCGGCGGGTCGTCTTTTCGGAAGATGACGACGACGTCCCGCACTCTCCCGAGGCGGTCGCCGGCGGGATCGAAGACGGCGCAGCCCACCAGGCGCGCGACGAAGACCCGCTGCGTACTCACCCGTCCAGCGTAGTGCGCGCCCCGCGTGATCGTCCGGTCGCGGCGCGGCCGGTCGCCACCTTCTGGCCCGGACGGAGACGGGGGTGGCGTGAGAGGATGGAGAGCGTGAGCATGATCGGCGGAACCCCGAAGGAGCACGGCGAGACGATCGCCGAGTTCCCCTCCTACGACGCGGCGCAGAAGGCGGTGTCGTCGATGATCGCGGCCGAGATCCCCGCGAAGGACATCGCGATCGTGGGCCGGGGACTGCGGTCGGTCGAGACGGTCACGGGTCGCCTCGGCTATGCAGCCGCCGCACGTTCGGGGGCGATCAACGGCATCCTGCTCGGTCTGCTCTTCTCCGCGATCTTCGTGCTGGGCACCCCCAACGCCGCCATCCAGCTGTTCGTGGGCGTCATGCTCGTCGGCATCGCGATCGGCATGCTGATGAGCCTCATCACCTACAGCGTGCTCCGCCGTCGCCGCGACTACACGTCGATCACGCAGCTGATCGCCGACCACTACGACGTCACGGTGCTGCCACGCTCGCTCGGCCGCGCTCGCGAGGTGCTGCGCGCGCCCGTCGCGAGCGCCGCCGCCGCCGGCATCCGCGCCCGACCCGCGCGTGCCGCCGCAGTACGGCGAGCGGATCGAACCGGCTGCTCCCGCAGCGCCGGCCGGTCCGTCCCGTCCCGCCGCTTCGGACGCTCCTGCGCCTGACGCGCCCGAGGCCGAGGCCCGTGCCGCAGACGCGGGCGGCGCCGCGGCGGACCCTCGCGGTCACGCTTCCGGCGACCGCGAGACGGAAGCGGGCGGCGATGCCTCTCCCGGGCCGCGCCCGACCTCTTCGTGACGAGGATCGCGGTCTCACTGCCGTCGGGCGCGGTCGAGACGAGCGTCGAGGCGGTCCTTCCGGACGGCGCGACCGTTCTGCTCGCCCTCGCCCATGGCGCCGGCGCGGGCATGAATCACCCCTTCCTGACCGGGTTCGCCGGAGCGCTGAACGAGGCGGGCGTCGCGACCCTGCGATTCAACTTCCCCTACGTCGAGGCCGGCCGACGCATGCCCGGCCCTGCGGCGCACGCGATCGCCACCTGGGAGGCCGTGGCCGCCGAGGCGGCACGGAGCGCGCCGGGTGCACGGTTCGTCGCGGCGGGCAAGTCGTACGGGGGACGAATGGCGTCGATGGCCGCCGCGGAGGAGCGCATCGCACCCGACGCTCTCGTGTATCTCGGATATCCGCTGCATCCGCCGGGCGACCCGGCGAAGCTCCGCGCCGCGCATCTGCCGTCCGTCCGCGCACGGCAGCTTTTCGTCGAGGGGACGAACGACCCGTTCATTCAGCCGCTGGCCGACTTCGAGGCGGTCGTCGCCACGTGCGCATCCGCCGAGGTCCTGTGGGTGGACGGCGGCGGTCACTCGTTCGAGGTGAAGGGGAGGCGCCTTCCTCCCGAAGAGGTGGGGGCGTCGCTGGCCTTGCCGGTGCGCGACTGGCTCGGCTGACCGCGCAGCGGGCGCGCCGGTCCGGCGGGCCCGGCCGACTCCGGAAGAGCGGCGTCGTGCGGGGGAGCGATCAACGACCCGCGGCGTAGCCCGACATCCCGCGGGCGTTCGCCGCAGCCCACAGCACGAAGCCATCTCCGACCCGCCGCGACCTGTCGATGCCGACGGCCGACAGTCGGCCGAGCGTGTGACCGCCGACCGTGTTCACCTCATGGCCGCGTGCGCCGCAGCTCGTCGACGACGTCGCTGCCGAGCCGCTCCTCGGCGATGACGCCGGCGGGCGTCCAGGTGCGCGGCCAGAACGAGTCGATGAGCGCCGTGGTGTGGAACGTGGGCGCATCGATCGCCTCCTGCGCCGTGTAGCCGCCCACCAGCATCCGCAGGAGCATCGGCAGCTGCCACTGGTCCTGCTGGTCGCCGCCGGGAGTGCCGAGCGCCATGACGGGCCCCTCGCCGTCGAGGACGAGCGTCGGGCTCAGCGTCGTGCGCGGACGTCTGCCCGGACGCAGAGCGGACGGGGCATCGTCATCGAGCCAGCACATCTGAAGGCGCGTGCCCAGACAGAACCCGAGGCCGGGCACGGTGGGCGACGACTGCAGCCAGCCGCCGGACGGCGTGACGGACACGATGTTGCCCCAGCGGTCCACCACATCGATGTGGCACGTGTCGCCCCGTGTCAGGCCCGATCGCGCGACGGTGGGCTCGCCCGTCGTGGCCGGACGCGCCGGGCCGCCGGTCTCCGCGTCATCGGCGCGCAGGGGCGGATGGAAGGCGGTCATGCCTTGGGGGGCGCCGGGGCGCCACTCGTGCGACGCCTCCGGGCCGAGCATCGCTCGCCGCGACCCCACGTACGCGTCAGCCAGCAGGGGTGACGCCTCGACACCGTCGCCGAAATGCGCGTCGCGGTCGGCCAGCGCCAGCTTGAGCGTCTCGATGATCGTGTGCGCACCGGTCGCCGTGGACGGGTCGAGAGCGGCGTCGGGAAGGGGCTCCAGGATGCGGAGCGCCTGCAGCAGGGCCGGCGCCTGCGACCAGGCGCCGGCCTTGACGACCGTGCGCCCGCGGAAGACGGCGGTGACCGCGGACTCGTATCCGGCGGCAGGGTGCACGAGATCCTCCGCGGAGAGGACGGCGGCGTGGTCGGTGCCGGTCGAGTGACGATGCGGCGCCGAAAGGAACTCGGTCGCCTGCACCAGTTCCTCGCGCCAGCGTGTGCGCGCGGCGTCGATCCCCACCGTGCGGCGCTCGTCCGACTCGGACGCCGCGACCAGCCGGTCGAGCACCGCGGCGTACGTCTCGTTCCTGACGATGTCGCCTGGGCGGGGCTCGCGTCCGTCGGGCAGCCAGTGTGCGGCGGACGACGGCCAGTGGTCGCGGAACAGGTCGGCCACGCGCGCGACGGTGGCCGCGGCGGCCGCGAGGAGCGGATGCCCCTCGCGCGCGAGGCCGATCGCGGGCGCCAGAACCTCGCGGAGGGGCATCGTGCCGTGATCTCGCAGCAGGAGCAGCCACGCGTCCACGGCTGCCGGCACTGCGGCCGCGAGGCCGCCCGCACCGGGGACGAGATCCAGCCCTTCCCGTCGGAAATGAGTCGATCGTGGCGCCCTCCGGCGCCGGACCCTGGCCCATGAGCACGACCGGTTCGGCGCTCCCCGCGACCTGGAAGAGCCCCACGAGGTCGCCCCCGGGGCCGTTCAGGTGCGGTTCGACCAGGTGGAGCGCGAAACCGCCCGCGACGACCGCGTCGAACGCGTTGCCGCCCCGTTCGAGCATCGCCTGCGCGGCCGCCGTCGCAAGCCAGTGGGTCGAAGCGGCGAACCCGTGCGAGCCCTCGAGCTGCGGACGCGTCGTGAACGCGGCGCGGGGGAGTGAACGTCACGCGGAGAGCCGGGCGATCCAGGCCTCGACCTCGTCGGCCGTGCGGGGGATCGCCGCCGAAAGGTTCTCCGGTCCGTCGGCCGTCATGAGGATGTCGTCCTCGATGCGCACGCCGATGCCGCGGTATTCCTCGGGCACCGTGAGGTCGTCGATCTGGAAGTACAGTCCCGGTTCGATCGTGAACACCATCCCCGGTTCGAGGATGCCGTCGTAGTACATCTCGCGCCGCGCCTGCGCGCAGTCGTGCACATCGATACCGAGGTGGTGGCTCGTGCCGTGCACCATGTAGCGCCGGTGGTGACCGCCCGCGTCGGCGTCGAGCGCCTCCTCCGCCGTGACAGGCAGCAGACCCCATTCGGCGACGCGCGTCGCGATCACCTTCATGGCGGCTTCGTGCACCGACCGGAACGTGACGCCCGGGCGAGCCGCCGCGAAGGCCGCGTCGGCTGCTTCCCGGACGGTCTCGTAGACGCGGCGCTGAATCGCGCTGAACGTGCCCGACACCGGCAGGGTGCGGGTGATGTCGGCGGTGTACAGGCTGTCCACCTCGACACCGGCGTCGATGAGGATGAGGTCGCCTGGCACGACCGCGCCATCGTTGCGGGTCCAGTGCAGGTAGCAGGCGTGGGGGCCCGAGGCGGCGATGGTGTCGTACCCCTCGCCGTTCCCCTCGATGCGGGCGCGGTGGTGGAAGACGCCTTCGACCGCCCGCTCGCCGCGCGGCGTGCTGATGATGCGCGGGAGGTCGGCGACGATGTCGTCGAAGCCGCGCGCCGTCACCTCGACCGCATGGCGCATCTGGGCGATCTCGTACTCGTCCTTCACGAGGCGCAGCTCCGACACGAAGCGGGTGAGCTCGCTGTCCTCGCCCACGACGACGTCGTCATCGCCTGCGGCGAAGTCGTCGATGTGCGCGGTGGCGACACCGAGATCGGCCGCGACACCCGAGAGGGCGGGCCGCGGGCCGATCCAGAACTCGCCGATCGATGCGTCGGCGTAGAACTCCGCCGTCGTGCGGTCGGCGCGCTCGCGCAGGTACAGCGTCACGTCGTGGCCGCCGTCGACCGGGTCGAACACGAGCACCGAGTCGGGGACGGCGTCGGATGCCCAGCCGGTGAGGTGCGCGAACGCCGAGTGGGCGCGGAACGGGTAGTCGGTGTCGTTCGAGCGCTGCTTGAGAGAGCCGGCGGGGATCACGACGCGGCGCCCGGCGAATGCCGCCGAGACGGCCTTCCGGCGTACCGCCGCGAACCGTGCCTGCTCGCGTTCCACGGGAACACCGTCGGGACGATCCGCCCAGCCCGTCGAGATCGTGTCGAGGAATCCCTGCGGGTAGGGCTGGCGCCGGTTGGCGTTCTCCTGGGGTTCGGCGGTGGCCTCGGTCTCGGCGATCGTGTCGCTGTCGCTCGTGCTCATGCGATCAAGTCTCGCACTTTCGGTCGGCGCGCGGACAGCCTCCCGCCATCATCGCGGCACCCGGGGAGGGGGAGGGGTCAGTCGACCGTCGCCGGCTCGTACTGCACGATCATGGGGCGGTGGTCGCTGCCCGACTTGTCGAGCGAGCTGAGCACGACCGATGCCGTCGGCGTCCACACCGACGTCGCCATCACGTGGTCGATCGGCGTGCCCAGGAGCGCGGGCCAGTCCGTCGACCAGGTGCCGACAGCGCCGTTGCCGGTGGCCGCCGCGGCGTCGCGGCAGCGGCCGAGCGTGCCGTCTTCCGAGCCGAGGCGATCCATGTGGTCGAGGGTCGCGTTGAAATCACCGGCGAGGATGACATCGTCGGCGGCGCACTGATCGGCGATCCACTGCAGGTCGCCCCGCCAGGAGGCCATGGCATCCTGCCGGGGAGCCACGGCGTGGACGGCGACGACGATGGGGCCGTTGCCGTCGACCGGCATGGCGACGAGGCTCGGGACGGCGGACGTGTTGGTCGTTCCGTCCGACGTGGACTCGACCACGGCGTAGTCTCCGAGCTCCGGCGAGATCAGCAGCGTCGTCGAGTTGGCGTCCCAGTCGGGGTAGTCCTCCCGGTCGCCGAAGTTCTCATGATGCGCCCACATGGGGTGCCCCATCTCCCGCATGGCGATGGCCACCTGCTCGCCCGACTCGATGGTGGTCTCGGGGAGGGCGACGATGTCGGCTTCCATCGACACGGCGGTGCGTGCGATCGTCGCGGGGTCGGTCGCCTCGCCCGCCGTGTTCCACGTCATCACTCGCAGCGACTGGTCGGTCTTGGCCGGGAGGATCGAGGCTCCGAGCCCTCGCGACGACATCACCGCGAGGTTCGCGCCGCCGGCCACCACCGCGATGAGCAGGATCGACGCCGCGAAAGCCCGCACCGTGCGCGCGAGACAGAGCAGGAGCATGAGCACCGCGATCACCGCGAAGGTGACGACGAGGGCGCCGCGGAGCGACACGATCTGCGCGAGCGGGAACGTGCGCTCGAGGCGGAAGAACTGCGGCCAGGTCACGAGTGCGGCGGCGATCGCGAACACGACGGTCACGAGGATTCCGATCAGCCGCAGCACGTCGCCGACTCTATGACAGCAGGCTGAGAGTTCGCGGCATCCGCCTGACGGGTCCGACGGGGGGCGGGGTCGCCGCGCGCTACCCTCGATGCATGTCGCCGCTGGATCCGCCCCGCTCGTCTGCGGACGTGCGAGGCCGCTCCGCACCTGGCCGGGGCACGGCCCGGTTCACCGGGCCGAGCGACCTGCATCTGCACTCCGACCACTCCGACGGTACAGAGCCGCCCTCGAAGGTGGTCGCGGCCGCCCATCGTCACGGGCTGCGCACGGTCGCGCTCACCGACCACGACACGACATCCGGATGGGCCGAAGCCGCTGATGCCGCCGCTTCGCTGGGAATGACGTTCCTTCCGGGCATGGAGTTGTCGGCGCGCCACCAGTGGCGGAGCATCCACGTGCTCGCCTACCTCGTCGACCCCGACGATCCCGGCCTGCGCGTCCTCACCGACCGTATCCGCGATTCCCGCCTCACCCGGGCACGCACCATGGCCGACCGGATCTCACGCGACTACGACCTCGACTGGCGCGACATCCAGGCGCAGACCGCCGCGGGAGCCACCGTCGGGCGTCCCCACATCGCTGATGCGCTGATCGCGAAGGGATTCGTGCGCGACCGCGGGGAGGCGTTCGACGGCATCCTGCACCCGGCCAGCGACTACTACGTGGCGCTGTACGCCCCGGACCCCGCCGACGCGGTCGCCGCGATCGTGGGGGCCGGGGGAGTCGCGGTCGTCGCCCACCCGGCAGCGCGCGCCGGCCTTCCCGCCGACCTCACCGCGAGGATGATCGACGCTGGGCTCGCGGGCTTCGAGCTCGGCCACCGCGAGAACCAGGAGCCGGCGCTCGGCCGGCTGCGGGCACTCGCGCGACGCCACGACCTGATCGTCACCGGCTCGAGCGACTATCACGGGCTCGGCAAGCCGAACCTGCCGGGAGAGAACACGACCGCCGACGAGATGGTCGCGCGGATCATCGAGCGTGCGAGCGGCAGCACGCCCGTCTACCCCTGAGGGAGCCGGGCGGGCTGCCGGAGGGGCGTCAGGCGCCGGCTGCGGCGGCGGGTGCGTTGCCCGAGCCGCCGCGGCGGCGGCGGCGGCGGCGCGCCGGAGCCGGCTTGCCGTCGTGGTGCTCCTTGCCGGCGCCGTCGTGCGTCCCCGCGCCGTCGGCGCTGCGGTCGGCGGACGGTGATCCGGCCGGTGCGGCGGTCGAGGTCGCGCCGTCGATGCCTTCCGCGAAGGTCGCGCCCACGCGGTCTTCTCCCGATCCGCTGCGACGGCGGCGCCGACGCCGCGAACCGGCGTCGCTCGTGCCCTCGGCCGCGGCGTCGACGGCACGAGCGGGCTGCTGCGTGCGAACGGTCTGCGTCATGGGAGCGGTCGCGATGCGGCCCCTCGTGCCGGCGGGGATGTCGAGGTCTTCGAACAGGTGCGGGCTCGACGAGTACGTCTCGACCGGGTCGGGCTGGCCGAACTCGAGCGCCCGGTTGATGAGCGCCCACTTGTGGAGGTCTTCCCAGTCGACGAACGTCACGGCGATACCGGTCTTTCCGGCGCGCCCCGTGCGGCCCGCGCGGTGCAGGTAGGTCTTCTCGTCGTCGGGGATGGTGTGGTTGATCACGTGCGTGACGTCGTCGACGTCGATCCCGCGCGCGGCGACGTCGGTGGCGATCAGGATGTCCTTCTTGCCCGCCTTGAACCCGGCCATCGAGCGCTCGCGCGCCTCCTGACTCATGTCGCCGTGCACGGCGCCCGCGTTGAAGCCGCGGTCGTTCAGCTCGTCGACGAGCCGCTGCGCGGCGCGCTTGGTGCGCGTGAAGACGACCGTCTTCCCGCGGCCCTCCGCCTGCAGGATGCGCGCGATGACCTCGTCTTTGTCGAGCGAGTGGGCACGGTAGACGAGGTGGCGGATATTGGCCTGTGTGAGTCCCTCGTCGGGGTCGGTCGCGCGGATGTGGATCGGGTTCGTCATGAACCGGCGCGCGAGTGCCACGATGGGGCCCGGCATGGTGGCCGAGAACAGCTGTGTGTGCCGGACGGCGGAGACCTTGGTGAAGATCTTCTCGATGTCGGGAAGGAAGCCGAGGTCGAGCATCTTGTCGGCTTCGTCGAGCACGACCTCCGTCGCGTTCGACAGGTCGAGCAGACGCTGGTTGTTGAGATCGATGAGGCGTCCCGGCGTGCCCACGACGATCTGAGCGCCCGCCTTCAGCTGGTCGATCTGGCCCTCGTAGGCCTTGCCGCCGTAGATCGCGACGACGCTGGTCGACCGGTTGGACGTCAGCATGTCCATGTCTTCGTACACCTGCACGGCGAGTTCTCGCGTCGGCACCACGATGAGCGCCTTGACGCCGTGCGACGGCTCGAGACCCAGACGCTGCACGACGGGGATGCCGAAGCCGAAGGTCTTGCCGGTGCCGGTCTTGGCCTGGCCGATGATGTCCTGCCCGGGGAGCCCCAGCGGGATGGTCTGCTCCTGGATGGGGAAGGCGTCGATGATGCCCTTCGACGCGAGAGCGTCCACGATGTCTTGGTCGACGCCGAGTTCGACGAATGTCGTCACGTTTTCATGCCTGTCTGGCGGTGAGAGGCCGCCGGGTGAGGGGTCCACGCCCTTCACTCATCCACAGGCGCGGGGTCCCGATCCGATGCCGGGACGCGCTCCAGCCTACCGGAGGCGGCGTGGCCCCGCGGCTAGGCTGTCAGCGTGGTGAGGTGGTTCTGGCAGCGCGGGCGTGCCCCCGCGCGCACGTTGCGGGTGCGTTCCCGTGGCGATCATGGTGACGTGTCGCGCGTGGACTTCGCGGAGCTCGCGCCCGACATCGACACGTTCCTCGGCCAGGCCGCGTACCTGCAGCTGGGGTACTTCGAGACTCTCAGCGAGCTGATCGCCCCCACCCTCGATCTCACGCACAAGGAGCGGCTGTCGCTCGCGGCGGGGTCGGCGCTCACGAAGCACCGCGAACTCCTCGCGGTGATCCGCGACCGCGGGTTGGACCCGCTCGACCTCATGCTCCCGTTCCGCGAGCCCCTCGATGCTTTCCGTCGCGCGACGCACGGTGCCCGTCCGCTCGAGACCATGCTCTCCGTGCACATCACGGCGGGGATGCTCGACGACTTCTACCGTTCACTGTCGGCCAGCTACGGTGCGACCGGCTCGCGTGTCGCGGCGATCCTCGGCCGCGACGACGACCGCGACGCGGTCGTGGGAATCATCACCGATGCGATCGCCGCGGACGCGGAGTGGCGGTCGCTGCTCGCCCTGTGGGGACGCCGGCTCGTGGGCGACACGCTGCTGATCGCCCGTGGGGCGCTGCGGCCGCGGTCGCTCGATGCCGACGAGGAGAAGCGGGTCGAGCCGGTGTTCACCGAGCTGCTCGGGGCTCATTCGCGCCGGATGTCGGCGATGGGCCTCGACGCCTGAACGCTCTCAGGCGATGCCGAGGCGCACGCGCTCGTTCGCGTCGTGCGTCGTGCGGGTGCGCGTGAGCACGGAGATCATCACGGGCACGGTCACGAGGGGCGCCGCGAAAGATGCGAGCCACAGCACGGGGTTCTCGGTCGTGAGACCGACCCACGTGAGGATCAGCCAGGTGGCACCGCCCGCGATCGTGCCCACCACCGGCGCGAGCGCGGCGCCGCGCAGGCTCCGACCGCCCAGGAGGTAATGGAACAGCCCCCCGGCCGCGGCGCCGAAGACGAGCGCGATGACGATCTGCATGTCAGGCGACGAAGCCGACGCGACGCGACTGGTCGGTGCCCACCTCGACGAAGGTGATGGCGGACGTCGGCACCACGTAGGAGTTCCCGCGGGCGTCCGTGAACGAGAGGTGGCTCGTGCCGGCGTCGAGCGCGTCGGTCACGAGCTTCTTGACGGCGTCCGCCGATTCGTCGGACTCGAAGTTGAGCTCTCGCGGGGTGTTCGCGAGGCCGATGCGGATCTCCACGGGTCACTGCCTTTCCGGCCCGCGCGGCGGGGCCACTCCGACTCTACGACACCGCCGGGTGTCGGGGGCGGCGGCTACCGTTGTCGTCATGCAGCCTTCGCCCGACCACGTCGCCGACCGGGCCCAGCGCAGCATCATCGACCTCCCCTCCGACGCTTCCGGGGTGGTCGTCGGCGCGCCCGGAACGGGCAAGACCTCGGTGATCGTCTCGCGCACCGCTGAGCTGATCTCGCGGGGCCTCGTGCCTGAGCAGGTGGTGGTCCTCACCCCCACGCGCCCCGCGGCCACGGCGCTGCGCGACCGCCTCGCCCTCGCCGTCGACGTCGCCACGACGGGCCCGCTCGCCAAGTCGGTGGCCGCGTTCGCCTACCAGGTGGTGCGTGCCGCACTGGTGAAAGCCGACGCCGACCCGCCGCAGCTGCTCACGGGGCCCGACGAAGACCGCATCGTGCAGGACCTTCTCGACGGCGACGCGGAAGATGAGGCGCTCGGCAGGCGCCGCTGGCCGACCT
Source organism: uncultured Actinomycetota bacterium (assembly GCA_963789095.1). Lineage (GTDB taxonomy): Bacteria > Actinomycetota > Actinomycetes > Actinomycetales > Microbacteriaceae > Microbacterium. The sequence goes on from CAWBJK010000011.1 coordinate 297,620, forward strand.
GGCTTCCGGCCGAGGTGCGCGCCACCCGCGGCTTCCGGGCCGAAGTGCGGGCCTTCATCGCCGAGATGACGACGCTCGGCATCCCTCCCGCGCGGCTGGTCGAGCGCGCCGTCGGCGAGCAGGTCGAGGTCTGGGGTGCGATGGCGTCGTTCGCCCGCGAGTACCACCAGGTGCGTGCGCGCATGAGGGGCGCGCACCGCGACGCCGCGGGGCTCGTCCGTGAGGCCGTCGAGATCCTCCGCGGCACCCGGGGCGGTGCCGTCGGTGCCGTTCCCGGCCACGGGGATTTCGTCGCGGACCTCAGGGCCGTGCTCGTGGACGACGCTCAGGAGCTCACGCTGGGCGGGATCGAACTGCTCGAGGCGCTCCGCGATCGCGGTGTGGCCGTTCTCGCATTCGGCGACCCCGACGTCGGGTCGGGCGCGTTCCGCGGGGCGAGCCCCGAGAATTTCGCGCGCCTCGCCGCGACCGGCACCGTGCACGTGCTCGGCGGCGCCCACCGGGGCTCGGACCAGCAGCGCGATCTCCTCGCGCGCGTGACGTCGCGCATCGGCGCCGTCGGCGTCGTCGCGCATCGCCGTCGCCCGGTGGCGCAGCCGATCGAGCCGGACCCGTCCGGGAGCGCACCGGCTCCGGCGACCGTCCGCGTGCACGCTCTGCGCTCGGCCGCCGAGGAGTACGACACGATCGCGCGGATGCTTCGCGAGCGGCACGTGCACGATGCGGTGCCGTGGGAGCAGTGCGCGGTCATCGCCCACGACGCGCGCCAGGTCGCGGCGCTCGAAGACGAGCTGTCGGCGCGCGAGGTGCCCACGGCTGCCACCGGACCGACGCGCACGCTGGCGTCGTCGTCGGCGGTGCGCGACCTGCTGCGCATGGTCGATCTCGCGGCGACCGACATCGAGGCGTGGGACGCCGACGCGGTCGTCGACGCCCTCCGGGGTGCGGGCATGGACGCGATCGAGCTGCGGCGCCTCCGCACCGCGCTCCGCCACGCGGCGCTCCATCGCGCAGACGACGCCGTCGAGTCGGCCGGCGAGCTCCTCGTCTCGGCGCTGCGGCAGCCCATCGAGTTCGAGACGCTCGACACGCGTGAGGGCCGTCGGGCGGCCAGGGTGGCCGAGACGCTCGCCGCCCTTCGCTCCCAACTGGCCGAAGGGGCGACCGCGCACGAACTCCTGTGGACCGCGTGGGAGAGGTCGGGTCGTGAGCGCGCATGGCACGAGGCGTCGCGCGGCCACGGGCCCCTCGCAGAGCAGGCCGGACGCGACCTCGACGCCGTCGTGGCGCTGTTCCAGGCGGCGAAGCGTCACGGCGAGCGCGAAGACGGCACCGCGCCCATCGCGTTCCTCCGCGGCATCCTCGACTCCGACGTGACCGAAGACCGCCTCAGCGCGCCCGTGCCCGTCGGGGCCGTGCGCGTGATGACACCGGCCGGCGCTCTCGGAGCGGAGTTCGACACGGTCGTCGTCGCCGGAGTGCAGGAGGGCGTCTGGCCGAACCTCCGCGTGCGCGGCAGCCTCCTGGAGACGTGGCGACTCGCCCTGGAGGAAGGGGTCGATCCCCGCACCGTCGACCGCCGCCGGGGCGTGCTCCACGACGAGCTGCGACTGTTCGCCCGCGCGATCTCCCGGGCGCGCTCGCTGCTCATCGTCACCGCTGTCGACGACGACGACACGGGCCCCAGCGTGCTGTTCGAGCTGCTGCCGCCCGCCCTGCCTGCACCCCGCACGGCAGAGCACCCGCTCTCGCTGCGCGGACTCGTCGCCCAGCACCGCCGGGCGCTCACCGCCGGTCACGTGCCCGAGCCGGTGCGCGCTGAGGCCGCCGCGCAGCTCGCGCTCCTCGCGCGCGCCGGCGTCGCGGGGGCTGATCCTCGCGAGTGGTACGGGGTCGCCGCGCCGACGTCGAGCACGCCGCTCTACGACCTTGCGGTGGAACCGGCGAGGCTGTCGCCGTCGAAGCTGCAAGCGATCGACGAGTGCCAGCTCAACTGGGTGATCGCTGAGCTCGGAGCCGACTCCGGCGGTGCGGTCGCAGGTCTGGGCACGCTCATCCATGCGGCCCTGGAGCATGCCGAGGCGACCGACGAGCAGTCGCTGTGGCGCGCGGTGGAAGAGCGATGGGGCGAGCTCGAGTTCGAGGCCGGGTGGATCGAGCGCTCGGAGCGTGCGCGCGCACGCGACCTCATCACCCGCTTGAGCCGCTACCTGCGCGATGCGGAGGCGGCCGGCACGCGCCTGGTGACCGCGGAGCCGCGGTTCGAGCTGCCGGTCGAGGTGGCGGGAGCGGCGCATCCCGCCGTGATCAGCGGCACGATGGACCGCGTGGAGGTCACTGCCGAGGGCACGGTCATCATCGTCGATCTCAAGACGGGGCGCAGCGAATCGACGAGCGCCTCCGCCGCGACGGGCAATCCGCAGCTGAGCGCGTATCAGCTCGCGTTCGAGGGAGGCGCGATCCCGGAGGTGGCCGGGCATCCCTCCGGCGGCGCGAAGCTGCTCGTCCTCAAGAAGACGCGGTACGCCGAGTACGCCACCCCTGCGCAGCCGCCGTTCGACGACGAGACGCGCGACGCATTCCTCCGACGCATCCGCGACGCCGTGCACGTCGTCGGCGGCCGCGAATTCCTCGCGCCCTACGAAGCGCACTGCCGCGACGATCACACCCACGGCCTCTGCCGCATCCACACCGTCGGGCCGGTGAGTTCGTCGTGACCGCGTCGATCTCTCCCGAGGCGATCGCGGCGGCGCTCGGTCAGTTCCCGCCGACCGCCGAGCAGTCGGCCGTCATCTCCGCGCCGCTGTCGCCTGCGCTCGTCGTGGCCGGAGCGGGCAGCGGCAAGACCGAGACGATGGCCGGTCGCGTCGTCTGGCTCGTCGCCAACGGTCTCGTGCGGCGGGACGAGGTGCTGGGCCTCACCTTCACCCGCAAGGCCGCAGGTGAGCTCGCCGAGCGCATCCAGCGCCGTCTCGTGCGGCTGGGCGACTTCGAGCGCCGCGGGCTCCTTCCCCGGCTGACCGAGCTGCACGAATCCGGACGCCTCGAGATCTTCGGCGAGCTCGAGCGGGCCGGAGCGCCGGAATCCGCGCGGCTGGCCGCACTGGACGGCCTCGGGGAGGGGGTCTCCGGCGAGACGGTCGAGCCCGACTCGATGCTGCACCGCCCGACGGTGTCGACGTACAACTCCTTCGCCGACGGCATCGTGCGCGAGAACGCGGTGCGAATCGGCCGCGACGCCGAAGCGGTCGTCCTCAGCGAGTCGGCCGCGTGGCTGCTGATGCGACGCGTCGTGCACGACAGCGACGATCCGCGCCTCGAGGAAATCGAATACCGTCCCTCGACCATCATCGACGCCGCGCTCCAGCTTGCACGGGATGCCGTCGACAACCTCGCCCCCCTCGACGACATCGCAGCCTTCGCCGACGCATTCGCCGACGTTCTGGAGCGCCCGTCGCAGGACAGGCGCACGAGCGTCTACGCCGACGTCCGCACCGCCGTCGCGCGCGTGGGCGGGCTGGGGGTGCTGACCGAGCTCGCGCGGGAGTACGACCGGCAGAAGCGGCGCCGCGGCGTGATCGACTTCTCCGACCAGGTGGCCGGCGCTCTGCAGATCGTGCGTGGCCATCCTGCCGTCGCCGCCGAGCTGCGCGACCGCTTCCGAGTCGTGCTGCTCGATGAGTATCAGGACACGTCCGTGGTGCAGACCGACCTCCTGGCGGCGCTCTTCGGATCGACGGCGGTGATGGCTGTCGGCGATCCGCACCAGTCGATCTACGGATGGCGGGGCGCCAGCGCCGGCAACCTCGGCGGGTTCGCGGCCGCCTTCACCTCCGACGGTCAGGCCGCGACGTACTCGCTGCTCACGAGCTGGCGCAACAGCCGCCGTGTTCTCGACGCCGCCAACGCGCTGCTGAGCCCTCTCGCGACGGGCTCGCCCGTGCGTGTCGACGCGCTGCAGCCGCGGCCGGGCGCGCCGACGGGTGTGGTCGAGGCCGCGTTCGACCTCGACCTCGACGCTGAGGCGGAACGCGTCGCCTCCTGGTTCTCCCGGGTGCGCGCCGACCGGGCTGCCTCCGGCACCTCCACGACGGGCGCCGTGCTCTTCCGGGCCAAGAAGCACATGGTGCGCTTCGCCGACGCACTCGCCCGCCACGGCATCCCGCACCGCATCCTGGGACTCGGAGGGCTCCTCTCGACGCCCGAGGTGGTCGACGTGGTGTCGGCGTTGCGAGTGATCAGCGACCCCGGTGCAGGGTCCGCGCTCATCCGTCTGCTGGCCGGACCGCGCTGGAGCATCGGCCTCGCCGACCTGCGGGCACTGGCCGCCCTCTCGCGGCGCCTCGCTCGGCACGACTCCGCGCTGCGCGCTCTCAGCCCCGACGTGGCCGATCGGATGCGGCGGTCGGGCGGTGACGACAACGGGTCGCTGATCGACGCGCTCGACTGGCTCGTGCGTCAGCCCGACGATCACGGCTGGCTGGAGGGGTTCACTTCCGCCGGGCGCGAGCGTCTGCGCGATGCCGCCGCCGTGTTCACGGGGCTTCGCCGGGCCGTGGGGATGCCGGTGCCCGATCTGGTGCGGCTGATCGAGATCGAGCTGCGACTCGACATCGAACTGTCGGCCAACGAGACGCGCGGGCCTGCGCGCATCGCCGGCGACCAGTTGCGGGCGTTCGTCGATGAACTGCAGGGCTTCCTCGCCACCGACGACAGCGGCTCGCTCACCGCCCTTCTCGCATGGCTCGACCGTGCCGAGCGTCTCGACGAGTTCGCTCCCCGCACCGAGCCACCAGAAGACGACGTGGTGCAGCTCCTCACGATCCACGGGTCGAAGGGCCTCGAATGGGACGCCGTCGCCGTTGTGCGTGCCGTCGTCGACGAGCTGCCCGCGAAGCCGCGCGACGGCCTCGGATGGCTCCGTTTCGGCGTGCTGCCGTACCGGTTCCGTGGCGATCGCGCGTGGCTTCCGCGGCTGGAGTGGGACGCCGACGAGGCGCCGACACAGCAGGATCTGCGCGACGCGCACGCGGCGTTCAAGCGGCGGGTGGCCGATCGTCAGCTGGAGGAGGAGCGGCGGCTCGCGTATGTGGCGGCCACGCGAGCGCGCGATCACCTGCTGATCACCGGGTCGGCGTGGTCGGGGACGGCGTCGCCGCGGGCGGCCAGCCCGTTCGTCCGTGAGATCTCCGACGCCCTCGGGCTTGCCCCCGATGTCGATCTCGACCACGGTGACAACCCGTATCTCGACGAGCGTCGGCTTCTCGCCTGGCCCGTCGATCCGCTCGGTGAACGCCGCGGTCGCGTCGAGTCCGCTGCGGCGAGGGTGCGGGCGGCGCAGCAGTCGGAACCAGCGGAGCCGTCGCGCGATCTTGCGCTGCTCCTCGCCGAGCGCGAGGCGCGCGGGCGGGGAACGGTCGCCGCCGCGCCCACGAGGATCCCGGCATCCCGCTTCAAGGACTTCGTCGGTGACTACGAGGCGGCCGCGTCCGCAGCGGCGAGACCGCTGCCCGAACGGCCCTACCGACAGACACGTCTGGGCACGCTGTTCCACGCATGGGTCGAGCAGCGCTCCGGATTGTCTGGACCGGGATCGAGCGCGGACGACGCGCTCTGGGAGCAGGACGACGACGGGTTCACGACGATGAGCGCCGATCACGATGCTCTCGCGGCGCTCAAGGAGCGGTTCCTCGCCTCGGAGTGGGCCTCGCTCCGCCCGATCGCGGTCGAGACCGAGATCGACTTCACGGCCGACGACCTCCTGCCCGACGGTCGCCCGCACGTCGTGATCTGCAAGCTCGATGCGGTGTACGAACGCGGCGGGCGCGTGGAGATCGTCGACTGGAAGACCGGGCGTCCTCCGCGGACGGCGGCGGAGCGCGAGGAGAGGATGCTGCAACTCGAGCTGTACCGTCGCGCGTATCACGCGAAGCACGGGGTGCCGCTCGACAGGATCGACGTCGCGCTGTACTACGTCGCCGACGATCTGGTGCTGCGCGGCTGACTCAGGCGGTCTCGGTCCAGCGGCGCAGGGCGTTGCGGGCCGCACGATCAGGATCGTGGTTGTCGTCGTCGTCGCCGTCGGTCGTGTCGGGCAGCTGCGGAGACCAGTCCGACATGTCGATGGGCGCCGTGTCCTCGCCGGACTCGTCGTGCCCGGCAGGGTCGGTCGTGTACTCCGAGAGCGCATCAGCGTCGTAGGCGTCGGTCTGCATCGAGGTGTCGACGGCCGTTGTGGCCGGGACGCGACCGAAGGCGGCGATCGCCTCATCGACGGTCACACTGTCGTGCGCGAGCGGCGGCGCATCGCGGACGCTCTCGTCGAGCGCCTCGAGCAGGGCGACGGCATCGGTGACGACCGACTCGGCACCCGCGGCGTGCCCGTGCACGAGCCACGAGGCGAACTCCAGTTCGGCGTGAAGGCGGGCGCGCTCCCACAGTCCGGAGTCGGGGGCGCGGTGGGAGGCCGACGCATACGCGTCGAGCACATCGGTCCGCGCATCGGGCGCCGAGGCGATCCAGCGCAGGTCGGAGGCGGCGTCGCCGACGCTCAGCCCGCCCCAGGAGAGCAGGCCGGTCACCACGGGGACGTCGTCGCTGTCGTCGTCGAACAGGAAGGCGGCGGGATCGACGCCGCCGAGGGTGACCGTCGTCTCGAATCGCCACAGACCGTCGGCCGCGAGGGCCGCGCTCCAACGGCGGAGCAGACCGAACGGGAGGCGCCCCGTCGCTTCGGCGCGGTCGAGCAGCCGTTCGGCCTCTGCGCGGACCGCGGCGGCGGTGAGCGCGGGCAGCCCCGCATCGCGCACCACGGAGGTCGGGAGGTCGTGCACTGCGGCGATGGCGCCGCCAAGGGCGCTGGCGACGCCCGGACCCGGGGGGACCTGTGCCGCATCCACCCGGTATCCCGGGAGCCACGTGGTGACGATGGCGGGTGCGCCGTCGAACACCGTCTCGCCGAGGACGACGGGTGCCTCGAAGGGAAGCACGGCCCGCACGCCCGCCGTCAGCGCCGCGAGTCCCCGCACCTGCGCGCGGAGGTCGTCGGCCGCATCGGCATCGACCGGGACGCGCACGACGGCGCGCCGCGCGTCCTCGAGCGTGACCACGGCGCTGTCATAGCGTCCCGAGGCCCGCTCGCTGAGTGCGGCGACGTCCACGACGCCCGTGCGGGGGAGGGCTGACGCCACCGACGCGGCTAGAGTGAGAGGTGAGCGTGCCATGCCCCCCAGGGTAGGCGTGGCACGACCAGGCGCCACCGCGCCACGCCCGCAAGAGAGGTCCTCGATGGTGACTCAGGACGTCCCGACACCGCCCGCCTTGGCGCGCGCGGCTTACGACCGCGCCGCCGACGAGCGGCAGGTCGCCGGATTGATCGACTCGCTGCGCGCCGATGCGGCCACCCGCGTGGTTGCTGTGCACGGCGATCGCGCGCCCGTCTCCGGCGACGGCAGACTCGTGCTCGTGGAGCCTTCTCGGGTTGCCGACGGGGCCGTCTGGGCGTTCCTGGGCCGCTCGACCGACGGCGACGGCGTCCTTCTCGCAGCCGTCGACCTCGACGCGGTCGAACCGGTGGCCGACGTCGACTGGGCATCGCTGCGGGTCGTCGGAGGAGACCTCCCCGACCACGAGGCGGCGCTGTTCGTGACGGCTGTCTCGCTCGGCCGCTGGCTGCTCGACGCGCCGTTCTGCCCGCGCTGCGGCGGGACGACCGAGATCCGTTCGAGCGGATGGGCGCGCCGGTGCACTCAGTGCGGCCGCGAGCATTTCCCCCGCACGGACCCCGCCGTCATCGTGCTGGTGACCGACCCCGCGGGCGAGCGGATCCTCCTCGGCAAGAATGCGCTGTGGGCCGACCGGAACCTGTTCTCCGCGTTCGCGGGCTTCGTCGAGTCGGGCGAGTCGCTCGAAGGCGCGATCGTGCGGGAAGTGGCGGAGGAGGCGGGTGTCGTCGTCAGCGCACTCCACTACCGCGGGTCACAGGCGTGGCCGTATCCGCGCTCTTTGATGGTCGGGTTCCGGGCCGCCGCCGCTGAGGCGAGCACGGCGCGAGCGGATGGGGAGGAGATCGTCGAGGTGCGCTGGTTCACCCGCGACGAGGCACTGGACGCTCTGGCCGGAAACAGCGATGTTCACCTCCCCGCGCGCGCGTCGATCGCGCATCGACTGATCGCCGACTGGGCCCGGCCGTGACCGGTCCGCTCGACGGACTCGACGACGCGCAGCGGGAGGCGGCCTCCGTCCTCCGCGGTCCTGTCTGTGTGCTCGCCGGTGCGGGTACGGGCAAGACACGGGTGATCACGCATCGGATCGCCCACGGCGTCGACACGGGCGCGTACTCGCCCCGCCGTGTCATGGCGGTGACCTTCACGACGAAGGCCGCAGGCGAAATGCGCGGACGGCTCCGTGCGCTCGGTGTGGAAGGTGTCGCCGCGCGCACGTTCCACGCGGCCGCCCTCGCGCAGCTCAACCACTTCTGGCCGATCGTCGCGCGGGACACGGCCCCCGCGATCGTGTCGGGGAAGGTGCGTCTGCTCGGTCAGGCGGCCGACTCGCTGCGGCTGCGGGTCGACGGCGCGACGCTGCGCGACGTCGCTGCCCGCATCGAGTGGCGCAAGGTCACGATGCGTTCGGTCGAGCAGGCGGCGCGCGACCGGCCCGACGGGATCGGCGGGCTCGACGTCCAGCAGGTCGCCGACCTCCAGGCCGCGTACGAGCGCGTCAAGGACGAGCGTCGGCAGCTCGACTTCGAAGACGTCCTGCTGGCCTGCGCGGGCATGCTCGAAGCGGAGCCCCGGGTTGCCGCAGACGTGCGCGAGCAGTACCGCCACTTCACCGTCGACGAGTTCCAGGACGTGTCGCCGCTCCAGTACCGGCTGCTGGAGCTGTGGCTGGGCGATCGGCGAGATCTCTGCGTGGTAGGTGACGCGAGCCAGACGATCTTCTCGTTCGCCGGCGCCGATCCTCGGTTCCTGCTGGGGTTCGCCGACCGCTATGACGACGCGCACGTCGTCCGTCTGGAGCGCAACTACCGGTCGGACGGTGCGATCCTCGACGTGGCCAACGAGCTCATGCGCGGGCGCCCCGGTGCGCTGCAGCTGCGCAGCGACACGCCGTCCGGTCCTGTGCCGACCGTCACCGCCTATCCGGACGACGCCGCAGAGGCGGCGGGCGTCGCCGCACGCATCGCGGCTCAGCTCGCGGATGGCGCAGCCCCCGAGGACATCGCCGTCCTGTATCGCGCGAACGCGCAGTCGGCGGCCCTGCTGAACGCCCTCGCGTCGAAGGGCATCGCCGCGACAGTGCTCGGTGGCACGAGATTCTTCGACGTGCCCGAGGTGCGCCAGGCGCTCATGGCGCTCCGCGGTGCGGCGGTCGCCCCGACGGAAGCGGGCTTCGTCGCCGCGGTCAGGGATGTGCTGCGCTCGCTCGGCCTGACGGAGGAGCCGCCGCCCGCCGGAGGCGCGCTCCGGGATGCGTGGGAGGCGCGGACGTCGCTGCTGCGACTCGCAGAGGACGCTCCGGAGGGGATGACGCTCCGTCAGTTCACCGACGACCTCATCGCCCGGGCGAAAGATCAGCACGAGCCCTCCCTGCGCACCGTCACGCTCGCGACGCTCCACGCGGCCAAGGGCCTCGAATGGCAGCACGTGCACCTCGTCGGGATGTCCGAAGGCCTCTTGCCGATCTCCTATGCGACGACGTTCACCGCGGTCGATGAGGAGCGTCGCCTCGCCTACGTCGGGGTCACGCGCGCCGCGCGGACGCTGTCCATGTCGTGGGCGCGATCGAGCGGTCATCGTGAGCGCCAGGCGTCGCGCTTCCTTCAGGAGATAGGCACAAGCATCGTGCGTGCGGCCGATGAGCGGTCCACCTCCGCCGCACGCTCCCGGCGCTGAGCGCCGCAGACATCGCGATCTCAGCGTCGGCGAGGCGGAGCAGGCGCGCCCCCAGCAGTGCCGCCTCCATCAGCAGACCGGGGTCGGTCGGCACGGCGGAACGCCCGAGGAGCTGGCTGGCCAGCAGCGGCCACTGCGCGTCGGCGTCGGTGCGGTGTGCGTGCAGACAGCTCAGGCAGGCGCTGCGACCCGGGACGACGAGAGGTCCGACGGTCGCCCGGTCGCCGGACAGCTCGATGGGCAGGTGTGCGATGTCGGCGGCGACGAGCCGTGCAGCTCGGCGGGGGTCGACCATCCGGTGGGCGACGAGCACGACGGGCAGGCCCGGTCTCTCCTCAGGCCAGGTGCGCACGTCGGCCAAGGAGAGGCCTGCGTGCGCCAGCGCGGTCTGCAATGCGGCCGCTTCCGCGGGCGCCACATCGGCGGGCAGCTCGACGGCGACCGGCAGGGGAGCGTCGCACTCGGATGTGAGTGCGGGACGGATGAGCGCGGCGAACCGGCGCGCCTCCTGCTCCTCGGCGCCGTAGGTGCGGGCGAGCGGCACCAGAACGGCGTCCGCGACGCCGCCACCGAGCGCGTGGAGCACGCGCTCCTGCCACGGCGCGACGTTGTCGATCCGCGCGACATCGTCGGTGCCGAGCTGCAGGCTCGACGGAGTTCGCCACAGCGGCGGGTGGGAAGGTGCCAGACGGAGCATCGCCCGATTCTTCGCCTCGCGCGGAGCGGCCGACGGATCTGTCCACAGCCCACGGCTGCCGTCAGACGGGGCGGTGTCCCTCGGGCGAGTCGTCGGGGTCGTCCGCTCCAGGACTCTCGGGTGCGGAGTCATCCGGCGCCTGCCCGCCCTCGCGGCGGCCGGACTCCTCGGCGAGCAGCGCGTCGAGGGCTTCGTCCATCTCGTCGCGTTCGGGCGCGTCGCCTCGTGCGCGCGCCTGCAGCCGTGCCACCAGAGCTGCCGGGTCGTCGATGTCGTCGGCGCCGGGCATGAGATCGGGGTAGTCCCACAGTCCGTCACGGTCGGCGATCCCCACCGCATCGGTCACCGCCCGCCACATCGCCGCCGCTTCGCGCAGGCGGCGCGGCCGCAGTTCCAGACCCACGAGCGCTCCCATCGCGCGCTCGGCGGGACCGCCCACCGCGCGACGCCGACGCACGGCCTCTCCGATGCGGTCGGCCGCAGGCAGGCGATGGGTGGCATCGGCGGTGACGACCTCGACCCAGCCCTCGATCGTGGCGAGGAGGTTCTCGAGGCGCGCGAGCGCCGCTGTCTGCGCCTCGGAGCGAGACAGGAGAGCGCCGCTCTCGAGCGCTTCGCGGAGTGCGTCGGGGGCGCTCGGATCGAATCGCGACGCGAGTTCGTCGATCGCCTCGGTATCGATGTGGAGGCCGCGCGCGAACTCGGTGACCTGCGAGATCACGTGGAGACGCAGCCACTTGGCGTGCCGGAAGAGACGGGCGTGCGCGAGCTCGCGGGCCGCGAGGTAGAGGGCGAGCTGGTCGTCGTCGATCTCGAGATCGCGGCCGAAGTCGGCGAAGTTCTGCGGCAGGATCGCGGCCTCGCCGTCGGGCATGACGGGGATCCCGACATCGCCGCCCGAGACGACCTCCTGCGACAATCCGCCCATGACCGCGCCCAGCTGCGCGGCGAACAGCGAGCCGCCCACGCTCCGCATCAGCCGTCCCGCGCCGACGGCGACATCACGCATCTCCTCCGGGAGCTGAGTGGCGAGCGCGTCGGTCATGGCATCGGTGATCGACGAGGCGACCGGCTCGGCGAGTTCCTGCCAGACCGGCAGCGTGGCCTCGACCCACTGACCCCGGGTGAGAGCGCGCGGTGCGGTCGACAGCTCGGAGATCGTGGTCGCCTCGCTGAGCCAGAGCGTCGCCAGCGTGAACGCCTGGTCGAAGTCCTGGCGGGAGCCGGCGGTGATCCCGAGCCCGTCCTTGTTGGCCAGGTGCAGGGCCTGCGTGCGGGCCGCCGACCAATCGATGCCGCCGTCGCCTCCCGCGGCGAAGGCCCCCTGCAGCTGCCGCATGACCTGCTGCATCATGGCCGGATCGATCCCGAGCCCCTGCAGCTGGGCCATGTCGGAGAACTGTGCGAGATCGGCCGGGTCGACGTCACCCTGTCCGCCCAGGAGGCGGCGGAGCATCTCGGCGAGGTCGTCGGGGTCGGGCCGGTCGTCTTCGGTCATGTCAGGCGCCTTTCAGCAGGAAGATGACATCGCGTTCTACGCTAGTCGCACGTGTTCGCGCCCCAGGCGGTGCAAGCTCGTCCCGTGTACGCCGGTCGCGAACGTCCGGCCAGGAAGGGTCTGACGTGACATTGTTCGACGAGCGCCAGGATGTCGCGCCCGCACCTCGCCGCCGCCTGCCGCGTACGGCCGTCGCCGGCGTGTGGGCTCTCACGATCGCGCTGCTGGCCCTTCTCGCGCTCACGGTGCTGCCGACCTCGTTCGTCGTGCAGCAGCCGGGGCCCGTGTTCAACACGCTCGGCACGGCGGAGGGCGCCGACGGCGAGGACGTGCCGCTCATCTCGGTGTCGGGCGCCGAGACCTTTCCGACGGCGGGCACGCTCGATCTGCTCACCGTGCAGGTCGTCGGCAACCGCGAGCGGACGCCGTCGTGGTTCGAGCTCGCGATGGCGTGGCTCGACTCGTCGCGAGCGGTGCTCCCGATCGACGACATCTTCCCGCCGGATCAGTCCACCGAGGAGCGCAACGAGCAGAGCGCGGCGATGATGGTCGATTCGCAGAAGGAGGCGACGGCCGCAGCGCTCACGGAACTCGGCTACGACGTGCAGCAGATGGTGCGCGTGTACGCGCTCAGCGATGACTCGGCGGCGGCCGGAGTGCTGGAGCCCGACGACATCATCCGCGAGGCGAACGGCCGGCCGGTCGCCGACACCGAGACGCTGCGCGGCATCATCAACGACGGCGACGGCGACCCGGTGACTCTGCTGATCGACCGTGGTGGCCGCGATCTCACGGTGGAGGTGACGCCGCGGCAGGACGAGGTGGAGGGGCAGACGCTCTGGCTCATCGGCGTCACGACGCTCCACGACTACGTGTTCCCGGTCGACGTGACCATCCAGCTCGACAATGTCGGCGGACCGAGCGCCGGGATGATGTTCGCGCTCGGGATCATCGACACGCTCACCGAGGGCGAGTTGAACGGCGGCCGCGACGTGGCCGGCACCGGCACGATCGACGCCGCGGGGCAGGTCGGCCCGATCGGCGGGATCCGTCAGAAGCTGTACGGCGCCTCGGGCGCCGGCGCCGACTTCTTCCTCGCGCCCGAGAGCAATTGCGACGAGGTCGTCGGACACGTCCCGCCCGGTCTCGACGTGTTCTCTGTCTCCACCCTCGACGACGCACTCGACGCGCTCGCGGTGATCCGCGAGGGCGGCGACCTCGACGCCCTCCCGACCTGCCGCTGAGGCGCGCGAGGTCCGGACGCTGGGCGATCTCGCGGCGTCCGCACGGCGTCCGCACGGCGCTCGCCCCGGCATGCCCCGCCTAGGATGGAGGGGTGACCACGACCTCAGCGCCGAACCAGGCCACGCCGTCCAGCCCACTCCGCCGTGCCGTCGGCATCACGCTCGCCGTGATCGCCGCCCTGGTCGTGGCGTTCTTCACCTTCGCGAGCCTTTTCGCCGACTGGCTGTGGTACGAGCAGCTCGGCTTCGACAGTGTGCTCGTGACCCAGTGGACGGCGCGCGTCGCGATGTTCCTCGTCGGCTTCGCCGCGATGGCGGTGCCGGTGTTCATCGCGATCCAGCTCGCCTACCGGCTGCGCCCGGTGTATGCGCGCCTGAGCTCGCAGCTCGACCACTACCAGGAAGTCGTCGAGCCGCTTCGCCGCCTCGCGATGTGGGGGATACCGGTCTTCTTCGGATTCTTCTCCGGCTTCGCGGCGTCGGCCCAGTGGGAGACGGTGTGGCTGTGGTTCAACCGCGTGCCCACCGGCGACGCCGACCCGCAGTTCGGGCTCGACACGAGCTTCTACCTGTTCGAGCTCCCGCTCTACAGCTCGATCCTCGGCTTCGCCTCCGCCGTGCTCCTCGTGTGCATCGTCGTCACGGCGCTCGTCGCCTACCTCTACGGCGCCGTTCGCGTCGGGCAGCGCGAGCTGCGCATCTCGAAGTCGGCGCGCATCCAGCTCGCCGTGCTGGCTGGCCTCTACCTCGCGGTGCAGGCGGTGAGCCTGTGGCTCGACCGGTACAAGACTCTGCTCTCGGAGGGCGAGCGCATCACCGGCGCCGGCTACACCGACGTCAATGCGATCATCCCGGGCCTGACGATCCTCTCGATCGTGGCGGTGCTCGTCGCCGTGCTGTTCTTCGTGACGGCGATCATCGGCCGCTGGCGCTTCCCGCTCATCGCCACGGGACTCCTCATCGTGTCGTCGATGGTCGTGGGTGTCGCCTACCCGTGGTTCGTCAACCAGTTCCAGGTGGTGCCCAACCAGGAGCGCCTGGAGAGCCAGTTCTATCAGCGCAACATCGACGCGACGAAGAAGGCGTACGGCATCGACGGCCTCGAGAAGATCGACTACAACGCCGTCACGACGGCCGAGAAGGGTCAGCTGCGCGAAGACGCCGAGACGGCCGCATCGATCCGCATCATGGACCCCGCGATCATCAGCCCGACGGTGCGTCAGCTCGAGCAGTACCGCTCGTACTACAAGTTCGGCGACCCGCTCGACGTCGACCGCTACGAGGTCGACGGCAGGACGCAGGACACCGTGGTGTCGGTGCGTGAGCTCGACCTCGCACAGCTGGGACAGGCGGGCTCGTGGTACAACACCACGCTCGTCTACACGCACGGCTACGGCATGGTGGCCGCGAAGGGCAACGAGCGCACCGCCGACGGCAACCCCGTGTTCCTGGAGCGCGGCATCCCGACGGCGGGTGAGCTGACGACGTCCGAGGAGTACGAGCCGCGCGTCTACTTCGGCGAGTCGTCGCCGACGTACTCGATCGTCGGCGCCCCCGAGGGCACCGCCGACATCGAGCTCGACTACCCGCGCGGCAGCGGCGACGACGGCGCCAACCAGACGAAGACGACCTTCGCCGGCGACGGCGGACCCGACGTCGGCAACATCTTCAATCGCCTCATCTACGCGCTGAAGTTCCAGTCGACCGACATCCTGTTCTCGGATGCCGTCAACGAGAAGTCGCAGATCCTGTACGACCGTGATCCCGTGACGCGCGTGCAGAAGGCGGCGCCCTACCTCGAGCTCGACAACGACCCGTATCCGAGCGTCGTGGACGGCCGTATCGTGTGGATCGTCGACGGCTACACATTGAGCGCGAACTACCCGTACTCGTCGATCGTGAGCCTGCGCGACGCCATCAGCGACACGCAGACCACGGCTTCACGTGTCGCGCTCGATGACATCAACTACATCCGCAACTCGGTCAAGGCCACCGTCGACGCGTACGACGGGTCGGTCACGCTGTATGCGTGGGACGACACCGACCCGCTGCTGAAGGCGTGGCAGAAGGTGTACCCGAACACCCTCAAGCCGGTGAGCGAGATGTCCGGCGACCTCATGAGCCACGTGCGCTACCCGAGCGACCTGTTCAAGGTGCAGCGCGCGATGCTCGGCACCTACCACGTCGATGACGCGGCCTCGTTCTACTCCCGCGACAACGCGTGGCGCACTCCCGACGACCCGGTGTCGAAGAACAAGGTGCTCCAGCCGCCGTACTACCTCACGATGCGCATGCCCGGACAGGACGACCCGACGTTCTCGATGTTCACCTCTTTCATCCCGGCGGCCGTGGGCGACCAGACCCGCAACGTGCTCATGGGCTACCTCGCGGTGGATGCCGATGCGGGCAACGAAGACGGCGTCAAGGGCGAGAGCTACGGCAAGCTGCGCATGCTCGAGATCAGCGCCGACCTGACGGTGCCCGGCCCGGGGCAGGTGCAGAGCCGTTTCAACTCCGACCAGACGATCTCGTCGCAGATCAACGTGCTGAAGATCGGTCAGTCCGAGGTGCTCAACGGCAACCTGCTGACGCTCCCGGTCGGCGGCGGCTTCCTGTACGTGCAGCCCGTGTTCGTGCAGCCGAGCAGCGGCACGCAGCTGCCGGCGCTCCGCAAGATTCTCGTGGCCTTCGGTGACGAGCTCGCGTTCGAGGACACGTTGCAGCAAGCGCTCGACTCGCTGTTCGAGGGCGAGTCGGGAGCGAGCACCGGCGACGGCGACGTGACCCCCACGCCCGGACCGACGCCGACGCCCACCCCGACCCCGAGCGAGCCCGGCGACCCCGGCACCGGCGGCGACGCGACGTTCGACGAGGCCCTGGCCGAGGCGCGTGACGCGATGCTCGAGCGTGACGCGGCGCTGAAGGCCGGTGACCTCGCGAAGTTCGCCGAGGCCGACGCCCGCCTCACGGCCGCCGTCGAGCGACTGCTGGAGCTGAGCGGGGAGTGACGCGCGACCTGCGGTAGAACGACGGCGGCCCGGATCCTGCGCGATCCGGGCCGCCGTCGTCTGCAGGGGAGTGCGTCCCGCCTCAGGCGGTGCTCTCGAACCACCACCAGATGAGAAGGAGCGTCGCGGCGAATCCGGTGAGCTGGTTGAGCCAGAGGAAGCGGCTCCACCCGGCGGTCGCGGCGGTGTCGTCGCTGTCGTGCAGGTGCCGGAACGGCCACACGTTGACGATGTAGGGGAGCGCGAGCAGCGCTCCGAGCGGACCCGGCCACGCACTCGCGAGCATCGCGAGCCCTGCCAGCAGATAGCACGCCAGCGCGAACCCGACGGTCCGCCGGGCGCCCAGCACCGTGGCGATCGAGCCGATGCCCGCGGCACGGTCGGCGGTGATGTCCTGCACGGCGCCGAAGGCGTGCGAGGCCACGCCCCACAGGGCGAAGGCGGCGAGCACCGCCACGAGCGACGGCGTCCACGTGGCGGAGGCGAGCACGAGGCCGTACACCGCCGGCGAGAAGAAGTGGATGCTGCTCGTGACCGAGTCGGCGAACGGACGCTCCTTCAGCCGCAGCGGCGGGGCGGAGTAGAACACGACGAAGAACAGCGAAGCAGCCAGGACGATCCACGACGGCGGCGAACCGACGGCGAGCAGGTAGATCACGAACGGCGCGCAGCCGAGCCCGGCTGCCCACAGGGTGATGCGGTGGAACCGCCGGTCGAGGATCGACCCATGCGCCCCGCCCTTGCGCGGGTTGCGGAGGTCGGATTCGTAGTCGAACACGTCGTTGATGCCGTACATCGCGAGGTTGTACGGGACGAGGAAGAACAGGGTGCCGACGACGAGCGTGACATCGATCTGCCGTGTGGTGAGCAGATACACGGCGGCGAAGGGGTAGGCCGTGTTGACCCAGCTCACGGGCCGCGAGGCCAGCAGCAGCTGGCGCACGGTCGAGGTCACGAGCGCTCCTCTCGGGGAGACCAGGCGGGGAGCAGGGCGAAGATCGCGGGCACGAGGAACGCCGCGCACACGGGGTACGCGAAGTCCTCGATCGGCGCCAGCCCGATGCGGATGCCGCTGATCAGGTGCTCGGGATAGGTGAACAGCCCCGCCGCGATCATCAGGTTGTCGAAGACTGCCGTGAGGACGACGAGTACGAGCGCCGCCATGGCGGATGCCGTCATGCGCGCACCGAAGCGCGGCCGGCGCATGCTCACGAGCGTGACCGCGACGGTGACGAGGGCGAACGGAAGCACGATGAGCGGGTAGGTCACTCGGCAGCCTTCCCGCGGGAAGTTTCGGCGCTGCCGCGATCCGCGAGCCGCCGGACCGCGGCCGTGTGCACGAGGATCGCCAGGTAGCTCAGGAAGGCGAGGAACACCGGCTCTTCGACCGGCAGGTGCGGTGCCAGGTCGACGCCCAGCAGGAGGTCGCTGTCGCCCTTGACGAAGACGCCCGTGGCGATGCCGACGGCGTCCCACGCGAGGAAGAAGCCGGTGCCGACGATCACCGCCACGCCCGTGCGTGCGGGTGCCGCCCAGAACGCCAGACGGCAGCGCGCGTCGAGGACGAGCAGTCCCGTGGCCGACACCAGCAGGAACAGGAGATAGAGGCCGGGCATGTCAGCGGGCGGCTCCGCTCGACGTCGGGAGACGTCCCGGCGTGCGGTCGCCCCGAAGGCGCTTGACGACGAGCTCGGCCGAGATGAGACACATCGGCAGGCCGATCCCCGGCAGCACCGAGTTGCCCGCGTAGTACAGCCCGTCCACCTTCTTCGAGACGTTCTTGGGCCGGAAGATCGCGCTCTGCCCCAGCGTGTGCGCGAGTCCCAGCGAGCTCCCGCGCCAGACGCCGAGATCGCGTTCGAAGTCGGCGGGCATCACGGTGCGTCGCACCCGGATCCGCTCGGCCAGATCGGGGATCCCCGCCCACGAGCTGATCTGGGCGATCACACGATCGGCTGCCGCCTCCACCCGCGGGTCTCCGGCCCCGTCGACGCCACCGTGGCCCAGTGCGGGATCGGCGGGGATCGGGACCAGGACGAAGAGGTTCTCCGAGCCCTCGGGAGCGACCGTCGAGTCGGTCGCCGAAGGCCGGCACACGTAGAGCGAGGCCGGATCGGGAATGCGGGTGTCGCGACCGAAGATCGCGCCGAAGTTCTCCCGCCAGTCGCGGGTGAACAACAGGGTGTGGTGGGCGAGCTGGGGGAGGGCGCCGTCGACGCCGAGCATCAGCAGCAGGGCGCCAGGACTGGGCGTGCGACGCTTCCACCAGGCCGGTCGGTAGGAGCGGAGGTGTTCGGGCAGGAGCGCGGTCTCGGTGTGATGCAGGTCGGCTGCCGACACGACCACGTCGGCTCGGTGAGCGGTGCCGTCGGCGAGGCGCACGCCGGTCGCGCGCGAGCCCTCATAGGTGATGTGCGCCACCGGGGTCCCGGTCTGGATGTCGACCCCGCGCTCGCGGGCGAGGCGCTCGACAGCGGCGATCACCTGAGTGAAGCCGCCGCGGGGGTACAGCACACCGTCGTCGAGGTCGAGGTGGCTCATCAGGTGGTAGAGGCTCGGGGCGGCGAAGGGCGACGCGCCGAGGAAGACCGCGGGGTAGCCGAGGATCTGCTGGAGCAGCGGGTCACGGAAGGACCGTTCGACGTGACGCGAGAGGGGGCGCGTCAGCAGCGGCAGCAGCTGCGGGAGCCGCGAGAAGAGTGCCGGGTCGCGGAGCCCCGCCGTGGATTCGTATGTGTCGTAGAGGAAGCGCGATACGGCGAGGTCGTACGCATCGGCCGCTGAGTCGAGGTAGGCGTCGAGACGTGAGCCCGCGCCTGCCTCGCGCTCCTCGAAGAGCGCCCGGACGGCATCGCGACCCGACGTGACGTCGACCCGCTCGCCGGGGCTGTCGCTGTGCTCAGGCTCTCCGTAGACGCGGTAGGCGGGCGCCAGCGGTACGAGGTCGAGCTCGCGTTCGGCTGACGTGCCGAGCAGCGCGAAGAAGTGCTCGAAGACCTCCGGCATGAGGTACCAGCTCGGTCCGGTGTCGAAGCGGAACCCGTCCCGCTCCCACAGGCCGGCACGACCGCCGACCGCCTCCCGTGCTTCGAACAGCCGGACCTCGTGCCCTTCGTGCGCGAGGAGTGCGGCGGTGGCGAGCCCGGCGATGCCGCCGCCGATCACGATCGCGGAACCGCTCACGAGTCCGACCTCCGCGGGGAGCGCCCGGCGAAGGCCCGCGCCGCGATCCGTGCCTTGACGGGCTTCGGAACGCTCACGCGCCCGTCGGTGTCGTCGTCGCGCAGACGCTTGGCGAGCTCGGCGAAGAGGCCGTGTGCGGCGGTGACGGCGCGGCGGCAGTCTTCCGGGAGCGCCGGGATCACGGCGGCCGCGGCGTCGAGGTCGCGGTCGATCCGGTCGAGCACGTCGACACGGCGTCCCGCATCGTCGAGGCGGAGGTAGTCCCGTCCGAGGCGCTCCGAGTCGTCGGCGTGGTCGCGGAGGAAGTTGATGTCCTGGAAGGCGGCCCCGAGTCGGCGTGCCCCGTCGACGAGGCGCGGATCGGGTGACTCGACTCCCGGATGTCCGGCGTTCACGAAAACCTGGAGGCACATGAGTCCGACGACCTCCGCTGAGCCGTAGACGTAGGCGTCGTGCGATGCCTCGTCGTGCTGCGTCTGGTCGAGGTCGGTGCGCATCGAGGCGAAGAAGGGCCGCACCAGCTCCGCCCCGATCCCCGCGTCGCGGGCGGTCAGCGCGAACGCATGCACGATCAGGTTGGCGCTGAAGCCCCGCGCGATGGCGGCGAGCGTGTCGGCCTCGAGCTCGTCGAGCAGCAGGCGCTGCGTCTGCGGGGGGAGCCCGGCCTCAGCGGCGGCACCGTCGACGATCTCGTCCGCGACCCGGACCAGCGCGTAGATGTTCCGCACATCCGGCCGCACCCGTGCACCCAGCAGACGCGTGGCGAGCGAGAACGAGGTGGAGTAGTTGGCGATGACGGTGGCGGCGGCGTCGTGGGCGGACTTGTCGTACAGGGCACCACCGGTCACGGAATGCGCCTCTCGATCGCGTCAGCGAGCGCCGCGAGGAGCACGACGGCTCCGCGGGGGAGTTCCGGGGCGGCCGACCGTGTCCGCGCGTTGCGCAGACGCCGGCGCACGAGCTCTTCGAGTCCTGTGCGCGCGCCGCTGGCTTCGATCTCGCGCTGCGCCCGGCGCACCGCGATGGGGCCGGTGTGGGCCATTGCGAGCGCGGAGCTCACGCGGGGCCAGGCGTCCGTCTCACGTGCGAGCGCGATGAGGGGCGTCCGCTTGGCTTCGCGGAGGTCGGCGCCTGGCTCCCGTCCGGCCTGCCTTCTCGAGCCGAAGGTGCCGATGAGGTCGTCGACGAGCTGGAAGGCGAGTCCGAGCTCTGCCGCGGCGGCCGACAGCGCCTCGTGCGAGACGGTGCTTGCGAGGATCGCGCCGGCACGCAGCGGCGCGCGGAACGAGTACACGGCGGTCTTGTCGTGCGCGGCCGCCAGGAGGCTGTCGGCGTCGGGGTAGTCGGCGCGTGCCGCGTGCTCGACGTCTGCCAGCTCGCCGACAGCCGACACCAGGATGGCCTCATCGAGCACGCCGAACAGTTCTCCGCGCTGCGTGTCGTCGATCGGCGCGAGGGCGATCATCCGGCTCGCCTCGAACAGGAGCAGGTCGCCGGCGAGCACGGAGGCGGCGTCGGCGACGACAGCCGTGCCGTGTGCATCGGCGCCGAGCGCGCGGGCGCGGGCGCGGAAGCGGCCGGCCACGTTCGGCACGCCCCGACGTTCATCGTCTCGATCGATGAGGTCGTCGTGGATGAGGAAGGCGGTGTGCAGGAGCTCGAACGCGGCCGCGACGTCCCACAGCGCCGAATCCGGGTGGGCGGCGCCGCCGAACGCCTCGAACGATGCGACCACGAGTGCAGGGCGGAGCCGCTTGCCGTCGGCGGTCGACGCGGCGATCGCAGCGGTCAACTCGGTCGCGGCGTCTCCGAGCGGTGCAGCGCGGCGTGCGAGTCTCTCGATCGCGCGGTCGACCGCTGCGTCCAGCAGGGCGCGGTGATCGGCGGCGAGTGCGATCACGAGGCCCTCCGCCGCTGTTCTGCGTTGAACTCCGCGGCGTTGAGCTGCGCGGGGCTGAATAGTCCCAACTGCTCGGCCTGGAGCACGAGCCACGGGCTGAAAGCCCACGGGGTCGCGCGGATGCCCTCACCGAGTTCGGCGGGGTCTACCCAGCGCGCTTCCGCGACTTCCCGCGGATTGAGGTCCGGTTCGTCGTCGGTCATGGCAAGGTAGACCGGGCAGACCTCGTGTTCCACGATCCCGCTCGCATCGACGGCGCGATAGCGGAACAGGGGGAGAGCGAGGCGCACATCCCGAAGCGTGATGCCGAGCTCGTGTTCGGCTCGTCGATGCACAGCGGAGATGACCGGCTCTGCCGGACGGGGGTGGCCGCAGAAGGAGTTGCTCCAGACACCCGGCCAGGTGCCTTTGTCGAGTGCGCGTCGCGTGACGAGCGTCTCGCCCCGTTCGTTGTACACATGACAGGAGAACGCCAGGTGAAGGGCGGTGTCGGTCCCGTGAACGCTGGACTTGGGCGCGGTTCCGATCTCGCGGCCGTCGTCGTCGAGCAGAACGACGAGGTCAGTCGAAGACATCCGATTCTCCTTTTGCTAGTTTATCTAGCGATTTTGAGCGATACTACATACTCGCACAGGAGGTGTCTACATCGTGGAACAGCGCTGGGTGCCACAGAACCCACGTGACGAGCTTGTCATGGAAGCCATGACGGCGGTACGTGCCTTCTCCGATGCCATGGACAAGATGCACGGCGGGCTCCGCGGCGACATGGACATGAACGCCTCCGACCTGGCCGCGCTCCGCATGCTCATCGTGCGAGAGCAGCGGGGGGAGTGGGTGTCACCGCATGACATCGCCTCGCACCTCGCGATCTCCACCGCGTCGACGACCAAGCTGCTCGACCGACTCACCGCGAGCGGGCACCTCGAGCGACGGCCACACCCCCGCGACCGGCGCGCACGCGTCGTCGTCCTGTCGCAGGCCGCGCGCTCGGAGTTCTACGAGCACTTCGGGGCCCGGATGCGGAGGATGCGCGCCGCGATGGAGAGCTACTCGGACATCGAGCTGCGAGCCTGTGTGCGATTTCTCGCCGACATGGAGGACGCACTCGTCGACGACAGCCGCGATTGAGCCGAGGTGTCTGTCATGAGACCGAGAAGCGAAAGGCCCCTGATCGGGATTTCTCCTGATCAGGGGCCTTTCATTTGTTGCGGGGGCAGGATTTGAACCTACGACCTCTGGGTTATGAGCCCAGCGAGCTACCGAGCTGCTCCACCCCGCGGCACAAGATAAGAGCCTAGCACGGGTTTGGAGTGGTGGGCGACGGGGCCGCCGGTTGTTGCCGTCCGTCACCGCCGCGCGCGAGGATGAACCCATGGCATCGCTGACTTCCGGAGCGTCGTCGCACGTCGACGACGACCCTGACCGAGACGGACGCCGCGAGACGGCGAACGAGCGGGCCGACCGCAACTGGAACGAGCTGCTGCAGGAGCTCAGGGTGCTGCAGACGGGCACGCAGATCATCACCGGCTTCCTCCTCGCGCTCGCGTTCCAGCCGGCGTTCGCCGATCTTGCTGCGGGCCAGCGGACCTTCTACCTCATCCTCGTCGTGCTGGCGGCACTGAGCGCCATCATCGCGCTGGCACCCGTCGCCCTCCACCGCATGGTCTTCCAGAAGGGCGTCAAGCCGACCGTCGTCGTCTATGGCCATGCGGCACTCATCACGGCGCTGATCACCGTGTCGCTGCTGCTGGTCGGGGTCGTCGCCTTCATCTTCGACGTCGTGCTCGGCGACCCCGCCGCGTGCGTCTCGGGCGCCGTGCTGGGGACGGTCATCGTGATCATGTGGTTTCTCGCCCCCAAGCTCCTGCGCCGGGTACGCGATGCGGAGGGAGGAGAATGAGCGCGGGCGACACCGATGAGCGCGGGGAGGACGAATGAGCGGTGACACGGTTGCTGTCGCGGTGGCGCAGTTCGCGCCGGCCGCCGACGAGCACGCGAACCTCGAGGCGATCGCCGAGTTGCTGGAACGGGCCGTGGCCCGCGGCGCGCACGTCGTGCTCTTCCCGGAGTACTCGAGCTACTTCGTCGACCCGTTCGACGCGTCGCTCGCCCTGCATGCCCAAGAGATCGACGGGCCGTTCGTGCAAGAGCTCACGCGTCTGGCCCGACGACACGGGGTCACGGTCGTCGCGGGTCTGCTCGAACGCGGCGAGGGGATGCGCGTGCGCAACACGGTCGTGGCGGTGAACGGCTCCGGCGTCGTGGCGACCTACCGCAAGCTGCACCTCTACGACGCCTTCGGGCAGCGGGAATCGGACTGGGTGGAACCCGGCGCGATCACGGCTGCGGAGACCTTCACGGCGGGCGGGATGACCTTCGCGCTGATGACGTGCTACGACCTGCGGTTCCCCGAGGTGGCGCGGGTGCTCGCCGACACGGGCGCCCACGCGATCCTCGTCGCGGCCGAGTGGGTGCGAGGTCCCCTCAAGGAGCATCACTGGCGCACGCTGCTGCACGCCCGCGCCATCGAGAACACGCTGTTCGTGGCGGCGGCCGACCACCCGCCGCCGCTGGGAGTGGGAACGTCGATGATCGTCGATCCCCAGGGCGTAGAGGTCGCGGCTGTGGGCACCGGCACCGACGTGGCGGTCGCCCACCTCGACGTCGACGCGGTCGGCCGGGTGCGCCGGGTCAACCCCGCGTTGCGTCTCCGCCGATTCGGCGTCGTCGCGCGCGACGTATGACCGCTCGGCCTCCTCGGCGTCAGCGCGACAGGGCGGCGAGGCGCCTCGAGGCTTCTTCGATGACGTCGATGCGCTTGCACGCAGCGAAGCGGACGAGCGTCGCATAGTCCTCGCGGTGCGCCCGGGTGACGAAGGAGCTGAGCGGGATCGCGACGACTCCCGCGAGGCTCGGGAGTGCGCGGCACAGGGCGTCGGCATCGCGCACACCGACGCGGTCGCACAGCGCACGTACGTCGGCCACCGTGAAGTAGCCGCCCCGTGGCGGGATCACCTCGAATCCCGCCGCACGCAGACCCGCACCGAGCACGTCGTGTTTGTGCCGCAAGGTGGCGGCGATGCCGCGGAAGAAGTCGTCGCCGAGTCGGAGCCCGACCGCGACAGCCGGTTGGAACGGGGCGCCGTTGACGTACGTGAGCCACTGCTTGACGGCGACGACAGCGTCGATCAGTCGCGCCGGGGCGGTGATCCACCCGATCTTCCACCCCGTGGTCGAGAAGGTCTTGCCGGCGGAGGAGATCGACACGGTGCGTTCCCAGGCACCGTCGTACGCGGCGATCGGGCGGTGGCTGCTGTCGAACACGAGGTGCTCGTACACCTCGTCGGTGACGATCACGGCGTCGTGACGCTCCGCGAGGCGGACGATCTCCGTGATGACGGACTCATCGAAGACCGCGCCGGTGGGGTTGTGGGGATCGTTCACGAGGATCAGCCGCGTGCGGTCGGTGATCGCCCGGCGCAGCTCGTCGACATCCGGCTGGAAGTCAGGGCCGCGAAGCGGCACGGTCACGAGCCGCGCGCCCGCGAGCGCCACGCACGCGGCATAGGAGTCGTAATACGGCTCGAACACGACGACGTCGTCGTCGGGTCCGTCGATGAGGGCGAGCAGGGTCGCTGCCAGCGCCTCCGTGGCCCCCGCGGTGATGAGCACCTCTCGCCCGGGGTCGAGCTCGATCCCGTAGAAGCGGAGCTGATGCTCGGCGACCGCCGCGAGCAGGTCGGGGTCGCCGCGGCCCGGGGGGTACTGATTTACGCCTGCGGAGATGGCCGCACGGGCGGCCTCGAGCACTTCGCGCGGGCCGTCTTCGTCGGGGAAGCCCTGTCCGAGGTTGATCGCGCCGGTCTGCACGGCCAGGGCGCTCATCTCGGCGAAGATCGTCGGGACGGGGGTTCCGTCGGCGGCCAGGAGGCCTGCGCCCCGCGCGGCTCGCGACCAGGCGCCGGGAATGTCTCGCATCGCGCTCAGGCTACACGCATAGCGTCATCGAGGCTTCGGCATAAGAAACCCACAGCATCGCGCGCCATGCTGAAGAGGTCTTCGAAAATCATGTTGACAGGTTCTGAAAGAAGGAGTCGCCATGAGCACCACTTCCCCCAGCGACAACACGCCGACCCCCGCGGGCGACGCGACGCCGCCCGTCCCGCCGCGGCCGCCGCTGCCGGCGGCGCCTCCGCAGTCGACGTCGCACCACCAGACTCCTCCGCAGGCGTCCGCGACGCGGCCGACGCAGCCGCTTCCTCCCTACGCGACCGGCGCGAGCTTCGGCGCGGAGGCCGGCCGGCATCCGGCTCCCGGCAGCCCCCGCGCGTCCGACGAGGAGTCCGGGCGCATCGGCGCCGGCAAGATCGTCGCGATCATGGTCGCCGCCGCCCTCGTCGGCGGCGCGGCCGGGGTGGGCGCATCGGCCGCATCGACCTCGCTGTTCACGGCCTCCCCGACGGTCGTGACATCCGGCCCATCGTCGGTCACCGTCAACAACAGCGACGAGGTCACCCAGACCACCGCGATCGCCGCCAAGGTGCTCCCGAGCGTCGTCACGATCGCCGCGTCGTCCTCGTCGAGCGGCGGCACCGGCTCGGGCGTCGTGCTGTCAGCAGACGGGTATGTCGTCACCAACACCCACGTCGTCACCCTCGACGGAGCGACCGGCGACGCAGCGATCACCGCCACGACCTCCGACGGCAAGGTGTATCAGGCGACGGTCGTGGGCACCGATCCCACCTACGACCTGGCCGTGATCAAGCTGGAAGACGCGTCCGGGCTCACTCCCATCGAGTTCGCCGACTCGGCCAAGCTCAACGTCGGCGACACGACGGTGGCCGTCGGCGCCCCGCTGGGCCTGTCGAACACCGTCACGACAGGCATCGTGAGCGCCCTGAACCGATCGATCCAGATCGCGTCGTCGGCTGCGCCCGAGGAGGGCACCGACGGGCAGCAGAACGACGGCGAGTCGCCGTTCCAGTTCGACTTCGGCCAGGGACAGCGCCCAGGATCGGCGACCAGTTCGATCTCCATCGCCGTCATCCAGACCGACGCCGCGATCAACCCGGGCAACTCGGGCGGCGCGCTCGTCGACGCCGAGGGCAAGCTCATCGGCATCAACGTCGCGATCGCCTCGACGGGAGGCTCCAGCTCGGACGGGGCCGGCTCGATCGGGGTCGGCTTCTCGATCCCGTCGAACATCGCCAAGCGCATCAGCGACGAGATCATCGCCGACGGCCAGGCGACGCACGGGCTGCTCGGGGCGATGGTGGGCGACGCCGCCACCCGTGAGGGGGCGACCACGGCGGGTGCCTACATCAGCGAGGTCACGCCCGGCGGTGCGGCGGCCGAGGCCGGGCTGAAGGCCGGCGACGTCGTCACGTCGTTCGCGGGGCTCCCGGTCACCGACGCCACCGATCTCACGGCCCAGGTGCGGGCGCTGGCCGGCGGCGCGACGGCGACGGTCGTGTACCAGCGCGACGGCAGCACCGGCACCGTGGAGGTGACGCTCGGCACGCTCACTCCGTGACCGGTTCTCCCTGAGAAGGACGCCACCTCGCGATAGGCTCGCGGGGTGGCGTCCTTCTCGTTCGGCGCGGGAAACGCCGCGAAGCTCCTGCGGATCCCGCTCTATCTCGCGGGTCGTGCCGCCACATGGCTCATTCCCCGCAGCCGCGACGAATGGGTCTTCGGCAGCGCGGTCGGGATCGCCGACGGTGCACTCGCCCTGTGGCACCACGCCCGCAGCGAGGGAGAGCGTGCCGTGTGGCTCGTCGCGGACGATCGGCAGGGTGCGGAAGCCGCCGCGCGCGGCATCCCCACGGTGAGGAAGGGCAGCCTGGCAGGCTTCTGGCGCACCGCCCGCGCGCGTGTGATCGTCGTCACGCACGGATTCGGCGACGTCGATCGCTACGCAACGGCGGGGGCGTTCGTCGTGCAGCTGTGGCACGGGATCCCGCTCAAACGGATCGGACTGGACTCGCCCGCCACCGTGCGTACCCCGGTCGCCGCGCTCGACCGTGTCGCCGGCCCCGTGGTCGCCACGCTGTACCGAGCGACGCAGCAACGGATCGGACTGATCCCTGCGGCTTCCCATCTGGTGCGCGGGCGGCTGGAGTCGGCCTTCGCGCTCTCCGACGAGCGCGTCCCGGTCACGGGCGAGCCGCGCGTCGACGTTCTCTCGCAGGGAACGCCCGAGTCGAGGCGGCGCGCCGCCCTCGACGCGCTGGGCGCCGCGCTGCAGGTCGATGCCGCGTCCCGCTCCCTCGTGCTGTACGCCCCGACGTGGCGCGATGGCGCGCCCGACCCGGCCATCCCCTCGGTCGCCGATTGGGAGGCCATCCACGCGCTGCTGGAGGAGCACGACGCGATGCTGCTGGTGCGTTCGCATCCGCTCGGTGCGGGGGACTACGGCGCGGGCCTCGGGGATCGCGTGAGGATGCTCGGCAGCGACCTGGTCGCCGATGTGACGCCCCTCCTGCCGGCGGTCGCGGTGCTGATCACCGACTACTCGTCGCTCGTGTTCGACGCGTCGCTCGTTCCCGTGCCGACGGTGTTCCTCGCGCCGGACGCAGCGGCGTACGCGGTCGAGCGCGGCTTCTACGGGCGCTACGACGAGGTCACGGGCGGTCGGCACGTGGCCTCGTGGGAAGAGGCGGTCGCGCAGCTCGCCGAGATCCTCGGCGACCCCGAGGCGCGCCGGCACGTCACGGCACGGGCATCGGAACTCGACGAGCGTGTGCACGCCTTCCGCGACGGGCGCAACACGGCGCGCGTGTATGCGCAGATCCGCGCGAGACTGGACGGGTGAGCCTCACGATGCACGCACGATTCGGTGAAGGGCCGGTGCTGGAGATCTCCGGCGAGGGCGAACGCCCTCGCGCCGTCGAGCTGGCCGGGCCGCGTGCCCGCGTCACGGCACGCCTGACCGGGCGCGGCAAGACCTGGCGCGCGGTGCTCCCGCTGCGGGCCTCCCGCTGGGGCGGATCGGAACTCCCGCTCCCGACGGGCACCTACGACGTCCAGGTCACCACGGCCGCGGGAGAACGGGCTCCTGTGGACGTGATGCTCGCCGTGGCGCAGCTCGGCGTGCTCCGCGCCGAACTCCGCGACGGACAGCTGATCGTCGGTCCGCCCGTCGACCCGGCCTACGATTCGGGCGAGGGGCAGGACGCCCTGGAACGCCGCTACGCGACGCGCCCCGAGGGCCTCGAGAACGCCGTCTTCTTCGAGAGCTTCTACGGACGCAATGCGAGCTGCAATCCGCTGGCCATCGACCGCGAGCTCGCGCGCGTGGTCCCCGATGTCGTCCGCTACTGGAGCGTCGTCGACCTCTCCGTGCCTGTGCCCGACGGTGCGGTGCCGGTGATCGAGGGAAGCCCGGAGTGGTGGCGCGCACGAGGGGCCGCCCGCCTCCTCGTCGTCAACGACTGGCTGCGGCGGCGCTTCGCACGCCGCCCGGGTCAGGTGGTGCTGCAGACGTGGCACGGGACGCCGCTGAAGCGTCTCGCGCTGCACCGGGCGGGCTTCCACCCCCGCCGGATGCTGGCGGTCATCCGCGAGGCACGACGCTGGAACGTCCTCCTCGCCCAGAATCCCTACGCGGCGGGCATCCTGCGGGCGGCCTACGCGTTCCGTCGGCCCGTCTGGGTGGAGGGCTACCCGCGCAACGACATCCTCGTCGACGGCGACCCGGGGCCGGTGCGCCGGGAGCTCGGCATCGACCCCGGCCAGCGGGTGGTCCTCTACGCCCCGACCTGGCGCGACGACCGCGATCACATGGTCGACTTCCTGGATCTGGACCGGCTGGCCGCCGCATCGGGCGCCGTGGTGCTCGTCCGCGGCCACTCGCGAACGCTCCTTCCCGGTGCCGACACCGCCGGAGCGCGCGTCATCGACGTCACCTCCTACCCGGACATCTCCCGCCTCCTGGTTGCGGCGGACGCACTCGTCACCGACTACTCGTCGGTCATGTTCGATTTCACGGTCACGGGAAAGCCCCTGTTCTTCTTCGCGCCCGACCTCGACCACTACCGCGGCGAGCTGCGCGGCTTCTACTTCGACCTGGCTGTGCACGCGCCCGGCCCCGTCGTGTCGTCGCAGGACGAGCTCGAGAGCGCCCTGAACGACCCCGGGCTGGCAGAGCGCTACGCCGACCGCTACGCGGCCTGGCGCGAGCGGTTCAACGCCCGTGACGACGGCCGGGCAGCCGAGCGCGTCGTCGCGCGGATCCTCGATCAGGGACTGTTGGAGGACCCCGCGCGCGAACGCGTGTGACGGGGGCACTGCCGCGGGAGGGCGCTCTGCGTCACAATGGTCGCATCGCCGGGTGCGTGGGGCATCCGGCGCCCGGGCCTGCGAACGTCGAGGCCGAAGTCTGGGGGAACGTCATGGGCGCACGCGCACGTCTGACAGCCGCGGCGACCGTCGCTGCGCTGACCGGTCTGATGGGTCTGTCGCCCGCTGCCGCCGCCGCGGCCGGGGTGGCCTTCGCCGACCCGGACCTCGCGGCCGTCGTCAACGCCGCACTGTCGCCCGATCGCGCTCCGGACGCTCCCGTGACCGCCGCCGAGGCGCAAGGGATCACCGAATTGTGGGCGTCGGACGCCGAGATCGACTCGCTCGCCGGCATCGAGCACCTCACCTCGCTCACCGATCTGTGGGCCGACCGCAACCGGATCTCGGATCTGACGCCGTTGGCCGGTCTGAAGAAGCTCGCCCGGCTGTCTCTCGCGGGCAACGCGGTCACCGACACGCGACCACTCGTGGGTGCGACGGCGCTCGACGCCGTCTCGCTCGACGATCAGCGCGTGCGACTGGGCGCCCTGGCCACTTCCGCGACGCAGACCAACCCGCTTCGCATGCCGCGCGGAGCGGTCGTCGTGCCGGAATCCGACACCGCCGCGATCTCGGCCGACGGGCGCACCTGGCGTCTGGGCACTGCCGGCACCCACACCCTGACGTGGTACGCGTACGAGTTCCCGGACACCGGAGCCCCGTTCGACCTCTTCTTCAGCGGCACGGTGACGCAGGAGGCGACAGGGCCGAACCTGCTGACCCGCACGCCGACTCCGAAGATCACCGGCGCCTTCCGTGTGGGAGGAACGCTCGCCGCCGCTCCCGGGACCTGGGACGCCGGCGTCGCCGTGTCGTACCAGTGGCTTGCCGACGGCGTCCCGATCGCCGGTGCGACCGCGCGCAGCCTCACCCTGCGCGTCGCGCAGCACGGAGCGAGGATCGCGGTGCGCGTGACGGGCGCGAAGGCCGGGTTCCAGAGTGCGACGACCACGTCGGCCAGGAGCGGACGGGTGCTCCTGGCGCCCATCCCGAAGATCACGGGCACCGCGAAGCTGGGGGCGAAGCTCACCGTCGCCCGTGGCACGTGGACGAGCGGAGTGACCCGCAAAGTGCAGTGGTACGCCGACAAGCTGCCGATTGCGAAAGCCACGGGCACCTCGCTCATCGTTCGGTCGAGTGAGCAGGGCAAGCTCATCACGGTGCGCGTGACCGGCACCAAGTCGGGATACGAGAAGGTCGCTGTGACGTCCACGGCGACCAGCCAGGTGCGACTCGTCACGACATCGAGCAAGTCCTCGGTGCGTGCGGCGTACCGGACGATCCTCGCCCGCGCGCTGAAGGTGGGCACCGGATGGACGGGGTCGACTGCGCGATGCCGGCTGGGATCGGAGTCGCTCGCGTCGCGGCGCGCGACCCTCGACGCCGTCAACCTCATGCGCGCCATGAACCAGCTCGACGGGGTCTCGCTGTCGGATTCGTGGAACACCGCGGCGCTGCGGAACTCTCTCATGATGCAGGCGCGTGGACAGATCACCCACTATCCAGGCAAAGCGGGGAAGTGCTGGTCGGCCTCGGGGGCGTCCTCGGCAGCCCGGTCCAATCTCGCCCTCGGCATCAGCGGCGCCCGCGCCATCGCGGGCTACATGGACGACCCGGGGGCGTCGAACGTCGTCGCCGGCCACCGCCGGTGGATCCTCGAACCATCGCTGCGCATGATGGGGACGGGGTCGACCACGCGCGCGAACACGCTGACCGTGATGGGCAAGGACGGGCCTGTCGTCTCGCCCCACAACGCCGCGCCGCGGTGGATGGAGTGGCCATCGGCCGGGTGGTTCCCTCGCCAGCTCGACCCCGAGGGGCTCTGGTCGCTGTCGGCCTCCGATCCGCGTGTCGACTTCCGGCGAGCGAAGGTGAGCGTGAGTACGGGGAGCGGCAAGCGCCTGTCGGTGTCGGCCTACCCGGTCGTGGACGGCTACGGGCCCAACACGCTCACATGGCGTGTGAAGGGAGTGGTGCTGCCCAAAGGCGGCAGCACCCGCAGCTACGTCGTGAAGGTCACCGGCATCCGCGGCGGGGCGCAGAGCTCCTACAGCTACACCGTGCGGATGTTCGACGCGAACGGATGACCGCTGCCCGGGCGGCACGGTGCGTCACGGTGCAGCCCGGGTGCGGATCGGCCGTCAGGGAAGCGGTGTGTTCCGGTCGAGCCGCGACGTGTCGATCGTGTCGCGAGCGCCGCGCGCGAGCCCGACGAGGAATCCGGCCCCCCACGCCAGGTGCATCGAGGGGATCACCGCCAGCCTCCACAGCCGTTCGCGCCACCCCTGCGCCGTCGTGGACGGGGCGCTCCGATCGTGTGTCCGCCTCGTTCGCGATCCGGGGAGCAGCGACGATCCCGCGATGACGAGGAGGTAGGCGCCGACGGGAATGTGGACGAGGAGCGCTGCCGCAGCGGACGCACCGCGCAGCATGCCCGCAGCCCGCAGGACGAGTGCGGTCGCCGAGAGCACCACGGCGACGAGCAGCAGCGGAGGAGCGAAGAACCGCAGCGAGTTGCGGCGACCGTAGCGGCGCACCAGCTCGCCGCGCCAGGTGCCGGTGGCGCGGAACTGCCGCACGAGGCGCACCCAGCTCTCCCGCGGCCAGTACGTGACGGCCAGGGTCGGATCGAACCACACTCGGTATCCCGCGCGGCGGATGCGGAGATTCAGCTCCCAGTCCTCGCCGCGGCGGATCGACTCGTCGAAGCCGCCGACCTCTTCCACGACGCTGCGGCGCATCACCCCGAGGTAGGCCGACTCGGCCTCGCCTGCCGTCGTGCCGCCGTGGTAGGCGCCGCCTCCGAGCCCGATGGGGGAGTTGTAGGCGAACGCCACGGCGCGCTGGAACGGGGAGCGTCCTTCTGCCCGCATCACTCCGCCGACGTTGGCGGCGCGGACGCGGGCGAGCGTGTCGAGGGCGCGTGCCGTGTATCCGGGCGAGAGCTCTGAATGTGCGTCGACGCGCACGATCGTCGGGTAGCTCCCCGCAGCGATCGCCAGATTGAGGCCGATGGGAATGTCGGCGTCGGGATTGTCGACGAGCCGGATGCGATCGTCGCCGGCCGCCAATTCCTGTGCGAGCTCGGTCGTCCCGTCATGCGAGGGCCCGAGCGCCAGCACCAGCTCGCGCGGGCCGGGGAACTCCTGGGCGAGCACCGTCTGTACGGCCCGGGCCAGATAGTCGCGCTCGTTGAGCACCGGCATGATGAACGTGACGCCCGATCCGGGGGAGGGGACGTCAGCGTCGCGGGTCATGAAGACGATGATTCCGGATGAGGGATGAGCTCGTCGAATTGAGCCAGCACTTCTGTCGTGTACGCGGTCACGTCGAGGTGCGCCGCAGGCACCTCGCCCGCGAGGAACGACATCATGCCGGCGGCGAGCGCCTCGTCGTCACGATCGACGATGAGCATCTCGTCGCCCGGCAGCGCGCCCGCGGCCGATCCGAAGGCCGTCGAGACGATCGGGAGGCCGAGCTGTGCCGCTTCGATGAGCACCATCGGCTGACCTTCGTAGTCGCTCGACAGCACGAAGCAGTCGCACGCCCGCATGATCGAGATGGGATCCGGCTGGGGCCCCGTGAGGAACACGCTGTCCGTCAGCTCGAGCTCCTCCACCAGGTCCCGCAGCGCACCGGCCAGCGGCCCTCCGCCGACGACGAGCAGCTGGGTGCGGGGCTCGGACGCGTGCACGAGGGCGAACGCGCGGATGAGGCGCGCGTGGTTCTTCTCGGTCGACAGCCGCCCCACCGTCACGAAGCGCTTCACGTCGTCGACCTCGAGGGCCGCACGCCAGAGGCTCTGCGCAGCCGCAGCGGCAGCCGCTGCTGCGACATCTTCCGCTGTCTCGGCCTCCGTCGCCGTGTCGTCGCCCGGGGTCGCCACATGGTCGTCGGCCGGCTCCTCCAGGGTCTCGTCCACCGGCTCGGCGGTTCCGATGACGTCGGGAAGGTTGCGGAGCGTGCGGAACTTCTGCGGCTCCGCGTACTCCGCGAGCTCCGTCCGGTTGAGTTCGGTGAGCGCGGGCGAGACCGACACGAGCTGGTCGTAGCCGCGGTACATGGTGAAGACGCGGCCGAGCGAGTGCAGGAACGGTTGCCGGCCGGCGACGGTGCGCTCGCGGTCTGCGGCCATCTCGTTGTGGAGCCAGATGGCGCGAACGGCGCGCGGTGAGTGCAGCATCAGGTGGGCCCAGAACGGGCTGTAGCCGCTGAAGTCCGCGACCCAGTCGAACTTGGCCGACCCGAAGATCCGCACCCATTCGTCGTGCCACAGCGTGCGGTGACCGAAGCGGCGATGCGCTCGGAGCGGGTCGGTGCTGTGGTCGGCCACGCGACGGAGCAGTTGGCGGCCCTTGAGGCCGTTCATGCCGCCGACACGGAACACCTGGCGGATGCCGGGATGGAGGCGCTGCTGGTTGCGGCGCGTCGTCTTGCCGCGCGGGAGCGCCATGAGTGCGGTGACGTCGTACTTCGTGCGGTCGAGCGCGTTGAGGAGGTTCACCGCCGACGTCGTGATGCCGTTCATGCGGATGCCGCCGAGATAGAACAGCAGCCGGGGGCGCTCATCGCGCGCAGCCGCCCGAACGCGGTAGCCGTCGCGGCGACCGCGGAAGACGACATCGACGACCCGTGCCGTGACGTGCCCGTCCTCGTACGGTGTGAACCGCTCCGCCCATTCCGCGTACCGGGGATGCGGCGCCGCGTCGGGGGCGACCAGCGCCGCGAGCGCGCGGCCGAGCTCGCGAGGGTCCGTGGAGACCGGTCCCGGCAGTTCGTCGAGGGGCAGGTACGTACCGCGCTCGGTCGTGTACGCGTCGCCGTCGGGAACGAGAAACCCGATCGGCAGGCCCGTGGCGAGGAAGTCGAAGAAGATCGACGAGTAGTCCGTCACGAGCACGTCTGTGGCGCCCAGCAGCACGTTCGTGGGCAGGGTGTTCGGCACGAGCAGACGAGCGAGCGCGGGCACGGCGCGCGCGAGATCGTGCACCACCTGGTGGGTCTTCACGAGCACGACCGCGTCGTCGCCCAGCTCCTGCCGCAGCAGATCGGCCTGCTCGGCGAGGTGGGCGAGGTCGGCGTCCGGTGACTGGAACGACGATCCTCGCCAGGTGGGGGCGAAGACGACCAGACGCCTCCCCGCGAGCTCGACACCCGTCGCCGCCGTCAGCTGGGCGCGGACCGAAGCGCGCTCCTGCGCTGTGAGGACCTGCCGGTCGATGCGCGGGTAACCCTCCTCGACGATCGATCCGCGGAACACGTTCCTCAGCTGATATGCACTCTCGTACATGACTTCACTCATGAACGGATTGGCCGACAGGAGGAAGTCGGCCATGAGGAAGTTGCGGAGCGTGTTCGCCGACTCCACTGCGCCCCCGGGCATGTCGAAGCCCATGAGCTTGAGCGGCGTGCCGTGCCACGTGTTGAGGTACACCTGCCCGGTGCGCTTCCCGAACGCCGGCGGGAACGTGGCGTTGTTCACCAGGTATCCGGCGG
The DNA here is from genome assembly GCA_963789095.1 of uncultured Actinomycetota bacterium. GTDB lineage: Bacteria > Actinomycetota > Actinomycetes > Actinomycetales > Microbacteriaceae > Microbacterium. The sequence goes on from CAWBJK010000011.1 coordinate 332,885, forward strand.
TCGAGACCGCACGCCAGTAGCCCCAGCTGCCCCGGCGCACGACCCGGACGTTCTTCGCGCCCGCGAACTCGCGTCGCATCGCCGTCATCGCGTCGTCATCGGCGAGTGACCACACGTGGGTGACATCGGCGAAGTCGGGGTCGGCAACGAGAGCGCGGAAGATCGCCTCCGGGTTGCAGAGCGCGCCGTTCCCGGCGAACGACTCGTACAGCACGGTGCGCGGGCGCACCGGGAGCAGTCGTGCCAGCGCGACCTGCTCAGCCGATGCGATGCGGGCCGCGCGGCGCGCGAGCTTCGAAAGGGCCGATGGCAGGCGGAAAGACATGGAACCGTGAAGTGCTCTCGTTCGGAGGCTGTCAGGATGCCACTTCGCCGGCCCGGCGGATGGCGCGGGAGGCGACAGCGCGGTGGACGCGGCGTGCGACCTGATGAATCCTAGCCTCGACCGCCTGATAGAACGCCCACGCCCCCAGGAAGCAGAGGGGGATGCCGACGAGGCCGATGAGCGGCCAGTTCTGCGAGCCGACCGCGAACGCGAGGGTCGCGAGGATCGGCACATGGATCAGGTACAGGCTGAAGGAGATCTTGCCGAGCCACTGCATCACCCGGGTCTCCAGGAGGCGCATGGCGGGAGCCCACGCGAGGCTCACGATCACGACACCCGCCGCTCCGGGGGCCGCGAGAGCCCACAACGCGTTGCTCAGTTCGCTGCCGCTCGGCGCGATCGGACGGGCCAGCCAGCTCGCGATCAGCAGGAGCACACTGCCGCCGGCGAACAGCGGCATGAACCACGGCTTGCGTGGCCGCTGCACCCACTCGAGGAGATCGGGCATGCGTGCAGCCATGATCGTGCCCATGAGGAACACGGGGAAGTAGAGCAGCTCGCTCTGCTCGAACACCCGGCCGAGCAGGCTGACGGCGCAACAGATGAGCACCGCGGTGATCGCCCAGCGCCGCACCAGGAGGGCGATGGCCGTCGCGAGCGGGAGCAGGATCGAATAGACGAGCTCCCAGTGGAGCGACCACAGCGGATTGTTCAGCGGATACTGCCGTGGAACGAGCGACGCCTGCGCCAGGAACGCCGGCCATGTGACGTCGACGGCGTGCGTGTCGGCCATCCACGATCCTTCCGGCATCGTCGACGTGTCGCGCGGCACGAGCACGATGAGGATGCTGCTGAGGATGAGCGCGGCGATGACGGGGCCGTAGAGGCGGACCACGCGCGCCGAGAGGAAGCCCATCCAGGAGAAGCCGGAGCGGAACACCGGCAGCACCACCACGAGACCCGACAGCACGAAGAACACGAGCACGGCCTCGCTGCCGGCTGTGAGGATCTTGGCGGGCGATTGCGAGATCCAGGCCCAGATGACGGTGCCCTCCAGCCACGGACGCGCGATCAGCAGCCAGTGGTGGAGAACCACGACCGTCGCGGCCAGGCCGCGCAGGCCGTCGAGGCTGCTGATGCGACCGTCTGGTCGCGGCGGAGGAGTGGTAACCATCCCGTCCACGCTAGCCACTTCCGACCTGGACGGTCACTGAATGCCTGCTAACGGGGTGGGGGGTTGCGGTCGAGCCCGGGAGCGTGCTCGCGGACGAGCCGCTCGATCGCGGCGGCAGGAATGGTGAGCCACCCCGGGCGGTTGCGCGCCTCGTAGATCGCCTCGTAGACGGCCTTGTCGAGTTCGAACGCGTCGAGCAGCGGACCCGTGGTGGGCATCCCCGCGCGGTGCTCGTAGCCGCCCAGGAACGCCTCGCGCGATGCGCGGGACCAATCGCCGAGACCCCGAGCTGGGGCGGCGTCGTGGAGTGACCCCGCGACGTAGTCGAAGGACCGCAGCATCCCGGCGATGTCGCGCAGCGGGGAGTCGGGAAGGCGGCGCTCGCGGATCGGGCGCATCGGCTCGCCTTCGAAATCGACGAGCACCCAGCCCGTGCCGGGGGCCTGCAGCACCTGTCCGAGGTGGTAGTCGCCGTGGATGCGCTGGAGCGGCGGCCAGAGCGAATCGAGGGCCCGCGCATAGACGTCGGCGATCGCAGCGCGATGAGGGGCGATGCCGGGCACCTCGCTGACGGCGATCGACAGACGGCGGCGCCAGGCCTCAGCGACCGTCGACCGCGCGGCCGGGTCGGCCTCCACGGTCGGGAACAGCGTCGCAAGACTCAGGTGGACGTCGGCGGTGGCTGCGCCGAGGGCGTGCGCGGGACCGGCGAACGACTCTCCTGCCGCCGCCGCGCGCCCGGCGACGCGCCACGCGTCCTCGACCCCCGGAAGGAACTCCTGCGCGAACGCCAGCGCTCCCGAGACGGTGCGCGCCGGGTCGTCCGGGTCGGTCCATTCCGCTTCGACATGCCCGACGCAGCGCGGCACGTGCGGGGAACCTGCGCCCGCGAGAGCCGACTGCAGTTCGATGTCGGGATTCACGCCGGGGTTGAGCTGCCGGAAGACTTTGCAGATCACGGGCGCGACGGCGGCGGGCGTGAAAATGATGGACGTGTTGGACTGTTCGCCGTCGAGCACCCGCGACGACATAGCGCCGGGTGCGGCCGTTCCCGGCGTCGTGGTCGGGGTGGCGGTCCCGGAGGGGGCGGTGCCGGAGGGGAGAGCGCGCAGGAGCGCCCGTGCGTACGCGTCGTCGTGAGGACCGTCGACGAGCGTCGCACCGTCCACGACCCCGATGACGTGCGCGGAGTCTCCCCGCAGTGCGCGCAACCGTGTCACGACCGGCACCTGATAGGTGATCGCAGGTTCGACGCTGTCGTCGACGACGATGTACACCTGAACACGCGCATCGAGGTCGTCGGACGGCATCTCGTGGCGGGCGAGGAGGCGAAGGCGCGGTGCCGAGGTCGTCGATGAGTACCAGCGCTGGTATGCCATCCATCCCGCGAGGCACGCCAGCGTGCTGTTCATCTGCCGAGCGTATTGCGCAGGCGCCGCCCGTGTCGAGGCGGATCGCCGAGCGTGCGGGCCCCCGACGCATCTGTGCGTGAAGACGTGCGCATGAACGCGCACGCGTCAAGCCCTGTGTCGGAACGCGGAGAGCAGTCAGGCTGGACGCATGTCTGAACCTCGCTCGCGCGCCTCCGCGCATGTCGGTCAACTCGTGCGCTCGCTGCGCGACCGGCAGACCATCAGCCGCAAGACCCTCGCTGAGCGCGCCGACCTCGACGTCTCTCATCTCGCGCGCATCGAGAACGGGCAGGGCAACCCGACGCTCTACGTCATGATCCAGCTCGCCACGGCACTCGACATCGCGCCGGAGGAGTTCGTGAAGGGCCTCGGCGCTGCAGACCTGCCCGCGGATCTCAAGCCCTACTCCGAAGCCGACTTCCGGCGGGAGCTGCGTCGCCGCGGAGCGGCCGGCTGACGTCAGTCGCCGTCGCCGTCGCCCGACGGGTCGGCGAGGGGGGTCTCTCCGTGGTGGGGAGGTTCGGCCGGTGAGCCGACGATGCTGACGGTCTCGCGGCGGGGAATGTCGCCCACGAGCGGGATGTCGAGCAGTGCCGCATCGACCGCTGCGTCGAGCGAGGAGCCCTCGGGCAGTAGCTCGGCTGGTCCGGCGGGCTCGAGCGGCTCGGAAGGGAGTCCGCCCCATTCGGGAGGTTCTTCGGGTCGGTGCTGAAACAGTCCCATGTGTCCATTGTGCGCGCATGTCCGCCGCTTCGGGAGCGGTCATCGGCGTGGCGTCAGCCGGGACGGATGTCACATCACGAAGCGCCATGCGTACTCCACTCCGGTGCTCGGGCGAAACCAGCAGACCGTCAGGACGGCCGAGTCGAGGTCGGCCTCGCAGAGGCACAGGTCGATGGTCTCGCCGGGGAGCACGCGTCCGAGGCGCTCGGTCGCGGCTGCGATGCCGTGCGCGCCGAAGGTCCGGACGTCGTCGACGGGTTCGTCGCCGACGTTCGTCAGCAGCGGATGAGTGTCGAACACGCGGTCGACCCGCCAGGGCACGGGATAGGCGCGGGTGGGAGCGCGGTCGACGTCGCGAAACATGCCAGCACTCTAGGATCGGCGTCCGACGCTGCCCGCCCTGCCATCCTGCGACGCGTGCGCGCCTGGGGATGACGCGTCTCGACAAGGTCCTGGGGAGACGGCTCGATGGGTCAGGTGGTGCCGATGGCGCGCAGGATCGCGAACGCGACCTGCTTTCCCGTGACGTCGGAGTGACTCGTGATGAAGGAGTCCGCGTTGAGAGATGAGACCCGGCCCTTCTGGAACGCGTAGTCGCCTCCGACCGCCACCAGCCTGCCCGGGGGAAGCGCAGCGGGAGTCTTGAGCACCCCGTTCCGGCCGATGCCGCCGTACGGGTCCTTCTCATCGCCCAAGGAGGCGCCCACCTGGCGCGCGAGGCGCGAGGCGATGGCGTACGCGAGGCCGACGGCGCGGTCGTTCTGTGTGAAGGTCACGACCGTCGGACCGATCACCTTCGCGGGTACCGAGGCGAACAGGCCGTCGGTGCCGCCGCCATCCCAGTCGCGGGCCATGCCGAAATGGCTGAAGGCGGCCTGCAGCAGCACGAGCGTGTCGACGCGGACGTGCGCCGCCTTCACCGCCGCGGTGACAGCGCGGCCGCCGAACGAGTGCCCCACGAGATGCAGGCGCACGTCGGGGTGATCTCTCCGCAGACGGTCGAGCAGCATCGAGAGTCCCTTGGCGCCGACGACACCGGCACGCTCCTTCATCGTGTAGTAGCTGGCGACGTTCACGACGTTCCGCAAGGCGCCCACGAGGGAGTCGAACAGGCCCACGCCGCCGCCCTCCAACGGCGCGAGTCCTCCCGCGGTCATCGCCGCCGCACCGCCCGCGAACTCCGGGGCTCCGTCCACGGCGGCGCCCCGTGCGGCGCCGACGACCTCCTCGGCGGGGGCGGTGCGAAGGAAGCGGAACGCGCTGATGTCTTCACCCTTGCTCGAACGGGGGAGCGTCGTCCGCAGGATCGCGAGGAACTTCTCGGGGGCGGAGGGGTCGGAGTCGAGACGCGGCACGAGTGCGAGGAGCTTCCGGCGCTTCTCGGGGTCGAGCACCGTGCGTTCGATGTCGGCACGCAGCAGGTCCTCGGGGGTGTCCGCGCCGGCGCCGCCGCCGGTCTCGTCGTCCGGCGACCACTGGATGGACGGCCAGATCACCCCCACCACCACGAGCGTGCGCGCCCGCGACGCCGCGTCGGGTTTCTGCACCGCGACCAGGTTCGTCACCAGACGGTCGTACAGCGCCCGGGCGTCGGCGGGGGTGTTGTTCCACCCGTGGCACATCACGAGCACATCGGTCGCGCCGCGCGAGCCGATGAGGGCTGACGCGGCGTCGAACTCGTCGGTCGAGAGGGCGACGCCCTTCGCATCGAACTCGACTTCGGCATAGGGAAGCTTCATGACACCCTCCTCGTGTCGTCGCGGGATCACACGGACTGGATGGCTCGCATCGCGTCGACCAGGCCCGCTCCCTGGAACGTGCGCTCCCTGCCGAGGTCGCCGGCGGATGCCATCAGGATCCGCTTGACATCGTCGGGGCGCCCGACGAACTCTCTGTGGACGGAGAGGAAGGCCGCAGCCACCCCTGATACATGCGGGGCCGACATCGAGGTGCCGGAGTCTTCGACGTAGGTCGCGTCGCCGACCTGCTCGCGCGCCGAGGCGAGCATGGTCCCCGCTCCGGCGCTCACGACGCGTTCGCCCGGCGCGACGAGATCGGGCTTGAGACGACCGTCGCCGGTCGGGCCCTTCGACGAGAAGTACGACACCCCCGTCTGATACGGCTTGAGCGACGTCGAGCCCACGGTGATCGCGCGCGCGGCGTTGCCCGGATCATTGATCGTCAATCCGAAGCCGATCCGCATCTGCCGACCGGCGAGATCTTGAGCCACGCCGTGACCCGTGTTGCCGGCTGACACCACGACGCACACGCCCATGGCCACGAGCCGGTCGACCTCGCGGCACACGGGCGACAGACCCGTGGCGAACCACGAGGGGTCGAACGGGTAGCCGAGCGACAGGTTCACGCCGTGCACGTTCATCTCTCGGCCGCCGCGATTGAGGTCCTGCACGTACTCGAGTGCCTCCAACACCGACATGAGATCGCCCGTGCGATCTTCCCGCAGCACCTTCAGGGAGAGGAGACGGGTCTGCGGGGCCATGCCGCTGATCCGGGGGAGCTCCACACGCTCGACACCCGTCACGCCTTCCGCCCGGCGATACCACGTCGCCGCGACGATGGGCTTCCGCGGTGTGGCGACCCGGCCGCCGGCGATGATCCCCGCAACGTGCGTTCCGTGCCCGTTCTCGTCGACCAGGGGCTCCGGCGAACCGGGGACGAAGCTGCGATGAGCCAGCTTGTCCGGGAGCGCCAGGGTGTCGTACGTCTGGAAGTGCGCGTGCTTCTTGTCGATGCCGCTGTCGAGAACGGCCCAGACGATCCCCGAACCGGTGGCCTCGAACGAGCGGACGGCGGCGTCGGCCTTGACGGTGAGCGCGGAGCGGTGGATCGTCGCGCGCACCTCGAAGTTCGGCCAGAGCCGGGAGATGAACCGGCGCGGTGCGGTCCGCTGCGAGGCGCCGGCACCGCCGCTCGTATCGGGCGCGACGCTGTCGCGGCGCACGAGCTCGAGGATCTGCGCGCGGGTGAGAGCCGCGCACATGTAGGTCTTCGTCTCCCACGTCGTGGCCCCGGGGGCAGCGAGGGTCACCAGCACCTGCAGCTGCTGCAGCGCCTCGACGGTCGACAGTCCGCCGTCGCTGCGGGCCTCGATCACGACGCTGATGGCGTCGGTGTCGCCCGCCGTGGCCATGAGCTCGGCGAGGGGACGTGTGATCACCGAGTCGGACACGAGCGACACCGTCGACGGCATGTCCGGCGGGGGTTCTGCAGGGGCATCGCGCGGGGCGCCGTCGGAGGCGGGCACGGGTGTGACACTCATGTCCGCCGGATCCGGTCGCCGGTACTCCCTCGGACGTTCCGTGTCGCGGTCGCGGTCGCCTGACGCCACGATCAGCCCCCGATCGTCGAGTCTCCCCGCGCTGAGGCTACTCCCGCGCGGCGGCCGTCACCACGGGGGCGGCCGCGATGAAGAGAGGAAGTCAGCCGGATCGCATCGGCACAGAGCTCAGGTCACAGAGGTCAGGTTTCTGAGCGGTGGTCGCGTTCCGCCGCGTCGGCGGGGTCGGTGCGCCCGGTCTCGAGCGTCACCGAAGGCTCGTCGCCCGCCCGACGCCCCCGCCCGATCGATCTGGTCACAGCGCGCCCGGCTCCGGTCATCGCTTCCGCAACGGTGTCGCCCGCGCGCCGGGCGGCGCGCACGAAGGAGTGCTCGAGCCGAGCGGCGCCAGCGGGAGGCTCGAGCTCCGGCGGGTAGGTCAGGGGCGCGATGCCGAACGCGCGCCGCGAGTTGACGAGCACGCGGCGGCCCAGAAGGTTGTTCCCCGCGCCGCCGACCACGGCGCCGATGCCGAAGGGCAGCGCCTTTCCGAGGAGCGACGCCCCGCCCTTGGCGGCGAACTGCCGGACGAATGCCGACTTCAGCCGGTCGACGAGCGGTGCGAGCGCCGCTCTCGGCAGCGACGTGGTGATGAGCTCGCCCCAGTACCTGTCGCGCGCCACGCCCTTGCCCGCCGCCTGACGCGCCCACTGCGAGACGAGATCGACGGCCTCCGAGCCGAGCATGAGCGTGAGCACGAGCGCACGGGCACGGTCGGGATTCTCGATCCGGATCCCGTGCAGTTCGGCCAGCGACTGCGCGAAAAGGGCGGTGGCCTCCAGGAATCCCGCCGTCTCGACCCCGCTGAGCGCGAGTGTCGTGCCGGTGCCGATCCCCGGCACCACGGCGGTCGCTCCCACCGCTGCGCCGCCGGTCGTCACGGCCGCGAGGTAGCGCCGTTCCAGCATGCGGACGATGTCGGCCGTCGATGCGTCGGGATGGCGCAGGCGGATGCTGCGGAGATGCGCGATGACGACGGGCCGCTGCACCGCCAGCACCCGGTCGAGCATGCGGATGACGCGCGGATGCTCGATGGATCCCTCGGGCGGGAGTCCGCCCACCCAGGGGGCGTCGTCGGGCAGAGAGTGGATGTGGTGGACCTTCGCCATGTCAGCTCGTTCCTCCGATTGTCTTCGGAAAGGACAGTCGGCTCACGCGCTCAGACGTAGAGGTTCGCCCGCTCGAGGTCTTCGGCGAAGTCGATCTCGACCGCGTACAGGTCGGAGATGTCGAGGGGCACGACGACCATGCCGTTCTCGGCGATGGCGCGCTCGATGCCGCGTTCGAAATAGTCCTGGTCGTCGACACGGCCGAGCTGGGCGATGAGTGCCTTCTTGTCGACGGCCGACACGAAGTTGATCCCGACCGCCTCGCCGATGCCGTTCGCGACGGTCTTGGAGAGCTGGTCGATGTGACCGGCCGCAGTCACCGTGTACTTGACCTCTTCGTCGCTCACCTTGGCGGTGTTGACGGTGACGAACGACCGGCCCTGCTCGATCAGCGAGATGGCGCGTCCCAGCACGAGCGGGTCGAACACGACGTCGCCGTTCATCCAGAGCACGCCGCCTTTGCCCGATGCGCGCAACGCGCGCAGGAGACTCTTCGAGGTGTTCGTCTGGTCGTAGCGGTCGTTGTAGACGTAGTCGACGTCGGGGAAGGCCTCGACGATCGTCTCGGCGCGGTAGCCCACGACCGTCGTGATGCGGGCGTCGTCACCGAAAGCGGCACGGATGTTCTCGTGCTGCTGCTGCATGATGGTGCGGCCGTCGGCGAGCTCGGTGAGCGGCTTGGGGAGACTGCGGCCGAGCCGCGAGCCCATGCCCGCTGCGAGGATGACGATCTGAAGACTCAAGTGATGCTCCTGAAGGTGTTCACTGTCGAAAAGACAAGGAGACACGCCTTCGTGCCGCCGCCATGTTAGCGAAGCGGCCTGGGAAGGGCCCGCGAACCACACACCCCGTTGTGGATTCGTGATGTGAGTGGGATGATGCAGCAGCTTCCGCGGGCCCCGACATTCCGTACGCGGGTGTTCGACGGTGTCTGTGCAGATCCTCGGAAAGCGCCGAGGACCGCTTGCTAGGTTGGTCGAGTGACAGCCTCCCGCATCCCGTCGCACGACGATTCGGCCCCCTCCGTGACGTCTCCTGCGCCGGTTCCGCCCCTGCCGGAGCTGTCGGCCGCAGACGCTGCGCGCGCTGAGACGGCCGAGCGGGTCGGCGTCTCGACGCGACCAGCCGCCGACGATCCTGTTCCCGCTCAGCGTCCGGCGCGCGCTGCCCGGCCGAAGCGTCCGGCGGCATCGACGGCGGCGAGTTCCTCTGTGCCCGCGCCTCCGAAGCCCCGGGTCCCTGCCGCCGAGGCCGCTGCACAGTTCGCAGGCGCCGACACGACACCCCTGAAAGCGGACGGCCTCGACGCACGCTCTCGCGACACCCCGCAGGCCCCGACCGGGGCCGGTGCTTCGGCCGACGGGATGGGCGACGCCGACAGACGCCTCGTCGCCGACGCGCGTGTCGCGGATGCGCCGACGGCGGTCTCGCCGCCGCGCAAGCCCCGAGTGCCTCGTAAGACGAAGAAGAAGGCGCGGGAGTCCGCGCCCGTCGTGGACCCTGGGGCCGTGCTGCCGGAGCCCGTGGCGGGAGCGGAGCCGCAGCCCGTCGTGGATGCGGAGCCGCAGCCCGAGCAGGTCGTGGAGGCGCAGCCCGAGCAGGTCGTGGAGGCGGACCCCGAGCAGGTCGTGGAGGCGGAGCCCGGTGTGGAGCCGGAGCCGGTCGTGGAGGCCGAGCCGGAGCCGGTCGTGGAGGCCGAGCCCGGTGAGCCGGAGCCGGTCGTGGAGGCCGAGCCTGTTGTGGAGCCGGAGCCGGTCGTGGAGGCCGAACCCGAACCCGAGCCGGTCGCGGAGCCCGAGCCGGCCGTCGTGCGTGAGCCCGTCGCGGCTGAGCACGCGCAGGACCGAACGCCGCTGGCCCTCGATCGGGAGATCGTCGTCGACCTCGCCGAGGACGCCGAACGGCACGTCGACGCGACGGATGCGCCCGACGCGCTGCGCCTGCGCGGCGTGTCGAAATCGTTCGGTGAGACCAGAGCCGTCGATGCCATCGACCTCACGGTGGAGCCGGGGACCTTCTACGGGATCGTCGGCCCCAACGGAGCCGGGAAAACGACGACTTTGTCGATGGCGACGGGCCTGCTCCGGCCCGACCACGGCACGATCGAGGTCGCCGGCATCGACCTGGCGACGAATCCCGCGCGCGCGAAGCGGATGATGGGCGTGCTGCCGGATCGGCTCCGCACATTCGATCGACTCACCGGCCGGCAACTCCTCTACTACTACGGCGTTCTCCGCGGGTTGCGCCCCGCGGTGGTCGAGAGCCGCGTCGCCGACCTGGCGCGCGCGTTCGACCTGACCGACGCCCTCGGCCGCACCGTCGCCGACTACTCGGCAGGCATGACGAAGAAGGTGATGCTCGCGGGCGCCATGATCCACTCGCCCCGCGTTCTGGTGCTCGACGAGCCGTTCGAATCGGTCGACCCCGTCTCGAGCGCCGTGATCCTCGACATCCTCAAGGCCTACGTCGCCCACGGAGGCACGGTCGTGTTGTCTTCGCACGGCATGGACCTCGTGGAGAAGGTGTGCTCGGCCGTTGCCGTCATCGTTGCGGGACAGGTGCTCGCCGAGGGCACGGTAGACGAGGTCCGGGGCGAGCTCACTCTCGAGCAGCGCTTCATCGAGTTGGCCGGCGGGCTCAGCGACGTGGAGGGACTCGAGTGGTTGCACACGTTCTCCGGCTGAGATTCGACCTGCTGCTCGGTGCGTTGCGAGGAGACGTGCGCGAACGCACGCGCGTGATCGGCGCGATGCTCGTACTCGTCGGCGCGGTCGTCGCGGCCGCCTGGGCACTCCTGAGCCTCGAAGACTCGTCACGGGAGGCCGCCTCGGTCGTCACCATCATCGGCGGGGCCGCCGTCACCTCGGGATTCTTCATCGCTCCGCTCATCGGCGGACCCGATGATCCGCTCGACCCGCGCCGGTTCGCCGTGTTCGGGCTCTCTCCCGCAGCGCTCTCCGGCGCGACCCTCGTCGCGAGCATCGCGAGTGCACCCGTGCTCGCGCTCCTCGTGCTCGGAACGTGCCTGGTCGTTCTCTGGACGGCGCACGGGGCGCCGGCGGCGCTCGGCGTCTTCGCGCTGGTGCTCGGGATCGTCACGAGCGTGCTGCTCGGCAAGATCGCGTACGCGGTGGCGAGTCGTGTGCTCCGCCAGCGCCGGTCCCGGGAGCTCACCGGACTCTTCCTCGTCGCGGTGATCGTCGTCGCGGTGCCGGTCGTTGTCTTCCTCGCCTCGTTGGAGTGGGGTGCGCGGGTGCCAGGGCAGCTCCGAGAAGTCGCCGAGGTGCTGGCGATGACGCCGATCGGTGCGGCTTGGGCGATCCCGTGGGCGGTCCGCGACGGCGACGGCGCGGTAGCCATCACCGTCGCGATGCTCACGGTCGCTGCGCTGGCCGCGCTCTGGTTCCTGCTCGTCCAGTGGCTGCTGACCACCACGGAGCGACCTCTGTCGGGCCGGGCGCAGCGGGGTCTCGGCTGGTTCGCCGTCACCCCGGGCACGCCCGGCGGCGCCGTGGCCGCCCGCAGTCTCGTCTACTGGCTCCGCGATCCGCGCTACACGATGAACGTGGTGGTGGTGCCCATCTCGGCCGTCCTCACGATGCTGCCACTCGTCATCGCGGGCGTCCCGCTGTCGGTCGCCGCGCTCCTTCCGGCACCGATCATGGCGCTCTTCCTGGGGTGGATCGCGCACAACGACCTCGCCTACGACTCGACCGCCGTGTGGATGCACGTCGCGAGCGCCGTGCGCGGCACGTCGGATCGCATCGGGCGGCTCGTTCCGGTCGTGCTGATCGCGCTGCCCCTTCTCGCTCTCGCAATTCCGATCACGGTCTGGCTCCACGGCCGCTGGGCCGTCGCCCCCGCCATGGCGGGCGTATGCGCCTGCCTGTTCTTGAGCGGTCTCGGCCTCTCCTCGATCGCCTCGGTCCTCTCTCCGTATCCGGTCGCACGCCCCGGCGACGGGCCGTTCCAGCAGCCGCAGCGCACCGGCGGCTCGGCGTCGCAGGCGACGGTTCTGCTCGGGGCCGTCGTGCTGACGGCGCCTGTGCTGTGGTGGTCGTGGCTCGCGCTCACCGACGACATCGACCTCGCCTGGGTCGCCCTCTGGGGTGGCACGGGGATCGGCGCCGCAACGCTCATCATCGGCGTGCTGGTCGGCGGTCGGGCGTTCGAGCGGCGCGGCGGCCGGATCATGGAGTTCGCCGAGTCGGCGTGACCGGCGACGCCGGCACCGGTCGCGGCTAGACTCGCAGATCATGAGCACGCCACTGGACAGCCCCGATCAGGGGGGCCTTGCGACCCTCGACCGTGAGCTCGAGGAGCTCATCCGCGAAGAGAACATCGAGCCCGGCGATCACGAGCGCTTCTCCCACTATGTGAAGAAGGAGAAGATCCTCGAGTCAGCTCTCACGGGCAAACCCGTGCGCGCCCTGTGCGGCAAGAAGTGGACGCCGGGGCGCGATCCCGACAAGTTCCCCGTCTGCCCCACGTGCAAAGAGATCTACGAGTCGCTGATCGGCTGACGAGATCACTGCACGTCGCGGTACACCGTCGGGATGGCGGGGTCTGAGCGGCTGAGTGCGAGCGCCTGCACGGGCAGCTCTTCGCGGACCCGGGCGTGGTGCGCACGTGCCGTCTCGACGCCCGCCGCACCCAGGTGTGCGGTACCGGCTTCTCCGTGCTCGACGAGCCTCACCTGCAGCGGGCGTGCCTCGGGGTGGTCGGCGGCGGTGGGCACCGTCTCGAATCCGTCGCTGACGGTGACGAGCTCCGTCGTGGCCGTGCCGTGCCGCAGCGTGCGGAAGGCGGCCTTGCGTCCGCCCTTCGAGCCCTTGTCTGTCGAGGTTTTCGCGACGGCGACCCACGAGTCATCCGAAGCCTGTCGGGCGACCAGCTTGTAGACCATCCCGGCGGTCGGTGCTCCCGAGCCGGTCACGACAGACGTGCCGACGCCGTAGGAGTCGACGGGGGACGCTGCGAGGGCCGCGAGTGCGAACTCGTCGAGGTCGCTCGTGACGGTGATGCGGGTGCCGGTCGCGCCGAGTTCGTCGAGCTGCGCCCGCACCTCCGCGGCGACGGTGGGCAGATCTCCGGAATCGATCCGCACACCGCCGAGGCCGGTGCCGGCGACCCTGACCGCGGTGGCGACGCCCTCTCGGATGTTGTAGGTGTCGATCAGGAGCGTCGTGTCGACGCCGAGCGCCTCGACCTGACTGCGGAAGGCCTCTTCCTCCGTGTCGTGCAGGAGCGTCCACGAGTGCGCCGCCGTCCCCATCGTGGGGATGCCCCAGCGGCGCCCGGCCTCGAGATTGCTCGTCGCACTGAAGCCCGCAATGTAGGCGGCGCGGGCGGCGGCGACCGCGGAGTGCTCGGCCGCACGCCGCGAGCCCATCTCAGCGAGAGGGCGGTCACCGGCGGCGATGCTCATGCGGGCAGCGGCGTTGGCGACCGCCGAGTCGTGGTTGAGCACACTGAGCGCGAGCGTCTCGAGCACCACGGCCTCCGCGAAGGTCCCTTCGATCGTGAGGATCGGCGATCCGGGGAAGTACAGCTCGCCCTCGGCGTAGCCGTCGATCGTTCCCCGGAAGCGGTAGCCCTCGAGGAAGGAGACGGTGTCGGCGTCGACGACCCGGTGGTCGCGCAGGAACCGCAGCTCGTCCTCGCCGAAGCGGAAGTCGGCCAAGGCATGCAGCAGCCGCCCGGTGCCCGCGACGACGCCGAAGCGCCGTGCGCCGGGGAGGCGGCGCGCGAACAGCTCGAAGACGCACCGGCGGGACGCCGTTCCGTCACGGAGCGCGGCATCGAGCATCGTGAGCTCGTAACGGTCGGTGAGGAGGGCGGTGCTGGCACTCATGCTCGTCACTCTATCCACGCCGCCGACTGTCCACCGCGGGGGCGGGTAGGCTGAGTGACCGTGAATGACGCGCCCATCGGGATCTTCGACTCCGGGGTTGGTGGACTCACCGTGGCCCGTGCCGTCTCACAGCTGCTGCCGCGTGAATCCGTGCTCTACATCGGCGACACCGCGCACTCTCCCTACGGGCCCAAGCCCATTGCGGACGTGCGGCGGTATTCGCTGGAGGTACTCGACACTCTGGTCGACCAGGGCGTGAAGATGCTCGTGATCGCGTGCAACACGGCGTCGGCGGCGATGCTGCGTGACGCCCGGGAACGGTACGACGTTCCCGTCGTCGAGGTCATCGGACCCGCGGTGCGCACCGCGATGTCCACCACCCGCAACGGCCGAGTGGGCGTGATCGGCACCGCGGGCACGATCGGCTCCGGTGTCTATCAGGACATGCTGGGCGTCAACGAGAACCTGACCGTGTTCGCACAGGCATGCCCGCGGTTCGTGGAGTTCGTCGAAGCGGGCGTCACCGATTCCGCCGAGGTCCTGGCGGTTGCCGAGGACTACCTGGCGCCGCTCCGTCACGCGGGGGTCGACACGCTCGTGCTCGGCTGCACCCATTATCCGTTCCTCGAGGGTGCCATCAGTTACGTGATGGGGTCGGACGTGTCACTTGTCTCCAGCGACACCGAGACCGCGAAGGACGTCTATCGTCAGCTGGTGTCGCGCGACCTCCTGGCCGGTGCGGGCGCGGCGGCGACCCACGTGTACGAGGCCACCGGCGACTCCGCCGATGACTTCCTCGACCTCGCTCACCGGCTCATGGGACAGGGCGTGTCGAGCGTCCGCCTTGTGCAGACCGGCGCCATCGACCTTCCGAAGGGATTCTCATGACCGACATCGTCCGGGCCGACGGCCGCTCCACCGACCAGCTGCGACCGATCGTCATCGAACGGGGGTGGAGCGCGCACGCCGAGGGGTCGGCTCTCATCTCTTTCGGCGGCACGAAGGTGCTCTGCACCGCCTCGTTCACATCGGGTGTTCCGCGCTGGCTCACCGGCAAGGGCAAGGGCTGGGTCACGGCGGAGTACTCGATGCTGCCCCGTGCCACCAATTCGCGGAACGACCGCGAGTCGGTGAAGGGGCGCATCGGGGGCCGCACGCACGAGATCTCCCGCCTCATCGGCCGTGCACTGCGTGCCGTGGTCGACACCAAGGCCCTCGGCGAGAACACCATCGTCATCGACTGCGACGTGTTGCAGGCCGATGGCGGCACCCGCACGGCGGCCATCACGGGCGCCTACGTCGCCCTCGCCGATGCCATCGAGTGGGGGCGCGCGAAAGGCTTCGTCGCGAAGAAGTCGCAGGTGCTGCTCGACTCTGTGGCGGCCGTGTCGGTCGGCATCATCGACGGTGAGCCGATGCTCGATCTGGCGTACGTCGAGGACGTGCGGGCCGAGACCGACATGAACGTCGTCGTCACGGGCCGCGGCCTCTTCGTGGAGGTGCAGGGCACGGCGGAGGGCGCGCCGTTCGACAAGCGCGAGCTCGACGCACTCCTCGACCTGGGGGTCGCGGGCTGCGGCGACCTCCGCGACCGCCAGACCGCCGCTCTCGCGGGCTGACTCGCCCGCACCACCGCTCCACCGGAAGGACGTCGATGGCTTCGCGCATCGTGCTCGCCACGCACAACCCGCACAAGATCGAGGAGTTCGGCCACATCGTGGCGGCGACGCGCCCCGATCTCGAGGTCGTCGGCTACGACGGTCCGGAGCCGGTGGAGGACGGCGTGACCTTCGCCGAGAACGCGCTCATCAAGGCGCGTGCCGCCGCCGCGCACACCGGACTCGTCGCCCTCGCTGACGACTCGGGCATCTGCGTCGACGCGCTGGGGGGAGCGCCGGGCGCCTTCTCCGCCTACTGGGCGGGACACAAGAAGGATGCCGTCGCGAACCTGGAGCTTCTGCTGGACCAGCTTTCCGACATCGCCGACCCGCATCGGGCGGCGCAGTTCGTCTCGACCATCGCCCTCGTGACGCCGGAGGGCGCCGAACACGTCGTGGAAGGCGTGTGGCCGGGTCGGCTCGCCGCGGCACCCGCGGGATCGGGCGGGTTCGGCTACGACCCGATCTTCATTCCCGACGGTCAGGACGGCCACGAAAGGACGGTCGCCGAGTGGTCGGCGGCGGAGAAGAACGCGGCGTCGCACCGTGCCCGCGCGTTCGTCGCCCTCACAGCTCTCCTGCGCGACCTATAACCGTTCTCATTCCCGACTAGCCGGGCATGCCCCCGGGACGCGCCCGCGTGGGGTGGGTCGGCATAGCCTCGAAGCATGCACGATCACGCGCCGGCAGGGGGGCTCAGGGGAGTGGGCCATCGCCGCCTGCTCACGATCTCGCTGGCCCTCACGACGGGCGTGCTCGTGCTGCAGGTGGCCGGCGCCCTCCTCTCGGGCTCTCTCGCGCTGCTGGCCGACGCCGCGCACATGTTCACCGATGCCTCCGCGCTGGTGATCGCCCTGATCGCGAGCGGCGTCGCTGCACGCCCTGCCGACGCACGCAACACCTACGGATATCAGCGCGCGGAGGTGTTCGGGGCGTTGATGAACGCCGTGATCCTCCTCGCGCTGTGTGCGTGGATCGTCGTGGAGGCGGTGCGACGGCTTGTCGGGGGAGAGTCCGGCGAGGTCATGGGTGGGCTCATGCTCGTCGTGGCTGCGATCGGTCTCGTCGCGAACGCCGTGTCGATGTGGTTGCTGAGCGCGGCGCAGAAGAGCAGCATCAACGTTCGCGGTGCGTACCTGGAGGTGATGGGCGACCTCATCGGCTCGGCGGTCGTGATCGTCGCGGCCGTGATCATCTGGACCACCGGGTGGATGCCGGCCGATGCGGTCGCTTCGCTCGCCATCGCCGTCATGATCCTGCCGCGGGCCGTGTCGCTGCTGCGCGAGGTGTTCACGGTGCTGGGGGAGAGCGCGCCGAAAGGCACCGATATCGCGCAGATCCGCGATCACCTGCTGAGCAAGGAGGGCGTCATCGCGGTCCACGACGTGCACGTGTGGCAGCTGACGCGCGGAGCGCCCGTGTTCACGGCGCACGTCGTGGTGACACCGAACGCCTTCGAGCCGGAGCGTGCGGCGACGCTGCTGTCGGAACTGCAGGCCTGCCTCTCGTCGCATTTCGACGTGGAGCACTCGACGTTCCAGCTGGAGCTCACCGGTCACGTCGAGCACGAACCTCACGACTGACTGTCGGCTCGTTCCCACCGTCGCGGCCGCGGCGGCCCCTTCCAGGATAGCGGCGGGGAGGGGGCTTGCGGCAAGACCCCCCGCCCGGGGCAGACTTGGCGGTCGCGCCGGCTGTTGGCGCAGGGACCGGGCGCCGGGCAAGATCCGGGTCCGGCGTCGGGAGACGGCGGTGGAGGCGAGCATGAAGGCGCAGCACGAGGTCGTGATCGTCGGCGGCGGCCCGACGGGGTTGATGCTGGCGGCGGAGTTGAGACTGTGGAACATCGACGTCGTAGTGGTCGAGCGCGACGCGGCGGCTTCTCCTGTCGTCCGCTCGCTGGGCCTCCACGCCCGCAGTATCGAGATCCTCGATCAGCGGGGACTGCTCGACGCATTCCTCGCGTACGGCCAGCGCTATCCACTGCGCAACTCGTTCGCGGGGATCGACCGGCCCGCCCCTGATGACCTCGATACCGCTCACCCCTACCTGCTCGGGATCCCGCAGCCGACGACGGATCGGCTGCTGGAAGAGCATGCCCGCACCTCCGGGGCCCACGTGCGCCGGGGCAGCCGCGTGGTCGCGGTGCGGCATGAGGTCGGTGGGGCGGAGGCGACGGTCGTCCTCGATCATGGCGAAGAGCTTTCCGCGGCCTTCGTCGTGGGATGCGACGGCGGACGCAGCACGGTGCGGAGAGAGACCGGCATCGCCTTCGTCGGCGAGGGGGCCAGCACGACATGGCTGCTCGCCGAAGTCGAGCTCCGTGCCGACGCCGCTGAGGCGATGGCGGTGAGCGCCGAGGTGCGCAAGACCGACCTCGCCTTCGGCATCGGGCCCGTGGGCGAGGGGATCTTCCGGATCGCCGTGCGCGAGGCGTCGCCGACGACCGACCGCGAGGTGACGATCGATGCCGTGCGTGAGCGGCTCCGTGCCGTGGCCGGGACCGACCTCGGCGCGCACAGTCCGCGCTGGCTCTCGAGGTTCGGTGACGCCACCCGCGTCGCCGAGCACTACCGGGCCGGTCGTGTGCTGCTCGCGGGCGATGCCGCGCACGTGCACGCACCCCTGGGCGGACAGGGCCTCAACCTCGGCATCCAGGACGCGGTCAACCTCGGGTTCAAGCTCGCCTGGACGCTCCGAGGCCGGGCGCCCGCCGACCTCCTCGACACGTACGGCAGCGAACGGCGTCCCGTCGCGGAACAGGTGCTGCGCAACACGAGAGCGCAATCCGAACTGCTGCAGGCGACGCCCGGGCCGGTCGCCGCCCGCGGACTGCTCGCCGAGCTCGCCGAGATCGACGAGGTGAATCGTCGGCTCATCGAGATGGTCACGGGAATCGGCGTCCGCTACGAGATGGGCAGTCCCTCGACCAGCGAGGAGAAGACCGCCGAGGCGATGGTCGGCCGGCGCCTGCGCGACATCTCCGTCTCCGGCGGGAGGCTGTACGAAGTGATGCAAGACGGCCGAGGTGCGCTGCTCGACAGCTCCGGCGCGCTCGACGCCGACGGTCACGCCGATCGCGTGAACCGCCGGGAGGCAGCGGCTCCCGACATCGGGGCTGCGGCCGTGCTGCTCCGGCCCGACGGGCACATCGTCTGGGCCGGCGACGACCGACGCGGCCTCGATGCCGCGCTCGCGCGATGGTTCGGCGTGCCGGGCTCGGTCTAACGGTCCGGAGACCGGAACTGCGGAACCCTTCGGCGTTCTCTACGCGCTCTGCACGTCGCCGGGAGCGATGTCGGGACGCAGCCCGCGCCAGCGGGCGTGCCGGAGCGTCCCGCCCGGGGTGAACTCGGCGTACTCGACCTCGCCGACCACGTCGGGTCGCACCCACAGCGCGTCGGAGGCATCGGCCCGCGGCACGCCGACCAACGGGTTCACGTCGGTGCGCAGGGGAGTGAGCACCTCGTGGAGGGTGCGGAGAGTGGCGTCGCTGAAGCCTGATCCGACCCGTCCGACGTAGCGGAGGCCGTCGGCTCCCGGGATGCCGAGCAGCAGCGAGCCGATGCTGCCGGCACGACCACCCTTTCCGGGGCGGATGCCGCCGATGACGACCTCTTGCGTGTGGGTGAGCTTCACTTTGAGCCACTGCTCGCTGCGCTGCCCGCGCCGGTACCGCGACGCGGGGTCCTTCACGACGATGCCCTCCAGTGAGAGCTGGCGAGCAGTGTCGAGGGCGACGTCGACGTCGTGCGAGACCGGAGGGACCACGATCGTGTCGACGGCGTCGCGGGCGACGTCCTCCAGCAGCACGCGGCGGTCTTTCAGAGGGAGATCGGCCGCGTCGGTGCCGCCGTGCGAGAGGAGGTCGAAGAGGAAGTAGGCGACGGGAGTGCGGCGGCTCTCGCGGGCGATCTCGCCCGCGTTCGTCAGATGCATGCGGTTCTGCAGCCGCGAGAAGCTCGGTCGTCCCTCTCTGTCGAGGGACACGATCTCGCCGTCGATCACGCACGGCTCACTGCCGAGGCCCGCGTCGAGGTCGGTGAGCTCCGGATATCGGGCAGTGATGTCGGTGCCCCGTCGCGCCCGCAGCCGGAGGCGGTGGCCGTCCCAGTGGCCGATCGCCCGCACGCCGTCCCACTTGAACTCCGCCCACGCGTCGCCGCCCGCGCTCCACCGCCGCGCGGTCGCGCGCGCGAGGTCGGGTGTCGCGAGCGTCGCGAGCATGGGGTCGTCTCCGGTCGGTGACGACGGCGCATCGTTCCGGGATGCCTCGTGGGCCGCTCGCGCGCCCCGAGAGCGGCCTGGACGCCTCGTCGATTCGGGCTTCATCCGGTGAAGCAGCCATTGCGACTTCTCGCCTTCGCCCGACGTGCGGATGAGCGCGAGCCGAAGGCCGTCGACGGGGCCGCCGGCGCGGCCGTGCAGCGTGAAGATCACCTCGTCCTCCCGCCACTTCTCCGCCTCGAACGTGCCGGTGTCCCAGATCGTCATGGACCCGGCGCCGTACTCGCCGCGCGGAATCTCGCCGTGGAAGAAGAGGTACTCGAGAGGGTGAGGCTCGGTCATGACCGCGAGATGGTTCGTCGACGTCGTCTCCGGGACGCCCCGTGGCACGGCCCAGCTGACGAGGACTCCGTCGCGTTCGAGCCGGAGGTCGTAGTGCAGGCGCGTCGCGTGGTGCTCCTGGATCACGAACCTGCTCCCGGGCTCGGCGTCGAGGGGCGGGGGAGCGGCGGGCATCGGCTCGGGGGTCCGCTCCGCGTCGCGCTTCGCGATGTATGCGGACAGGGCGTGGGAGCGAGGGGGCGCGTCGGGTGCGAGAGGTGCCAGCGGGTCGTCGCGGTCATCCATGCGCGCGAGCACCTCGTCGAGGTGTAGGTGCCGGAGGTCGGGATCGTTGAGCTCGGCCCATGTGCGCGGCACAGCCACGGTCGGCTCGTCGCGGCCTCGCAGCGAGTAGGGCGCGATCGTCGTCTTGGAGCCGTTGTTCTGACTCCAGTCGAGGAACACCCGGCCGGGCCGCGCCGCCTTGCTCATCTGGCTGACGACCACGTCGGGGTGGTCGGCTTCGAGGGCGCGCGCCAGTTCCTTCGCGAACGCGGAGATCTCGTCGCTCGTGCGGCGACCGTCGAGCGGCGCGTACAGATGGATGCCTTTGCTTCCGCTCGTGACGGGGAGCGGCTCCATCCCCAGGTCGGCGAGGATCGTGCGGCACCAGCGGGCGACCTCGGCGCACTCGGCGAGTCCGACGCCCGGGCCGGGGTCGAGGTCGAGCACCAGCCGATCGGGGTTCAGGCGGGTGCCGGCGCTGTCGAAGCGCCACTGGGGCACGTGCAGTTCGAGGCTCGCGACCTGAGCGAGGTAGACGAGCGCGGCCGGCTCCTCGACGAGCGGGTACTCCTTCGGTCCGGACGAGTGGGCGATCGGGAACCGCGGCAGCCACGACGGCGCCCCCTGCTCGAGGGCCTTCGCGAAGAAGGGGGGATGGTCGACACCCTCAGGCCACCGCTTGCGGGTGACGGGCCGATGGGCGACATGCGGGATCAGCACCGGGGCGATGCGCGCGTAATAGTCGATGACCTCGCCTTTTGTCGTGCCGGTGGCGGGGTACAGCACCTTGTCGAGGTTGGTGAGCCGCACGCGACGCCCGTCGATCTCGACCGTCTGCCCACCCGTTGCCATGTCGCAAGGCTAATGCGCAACCCCTGGTCAGCGGCCTTCAGGCGGTGTGTACTTATGCCATGAGATCGATCTGGAAGGGCGCACTCACGTTCGGGCTCGTCAACGTGCCCGTCAAGGTGTACTCCGCGACCGAAGACCACGACGTGCCGCTGCACCAGGTGCATGCCGCGGACGGCGGGCGCATCCGCTACCAGCGGATCTGCGAGCTCGACGGCGAGGTCGTGCCCTACGCGGACATCGACAAGGCCTACGACGACGGCGAGCGCACCGTCGTCCTCACCAAGGACGACCTCGCATCGCTCCCGTCGGAGCGCAGCCGTGAGATCGAGGTGGTGGAGTTCGTGCCCACCGAGCAGATCGACCTCCTCACCCTCGACCGGGCGTACTACCTGGAGCCCGACTCGAAGTCGCCCAAGGCATATGTGCTGCTGCGGAAGACCCTCGAACAGACCGACCGCACGGCGATCGTGCGTTTCTCGCTCCGGCAGAAGACGCGGCTTGCGGCGCTGCGCGTGCGCGGCGATGTCCTGGTGCTGCAGACGCTCCTGTGGGCCGATGAGGTCCGCGAAGCGGCGTTCCCGTCGCTCGACGAGACGGTCAAGATCTCCGACAAGGAACTGGAGCTGTCGGCGTCGCTCGTGGAGAGCTTCTCGGGCGACTTCGATCCCGCGGACTTCGCCGACGAGTACCAGCAGGAGCTGCGCACGCTCATCGATGCCAAGCTCGAGAAGGGCGACGCGCTCGACACGACCGAGACCTTCGGGGCGACCGAAGAAGGTGACGCGGGCGGCGAGGTCATCGACCTCATGGCTGCGCTCCGGGCGAGCGTGGAGCGCTAGCCGGGCCTCCCGCGGTGCGGATGGAGGCGCGGCGAAGGAGAAGAGCGACGAGAAGCCCGCCAAGAAGCCGGCGAAGAAGGCGAAGAAGGCCTCCTGACGACGGCGGAGCCGGTCGGCCCGGAGAGGGCGGCGTCAGGCCTTCGTGGTCGGTTTGTCGTCGTCGGAGCCCGACAGGTCGGGCTCGCGGTCGAAGACCTCCTGGTCGAGCACGAGCGCCTCGGCCTCGTCGGCGTCGACCACGACGTCTCCGCCGGCCTCCGCCTCCTTCCGGACCTTGCGGCGCTCGCTGAAGTAGTGCCACAGCGTCACGAGGGCGGTGCCGCCCACGGCCACGAGCAGGATGATGTCGATGTACTCGGTGACGAGGTTCGCGACCCACGGGATGTAGCCGACGAGGAAGCCGACCATGGTGAGTCCGAAGCCCCAGATCATGGCGCCGATGAAGTTGTAGAGCGAGTATCGCTTCCACGGCATGTGGCCGACACCGGCGGCGACCGGGGCGAACGTGCGGACGATCGGCACGAACCGCGCGAGGATCACGGTGAGGCCGCCGTACCGCTCGAAGAACGCATTGGTGCGCTCGACGTTCTTGCGGCTGAACAGCCCTGATTCCTTGCGCTCGAAGATCGCCGGACCGCCCTTGTGGCCGATGTAGTAGCCGACTTCACCGCCGACGAAAGCGGCGACGGCGATCAGTAGCGAGACGACCCAGATGTTCACGCCGAAGATCTCGTTCGTGTGGGTGAGAAGGCCCGCGATGATCAGCAGCGTGTCGCCGGGGAGCAGGAAGCCGACGAGCAGGCCGGTCTCGGCGAAGACGATGAAGCACACGACCAGCAGGGCCCAGGGGCCTGCTGCCTCGATGATCGTCGTCGGGTCGAGCCAGGGAAGGAGGGCGGTGGAATGCACGGGTGTCCCGTCGGTCGGTGCGTCGGTCGGCGGCAGTGCGGAAGGTGGGACTTGAACCCACACGCCTTTCGGCACAGGAACCTAAATCCTGCGTGTCTGCCAATTCCACCACTCCCGCGGGCAGTTCAGTCTAGCGAGACGGCCCTTCGTGCCGTGACGCGCGGTGCCTGCGAATCTGCCGTCAGCGGGGCGTGCCTCGTCGGCGCGGGCTCTCATCGGAGACGCGGATCGTGGCTGGGATCGGGGAACGGCGTCGGACAGCCCTCCTGGGGCGCCGCCGCCCTCAATTCGAAGTGCCATGATTCGTTCGCGTAGGTCTGACACAGGCCGTACGCAGCGCCGTTCTCCGACAGCCACGCCGTCGCGTCCCATCCGCCGAGGTCGACCGCGCGACCCATGACGTGGGCGGACGTCTCCGGCGTGGCCACCCACCGGGCAGCCTCGTCGCGGGAACCGTACTCGGCCACCGCGTCATCCAGCAGACGCTGCTGAAGACGCTCCGAACGCCATCCGCTGTTGACGACGAAAGTCACGCCCTGCGCGGCGGCATCGTTCGCGGCCGATCTCAGCGCCGACAGCAGATCGGCGTCGAGACGAGATACGGCGGGCGCGTCGGCGAACACCGACAGCCCGCGCGATCCGACGAAGCCGTCTTCGGCATCCAGGCCCGAAGTCATCACCGTGCGCACCGCGTCCGGGATCGAGGTTCCGGAGGCGACCGTCGCCGCGACCCGCGAAGAAGCACCCCACGCAAGCACCAGCAGACCCGTGGCGACGATGACGACGAGCACGGCGACGACGCGGCGGGCGCGGAGGCGAGGGCGGGGATGGCGGACGATCGAGTTCATGCCGCTATTCCGCCCGACCGGGTGTTGTGGGGGCGTATGAGGTTTCGCATACGCGGGCGATATGTGTACCTGCGTAGCATCGGGGCCATGCGCGTGCTGATCGTCGAAGACGAGCCGTACCTGGCGGATGCGGTCCGCGACGGTCTGCGGCTCGAGGCGATCGCCGCCGACATCGCTCATGACGGCCACACGGCGCTGGAACTGCTCAGCGTCAACAGCTACGACATCGCCGTGCTCGATCGAGACATCCCCGGCCCCTCCGGCGACCAGATCGCCCGGTGGATCGTCGAATCGGGCAGCGGCACACCGATCATCATGCTCACGGCCGCGATCCGCCTCGATGACAAGGCGTCAGGGTTCGAACTGGGCGCCGACGACTACCTCACGAAGCCGTTCGAGCTGCGCGAACTCGTGATGCGCCTCCGCGCGCTCGACCGTCGGCGCGCGGCGCGACGGCCACCCGTGCACGAGATCGCCGGCATCCGCGTCGACCCGTTCCGTCGCGAGGTCTATCGCGACGGGCGGTACGTGGCACTCACGCGCAAGCAGTTCGCCGTCATGGAGGTGCTCGTGGAGGCCTCCGGCGGTGTGGTCAGCGCGGAGGACCTGCTGGAACGAGCCTGGGACGCGAACGCCGACCCGTTCACCAACGCCGTCCGCATCACGGTGTCGGCGCTGCGAAAGCGGCTGGGGGAGCCAGCCGTGATCGAGACGGTCGCCGGAGTCGGATACCGCATCGCCGCGGCGCCGGAAGCGATGCCGACCCCGCGTGACGCGCGTGATGAGTGAGCGCCGCCGGCGGGGCATGAGTGCCCGCGCACGACTGACCCTCAGCTACGCCGCGTTCCTCCTGATCGCGGGAGGGCTGCTGCTCGGCGTGGTCTGGGTGTTCCTGCTGCGCTACGTGCCCGACGGCCACATCGATTCGATGTCGGGCTTCGTTCCCAACCGGTCCGACCTGCTGCGCGCCTTCGCTCCGGCGGCCACCGCCGCTTTCGTCTTCCTGCTCATCCTCGGACTCGGGGGCGGATGGCTGTTGGCGGGATGGATGCTCGCCCCGCTCGCGCGCATCCATACGGCCACACGCGCAGCCGCGAAGGGATCGCTGTCGCACCGGGTAGGCATGCGTGGTCGCGCCGACGAGTTCGGCGAGCTCGCGGAGGCATTCGACACGATGCTCGCGACCCTGGAACGCCAGGTGTCACATCAGCAGCGTTTCGCCGCCAACGCGTCGCACGAGCTGCGGACACCGCTCGCGATCACCCAGACGCTCCTCGAAGTGGCGCGCGACGACCCCGACCGCGACGTCGATGAGCTGCTCGAGCGGCTCCAGCACGTGAACACTCGTGCCGTGCAGCTTGCCGACGCGCTCCTGCTGCTCACCAGTGCCGAGGGCGGGATGGTGCCGTCGGAGCCGGTGGATCTCGGGCTGATCGTCGAGGAGGCCGCGGAGGTGCTGCTCCCGCTTGCGGAACGCCGGGGCGTGACGCTCGACGTGTCGGGGGAGGCGGCGGTGACCGGCGGTTCTTCGCCTCTGCTGCATCAGATGGTGCTGAACCTCGTTCACAACGCGATCGTGCACAACCTCGACCGTGACGGGTCCGTGCGTGTCGTGACTGGAATGCGAGGCGGCGCGGCCGGGATTCGGATAGAGAACGCCGGCGCGAGCCTGGAGGGCGTCGATCTGGCGACGCTCGTCGAGCCGTTCCAGCGCGGGCGAGGGCGGGTGCGCCGCGCAGATCATGCCGGCACGGGCCTCGGCCTCGCGATCGTGCGCCACATCGTCGACGCGCACGATGGACGGCTCCGGATGGAGGCGCGTGTCGGCGGCGGCGCGATCGTCGAGGTGCGTCTGCCCCCTTCGTCGGCCGCGGCGACCGGAAGGTCCCGCAGCTGAGGCCTGTGTATGGATCCCACGGGGTGACGGCGATCCGACCAGGATGCAGAGGTGACTTCCACGGCTCTCTCCACCGTGCCCGCGTCGGCCGTCCGCGCGGTCGCCGACCGGGTGCGCGAACGGCTCCGCGCCGAGAAGATCGATCCCTCGCGGCACGCCGACCAGGCTCAGCATGTCGCCCACGCAGAGGTGCGCCGCTACAACGACTTCGCGCTGGCGCGCGGCCTCGAGTTCGCCGACGACGAGGCAGCCTGCGCCCGCGACGTGCTTGCCGTCGTCTCGGGCTACGGGCCGCTTCAGGGTCTCCTCGACGACCCGACCGTCGCGGAGATCTGGATCAATGCGCCCGACCGCATCTTCTGCGCGCGGGATGGCCGCAACGAGCGTGTGCGACTGGCGCTGTCCGCCGACACGATCCGCGACCTCGTCGAGCGCATGCTCAACGCCACGGGCCGCCGGGTCGACCTCAGTCATCCGTTCGTCGACGCGTCGCTTCCCGACGGGTCGAGGCTGCACGTGGTGATTCCCGACATCACTCGCGAGCACTGGTCCGTGAACATCCGGAAGTTCGTCGCGCACAGGCGGCACCTCGCTGATCTCGTCGCGAGCGGCACTCTTCCCGCCGACGTGGCCCGCACCCTCACTCGGGCCGTGACCGACGGCCGCAACATCCTCGTCTCGGGGGCGACGCAGGCGGGCAAGACCACGCTCCTGCGGGCGCTCCTCGGCGAGTGCGCTGACGGGCAGCGTCTCGTCACGGTCGAGGAGACGTTCGAGCTCGCCGTGCCTGTCGCCGACGTGGTCGCGCTGCAGGGGCGGCAGCCGAGTCTCGAGGGAACGGGCGAGGTCACGCTCCGACGGCTGGTGAAGGAGGCGCTTCGTATGCGCCCTGATCGTCTCGTGGTCGGTGAGGTGCGCGACGCCGAAGCGCTCGACCTCCTACTCGCGCTCAACACGGGCGTGCCGGGCGCGGCGACGATCCACGCCAACTCGGCTGCCGAGGCCGTGCGCAAGCTCGCCGCACTCCCGCTGCTCGCCGGACGCAACATCGACTCTGCATTCGTGCTCCCCGCTGTCGCTGCCGCTCTCGACCTGGTGATCCATTGCGCGCGCGCTGACGACGGGCGGCGCATCGTGGCAGAGGTGGTCCGCGTCACTGGGCAGGTGTGCGAGGGCACGGTGACCACCACGCCCCTGTACCGGGCGGAAGCCCGATGATCGTGCTGTGCGGCGCGATGCTGGCAGCGGGCATCCTGCTGGCGCTCGCGCCGTGGCTCTGGCCGTCCTCGGCTCGGGAGGCGCGAGCGGGGCGCGAGGGCGTCGTCCGGCGCCTGCTCGACACCGCCGGCTACGCGCACAGCCCCACGGGCAGGTTCGCGGCCGTATCGGCGGGCGCAGCGAGTGTCATCGGTTCGCTGGCGTGGCTCGCAACAAGTCTCCCCGTGGTGGCACTCCTGGCGGTGCTCTTCGGGGCAGCAGCTCCGACGCTCTGGCTGCGGTCTCGGGCTCGGCGCCGCCGCCGGTCACGACGCGCGATGTGGCCCGACGTCTGTGAACAGCTCATCGCGTCGGTGCGAGCGGGCATGGCTCTGCCGGAAGCGCTCGCATCGTTGAGCGCGGTCGGGCCGGCTCCGCTCCGCCCCGCGTTTGCCCGCTTCTCCGCCGACTTCTCGGCATCCGGGCACTTCGACTCCGCGGCGCTGCGGCTCAAGGCCTCGCTGGGCGACCCCATCGCCGATCGCATCGTCGAGACGCTGCGCATGGCGCGTCAGGTCGGGGGAACCGAGCTGACCACGGTGCTCCGGTCGCTCGCAGCGTCGGTGCGGGCAGACAGCGCACTCCGGGGTGAGGTGGAGGCCCGTCAGTCGTGGACGAGGGGCGCCGCCGTGCTCGGGGTCGCTGCGCCGTGGCTGGTGCTGGTGCTGCTGGCCACCCGGCCCGAGGGTGCGAAGGCCTACGGATCGGCCGAAGGAATGCTCCTGGTGATCGCCGGCGCAGTGGTGTCGGCGGTCGCTTACCACCTGATGATGCGCGTCGGTCGCCTGCCCGAGCCGCAGAGGTGGTTCGGATGACGCCGCTGACGGAGCTCTCGTTCTCGGTGGTGCTCGGCACCGCGATGGGAATGGGGATGCTGCTGGTGGCAGGACGACTGCCGCGATGGTCTGCCCCTTCGCTCATCCGCCGCGTCGCACCGTACGTCCGCGACATCGGCGACCCGCGTGGGCTCACGCCGGTCGTCGCCGTCCGGGCGCGCGGATGGAAGGCTCATCTCCTCCGTGCGCTGGAACGGGTCGGCGGGGCCGACGCGGTCGAGAGGCGTCTCGCGCAGGCGAACTGGAACATCTCCGCCGCCTCGTTCCGCGCCCGACAGCTCGCGGGAGCCCTCGCCGGACTCGCGCTGGGATCGGGCATCACGGTGGCGCTCGCGCTCGCGGGAACAGCGGGTCCGGCTGTCGTGTTGCTCGCACCCCTCTTCGCGCTGGCCGGCGTCGTCGGCTATGACGTGTATCTGCAGGGGCGTGCTCGCGCGCGCTGCCGGCGAATCGAAGACGAACTGCCGACGGTGCTGGAATTCCTGTCGCTCTGCCTCGCCGCCGGCGAAGGTCTCCGCGAGGCGCTTCGACGCGTCGGAGAGGTCGGGACGGGTGAACTGACGGCAGAACTGCGCCGCACCGTGCTCGAGAGCGGCACGGGGTCGAGCCTGTCGGAGGCGATCGCGGGTGCGGCGCGCCGGTTGGATGTCGCGCCGCTCAGCCGCGCCGCCGATCACATCGTCGCGGCGATAGATCGCGGCGCCCCCCTGGCGCGGGTGCTGCAGGACCAGGCGATGGACGCGCGCGAGGACGCGAAACGCAACCTCATCGAGACCGCAGGGCGCAAGGAGATCGCGATGCTTCTTCCGCTCGTGTTCCTGCTGCTGCCGCTGTCGGTGCTGTATGCGGTGTTCCCGGGGATCGTGATGCTGCGACTCGGCGTGGGCTGACGTCACGCATGTGGCGCGGGAGAAAGTCGTGGGCGTGCGCTCGCGCGGAAGGAGAGAACGATGAGCAGGAAGAGCACGAGTGCGATCCGACGGGTCCGAACGGAATGGGAGGCGCTGCATGCGGAGGACCGCGGCGATGTTCCGGGCTGGGTGTTGGTGACGCTCATGACCGCGGGTCTGGTCGTCGCGATCTGGGCCCTGGCAGGACCGGCGCTCGCGCAGTTGTTCGAACAGGCGATCAGTCGGGTCGCAGGGCTCTGACCTCGATGGGCGTCGCAGATGATCGCGGGTCGGCGGCTGTGGAGTTCGTTCTGGTGGGAGTGCTGCTCACCGGTCTCACGCTCGCGATCCTCCAGGTGGGGCTCGCGGTCTATGTGAGGCATCTCGTGCACGACGCCGCCGTCGAAGGCGCCTATCACGCGGCTCTCGCGGACGTGTCGCTGGAGGAGGGTGCCATGCGTGCGAGCGCGATCGTCGACCGGACGATCGGTGCGGGCTTCGTGACTGACGCGAGGGCGCGGGAGACGACATCGCTGGGGCAGCAGACGGTCGAAGTCACCGTCGTGGCCACCCTGCCTCTCATCGGACTCATCGGGATTCCCGAGGGGTGGGAGGTGACTGCTCATGCGCCAGAGTCGGCTTTCGAATGACGACGACGGTTCGGCTGCGGTCGAGTTCATCCTCGTCGGCGTGATCCTGTTGGTGCCGCTGTTCTACCTGGTGCTGGTGCTCGGCCAGATCCAGGGTCACGCGCTGGGAGTCGAGTCGGGTGCTCGTCACCTGGCCCGGACCATCGCGTCCGCGCACGACGCGGCCGAGGCTGCCGCCCGGGCAGACCTGGTGCGGGCCGCGATCGTCGAAGAGTACGGGCTCCGCGAAGCGGTCGTCGAGGTCACGTGCATTCCCGCCGGCGACGCTTGCCCGCGGGCGGGGGCCCTGCTGCAGGTGGTCGTGCGCGCCGATGCGGCGCTCCCGTTCGTGCCGCCGGTGTTGGGGCTCGACCGCGCCGCGCGCGTTCCCGTGGAGGCCACGAGCGTGCAACGCGTGTCGCGCGCGTGGGGGGCCAGCGGTGCGCACTGACGATGACGGCACCGCTCTGCTCCTGACTATCGGCTATGCGCTCCTCGCCCTCGTGCTCGTGCTCGTCTGCGTCGACGCGACGAGCCTCTACCTCACCCGCAAGCGCGCGGATGCCGTCGCCGACGCGGCGGCTCTCGCCGGGGCGGACGGCTTCACGGTAGACGTCGTCGACGGAGCGGCGGCTGCGCAGCTGACGGACGAGGGCGTGGCCGAACAGGCACGCGTCGTCGTCGACGCGCATTCGTCGATACGGCTGGTGTCTGCGCACTCGCCCGACGGGGTGACGGCGCGGGTGCGTGTGCGGACGGTCTGGCACGCTCCTGTCCTCACGCTGTTCGCGCCCGATGGCGTCACGATCGAGTCGACTGCCAGCAGCCGCACCGCGTTCCGCTGACGCGGGGCGCTCACGCCCGGGGAACGAACCGCGGCACCCAGCGGAGGAACGCCGCGGCACCGAGCAGGCCGATCACACCCATCACCCCGGCGGCGGCGGAGATCGAGACGGCGGCCGTGACGGCGGAGACGAGCAGTGGCGAGATCGCGCCGCCGGCGTCCGTGAGCGTGCGCCACGATCCGAGGAACGCAGCCGGCTCGGTCTGCGGCGCGATG
This sequence comes from uncultured Actinomycetota bacterium, assembly GCA_963789095.1. Classification (GTDB taxonomy): domain Bacteria; phylum Actinomycetota; class Actinomycetes; order Actinomycetales; family Microbacteriaceae; genus Microbacterium. Next base: position 363,327 of record CAWBJK010000011.1, read on the forward strand.
TCGGCGCCGAGGGTGAGCAGAATGCCGCTCGACAGTCCGTTGGCGACCCCGAGCACGGCAGCGAACATCGCGAACCACATCGCCGCCTGATCGCCGTCATGCGTAAAAGAGAGGGCCAAGAACCCGAGGCCCATGAGGAGCATCGCGGGAAGGGCGGCCCAGAGGCGGCCGAACCGGTCCATGACCTGTCCGCTGGCGTAGAACAGGGCGAAGTCGATCGCCCCCGAGATGCCGACGACCAGAGCGATGGTCTGCGCATCGAGCCCGATCGACACGCCCCACAGGGGGAGGAGCGACTGCCGCGCCGACCGCACGGCCGAGAGCGATGCCGCCGCGAGGCCCAGCCGTGAGAGCACGCCGCGGTTCCGCCACATCGTCCGCACGACACCCGTGCCCGGGTCGCGTCGACCCGGCTCGCGACGCAACGCGGTGCGGATCGGACCTGTGACGGGCTCGCCCGTGTCCTCGAAGTCGTCGTTGAGACGTTCGTCGGCCGCCGCGGGCGCGACCTGCGTTTCCGGATCGGGTCCGAAGATCACGAGGGCGATGGTCGCCACCAGGCAGACGGCGAAGAACCACGCCGTCGAGAGCGGGTCGCCGAACAGGCCCAGGAGTGCCGCGGCGACGAAGGGTCCGACGAACATGCCGAGGCGGAACGTGCCGCCCAGCAGCGACAGCGCCCGCGCGCGGAAGGACAGTGGCACGCGTGTGGTCATGAACGAATGGCGTGCCAATCCGAAGGTGGCGGCGCTCATGCCGATCACGAACGCCGACGCGCCGAGCACGGCCAGGCCGGCATCGCCGAACGACGGAGCCCAGGCGAGACCCTGCGTCGCGATGAGCGCGACGACGCCGCCGATGATCATCGTGAGGCGCTCACCGATACGCGCCACGGTCCACCCGGCCGGGAGGTTGCCGCACAGCTGGCCCACCACGAGTGCCGCTGCGACGAGAGCTGCGGTCGGCACATCCGCTCCCAGGGATGACGCGATGACCGGAAGAAGGGGGAGGATCGCTCCCTCGCCGAGCCCGAACAGGACGGTCGGCCCGTAGATCATCGGGGCGAGACGCCACAGGATCCGGCCGATGGGTTCGGGGGAGGGGTGGGCGGTCACCCTTCTCACGTTAGTCTGGAGGGTGATGCTCGAACTCGATCTGTCCGCCGATATCCAGGCCCTGCGCTCCACCTTCGCCGACATCCAGGCGGTGGTCGACGTCGACGGTCTCCGCAGCGAGATCGCGCGACTGTCCGAGGAGGCCGGCGCGCCCGACCTGTGGGACGACCCCGAGAAGGCGCAGAAGGTGACGAGCGCCCTCAGCCATCGGCAGTCCGAGCTCAAGCGCGTCGAGCGAGATCGGTCAGCGCCTCGACGATCTCGACGTGCTCGTAGAGCTCGCCAACGAGATGGAAGACGAAGACTCCGCGGCAGAGGCGCGCACCGAGCTCGCGAGCCTCCAGGAGGCGATCGGCCAGCTCGAGGTGCAGACGCTGCTCGACGGCGAATACGACGCGCGCTCCGCGGTCGTCACGATCCGCTCGGGTGCCGGCGGCGATGACGCCACCGACTTCGCCGACATGCTGCTGCGCATGTACCTGCGCTGGGCGGAGCGCCACAAGTACCCCGTGAAGGTCATGGACACGTCCTACGCCGAAGGGGCGGGCATCAAGTCGGCCACGTTCGAGGTCGACGCGCCCTACGCCTACGGCACGCTGTCGGTCGAAGCGGGCACGCACCGCCTCGCTCGCATCAGCCCGTTCGGGTCGGCCGACAAGCGACAGACGAGCTTCGCGGCCGTCGAGGTCATTCCCGTGATGGAGGAGGCCCAGGAGGTGGATGTTCCGGAGGGCGACATCCGCGTCGACGTGTTCCGTTCGTCGGGCCCCGGCGGCCAGTCGGTCAACACCACCGACTCCGCCGTGCGCATCACGCACCTTCCTACCGGCATCGTCGTGTCGATGCAGAACGAGAAGAGCCAGATCCAGAACCGCGCCGCGGCGATGCGCGTGCTCCAGACCCGACTGATGCTTCTGCAGAAGGAAGAGGAAGCGGCGAAGAAGAAGGAACTCGCAGGCGTCATCACCGCGAGCTGGGGCGACCAGATGCGGTCGTACTTCCTCTACGGCCAGCAGCTCGTGAAAGACCTTCGCACCGGCTACGAGGTCGGAAACCCCGCATCGGTGTTCGACGGCGATCTGGACGGCCTGATCTCTGCGGGCATTCGCTGGCGCAAGCGCAAGCACGACGACGACTGATCCCCGTCTCCGCACGGCGGGCGAACGAATCTGAGTTTTTTCCATTCGGGTGCATCCAAATCGGGTGCATCGCCGGAATCCCTCTATGAAGCGCGAAATGGTCGCGCCCCATCAGAAGGAGTTCCCCGTGCGAAAGACACTCTCTGCCGGCGTCGCCGTCGGCGCGGTCGCGGCCCTCGCGGCCTTCTCGCCTGCGTTCGCGATCTCTGACTCGAGCGCCGACCTGTCGGTGCTCCACGGCATCCCCGACACACCCGTCGACGTCTACGTCAACGGCGAGCTGACGCTCGACGACTTCCAGCCCGGCGACCTGGCCGGTCCGCTCGACCTCCCCGCCGGCGACTACGAAGTCGCACTGACGGCGACGGATGCCGAAGACGACTCCGACCCCGTGCTCGGCCCCATCACGCTGACGCTCGAGGCGAACACCAGCTACACCGCCGTCGCACACCTCGATGCCGAGCGGTACGCCCACCGCGAACCTGTTCACGAACGACATCTCCTCGACCGAGGCGGGTGAGGGCCGGCTCACGGTTCGGCACGTGGCGGCGGCTCCCGCCGTCGACATCCTCGCAGGCGACTCCGCCGTGATCACCGGCCTCGCCAATCCTGATGAGGAGACGCTCGACCTCCCGGCCGGTGTCGTCTCGGCTGCGGTCGCGCTCGAAGGCACGACCGACCCGGTGATCGGCCCAGCAGACGTCGACGTGCAGGAAGGCGTGCTGACCATCGTGTACGCGTGGGGCAGCGCCGAGGACGGCAACCTCGACCTCGCTGTGCAGACCATCGAGGGGCTCCACTCGGACCCGGACGGCGTCAACACCGGTGAGGCCGGCCTCGTCGCCGAGAACGGGACGCCCGGATGGCTGCTGGCCGCCGGCGTGGGCCTGGCGCTCGCCCTGGTCGTCGGTTCGGTGATCTCGGTCCGCGTGGCCGCCGCTCGCCGCTGAGACCGTCGGAAGCGGATCGATGAACCCGTCGCGACTCGTTCTCGGGTGCGCCGCCCTCGTGGTGGCGGGAGCTCTCGCGGCATGCTCGCCCGCCGGTGTGGAGGGAGGGCGTGCCCCCACCCCCTCCGCATCGGCGGGTTCGTCTTCGTCACCGGCACCGATGCCCACCGCGGTGGCATCGGTGCCGGTGACCCGTGCGACCCTCGCGCCCCCCGCGCCCGAGGCGGCGCCGCCGGTCGCCCTCGTCATCGCGAGCCTCGGAGTGGACATGCCGGTGAGTGCCGTGGGGGTGCAGGACGACGGCTCCATGGAGATCCCGAAGCAGCCGTCGCGGGCTGGCTGGTACCGGTACGGGGCGGCTCCGGCGGACTCGTCGGGAACGACGGTGCTGGCCGCCCACGTCGATTCGCGGGTGTTCGGCATCGGGCCGCTCGCGCGCCTGCGAGAGGCGGACGAGGGCGAGACAGTGACGGTGACGGATGCCGACGGCACGCGTCACCGGTACGAGATCGAAAGCGTCACGTACATTCCGCGCGCCGAGCTCCCGGTCGGCGACCTGTTCGACAGGGAGGGGGAGCGGAAGCTCGCGATCATCACGTGCGGGGGCAGTTTCGACGAGCAGTCCCGCACGTACAGCGATAACGTGGTCCTCATCGCGCGAGCGTCGCCATGACCCTTGTCGACGCCGCCGTTCCCGCAATCGAGGAGACCATCATCGACGATGACGCCGAGCTCGCCGCGCGATTCGTCGCGGGCGACCCCGACGCGCTCAAGGTCATGTACGAGCGCTGGTCACGGCTGGTGTTCACGCTCGCTGCACGGTCGCTGGGCGACCTGTCAGACGCGGAGGACGTGACTCAGCGGACGTTCGTCTCGGCGTGGACGTCGCGGCAGACCTTCTCGCAGCACGCCGGCTCGCTCGGGGGCTGGCTGGTCGCCATCGCCCGGCGCCGGATCGCCGACGCGCATGAGGCTCGCTCACGCGGCGCCCGGCTGCAGGAGGCGATGCGGGCCGTGGCGGAGGAGCCGGTCGCGGAGCCCGTGGATGTCGCGGAGTCGCTCGTGATCGCCGACGAGATCGATCGGCTCGAACCCGATGCGCGTGCGGTGGTGCGGCTGGCCTTCTATGAAGACCTCACGCACGCCCAGATAGCCGACCGGCTGGCCATGCCCCTCGGTACGGTGAAGAGTCACCTGCGTCGAAGTCTCACCCGCCTGCGTTCCCGATTGGAGGCCCTGCATGTCGCATCTTGACCCCGATGCTGCGGCCCTGATCGCGCTGGGCGAGGAGGCGTCCGCCGAAGAGGCTGCGCACCTCGCGGTCTGCGACGCGTGTGCCGCCGACGTCGCTGCCCTTCGTCGCACGGTGGCCGCCGGCCGCACGGGCGACGGCCCGGAGCCGCTCCTGACCCCGCCGCCGCGGGTGTGGGATGCCATCGCGAGCGAACTGGGTCTCGCAGATCCGCCTGCGGCTTCCGCCCCGTCGGCGAGCACACCCTCCGATGGGCCCGCTCGCGAGCACGAAGCCGGGCGCAGCGCCTCGGCCTCCCACGAAGAGACGCGCGCCGCCGAACATCGCGTGCCGCGGCGCGCACGCAACAGGCGGCGGGGTGTGGTGCTCACGCTGATCGCCGCGGTCGCCGTCGTCGCGGTCGTCGCCGGCACGTGGGTCGCCCGCGAGCTCACGCGACCGCAGGTGAGCGTGATCGCCGCCGCCGTCCTCGACGGCTTCCCCGCGCACCCGGGCGCGGAAGGCGAGGCCGTGCTCGAAGAGGCCGACGGCCACACGCGCATCGTCGTCGAGCTCGACGCCGATGTGGCGGCGGACGGCTTCCGCGAGGTGTGGCTCCTCGCCTCCGACGGATCGGGGCTCGTGAGCCTCGGGCTGCTCGACGGACGCACCGGAACCTTCGCCGTGCCGGCAGGGGTCGACCTCGACCTCTTCTCGCTCGTCGACATCTCTCAGGAGGAGGATGACGGCGACCCGGGCCACTCCGGCGACTCGATCGTGCGGGGCGAGCTCCAGCCGGCGTGACGGGATGCGGCAACGCGCGGGTCGCTTCTCGTTCCAGCCGCAGGACGCACGTAGGCTCGACAGGCCATGATCCGGTTCGAACACGTCACCAAGCGCTATCGCGGGACGAGCAAGCCGGCGCTGAACGACGTCGATTTCGAGGTGCAGCGCGGTGAGTTCGTGTTCCTCGTCGGCGCGTCGGGCTCCGGCAAGTCGTCGTGCCTGCGACTCATCCTGCGCGAAGACAGCCCCACCGAGGGGCGGGTGGTCGTGCTCGGTCGCGACCTGCGTACCCTGTCGAGCCGGAAGGTCCCGTACTTCCGGCGCCACATCGGGTCGGTGTTCCAGGACTTCCGGCTGCTGCCGGGAAAGACGGTGTTCCAGAACGTCGCGTTCACGCTGCAGGTGATCGGCTCGTCGCGCGCATTCATCCAGCAGGCGGTGCCGGAGGTGCTTGCGCTGGTGGGTCTCGAGGGCAAGGAGAAGCGCCTGCCGCACGAACTCTCCGGCGGTGAGCAGCAGCGCGTCGCGATCGCGCGGGCGCTCGTCAACCGTCCCCAGATCCTGCTGGCAGACGAGCCCACGGGAAACCTCGACCCCGCGACCTCGGTCGACATCATGCAGTTGCTCGCCCGCATCAATGCCGGCGGCACGACGGTGGTCATGGCCACGCATGAGGCGGGCTTCGTCAACGAGATGCAGCGGCGAGTGATCGAACTCCGCGGCGGCGTGCTGATCCGCGACGACCGCCATGGCGGGTATGGCGACACGTCGAGGTTGCCGAGCCTCGCGCCGCAGGAGGAGAAGGGCGCCGCCGCGACGGCGGCCCTCACGGCCGTGCTGGAGCTGCAGCGGGAGATCGCCGCCCAGCCTGCGGCCGTCGTTCCCCCCGCCGTGCAGGAGAACCTGAATCGCGAGAGCGCCGTGCGCGAGAGCCCCGTCAGTAATGCGCCGGCCGCCACGAGCGACGCATCCGCGTCGACGCCACCGGTCGACCCGGTCACGACCGCATCCGAACCCGAGAGCGGTCCGGCGCCGGGAACGCGCCCCATCCAGATCGTCGCCCCGGAGGTCGACCTCGGGCAGCTCGGTCTCGCCGATCTCGGCGACAAGCTCGGACTGGCCGACGACGAAGACGAAGTCGGACCGACCTCGTGAGGCTCGGGCTCATCCTCGGTGAGGCACTCACCGGTCTCCGTCGCAACGCGTCGATGGTGATCTCGGTGATCCTCGTGACCTTCGTGTCGCTCACCTTCGTAGGCGCGGCCATGCTCATGCAGCTGCAGATCGCGAAGATGCACGACTTCTGGGTCGATCGCGCCCAGGTGGCGGTGTTTCTCTGCAGTTCGATCTCGACCACGCCCACGTGCGTCGACGGCATCGCCACCGACGATCAGGTGGCGGCGGTCAAGGACAAGCTCGACAGTCCGGCTCTGCAGTCGGTCGTGCGGGACTACCGGTTCGAGTCGCGCGAAGAGGCCTATCAGGCTGTGCTCGACCTCTACGGCGACGACTACGCCGAGTTCGTCACCGAGGACCAGATGAACGAGGCTTTCCGCATCAACCTCGTCGACCCGTCGCGGGCCGACGTCGTCTCGGAGGCCTTCGGCGGCATGAGCGGGGTCGAGGGGGTGCAGAACCAGATGCAGTACCTCGATCCGCTGTTCTCCGCTCTCACGGTCGCGACCTACATCGCGGTCGGCATCGCCGTGCTCATGCTCATCGCTGCGGTGCTGCTGATCGCCACGACGATCCGTCTGTCGGCCTACGCACGACGGCGGGAGCTCGGCATCATGCGCCTCGTGGGCGCGTCGAACCGCTTCATCCAGACCCCCTTCATCCTCGAGGGCGTGTTCGCGGCGCTGATCGGATCGGTGCTCGCGAGTGTCGCCATCGTGCTCGGCCTGCAGTTCGGCGTCAACGGTTACCTCCGTGATCGGGTCGAGTTCGTGACCACATGGGTCGGCATGTCGGATGCGGCGATGGTGATCCCGGCGATCATCGCGATCGGTTTGGTGCTGGCGGCCGTGTCGGCCGGGTTCGCCATCCGTCGCTGGTTGCGCGCCTGAGGTATTCTGTAAGGCTGCCGTCGCACGGGATCCGCCCGGACCGTGTGCGGCATCCGATCTACGAGGAGTCATCATGCCCAGGGAACGCGGGGAGAAGGTCATCGCGACCAACCGTCGCGCGCGCCACGAGTACGCCATCGAGAAGACGTACGAGGCGGGTCTGGTGCTCACCGGCACGGAGGTGAAGTCGCTCCGCCAGGGACGCGCCAATCTCAGCGACGGCTACGCCTACATCGACGGCGGACAGGCCTACCTCGACGCCGTGAACATCCCCGAGTATTCCCAGGGCCACTGGACCAATCACTCGGCGAAGCGCACCCGCAAGCTGCTCCTGCACAAAGACGAGATCGTCAAGCTCTCGCACGCGATCAGCGCCGGCGGCTACACCCTCATCCCCCTGAAGCTCTACTTCAGTGACGGCCGCGCGAAGGTGGAGATCGCGGTCGCGAAGGGTAAGCGCGAGTTCGAGAAGCGCCAGACGATCCGCGAGCGGGAAGACAAGCGCGAGGCTGAGCGCGCCATGCGCACCCGCAACCGTCTGGGCGACTGACGGATCAGCTTGCGCGGAAACGGGCGTCAACGCCCGCGGTGAGCACGATCTCGGCGGGACTGAGGTCGATACCCTGTCCTCCGGCGGCGTCCATGGCCATCGAGGCCTTCGCGTACATGCGCGCCTCGGGCGTCGGGGGCTGCCCGGCGAGCAGCCCGACGTCGGCGATCTCGAGCGGCGTGACCGTGCGCAGGCCGATCGCCGACGCGTAGGCCGCCGCTCGTTCCACGGCGGCCGTTACCGCGGCTTCCGCGACCGCGCGCTCCAGCCGTGCCTGCGTCTGGGGCGTCAGCTCCCACGACACGTGCCCGACATGCAGTCCGTCGGACTCGGCAACGCTGTTGAGCCATTCCGACAGATTCGTCGCATCGTCGAAGGTCGCGGTGAACTCGACCGTCGCTTGATGGACGAGGTCGAGCTGCGCGCCCTCGTTGTTCCACGGGCGGTGCGAGACCACCGCCATCTGCTGACTCGACCACTCCATCACTTCGCCCGATGTCTTGCGCGAGGAGAGGTGCTCGCGGACGGCGGCGGACAGGGCCGACACCCGGTCGACGACGTCGCGACGATCGGGACCGTCGATCGACGCAGACACGTGCGCGACGGCACGCTCCGGTGGCACGCGACGCTCGCTCTCGCCTCGGACGGTGATGATGACTTCGCTCATGGACCGACTCTATCGGCGCGGAATGACGGGGCCAGGTGTTGTGTTGTAAGCTGTGATGCTCGGGTGTTCTCATCCGAGTTGACAACTCCACAGCGTGATAGTGGCTCCAGCCGCACGGCACCCACGGGGATGATCGGTTTCGACATCGCCTGCGTTGCTGCGGGAAGCGGGCCGAGGATGCAGGGTTATCTCGTTAACGATCTCTGCGAACCAATAACTGCCGAAAAGAAGCAGTCCGACTTCGCCCTCGCTGCCTGAGCAGCGAGCCCGAGTCCGTCAGTGCGTGACTGATCCCGTCACGCGTCCTGGCGTCATCTAAGGGATCTCGCTGCGCAACGGCGTCCGGACGTTGCGCGGGACTCTTCCCGGACTGGGCTCGTCGACTCCGTTGTCTGTGACTAAGGGTCGGGGCCGAGCAGAACGAATTCCACAGACTGCGCCCGGAGAAGACGCCGCTTTTCAGCGATGGACGGGGGTTCGATTCCCCCCATCTCCACGAAGCCACTGTCGCGTGACCGAAGGCCTCGACGCCGCACCTCGTGCGGATGTCGGGGCCTTCTGTGTGTGGTGCGGGCGGCCTTCACCATGTCGCGGCTGTCGGCGCTGTCCGGCGACGTGATCGATTTGTGCTAGCACAAAACGGTCATTCTCCTCCGCGGGCAAGCAAGTTCGCGGGTGTTCGATTGACACATCAGACATCTGATATCTACGTTCGCAGAGTCCGAGCTATGCACCCGCAACAAAGGAGTTCCTCCATGGCCTTCCCCACTCCCGACAGGGGATCGCGCGCACAGGCGCGCCGCGTCGCCCTCGCCTCGACCGCGATGGTCGCTGCCCTCGGCCTCGCTTCATGCGCCGGCACGTCGCCCGGTGACACCGCATCAGCAGGAGACGGTGAGCTGCGTGGCGACGTGATCTTCTGGCACAGCTTCACGCAAGGCCCCCGCGCCGAGTACATGGAACGGATGGCCGAGGAGTTCGAGACGGCGCATCCCGATGTCGACATCACGATCGAGACCTTCAGCTGGGGCGAGTTCCAGACCAAGTGGACGACCGGCCTCGCCTCGGGCCGCGTCCCCGATCTGTCGACGGCGCTTCCGAACCAGGTGGTCCAGATGATCAACGTGGGTGCCCTCGCGCCCGTCGACGACGTGATCGACGGCATCGGCCGGGACCGCTTCGCGGAGGCCGCGCTCGGTGAGGGCGCCCTCGACGGCGTCTCCTACTCCCTGCCCATCTACTCGCACGCTCAGGTGATGTGGTACCGCACCGACCTGCTCGAAGCGGCCGGCCTCGACGTCCCCGAGACGTGGGACGAGCTCAAGGAAGCGGCGATCGCGCTCACGACAGGCTCCGATCAGTACGGGCTCGCGGTTCCGATGGGAACCAACGACCTCATGGGCACGCGCTTCCTGAACTTCTACCTGCAGTCGGCGGGGGAGACCCTGCTGCGCGAGGACGGCCGGGCCAACCTCACCTCCGACGCCGCCATCGACGGCATCGAGTACTGGGTCGACATGTACAAGAAGACCTCGCCCGAGGGCAGCGTCAACTACAACGTCCTCGACCAGGCGACCCTCTTCTATCAGGGCAAGACGGCGTTCGACTTCAACTCGGGATTCCAGATCTCCGGCGTGGTCGGCACGTCGCCCCAGCTGGAGTCGGTGATCAAGGCCGCGCCCCTGCCGCGGCTGGCCGAAGGCGACCCGGTGTACGGCGGCGAGACGTCGAACATCGCGACCGTCGTCTGGGAGAAGAGCGAGGTGCAGGAGGAGGCCAAGGCGTTCCTCGAATACCTGTACCAGGACGAGGACTACATCGAGTTCCTGCACTCGGTGCCGGGCGGCATGCTGCCGTCGCTTCAGGACATCGCCGAGAACGCGGACTACCTCGACGACGAGATCCTCGAGCGTCACGCCGACAGCGTCGCCGTCATCAGCGAGGCGGTACCGGCAGGAACCGCGATCGGAATGGAGAACGGGCCGCTCGTGCAGTCCGGCATCCTCACCAGTCAGGCCGTCATCGAGAAGATGCTGCAGGACATCGTCCTCAACGGCACCGACGTGAAGACGGCGGCGCAGGCGGCCGAAGACCAGCTCAACCAGCTGTTCGTCTCGTCGGGTGTTTCGTTCTGAATCGCGCCCGGGGTCCGGTCGCTCCTCGCGACCGGACCCCGGGTCCACCCCCGCCATGAGTCGCCGTCCCGCCGTTCATCTGACCGGTCTGCTCTTCGTCGCACCGTCGCTGCTGATCGTCGTGCTGCTGCTCTTCTACCCGGTGGTGTCGAGCGTCTACTACAGCGTCACCAACCGGCACCTGCTGCGGCCCGCCGTCGAGTTCGTCGGCATCGACAACTTCGTCGCCGTGCTCCAGAACGAGCAGTTCTGGAACGCCTTCCGCGTCTCGATCCTGTGGACGGTCGCCTCGATCGCCGGGCAGCTGCTCGTCGGCTTCGTCGCGGCCCTCGCCCTCAATCGCATCCGCCACCTCACCGGCCTGTTCCGGACGTTGCTGATCATCCCGTGGGCGTTTCCCGCCATCGTGATCGCGTTCGGCTGGCGCTGGATCCTCAACGACGTCTACGGCTTCCTGCCGAATCTGCTCACCCGGCTCGGGATCACGGAAGCGAACGTGAGCTTTCTCGCAAACCCCGACATGGTGATGCTGACGGTTCTCGCGATCAACATCTGGTTCGGCGCCCCGCTGTTCATGGTGAACATCCTCGCGGCGCTGAAGACCGTGCCGAAGGAGCAGTTCGAGGCGGCGACCGTCGATGGCGCGAACAGGTGGCAGCGATTCGCCTTCATCACGCTCCCGCATGTGAAGAAGGTCGTCGGGCTGCTCGTGATCCTCCGGAGCATCTGGGTGTTCAACAACTTCGAGCTGCTGTTCCTGATCACCGGCGGCGGGCCCGCCGGACTCACCGAGACGCTGCCGATCTTCGCGTACCGCACGGGCTGGGGTCTCCAGCAGCTCGGAGTGGCGTCGGCGGTCACCGTGCTGCTGCTCGTCTTCCTGCTCGTGCTCGGCGCGCTCGCGTTCCGGCTCCTCAACCACTGGGACAAGAAGGACGCATGATGCCCACACGCACCCTGCGGCGTCTGTCGTCGGCGCCCGCCTACCTGTTCCTCACCGTGCTCGCGGCCGTGTCGGTGTTCCCTCTGCTGTGGATCATCGTGTCGAGCTTCAAGAGTTCGACTGAGCTGGCGACCGACCCGATCGGGCTCTGGCCGACGGCCTTCACGCTCGACCATTACACGCACGTGCTGTTCGAGCTCGGCATCCTGAACAACCTGGGGAACAGCCTGTTCATCGCGCTGTCGACGACGCTCATCACGATCGTCGTGAGTTCGACGTGTGCCTACGGGATCGTGCGGTTCTTCCCGCGCGTGGGGCAGCGACTCACGCAGATCCTCATCAGCACCTACATGTTCCCGCCGATCCTGCTCGCCGTGCCGTACACGCTGATCATGATCTCCCTCGGGCTGATCAACACGTACGCCGGGCTCGTGCTCGCCTACCTCTCGTTCTCGATCCCGTACGCGGTGTGGATGCTGACGGCGTTCTACCAGACCGTTCCGCTCGAGATCGAAGAGGCCGCGCAGGTCGACGGGGCCGGCCGGTTGCGGGTCTTCGCGACCATCGCGTCGCCGATCGTCGCGCCCGGCATCGTGGCGACCGCGATCTACACGTTCATCAACTCGTTCAACGAGTTCCTGTTCGCACTGCTGTTCATCAACAGCAGCGACCGCATGCCGATCACCGTGGCCCTCTACTCGCTCAGCGGGTCGGAGGTCTTGGACTGGGGCGCCATGCTCGCCGCCTGCGTCGTCGTGGTGCTCCCGTCCGTCGTCTTCTTCCTCCTCATTCAGCGCCATATCGCAGCAGGACTCTCGGAGGGGTCCGTCAAATGAACACACCAGCGTCACCGTCCCTCTTTCAGCACGCACCTCTCGACGAAGTGCGATACGGCCTGATCGGCTCCGGCTACTTCGGACTCGCCCTGGGGCGTGGCTTCGTCCGCCAGCCCGGAGCGCGCATCACGCGCGTGTTCGACCCGGAGAACGCGGACAGCGCGGTTCGGGAATTCGGGGCCGTCGCCGTGTCGAGCATCGAGGAGCTCTGCCGGAGCAGCGACGTGGACGCCGTCATCGTCGCATCGCCGAACTGGGCGCACCGCGACGCCGTGATCACCGCGGCGGAGGCGGGGAAGCCGATCTTCTGCGAGAAGCCGATGGCCCTGTCGTTCGAGGACTGCTCCGCGATGGTCGACGCTGCTCACGCCGCCGGGGTGCTGTTGATGTCGGGCCACGTCATGAACTTCATGAACGGCGTGCGCCGCGTGAAGCGCCTCATCTCCGAGGGCGTCCTCGGTGACATCGTCTATTGCCACGCCGCGCGCAACGGATGGGAAGACCCGCAGCCGTCGATCTCGTGGAAGAAGCGCCGCGACCTGTCGGGCGGGCACCTCTATCACCACATCCACGAGCTGGACGTCGTGCAGTTCATCATGGGAGCGCCCGAGACGGCGACCATGGTCGGCGGCAACGTCGCCCACCATGGCGAGCAGTTCGGCGACGAGGATGACCTCCTGCTCATCACACTGGAGTTCCCGAACCGCACGTTCGCGACCCTCGAGTACGGATCGGCATTCCGGTGGCCCGAGCATTACCTGCTTGTCCAGGGAACCCTCGGCGCCGCACGCATCGACATGACCGACACCGGCGTGACCGTTCGGCACTCCGGTGTCGAGGAGAGATTCCTCCTGCACCGGAACGAAGAGGAAGACGCCCAGCGCACGGCGATCTACGCGTCGAGCTCGACCGACGGCGGAATCATGTACGGCGACCCGCACGCCACTCCACCGCTGTGGCTGTCGGGCATCGTCGAGGAGGAGACCGCGTACTTCCACGGTCTGCTCACCGGCTCGGCGCCCGAGCCGGAGTTCGCCGCGCTCACCGACGGCTCGGCGGCGCGGTCGTCGATCGCCACCGCCGACGCCCTCACGCTGTCGCTCGCGGAGGGCCGCAAAGTCCGCATCCAGGAGATTCTGGAACGCAGCGCCATGGCCGCGGCCGAGATCGGCTGACGGGAGCGCGCCATGTACGATCGCGGACACGGAGCGGACCGGCGGAGTGGATGAACTTCCGCTGGCCGTGTTCCGGTCGGAGAGGGTGACGGTGGGAGCGATGCGGCTGAGCGTCCTGCACGCCGAGCTGTTCCGCTTCCCTGCGCCCTGGACCTTTCCGCCGTCGGAATTGCCCTACTCGATCTTGAGGCTGGTTCACTCCGGCAGCGGCGAGATCGCCTTCGACGGCGCGCGTCACACCGTCACGGCAGGCGACCTCGTCTTCATCCACGAGGGAGCTGTGCTCAGTTGCCGCGCGACGTCTCCGGACTTCTCGTTCGGTTCGATCCGGTTCTCCGCGTCGCTCGACGCGCAGGGGAGCGTGGCCGTCGACCTCGCCGTCCCACCGGTGTCGCACGTGGGCGGCGACGCGACGCTGCGCGCCAACTTCGACGCCGTCATCGACGCGTGGGAGAACCGGACGGCCGGGCGGGCACTCCTCGCTTCGGGGCACCTCGCGGTGGTGCTGGGGACGGCGGTCGCGCTGATGGCCGACCGGGGGATGGCCGTCCCGCCGCCGTCTCGACACCGCGGGGTGCGGGCGCCGGTGCGGGCGCGAGACCCGCGGATCGCGCGAGTGGTCGACGCTCTGCTGGCAGACGTGCGCCGCACGCCCGACGTCGCCGCACTGTGTGCGCTCGCGCACATGAGCGAGTCGACACTGCGCCGCACCTTCAAAGAGCAGACCGGCAAGACGATCGTCGCCTTCCTCCGGGAGGCGCGGATCGGGATCGCGGCGCGCCGCCTCGCGCTCGGTGACGACCCCGTCGCCCGTATAGCGGCCGACGTCGGCATGCCCGACGCGAACTACTTCGCGCGGAGCTTCCGCGACACGCTGCGGGTGTCGCCCACCGAGTACCGCCGTCTCACCGCGCAGACTTGAGACCGGCACCGGGACCACCCCTGACCCCATGCGACCGAGCGGAGTATCGTCTCGAGAGGGGGGCACCTGAAGGGAAGTGGTCGCCGTGTTCGAAGATGCTCACGGTGCGGCCGTCATCGCGGCCGCGGACATCGACCGGGCTCGCTCGTTCTACGAGGGAACGCTCGGTCTCACGCCTGAGGAGGTTCCGCCCGGCTCGGAATCAGTCATGTACCGGCTCGCGGGCGTGCGGGTGCTGGTGTACCGGACGAGCTACGCCGGAACGGCCCGCAACACCGTGTTCACCGTGGAGACCGACGATCTCGCACGCGACATGGCGGCCCTCCGTGAGAAGGGCGTCTCGTTCGAGGACTACGACCTGCCCGGTCTCACAACCACCGATGGCGTTGCAGAGCTCCCGGGTGAGAAGGCTGCATGGTTCGCCGACAGCGAGGGCAACATCCTCGCTCTCAGCCAGCGCACCTGAGCCGGTCCCGCCTCCGCACCGCCGCGCGACCCGCGCTCGGGTCGCTTCGCTCGATGATCAGGACGAGGTCGGCTGACTCTCCACCGGCGAGGGTCTCGATCGGGTCGGTGGCGGGTTCGGCAGCCGCCCGCACGCGCACCTCTTGACGCGCCTTCCCCTCAGGACGAAGATGAGCGCCGGGTCGTCGTGGGGGCGGCCCTACTCGACGCCGGACGGCAGTGGGGGAGCTTCCGCCCGGATTCGCAGCGCTCGGCGGTGCCGAGCCGGAACCGGAGGTGTCATGAAGAAATCTCGTGCGCTCGTCGCCGCGATCGCCGCGCTCGGGCTCGTCCTGGCCACGCCCGTGGTGGCGTCGGCCCACCAGAAGCCGCGACCGGCTCCTGATCCCGTCGTCCGCTCCACGCAGGTGGTGGCGCCGTTCAACCTCGACCTCGCGGGCAAGAAGGTCTATGTGGCGGACGGATTCGCGAACGTCGTCGGAACACTGTCGAAGGGCGGGTCGATCACAGCGGTCGCCGATCCCGCGGCGGGAGCAGCCGGTGTCGAGCTGTCGCGCGACGGCAAGACGCTCGCGTTCACCACGACCGACGGCGGGCAGGGAGCCATCACCGGCAGCGGCCTGAACCTGTGGGGACCGCGCGGCTCGAAAGTGTATGGCGACACGCTCGCCTACGAGACGGCGAAGAACCCCGACAGCAAGGTGTCGTACGGTGTCGACAACCCGAGCGCGTGCGTCACCGATGCGCTGACCGCCGCGGGCTTCCCTGTGAGCTACACCGGCGTTGTCGACTCGCACGCCTACTCGGTGACGCAGTGGGGCAAGAAGTGGATCGTGGCCGACGCCGGTGCGAACGCGCTGCTGACCGTCGACAAGCGCGGGAAGGTCGGCACACTCGCCGTGCTTCCGGCGCAGCCGGCGACCATCACGGCTCAGATGGCGGCCGCGGTCGGTCTCCCGGACTGCGTCGTGGGCGTCACGTACAAGTTCGAGGCCGTTCCGACCGACGTCGAGGTGGGTCCCGGCGGCATGCTCTACGTGACCACTCTTCCGGGCGGGCCGGAGATTCCCGCGTTCGGTGCACGAGGAGCACTGTGGAAGGTGAACCCGTGGAGCGGCAAGATCACGAAGATCGCTGACGGCTTCGCCGGTGCCACCAACCTCGCGCTCGGCAAGCGCGGCGAGATCTATGTGGCCGAGTACTTCGCCGGCAAGATCACGGTGGTCAAGCACGGCAAGAAGTCGCCGTTCCTCGACCTCATGAACGTCGTTGCCGTCGAGTCGGGCCGTAACGGTGCGCTCTGGGCAGGGACGACGATCTCGCTCGACCCCTCGGCGCCGCAGGTGCCGGGGACGATCGTCGAGATCGTCAAGGGCAAGTGGCACAAGAAGGCGTCGTTCCGGCGCTGACATCGGCCGCGCGGGGAACCCCGCACGATGAACTCTGCACGGTCCTGTTCGCAGGGCCGTGCAGAGTTCGTGCGTGGTGGCAGGACGGGCACCTGGCGGTCAGGCCTGCCAGAGGCGGTCCAGCGCCAGCTCGCGACCCGCCACCCGGCTGGCAGCCCGGTGGCCTGACATCATCGCGGCGGTCACGGTGGCGGGATCGTCGGTCCAGGTCGCCTCGCCGGCGAGGTGCAGCACCCCGCCGACGGGCTCAGCGATCGCATCGTGGTCGGATGTGACGGATCCGACGGTCATGTAGGCGTAGGAGCCGCGTGAGAACGGGTCGTCCTGCCACCGCGTGACCGTCACGTGCGTCGGGGTGGGGATCGCCGCTCCGTACAGCCGGCGCAGCTGCTCCATGACCGACTCCGCGACTTGTTCGTCGGACCACGTGCGCGTCTCGACCGCTGCCGGGCCTGCCGCGAACGTGAGCAGCGTCGGGGTGCCGTGAAGCGCCGTCAGGTCGTACCATGAGTGCCACCATGCCGCGTCGGGGCCCTGCTGGCGCACGGCGTAGACGCCCTCGTCCCAGAACCGGCCGGGAAATCGCAGGAACACCTTCTCGAACGCATTCATCCGCAGTCGCGCGAGGGGAGCGGCCACGCCGTCCGGGAGCGCGGGCTGGATCTCGAAGTCGTCGGACTGCAGCACGCCCACGGGCACCGTCACGATGGCGGCGTCGGCGGTGATCGTCCCGGCCTCGCCCGTCACGGCGACGCCGTCCGACGCCCACCGCACCCGTCGGACAACATGCGACAGCCGCACATCGAGGCCGTCGGCGAGGCGGGCGGGCAACACGTCGTACCCGTCGGGGAAGACGACTTCGTCGCCGTCTATCGAGTCGTCGTCGAGGCCGTGGGCGGCGAGGTCTTCGATCCACGCTCCGTACTGCTCCTCGGATCGGTGCTCGAGGTACTCGCGCACCCGCTGGGCGCGCTCCGCGTCCCAGCCCTGCGCAGCGATGGCCGATTCGGTGACGTCCCGGTATGACGCGTCGGGCGCTGACGCGGCGACGATCCCGATGAGGGTCTGGTCGACCGCATGGATGTCGGCGACGTACCGACGCGCGTCGTCATCGCTGAGACGCCGGCCGTCGGGGGAGTAGTGCGCGATCGGTCGGCTGTCCGGCTGATAGCCGCCGACCGTGAACTCGACGGTGCGCATCCCGAATGCGTCGGCGGCCGCGGCGACAGGGCTGTCGGCGATGCCATGAATCCAGGAGGCTCCGACATCGGTGACCAGGCCGTCGCGGCGCTGCGTGTGAACCCTGCCACCGACGCGGTCGCGGGCCTCGAGCACCACGACGCGCCGGCCTGTCCGCGTCAGCAAGCGTGCCGCCGTCAGGCCCGACACGCCGGCTCCGACGATGATGGTGTCGACGTGCTCCATGGATCCTCCACCGCGGTCGGCCTGCGTGCTTCGACGCTATCGTCCGCGTGGGGCCGCTGCCACCGGGTCGCGGAGCCTCTGTCGCGGGAACGACACGAGCACGATAATCGGCGGATGACGAAGTACCTGATCTCGTTCCCTGCCGCGGCAATGGTGATCGCCGACGCAGACATGGCGAGCGTCGTCGCCGATTCGCACGCCGTGATCCGGGAGGCCAAGGCGGCCGGTGTGTACGTGTTCGGAGGTGGGCTCGACGCGGCGGTGCCAGCGGTGCAGGTGACGGCTGAGGGGGCGGTCAGCTTCGAGACGTACCCCGAAGTCGTGCCGCACGGCGGCTACACCGTGCTGGAGCTGCCGACGCCCGACGACGCTGTGAGGTGGGCGGCCAAGCTCGCTCGCGCGTGCCGGTGCGCGCAGGACGTCCGGGCGTTCGGCTACGACGCCGAGTCGTGATGCGTCACGGCAGCGTGCCGGGCCGGTGGATGAGGACGAGACCCTGACGAGTGTCGGAGAGTGTGACCCAGCCGTCGCCGAACAGGTACGTGATCCCGTAGCCGTCGTCGTCGACCGCGATCGCCTGGTCGGGATCCTCCGTGACGTAGGTGCCCTCGGCGCCCTCTTCGACCCGCCAGCCTTCGCTTCGCAGGGTGGTCATGGCGGCGGTGGTCTGTTCGGGCGTGATCGGCGACCATGCGAACAGCAGCAGGTTGTCGCCGGTCTCGGCGCTGAAGTCGCCCCACGTGCAGGAGATGCCGTCGGTGAGCTCGATGTCGCCGAGGAAGAACGGGTCTTCGCGCGGCGTCCATCCGCGGGTCGTCAGATCGGTCACCAGGTCGGCGTCGAGCAGGGTCTCGCACTCGACGTCCGCGGGATCGACGGGCCCGACCGTCTGCTCCGGAGCGGGCGTCTCGACGGGCTGAGAGGGCCCGCCGGGAGCCGGCTGCTCCCCGCCCGGTGTGCCCGTCGGGAGCGTCGGGGTCGCGGCGCAGGCCGTGGTGACCGCGACGAGGGTCGTGAGCAGCGCAACGCCGAGCCCGCGGCGGAAGCGGCGATCAGTCATGACGAGAGGGCTCCGAAGTCAACGCGTGCGGACGAGGTCGAGGTACGAATCGTGAAGGATGCCGTTGGTGGCGAGCGACGATCGTGATGACAGCGAGTCGTTGCCGTCGATGTCGGTGAAGCGTCCGCCGGCTTCCGTGATGATGGGGACGTGCGCGGCGATGTCGTACTCCTTGACATCGAACTCACCCACGAACTCGAGCCGACCTTCGGCGAGCAGCATGTATGGCCACGCGTCGCCGTAGCCGCGGTCGCGCCACACCGACCGGCTCAGCCGGAGGAGAGCGTCGGTGCGGCCTGCGTCCTCCCACTGCGCGATGCTCTGGAAGCTGACGCTGGAGCGTGCCACGTCGTCGACGGTCGACACCCGGAGTCGGCGGAGTTCGCCGCGCCGCCGTGACCGTCCAGGCGCCGAGACCGGAGGCTCCCCACCAGCGGCGCGCGATCGCCGGCTGGCTCGACGACCCCCACGCGGGGCACGCCGTCGACGACGAGCGCGATGAGCGTGGCCCACATCGGGATGCCCTTGAGGTAGTTCGAGGTGCCGTCGATGGGGTCGATGACCCATTGGCGCGTCTCGGAACCGCTGGCGCCGAACTCTTCGCCGAACACCCCGTCGTCGGGACGCTCCGCCGCGAGGAGGTCGCGAATGGCCTTCTCGGTCGCCAGGTCGGCCTCTGTCACGAACGAGGCGTCGGCCTTGACCGACACACGCAGATCGTCGGCGTCGAAGCGCGCCATCGCCACGGCGTCGGCCGCATCGGCGAGCCGCAGGGCGAGGGCGAGATCGTCGGACAGGTCCCCATCGAACGGCGCACTCCAGGAGAGGGACGAGAGAGGGGAGGTCACGGCATCCAGGATACGCGGCCCTCCCGGCCCGATTTCCGAGTTCAGGCATCGAGATGGTAACGTTGATCCTCGGTTCGCCTCGTAGCGAACAGCCTGCACCTCTAGCTCAATCGGCAGAGCAACTGACTCTTAATCAGTGGGTTCTGGGTTCGAGTCCCAGGGGGTGCACGGATGCCCTCGGCAGTCGCGCGATGCGACTGCCGAGGGCTTTTTCGTGTGCAGCCACGTCGCCCAGCGGGCCCCCGCTGCGGGCCCCGTCGACCGTCGCCGACGCGGCTCCGATATCCGCGGCACCCGTCGCGAAGGCGAAGAAGGCGAAGACGTTTAAGAACTGCACGGCGCTCAGCAAGGTCTACAAGGGCGGTGTCGCGAAGGCCGGCGTCAAGGCGAACAAGGTCGGCGGCAAGAAGAAGCGGTTCACAGTGAAGCCGACGTTCAGCAGCGCGCTCTACAAGGCCAACGCGCACCTCGATCGCGACAAGGACGGCGTCGCCTGCGAGAAGCGACGCGGGGGAGGTTCGCCTCTGGCGGCGCTCCCGTCGCTCGTATGAGGATGGAGGTGCCCCCCGAGCGGGGAGCACCTCTCTGCGGAAGGACATCATGGCGCTCTTCATCGACAAACTCGCGATCACGTCGGCCGACATCACACCGCTCGGCCGTATAGCCGACGAGTTCGCCAAGAACGGCGGCAACCGCATTCCTCGGCTCACGGTCACGGGTCTGCCCGAGGGCACGGTCGAACTCACGGTGATCGTGCACGATCCCGACGCGCCGGTCCCGCAGGGCTTCACGCACTGGGTTCTCCACGGGCTCGCACCGGCCGACACCGTGGAGGTCACGGCCGCGGCGGGTCGAGGTGGGCCGAACAGCCTCGGCGAGACGACGTACGCCGGGCCGTTCCCTCCCCGGGGTCACGGCCAGCACCACTACTACTTCTGGGTGTACGCCCTCCGCCGCCCCGTCACGGGCGCTCCCGGTCGCGAGGAGTTCCTCGCCGAGTATGCCGACGACGTCATCGAGCAGGCCCGCCTCGTCGGCACGTACAGCGTCGACTGACGAGGCGTCGCATCACCGAAGGTCGCGAAGGCGTGCAGCGATGCCCTCCGCCTCTCCGGAGCGCCGCTCGTACGACACGGCGAGGATCAGCAGCACGGCTCCGACGACCGCGAGCGTGATCCACCATGGCATCGACTCGATGCCACGGCCGATCTGCACGGCGAAGGCCGAGACGTTCTCGATAGGCAGCACGATCACCCCGAGCACGAACGGCGCGGCCAGACGTGCGCGGGCGCCGATGAGGATCGCGATCAGGGCGAGCACGATCACGAGGATCGCCCTCCACGTGAGCGGATCGGTGAAGGTGGCCACGATCGACGCGCTCAGGGTGACGATGATCCCGGGCGCGAGGAGAACCCACGATCCGTGCGCTCCGCGCGGCCACGACCCGACCGTCGGGCGGCCGTCGACGGGACGAGAGAGATGCATGGCGCCCGCCGCGAGGAGGGCGAGTCCGAGGGGGAGCGAGAACCACTCCACGCGCAGATCTCTCGGACTCCACGCTACGACCGCGGTGGTGAACGCGAGCCCGAACAGGAACCACACCGGCGGGAGCACGCCGTCGCTGCGGCGGCGTCGTGCGGCGATGAGCAGCATCAGCGTGAGCACGGCGAGCATGAGGCTCCACATCGCCCAGATCGTCGCCCAGTCGCGCTCGATCGACGGCCAGACGCCCCCGAGGAGCCATGCGAGCGCGGGCGCGTACACCCAACGGCGTGCGGCCGGCGGCGCCGACTCCCGCGACCAGCGGGCCAGCGCGTAACCCGCGAGCGTCGCGACGGCCGCTCCCGCGGCCGCCCACCCGAGGGCCGGCCAGAAGGCTCCGGCATCGCCCGGCACCACCGGCGCGCCGACGCGTCCAGCGCCCAGCGCGCCGATCTGCAGGCCGGTGCGCGCGGCGTGGACAGGCCCCGCTGCCGCGGCGACCATCGCCCCGAGGGCGACCGGGACCCGCAGACCCGACAGAGGCGTACCGGGGCGCATCGTGGTCGCCACAGCCGCCAGCGCAGTGCCGACCACGAGCAGGGCGGCGAGCCGTAGGGAGCCGCCGGTCAGCGCGAGCGCGACGACACTCGGGACGACGCCGAGGGCGATTCCCGCCGCCACGAGGGGGCGAGCGTCCCGTCCCCGCGCCTGCAGCGCGGTCCCGACGACGATCGCCGCAAGCGCGGGCGGGACGAGGTAGGGCTCGACGAGGTCGATCCCCGCGACCCGCCAGCACAGCCAGAGGGCGCCGGTACCGGCCGCCGCCGCACACCACCACAATCGTGCACGCCGCGACGTGAGGGCGCCGACGGCAGAGCCTGCCGCCAGGACGACGAGCACGAGGATCGCCGTCGGCATACCCGCCGCATCGCGGGCGAGCGCGAGTACCGCGGCGATCGCTCCCGTGAGGAGACTGGAGGCCTCGATCGCGCCGGACGCGAACGACGCCTCTCCCGACGGGATGCCGCGTCGAGCGAGGGCGTGGCGCACGAGGTCGGTCGCGGGCAGAGCGACCGCGACAAGGGCGGCGATGACCGGCAGGGTCACGGGCGAGGCGCTGATGGGAAGCACGGCCGCGCCGAGGCACACGACGACGACACCCAGCGACGGCACGAGAACCGCCGCGCTCACCCCGCGCAGCGCGGGCACGAGACCCGGTCGGCGCGACGCGGTGAGGGTGAGCGCGAGAAGGAAGATGAGCATCGTCGAAAGCGCCGTCCACCCGCTGCGCTCCCGCACCACCTGGAGCACGCCGAGCGCGAAGGGCACCGATGTGACGGCGAGGATCGCCCACCAGGTGCGCGCCGAGATCCTCGAGACGAAGGTGGCCAGCATGGCGACGACGGCGGCAGCGCAGGTCGTCACGCTGACAGCCCCGATGTCGCCGATGCCGGTGAGGCTCGTCCCCGCGGCGAGCGCTGTGAGCGCGTACGCGTAGGCGGCGCCCACGTGGGCCCACCGCACCTTCGCGGGGGTTCGGACGGCGAGCAGCGCGATGACCGCCACCACCGACGGGGCCGCGGCGACCGCGAGCGGGGTCGACGCCCACGACAGGAGCCCGGCGAGTGCGAGGGCGCCGTGCGCGATGAGGAGCAGGGGCAGGCGGACGGCAGGGGTGATACCGCGTCGGCGCGTCGTGACGAGCGCCGCCCCCGCGGCGATCACGAGCCCCGTCGCGGTGTGGAGCCACCACTGGCCGTGCGGAACGGTGATCGCCGTCGCGGCGGCGGCCCCCGCGGTCCATCCCGCCAGCACCGTGGTCCACGCCGGTGCACCGCGTCGACGCTGGACCCTGCCGTGGAATGCGAACGCGAGCGCCACGAGTCCGAAACCCACGGCGGTGCCGACTCCGGCGGCGACGTCGGTCGCGGACGCCGCGTCAGGCGACCGGCTGATCGTCACGAGCGCGCCGAACGCCGCCCGCCCCGCGCTCGGCAGCGCAGCGGCGCCGGCGACGAGGAACGCTCCCGCGGTCGTCCACGACGCGGATGCCGCCGACACCGGGTGCAGGAGCAGCGTCGCGACCACGAAGCCCACGGCCGGGCCCACGAGCATCGCCGCCGGGTACCAGCTCGCGGCAACGGAGGCTGTGTCTGCGACCGGCGACGCCGTTGCGAAGGTCTCGACGAGACTGTGGGCGAGCATCAGGCCTGCGGAGGCGAGCGCGCCGCCGGTCACGAACGACCACAGACCCGTCGCGAACCGCCGCGACGAGACGCGGGCGACGAGGGCGACCACGGCGGCCGAAGCGGTCGTCATCCAGAGGAAGGCGACCGCCGACGCATGCGTGCCGAGCGCGAGATGGGCGAGTGCGGCGACGATCGCGACGAGCTGGGCGACAGTGAGTGCGACGGCTTCCGGGGTGAGAGACCGCCCGAAGGCGGGGCGCATCCGCCGGAGGGCGTGCACGAGCGCCATGCCGCACGCCATCGCCGTGAGCCACCCCGCGACGGAAGACCCGGTGCCTCCCGGGATCCCGAGCATCGCGGGCGCGACGCTCAGCCCGACCACCGACGGGCCGAGCCACGCGCGGATGCGGAGCCTGACGGACAGCGCTGCCATGAGCGCACCCGCGATCAGAGTCCCGATGCCCGCGAACACCCATGGGCTCACCGCCGCGGGAGCGAATTGCATCAGGGCGTACACGTCGAGCCCGACGAAGACGATGCCGAGTCCTCCGACGGTCTCTGCGGATGACCGCAGACCGCGGGCGGCGAGCGCGCGTGCCCCGACCAGGAGCACCACGGTCGCGGCAAGCGTGACCCCGCTGCGCACGACACGGTCCGACAGGTCGGGATTGAAGAACGTGAAGACGACCGCCGCGACGGCGAACAGGCCGGCGCCCGCCACGGCCATGACCGACTGCACAGTCGTCTCGCGACGACGCGATGCTGCCGGACCCTCTGTTGAGGGCGGGTGCGTGCGCGGCGTATCGCCGGACGCGGCCCCGGGCGTGACGTCATCGGACGTCGGGGGCGCGTGCTGGGCCGGCGGCGCGGCCAGGGTCCGCGTGCCGCGGGATGCACGCGCCACGCGTCCGGTGGCGGTGAGAGGCACGGTGCGGCGCAGGTGCTCTCGCTCTGCGAGGGCGGCGGCCGCCCGCTGCGACGCCTCCCACAGTGCGCGTGCTGCGGGCGAGGTGAGGTCCGCCCCGCAGCGGCGACACGCCGGCTCGCGCAGCGGCGAGTCTCCGCACACGGGGCACGAGTGGGCGTCACGGAGCCTGGTGGTGGCGACGGCGCTCCACACGGGGATGCTCGGTGCCGTCATCGATCGGCCTCCGGCTCATCCGGGACCCATTGCAGGATGTCTCCGGGCTGGCAGTCGAGCACGCGGCAGATCGCCTCGAGCGTCGTGAAGCGGATGGCTTTCGCCCGTCCGTTCTTGAGGACCGAGACATTGGCGGGCGTGATGTCGATGGCTGCGGCGAAGTCGCTCACCGACATCTTCTTCTTCGCGAGCTCGACGTCGAGATTGATGATGATCGGCATCACACCACCTCGGACAGGTCGTGCTGCATGTCGAGCTCGCGCCGCAGGAGCTCCCGGAGCACGACGACGAGGAGGGCGAGCCCTGCGCCCACGACGATCCCGAAGCAGCCGAGGAGCACGATCGAGGGATTCGCGGCGTTCGCGGCGGTGAGGAGCGCCAATGCGACCCCGATGAGCGCCGCCGCGACGACGATCACGACGATGATCACGGTGATGTAAGCGAGAGCCCGAGAGCTGAACGGGCCGTCGCTGCGCATGAAGCCGAGCATCCGCCACAGGCAGGCCAGCACCACCTGCACACACACGATGAAGGCGGTGCCGACGACGAGGCCGGGGATGCGCAGCCACGCGAGGTCGGGAAATTGGTGCGCCCACTGCGCGGCGGTCGGCGGAAGGGCGAAGACCTGCGCAACGAGCAGGAGCGCGATCATCGCGATGAGCAGCAGACGCAGGACGGTGGTCATGACCGGATTCATCGGGGCAACCTATCGATAAACGGTAAGCAGATATCGATATTCAACGCACGGATGTGCTGGCGGCGCAAGTCGAGACGTGCGTTGTGGGGGGTCTCCCAGGCGCACGCGACGCAACGGATCGGTCAGACGCGGCGGGCTGCGGCGATGCGCGTGGTCAGCTGGTGAGCGTGAGCGAGGAGCGTCCGGCCCAGCCCGGCGAGTCTCTCCGCGCCGAAGCGGAACTCCACGCCGGTCAGGCTGAGCGCCCATTCGGGGCGTCCTGCATGATCGAACACCGCGGCGCCGAGGCCCCACGAGCCCGTGACGATGAGGCCGGGGTTGACGCTGTACCCGCGATCCCTCGTCTCGGCCACACGGTGCCGAAGCGCGTCCGCATCGTGGGACGGTCCCCACCGAACGGGCAGCTCCGGATGCCGCTCGAGATACGACTCCACCTCGCCGTCGGGCACGAACGCGAGGATAGCCATGCCCGCCGAGGCGACGCCGAGGGGGAAGCGCACGCCTTCGCTGAGCACGAATGAGCGGATGGGAAATGAGCCCTCCTCGCGGAGCAGGCACACCGTCTCGTCGCCGCGGCGCACCGACAGGAAGGCGCTCTCCTCGGTCTTCACCGCAAGAGACCTCACGATGTCGCGCGCGAGATGCGTGATGTCGTACCGCGGCGCGGCCGCCGCTCCCATCAGGAAGAGTTCGGGGCCGGGAAGCCATCGCGCCGTGCGCGCATCCTGATCGACCAGGCCCTCGGCGCGCAGCGCGGACAGGAGCCGATGCGTCGTCGAGCGGGTCAGACGGGCCTCGTGTGCGAGTTCCTGCACGCCTCGCCCGTCTGCGCCGCCCGCCGTGACGAGGCGCAAGAGGGCGGCAGCACGGCTGACGGCCTGCGCTCCCGGCACTCCGGCCGACATGTCCATGATGTGGACACTAGGCGGTCTTGTTCCCACATGGCAAGCCGCCGTTTGGTGCGGGACTGCCGGCGGGACGATCCTGGGTTCATGCCATGCGAAGGAGCGTGCCCGTGATCGACAAGGCGTGGACGTCGGCTGCAGAAGCCGTCGCCGACATCCCCGACGGAGCCTCCCTCGCCGTCGGCGGATTCGGGCTCTCAGGCAACCCCATGGTGCTCATCGACGCGTTGCATCGCCAGGGCACGAGTGGGCTGCGCGTGGTCAGCAACAACTGCGGCGTCGACGACTGGGGCCTCGGAATCCTGCTCGCCGACAGGCGTATCAGCAAGATGACGTCGTCGTACGTGGGGGAGAACAAGGAGTTCGAACGCCAGTTCCTGGCCGGCGAACTGGAACTCGAGCTCACTCCCCAGGGGACACTCGCCGAGAAGCTGCGGGCGGGCGGCTCGGGCATCGCCGCGTTCTACACGCAGACCGGCGTCGGCACGCAGGTGGCGGAGGGCGGTCTTCCCCGCAAGTACGACGGAGCGGGCGGCATCGCCGTCGCATCTCCCCGCAAGGACGTGCGGGTCTTCGAGCATGCGGGCGTGCAGCGCGAGTACGTGCTGGAAGAGGCGATCGTCACCGACTTCGCGCTCGTGCACGCCGCGCTGGGCGATGCGCACGGCAACCTCGTCTTCACGAAAGCGGCGCGGAACTTCAATCCGCTGGCGGCGATGGCAGGCCGGATCTGCATCGCGCAGGTCGAGAAGCTCGTGCCGGCGGGAGAGATCGATCCCGATGCCGTGCATCTTCCCGGCGTGTTCGTGCACCGCGTGGTGGAGGTCGGCGCCGGCATCGAGAAGCGCATCGAGCGCCGCACCATCGCAGAAGGAGCCTGACATGGCGCTGACGCGCAACGAGATGGCGGCGCGAGCCGCACGTGAACTGGTCGACGGGTCGTACGTCAACCTCGGCATCGGGCTCCCCACCCTCGTGCCCAACCACGTGCCCGACGGCACGACAGTGGTGCTGCAGTCGGAGAACGGCATCCTGGGCGTCGGGCCCTACCCGCCGGAGGCCGAGGTCGACCCCGACCTCATCAACGCGGGGAAGGAGACCGTCACGGTGCTGCCGGGCGCCGCGTTCTTCGACTCCGCGACGAGCTTCGCCATGATCCGCGGCGGCAAGATCGACGCTGCCATCCTCGGTGCCATGCAGGTGTCTCGAGACGGCGACCTCGCCAACTGGATGATCCCGGGCAAGATGGTGAAGGGCCCCGGCGGCGCGATGGACCTGGTGCACGGTGCCGCACGGGTGATCGTTCTCATGGAGCATGTCGCCCGCGACGGGTCTGCGAAGATCGTCGACACGTGCTCGCTCCCGCTCACAGGGCGAGCCGTCGTCGACAGGATCATCACGGATCTCGCCGTCATCGACGTGACTCCGAACGGTCTCGTGCTCGTCGAAACGGCCCCCGGTGTCACCGTCGACGACGTGATCGCCGCCACCGAACCGCCGCTGATCGTGGCTCTCGAGCAGAAGGACTTCGATCATGACCGCCGAAGACATCGTCATCGTCGCCGCCGCCCGCACCCCGCAGGGGCGCCTGAAAGGCCAACTGGCCCCGTTCTCCGCACCCCAGCTGGGAGGGTTCGCGATCGCGGGCGCGCTGGCTCAGGGCGGGATCCCCGCCGAGGCCGTCGATGCCGTGATCATGGGGCAGGTGCTCCCGGCGGGATCGGGCCAGAACCCGGCCCGTCAGGCCGCGCTGGCCGGTGGGATCGGCTGGAACGTGCCTGCGTCGTCGGTCAACAAGGTGTGCCTCTCGGGGCTGACGGCCATCATCGACGCCAAGCGCATGATCGCAAGCGGCGACGCAACGGTCGTGGTTGCCGGCGGGATGGAGTCGATGACGCGCGCACCGCACCTGCTCATGGGATCGCGTGACGGCTGGGCCTACGGATCGGTCGAGGTCCTCGATCACATGGCCTTCGACGGCCTGACCGACGCATACGACCGCGAGAGCATGGGAGCGTCGACGGAGCGGCTGAACGACCGGTTCGAGGTCTCGCGCGATGCGCAGGACGCCGCTGCAGTCCGCTCGCATCAGCGGGCAGCGGCCGCACAGGCCGCGGGGGTCTTCGACGACGAGATCGTCGCGGTCGCGGTTCCCCAGCGCCGCGGCGAGCCGGTGGTCGTCACCTCCGACGAGGGCGTGCGGGCGGATACGAGCGTCGAGTCGCTCGCGCGCTCCGCCCCGCATTCAGCGCCGGCGGCTCGATCACGGCGGGCAACTCCTCCCAGATCTCCGACGGCGCGGCAGCGGTCGTGCTCACGACGCGGTCGCACGCCGACGAGCAGGGGTGGGGCATCCTCGCGGTGGTGGGCGCGGCAGGACAGGTCGCGGGCCCCGACAACTCCCTCCACGCGCAGCCGGCGCGCGCCATCGAACAGGCGCTCCGCAGGCAGGGGATCACCGTCGCCGACCTCGACCTCGTCGAGATCAACGAAGCCTTCGGCGCCGTGGTCGCCCGGTCGCAGGTGGAACTGGGGATCACAGACGAGGTCCTCAACATCCATGGCGGCGGCATCGCGATCGGTCATCCGATCGGTGCGTCGGGGTGCAGGCTCGTCGTTCACGCCGTGCACGAGCTCACCCGCCGGGGGCGCGGAACCGCCGCCGTCGGGCTGTGCGGAGGCGGCGGTCAGGGAGAAGCGCTTATCCTTACTCGTTGACCCCCGACAGAAGGAGCCCCTACATGTGCTCACCCATTGCCTGTGCCACGTGCGGCAAGACCACCTGGACCGGTTGCGGGCTCCACGTCGACGAGGCGCTCGCGGGCGTCCCGGCTGACGCGCGGTGCACCTGCGCCCCCGCTGCCTGACTGCCACACACGCTGCTCGTGCCCGCGGCGTGACCGATTCCGGTCGGGATCGGCCTCGCGGTCACCCGGTCGTCAGCGCGAGACCCGCTGACGCAGCAGCTTCTGCTCGCGTCCCGCCACGGGCGAGTCGGACGCGATCAGTTTGCCCCGCGTGGCGCGCCGCGTGTCAACGACGGCACCGATCGCGAGCGCCAGCGTGATGCCCCAGTTGAGCCACGCCAGCGCGGTGCGCCAGTTGAAGGGCACGTCCTCCCGCGCCGCCCGCAGGAGGGTGAGGCCGCTGGTGAAGGTGGACAGCAGACCAGTGCCGAAGAGGTACTTGCGCATAGCCCAACGCTATCGTCCGACGCAAGTACCCGGAGGGCCTTGACAGGGCGTTGTTAGCCTGGAAGCGCACCCGACCCCCCGCCGAGAGGAGCTCCGTGACCGCTGCCGCTGACTTCGTGGTCGTCGCCAACCGTCTTCCTGTGGATCGTGGTGACGACGACGGCGAGCCCTGGCGCAGGTCGCCGGGAGGGCTGGTCACGGCGCTCGAGCCTGTCGTGCGGAGCACGGGCGGGGCGTGGGTCGGATGGCCGGGACAGGCCGATCTGGAGGTGGCCCCGTTCGAGTTCGACGGCGTGAACCTCGTGCCGGTCGCGCTGTCGACCGACGATGTCGCGAAGTACTACGAAGGCTTCTCGAACGACACGATCTGGCCGCTGTACCACGATGTGATCGCGGCGCCGACCTACCACCGGGCATGGTGGGACGCATACGTCAGGGTCAACCGTCGCTTCGCCGACGCCGCGGCGGACGTCGCCGCTCCCGGCGCCACCGTGTGGGTGCACGACTATCAGCTGCAGCTCGTCCCGCGGATGCTGCGCGACGCGCGCCCCGACCTGACGATCGGATACTTCCACCACATTCCTTTCCCGGCATACGGGATCTTCTCTCAGCTTCCGTGGCGCGCTCAGGTGCTCGAGGGCCTCCTGGGCGCCGATGTGATCGGCTTCCAGCGCACCGCCGACGCCGGAAACTTCGCGATGGCGGTGCGGCGGCGGTTCGGTTATGAGTCGCGCGCGGGGCGATCCGCGTGCCGACGCCCGACGGGCAGTCGCGTACGACGATCGCGCGGGCCTATCCCATCTCGATCGACACCGCGACGTACGAGGAGCTCGCGCGCCGGCCCGAGATCCAGGCGCGCGCCGCTGAGATCCGCGCCGAGCTGGGCAATCCGCGCTCGGTGCTCCTGGGCGTCGATCGGCTCGACTACACGAAGGGCATCCGCCACCGGCTGAAGGCGGTGGGCGAGCTGTTCGACGACGGCCAGCTTCAAGATCGGCGACGCGACCCTCGTGCAGGTCGCGAGCCCCAGTCGCGAGCGCGTGGCCGCCTACATGCAGCTGCGCGACGAGATCGAACTCGCCGTCGGGCGCATCAACGGCGACCACGACACCGTCGGTCTCACCGCGATCCGCTATCTGCACCACTCGTACCCGCGCGAGGAGATGGTGGCCCTCTACCTTGCGGCCGACGTCATGCTCGTCACGGCGCTGCGCGACGGGATGAATCTCGTCGCGAAGGAGTATGTAGCCAGTCGCGTCGACGGTGGCGGGGTGCTCATCCTGAGCGAGTTCGCCGGCGCCTCAGACGAACTGACGCAGGCCCTGCGGATCAACCCGCACGACATCCAGGGCCTCAAGCAGGCGATCATGACGGCGGTCGAGATGCCCGTCGACGAGAAGCGGCGCCGGATGCGGGCACTGCGTCGACGCGTGCGCGACAACGACGTGAGCGCCTGGTCGCGCAAGTTCCTCGGCGATCTGACGGCGGCACGGGAGGGTCGTGCGTGAGCCTCGACGAACTCGCCCTCACCCCGCGGCTGCTGGTGGCCCTCGACTTCGACGGCACGCTGTCGCCGCTGGTCGATGAGCCGATGTCAGCGCGGATGACTCCGGAGGCGGCCGACGCCGTGCGTGCCCTCGTGTCGGCGCCCGACACGACCGTGGCCCTCGTCTCCGGCCGCACCCTCCGCGATCTCCGGACGATCGCCGAGCACGGCGACGACTCGCCCCTCACGCTCGCCGCATCCCACGGTGCGCAGTGGTGGCACCCCGCCGGGTGGGAGGCCGACGCCCCGGAGCACGCGGAATCCCTCGACGACGCGGCGGAGCGCGCCCTCCACCGCGAGCTGCAGAGCGAGGCCGAGGCGATCGCCGCCGACGTCGACGGCGCCTGGATCGAGCCGAAGGACTTCGGCTTCGCGGTGCACACCCGCATGGCCGCCCCCGCTGAGGCAGAGGGCGTGCACACCCGCATCGCAGACGTCATGGCGGCGCGCGCACCGCACTGGCGGAGCCGCACCGGTCACGCACTGACGGAGTACGCCTTCCGGTCCGAGGGCAAGGACTCGGCGGTGGCGGCGCTGCGAGAGCAGACAGGAGCGACCGGCGTGCTCTTCGCGGGCGATGACGTGACCGACGAGGACGCCCTCCGGAGCCTTCTGCCCGGCGACGTGGGCATTCGCGTCGGAGACGGCGACACCGCCGCCTCGATGCGGGTGCGCGACATCGCGGAGCTCGCGGAGGTTCTGCTGGCGCTCGCGCACCGGCGTATCGCCGCGCGGCAATAGACTTCGAGAATGCCTGCGTCCGACAACACCATCGACATCAAACCCCGCAGCCGGGTCGTCACCGACGGCATCGAGGCGACCACCTCCCGCGGCATGCTCCGTGCCGTCGGAATGGGAGACGCCGACTGGGACAAGCCCCAGATCGGCATCGCCTCGAGCTGGAACGAGATCACCCCCTGCAACCTGAGCCTCGACCGGCTCGCGCAGGGCGCCAAGGAAGGCGTCCACGCGGGAGGCGGCTACCCGCTGCAGTTCGGCACGATCTCGGTGTCGGACGGCATCTCGATGGGCCACGAGGGCATGCACTTCTCCCTCGTCTCCCGGGAGGTCATCGCCGACTCCGTCGAGACCGTCGTCATGGCGGAGCGCCTCGACGGCACCGTGCTGCTCGCCGGCTGCGACAAGTCGATTCCCGGCATGCTCATGGCCTCCGCGCGTCTCGACCTCTCGAGCGTCTTCCTCTACGCCGGATCCATTGCACCCGGCTGGGTCAAGCTCTCGGACGGCACCGAGAAGGATGTCACGATCATCGACTCGTTCGAGGCCGTCGGCGCCTGTCTCGCGGGCAAGATGAGCGAGGCCGATCTCAAGCGCATCGAGTGCGCGATCGCGCCCGGTGAAGGCGCGTGCGGCGGGATGTACACGGCCAACACGATGGCGTCGGTCGCCGAGGCGCTCGGGCTGTCGCTGCCCGGCTCGGCGGCGCCGCCCGCCGCCGACCGCCGTCGCGACTACTTCGCGCACCGTTCGGGCGAGGCCGTCGTCAACCTGCTCCGTCAGGGGATCACGACCCGCGACATCCTGACGAAGGAGGCGTTCGAGAACGCGATCGCCCTCGCGATGGCGCTCGGCGGCTCGACCAACGTCGTGCTCCACCTGCTCGCCATCGCGCGGGAGGCGGACGTCGAGCTCAGCCTCCACGACTTCAACCGCATCGGCGACAAGGTGCCGCACGTCGCCGACATGAAGCCCTTCGGCAAGTACGTCATGAACGACGTCGACCGCCACGGCGGCATCCCCGTCATCATGAAGGCGATGCTCGACGAGGGACTGCTGCACGGCGACGCTCTCACCGTGACCGGCAAGACGCTCGCCGAGAACCTCGCCGAGCTCGACCCCGAGCCGATCGACGGCACCGTCATCCACACGTTCGACAACCCGATCCACGCGACGGGCGGTCTCACGATCCTCCACGGCTCGCTGGCGCCCGAAGGTGCGGTCGTGAAGACGGCCGGATTCGACGCGGCGGTCTTCGAGGGTCCGGCGCGCGTCTTCGAGCGCGAGCGCGGTGCGATCGACGCGCTGGCCGCGGGCGACATCGAGGCGGGCAGCGTCGTCGTCATCCGCTACGAGGGCCCCAAGGGCGGCCCGGGCATGCGCGAGATGCTCGCGATCACCGCCGCCATCAAGGGCGCTGGCCTCGGAAAAGATGTACTACTCTTGACGGACGGCAGATTCTCAGGCGGCACAACCGGCCTGTGCATCGGCCACATAGCACCCGAAGCGGTGGACGCTGGTCCCATCGCCTTCGTGCGCGATGGTGATCTGATACGGGTCGATATCGCGGCTCGCACTCTCGACCTACTCGTCGACGAGGCTGAGCTGAGCTCCCGCCGCGAAGGCTGGGAGCCCCTTCCTCCGCGCTATACCCGTGGCGTTCTGGCCAAGTACTCGAAACTCGTGCGCTCCGCTGCCGAGGGCGCGACGACGGGCTAGGCCTCCTGACTTCGTCATCCCCACCATCTGAGGTTCACTCATGTCAACCGACACTGCTGCCGCCGTTCCCCGGCCGCCCGCCCGCGGAGCCTCCGCCCCCGTGCTGACGGGAGCCGAGGCCGTCGTCCGTTCCCTCGAACTGCTCGGCGTCACCGACGTCTTCGGCCTGCCCGGTGGTGCGATCCTTCCCGTCTACGACCCGCTCATGGATGCGTCGTCGCTGCGCCACATCCTGGTGCGTCACGAACAGGGCGCCGGTCACGCGGCCGAGGGCTACGCCGCCGCCTCGAACAGGGTCGGCGTCGCCATCGCGACGAGCGGCCCGGGCGCCACCAACCTCGTTACGGCGATCGCCGACGCCTACATGGACTCGGTGCCGATCGTCTGCATCACCGGCCAGGTGTTCTCGAACCTCATGGGAACCGACGCGTTCCAGGAGGCCGACATCGTGGGCATCACGATGCCCATCACGAAGCACTCCTTCCTCGTGAAGAATGCGGCGGACATCCCCGGCGCCATCGCCGCGGCGTACGAGATCGCCGGCACCGGCCGCCCCGGCCCGGTGCTCGTCGACATCACGAAGGACGCGCAGCAGGCCGAGGCCCCGTTCGTCTGGCCTCCCAAGATCGACCTTCCGGGCTACCGGCCCGTCACCAAGGCCCACGGGAAGCAGATCCAGGCGGCAGCCCAGCTGCTGGCGGCGGCGAACAAGCCCGTTCTCTACGTCGGCGGCGGCATCATCCGGGCGCGCGCGTCGAGTGAGCTGCTCGAGATGGCCGAGGCGACAGGCGCGCCCGTCGTCACGACCCTCATGGCGCGCGGGGCCTTCCCCGACTCGCACACGCAGCACCTGGGGATGCCGGGCATGCACGGCACTGTCCCCGCCGTGCTCGCCCTGCAGGAGTCCGACCTCATCGTGTCGCTCGGCGCGCGGTTCGACGACCGCGTCACGGGCAAGGCGGCGCTGTTCGCTCCGAACGCGAAGGTGATCCACGTCGACATCGATCCCGCGGAGATCTCCAAGATCCGCACCGCCGATGTCCCGATCGTGGGAGACCTGCGCGACGTGCTCGTCGACCTCGCGGCGGCGTTCCGCGGCATCACCGGGGGCGCCAAGCCCGACATCTCCGAGTGGTGGGCGTTCCTCGACGGTCTGCGCACCGAGTTCCCGCTCGGCTTCACGCAGCCGACCGACGGACTGCTGTCGCCGCAGCACGTGATCTCCCGCATCGGCGAGCTCACCGGCCCCGAGGGCGTGTACGCCGCGGGCGTCGGACAGCACCAGATGTGGGCGGCGCAGTTCATCAAGTACGAGCGTCCCAACGCATGGCTCAACTCGGGCGGCGCGGGGACGATGGGCTACTCCGTGCCGGCGGCGATGGGTGCCAAGGTCGCCGAGCCCGACCGCGTCGTGTGGGCGATCGACGGCGACGGGTGCTTCCAGATGACCAATCAGGAGCTCGCCACCTGCGTCATCAACAACATCCCGATCAAGGTCGCGATCATCAACAACTCGTCGCTGGGGATGGTGCGCCAGTGGCAGACGCTCTTCTACAACGGGCGCTACTCCAACACCGACCTCAACACCGGGCACGACACCATCCGCATCCCCGACTTCGTGAAGCTCGCCGAGGCCTACGGATGCCTCGCGCTGCGCGTCGAGAAGGAGGACGAGGTGGATGCCGCGATCCGCACCGCGCTGGAGACCAACGACCGACCGGTCGTGATCGACTTCGTCGTGAGTGCCGACGCGATGGTGTGGCCGATGGTGCCGCAGGGCGTCAGCAACAGCTACATCCAGTACGCGCGCGACCACGCCCCGAGCTTCGATCAGGAGGCCTGACATGAGCAAGCACGTTCTGAGCCTTCTCGTGGAGGACAAGCCCGGTCTGCTCACGCGCGTCGCGGGGCTGTTCGCGCGGCGCGGATTCAACATCGAGTCGCTCGCCGTGGGCGTCACGGAGATTCCCGGCCTCTCGCGGATCACGGTCGTCGTCGACGTCGAGGAGCTCCCGCTCGAGCAGGTGACCAAGCAGCTCAACAAGCTCATCAACGTCATCAAGATCGTCGAGCTCGACACATCCGCCTCGGTGCAGCGCGAGCACATGCTCGTGAAGGTGCGCGCCGACAACCAGACCCGGTCGAACGTGATCGAGGTCGTGAACCTCTTCCGCGCCTCGATCGTCGACTACGCCACCGACGCGCTGGTGGTCGAAGTCACGGGCGATCGCGGCAAGGTCGAGGCGTTCCTGCGTGCGCTGGAGCCCTTCGGCATCAAGGAACTCGCACAGTCGGGCCTCCTCGCCATCGGCCGCGGCGGAAAGTCCATCACCGAACGCGTGCTGCGCGGCTGATACCTGCATCGCGGGCACGGCAACCCGCCGGGGCCCGCTCATGACCGACACACCAAGGAGAAACAACGAACATGGCTGAGATCTTCTACGACTCCGACGCCGACCTCTCGATCATCCAGGGCAAGAAGGTCGCCATCGTCGGCTACGGCTCGCAGGGGCACGCCCACGCGCAGAACCTGCGCGACTCGGGCGTCGAGGTCGCGATCGCGCTGAAGGAAGGCTCGAAGTCCATCGCCAAAGCGGAGGAGGAGGGCTTCGAGGTCAAGTCCGTCGCCGACGCGACGCAGTGGGCCGACGTCATCATGATCCTCGCGCCCGACCAGCACCAGCGCGGCATCTACAACGACCACATCAAGCCGAACCTCGCCGAGGGCAAGACCCTCGCGTTCGCGCACGGGTTCAACATCCGCTTCGGTTACATCGACGCCCCCGAGGGTGTCGATGTGATCCTCGTCGCCCCCAAGGCCCCCGGCCACACGGTGCGTCGCGAGTTCGTCGCCGGGCGTGGCATCCCCGACATCATCGCGGTCGAGAAGGACGCCTCCGGCAACGCCTGGCAGACCGCGCTGTCGTACGCGAAGGCCATCGGCGGCACGCGTGCGGGCGTCATCAAGACGACCTTCACCGAGGAGACCGAGACCGACCTGTTCGGCGAGCAGGCCGTGCTGTGCGGCGGTGTGTCGCAGCTCATCCAGTACGGGTTCGAGACCCTCACCGAGGCGGGCTACCAGCCCCAGATCGCCTACTTCGAGGTGCTGCACGAGCTCAAGCTCATCGTGGACCTCATGTGGGAGGGCGGCATCGCCAAGCAGCGCTGGTCGGTCTCCGACACGGCGGAGTACGGCGACTACGTGTCGGGCCCTCGCGTGATCGACCCGCGCGTCAAGGAGAACATGCAGGGCGTGCTCGCCGACATCCAGTCGGGCGCGTTCGCAGAGCGCTTCATCGGCGACCAGGACGCCGGTGCGCCCGAGTTCCAGGAGCTGCGCGCGAAGGCCGCCGCCCACCCGATCGAGGCGGTCGGCAAGGACCTGCGCGCCCTGTTCGCGTGGAAGCAGCAGGACGCGGACTACGTGGAGGGCTCGGCCGCGCGCTGACCCTTCCGTTCCGCCGAGAGCCCGGTCCCTTCTCGAGTCCGGGCTCTCGGCGTACCGATATCGTGAAGCCCATGCCCCGCACCGTCGCCGTCGAGATCGCCGTCCAAGATGCTGCAGGAGCCCGCGCCGCGATCGCGGCGGGGGCCGACCGGCTGGAGCTCTGCCAAGCACTCACGGTCGGCGGGCTGACCCCCTCGCTGGGGCTGCTCGAACAGGTGCTGTCGGCGGTCGACCCGTCGCTGGTCAACGTGCTCGTGCGGCCGCGTGGGGGAGGATTCGTCTACTCGCGCGATGAGGTGGATCTCGTGTCGACCGACATCCGGGAGTGCGTCGCTCGGGGTGTCGGCGGAATCGTCGTCGGCGCGCTGACGGCCGTGGGCGACGTCGACCGCGATGCGCTCCGGCGCTGGCATGATGCCGCCGGCGATGCCGCCTTCGTGTTCCACCGCGCGATCGACGCTTCGGCCAATCCGTTCGACGTGCTCGACGCGCTGCAGGAAGAGCGCGTCGATCGCGTGCTCACTTCGGGCGGGGCGGCACGGTCGATCGACGGCATCCCCGTGCTTTCGCGCCTCGCGACGCAGAGCGGACCGGTGGAGGTCATGGCCGGCGGCGGTGTGCGACCGGCCGACATCGCCGCGCTCATCGATGCCGGGGTGCGCGCGGTGCACCTGTCGGCGCGACACGTCGTGCGCGCCGATGCACCCGTCGGTCCGGGAGGCGGCGCGGCAGGTCACGACGCCACCGACGAGATCGCCGTCGCGGAGGCGGTCCGTGCCGCGGCCGCAGCGCCATGAATCCGCGGCCGGTACGCTGAGACGGTGAGTGAGCCGCGCGACGACGATGCCCTGACCTGGGGCGACGATGACCCGACGCTCGACGTCGGCAACGCGCAGGCGGCCACGTCTCGTCCGACGGAGCGCACGACGCTCCCGCAGGGCTACACCGCGGTCGGCCGGGGGAGTGAGGCCGTCTCCGATGTGGACGGCGAGCCCGAGGATCCCGGCGCCCCCGACGCGCCCGCTCAGCTCGGCAATGCCGCACTCGTGAGCCTGGGCGTGCTCGGCGGCATCTACCTGCTGTACACGCTCGGGTGGTTCATCGGCGGGTCGCGTCTCCAGGCCATCGCACCTCTCCTGCTCGTCAGTCCCGCCGCCTACGTGCCGGCGTTCTGGCTGGCGGTGCTCGCGCCGGCGATCTGGTTCGCGGCGACGCTGATGCTCACGCGCCGGTCAGCGCCCTGGCTGCGATTCGTCTGGCTCGCGGCAGGAGCGGTGCTCCTCGTGCCGTGGCCGTTCATCATGATCGGGGCGGTGGGACAGTGACCGATTCGACGCAGACCGCCCGCCGGGCGATGCCCACGTGGGTCGCCGCCACCATCGCGGGAGCCTTCGGCCTGTTCTACGCCTACGCCGTGTGGAACGCCGTCGGGTTCCTCGTCGAGCAGGCGAGCGGAACGCTCGGGCTCAATCCGCTGGGCTGGGCGCTCCTGCTGTTCGCCGCCGCGTTCCCGATCATCGTGTTCGCGAGCGCGCTCGCGCTGGGTCTGCGACGGACGCCGGCTGCCCTCGCTCTCCTGCTCCTTTCCGGGCTCGGCCTGGTCGCCGTGTTCTGGCTCAACGTCGTCGCCTACGCGCTGGCCAACGGCGCGTCGCTCGTCGGCGGCTGAGACCCCTGGCGCAGGCTGGAGCACGCGTCGGCGTCACACGGTCATGAGGGGCCGCGCGCGGCCGGTAGGCTGGTCGTGCCAGGCCCCGAAGATGTGCGGCTTGGCATTCCACCTCTGCTCCTCGCTTTCGCGACGCCCCTGAAGGTTGCCAGCGTGTCCAAGCCCGTCGTGCTCATCGCCGAAGAACTGTCACCCGCCACCATCGACGCCCTCGGGCCCGACTTCGAGATCCGTCACGTCGACGGGGCCGATCGAGCCGCGCTGCTGCCGGCCCTCGCCGAAGCGCACGCGGTCCTCATCCGGTCGGCCACGAAGATGGACTCCGAGGCGATCGCCGCCGCGCCCGTCCTCAAGGTCATCGCCCGCGCGGGCGTGGGGCTCGACAACGTCGACATCAAGTCGGCGACGACGGCCGGCGTCATGGTGGTCAACGCGCCGACGTCCAACATCATCTCGGCCGCCGAGCTCACGGTGGCGCACATCCTCGGGCTCGCCCGTCGCATCCCCGCCGCGCACGCTTCTCTGGCCGCCGGGCAGTGGAAGCGCAGCGCCTACACGGGCGTCGAGCTGTTCGAGAAGACGCTCGGCATCATCGGGCTCGGGCGCATCGGCGCCCTCATCGCCGCCCGCCTTCAGGCATTCGGGATGAACGTGATCGCGTACGACCCCTATGTCACCAGTGCCCGCGCACAGCAGCTCGGCGTGCAGCTGGTGACGCTCGACGAACTGCTTCAGCAGAGCGACTTCGTCACCATCCACATGCCGAAGACGCCCGAGACCACCGGGATGATCTCGACCGAGCAGTTCTCGATGATGAAGCCGAGCGCCTACCTCGTGAACGTCGCCCGCGGCGGACTGATCGACGAAGAGGCGCTGCACACCGCACTGACGTCGGGCGAGATCGCCGGCGCGGGCCTCGACGTCTTCACGAGCGAGCCCCCGAAGCCCGAGGGCACGGCGTTCCCGCTGCTCGAACTGCCGAACGTCCTCGTCACGCCCCACCTGGGGGCCTCGACCGATGAGGCTCAGGAGAAGGCCGGCGTCTCGGTCGCCAAGTCGGTGCGCCTCGCCCTCGGGGGAGAGCTCGTTCCGGACGCGGTGAACGTCGCCGGCGGCGTCATCGATCCGTATGTGCGCCCCGGCATCCCGCTCGTCGAGAAGCTCGGCCAGATCTTCTCGGCGCTGGCGCATTCGCCGCTGACGAGCCTTGACGTCGAGGTGCACGGAGAGCTCAACCAGTACGACGTGAAGGTGCTGAAGCTCGCCGCACTCAAGGGTGTGTTCACGAATGTGGTGAGCGAGACGGTCTCCTACGTCAACGCACCTCTCCTCGCCGAGCAGCGCGGCATCGAAGCACGGCTTCTGGTCGACGATCAGTCCGACGAGTACCGCAACGTCATCACGCTGCGCGGCGCGCTGTCCGACGGCTCGCAGCTCTCGGTGTCGGGCACGCTCACCGGCACCAAGCAGACCGAGAAGCTCGTGGGCATCAACGACCACCCGCTCGAACTGCCGATCGAGAAGCACCACATCGTGATGCTGTACACCGACCGGCCCGGCATCGTCGCCGTGTACGGGCAGAAGTTCGGGGAGGCCGGCATCAACATCGCCGGCATGCAGATCGCTCGTCGACAGGCGGGCGGCCAGGCGCTCTCGGTGCTGACGGTCGACTCGCCCGTGCCCGATGAGCTGCTCGACGAGGTGCGCTCGGCCATCCAGGCCGACCTGTTCCGTCAGATCGAGATCACGGAGTCCTGAGCCGGGCCGGCGCCGGCACTCAGACTCCCGCGGCGCCCTCGACGAGCGCGATGAGTGCCTCCAGGTCGTCGCCCTGGGGAACCGGGCCGGTCACGGCGCCTTGATCGAGGGCGTTGTTGAAGTAGAGCCCGTCGCTCACCAGCAGCACGAGCTGGAGCGCGATCTCGTCGCGCGTGTGCGGGCGGAGGGCGTCCTGCCACTGCTGGCGCACCCGCCTCAGCGCGAGTGCGGCCTCTGCGTTTCCTGCCTGAGCGAGCTTGGAGCCCGCGAGCAGCGCGCGGTCGACAGGCGTGTCGTCCATGACCGACGTGCGGATGAACGTCGCGACGAGTCCGCTCGGATCGGCACGCATGTCGTCGATGTCTTCTCGCACGAGCACCTCCATGCGTTCCAGGAGGGCCAGCTCGAGCGCCTCCTTGGAGGCGAAGTGGTAGAGCAGCCCGCCCTTCGAAACCCCTGCGGCGCGCGCCGTCGCGTCCATCGTGGCGGCGCGCTCGCCTTCGGCGATGAGAAGTGACTCGAAGGCGTCGAGGACGCTCTCGCGGGCGCGGGGCGGACGGCTCATGGCTCGATGCTAACGACGGGGGAGGGTGCTGCTGATACTATACCGGCTGGACGGTATAGAAATGACCTTGACAGAAGAGATCTCCCTGGCCGACGCTGCGGGAAGGCGCGTCGGGTGGCGCGGGTGGGCCGCCCTGGTGGTCCTCATGCTCCCGGTGCTGCTCGTATCGGTCGACAACACGGTGCTGAGCTTCGCCCTGCCTGCGATCGCTCTCGACCTCGCGCCGTCGAGCGCACAGCAGCTGTGGATCATCGACGCGTACCCCCTCGTGCTCGCGGGGCTCCTCGTGACGATGGGCACCCTCGGCGACCGCTTCGGACGGCGCCGGATGCTCCTCATCGGCGGTATCGGCTTCGCCGCCGTGTCGGCGCTCGCCGCATACGCGACGTCGCCCGGGATGCTCATCGCGGCGCGCGCCGCACTCGGCGTCTTCGGTGCGATGCTCATGCCCTCGACGCTGTCGTTGCTGCGCAGCATCTTCACGCACCGCGACCAGCGACGGCTCGCGATCGCCGTGTGGGCGTCGATGTTCTCCGCGGGTGCCGCGCTCGGTCCGGTCGTCGGCGGCATCCTCCTCGAGCACTTCGCCTGGGGATCGGTGTTCCTGCTGTCGGTGCCGGTGCTGCTGCCCCTGCTCGTCTTCGCGCCGATCCTGGTGCCCGAAAGCCGCGATCCGCGTCCGGGACGCATCGACCTGCCGGGCATCGTCCTCTCGATGCTCACCATGGTGCCCATCGTCTACGCCATCAAAGAGATCGCCGTCCACGGCGTCGGTGTCCTTCCCCTCGCGCTCGTCGTGACGGGGATCGTCTTCGGCGTGCTGTTCGTCCGGCGGCAGCTGTCTTCGCCGTCGCCGATGCTCGACATGCGCCTCTTCCGCCACGGCGCGTTCAGTGGCGCTCTGCTCGTGAACCTGCTGAGCGTCATCGCGCTGGTCGGCTTCCTGTACTTCGTGGCGCAGCATCTGCAGCTGATCGTGGGACTCGACCCCATGACTGCGGGGCTGTCGCTCGTGCCGGGCATGGCGGCGATGATCGTCGCCGGCCTCCTGGTCGTGCCGGTGTCGCGTCGCATCGCCCCGCGGATCGTGGTGCCCGTGGCCCTGTGCTTCTCGGTGACCGCGTACCTGCTCGTCCCGCTCACGGTGAATGCCGGCGAGCTGTGGATGCTCGCCGCCGCCTTCGTGCTGCTCGGCATCGGCATCGGCGCCGCGGAGACGGTTTCCAACGATCTCGTGCTCGCGAGCGCGCCTCCTGCAAAAGCCGGTGCAGCCAGCGCCGTCTCGGAGACGGCCTACGAAGTCGGCGCGGTGCTGGGCACCACCGTGCTCGGCGGCATCCTCGCGGCCGCCTACCGTACGGGGATCGTGATTCCTGACGGCGTGGGGGCAGCGGCCGCGGCGGCCGCCCGCGAGACGCTCGCGGGTGCCATGACCGTCGCTGACGCACTGGAACCGGGTGCGGCTGACGCGCTCCGTGCCGCCGCCGCCCACGCCTTCGACGCGGGCGTCGGCATCACGGCCGTCATCGGGGCGGTGCTCGTCGGGATCGCCGCGGTCATCGCGGCCACTACGCTGGGAGGAGCCCGCACAGCGCCGGTCGAGAAGTGATCCGGCCGCTCACGGCCGGCCCGCCGCAACGAACCTGAGGAGTGCAATGTCGCCCGCGTCCCACCGGACTGTCCGCCTGGCCGTGATCCCCGGAGACGGTATCGGCCCCGAGGTCGTCGCCGAGGCGGAGAAGGTGCTCGACGCGGTGTGTGCAGGAGCGGATGTCGTCTTCGAGAGGTCGCGTTACTCGCTCGGCGCCGCGCGCTACCTCGAGACCGGCGACACGCTCACGGCCGACGACCTGGCCTCGATCAAGGGGCATGACGCGATTCTGCTGGGCGCGGTCGGCGGCATGCCCGGCGACCCTCGTCTCGCGAACGCCAATATCGAGCGCGGGCTCCTGCTCGCGCTCCGCTTCGAGCTGGACCACTACGTGAACCTCCGCCCGTCGAAGCTGTATCCGGGCGTTCCCGGGCCGTTGGCCGACGCGGGCGAGGTCGACTTCGTCGTCGTGCGCGAGGGCACCGAAGGTCCCTACGTCGGCAACGGTGGCTCGATCCGCACAGGCACGGCGCACGAGGTCGCCAACGAGACGAGCGTCAACACCGCCTACGGTGTCGAGCGAGTCGTCCGCTTCGCGTTCGCGCAGGCCGAGCAGCGTCGCAAGAAGCTCACGCTCGTGCACAAGACCAACGTGCTCGTGCACGCCGGCGGCATGTGGAAGCGGATCGTGGATGCCGTGGCCGCCGAGCACCCGGACGTCGCCGTAGACTATCTCCACGTCGACGCGGCCACCATCTTCCTGGTCACGAACCCGGGCCGTTTCGACGTGATCGTCACCGACAACCTCTTCGGCGACATCCTCACCGATTTGGCCGGCGCCGTCACCGGAGGCATCGGCCTCGCCGCTTCGGGGAACATCAACCCCGACGGCGCGTTCCCCTCGATGTTCGAGCCCGTGCATGGTTCGGCGCCCGACATCGCAGGACAGCAGAAGGCCGACCCCACGGCCGCGATCCTCTCCACGGCGATGCTCCTCGATCACCTCGGGCTCGCCGAGCAGTCACGTCGTGTCATCCGCGCCGTGGAGGACGACATCGCGACCCGCGGGACCACCCCTCGCACGACGGCGCAGATCGGCGACGCCATCGTCGCACGCGTCCAGGCGTAACCTGGAGACGCCAGCCGATCCCGTCGACGGCGCGCATGGAACAGGACTGAACATGACCCTCACCGACCCTCAGACGACGAGCGCCCCGCTGACGTTCGCCGTCACCCGCAACCTGGCCGCGAAGTCGCCCGCAGAGCGTAAAGAACTGCTCCGCGATCCCGTCTTCGGCACCTCCTTCACCGACCACATGGTCGACATCTGCTGGTCGTCGAAGGGCGGCTGGCACCGGCCCCGCGTCCAGCCGTACGGGCCCATCTCGCTGGACCCCGCAGCCGCCGTCCTGCACTACGGGCAGGAGATCTTCGAGGGCATCAAGGCTTACCGTCACGCAGACGGGTCGATCCACACGTTCCGTCCCGAGGACAACGC
Source organism: uncultured Actinomycetota bacterium (assembly GCA_963789095.1). Classification (GTDB taxonomy): domain Bacteria; phylum Actinomycetota; class Actinomycetes; order Actinomycetales; family Microbacteriaceae; genus Microbacterium. Next base: position 407,192 of record CAWBJK010000011.1, read on the forward strand.
GCGGCGTCTGCAGCGCAGCGCGCGCCGACTGGCGCTTCCCGAACTCCCCGTCGAGTACTTCGTGCAGTCGTTGCGCGAGCTCATCGCGGTGGACGGCGCCTGGGTGCCCTCGGGTGACGATCAGAGCCTGTACCTGCGCCCGTTCATGTTCGCCAAGGAGGCGTTCCTCGGTGTGCGTCCGGCGAACAAGGTCGCCTACTACCTCATCGCGAGCCCGGTCGCCGCGTACTTCAAGGGGGGCGCGAAGCCCGTCTCCATCTGGCTGAGCAAGGATTACGCCCGCGCCGGCAAGGGCGGCACGGGCGCGGCGAAGACCGGCGGGAATTACGCCGCGAGCCTGCTCCCGCAGGCGCAGGCCTATGAGCAGGGCTGCGACCAGGTGGTCTTCCTCGACCAGGACGGCAATGTCGAGGAGCTCGGCGGCATGAACATCGTGTTCGTCTTCAAGGACGGCACGCTCGTCACCCCGCAGTCCGATTCGATCCTCGAGGGCATCACGCGCGACTCGCTCCTGCAGCTGGCCCGCGACCGCGGCCACAGGGTCGAGGCAGCGCAGCGTGTCGCTCCAGGAGTGGCGCGACGGCGTGGCCTCGGGCGACATCGTCGAGGTGTTCGCGTGCGGCACCGCCGCCGTCGTCGCGCCGATCGGCACCCTCAAGGGCGCCGATTTCCTCGACGAGCAGCCGACGGGCTCGCTCGCGCTCGAACTGCGCCAGCACCTCACCGACATCCAGTACGGCCGGGCGGAAGACACGCACGGCTGGCTGCTGCGACTGGACGCCTGACGTGCGGATCGCTCGGTTCAGCCACAACGAGGCCATCCGCTTCGGGATCGTCGACGAGGGCGACCTCGTCGTCCTCTCGGGTGATCCGCTGTTCGCGGGGTTCGAGCCCACGGGGGAGCGCGTTCCCCTCGCAGACGCTGCGCTCCTGGCACCCGTCATCCCTCGGTCGAAGGTCGTATGCGTCGGCAAGAACTACCACGACCACGCCGCCGAGATGGGTGGCGAGGCGCCGAGCGAACCGTTGCTGTTCCTGAAGCCGAACACCTCGGTGATCGGACCCGGTGACGTCATCGTGCGTCCGCGGCAGTCGCAGCGCACCGACTTCGAGGGCGAACTCGCCGTCGTGATCGGCCGAGTAGCCAAAGACGTCCCGGCCGAGCGCGCGCTCGACTATGTGTTCGGCTACACCGTGGCCAACGACGTGACGGCCCGCGACCTGCAGCGGTCGGACGGCCAATGGTCGCGCGCGAAGGGCTTCGACACGTTCTGTCCGCTCGGGCCGGTGATCGAGACGGAGTTCGATCTCTCCGGCGGGGCCCGCGTCGTCTCCCGTGTCAACGGCGAGGTGCGCCAGGACGGCCCCATCAGCGACATGGTGCACTCCGTGCAGGATATCATCGCCTACGCATCGGCGGCCTTCACCCTGCTGCCCGGAGACGTGATCCTCACGGGGACTCCGGCCGGCGTCGGCCCGTTCGAGGCGGGTGACACGGTAGAGGTCGAGATCACGGGTATCGGGGTGCTGCGCAACACGGCCCGGGATGCCTGACACCCCGCTCCCCGGAGCGACGGCAGCGGCCGTCGACACCCCGGCGTCGATCGCGCAGACGCAGCGTCGCACCGTCCGTGTGCTCGCAGCGGGGCAGGTGCTGGGCGGCATCGCCTTCGGCGCGACGGTCTCGCTCGGTGCGCTCCTCGCTGCCGATCTCTCGGGACAGGATGCTTTGTCGGGACTCGCGACGGCCTCGGTCACGCTCGGAGCGTCCCTGTGCGCCATTCCGCTCGCCCGGCTCGCCGCTCGCCGCGGGCGACGGTTCGCGCTCACGCTGGGCAATCTGTTCGCGCTGGTGGGCATCGCCGTCGTGCTGCTCGCCGTCGCGCTGCGGGTGTTCCCCCTGCTCCTGGTGGGGGTGGTGCTGATCGGCGCGGGAAACGCGGGAAACCTGCAGTCGCGGTTCGCGGCGACCGACCTCGCGACCGCCGACCGTCGCGGCCGTGATCTCGGCACGGTCGTCTGGGCGACGACGATCGGCGGCGTGCTCGGGCCGCTCTTGCTGACACCGGGGGAGGCGGTCGGCGCGGCGCTCGGGATGCCGCCGCTGACCGGCGCGTACGCGTTCTCGATCGTCGCTCAGCTGTGCGCGTTCGTGCTGTACATCGTCGCCCTGCGCCCGGATCCACTCCTCACCGCGCAGCGCATCGCGCGGTCGGGGGAGGCGCAACGCGAGACGATCGCCGAGCCGGATCGGCCGCGTGCCGCCCGCTACGCGATCTTCGCGGTGGCCGGCTCCCACGTCGTGATGGCGTCCGTGATGGCCATGACGCCTGTGCATCTCGCGCACCTCGCCCCAGATCACGTCACGCTCGTCGTGGGAGTCACGATCGCGCTCCACGTCTTCGGCATGTACGGGCTGTCTCCCGTTTTCGGCATCCTCGCCGATCGCTGGGGGCGCATCCCCACGGTGCTCCTCGGTCAGCTGCTGCTGGCGGCCTCGCTCGTCACCGCGGCTTCTGCCCCTGAAAATCAGTGGGCCGTGCTCGTGGCACTGCTGCTCCTCGGGCTCGGGTGGAGCGCTGCGACCGTGTCGGGGGCGGCCCTGCTCACCGAGAGCACCATCGTCGCCATGCGTCCTCGTCGTCAAGGATTGAGCGACACGATCATGACGTTCAGCGCCGCCGTCGGCGCCGTGCTTGCGGGTGTCGTACTGACGTGGATCGGCTATGGCGGGCTCGCCCTCGTCGCCCTGTGCATCGTCGCGGCGGTCATCGTGCTCTCGCCGTACGCTCGCCGCTGAGGTGCGCGAGCGTCGCCCGCAGGACCGCGACGGCCGCGGGCGCCTCGGCAGGGCGAACTAGACTGGTGGGGATGTCTGCAGCGATAGATCCCCGCACCACCACCGCCACCGGAACCGACGTCCGTGTGCGCTTCTGCCCGTCTCCGACGGGTCTTCCGCACGTCGGCATGGTGCGCACGGCGCTCTACAACTGGGCGTACGCACGCCACACGGGGGGAAAGCTCATCTTCCGCGTCGAAGACACGGACGCGGCGCGCGACAGCGAAGAGAGCTACCGTCAGCTGGTCGACGCGCTCACCTGGCTCGAGATCGACTGGGACGAGGGCGTCGAGAAGGGCGGACCGCACGGGCCGTATCGTCAGTCACAGCGTCTCGACATCTATGCGGGAGTGCTCGAGAAGCTCATCGCGGCCGGGGCGGTGTACGAGTCGTATTCGACGGCCGAGGAGATCGACGCCCGCAACGAGGCGAACGGTCGCGCGAAGCAGCTCGGCTACGACAACTACGACCGCCACCTCACCGATGAGCAGAAGGCCGCTTTCCGCGCCGAGGGCCGCGAGCCGGCGTGGCGGGTGCGGGTGCCCGACCACGACCTGACCTACGTCGACCTCATCCGCGGTGAGGTCACCTTCCCCGCAGGCTCGTTCCCCGACTTCGTGATCGTGCGTGCGGGCGGTCAGCCGCTCTACACCTTCACCAACCCGGTCGACGATGCGCTCATGGGCATCACCCACGTCATCCGGGGTGAAGACCTGATGCCGTCGACGGCGCGCCAGCTCGCGCTGTACTCCGCGCTCATCGACGCGGGCGTCACGACGTTCGTGCCCCGCTTCGGTCACATGCCGCTCGTGCTCGGCGAGACCGGCACCAAGAAGCTCTCGAAGCGAGACCCGAAGGCCGACCTCTTCCTGCAGCGCGAGAAGGGCTTCATCCACGAGGGCCTCCTCAACTACCTGGCCCTCCTGGGATGGTCGATCGCCGCCGATCGCGACGTGTTCACTCTCGACGAGTTCACCGCCGCCTTCGACATCGTCGACGTCAATCCGAACCCCGCCCGCTTCGACCAGAAGAAGGCCGAGTCGATCAACGGCGACCACATCCGCCTGCTGGAGACCGCCGACTTCGCCGGGCGGCTCGTGCCGTACCTCGCCGCGGCCGGTCTCGTCTCGGAGCCCCCGACGGCCGAGCAGCAGCGCCTTCTCGACGCCGCCGCACCGCTCGTTCAGGAGCGTATGCAGTTGCTGGGGGAGGCTCCGGGACTTCTGGGCTTCCTGTTCCGTGACACGGTCGCCTACGACGAAGACGCGCTGAAGAGTCTTCCCGCGAACGCGAACGACGTGCTCAGTGCGTCCATCGCAGCCCTCGAGCCGGTGCCCGCGGACGCCTTCACCGCCGCCGCGGTGCAAGAGGCGCTGTCGGCAGCGCTCATCGACGGTCTCGGGCTCAAGCCCCGCGTGGCATACGGGCCCCTGCGGGTCGCGGTCAGCGGCCGCCGCGTCTCGCCGCCGCTTTTCGAGTCGATGGAGCTGCTCGGCAAAGACGTGTCGGTGGCGCGACTGCAGGCGCTCGTCGGCCATCTCGAATAGCAGTTTCGCGGCGCGTCCGGCAGGAAACGCCCGGGGCGTCGCCGGTTTGGCGGGGCCGCTCGGGTCGGGTAGACTCGATCCTCGTGCGACTCGCTCGCACAACCCTTGGGGTATGGTGTAATTGGCAACACGGCTGATTCTGGTTCAGTTGTTCTTGGTTCGAGTCCAGGTACCCCAGCAGTAGTTTTCGCAGGATTCCGTCGCAGAATCCCCCTCGTTTTGCGGTGCCGTGTCGCTCACCTCGACGAGGCTGCTGACCCGTCGCCGGTCGTGGCGAAACGCTCGGGCTCGCCGTACGGTGGCTCTCCTGCACCGTCCCCGGTGGCGGGCGCTCGTGATCGACGGGGGCCTCCAGAGCAGTCTCGAACGCGGCGGCATTCGCCGTCAGCCATCGCCGTGGCGGTCGCCGCTTTCGTCGCGGCCTGAGCGGTGAACGACGCTTCGCCATAGTTGCGTTGCGCTGCGACGGAGTCGACCGATGGCCGAGTCAGGACGGGGCGGCAGGGGATGACCGCTGCGCAGCAGTTCTCCGCGCTCATGCGTGATCCTGTCGGCTTGGCGGTTCCGTTCGCTCTGCGCGGTGTCGCGCCGAGGCAGCTGCAGGTCCGTTCCCGCCTCGATCCCCGCCTGCAACTGTCGGGCTCGTTCCGTCTCGGCATTGAACTCGACCCCGAGGAGCAGGGCGAGGTTGATGAGGAAGAGCCAGATCAGGAAAACGATCGCGCTCGCAAACGTGCTGAAGGATTGGCTGTAGTCCGCGATGCTCCTCACATAGAACGCGAATCCGAACGAAGCGATACCCATCACGATTATGGCGAGGACAGCGCCGAGACCGAGCCACCGGAAGCGCGGCAGCTTCACGTTCCCGGTTCCTTTGTAGAGAACAGCGATGAGAACGACGACGGCGGCGGAGAGCACGGGCCACCGCACGACCCTCCAGGCGTCGAGCACCGTCCCGCCAATACCGACGACGTCACCGAGCGCGTACAGTATCGGCCGGGAGAGCACCACGATCGCGACGATCACGACCACGAGCACGAGGAGCAGCAGGGTCATCGCCAGCTGAATCGGTTTGCGCTTCCAGTAAGGCCTGCCCTCCTCAACGCCGTAGATCCGATTGACCGCCCTCCCGAACGCGCTCACATAGATCGACGCCGACCACAGTGCGACAGCGACGCTGATCGCCAGCGTCAGGTCAGCGGTGGCCGCACCCGTGATATCGCCGAGAATCACCTCGACCGTCGCCGTCACCGCGCCCGGGGCGACCTGATCCACCAGCGGGAGCAGGCGTTCGCGTACCGCGGCGGCGTCGCCGACGATGCCGATGAACGCCATCATCGCAAGCCCAGCGGGAAAGACTGCCAGCACGGCGAAGAACGTCAGTGCGCCCGCGATGTCGACGCACTCGTCCCGAATGAAGCCTCTCGCTGTCCGACGCAGCGCGTAACCCCACGCGTCTTTGCGCAACTGAGTGGGATTGGTCGCCTTCCTCCTGTCGTCCGTCACTCTGGGCGCACCTTCGCGTCGGAGGTGTCTACCGTTCGTATCACGTGCATCCCTCCGTCCTACATTTGCGAGACGGACACCGCATCGCGGTTGACACGGCTTCGTGTGCCAGCAAGGCGCAGACCCTGCGGCTGTCGAGGGCACACCGAAGATGCGCGCCTGTCAACCCGCTTCGGCAGCCTGCGGGGGGACAGTAGCCTCACTGAAAGCGACCGAACGGAGGAGACGACATGGTCGAGGACGAGCACAGCGAGGCGCGCCTCACAGGCTTCCTCTCGCGTCGACCCGGGAGTCGTGATCCGAGCCGCGGTCAGGTGTTCGTGGAGCGCGCCCGCGGTTGGACGCTATCGGGAGCCACGGGGTGGTCGCGATGAGTCCTTCGGATCTCCTGCCGATGCTCTTCCAGAACTGGAGCGGACTGGTCAGAACCGTTCTGGTGGGCATCCTGGCGTACGCAGCCCTGGTCGCTCTGCTGCGACTCTCCGGCAAGCGGACCCTCAGCACGATGAGGTAGATCGATGCGCGGCACATTCCAGAACCTCTGGCGGAACATCTCCCACAGCTTTTGGTTCGTCCCCTCGCTCTGCGTCGTCGCGGCGCTGGTTCTCGCGTCGGTTCTGGTGAATGTCGACGCTCGCTTGAACGGTCTCGACGACTCATCTGTGCCATGGCTGTTCGGCGGAACCGCAGATGCCGCACGCAGCATCCTGTCGACCATCGCCGGTTCACTGATTACGGTCATCTCCATCGCCTTCTCGCTTACCGTGATCGCGCTGCAGCAGGCATCGTCGCAGTTCTCGCCGCGGGTGATGCGCCGATTCACCGGCGATCGTGTCAATCAGGTCGTGCTCGGCGCCTATATCGGAACCTTCGCCTATTCGCTGATGGTCCTCCGGGAGGTGCGCAACCCCACGGAGTCAGCGTCCGGATTCGTTCCTGCACTCTCGGTATCCGTCGCCCTCGCGCTCGCCGTCCTCTGCGTGGGGCTGCTCATCCTCTTCATCCACCACATTTCCCAGATGCTGCAGGTGGACCTGGTCGTGCGTCGGATCCACGAGGAGATGCTGGAACGCCTGGACCACCTCTTTCCCTCGACGATCGGGCAACCCGTCGAGGGCGAGGAGAAGCGCATGACGGAGGAGTCTGCGGACCACGCCACGGCGAGGACGCCGGCCGGAAAGGTCTCGACGCGCCGCCGGGACTCTCGTCAGAAGGAATGGGACGTCCCGTCCATTGCGACCGGGTTCGTCCGATCGATCGATGCTTCGGCGCTCCTTGATGCCGACCTCAAGGGAATCGATCGTGTGCGCATCGTCGTGCGCGTCGGCTCCTTCGTGGCACGCGATGATGTGCTGGCGACGATTTCGGGCTCGCCCAGCGACCACGTCGAGGTATCGGCGGCGATTCGAGCCGCCGTCGTCATCGACGCAACCCGCTCGTCTGAGCAGGACCTGCTCTTCGACGTGCGGCAGTTGGTCGACATAGCCCAGCGCGCGCTGTCACCCGGCATCAACGACTCCACGACCGCGGAGCACGCTCTGTACTATCTGGGCGACATGCTCGGGCGCTTGGGGCGGCGCGCCTTTCCGTCCGCAGTGCGCACGTCGGAGGGTGGCAGAGTCCGCATCGTCCTGAACCGACCGGACTGGGACGACTTCGTCGCGGAGTCGTTCGATCAGATTCGCGCCAGCGCCCGCGGCGACGTGCACGTCATCCGCGTGCTGCTCGACGTGCTCCGTCGGCTCGAGCGCGTGGTGCCCGAGGACCGGGTGCCCGCGGTCCGCGCCCAGGTCGCGCTCGCCCGCGCAGAGGTTCGAGATGTGCGGTGAACGAGGGCACGACCGCCACCCCTCCACGACAGTAGGCAACCGACGATCGTGAGCGCCCCCTCGTCAGCGCCCCTCCTCGTGAGCGTCCCTCTTCCTGAGCATCCCTCTTCCTGGCCCTTGCACAGGACGGCGGGGTTGGCTACGGCGGCTTCGATACGGTGCGTCCAGAGCGCGAGTGTGCCGCCAGCGCAGCGAAACGCGTGCCGCGCTGCCTACAGCATGGGCAGCCGGCGCGGCCGGGGGCCGAGCGGGAAAGCCGCGTCGATTCGACGTATCTCTTCATCCGTCAGCCGCAGAGCACCCGCACCCGCGTTGTCGTCGGCGTGCGCCGGGCGGGACGCCTTCGGAATCGCGAACACCGCCGGTCGCCTCACCAGGAAGCGCAGCGCCACCTGTCGGGCTGTCGCCCCGTGGGCGGCCGCGATCTCCTCGAGCACGCGCCCTCCCGGTGTGCCCGGACCGGGGAAGTCGCCGTGGCCGAACGGGCTGTAGGCGACGACGGCGACGCCGCGCTCCTCGCACCAGGGCAGCACGGCGTGCTCGATCGCGCGTTCGCCGGGGTGATAGAGCACCTGGTTGCAGGCGATCCGGCCGTCGCCCCCGGCTCGCCACGCCGCGTCGAGGTCGGCGACGTCGAAGTTGCTCACCCCCCAGGACAGGATCTTGCCCTGTTCGCGGAGCCGCTCGAAGCCGGCGAAGGTCTCCTCGAGCGGGTGCGGTCCCGGCCAGTGCAGCAGATAGCAGTCGAGGCGGTCGGTGCGCAGACGCGAGAGCGAACGCTCGCACGCCGCGACGGTTCCGCTGCGGGAGGCATTGCTGGGCAGCACCTTGGAGACGAGGAAGACCTCATCTCGCCGGCCCGCGATGGCCTCGCCCACGACGACCTCGGCGTCGCCGTACATCTCCGCGGTGTCGATATGCGTCATCCCGAGGTCCACGCCGCGGCGCAGGGTGGCTACGGCGGTCGGCCGGTGGGCGTCGTCGATGTACCAGGTGCCCTGGCCGATCACGGCGACATCGTGCGGCGCACGCCCGAACGGCCGCCGCTCCATGGTCACGTGCTCACCGTGTGCGGCTGGGCCCGGCATCCGTGCGCCATCAGGATCACGATCCTCTGACCCTCGCTACGCGGGTTGTTTCTCTGCGACGACGTCGACCGGCTCGATCGTGGGTTCCTCGAACAGAACTCCCGTGTTCTCGCCGAGGGCTTTCGCGACCTCGCCCGACAAGTGGGCCTGGCGGCCGTCCTCGTCGGGGAAGGCGTCGAAGATGCCGAACGAGGACGGTCCGAACTGCACAGCGAACCACCTGACGGTTCCGGGCTCCCCTTCCACGATCGACAGGCCCTGGTTCAGGAATGCGCGAACGTCGTCCTCCCTGCCGGGCAGTGCTTCGAGGCGTACCAGGAGCGCTTTGCTCACGTGCGTGGTCATCTTGGGTCTCCCTTGACTCGGTTGGTGTACTCGCGATGATCAGAACGCGGCTGCGGCCGCCTCAGCGACCGTCTGACGATGCTCGTCGCTGCGTCCGCACACTCCCACCGGCCCGATGACCTGGCCCGAACGCTACGCCGACAATCTGCGACACGCCAGGAGGGGTGCCGAATCGCGATGACATCGGCGCGGGCGTCCGCGCGGCGTCGCGCTCACGCCATCGCGTCGCCGATGTACGAGTACTTGACGAAGACCTCGGACGCCCATCCGGCCTCGTCGAGGACGCCTTGGACGGCCGAGAGCATGTACTTGGAGTCCCAGCCCATGTAGAGGTACTGGCCTTCTGCGAGCTCGTCCCACTGCCCGTTCCATGCCATGGCCGGGTAGACGGGGCCCCCGCGCCGCGCGCTGAAGTCGATGACGCTCTGACGCGAGTCGGCCCAGAGCCGCTTGAAGATGCGGTTGAAGAGGTATTTGACGTCCTTGACCTCCCAGTGCTCGCCCCGGAACTCGACGTAGTCGAACTCCCGCTGCCAGCCCCGAGGCCAGCCACGGCGCTTCTTCGCGTCGAGGATCGGGGTGAGGTTGTCGTCGTCGATGCCGACGACCGCGGGGCGCTCCCAGACCGTGGTGAAGACGGAGGTGAGGTGCTCCGTGCGCTCGGCGATCGCCGCGGTGCCCCACGCCTCGACCCGCGCGAGCTCCGCCGTCGGCACGACGGCGCTCCGGGCGTAGAGTTCCCGCTTCTCCGGGAACGATGCGTCGAATGCGCGGTCGGCGAGGTCTGATTCGAGCAGTGTGAGGTTACCGAGCGTCTGGGCGAGGGCGCGGTGCGCATTCTGCTCGTCGTCGGTGTAGTCGGCCCAGCGCCGGGCGCCGTCGCCCGACCATTCGTCGGAGGGCGCGAGAGGCACGACGTGCTCCACGTCGAGGCCGTCGTGCTCGGCGACCCCCGAGAGCCGCGCAAGCACGTAGGCCGGATGCGGCAGATCGCTGTACTTGAGGCCGACGCGCGTGCGCTCGTCCGAGGGCATGATGCGGGCGATGGCGTGGACGAGCGCGTCGCGTCCGAGATCGGCGGCCCGGCACAGGCGGGCGACGAGCCGGTCGTTGGACAGGCCCACGATCTTGCGCCGCAGCAGGAGCGACTGGAGGTGCTCGATCGAGGCGATCAGGTCGTCGACACCGAGCACGCCGTGAAGATGGTCGCGATAGAGCCGCATGACGAGGGGGTAGGTGCCCCTCCCGAAGGTGTTCAGGTAGGCGAACTGCCGACCGATCTCGGCATCCGGCGTGTGGGAGGGCTCGAGGAGCGTGCGGTAGATCTCGGAGTACTCCCGCCACTGTGCGGCGTGACTTCGCAGCGTGTCGATGCCCAGCCGCGGGAACTCGTGGCGGAACGCGTCGTAGACGCCGCGCTCACCGACCGCCGTGACCTCGCGGCCGGTCAGCATCACGAGGTAGTGACGCCAGAACGATCCGATCTGCTCGCCTGTGTTGTGTTCGATCGGCAGCCAGTAGTCTTTCTCGATCTCGGTCTGCTCCGCGTGTGACAGACCCATCAGCACGTAGTTGTGGATCAGCTCGTGATCGCGCAGGGGTTCGCCCGTGGAGTTGAGGCTCTCGAAGATCTGCTGGGCGTTCGCTTCACCGCCGAGGGTGATCGAGACGTGCTCGAGCTTCTGGAGCCCGCGCCAGATGTGTGCCGCCTCGTCGGGGCGGATCTGGCTGCGGAAGAACGCATAGTTGTCGTCGAACCGGGATTCCCGTGCGGCGTCGTCGGGCGAACGGCGATCGAGCACGACGCTCTCGAAGACGTCGGCCCACGCGCGATGCGGGCGCAGCTTGGTGCGACCGGGCTCGTCTGCCCGCACCAGTACTCGTTCGAGCTCGCGCGCCAGTTCGGGGTCGTCGACCGACAGGGTGTGGTGGAGGGCGGCGACGAGCAGCATCAGTGTCGTGATGCGCTGCTGGCCGTCGATGAGGACGAGGTGCGCATCGTCGGCATCGGACGTGGACGCCGTCGAAAGGATCGAGCCGATGAAGTGGGTGTGGCCGTCGTCGGTGTCGGCGACGGCGCGGATGTCGCCCAGGAGCTGCTCGCATCCGCCGATGTCCCACCGGTACTGACGCTGGTAGACGGGGACCACGATGGTGGTTTCGGATGCCGAGAGCCAGCCGATGGTGTTGACGGCGGTGGCTTCGACATTCGTGGCAGTGCTCATCTTCACCTTCGCGTCCGGTTGCACAACCCGGTCGAGTTTACCCGCGCCTGTGGAGGGTTCCAGGGTGGCTCGCGGGCCCGCGGGTAGGCTTGCCCCGCCGGACCTGTAAAAACTTCGCTGGTCCGCAGAAAGGGCATGATTCGTCATGGGTTACATCAAGTCTGCTGCGCTCGAGGAGACCGGTTACGTCGTCCTCGACCGCTACAACAAGGAGATCGATCCCAAAGAGTGGCTCGACGTCGAGTACGTCGACTGGAAGTCGTCGGGCGACACCCGGTTCGCGCCGCTGGCCTCGGCCAAGGGCGAGATCGAGTGCAACGGGTTCTGGAACCACAAGCCGCCGCGCACCGACAAAGACGGCGTGTGGATCGACTCGCAGACGGCCATCGCTCCCACGCTCACCGAGCGTGCGATGGAGCCCGGCGCCAACGTGGGGCGGTGCCGCATCATCGAGCTGCAGCCCAACACGTACGCCGACTGCCTGTACAACCTGCACCAGGACGACAACAACCGCCTGAACCCGGACGGCACCGGATGGGTGGTCCGGAGCTTCTTCAACCTGACCGACGACAAGGACAGCTTCTTCGTGCTGCGGGAGAACCGCACCGACCCCAGCCAGGAGACGCGCATCGCGCTCCCCGCCGGGGCGCAGCTGATCATCGACACGCAGCGTCTGTGGCACGCCGCGACGCACTACGGCGACGCGCCCCGCTACTGCCTGATCACGTCGTGGACGAGCGGTCCCGAGCTCGACGCGTACATCGAGAAGTACAACGGCGTGAACAAGGTGGAGAGTGTGCACGTCGACCAGGAGACGCTCGACGCCGGACAGGCCGAGCAGGCCCGCCGTCTCGCTGCGCGGGCGGCTGCGCTCGCGGCGCGCGGCCAGCGCGACGTCGCGGTCATGAGCGAGGCCTGAGCGACGCTCGACGCGCAGAGGGGTCCCGGCCGGTCGGTCGGGACCCCTCTGCCGTGCTGCGCCGCCGTCGACCCGACCGCGCCCGTGACTCTCAGGCGGTGGCGAGTCCGCCCATGCGTGAGCGGTGAGTGATGCGGTGTCCCACCCAGAACCCGATGGCGATCAGGCCGGCGAGCCCGAGGCCGAGCAGCCAGGGCATCAGGCCCGGCGTGGCCCCGGCGGTCGACGAAGCGAGCTCGCCCGTGCCGGCCGCGATCTGCGACGTGCCGTCGGACAGCGACGCCGTGCCGGTCGCGAGCTCGGTGGAACCGCCGGCGATCTGTGTGGAGCCCTCCGCGAGGGTCGTTGCTCCGGCCGCCAGCGCACCAAGGCCTTCGGAGAGCGAGCCCGCGCCTTTCGAGAGTTCGCCGGTGCCTTCTGCGAGGGAGGTGGCCCCGGCCGAGAGGCGGGAGGCGCCGGCGCTGAGAGACTGCGTGCCCGCGCTCAGCGATGTGGCTCCCTCGGCGAGCGTGCGGGTTCCGGTGGCGAGGCTGTTCGCTCCGCCCGAGAGCGTGCGGGAGCCGTTCGCGAGCGCGTCGGCGCCGGTCGCGAGCGTCGCTGCCCCGGCAGCGAGTTCTCCGGCGCCGTCGTTCAGTGCCGACACGCCCTCGGCGAGCGCGGCGGCGCCGTCGGCGAGCGCGGGGGCACCCTTCTCGGCATCGGCGAGTGCGACCGTGCCGGGCCAGTTGTACGCGGCGTCACCGTCGATGATGTTGCCGATCCCGTCCTTGAGCTGCGTCACGCCGCCGGCGGCCTGCATGAGGCCCTGTGCCAGGGCGGGCGAGGCTGCGGCAGGCGCGGCGAGGGCGGTCACCTGGTCGCGGACACCGGCCGAGAGTGCCTTGAGGGTCTGCAGGGAGGTGTTCGTCGGGTCGGCGTCGGCCATCGCCGCGATCGCGGTGGCCAGCGTCGATGCGTTGCCGGGCGCCGACCCGGCATGAGTGGCGAGCGCGGCCTGCGTGTCGGGGTCGGCCATCGCGACCACCTGCGACGAGATCTTGCTGTTGAGGAGTGCATCGAAGTCGGACGCCTTCTGTTCGACGCCCCGCGCATAAGTGTCGGCGCCGATGACGCCCTGAGCGAGTCGCGCGGTGGCGGCGGCGAGTGTGTCTGCGCCGGTGGTTGCCGCCGCGGCCCCGGCCGCCACCTGTGAGGCGCCGACGGAGACGCGCGAGGCCCCGGTGCTGAGGCGCATCGCGCCCGAGGCGGCGTCAGCCGCGCCGGCGGCGAGGCGGCTGGCGCCGTCGGCGGCAGAGCCCGCACCTGCGCTGAGGCGCCCGGCTCCGGCGGCCGCCGACGCGGCGCCGTCCGAGAGCGTCGCCGCGCCGTCGACGAGCTTGCGCGCACCGGCGTCGGCACGCGCGGCACCGGCGTCGAGCTTCTGCGCGCCGTCGGCGGCAGATGCGGCGCCGGCGTCGAGCGACTCGGCGCCCGTGGCGAGCGTGCCCGCGCCCTCCGCGAGGCGCGCGGCACCGTCGGCGAGGCGGCCGGAGCCGTCGTCGGCCTGGCTCGCGCCGGCGTTCAGGCGCGACGCGCCGTCGGCGACCCTGCCGAGGGTGGTGAAGTAGAGGATCGTCATGGCCGCGAGCAGAACGCTCAGGGTGATGACAGCGATGCGCATGCCCACGCCGTGGACGTGTGCGTCGGTTCTCGTCATTGAGGACTCCGTTGTCGTCTGCCTGCACGGGGCAGGCGCCAGGGCGCACCGGGGGAACCGTCGACGGCGGGTCTCGGGCGACCCTCATCGACCGGGCGACGGTGCCCGACCGGTTCTGTCGTGAAGCGTGTCGCGACGCTAACAGGAAGGGTTCAGGTTTCCGAGTCGAGCGGGCGTGTTCTGGGGGCTGGTACTAAGTGTCATGCCGATTGACGCTGAGTGCCTTGTCGGGTATCCACAAAAGCGGCGTCGGGCGCCGCGAGTCACCCCCACAGTCCGTGCGGCACGGCGCGGTACCACCGGCCGCGCCCGACGGCTTAGTCTCGTAGCACCGAACCAAGGAGGAAACCATGGCAGAACGCACCGCCACCGTGGCCAGCAGCTCGGGGCTGCACGCTCGTCCGGCGAAGCTCTTCGTGCAGGCCGTGCAGGCGACGGGCGTGCCCGTCACCATCGCGGTCGAGGGCGGTCCCGACCTCAATGCGGGCAGCATCCTGAGCCTCATGGGGCTGGGTGCGACGCAGGGCACGGTCGTCACGCTGAAGGCGGACGGCGACGGCGCGGAAGAGGCACTCGACAGCCTCGTCACCTTCCTGGAGACCGACCACGACGCGGAGTGACGTCTCTTCCTCGCTCACGGATGCCGCGGTGCGCACGCCCGCGGCATCCGTCGTTCTCAGAGGTCGATGCTGTCGCCTGGTGCGAGGTCGACGAACTCGCCGCCGCCCTGCTCCGTCGCCCACCGCAGGCGCTGGCGGTGCATGTCGAGTCCGATCCGAGAGAGCGTCATGTCGTGAGTGCCGAACGCGCGCGCCGGTGCGACGGCGAGCACGTAGTCCATCGCCTCACCGATCTTGAGCCACGGCGCGCCGATGGGGGCCGCGAGCAGCTTCAGTGTCACGCCCTCCGGGACCGCGTACGAGTCGCCCGGGTAGTAGAACTCGTCATTGACCAGTACGCCGACGTTGTCGACGACGGGGAGCGACTCGTGGATCACGTTGTGGTGCCCGCCGAAGAAGCGCAGGCTGAACGGTTCGAGCTCCACCGTGTCGCCGGCGTCGACGGTCACGATGTCGAACCCTGCGGCCGCGGCTGCGACCCCCGCGGGGCCGTAGATGACGGCGTCGGGGAACGCCTCGTGCAGGCGCGTCAAGTGCTCCGGCGTCCAGTGGTCGGGGTGCTCGTGGGTGAGGACGACGCCCGCCACCTTGTGCAGCTCCTGGAGCGGCAGGGTGAACGCTCCGGGGTCGATGAGCAGCGTGCGCCCCTCGGATTCGATACGGAGGCAGGCATGTTCGTGCTTCGTGACGCGCATGCCTCCAGTCAAGGGGAAAAGGGCTGTCGCGGGCAACCCGTGGCTCGATTTGGTGGGTGCTGGAGAACCATGGCATAATCGAACGGTTGCCTGATCGGCCAGCCGATCGGAAGACGACATCCGGCCCCATCGTATAGCGGCCTAGTACGCCGCCCTCTCACGGCGGTAACGCGGGTTCGAATCCCGCTGGGGTCACCAAGACGACGAAGGAGACTCGCCCGAACGGGCGGGTCTCCTTCGTCGTTTCCCGACACCACGGCCTCTTGCGTCCTGCCCGGTGCCGGATGCGGGTCTCAGCCGAGATCGGGCCCCGCGTCGGAATCCGCCGCGGCCCGGCCGCGACGACGCGTCACCGCTCGCCGGACCAGCCACACGACGATCACGGCGACCGCGATCACAGCAAGCCAGGGGAGGAGGAAGCCGAAGGCGAGCACCATCCCGTTCACGGTGGCGACGAGCCCGCTCCAGCCTGCGGCGAGACCGTCGCCGAACCCGGCCGGGTCGGCTTCGGCCACCGGCAGCGGCGTGGTGAGGGCGACCGTGAGACTGGACATGCCCACCTGGTCGTCCAGTGCCTTCAGCTGTTGCCGGTACGCCTCGAGATCCGCCTGCCGCGAAGCCAGCGCTTCCTCGACCGCGATGAGGTCCCGCGTCGAGCCGGCGTCGGCGATGAGCGCGGTGAGGCGGTCCACGGACGCCTGCAGGGCGTCGACGCGGGCGCGCAGATCGACCGCCTCAGCCGTGACGTCACGGCGATCGACCTGTGACGCGGTGACTTCGCCCAGCTTCGAGAGCGCGGCGGTGGCTTCGTCGAGCGACCCGGCGGGCACGCGCACGGTGATCCAGGCCCCCGACGCCGCCGGCTCGGTCACCGTCTGGTCGGGCGAGTCGCCCTCAGGCGCGCTGAACGTGCTGACCTGGTCCGCGCCGATGCTCATCGCTTCGACGTATCCGCCCAGACGTGCGGCCTCCTCGCCGATCGCGGCGGCGGCCGCGTCCACATCGTCGACGCGCACCGAGGCGGAGGCGCGCGCGATGATCTCGCGCCCCGACGTGCCGTTCTGCTCGCCCGCCGCACCGGGAGCCGGATCCCGTCCGTCGCTGTCCGCCTCGTCGGGCACGCCGAGATCGCCGTCCTCGCTGCCGCCGTCCGACCCGGGAGCGATGACGCTCGAACCCTCACTGAGTCCCGGACTCGCCCCGCCCAGGAGACCGGGCATCGACGGAGCGAGGATCGCGGCGACCGCCACGACCGCCGCGGCAGCGGCGCCGCCCATCCAGATGCGTCCCCTCCGAGCGCGGCGGCGACGCTCCGCCGCGGCGTGCACGCCCTCGGCGGCGCGGTCGACGGCGATGCCGGCGAACAGGGCCGTTTCGATCTCATCGATGCGGTCTTCGCTGAGTGCGGGCAGCGTCACATCCTCGACGTTCATGTCCTCGTTCACGTCCCCTCCGGTTCGACGGCCGTCCGCAGGCGGGTGCGGATGCGGGAGAGGCGATTTCGGACGACGCCGTGCGTGATCCCCAGCTGCTCCGCAGCAGCCTGGTAGGCGTATCCCTCGGCGGCGCAGAGCCGGAAGATCTGCTGATCCAGCGGGCTCAGGGTCCCGACCTCGCGCAGGATGCGCTCTACCAGCTGCGACTGCACGACCTGCTGCTCGATATCGATCGTCGACGGCAGGGTCTCCTCGGCCGCCGCTGTCGTGTGCGCGCGGTCGCGCTGCTGCCGCCGGATGCGGTTGGCGCACTGGAAGCGGCAGATCGTCACGAGCCAGGGGAGGAGCGACTCGCCCGCGAGTTCCATCCCGGGCAGCTTGCGCCACGCGGCGAGGAACGTCTCCTGCGTCACCTCCTCGGCGTCTGCGGCGTTCCCGACCAGGCCGTGCGCGATCCAGTACACCGGGCGCACATAGGCGCGGTACAGCGTGCGGAAGGCGTGCTCGCTCCCGCTCGCCGCCGCAACGACGAGTTCGGCGTCACCAGGTGGCGCGGTCTCGCTCATGATGCTCATATCGTCTCTCAGTGGATAGGTGTCGGCAATGAGCGAGGAATCTCACACGCGGGCGGAACTGCGTGCGCGAGCAGGTATTCTTCTACGAGCGAGAGGGAGTATCCCGTCCTCGCGCGTCCGTCATCACGAGCCCCGCCGGTGGGGCTCCGGGCGCGCGCCGTTCACGCGGGGGAGAGACTTTCGACGTTTCCGTCACCCTTCCGAAAGGCTCGCATGGAGCTTCCCATCTGGTTCGAGATCGGCTCTATGGCCGTTCTGCTCGTCATCCTCATCGCCGACCTGCTGCTGATCATCAAGCGTCCGCACATCCCGTCGAACCGCGAGTCCACGCTGTGGGTCGTCTTCTACGTGACGCTCGCGCTGATCTTCGCGGGGCTCATGTGGATGTTCGCGGGTGCGGAGTACGCCGGCCAGTTCGTCGCGGGCTGGCTCACCGAGTACAGCCTCTCCATCGACAACCTGTTCGTCTTCGTGCTGATCATGAGCCAGTTCTCGGTGCCCCGCCGGTACCAGCAGAAGGTGCTCATGGTGGGCATCATCATCGCGCTGGTGCTGCGCGGCATCTTCATCCTTCTCGGTGCCGCCATCATCGAGAACTTCCTGCCGATCTTCTACCTCTTCGGTGCGTTCCTGATCTGGACGGCGTGGAAGCAGGCCTTCCCCGGCGGTGACCACGACGACGACGTCAAGCAGGAGACCTTCATCGTGCGCACGCTGCGCCGCACGATCGACATCAGCGACGACTACGACGGATCCAAGCTGCGCACGGTGGTGAACGGCAAGAAGATGTTCACGCCGATGATCATCGTCTTCGCGGCGATCGGCATGACCGACCTCCTCTTCGCCCTCGACTCGATCCCGGCGATCTTCGGCATCACCCAGAACGCGTTCATCGTCTTCACGGCGAACATCTTCGCCCTCATGGGCCTGCGTCAGCTCTACTTCCTGCTGGGCGGGCTGCTCGACCGTCTCCGCTATCTGCACTACGGGATCGCGTTCATCCTCGCGTTCATCGGCGTCAAGCTCATCTTCCACGCGATGCACGAGAACGAGCTCCCGTTCATCAACGGCGGTCAGCACATCGAGTGGGTTCCCGACATCTCCACGTGGATGTCGCTCGGCGTCATCGTCGCCTCGATGGCCGTCGCGACCATCGCGAGCCTCGTGGCGTCAGCGCGCGAGCGCCGTGCCGAGCCCGCTGCGGTGACCTCGCCGACGAGCGCAGCGACGCCCGAGAAGACCCCCGTGAAGGAGGCCGAAGCGGTCGCAGAGGAGAAGGGCACGCCTCCCACCGTCGCGGCGCCGTCGGACGACACGTCAGCCTGAAGTGATAATCTGACCGGATGCAGACCGCTCTTCTCCTCCTTAGCGGCCGCGGCGAGAACTCATTCTGAGCCCGCTCTCGTCGCGGAGTCTGTCGAGGGCTCGATCCTCAGAGGCCCTGCCATTTTCTGGAGACCGAGACACATGAGCATGCAGATACCCGATCGTCCGCGCACCCTGGCTGAGAAGGTCTGGGACGACCACCTCGTCGTGAAGGGGGAGGACGGCCAGCCCGACCTCATCTACATCGACCTGCACCTCGTTCACGAGGTGACGAGTCCCCAGGCGTTCGACGGACTCCGCGCAGAGGGGCGTCCGGTGCGCCGCCTCGACCTGACGATCGCCACGGAAGACCACAACACGCCCACGCTCGACATCGACAAGCCGATCGCCGACCTCACAAGCCGCACCCAGATCGAGACTCTGCGGCGCAACGCCGCAGAGTTCGGCGTGCGCCTGCACTCGTTGGGCGACAAGGAGCAGGGCATCGTCCACGTCGTCGGGCCGCAGCTGGGCCTCACCATGCCGGGCATCACCGTCGTGTGCGGCGACTCGCACACGAGCACGCACGGCGCGTTCGGCGCGATGGCGTTCGGCATCGGCACGAGCGAGGTCGAGCACGTGCTGGCCACGCAGACGCTGCCGCTGAAGCCGTTCAAGACGATGGCGATCACCGTCGAGGGCGAGCTCAGGCCGGGCGTCGGTGCGAAGGACATCATCCTCGCGATCATCGCGAAGATCGGCGCGAACGGCGGCCAGGGCTACGTGCTCGAGTTCCGCGGCAGCGCGATCCGCGGCCTCTCGATGGAGGGGCGCATGACGATCTGCAACATGTCGATCGAGGCGGGGGCGCGCGCCGGCATGGTCGCCCCCGACGAGACGACATTCGCCTACGTCAAGGGTCGTCCGCATGCGCCGACCGGTCAGGACTGGGAGGACGCCGTCGCGTACTGGCGCACGCTGCCGTCCGACGAGGGCGCGGTGTACGACGCCGAGGTGTTCCTCGACGCGAACGAGTTGGAGCCCTTCGTCACGTGGGGGACGAACCCCGGCCAGGGCGTGTCGCTCAACGGTGTGATCCCCGACCCCGCATCGTTCGACGATGCGAACGAGCGGGCAGCCGCCGAGCGCGCACTCGAATACATGGACCTCGCCCCGGGCACGCCGCTCAAGGACGTCCCGGTCGACGCGGTGTTCATGGGATCGTGCACCAACAGCCGTATCGAGGACCTCCGCCAGTTCGCATCGATCGTCGAGGGGCGGAAGAAGGCTGAGAACGTCCGTGTCATGGTCGTCCCGGGTTCGGCGCGGGTGCGTCTGGAGGCGGAGGCCGAAGGGCTCGACAAGATCTTCCTCGCGTTCGGCGCGGAATGGCGCTTCGCAGGCTGCTCGATGTGCCTCGGCATGAATCCCGATCAGCTCGCTCCGGGCGAGCGGTGCGCGTCCACGAGCAACCGCAACTTCGAGGGCCGCCAGGGCAAAGGCGGGCGCACGCATCTCGTGTCGCCCATCGTGGCCGCGGCGACAGCCGTGCTGGGCCGCCTGGCGAGTCCCAGCGATCTGCCCGCGTTCGAGAAGGTCGAGGCCCGCTGATGCAGAAGTTCTCCCGCCACACCGGCATCGCGGTGCCGATGAAGCGCTCCGCGGTCGACACCGATCAGATCATCCCCGCCGTGTACCTCAAGCGGGTCACGAAGACCGGCTTCGACGACGCGTTGTTCGCCAACTGGCGACAGGACCCCGACTTCATCCTCAACCAGCCGGCGTATCAGGGGGCGAGCATCCTGGTGGCCGGGCCCGACTTCGGAACGGGGTCGAGCCGCGAGCACGCCGTGTGGGCCTTGCGCGACTACGGTTTCCAGGTTGTGCTGAGCCCCAAGTTCGCCGACATCTTCCGTGGCAACTCGGGCAAGCAGGGCCTGGTGACCGGCGTGGTCAGCGAGGCTGACATCGAGCGGATCTGGGCGGCGCTGGAGGCGCAGCCGGGGATCGAGATGACGGTCGACCTCGACGCGCGCACGGCGCGCGTCGGCGACATCGAAGTCGGGTTCGACATCGACGATTACACTAGGTGGCGGCTCCTCGAAGGGCTCGATGACATCGGGCTCACGCTGCGCAACGAAGACAAGATCGCGCAGTTCGAGGCGCGCCGCGAGGCGTGGCGTCCGCGAACTCTCCCCATTGCGGAAGCCAGCGCGTGACACCGCCCCGGTGTGACGCGACGCCGTGACACGCAGCGCGCCCCCCACGAACGGGGCACCCGCTGCCGATCCCTCGAGACACAAGTGAGGTCAACCGGATGAACACACTCCTGAGCGCGTCGGCTTCGCAGCCCGACAAAGGCGGCGACGACGTGGACGGTCAGGTGCTGACGATCCGGGGTGGCCGGCCGCTGCGCGGTCGTGTCGATGTCAAGGGCGCCAAGAACCTCGCCACGAAAGCGATGGTCGCGGCCCTCCTCGGCGAAACCGAGAGTGTGCTCCGCGACGTCCCCGAGATCAGCGACGTCCACGTCGTGCGGTCGCTCCTCGAGGTGCATGGCGTGACGGTCGTCGAGGAAGGCGAGGGGGTGCTTCGGCTCGACCCGAGCGGTGCCGTGTCGGCCCACATGGAGGAGATCGACGCGCACGCGGGAGCATCGCGCATCCCGATTCTCTTCTGCGGTCCGCTGCTCCACTTGCTGGGCCAGGCCTTCATCCCCGACCTCGGCGGATGCCGGATCGGTGACCGTCCCATCGACTTCCACCTCGACGCGCTGCGCGCCTTCGGAGCGACGGTCGACAAGCTGCCGAGCGGCATCCGCCTGTCCGCTCCCGACGGCCTGCACGGCGCCGACATCGAACTGCCGTACCCGAGCGTGGGGGCGACCGAACAGGTCCTTCTCACCGCGGTGCGAGCCAAGGGCACGACGGAGCTCCGGAACGCAGCGATCGAACCCGAGATCATGGATCTCATCGCGGTGCTGCAGAAGATGGGCGCGATCATCTCCTACGAGCCGAACCGCGTGATCTTCATCGAAGGAGTCGAGTCGCTCCGCGGCTACGACCACCGGTGCATCTTCGACCGCAACGAGGCAGCCTCCTGGGCGTGCGCGGCCCTCGCTACCGACGGCGACATCTTCGTCGCCGGTGCCAAGCAGCAGGAGATGCTGACCTTCCTCAACGTCTTCCGCAAGGCCGGTGGCGATTTCGACATCGCCGAGGACGGCATCCGGTTCCGCCGTGGCGGCGCACTCAAGCCGGTCGTCGTCGAGACCGACGTGCACCCGGGCTTCATGACCGACTGGCAGCAGCCGCTCATCGTGGCCCTCACGCAAGCGGAGGGCGTCTCGACCGTGCACGAGACGGTTTACGAGAATCGGCTGGGATTCACGCGTGCACTCAACCTGATGGGAGCCGACATCGTCGTGCATCCCGAAGGGATCGCCTCGCCGGAACGTCGCGTGCCGCGGCGCGCGCTCGAGCAGGCCGCCGTCATCACCGGGCCGACGCCGCTGCACGGCGCCGACGTCGTGGTGCCCGATCTCCGCGGCGGCTACAGCTACGTGATCGCCGCTCTCGCCGCTGAGGGGGAGTCGACCATCCGCAACGTCGACATCATCCGTCGCGGCTACGAGAAGCTCTTCGACAAGCTCGCCGGTCTCGGCGCCGACTTCACGGTCGCGGCCTAGATGGGCGGCGGTGTGCGTCGGCGCGCATCGGCTGAGAAGACGCGTCCGAGCGCCTTCTGGCCGGCGGCGGCGATCGTGGTGCCCGCGATCGGGTGGTTCGCCAGGATCGAGATCAGCGGCGGGGAGCATCTGCCTCGCGAAGGGGCGTTCATCCTCGCCCCGAACCACTACAGCGAATTCGATCCGCTGATCGTCGCCGTCGCGACGTGGCGGCTCGGCCGTGCGCCGCGGTTCATGGCGAAGGAGAGCCTGTTCCGGGTGCCGGTGCTGGGCGCGCTCCTGCGGGCGACGGGCATGATCCCCGTGGCGAGGGCGTCGACTGCCACCGCCGCGAAGCAGACGATCGTGCAGGCGCAGCAGCTGGCTGCCGACGGGCGCGGAGTCATCGTCTACCCGGAGGGCTCGCTGACTCGAGACCCCGACATGTGGCCGATGCGGGGCAAGACCGGTGCTGTGCGGCTGGCGCTCGCGGGAGATCTTCCCGTGATCCCGGTGGCGACGTGGGGCGTCCAGCAGATCCTCCCGCGGTACGGCAAGCTCCGCTTCTTCCCGCCGCGGCGCCGCGTGCAGGTGCGCCTCGGCGCGCCCGTCGATCTCGCGCGGTTCACCGACACGACGCCCGGATCGCTCGTCGGGGCGACGGACGCCGTCATGGCCGACATCTCCCAGCTCCTCGCGCAGCTGCGCGGCGAGCCCGCTCCCGCCCAGCGCTGGGACCCGAGTGCGCACGGGCAGAAGGAGACCGGTCGTCTTGACTCGTAGGCAGGAGTCCGCTCTGCCGCGCGTGGCTGTGATCGGCGCAGGCAGCTGGGGAACGACGTTCGGAAAGGTGCTCGCCGACGGCGGCGCGCACGTGGTGATGTGGGCCCGACGTGCCGAACTGGCACAGGAGATCCACGAGGGCCACCGCAACAGCGAGTATCTCCCCGGGATCAACCTTCCGCGCACGATGTCGGCGACGCCGCACCTGTCGGAGGCGCTGGATGGTGCCACGCAGGTGTACCTGGCGATCTCGAGCCAGGCGCTGCGCGAGAATCTCAAGGCGGTCCGTCCGCTGATCGCCGGGTCAGAGGTGCCCGTCGTGTCGCTCATGAAGGGCGTCGAGAAGCGCACGGGCCTTCGGATGAGCCAGGTGATCGAGCAGGAGCTGCAGTGCGACCCCTCGCGGATCGCCGTCGCGTCCGGACCCAACCTCGCCCTCGAGATCGCTCGCGAGCAGCCGACGGCAGCCGTCATCTCGTCGTCGAGCCAGGAGACCGCCGAAGCGGTGGCGCGCCGCGCGCGCAACGACTACTTCCGGACGTTCGTGAACACCGACGTGATCGGGACCGAGTTCGGGGGAGTGCTGAAGAACCTCATCGCGGTGGCGATCGGCATCGTCGACGGCGTCGGATACGGCGAGAACACCAAGGCCTCGATCATCACCCGCGGGCTGGTCGAGATGACCGACTTCGCGGTCGCGCAGGGGGCCGAGCGGGAGACGCTGCAGGGACTGGCCGGCCTCGGCGACCTCATAGCGACATGCCAGTCGCCGCTCAGCCGCAACAACACGGCCGGGCGCCTGCTCGGCCAGGGCTACAGCTTCCAGGACGTCGTGAAGCAGATGGACCAGACTGCCGAGGGCCTGGCGTCGGTCGCGCCGGTCCTGCAGCTCGCTCGCGAGGCGGGCGTGCAGATGCCGATCGTCGAGCAGGTGAAGATGGTGCTCGACGGCACCATGAACCCTCGCGACATCGCCCCCCACCTCACGACAGACGACGACAAGCCCACGGGTGAGAGGACGCAGGATGGACAAGCCGGCAGTGGCGGTGCTCTTCGGAGGGCGTTCGAGCGAGCATTCGATCAGCTCCGCTACGGCCGGAGGGGTGCTCCGCGCGATTGACCGGTCGCGGTTCCGCGTCATTCCCATCGGGATCACGCGCGACGGCGCCTTCGTGCTCGAAGACGACGACCCCGCGAAGTTCGCCCTCACCGCCGGGAGCCTCCCCGAGGTGGTCGACAATGGGACCCGAGTGCGGTGGCCCGAGTCGGCACGGTCGCGCGAGCTCACCGTGCGCCGCGCGGACGGCACCGAGGAGTCGCTCGGCGAGGTCGACGTGGTCTTTCCGATCCTCCACGGCCGCTTCGGCGAGGACGGCACGGTGCAGGGCTTCCTGGAGCTCCTCGGCCTCCCGTACGTCGGTGCGGGCCTCCTGATGTCGGCGATCGGCATGGACAAGAACACGACCAAGAACGTGCTGAAGTCGGCGGGCGTGCCCGTCGTGCCATGGGTGGCGTTCACGCGCAGCGACCTCGAGCGTCAGCGCGACCTGTGGGAGCGGCGGATGCGCGCGCTCGGACTTCCGGTGTTCGTCAAGCCGGCTCGCGCCGGATCGAGCGTCGGCGTCTCGAAGGTCTCCGACTGGTCCGAGCTCGACGCCGCGCTGGAGACGGCGTTCGCCGAAGACGCGACGGTGCTCGTGGAGCAGGCCGTCGTCGGTCGAGAGATCGAGTGCGGCGTCCTCGAGGGGCGTGACGGCGCCGCACCGCGCGTGAGCGTGGCGGGAGAGATCGTCATCACCGGTCGCGAGTTCTACGACTTCGAGGCGAAGTACCTCGATGCGCCCGGGATCGATCTGGCCTGCCCGGCCGACCTGCACGACGGTGAGCTGGCCGAGATGCAGCGGATCGCCGCGCGCGCGTTCGAAGCGGTCGGCGGCGAGGGCCTCGCGCGCGTCGACTTCTTCTTCACGGGCACCGAGTTCTTCGTGAACGAGGTCAATACGATGCCCGGGTTCACGCCGATCTCGATGTTCCCGAAGTGCTGGATCGCATCGGGAATGACGTATGACGCCCTCATCAGCGAACTGATCGACCTCGCGCGCGTCCGCTGAGGCCCGGTCAGCCTTCGGCGCGATCCGTGCAGCGATCGCCGGTCGCCGGCAGACTGTTCACCGCCGACGACAGCGAGCCGAGCACGGAGCGGCCGCTGACGACGTCGTAGTCGAGGTACACCTCGACCGCGGGCACACGGCCGTAGGTCGTGAAGCGGTAGCGGGGCGCTTCGCTGTCGTCGATCAGCCAGTCGACGCCGTCGACACTCTCGCACAGCGTCGACGGGCCCGGGAGCTCGACCCCGCACGTCAGCAGCACACTCACCGGATCGCCCCACGCACCCGTGGCCTGCGCGTCGGTCCAGTTGCGGCTCTGGCCGTCGACGCTCGCAGGGAGCCGCACAGTGACCGCGGCGCACTCGGGCGCGTTCGCGTCGGGACCGGGCTGCATCGAGACGGTCGTCGCGCAGCCCGAGAACAGGGCGACGGCGATGACACCGGTCGCCGCGGCCGCAGTGGAGCGAAGGGAACGGCCGAGCGGAGTCACGTCTCCAGGCTACCGTGGAGACATGACGGAGCCGCGCGGACAGCTGGTGGGAGACGTGTCGGAGCGCGAGGTCCTGGCGCGCATCCTGGGGGTGCTCGGAGGCACATCGCAAGCAGTCGTCGGGCCGGGAGATGACGCGGCCGTGCTGGCGGTCCCGGGCGAGCGCGTGGTCGTCTCGACCGACACCCTCGTCCACGGACCGGACTTCCGTCTGGCCTGGTCGTCGGCGTTCGACCTGGGCTTCAAGGCGGCAGCGGTGAACCTCGCGGATGTGGCCGCGATGGGAGCCCGTCCGACGGCGCTGTTCGTCGCGCTGGCAATGCCCGACTCCACCGACCTTGCCTTCGTCGACGACCTGGCCCGCGGTCTGCGCGAAGGGTGCGAGAAGCTGGCGCCGGGGTGCGCCGTCGAGGGGGGCGACCTCACGGCCTCCGACACTCTCACGATCGCCGTCACCGCCGTGGGGGTGCTCGACGGACGAGCACCTGTCCTCCGCAGCGGCGCTCGCGTCGGCGACGTCGTGGCGGTCGCCGGCAGTCTCGGGCGGGCCGCACGCGGTCTCGATCTATTGTTTCAGCGCTTCCGTGACGCGCAGGGCATTCCGGTTGCGGTCGACCCGGATGCACTCGACGAGAGCGAACGTCACGATCTCGCAGCGCAGTTGCGCCCGCAGCCTCCCGTGCAGCTCGGGGTTCTCGCGGCTGAGGCTGGCGCCACCGCGATGATGGACGTCTCTGACGGCCTGCTGCTCGACGCGACGCGACTGGCCGATGCCTCCGGGGTCACCGTCGCCCTCGATCCGATCGATGACGATCACGCCCTCCGCGGGGGCGAGGATCATGCCCTGCTCGCGACGTTCCCCGCTCGGACGGGCCTGCCTGCGGGATTCCGCCGCATCGGCGTCGTCCGACCCCGCAGCGGCGCGCCGGTGAGCGTCGGCGGCCAGGAGCCGCACGGGCCGGGCGGATGGGATCCCTACCGGGACTGGGACGCCGGTCGCGGCTGACCGCCGTGCGGCGCTGATCCGCGTCGCCGGAGCCATGAGGGGCACCCTGATCACCAGGGGATCAGGAGCGGCGCCGCGGCGACGTCACCCGGCCTGCGACCACCACAGGGTGGTGTCGCCATAGCGCTTGTCGCGTGCGGCGATCAGACCGGCCGGGAGCACGGGCGCGGGAGAGCGGGTCGCGCGCTCCACGACGACGGTGGCCTCGGGAGACAGCCGCGGGACGAGCAGGCCGAGCGTGGTGGAGAGCTCGTCGTCCGAGACGTCGTACGGCGGATCGATGAACACCAGATCGAACCGGGCGCTGATGGTGCGGAGGAAGGCGTCGACGCTCATCCGGTGCACCCGGATTCGGGCGGCAGGCACGGCCCGCTGCACCGTCCGCGCGTTCCGCTCGGTGACGGAGGCCGCTCGCGGCGCTTTCTCGACGAGATCGGCCGACACCGCTCCGCGGCTGACGGCCTCGAGTCCGAGAGCCCCGGATCCGGCGTACAGGTCGGCGACGGCAGCTCCCTCGAGCGCCCCTGCCGACTCGAGCGCGCCGAAGAGCGACTCCCGCACGCGGTCGCTCGTCGGACGCGTTCCCGCCTCGGGTACCGCGAGGGCCAACGACCCCGCAGCGCCGGCGATGATGCGGGTCATGAGGTGGCGTCTCCAGCGGGGCTGGGGGTCGCACCCGCTGACGGGGTCTCGTCACGCAGGCGCGGCTCGGTGCGACGTTCCGGGCGAAGCCCCGCCTTGTCGGAGTAGAAGGCGCGGATGACGTCCATATCGGCGGCGACGTCGCCCGACAGCGTGAGCGTCGGCCCGAGGCCGGTGGTCATCGTCGTGCGGTCGACGTACCCGAGCGTGACCGGCATGCCGGCCTCGCGCGCGATCCGGTAGAAGCCGCTCTTCCAGGTGGAGTTGCCGCCGCGCGTGCCGTCGGGGGTCACCACGAGACCGAACACGTCACCCGACTGCACGCGGGCGACGACCTCGGTGACGACGCGAGACGCGTCTGAGCGATCGACGGGAATGCCGCCGAGTGCCCGCATGATGGGCCCGCGCCACCCGCGGAACAGCGAATCCTTCCCCAGCCAGCGGATGTGCATGTCGAGACGCCAGGCGATGGCGAGCATCAGCACGAAGTCCCAGTTGGACGTGTGCGGCGCTCCGATGAGCACGGTCGGCGACTGTGGCGCCGGCTCGGTGCGCAGCGTCCATCTGCTGACGGCCCAGTAGAGGCGTGCGAGGAATCGGCGGATCACTCCTCAAGAGTACGTGCGGACACGGCCCGGCGACCTCGGCGACGCAGATGCCGCGTCGGTGGCCGTGCCTAGACTCGACTCATGCCGCAGGTCACCCTCTCGTCGCGTCTGGACGGCGTCGTCGGTGCGAAGACGGCGGGTGCCCTCTCCCGCGCTTTCGGGATGACGGTCGTCGGCGATCTGCTGGGCCACTACCCACGTCGATACGCGCGTCGTGGCGAGCTGACCCCGATCGCCACCCTCCCGGTGGGCGAGCAGGTCACGATCGTCGCCGAGGTGCGGTCGGTGTCGGTGCGACCCATGCGCGGACGAAAGGGAAGCCTCCTCGAAGTCGTGATCAGCGACGGTGAGGGCACCGTGAACCTCACCTTCTTCAACCAGGCGTGGCGGCAGAACGAGCTCCGCGTCGGACGCCAGGGGATCTTCTCGGGCAAGGTCGGCGAGTTCAAGCGGCAGAAGCAGTTCGCCCATCCCGACTACGAACTCTTCGATGATGAGGGAGAGGCGCGCCTCAACGCGCACGCCTGGCAGAACCAGCCGATCCCCATCTACCCCGCCACGAGCACCGTGTCGAGCTGGCAGGTGCACAAGATCGTCACACACGTGCTCGAGCTCGTGTCCGATGTGCCCGACCCGCTGCCCGAAGAGCTGCGACGAGCGCACGGACTGCTCGATGCACCCACGGCGCTCCGCCGCATCCACGTGCCCGAGCAGTTCGACCAGATCGAGCACGCGCGTGCGACGCTCCGGATGCACGAGGCCTTCGTGCTCCAGACCGCGCTGCTGCAACAGCGTCAGGCGGTGCGGGGCATGACCGCGACCGCGCGCCGCGGAGGCCGCCTGCTCGAGGAGTTCGACGCCGCGCTGCCGTTCGCCCGCACGCCCGACCAGATCTCCGTCGGCGACCGCATCGGCGCCGATCTGCAGGGCGATTGGCCCATGAACCGGCTCGTGCAGGGTGAGGTGGGCTCGGGCAAGACCCTCGTGGCGCTGCGGGCCATGCTGCAGGTCGCCGAATCGGGCGGGCAGTCCGCGCTCATCGCTCCGACCGAGGTGCTCGCCGCGCAGCACGTTCGTTCCATCGCGCGGATGCTCGGACCTGTCCTCGCGCCGGAGCTCATGCCGACGCTTCTCACCGGGCAGCTCTCCGCTCCCGAGCGACGGAAGGCGGCGCTCCGCGTGGCGTCGGGGCAGGCGCGGATCGTCGTGGGCACACATGCACTGCTGAGTGAGTCGACGACATTCGCCGACCTCGGACTCGTCGTGGTCGACGAGCAGCACCGGTTCGGGGTGGAGCAGCGCGAGACGCTCCGCGCGAAGGGGACGGCGCCGCATGTTCTCGTCCTCACCGCCACGCCCATCCCGCGAACCGTGGCGATGACCGTCTTCGGTGACCTGGACGTCTCCACCATCCGCACGCTCCCGGAGGGCCGTGCCGGCATCTCCAGTTTCGTCGCCCCCCTCGCGGAGAAGCCGGGGTGGTTTCCCCGCGTGTGGGAACGGATCACCGAAGAGGTGGCGCAGGGGCGACAGGCGTTCGTGGTGTGCGCCGCGATCGACGCCGCTGCCGCCGATGCCACGTCGAAGAGCGACCCGGATGCGCCTGACGCGCCGCCGCTGGAGGGCGAGACGGAGAAGACGCGCTGGGGCGTCGTGCAGGTGCGCGACATGCTGTCGCGCGACGACGGCTACCGTGACCTGCGTGTCGAGGTGCTGCACGGCAAGATGCCCGGCGAGCAGAAGGATGCCGTCATGCAGGCTTTCGCACGGGGAGAGATCGACGTGCTGGTCGCGACGACGGTCGTCGAGGTGGGCGTCGACGTGCCGAACGCGTCGACCATGGTCATCCTGGAGGCCGACCGCTTCGGCGTGTCGCAGCTTCATCAGCTCCGCGGCCGGGTCGGTCGAGGGAGCATTCCGGGACTGTGCCTGCTCGTGACCGAAGCACCGCAGGGCACGCTCGCACGCGAGCGGGTGGAGGCCGTCGCCGCGAC
Source organism: uncultured Actinomycetota bacterium (assembly GCA_963789095.1). GTDB lineage: Bacteria > Actinomycetota > Actinomycetes > Actinomycetales > Microbacteriaceae > Microbacterium. The sequence goes on from CAWBJK010000011.1 coordinate 437,115, forward strand.
GACCGACGGGTTCGCTCTGGCCGAGGTCGATCTCGAGCTGCGAGGGGAGGGCGACGTTCTCGGTGACGCGCAGTCGGGTTCGCGGTCGTCGCTGCGGCTGCTGCGGGTTGTCGCAGACGCCGACCTGATCGCCGAGGCGCGCTCCGCGGCCGAGGCTCTGCTCGAGGCCGACCCGGCGCTCACGGCACACGACGGCCTGCGCCAGGAGATCGAGCGTCGGGTCGGGCAACAGGAGCGCGCAGCGCTGGCCAAGAACTGAGTGCCGATAGGCTGGACGGCATGAACAACCGCATCGCGGTCGTCCCGGGATCCTTCGATCCACCGACCCTCGGCCACCTCGACGTCATCCGTCGGGCGGCGACTCTCTACGATCAGCTGCACGTGCTCGTCGTGCACAATCCGGGCAAGGAGGCGATGCTTCCCATCGCTCAGCGGCTGACCCTGCTCGAGCAGTCGATCGAAGACGCGGGCATCGAGGGGGACATCGTCGTGGCGTCGTGGAGCATGGGCCTGCTGGTCGACTACGCGACAGATGTCGATGCAGGCGTGCTCGTGAAGGGGATCCGCTCGCAGGTGGACGTCGCCTACGAGACCCCGATGGCGATCGTCAATCGCCACCTCGCACATGTCGAGACGGTGTTCCTTCTTCCCGATCCTGCGCACGCCCTGGTGTCGAGCTCGCTCGTGCGTCAGGTTGCGGCGCTCGGCGGCGATGTGTCTCCGTTCGTCCCGGGCCCGGTGGCCCGCTTCCTCGACACCGGTGCACGAGAGGATGCAGCACGATGACTCGCAAACGCCTGTCCGGTCCGCTCGTGATCCCGGTGCGCGACATCGTCCACCGTCCGGGCGAGATGCGGGAGCACCGCCTGACGGTGCCCGCCCCCGCGAAATGGGGCGAGGGCCTCGTCGCCGTGGAGCAGGGGACTGAACTCGACATCGACGTGCGGCTCGAGTCGGTGCACGAAGGCATCCTGGTCACGGCGGAGATCGATACCGACTATTCGGGGGTATGCGGGCGGTGCCTCATCGACATCGTGCAGCCCCTCCAAGTCGAGTTTCAGGAACTCTTCGGGTATCCTGGACAGGAAGCGAATGACTTCGAGGTTCAAGACGACCACGTGGATCTTGAAACTCCTGTCAGGGATTCGATCGTCCTGTCGCTTCCCTTCCAGCCGGTGTGTCAGCCGGATTGCCCCGGACTCGATCCGGCTACGGGCGAGAGGCTGACCGAAGAGTCGGTCACGGAAGCCCCGGTCGATCCGCGCTGGGCCGCGCTGAAGGCCCTCACCCCAGACCACGACGACGAGGCAGCGCGCCCCGACGTCGACGACACAGAGAAGAGTTAGCCATGGCAGGTAACCCCCCCAAGCGGAAGGTCTCCCGCTCCAACACGCGCTCGCGCCGCGCGCAGTGGAAGGCTGAGGCCCCCACGCTGGTCAAGACCGTCGAGAACGGCAAGGTTGTGTACAGCCGCCCGCACCAGGCGAAGGTCGTCACCGACTCGCAGGGCACGGAGCTGTTCCTGGAATACAAGGGCCGCAAGGTCGCCGACGTCTGAACGACGGTCGCGTCGTGACGGACGTCTTCGCTGAGCACACGCTGCTCGCCGACAAGCTCGGGGTCGACATCGACCCCGAGCTTCTGTCGCTTGCGTTGACTCACCGCTCGTACGCGTACGAGAACGGCGGCATCCCTCACAACGAGCGCCTTGAGTTCCTGGGCGATTCGATCCTCGGCCAGGCGGTCACGGTTCACCTGTTCCGTCGTCATCCGCAGCTCGATGAGGGCTCCCTGGCCAAGCGTCGGGCGAGCGTCGTCTCGACGGTCGCTCTCGCCGAGGTCGCACGTGGCATCGGACTGGGGGAGCATCTGCGGCTTGGTCGCGGTGAAGACCAGACCGGCGGTCGCGACAAGGACTCGATCCTGGCCGACTCGATGGAAGCCGTGTTCGGCGCCACGTTCCTGTCAGCAGGGCCCGAGGCGGCAACAGCGCTCATCCTGCGGCTCCTCGAGCCGCTGCTGGCAGATCCCGAGCGATACGGTGCCGCGATGGACCCGAAGACGAGCCTGCAGGAACTCGCCGCCCGTCTCAGTCTGTCGCCGCCTGTCTACTCGGTGACGGCCGAGGGGCCAGATCATCACCGCCGGTTCACCGCAACCGTCTCTGTCGGTGAACTCGTCTCCACGGGTGAGGGATCGAGCAAGAAGCAAGCCGAGATGGCCGGAGCTCTCGCCGTCTGGCGCCAGCTGTCGGCGCGTGCGTGACGCACCCGACACGTGCCTGAGCTTCCCGAGGTCGAGGTGGTGCGGGCGGGACTCCTGCCCGCCGTGACCGGCGCGACGATCGTCGGCGTCGAGGTGCTCGACGAACGCGCGCTCACTCGGCACATCGGCGACGGGGTCTCCTTCGAGCGGGCCGTCACGGGGCGAGGCATCGTGACAGCGGCTCGTCGCGGAAAGTTCCTCTGGTTCCCCCTCCGCAGCGCCGGTGATGACGAAGCCGCCATGGACGCAGGTGATGCCGAGGCCATCGTCGCCCACCTGGGGATGAGCGGACAGCTTCTGCTTCGCAACGTGGGCGCGGATCGCGAGCGTCATGAGCGCGTCCGGTTCCATATCGCGCACCCCGATCACGGTGAGCTCGCGATCGTGTTCGCAGACCAGCGGACCTTCGGCTCGCTTGCGGTCGACCGTCTCATAGCCACGCCAGACGGCGCGGCGGGCGGCTGGGGGACCACGGCGCCACTCGTGCCCTCGCAGGTCGTGCACATCGCGCGAGACCCGCTCGACCCTGCATTCGACGACGTTGAGTTCCGTCGGCGGCTCGGCGCGAGCCGATCGGCGATCAAGCGCGTTCTTCTCGATCAGACCGTCGTCAGCGGCGTGGGGAACATCTACGCCGACGAGTCGCTCTGGGCATCCCGCCTCCATCCCGAGACGCCCGCATCTGCGTTGTCGACGCGGGCGGTCACCCGGCTGCTCCTCGAGATCCGCGTCGTGCTGGACCGCGCCCTCGCGGAGGGTGGCACGAGCTTCGACGCTCAGTATGTCAACGTGAACGGCCAGGCCGGCTATTTCGCGCATTCGCTGCGCGCGTACGGCCGCACCGGGAAGCCGTGTCCGCGATGCGGCCGTCCGATCATGCGGGTCGCCTTCACCAACAGGTCGAGCCACTACTGCGCGCATTGTCAGCGACGCCCGCGCAACTGACTTCCAAACCGGCCGTCGCCCCTCATGGCAACCTGTGAGTGACCTGTGAGCAGGAGGATATCGCTGCGGGATGATACCGCTCCGTCGGCCTTCTCAGTGGGAACGGGAAGAATCTCCGTATCCGGGTGGGTTGTCGCCACTGTGCCGTTGCGGGTATTGGATGTCGGATCGTGGCCAACTCGGTGCGCTCGCCTGAGTATGTTCAGTGACCGTTCGGCCACGTGGCCTACAGACATTCGGCGGCGAGTGCGCTAGTGGCCCTCAAACGTCCGAACCGCGCGTTCAGGAGTCAGTTGCGACGGGGTGAGGCACACACCTACGTTCGACTCGATTGCTCAACGAACGACGAGACACGGAGCGCACGATGACCGACACCACCACTGCGGATGGCGCACCTACGTGTGGAATGCGAACCAAGCCGTGAATTCGCGATCGACGGTCAGCGTGGCGACGGCGGTGATCTCCGCCGTGCTTCCCGCTGTTCTGGCGAGCAGTCGCGATCCTGTCCGCGAGCTTCGGACTCCATGAGCGACGAGGCCGCACCGGGAACCGGGTCCCGATGCGGCCGTTCGTACAGCTCAGTCGAGCACCTTCTTCCAGGCGCCTTCGTAGGCGACGGGACGGAAGCCGATGGCCTCGTTGATGTCGAGCATGGGGCGGTTCTCCTCGGCGTTGTACGTGATCACCTTCGGCGACTCGGGTGCCACGTCGCGCCACGACACCAGCGCAGCGCACTTGACGAGCTGTCCGAGCTTGTGTCCGCGGTGCTCCTTCAGCACGAGGGTGTCCTCCTGGTGCGTGGGTCGGGTGCGGTCGGTGCCGATGACGAGCTCGTTGAAGGCGACGAGGTCGCCCGAGGCGATGTGCTGAGCCACGGTGACCTGCGCCGTCATCCCGGCTTCGATCCACCGGCGGTCGTGGCGTGCGACGCGCTCGGCGTCCCAGGCCTCCTCGTCGAACTCGAGGCCGGCGGCGGGCGCGTCGGTCGACATCCGTGACTTCATCCAGGCGTAGCCGTCGCGGTGCTCCGGCGGCGTGGGCGCAGTCCACTGCACGACGCGGTAGCCCTCGGCCGCAGCCTGAGCCTCCGCCAGCAGCGCGTCGATGGTCGACGCGCTGGCCGTGACGTCGAGGTCGCTGCGGCGTTCGATCTGCTCCAGGCGATAGCCGTTGGCGAGGTAGAACCGGGCGGCTCGGTCTTCGGGAATCGTCCCGAAGCCCGTCGGCGCGGAGAGCCGCGGACCGGGCGCCTCTCCGTGCTGCGCCCACGACTGCAGGACGGTGCGACCGTGCTCGCGGGCGGCCTTCTCCACGAGGGTGTAGGCCTGGCGTCCGATGCCGCGCCCATGGTGCGAACGCAGCAGTTCGATCAGCCAGAAGGCGTTGCGAGAGCCGTCTTCGTGCGGGATGTCGACGCCGACGCGACCGACCAACTCGCCCTCGATGAACACGCCCCACAGGAGCCGCGTCTCGTCGGGATCAGGTTGATAGTGCGGCAGCAGTTCCGCCGCGGTGAGAGCGTTGTCGTCGTTGCCGTCGATCTCGGCGTAGATGAGGTTGCGCACCCGCGTCATCTCGACGAAGTCAGCGGCGTCGGCGTGGTCTGCATCGGGCGGGATGGCGATGGTGCGGAATTCGAGGGCCAGTCCGGTGTCGGTGCTCATGATGTGTGTCCTTGAAGGGAGGGGACCGGGGCCGGCGGCATGCGCCGGCTCCCGATCTAGAGAAGGGGAAGGCGGTGATGGTTCAGCCGCCACTGGTGCTCGCGCTGCTCGCGTTCGCGGGCGGCGCGACGGCTGTCGACCGAAGACGGCGCCGACGGACGCGTGCTCCACAGGAGAAGCGCGAGTGCGACGCGAAGTGCGAGGCGGTCGGGGAGCGACGTGCGCGGTGCACGATCGCTCAGCGGCAGGTGTTGCAGCGTGTCGGCGACGTCGACGTCGCGACGATCCGAGCGCTGCGGCGCGGTGAGAGTGTTCATGGTGTTCTTTCCAGAGAGGTGGGAGTTGTCGCGATCTCGCGACGAGGGATGTGCCGCAGCACGAAGTTCTGAGCGGACGATCACGATGCCTCCGGTTCGCGGACGCGGCTGATGCGTTGTGGACATTTCAGAGCCCTTTCATGGTCCCGCCGACCTCGGACATCCGTCGGTGCGACAGCGACGGACGGGAGTCCTCGGGGCGGGTGCCGCGAACGCGGCATGCCGGACTGGTGAGCCCGGCCGTGCCAGCAGCGGGCGAGGTCGTGATCGACCTTGGTCAGCCGACGGTCATCAAGCCCGTGAGTGGGCCGACCGGTCGCCTGAGGGGATCAGCTGAACGTGAGCGTGGGGGCGTTCCCGGCGGCGCCGAAGGAGACGGTCCCGGCGCACGCCAGACGAGGAGCAACTCCTCCGGTGGTGTTCATGTGCATCATTTCGGGACCTCCTTTCTCGACTTCAGACGCGAAGGTTGACGATAGCGCGTGCCCGTCCCGTGCGTCAACCCGGCGTGCCGGTAACGTGTACCGAAGACTTCGACGGAGGACGACGCCCATGCACCTGAAGAGCGTGACGCTCAAAGGATTCAAGTCGTTCGCCCAGCCGACCACGTTCGCCCTCGAACCCGGGGTCACCTGCATCGTGGGGCCGAACGGATCCGGCAAGTCGAACGTCGTCGACGCGCTTGCGTGGGTGATGGGGGAGCAGGGGGTGAAGACCCTCCGCGGCGGCAAGATGGAGGACGTCATCTTCGCCGGCACCGCCACTCGTGGCCCGCTCGGTCGCGCCGAAGTGCAGCTCACGATCGACAACAGCGACGGCGCCCTCCCGATCGCGTACACCGAGGTCACGATCAGCCGCACGCTGTTCCGCAACGGTACGAGCGAGTACGCGATCAACGGCGAGACGTGCCGCCTCCTCGACGTGCAGGAACTGCTCAGCGACTCCGGCCTCGGGCGCGAGATGCACGTGATCGTCGGTCAAGGCCGTCTGGACACCGTGCTTCAGGCGAGCCCCGAAGACCGCCGCGGCTTCATCGAGGAGGCCGCCGGAATCCTCAAGCACCGCCGCCGCAAGGAGAAGACCCTCCGAAAGCTCGACGCGATGGAGGCGAATCTCACACGTCTCAGCGATCTGGCCGGTGAGCTGCGCCGTCAGCTGAAGCCGCTCGGGAAGCAGGCGGAGATCGCCCGCGAGGCAGCAACGATCGCGGCGGTCGTCCGGGATGCGAAGGCGCGACTCTACGCCGACGAGCTCGTGGCCCTGCGCACCCAGCTGGCCGACCATGCGCGCACCGAGCAAGAGCGCCACGCCCAGCGACTCGTGCTGCAGGACGAGGCCGAACAGCTGAAGCTCCGCATCGACAGGCTCGAACAGCAGCAGCGCTCCGAGGCGGTCGATCGCGCACGCGCCACGACCTTCGCGCTCGAACAGGTACAGGAGCGCCTTCGGGGTCTGTACTCGTTGGCAGGTCAGCGCCGCGCGCTGCTGGAGGACGACGGTCAGCTCGCGCTCGATGTCGCCACGGTGAGCCAGGCGAGCATCGATGAGGCGCGCGCCGAGATCGATGACATCGGCTCAGGTCTCGGCGACGCCCAGGATGCCGCAGCCGCCGCGTCGCGCGACGTTATCCGTGCCCGCGCAGAGCTCGACGCGCTCGACGCCGACATCGCCGCTCAGAGCGCGCTCGTGTCGGAGCACGATATGCGCCTGACGGCGCTCCGCGGTACGGCGGAGGCAGCAGCGTCCCGGCTGGAGGCGCTTCGTGGAGCGGTCGAACGGCAGCAGCGCGCGTGGGACGCTGCCCTGCAACGCCGCGCCGATGCCGAGGAGGTGCTCGCCGGCGTCGACCCGACTCTCGTGCCGGAAGGCTCTTCGGCGGAGCACGCCGCAGCGTATGAGCGTGCGCAGCGCGACGCCACCGATGCCGAGAACCGCGTCGCCGCTCTGCGTGAGCGGTTGCACACAGCGGAGCGTGAAGTCGAGTCGCTGACCGCTCAGACCGCCGCTCTGGGGCGAGCGCTCGATGTGCGCAACGCTGCTGCCGCGCTCATCGAACGCGGCGGCACCGGCATTCGTGGCCTCGTGGGCGATGCCGTGCGCGTGACGCCGGGCTACGAGGCCGCGATCGCCGCGGCACTCGGGTCGCTCGCCGAAGGCGTGCTGGTCGACGACGCCGAAGCGGCCATGGAGCTCGCTCGCACGGCGGCGGACGCCGACTTCGGTTCGGTCGACATCGTGATCGCGACCCCGCGGTCGACGGACGGCGTCGCCGAGGCACCGGCGGGCGCGGTGCTCTGCACTCGACGTCGTCGCGGCTCCCGACGGAGTGCGCGGAGTGCTCGCCACCGTCCTCATCGTCGACGATCTCGCCGCCGCACACGAGGCCGCGACGGCGGTGTTCGCCGGAGGCGCGAGGAGCGTCCTGGTGACCCGCGCCGGCGAGGTCGTCACCGTCCACACGGTGCGCGCGGGGTCGGGCTCCGGACGGTCACGGCTGGAACTGGCCGCGGAACGCGACGCGGCCGCCGAGCGGCTGAGCGAGATCCTCGTGGTCGCAGACTCGCTGCGCGAGGCCCTCGCCGATGCCCAGCAGGAGTGGGACGCGGCTCGACGCCGGACCAAGGACTCCCTGCAGGCTCTCCGGGATCACGACGCCGCTTTGGCCGCCCACACCGAGCAGGTGAACCGCGCCACCGTGCGGCATGAGGCAGCGATCGCCGAGTGCGAACGTCTCGAATCGGGCGTGCGACAGGCGCAGGCCGCCGTCGTCGAAGCGGAGTCGGTGGCTCGTGCGGCCGACGAGGCGCTGACGAAGGCACAGGAAGCACCCCGCCCCATCCTCGACGCGTCCGCACGCGAGGGGATGCTGGCGGAACTCGAGCAGGCGCGCGACGCCGAGATGCGGGCGCGTCTCGACGTAGAGACCCTCAAGGAGCGGGTCAGGGCGGCCGAGTCCCGGGTCGTCCAGCTCGAACGTCAACGGGAACGCGAACGTGCGGCGGCCGAGGAAGCAGCGCGCCGCGCCGTCATCCGGCGTGCGCAGCGCGAACTGGCGGTCGAGGTCGCCGAGCAGCTTCCCCCGCTGCTCGATTCGGTCGACCGTTCGGTGTCGCAGGCGCGGGTCGAGCTGCAGCTCGCCGAGCAGTCGCGCAGCGCGGTGACGGCCGAGCTGGCGGAACTGCGCGCTCAGGAGACCGGCGTCCGCGAGCGACTGGCAGGCCTCACCGAGAGCGTCCACGGCCTGGAGCTGCAGATGCATGAGAAGCGTCTGCATGTGACGTCGCTCGTCGAGCGGGTCGGGAGCGAGCTCAGCCTGAGCGAAGACATACTCGTTGCGGAATACGGCCCGGATCAGCCCATACCCCGAGATTCGGACGGCGACGCGGAACCCGCGCCCTTTGACCGTGCCGAGCAGCGCATACGTCTCCAGAACGCGGAGCGCAAGCTGATGCAACTCGGGCGGGTCAACCCGCTCGCCCTCGAGGAGTTCTCCGCGCTCGAGCAGCGTCATGCCTTCCTCACCGAGCAGCTCGCCGACCTGACACAGACCCGCGCCGATCTGCTCACGATCATCGAAGAGCTCGACGAGCGGATGCAGACGATCTTCCTGGCCGCGTTCGAAGACACCAAGACGGCCTTCGGGGAGGTGTTCCCGATCCTGTTCCCGGGAGGCTCCGGCAGCATCACCCTCACCGATCCCGACAACCCGCTGACGACGGGAATCGAAGTGTCGGTGCGCCCGGTGGGCAAGAAGATCGAGCGACTGTCGTTGCTCTCGGGAGGGGAGCGCTCGCTCGCGGCCGTGGCGCTGCTGACGGCGATCTTCAAGGCGCGTCCGAGCCCGTTCTACATCCTCGACGAGGTGGAGGCCGCGCTCGACGACGCCAACCTCGGCCGTCTGCTCGGCGTCTTCGAACAGTTGCGCGCGTCGAGCCAGCTGATCGTGATCACGCATCAGAAACGGACGATGGAGATCGCCGATGCGCTCTACGGCGTGTCGATGAGGCAGGACGGCGTGTCGGCTGTCGTGGGTCAGCGCGTGCGCGAGCGCGCGGCGGTGTGACCGACCTCCTAGGCTGGAGCCATGGCGGAGTTCTCCTGGTCACTCGGTCGCGCCCTGCGCGGCATGTTCGTCAAGCCCACGATCGATGAGACGACCTGGGAAGAACTCGAGACGGCGCTGCTGACCGCCGACTTCGGTCCCGACATCACCGAACGGCTCGTGGACGAGCTTCGCGAAAAGGTCGAGCGCTACCGCACGACCGACCCGAAAGACCTTCAGCGCATGCTGAAGGAGACGCTCGAGGAGCACTTTGCGAAGTTCGACCCGACGCTGCGGTTGACGGAGCGCCCTGCCGTCGTCCTCGTCGTCGGCGTCAACGGCGTCGGCAAGACGACGACGATCGGCAAGTTCGCCGCGTACCTCCAGCGTTTCGGCCGCAGCGTCGTCGTGGGCGCCGCCGACACCTTCCGTGCGGCCGCGGTCGACCAGCTGGCAACCTGGGCCGAGAGGGGCGGAGCGACGATCGTTCGCCCGCAGCAGGAGGGGCAGGACCCGGCCTCGGTCGCCTACCAGACCATTGATCACGCGGTCCGCACGGGCACCGAGATCGTCATCGTCGACACCGCCGGACGGCTTCACACCAAGGGCGGTCTGATGGACGAGCTCGGCAAGATTCGGCGCGTCGTCGAGAAGCTCGCCCCGATCAGCGAGGTGCTCCTCGTGCTCGATGCGACCACGGGACAGAACGGCGTGCTGCAGGCGCAGGCATTCCTGGAGCATGCCGGAGTGACCGGCCTCGTGCTGACCAAGCTCGACGGCTCCGCCAAGGGGGGCTTCGTCCTGGCGGTTCAGGAGCGCACGGGCATTCCCGTCAAGCTCCTCGGCCAGGGCGAGGGCATCGGCGACCTGACGGGCTTCACGCCCCACGTCTTCGCGGCAGCCCTGGTCGACTGAGCGGTTTCGCGCGCGACATGTTGACCGAGACGGTCGCGTCGTGGGCGTGAGGGTGGTTGCATAGGAGCATGGCGATCGAGCACGACTACTTCGGACTTCTGGAGTCCGGGCCGGACGGATCGATCTTCTGGAGCGAGGTCATCGACTTCGGCGACCAGCAGGTCACCGTCGACCTGACCGCGCCCGACCAGGACGATGTCTCCGCGGCGGCCCTCGACGTCGCCGCCGCGATGATCTCCGCGATCGAGGACATCGATCTCCGCGCCCGCAACGCGATGGTGTCCGAGCTCGACGACCGCACGAGTGAGGTGACCGAGTACATCCTCCAGCAGCAGGAGCAGATGGGGGAGTCTCTGGAGGATTTCCTCGTCGACATCTCCGGCGACGTGCATGTCGACGTCATCCGGTCGCTGCAGCTCGTGAGCATGACGATCCTCGCCGACGAACACGGGGGGAGTGATCCGTTCGCGGTGCTCGAGTACGCGCTTGATCGCGACGCCATGGACGAGGTGCTGCTGGTCAATCTGACGAGCGACGGCACGGTCCAGTCGGTCACGAGCGCCGACTGAGGCCGCCCGGAACATCACGGACCGGACGGCCGGCGCTCACACGGCCTGCGCGAACTCGCCCGCCGTGTCGAGGTGCTTCAGGTGCTCGGGAATCGGCAGCCCCTTCGAGGTCATGGACTGAGCCCACAGGCGGCCCGCTCGGTACGACGAACGCACGAGCGGTCCGGCGAGGACGCCGAGGAAGCCGATGCGTTCCGCCTCCTCCTTGAACCCCACGAACTCCTGCGGTGTGACCCACCGCGAGACCGGCAGATGCCGCGGGCTCGGGCGCAGATACTGCGTGATCGTCACGATGTCGGTGCCCGCGTCGTGGAGATCATGAAGGGCCTGCACGACTTCTTCGGGTTCCTCGCCCATCCCCAGGATGAGGTTGGACTTGGTGATGAGCCCTGCGCTGCGCGCCTGGGTGAGCACGTCGAGGGATCGCTCGTAGCGGAACGCGGGGCGAATCCGCTTGAAGATGCGCGGCACGGTCTCGACGTTGTGAGCGAACACTTCGGGCCGCGCATCGAACACCTCGGACAGCAGAGCCGGGTCGCCGTTGAAGTCGGTCGCGAGCAGTTCGACACCCGTCCCCGGGTTCTGTGCGTGGATCTGCCGCACGGTCTCGGCGTTCAGCCATGCGCCCCCGTCGGGCAGGTCGTCGCGTGCGACACAGGTGACGGTCGCATAGCGCAGCTGCATCCGCTGCACGCTCTCCGCGACCCGTCGGGGCTCATCGATGTCGTACGCGGCGGGCTTGCCCGTGTCGATCTGGCAGAAGTCGCATCGCCGCGTGCATTGGGAGCCTCCGATGAGGAACGTCGCTTCCCGGTCCTCCCAGCACTCGTAGATGTTCGGGCAGCCTGCCTCTTGACAGACGGTGTGCAGCTGCTCGCTCTTCACGAGTGACTGGAGGGCCTGGTACTCCGGACCCATGCGCGCCTTCGTGCGGATCCACTCCGGCTTTCGCTCGATGGGTGTCTGCGCGTTGCGCACCTCGAGCCGCAGCAGCTTGCGTCCACCCGGCGCCGTGCCCTGGGCTGTGCCCTGGACTGTGCCCTGGACTGTGCTCGGCGCCGATGCGTTCTCACCGGTCGACGAGTGAGGCGTTGCGCAGCTCATGCGGCCACCTCCGCTGCGTACTCGGCCTGGAAGGCGGATGCCACGGCGTCGTGCACGTCGGCGGGGGAGATGCTCGAACCGGCCGCCTCGCTGAGGGTCGTGACCCCCGCGTCGGAGATGCCGCACGGCACGATCTGGCTGAACGGCAGCAGCGAGTTGTCGCAGTTGAGCGCGAAGCCGTGCATCGTGACGCCGCGCTGCACGCGGACGCCGATGGCGGCGATCTTGTCCTCCGACAGCGGCCGGCGCACCCACACGCCGCTTCTGCCCTCTACGCGGTAGCCCTCGACGCCGAAACCGCTGAGGACGCGGATGAGGAGCCCCTCGAGGCGGCGCACGTGCGCCACCACGTCGACCGGTTCCGCGAGGGCGACGATCGGATAGCCGACGAGCTGTCCCGGCCCGTGCCATGTGATCTTTCCGCCGCGGTCCACGTCGACGACAGGCGTCCCGTCGGTCGGCCGCTCATGGCGGGCGGTGCGCGCTCCCGCGGTGAAGACCGGCTCATGTTCCAAGAGAAGGAGCGTGTCGCCGCGTGCGCCGTCGACCACTTCACGGTGGATACGCCGTTGCAGCGCCCACGCTTCCGCATAGGGCACGAGGGTCGGGGCGAGGCCGATGGTCTGGATGTCGATCATTGCGCTCCTCGGAATCGCGGGTGTGTTCTTGCACCGCGTCCAACAATAACGCAGGCGTCGCCAGACGGCACGCTCAGTAGGCTGGCGTCATGAGCAGCGGGCGACCGAGATCATCATCGCGTGAGACCCTCGCCGAGGCCGCATGCGAACTCTTCCTGGAGCGCGGCTATGAAAGCACCACGGTGGCGGACATCGCGGGTCGCGCCGGCGTGAGCCGATCGAGCTTCTTCAACTACTTCGCCTCCAAGGCCGACATCCTCTGGGCGGGTCTCGACGAGCGGATCGCCGGCGCCGAGGCGGACCTCGCCGACGGCGCAGCAGTGCGCTCGGCGCTCCTCGCGATCGGCGACGACTTCGCTCCGGACAGCCTCGCCCTCGCGCTGGTCAACGCCGAAGCCATGGGTCTCGACGACGAGCTCGAGCGCGAAGCCGCAGGGCGCCGCGCGCGGCTCGCGCGCGCGGTCGCCCGCTCGCTCCGCGCGACCGGTGCGGGCGTGCTGGCGTCGGAGGTGGGCGGGGCCGCGCATGGGGGTGCGGTGCTTGCGGCCATCGAGGCGTGGGCACATCAGGGGGCGGGAGTGACCCCTCTCGACGAGCTGCTCGCCGGCGCGCTCGACGCCGCCGCACCGACGCTTCCCACGGCGGTCCGCCAGTTGAGAGCAGTGGTGCGGGCAGACGACTTCGACTCGGCGCTCGCCTTCTATCGTGACGTCCTCGGCATGCCCGAGCAGGAGTCGTATCAGGGAGACGATGGCGCACGCGTCGCGATCCTCGGGGCCGGACGCGCTACTCTCGAGCTGTCCAATCCGGCGCAGGTGGCGCTGATCGACGCGGTCGAGACCGACGGCGATGCTCCCAGCGAGCCGATCCGCCTCGCGTTCGAAGTCGCCGACACCGTCGCGGCCAGCGACCGGGCGGTCGGCGCCGGGGCCCGGATGGAGGCGTCGGCCCGCGAGACGCCGTGGCGGTCGGTCAATGCACGCCTCCGCGCCCCTGCTGGCGTGCAAGTGACGCTGTTCCAAGAACTCGACCGGCCTGCCGGCTCCTGAGCCGGACTCCGGGCGCCACGTCGCGCGTGCCGCCCGGACGACGGCGGCTCCCGTAGAATCAGGGGCATCATGGCGACATTCGGCACACTCTCCGACAGGCTCACCGAGACCTTCCGCAATCTGCGCACCAAGGGCAAGCTCACGCCCGCCGACGTCGACGGCACCGTCCGCGAGATCCGGCGCGCGCTTCTCGACGCCGACGTCGCACTCACTGTCGTCAAAGACTTCACCGCCAAGGTGCGCGAGCGCGCCCTCGGCGACGAGGTGAACAAGGCGCTCAACCCCGCGCAGCAGGTGGTCCAGATCGTCAACGAGGAGCTCGTCGCGATCCTCGGCGGTGAGCAGCGTCGACTGCAGTTCGCGAAGAACCCGCCCACAGTCATCATGCTCGCCGGCCTGCAGGGATCGGGAAAGACCACCTTCGCCGGAAAGCTCGCGAAGCAGCTCGAGAAGGACGGCCACACCCCGATGCTGGTCGCCGCCGACCTCCAGCGTCCGAATGCCGTCAACCAGCTGCAGGTCGTCGCTCAGCGCGCCGGAGCCGCGATCTTCGCCCCCGAGCCGGGCAACGGGGTCGGAGACCCCGTGAAGGTCGCCCGCGACGGCGTCGAGCACGCTCGCCGCCAGCAGCACGACGTCGTGATCATCGACACCGCCGGACGCCTCGGCGTCGACGCCGAGCTCATGAAGCAGGCCGCGGACATCCGCCGCGCCGTGGACCCCGACGAGGTGCTCTTCGTCATCGACGCCATGATCGGTCAGGATGCCGTCAACACAGCGAAGGCGTTCCAGGACGGCGTCGACTTCACGGGTGTCGTGCTGTCGAAGCTCGATGGCGACGCTCGCGGTGGTGCGGCGCTCTCTGTCGCATCGGTGACGGGCCGCCCGATCATCTTCGCGTCGACGGGAGAAGGACTCGACGACCTCGAGGCGTTCCACCCCGACCGCATGGCCAGCCGCATCCTCGACCTCGGCGACATCCTCACGCTCATCGAGCAGGCGCAGGCCGCGTTCGACGAGGAGGAGGCGCGCAAGGTCGCCGAGAAGCTCGCATCCGAGCAGTTCACGCTCGAGGACTTCCTCGATCAGATGCAGCAGATCAAGAAGATGGGCTCGATGAAGAAGATGCTGGGCATGCTGCCGGGAGCCGGCAACATGAAGCAGCAGCTCGAGAACTTCGACGAGCGCGAGATCGACCGCACCGAAGCCATCATCCGGTCGATGACGCCGGGGGAGCGCCGCAACCCGAAGGTGCTGAACGGTTCGCGGCGCCTTCGCATCGCTCGCGGATCTGGGATGACGGTCACCGACGTCAACCAGCTCGTGCAGCGCTTCGAACAGGCCGCGAAGATGATGAAGACCGTCGCGCGCGGCGGCGTTCCCAGCATTCCTGGCATGGGACCGATGGGTGGCAAGCCCGGCGCATCCAGCAAGCGGGGGAACAAGCAGAAGAAGGGCGGCGGATCGCGCTCGGGAAACCCCGCCAAGCGCGCGGCCGAGAACGCCGGCATCGTCGCCCAGGCGCCCACGGGCTCCGGGTTCGGGCTGGGAGCTCCCGCGCAGCCCAGCGAGGCCGACCTCGCCGAGATCCAGAAGCTGTTCGGCAAGAGCTGACCACACCGGGTGCCTGCCGACTGTCAGCGCGATCTCCGCTCAGTGGGGCAGGTTCGCCAGGTGCTCGCGGAGCGTCGGTCCGGCGCGGAACTCGCGGATGAGATGCTGCACGACTTCGCGCAGATCGCCGTCGGCGGCCTCCGCCACCCGAAGCTGTCGTGCGTAGCTGGCGCCCTCGGTCACGATCGTCTCGAGACCTTGCAGCTCTCCGGCGCAATGCAGGTGCTCGGCGATCGGCGTGAGGGCTGCGATGGTCTCGCGGAGATGCTCCACGACCGGGCGCTGTGTGCCCGCGCTGTCGACGATGACCTCTGCGTCGAGCCCGTAGCGAGCAGCCCGCCATTTGTTCTCGCGCACGAACCAGGGCGGGATGGTCGAGAGGGGGCGCCCTTCGTCGAGTTCGCGCGAGAAGTGCTCGACGAGCACCTGAGCGAGCGCGGCGACGGCGGCGAGCTCGGGCAGCGTCGACATCCCGTCGCACGCCCGGATCTCGATCGTGCCCCACCGCGGCGCCGGACGGATGTCCCAGCGCACCTCGGTGGCGTCATCGATCACACCGGTGCCCACCATGTCGCGGATGTACCCCTCGAACTCCGCCCAGGAGGTGAGCGGCCAGGGGAGTCCTGCGGTCGGGAGCTGCTGGAACACGAGGGCGCGGTTCGACGCGTACCCGGTGCGCTCCCCGGCCCAGAACGGACTCGAGGCCGAAAGGGCCTGCAGGTGGGGGAGATAGACCGCGAGGGCGTTGATGATCGGGAACACCTTCGTGACGTCGTCGACGCCGACATGGATGTGAATGCCCCAGATCATCATGTTGCGCCCCCACCACTGGGTGCGGTCGATGAGGGTGTGATAGCGCGTCTTGTCGGTGACCCGCTGGTCGAACCACTGGGCGAACGGGTGGCTGCCCGCGCACAGCAGCTCGATGCCGCGCGGTGTGGTGAGGGTGCGCACCTGCGCGATGGCGTCGGCGACATCGTCGACGGCTGCGGCCACCGTGCCGCCCACGCCGCTGGTGACCTCGATGGTGTTCGTGAGGAGTTCGCCCGTCACCGTGAACCGCTCGTGCGCCGTGCTCTCCTCCAACTCCGGAATCAGTTCCGGCGCGCGCGGCACGAGGTCGCCGGTCTCCGGGTCGGCCAGCATGAGCTCCCACTCCAGACCCACCGACGAGCGGGCGGATGTCGCGAACGGCACCGTCATGCGCTCAGTCTGACACGCCCACGGCCGTCGGTTCGCGGCAACCGTCACGATCTGGCAAAATAGACGGTTGGACCCGTCGCCCGACCCTCTATCCGGCGGCCGGCCCGCCCTCAGAGCTTCCGCCGGGTGTGCACCCCACTCTCCAGGCGACGTTCATCACTTCCAAACACCATTCAGGAGAATCGTGGCTGTCAAGATCCGTCTGAAGCGTCTCGGCAAGATCCGTGCGCCGTACTACCGCATCGTCGTGGCCGACTCGCGCACCAAGCGCGATGGTCGTGTCATCGAAGAGATCGGCAAGTACCACCCCACTGAGGAGCCCTCGTTCATCGAGGTCGACTCGGAGCGCGCCCAGTACTGGCTGTCGGTCGGCGCTCAGCCCACCGAGCAGGTCACCGCGCTGCTCAAGCTCACGGGCGACTGGGGCAAGTTCAAGGGCGACGCCAACGCGGTGTCGACCGTGAAGACCGCCGAGGCCAAGGGCGACTTCGTCGTCGACGCGGCGAAGAAGTCGGTCATCAAGCCCAAGGTCGAGAAGAAGGCCGAAGAGCCGGCCGCCGAAGTCGAGGCCCCCGAGGCCGAGACCACCGAGGCCGAGTAAGACTGTGCTGGCCGCCGCGCTCGAACACGTCGTCAAGGGGATCGTCGATCACCCCGACGACGTCACCGTCCGTTCCGCGACGTCGCCCCGGGGCGACGTGCTCGAGGTGCGCGTGCACCCCGACGACCGCGGACGGGTGATCGGGCGCGGCGGACGCACGGCCAAGGCACTGCGCACGCTCATTGCGGCGCTGGCCGACGGCAAGCGCGTTCGCGTCGACGTCGCGGACGACTGACATGGCGGCCTCTGGAGCCGCGCGCACGCAGTTGCGCGTCGGCCGTCTCGTGAAGGCGCACGGACTCAAGGGCGCGCTCAAGCTCGAGCTCTACACCGACGATCCGGACGGCCGGTTCGTCCCGGGCGCGGTGTTCACCTTGCAGGTGCCCGAAGCCTCTCCCTGGCACGGCAAGACCGTGACCGTTCGCGAGTTCCGGTGGATGAACTCGCACCCCGTCGTCTTCCTCGAGGGCATCGACGATCGCAGCGCCGCGGAGTCCATCGTTCGGGCGATCCTTTGGATCGACCAGGATGTCGCAGACGGCGCTGAAGAGGACGCCTGGTACGACCACCAGCTTGTCGGGCTCGATGTGGTCCGCGACGATGCGGTCGTCGGGCGCGTCGTCCGCGTCGACCACCTGCCCGCGCAGGACCTCCTGATCGTCAGGGCGGCGGGCGAGACCGACCGCGAGGTTCTCGTGCCGTTCGTCGCGGCCATCGTGCCCGAGGTGGACATCGCCGGCGGGCATGTCGTCGTCACGCCTCCGGCAGGCCTGTTCGAAGAGCTGCCAGGCGACGACGAGCCCGACGACCTCTCGGCCGACGGCGGCCCCGAGGACGAATCTTCCAAGGACTGACGTGCGCATTGACGTCGTCTCGATCTTCCCCCAGTTCTTCGATGTCCTCGACGTCTCGCTGCTGGGAAAGGCCCGCACGTCGGGCATCCTCGACGTCCGGGTGCACGACCTTCGCGACTTCACTCACGACCGTCATCGTACGGTTGACGACACGCCCTACGGCGGCGGCGCGGGGATGGTCATGAAGCCCGAGCCGTGGGGCGAGGCGATCGACGCGATCGCCGATTCGGCCTCCGGCCGGCCCACATTCATCTTCCCGTCGCCGGCGGGCGAGCGGTTCACTCAGGCCGTGGCGCGCGAGTTCTCCGAACGGTCCCACCTCGCGTTCGCCTGCGGCCGATACGAGGGCATCGACGAGCGCGTCTTCTCCTACGCGGCGACGCGGGGCGATGTGCGGCTCGTGAGCCTCGGTGACTACGTGCTCAACGGCGGCGAGGTCGCGGCCATGGCGATCATCGAGGCCGTCGGTCGTCTCATCCCGGGCGTGGTGGGCAATCCGGAGAGTCTCGTCGAGGAGTCGCACGAGGACGGGCTGCTCGAGTACCCGTCGTACACGAAGCCCGCGTCGTGGCGCGGCTACGCCGTTCCCGACGTGCTGCTGAGCGGGCATCACGGCAAGGTCGCCGAGTGGCGTCGACAGCAGCAGCGCGAGCGCACGCGCGAGAGACGCCCCGACCTTCTCGCGGACTGACCCGACTCAGTCGTGCAGGCCGCGCAGGGCCGTGACGATCTGTTCGTGCCACGTGCGCGACGCCGGCAGGACGCCTGTGTAGATGGGCGTGTCATGACCGACGCCCAGGTAGCGCACGACCGTGGCCTCGACGCCGGCACGCCGTAGCGCCTGACCGTACGCCGCACCGTCGCGGCGCAGATTGTCGTACTCGGCGGTGACGATGAGCGTCGGCGGGAGTCCGGCGTGATCGGCGGCGCGCAGCGGCGACGCGTAAGGTTCTCGCGCCCGCGAGGTGTCGCCCAGGTAGGTGCGCGCGATGGAGCGGAGCTCCCGGAGCACGAGCAGTGCCGGGACACCCATGCGCCAGGTGGGAACGAAGTCGATATGACGCCCGGTGAGATCGGTCACGGGCACTTCCAGCACCTGCAGCCGCACGGCGTGGGCACGGCGGTCGCGGTTCATGAGTGCGACCGCCGCCGCGATGCCGCCGCCTGCGGACGTGCCGGAGAGGGCGATGCGGGTGACGTCGACGCCCAGCTCCGCACCCGAACGCGCGAGCCATTCGAGCGCTGCGTGTCCTTGCTCCACCTGCGTGGGGTAGCGATGTTCGGGAGCGAGCGCGTAGTCGACGGCGACGACGACCACATCCGCCTCGGCAGCACGGCGCCGACAGGCCGCGTCAGTCGTCGGGTAGTCGATGCCGCCGATGCGGAAACCGCCGCCGAAGAAGTGCAGGACCCCGGGGCGGCTGCGGCCGTCGGCCGAGGGCCGGTAGACCCGGACCCGAACGTCCGGGTATCCGTCGACCGGCACGAAGTGCTCCTCGATGGGAAGATCCGGCCCCGGTGTCCCCGCGTTCTTCAGCTCGTCACGGTCCCAGGCCCGTGCGGCGCGACGGTGCCGGGCGCGCGCCTTGCTCGGGCCCGACGCCGTGTCGGGCGGTACGGAGAACGCGGACGCCGCCGTCGAGGGCCCAGCTGCGAGAGGAGCTTCGGCGGAGGCGGGGTGGAGTCGGAAGTATCCTCGCATGCGGGCGAGCGACCCCGTCAGTCTCCGGAGAGCCTGACGCAGCAGGTACGCGCGATGTGTGCGCAGCCGTGCCGACAGGTACGGGTCGAGCCGCACGGCGTCAATCCACCCCGAGGAACGAGCGGTCGGTGAGAACGAGCGGTCCGTCGGCCGTGATCGCGATGGTGTGCTCGGAGTGCGCGCCGCGCGACCCGTCGGCGCTGCGGAGTGTCCAGCCGTCCGGATCTGTCACGAGCTCGTCGGTCGTCTGCAGGAACCACGGCTCGAGGGCGACGACGAGCCCTGCCCGGAGCGGGTAGCCGCGTCCGGGCTTCCCGTCGTTCGGCACGTGAGGATCGCCGTGCATGATGCGGCCGACGCCGTGGCCGCCGAAGTCGGTGTTGATGTCGTAGCCGTCGGCATGGGCGATCTGCGCGATCGAGTGGGAGATATCGCCGATCCGATTGCCGATGATGGCCGCATCGATGGCGGCCTGCAGGGCGCGCTCGGTCGTGTCGATGAGGGCGAGGTCTTCGTCGCGGGGCGTCCCCACCACGAACGACACCGCGGAGTCGGCGACCCACCCGTCCACCGACACCGCGAAGTCGAGCGAGACGAGGTCGCCGTCGCGCAGAGCGTAGTCGTGGGGGAGACCGTGCAGGACGGCGTCGTTGATCGACGTGCAGATCACCTTGCCGAAAG
The DNA here is from genome assembly GCA_963789095.1 of uncultured Actinomycetota bacterium. GTDB lineage: Bacteria > Actinomycetota > Actinomycetes > Actinomycetales > Microbacteriaceae > Microbacterium. The sequence continues at coordinate 457,278 of CAWBJK010000011.1, forward strand.
GACTCGCCCCGAACGAGGGGTGATAGTCGATGTAGCACGACTCCGCGCCCGCCTTGCGGATCAGGTCGTGCGCGCGTCGATCGATCGTCAGCAGGTTGGTCCCGACCTTCGTGTCTTCGCGCAGCGTCGCCAGCACTTCGGCCACGAACCGGCCGGCGGGGCGCATCTGCTCGATCTCGGCAGGGGTACGCAGCTCGATCATCGGCATCCTTTCGTCAGCTTCCATTCTGACGGACGGGCGTAGCATCGAGGCATGTGGCTGCGTCAAGCGTTCTTCCGATGGCTGGTTCCGGCGGCGTTCGTGCTGCCGCTGTGGCTGTTCGTCGGATGGATCGTGTTCGGCGCGAGCCCGTGGGCCCTCCTCTGGGTGCTCGTCTCCGCTCCCCTCGTCTTCGTCGGGCAGCTCGTTCTGACGCTGCTCGTGCGGGCTCGCGGCACCGTTCGTGCTGATCGCGCCGTATCGGGCACCGACGCCGCCGTCATCGGTTCGTGGCACGCACTGATCGTGGCGCTCGGGGTCTTCGACAGCGGCTGGTGGTGGCCGGTCCTCGCGGTGACCGTCGCGGTCGGAGGTGCGGCACTGTGGACGTCGCTGTGGCAGCTCTGGCGCGAGGCGCGGCCGAGTGCGGTCTTCGCCCGATTCGACGGATACGATGCACGCCTGACAGGACGCTCGACGCCTGCGCCCGAGTCCGACGCGGGCGTGATCGTCGTCGAGGAGACGCGCAGACCTCCGGCGGTGTAGCCGTTTTGGTCACGGTTGCACTCCGTGGCAGAATAGATGTTTGTGCCCTCACCAGGCTCTGCCTCAGGGGAGCACGGCGCCGATTCCGGGCGCCGAGGGCACGAACACCCATCAACCTCTGACTCTCGCGATCGACCTGTGGCGGTCGCAGGAAGTGACGATCATGCAGATCCTCGACTCCGTCGATGCGGCTTCGCTCCGCTCCGACATTCCCGCCTTCGCTCCCGGTGACACCGTCAAGGTGCACGTGAACATCACCGAAGGCAACCGCTCCCGCGTGCAGGTCTTCCAGGGCGTCGTCATCGGCCGCTCGGGCGACGGCGTGCGCGAGACCTTCACGGTCCGCAAGATCAGCTTCCAGGTCGGTGTCGAGCGCACCTTCCCGGTCCACAGCCCGTCGATCGACCACATCGAGGTCGTCACTCGCGGTGACGTCCGTCGTGCGAAGCTCTACTACCTGCGCGAGCTGCGCGGCAAGAAGGCCAAGATCAAGGAGAAGCGCGACAACTGACGCGTCTCCACCGATGCCCCGAGGATTCTCTCCTCGGGGCATCGTCGTGTCGTGGGGCGGATCTCACGGTCGCCGCCCGGCAGATGTGCGACCCTTGAGGGGTGTGCGCGGGAGCGTCGCTCCGCCGCTCCGAACGCTGAGATGAAGGACCTGGATGACCACCGAGAACACCGCCGCGGACGCGGCGGCCGACCCGTTCCCCTCGCGCCGCCGGCGGCTGTGGCCGCTGGTGAGGGATGTGCTCGTGATCATCCTGATCGCGGTCCTGGTGTCGTTCCTCGTCAAGACCTTCCTCGTGCGCTCGTTCTACATCCCGTCCTCGTCGATGGCGCAGACGCTCCAGGAGCAGGACCGCATCCTCGTCGACGAACTCACGCCCCGCTTCAGCGGGTACGACCGCGGCGACGTGGTGGTATTCCGTGATCCCGGCGGCTGGCTTCCCGTGGCGAGCACGCCCGAGCGCTCCGTGATCGTCGAGGCAGTGGACTGGGTGCTGGCTCTCGTGGGCATCTCCGCGCCCGACAGCAAGGATCACCTCATCAAACGCATCATCGGCGTTCCCGGAGACCATGTCGTCTGCTGCAACGCGCTCGGACAGACCACGGTCAACGATGTGCCTATCGATGAGACTCCGTACCTGAATCTCGCCGACGGGCAGAAGGCGCCGGAGGTCTACGCCTACGACGTCGTGGTGCCCGACGGCTCCCTCTGGGTCATGGGCGACAACCGCGATGCCTCGCGCGATTCGCGCTACAACATGGAGCAGCCCGGTAAGGGGTTCGTGCCGATCGACAACGTGGTGGGCAGAGCCTTCCTGATCACCTGGCCCCTCTCGCGCCTGGGTTCCATCGACTTCCACCACGAGGTGTTCGACGGCGTGCCGGAGGCGAGCGGGCGATGACCGTCGCGGCACCGCGACTCACCGTCGAGCGCAGACTCCTGAAGGAGCATGCGATCGTGATCGCGTGCGACGAAGTCGGGCGCGGTGCGCTCGCGGGACCGGTCGCGGTGGGTGCCGCCGTCATGGACGCCTCGAGCGCGCGGCGCCGCATCCCGGAGGGCCTGCGCGACTCGAAGCTCGTGGTCGAGCATCGTCGTGCCGACGTCGCAGCGCGAGCGCGCGGATGGGTGAACGCGTCGGCCGTGGGCTGGGCGGACGCGGGGGAGATCGACCGGGTGGGCATCATGCGGGCTCTCGGACTCGCGGCTCTCCGCGCGATCTCCGACCTGCGGTCGTTCGGCGTGGTCCCAGAAGACGCGATCGTCATCCTCGACGGCAACTACGACTACATCACGCCCGCGGGTGGTTCCGGCCTCCGCGTGCGTCCGATCATCAAAGCCGACCGCGACTGCGCCTCGGCGTCGGCGGCCTCTGTCATCGCGAAGGTCGCCCGCGACGAGCTGATGGCCACACTCCACGCCGACGCGCCGATGTATCACTGGGCCCGCAACAAGGGGTATGCGAGCCCGGAGCACCGTGAGGCCATTCGCGCTCACGGACTCAGCGGCCACCACCGCGCCTCCTGGGCCATCGCCGACGCTCCCACGCTCTTCTGAGACGTGCTCGGCGCACCGCTTCGCGGGCGGGAGCCGCATAGGATTGAGTCACCATGGATGATGAAGTTTTCGAGGACTACGACCGCGAGCTCGAACTCGCGCTGTACAAGGAGTACCGCGACGTCGTCTCGCAGTTCCAGTACGTCATCGAGACCGAACGCCGGTTCTATCTCGCCAACGACGTGAACGTCGTCCGGCGCGACACCGAGCACGACTTCTACTTCGAGATCTCGATGAACGACGTCTGGGTGTGGGACATCTACCGCGCCGACCGCTTCGTCAAGTCGGTGCGGGTGCTGACGTTCAAGGATGTGAACGTGGAAGAGCTGCAGCGCCGCGACTTCCAGCTCCCCGAGGAGCTCTCGCTCGACTCCTGACACCCCGCTCGACTCCTGACACCTCAGGGCTTTCTCCCCAGCGGCGACCATCGTCCGGTCGTCCCCGATCTGGCGGTAGCGCTCTCCGTCGCCGTCGCGCCGTCGCCACGATCGAGTGATGGCTGAGAAGGACGAACGAGGGCGCGCCGGCGAAGAACGGGCGTCGAGATATCTGCAGGACGCAGGCTTTGACATCCTCGACCGCAACTGGCGGTGCGGGCAAGGCGAGATCGACATCGTCGCCGCCACCGCGCGCCAGCTGGTCATCGTCGAGGTGAAGACGAGACGGACGGCACTCTACGGCCATCCGTTCGACGCGATCGATGCGCGCAAACGCGCGCGGCTGTGGCGGCTCGCCCGGGCATGGGTGCGCGATCACCCGGAACTCGCCCGCGGACGCGCCCTCCGTCTCGACGCCGTCGGCGTCACAGGCGCACACCCGGCGACGGCCGCCGTCGAGCATCTCGAGGACCTTCGGTGACGGCGCCCGGCGGCACCTCGTCCCTTCCGTCCCTCGATGCCGTACCGGCCGCGCCGGCTGCTCGGGCCGCGAGCAGCGTCGGCCGCACATGGACGGTCGTGCTCACCGGCCTCGCCGGGCACATCATCGAAGTGGAGGCAGATCTCTCCACGCAGACCCCGGGGTTCGCGATCATCGGCCTTCCCGACAAAGCCATCGGTGAGGCCCAGCAGCGGGTGCACAACGCGTGCGGCAACAGCGATCTGCCGCTCCCGCGGCGCCGTGTCGTGGTGAACCTCTCGCCCGCGAGCCTTCCCAAGAGGGGAACGGGGCTCGACGTAGCGGTCGCGATCGCCGCATTGGCGACCGAGCTCCCTCTTCGGGCGTCGAGCATGTCGACGACCGTTCACCTCGGCGAACTGGGGCTCGACGGTCGGCTGCGCCCCATTCCGGGCATCCTCCCTGCCGTGCTCGCGGCGGCAGCGGCGGGCTTCGAAAGGGTGATCGTCCCGGCATCGTGCGCCGATGAGGCCGGACTGGTCCAGGGGATGGAGGTGATCGGCGCGGTCAACCTGCGCGACGTCGCGCGGTACCACGGGCTCGACGTGGAGACCGCCGACCAGGACGCCGTGCCCGTGGCCGACCGCCCGCAGGGACCGCCAGAGCCGCTGCCCGATCTGGCGGAGGTGGTCGGCCAGCGGGCGGCGGTCGACGCACTGATCGTGGCGGCCGCCGGGGTCATCACCTGCTCATGACGGGGCCGCCGGGCGCGGGCAAGACCATGCTGGCTCGACGACTGCCCGGAATCCTCCCGGAACTCGACGATCACTCCGCCATGCAGACTGCGGCGTTGCGCTCCCTCGAAGGCCGAACGATCACGCGGCTCGACCGCACTCCGCCCTTCCAAGCGCCCCATCACTCTGCGAGCGTCGCCGCGCTGGACGGGGGAGGGAGCCGCACCGCGTCGCCGGGTGCGATCGCGCGGGCTCACGGCGGTGTCCTGTTCCTCGACGAAGCCGGCGAGTTCTCCCCGCACGCGCTCAACGCGCTTCGGCAGCCTCTCGAAGCGGGCGAGATCCGCATCCACCGCTCGGGGTTCCAGGTCCGCTTTCCCGCGCGCTTCCAGTTGATCCTTGCGACCAACCCCTGCCCCTGCGGCCAGTACGGGGTGCCCGGCGGAGCGTGCTCCTGTCCCTCGATCGCCGTGCGGCGCTACCTCGGCCGCCTCAGCGGGCCCCTTCTCGATCGGGTCGACATCGAACTCGCGATGAAGCGCGTCTCATTGGCCCAGATGCGCGATACCTCGACTGTCACCACGTCGGCCCAAGCAAGAGCCCGTGTGAGCGAGGCCCGCGTGAGAGCCGCACACCGCCTCGACGGCACATCCGCCCGGACCAACGCGCAGACGAGTGGCGAATGGCTGCGTAACGGACCGTGCGCCCCGGCGCCCGAAGTGCGTCGCCCTCTGGACACCGCTCTCCACCGCGGCGTGCTGAGCCTGCGCGGCTACGACAGGGTCCTACGGGTCCGCAACACTCGCGATCGCCGAGCCCGTGTCAGGTGACGAGTCCCGTCGGGCACTGTTCGCCGAGGGCGCACATTAGAGACGGCTGCGAACGCGCGTTCGGACCCCATTCCGACACTCTCCAGTCGTAATCTCATCGCAGGTTCAACACCCACATCGAGACATAGCCCGCCGATGAAAGGGATGACGGATGTCGGAAGTTGAGCTCATTGAGTCCGAGATCGCTTGCCCGAATGTGGAGGAACACATCGCAGTGATCGGGGCAACGTGCCCCGATTGTGACACGCCAGCGTAAGGCCCCGTAAGGAGTAACGATCACTAGGTAGCCCAGGGGCGGGCTGCTAAGCAGAAGGTCTCTCTTCCCTCAAGTTTCAAGGGCGGGCGGTGAAAGTCACCGCCCGCCCTTATAGCGACGGGGAGCTTTACGCCATCACCTTGTCGAGCACGTAGGAGATACCGGCTCCTGCGACCGCGGCCATGCCCGAGGCGCGCCAGATCCACTTCTCCATCGACCGCAGCCGCGTCTCGTGGTCGTCGATGTCCTTCTGCATCGCGGCGACGTTCTGCGCGTCGAGTCGTTCCTTCACCTGCAGCACGAGGTCGTAGACCTCGCGCACGGTGACGATCGCCGGTCCTTCGGGCGGCGCAGTCACAGCTCAATCACCTCCTCGTCGGGCACGTCCTTCCGAGGGGTGCCGCGGTCGTCCACGTAGAACAGCGCCATGAGCAGCGGCCCGATCACGACCGCCGTCTCGGGCTCGATCCAGCCGACCGAGGCCGCGACGCCGACCGCAGCAGCCGTCACGCCGTAGGCCCAGCGGCGGAACGTGGGCGTGAGGACGCTGCGCACGGCGCTCACGGCCTACCCGACTTCACGAACGCCCGCGCGGCGGCGGGGAGCTTGTGGCCGCGTGCGCGCTGCCACTCCACGAACGACATGCGCCGCCCGGTCTTCCGGTCGATGATGTAGGCGTGGACGTGCGGCCCGCTCGACTTGCCCGTGTTGCCCGAGAGGGCGATGCGCGAGCGCCACAGGCGGCGGGTGCCCGAGCGGTAGAGGTTGTTGCGCGAGAGGTGCTGCACGACGAGATCGAACCGCGACCCGACGAGGCGCAGGCTCAGCCCGCCGTCGGCGTTCGCGAACGGGTAGACGCGGCCCGTGAACGGGGCGTGGATCGCCGTGCCGCGCGGCGTCTCGTAGTCGGTAGCGGGGCCGACGTTCCGGCGCGCGTGCGCCGCCCTGTCGCCCGAGATCGGGAACTCCCAGAACTTCATCCTGCTACTCCTTCGAGGGTGGTCAGGCGCTCCTCGACCGAGGCGAGGCGCGTGAGGGTGCGCTGGAGGACCGGGATCACTGCCAGCACGAGGCGGTCGTAGTGGATGCCCTCGGGACGCTCGACCCCGAAGCTGTCGGGCTCGTAGAACACGGCCCACGCCATCCCGCGGTCGTGCAGCGCCTCGGCGATCATGCCGACTTCGATGTGCTCGGAGGGGTCGACGTTGTTGCGCCACTGGAAGGTGACGACGGCGAGCTGCAGGAACTCCTCGTCGGTCATCGCGTCCATCGGCGTGATGTTCTTCTTGTAGCGGGCCGAGGAGGCGGTGTGCCCGAGGGTGCCGTCCGCCTCGATCCACGCCGCGCGCCGGGTCGAGGTGATGTTGTTGTCCCACGCTGCGCCGAAGCGACCGGCGCCGTCGGTGGAGACGGGGCGCGACAGGGTGCCCGACGTGAGGGCGCTCGCGCTCGTGGTCTTGTTGTCGTCGCAATAGTTCTTCGGGACCGCCGAGGTCTCGCCGCCGAGGACGACCGCGATCGCGCCGGTCGATCCACGCCGCGCGATGGTTCCGGGCGAGGCGCTAGGGGTGGCAGCGCTCACGTCGTCGTTCGGGTAGCTGGTCGGCTTGCCGGTGATCGCGCTGAACGCGTGCGAGTGTCCTGCGGCGGCGAACCGTGCGTCGGCCTCGCTCTCGGTGAAGTACCGGTCGTCGTGAGTGTGAGCCGACGGCATGAACGACGACGGCTTGCCCGCGATCGAGGCCCAGTCGTGCGAGTGGGAGGACGGCGGGTACGTGCTCGGCTTTCCCGTGATGTCCCCGAACGCGTGCGAGTGCGCAGCGGGCGTGAACGTGGACGGCTTGCCCGAGAGGTTCGCCCACTTCGTGAACTGGTCGATGTAGTCGCGGGTCTTGTTGTCCTCGGTGTCGAGGGTGTTCGCCAGCTCGGTGCCCGACACGAGGTCCATGCCGCGGGCGGCTGCGGCGTCTCCGATAGCCATGTCTCCTCCTAGAGAGCGTTGATCGTGCCGGTGAGGGCGTTGATGGTCCCGGCGAGCGAGTTGATCGAGCCGGGCCGGACGTCGGTCAGGGCGCGGGTCTTGACGGTCATGAGGCCGTCCGAGAGGCCCCACTCGACCGCCTCGAGCTGGCCGAGCTGATCGAGAGCGCCAGGCAGCGAGACGTTCGCCTGCTGCGAGGGCGTGACGGTCCAGCGCGCGAGTGCCGTGACCTCCTGCACGCGGCCCTGCCCGGTGCGGCGAGCGAGGATCGCAGCGGCGACGCCCGCGCCGGGATAGGGGCGGTCGATCTCGACGGCGAGCACGAGGCCCGGCTCTCCTGCGGTGTCTACGCGAGAGCGGTCGACGCCGCTGCCGTCGCGCCACGAGTAACGGACGATGACGCCCGTGCAGTAGACCTCGGGGTCGTCCCGGCTGATCCGGTCGATGCCCTCGGTGGCGGCGGCGGGGGACAGGCTCACGACCCCCGGCACCGAATACTCGGCGGGGTCGATCAGCCGCCAGACCCGCTGCTCGTCGCAGAACAGGCGCAGCCCGGCGCCGGCCGTGAACGGCTCCAGGAACTCCCACGCGGTCGCGCCCGAGTCCCAGCGGAACGCGTCGGGCGTCCGCTCGTCCACGAGGCAGATACGCTCCGAGGTCGAGCCGACGGCGTGCGCGACGCCGTTCCAGCGGTAGGCGTAGGTCGCGGTGTTCGTCGTGTCGCCGTCGTAGTAGTCGGTCAGCCACTGCTCACGGGTGAGCATGATCCCGGTCGCGCGGATCGTGTTGCCTGCTGCGCCGTTCGTGACGGCCTGAATGACGAGCCGGGCGTGGGTGGCGCGCGCGGGAGCGAGGGCGGTGACACTCACGCGCCGGTAGGTCGTCCCGAGGGCAGCCGACGTGACGAACTGCTGCGTGAGTTCGGTGAACGTCGTGCCCGAAGCCTCGTACCAGACGATGCCGATGCGGCAGTCGCGGGCGACGCTCGACCACAGGAACGCGGAGAGTGTGTGCCACTCGCCAGCGTTGGCGCGAGGCATCGTGTCGGCGACAGGCGTCGCCAGGCCCCACTGACCGGTGCCCGAGGTCCACGCCACCTGGAACGCGGTCATGTTGGCTGCGGGCAGGATGCCCGCCTGGTTCTGCCCGGTGACGCGCGAGAGGGTGCCGGAGCTCGTGGCCCATCCGGTCACGTCGGTCTTCGCGACCGGGTTCGGCGCGGCGCTCTCGCTCGACCAGACCGGCGAGACGTCGGCGTCCGGGGCCGGGGACGAGGCGAGGATCGGCACGATGCGGCTGGTGGAGTCGTTCGCCGTGCCGTCGTATCGCGTGCCGCCTGCGGGGTTGTTGTTGCCGTCGAAGTACGGGCCAGCCTCGGCGACACCTTCCTCACAGATGCTCCCTGCCAGCGTGAACGCCTCGCCCGTACCGGCCCCGAAGATGTCGATGACGATGGACGGCGTGGCGAGGTCTTCGGTCGGCGTGTAGGTGCCGGTCGCCGTGATGACGTTGCCGACACGAGACTGCGTGAGGTTGAGCAGCGTGGTCCAGGGCGTGATGCTGTTGAGCATGATCCCCGAATTGAAGGTGCCAGTGATGTTGGTGAGCTGCAGCCGGAGTGCCGTAGGTGACGCCCTTCTTCATCGCCCCCAGGCGGTGGCGCACATAGTCATTGCCCGAGGTTGCGCCGTTGTTGTGGGTGACGCGCAGGCGTCCCGAGTCGGTGCCGCCGGTCACCTCGCCGTGCAGCGACGGGTTCGCCAGGCCGGGCACGGTCCAGGGGTTGTGGAACAGGTTGCGACGGATCGGCGGGAGCGCCGTGCGCAGCACGTAGTTGCACACTGAGCGCAGCGACGAGGAGAGCGCGCGCGTCGCGGTGTCGTCGGTGAGCGGGGCGTACTCCTGCAGGATCGCCTCGTCGCTCGCGAGGTCGACCTCGATCGTCTTCTGCTTGTGGTCGACCACGCGGCCACGCACACCGAGGTTGAACGTCCGCTGCGTGCCTGCGACCTCGTCGCCTGCGGTCAGCAGCGCTCGCAGGCCGTCCCGAGGGTCGATCTGCTCGGCGAGCTGCGGGTCCGTCAGCGGCACCGTGAGCCGGGCGCTCGCGTAGGGCACCGCCATTGCGTCGAGGGTGACTGAGCCCTCGGTGACGCCGAGGGGCGGGGTCTTTGTGTCGCTTTCGTGTGCGGTCAGGCTTACGTCGTCCCACACGTCAGGGGAGGCGAGTCCGCCCGAACCGCCTGAGGTGTAGGTGCCTTCGAGGACCAATTCGTGCGACGTGGCGGTCGCGATAAAGGTGTAGGTGCATTCCTTCCAGGCGGACACGCCCCCGATCCAGCCGCTCACCCACGACCCGTACCCGAGGCCGGTCACGCCGACGCGTGCAGACTTGCCGCTGCTGTTCCGACCGGCCCAGCCCCGGAGCGTGTACGTCCGCCCGATCACGAGGTCGCTGACGGTTCGCACCGCTTGGGTCGCGAATGGACTCGACGCGTAAACGGCCAGCATGTAGGTTCCCGTGCGGGCCGGGGCGGCGGTCACGGTTGCGGTTCGCTGGGCGGCGGTAGCCGGGCTCGCGAAGGTCCAGCCGCCAATGTCCGACTCGAATCCCTCGGCGTGGACGACCTGCGGCACGGGAACGACGACCGGCTCGGCCAGCGGCCCGACGGTCAGCGTCGCGTGAGGGCGGAGCAGGGGAGTTGTCACGCCGTCACCTCCTGGAATCCGACCGAGACGATCCAGGCGGTCTGCGTCTCCTCGTCGAGCGCGATCGACACGTCGCCGTCGAGGACGTAGATCATCCCCACGCCCGCCCGCTCGTCGGAGACGATCGCGAACGTCGTCTCCTCGGCGTGCAGGTTGAGCGCGGCGAACGCTGCCGCCTCGTCGTCGTAGAGCAGCCGGAGGGTGCCCGAGCGCGGACGCGGATTGATCAGCGTGACGGCGATGCCGTCGCTCAGCAGGTCGTGGATGATGTTGCGCGACTGACGCGCTGCCTCGTAGCCATTGACGAGCAGCGGCGTCGTGGTGCCGCCGGTCGAGGTGGCGGTGATCGTGGTGCTCATACGCGCTGCCTCGTCCCGGCCTGCGCCGTGTAGATGACGGTCCCGGTCTTGGTCTTCGGCTTGTAGTTGCGGACGGCGCTGTCGTCGACGCCGAAGGTCACCTTGCCCTTCTTGTCCTTGGCCTTCTTCTCCAGCGCCTCGATGTCCTCGTAGGCCTGCTTCGTCTTGGCATCGACGACGATCTCGGTCTCGTCGGGGAGCTTGTAGATCGCGTTGCCGAGGCTGTCGGTCTTGTCCGTGGCCTTCCCGGCACGGGTTGCGTAGTCGTACAGCGCGGAGGCCATTTCGCGTGCGACGCGCTGCCCGTCGGACATCTCGTCGCGCTGCTTCTTCAGGCGTTCGGTGCCGCGCGCCACCTCGTCGCCGAGTTCGCGCTGCTTGCCCGTCATGTTCGATTTGTCCCACGAGTTCGAGGAGCCCGTGCTCGTGTCCTTCACGACGTCGCCCCAGCGCTTCTGCTTCCTCGTCAGCGTCTCGGTGACAATCCCGAGGGCGGTCTCGTCGCCTGCGAGCGCGAGCATGGCGGTCGAGGTCGTGACGCCCCAGTCCTTCGCGGCGTCCTCGGCGTCCTTGTACTTGTCGGGGTCGGTGGCGATCGCCTGCACGCCCGCGACGATGTTCGCTGCGCCGACGATCTTTCCCGCCGACTCGATGTAGGCGGAGGCCCACTCGGCGACGCGCTGACGAGACTCTTCCTCTTCCTCGGCGATCCGCTCGAACTCGGCTGTGACCAGACCGAGACCTGCGGCGCCGGCGGCCAGCGCGGCTGCGCCGACCATGCCCGCGGGGCCTGCGCTCGCCAGCGTGGCCGCGAGCCCGCCGAGGGTGTCCTGCCCGACCTGTCCCAAGTCCTGCAGGTCGCCACGGAACGACGACACGGCCTCGCCGAGGTTCGACCCGATCTCGTTCTGCAGCTCGCCCGCGCCGTCCTTGATCTTGCCGAAGCCCTCGACCCCACCGACCGAGGCGTCGTCGGCGTCCTGCTTGACCTTCCGATAGGTGTCGCGGAAGTCCTGCTCGATCTGGCGCGCGACGATCTCGGTCTCGTCGCCCAGCTTCTCGGTCGCGGTCTGCGCGTCGCGCATGGCCTGTTCGAGATCGGCAGGACCGTCGCTCGTGCCGAGGTCGTCGGCGGCGCGCTCAGCGTCCCCGAGGGCACGCGCCAGGTCGTCAGGCCCGCGGGTGCGCCCGAGGTCGTCTGCCGCGTCGGCAGCGTCACCGAGGCGGCGCTCAGCGTCGCGTGCAGCGTCGCCCACGTCGTCGAGGGAGTCGCTCGCGTTGTCCGCTCCTCGGTTGCGACCGAGGGCGGTCAGCTCGTCCTGCGCGTCCTCCAGCGGCGCGATGACGCCCGACTGAATGCCCTGCTTGAATGCCTTCGTCTCGGAGACGATGCCGACGGCGTAACCCTTGACCATGACGTCAGCTCGCCTTCTCGAATGTCTCGGCGACAGTGCGGATCGCGGTCTGCAGCCACAGGCTCGCAACGCGCGGCACGGCGTCGCCGAACGCGGGGTGGAACACGTTGCCCTTGCGGCGGGGCGAGCCGAACGCGTTGCCGAGGCGGCGGGTGTACACCTTGCCCTTGCGGCTGCGCTGCTTGACCTGCTTGCTCGCGTTCGCGCCGAACTCGGCAGCCGAGGCGAGGGCCGCGCGCGGCGTGCCGCTGCGGAGCTTGCCGACCTGCGCCGACTTCAGCGTGACGTTCGAGTCGGCGACGGCGACGCGCGCGGAGTCGACGAGGACGCGCGCCTGCAGCCGGGTCATTGCCCGGCCCTTGATCTCGTCCTGCCAGATCGGCTGCGCGACGCCCTTCGTGTGGGCGCGCAGACGACCCCGGACCTCACGGTCCAGGGTGCCTGCGGCCTGCACGAGCGTCCCGAGGTCACGGGAGACGAGCAGGCTGATCCGCCCGCTCGCCACGTCAGGCCGGGATCGCGCCGAGGACCGGCTTCGTCGAGGCCAGCGATACCGAGGCGACGGCCACGGAATCGACCTGTCCGCCGATCGCGCCGGGCGTGACGATGAGGGTCGCGGTGATCGGACGGCCACCGTTGACCGGCGTGAAGGTGACGTCGATCGACTCGCCCTCGTTCTCGTGCAGGTATTCGCTCAGCGAGTCGGCGGTGTTCCAGTCCTGCGCGTAGGCGAGGTTCGCGACCCACTCGGCGGTCGTGCCGAATGCGTGGTTGCTCGCGGGCGTGAGGCCCTTGAAGCGCACGACGCTGGACGACGGGACGAACTCGACCTGCGAGACGTGCGCCTCGTAGTTGTCGGCTTCGACCTGGAACAGGCAGTCGCGCATGATGAACGGCTTGACGACGGGCGTAGCCATGTCAGACCTCCTCGGTCTCGTTGTCCGGCTCAGGGTCCGGCTCGGGGTCGGGGTCCGGTTCAGGGTCCGGCTCAGGTGCGGGGTCGGCGGGCTTGCCGGTGATGACGGTCAGGGTGAGGTTCCACGCGACGTAGCGCTCGGCGTGGACGACCTTCTCGGCCTCGGTCCACGCGATCGTCGAGTGCGCGTCGATAGCCGAGAGGAGGTCGGTCATCGCGTCGTCGAGGCTGTCCTCGGCGGCGGCGATGTCGGAGTGCGGGTCCGCGACGGTCAGCGTGACCGTGTGGCGGAGGTGCCCGAGGGGTGCCTCGGGCAGTCGTTCGATGCGGGTGTGCTGAAGGATGACGGTCGTCTTGGTCAGGGTGTCGGGGAACCGCTGCTCAGCGATGACGGTCCAGTCGTCGGGCAGCTCCAGCGCCTCGACGATGTAGGCGCGGACGGTCTGGTCAGCGGACACGGGGCGCACCTCGTCTCGGGCGCAGAATCTGCTTCACGTGCCAGTCGAGCGGGGTCGGGCGGATGACGAACGATTCGCCGTCCCCGACCCCGCCCGAGGCGTCCACGATCGACGCGCGCCAGAGGTTCTGCGCCTGCCGGATCTGCCCGAGGGCGTAGCGGTCGGGGATCGGCTGAGCGGGCGTCTCCTCGGTCGGGGTGAACGCGGGGAGAGCGGGGGCGTAGGCGAGCACCTGCTCCCGAGCAGCGTCGAGCAGCACGCCGAGCACGGCCTCGTCGATCGTGTCGACGTCAGGCCAGAGCCCGGCGAGCTCGCTGCCGTCTCGGGAGTGTGCCAGGTGGTCATCGCCTACGCCCCGTCCGCTTAGGCCGGGTCGGTGTCGACGACGCGGATCGCGGCGGCGTTGTTGACGATGGTCGCCCAGTAGGCGAACACTGCCGGGTCGATCGCGCCGTGGTGCGGGTCGATACCCTCGACGCGGATCGGCGCCTCGCCGCCCAGCTCGTAGAACGTGAGCGCCTCGCGGGCGCCGACGTAGACGAGGCCCGAGCCCTTGGTGCCGCCGGGGACGATCTTGAAGCCTTCGAGCGAGCCCTCTTCGAGCCCGAATCCGGCGTTCAGGAACGCGAACGTGTCGTCCTTGCCCGTGAGCATGATGTCGCGCCAGAGCGCCGGGTCGACGATCGCGAACGACGGGGTGTTCTCCGTCGCGATTATGTCGAGCGCGCCGTCGACAATCGCGGCGAGACCGTCCGCGACGCCCGCGGGCACGGTGCCCGCCGTGGTCGCGGTGGCCGCTGCGATGATCGCCGCGAGCGCCTTCGCGTCAGTCTTGCGAGCGACGTCCTCGACCATGTGGTCGTGGTAGCTGGCGATCACGCCCTGGTCGTTGAAGTCGATGTAGCGGCGGTCGAGCTTGTGCCCGCCCGCGATCCGCTGCGCGTCCATCGTCACCTGCTTGGTGTCGAGCGCATTGCTCGGCACCTCGGCGGTGTTGCCGGTGTAGTCGCCGACGACGGGCTCCTTGCCGTCGTCCCACTGCCAGCCGACGGCGCGGTAGCTCGTGAGCGCCGAGTGACCGAGCAGCGGCACGAACCGGCGCTGGTACTTGCGGCGCTTCCAGAGCTGCCCGAGGTAGGCGGGCTGCTGCACGTCGGCGCCGATCGTCACGGTCGACGGCCCCGAGTGCTGCAGGGGCGAGATCGCGAACAGCGCGTCGCCTCCTGCGTAGGGGGCGAGCGCCGCAGCGTTGCCCTGACGGCTGGCAGCGATCGCGGCGAACAGGCCGTCCGCGCTCGTCTCGTCCTTCTTCGCGGGGGCGGGTGCCAGGCCCGCCGGGATGGTGGCCGCACCTGCGGTCATGTCGTCCTCCTTGTTGGGGGTGTCCGACGCGGCGGGCGCCTGGTCGGGGTCTGTGTCGGGGTCGGGGTCGGGGTCGGCGCGCACGCCGTCGAGGCGTTCGGTGACGATCCGCTCGATCGCGTCGAGCACGTCCTCGGGCAGCTCCTCGGCGGGTGTCTCGTCCGTCACCTCGTCGAGCGCGGCGAACAGCGCAGCGCCCTCGAACGCGCCGACCGGCACGAGAGCGGCGCCGGTGAGCTTCGAGCGGACGGCGTTCGAGCCCTGGCGCACGAGGCCGGTGACCTCGGCGCTGAGCGCCTTGACGCGGCCCGCCTTGATGTCGGCGAGGGCGGCGTCGCCCTCGGGCGTGCGGGCGATGCGGAAGTCGGCCTCGATCCCCGAGGCGGCCTTCTCGACCTTCAGCGCGCGACCGATCGGGCCGAATCGGTCGTGGTCGCGGTTGAGGGTGACGACCTCGGCGTCGGCGGGGACGTCGATCGCGTCGGCGGCGAACATGATCGGGTCGCTCGTGACCGAGGGGCGACTCAGCTCCCCGAAGGGCAGCAGCCGCCCGCGCACGATGCGCTCGGCTTCGTTGACGACGAACAGGGCGTCGGTGGGTTCGGTCATGGGTCAGTCCTCCAGGGGCGCGCTGACGGGCTCGGCGACCGGGGCGATGTCCTCGCGGCGGTCGAAGCGGATGACCTCGCCGCGCGGCGCGATGTCATCGAGGGAGAGGCGCGCCTCGATGGGATCGCGCCACTGCGGCAGGGAGAGGGCGTCGAACTCCGAGCGCTTGCCCTCGCTCGTGACGTAGGTCAGGCTCGCGTTCGTCTGAGCGCCGTCGAGGAGGGACGCGGGGACGCCGGTCAGGCGCGCGATGTCGAGCACGGCGGCATTGCGGCCCTGCTCGAACAGGTCAGCGGAGACGTTGCCGTGGACCTTCAGCTCGATGTTGTGAGGCGTGTAGCCGACAGCGCCGTTGGGGGCGAGTCGAGCAGCGGCCCACTCCGTGGCGAGCGCTTCGATCTCCTCGGGTTCGAGCGGATCGTCGGTCGTCTGGTGCAGCTCGACGAGCGGGATCGGGTTCTGCGCACGCCCGATCCAGGCGCGCTCCAGCGCGCGGTATCCCTTGATGGTCTGCATGCCGGTCGCGAGCAGACCTCCGTCGCCCGCGCCGGGGATCGCGATGACCTCCGAGGCCGAGACGACATTGCCGTCGACCGAGACGACGCCGTAGTCGTCGATCGCCCACCGCTCGTAGGGGATGCGCAGGCCGTCGGTGATCGGATCGGTCGCGTCGCTCCCGGCGCGCGAGATCGCCCAGAGGCTCCAGTCGTAGAACAGCAGGTCGTCGACCGTCGCGGCCATGCGGTGCCACGGGCTGATGCCCGAGGCGGAGTTGCGCAGCCAGTACGTCGCGTCATCGTCGCGTTCCGTGCCGTCGGCGTACTGCCGCAGCGGCGACCCGGCGATCTGGGTCACGAGGATGTTGCGCGCCTTCTTGATCGCCGGGATTGAGAGAGCAGACTCGCGGGTGGCCTCGCTGATCTCGCCCGCGTAGAACTCGCTCCAGACGAGGCGGGACATCTGAGACGACGGGCTGGTCGCCAGCGGGGACACGAGCGGCGCGTGACCGAGAGACGTCGCGTTGACGCGCTCGGTCACGCGCACACTGCGCATGAGGCGATCGAGGAGAGCCATGTCTCCGCGATTGTCTCTAATCGCTAACGATTATCGCTAACCGTTGTAGGGCTGTGCGTGTCAGTCCGTCACGACGAACGACCGAACGCGCGGCTTCGGCTTGCTCCCGTCGTAGTGCAGCAGCGCGATCGCCCACGCCTCGGCGGGCGTGATGTCGTCGTCAGGCCGCTTCGGATCGCGCCCGAGGAGCCAACCGCGATCGCCGCTCTTGCGCTTGACGGTGAGGTGGATGGCCTCGGTCAGCACGAGCTGGTCGCGGTAGTGGACGACGTTCTCGCGGTCCACCTCGTCGACGATCAGGCTCGCGGCGCGCTTCACGTCGGGGTAAGTGAACGGGTGCAGCTTCGGGCGCGGCGTGGCGCGCGTCAGGCGCTCGACGATGAGCTGGCCGACCTGGCTGCCCGCGTCGTAGACGACCGGCACCTTGTAGCGCCGTGCGTACTTCAGCAGCCGAGGCGCGGCCTCGTCGATCCCCGAGAGGTGGTCGAGCTGGAGCGCCACGGCGCGGCCCTCGTCGTCCCGCCACGCGGCCACGATCGAGACGCTGATCTGATCGGGATGAGGGGCGAACGCGAGGCTGAAGCGCTCGGGCGGCGCAGGCAGCGCGCCGTCGACCCCGGTGCGCGCCCACTTCAGCGGGTCGAACAGCGAGACGCTGCCGCCCTCGTCGCCGAACAAGCCGCCGTACTCCCGAAGGAACGTCTCGCGCGGCAGCGTCAGGTAGTTGTCGCGGATCGCCTTCTCGGTCGTCAGCGTCCCGATGCCGGGGTGCGAGGCGAGCACGTGAGGCCGGATCGCCTCCCACGAGTCCGTGTCCTCCTCGGTCAGCGTCTCGGGCATCGCATACTCGACGATCCCGGCGCGCACCTCGCCCGTCTCCGGGTCCGGGGTGCGCCCGAGGACGAGCCAGTCGTGCAGCAGGTTTCCCCGGCGGTACTTCCCCGCCGTCCCCGCGACGACGATCTGCGCACCGGGACGTGTGTCGAGCGTCGGCAGCGCGGCGGCGAGCGTGTCTTCCACTTTCTGCGGGTCCGCCTCGCCCGCCTCGTCGAGGATGATGAGATCGAACGCTTCGCCGCGCAGGTCGTCGACCGTCGAGAGCCACGCGACCGAGCCGCCCGAGGTCGGGAACTCGATGCGCTCCTGACCGGCGGCGCGCACGACCTTGTAGCTCCCGAGGGGGAGCCCGCTGCGCTCGATCGCGGGCACGACATCTTTCAGGAACCGAGAGCGGCCCGCCTTGCCGGTCGTCATCGTGAGGACGCCGACGCGATAGTCGTCGCGAGCCTCGGCCCTCCCGAGGGCGACGGCGAGCACGCTCGTCGACTTCGAGCTGCGGCGGGGGAGCAGCGCCGCATTCTTCTGGTGGCCGGCAGCGAGCACGTCGGCGACGAGGAGCTGCTGCGGCTTGACCGAGCGGCCCCGCATGGCGCGCGGCCCGTGGAACCGGAGCATCGTCGCGCCGCGCAGGAACTCGCGCCGGTCCTCGTCGGTCGTGACGAGCTCGGACACGTGCAGCGGCGGCAGCGCCTCCTCGCGGAGCGCGAGCCAGCCGTCGAGCGTCTCGGGGTCGAACAAAATCGTGACTACGTGAGCCTCAGCGGGGGTTGCACCGTCTCCACTCAAAGAATCCCCGCTCACTTCGTCACCATGCTCAGCAGCACGGCTGCCTGCACGAGCAGCAGCATCGTCGTCATCGCCACGCCCACGCCCGCGCGCAGCATCCTCGTCTTCACACTCACCATGACGGCAGTCCTCTCGCTTGGCGGCTCGTGCCGCGCTTGGTGTTCACTACTCGGGCACCGAGGCGCCCGCCTGCTGCTCGGTTCTCGCGGCGGTGCTGCGGGCCGAGGTTGTCGAGGTCGTTGCTCCCGCCCCTCGACGCGTCGATCAGGTGGCCCACGTCGAACCGCTGACCGGGCTGAATCTCCCGACCGCAGCCGACGCACGGCACCGACTCGCCGCGCTTGTGGGCAGCGTTCACGCTGGCCCTGACGATCCGCGCGTTGCGCGCGTACAGCGGATCGGCGTGTGCGCTGCTCACTGTTCACACCTCTTCGATGCTTGGACATCGCCACTTGGACGCCGCCCCCACCTATAGAGGTGGGGCGGTGTGTCCAAGTAGGTGTGTCCAAGCTGGTTTTTCCGCGTAATTCCGGGGTTTGCGACCCTCCCGAGGGTGCTCAACTTGGACATTTAGGGCCTTCCCGACTGTCCAAGACGCCATTTTCGGGCGCTCGTGGGCAGGCCGTTGTCGGTGAGCACGGCGCGGTTCACGAGGTCGGTCAGCACGCGTCTGACGGCCTTCTTGGTGGCCTCGTCCGAGGCCATGCACGCGACGTAGAACTCGGTCGACGTGTGCTCCTGGCCGTCGCCCGCGATCGCGAGGATCGCCTGCTCGATGACACTGCCGCCGCCGCGCTTGACGACGACCCCGCCGCCCGGTGCCGAGTCGAGCCAGAATCCGGCCAGGGTCTCGGCGCGGGCGTTCTTCTGCTTGCCGTCGTGCTCCTGCTCGGTGGTGAGGTTGAACGTCGACACGTTCGCCCCCGTGTCTGCTCGGGCGACGATCACGGCATCGGCGTTGTTGCGGATCGCTGACGCCCCTCGGACACGCCCGCCCTTGCTGACGTGATGCACGATGAGCACGGTCGTCCCTGGACGCGCCTGCCGGATACTGCGCGCCGCGTTCAGCACGCGAGCGGCCTCGGCGTTGTCGTTCTCGTTCTCGATCGCGCTGAGCTGCGACAACGTGTCGAGCACGACGAGCGAGTAGTCCCGCTCCCGGACGGCCTGCTCGATGTAGACGACGGCACGCTCGCTGGAGAGGCTGAATCCCTCGGAGACGTACTCGAGCCGGTCGTCGGGGATCGAGGTGCCGGTCGCCTGTTCCCAGGCGCTCAGACGGTCCTCGAACCCTTCCACGCCCTCGCCTGCGACGTACAGCACCGAGGCGGGGCCATGCACGCGCTTACCGTGCCAGCGGTCCCGTCCCGAGGCGATGCTCGCGGCCCAGTCGATCGCGATCGCACTCTTGCCGATGCCGCCGTCGCCGGCGAGCACGACGAGACCCGAGGTCTGCACGAGCCCGTCGATCAGCCACGAGACGCGCGGCATCTTCCGCAGGTCCGAACGGGTGAGGATCTTGAACGGCGCGCCGTCGCTTGAACTGCTCGACGCGGATGCGCCGCCGTCCGGCTCCTGCTTGGCGAACATCTGCAGGCGCCAGCGCTGCTCGCGCTGCGGGACGCCGTGACCGGTGAACGCCCAGTCCTCACGCTCGGCGTAGCTCATCGTCGCCCAGCGCTCGGGCAGCTCGAACTCGTCTGCGGGGACGGCGCTCACAGGTCGACCCCGGCGTCGTCGGCCCAGGCCGCGATGCGGTCGAGCTGCGCCTGCGAGTCGGTGCCGAACCAGAGGGCGTTCTGCTCCTGCAGGTCGGCCTCGTGGTCGTAATAGTCGGTGAGCGTGCGGGGACGGATGCCACGGCTCATCGCGCACCTCCTCGGAGGGCTGCGGTGAGCTCGGCGATCTGCGCGTCGGTGAGGCGGATGCCGTCAGCGAGGCGCTTGCCGATCTCGATGCCGATCTGAGCGGCGGCGAGATCCTGACGCGCGGAGATCGTGCGCGGGTCGTCGTCGCCATGATGCGCGCGGAGCTGACGGATGCGACCGCCGATCTGCACGCGCGGATCGACGGGATAGGCGGGAATGGGGACGGCTGCCGACACGGCTCGCTCCTCGGGGCGTGTGCGTGATGCACTCGCTTCTCCCCGAGGGCGGTTTGCGGTCTCGACGACTCGCCTGACGCCTCGTGTCTCCGCCCCATTCAGTCAGGCGGTCTACGTGCTGATCTGACTATCTCCCGTGCTACAGCCAGGGGTCAAGCGGAGCGGGCAGGTTTGCCGTGCTACAGCGGTCGCATTGTCGTATCACCACAACGTCAGGCAGGGACGACCTCGACCGTGCCCGGGTCGAACGTGCGGACGCCCCTGCCGGGCGCGTGAACGATGATGCGCAGCGGGAGAGCCCGGAGGACGCGGCGCTGCCGTTCGAGCCCCAGCGCGTCCCACACGGCGCGCGCGTCGGGGTTCCCGAGGAGGTCGGTCAGCTCGGCGGCGCGCATGCGCTCGATGATCCGCCGCTCGATGTCTGCGAGGCGATCGCGCAGCTCGCGCGAGGTGACGGCGTACTCGGCTTCGTCGGCTTCGTCGTCGGCCAGGAACGCCGTGCGCAGCCTGTCGATCCGTCCGCGCACCTTCTCGGCCTCAGCCGCCAGCTCGTCGCCCTCAGCGCCCGCGAGGATCGCGGGGAGCACGAGCGCGCCGTCCTCGCCCTTCGCGTTCGCGAGAAACGCGGTCACGACGTCCACGACGTGCGCGTCGACCGGCTCGGCCATGCGCGCGAAATGCCCGAGGGCGCCCTTGCAGCGGTAGTTCGCGATGCCGCGCCGAGCACCGCCGCCAGCATGGACGGGGGAGCCGCAGACACCGCAGACCGCGATCCCCGAGAGCAGGCGCTTCACCGAGGGAGCCCCGGTGCGTCGTGCAGGGTCGCGCAGGATCGCCTCGGCCTCGCGGAACGTGTCGGCGCTCACGAGCGCCGGCCACGCTGCGGCCTCGCTCACGATCACGCCGTGGCGGCGCACAGCGCCCCGGTAGCGGGGATTCAGCAGGACGTGGCGCACGTTGTCGTGCCGCCACTTACCGCCCTGTCCTGTCGTCAGCCCGAGGTCGTTCCAGTCGCTCGCGATCGAGGCGAGGGTCGCGCCGGCGAGCAGCGCCTCGTATCCGGCTCGCACGGCATCCGCCTCGGGCTCGCGCACGGTCAGGCCGTCGGCCCCGTAGCCGAACGGGCGCCTGCCACGGACGACCTCGCCACGAGCCGCGCGCGCCTCGTTTGCGCGCACCTGACGCTCGGACTTCCGGCGTACCTCGAACCGGGCGATGCCCGCGAGCATCGTCGCGCGGAACTCGCCGTCGGCGGTCGACAGGTCGATCTCGCCGTCCACGGTGACGACCTTCGCGCCGCGCTCGATGAGGGCATTGAGGTCGCGCGTCGAGCGCAGCAGCCGGTCGAGGTCTACCGCGACGACAGCCTCGACGCGACCCGCCTCGATGTCGCGCAGCATTCGCGCCCAGTCGGTGCCCTCGCCGCGCACCTTCGACGCCGAGGTGTCGTTGTCGGCGTACTCGCCGACGAGCTGCCACGAGCGGGCAGCAATAAGAGCGCGGGTGCGCTCGGCTTGACGGTCGATGCCCTCGGCGTGATCGACGGACTGGCGGAGGTACGTGGCTGCGCGCATGACACCTACGCTATCGCGTGTGTTTGTGGTGGCGTGGACCCTCGCCGACCTCGCCGGCCGCGATCGCCTCACCCTCGACGACGTCGGGGCCGCACTGTTCCTGAAGAAGGGGGCTACAGCCGCATGATCGACCTGAGCGCCTCGGCCGTCCGCCGCCGGACCGAGGGGTACGACACGGCGGGAGGATTGGCCTTCGACGGCGACGCCGATGCGCGCGACGACCTCGACGCGCGCATGATCTGGTCTGCCATCAGCGAGCCGGGCGATCGGGTGGCGGGTGCCCTCGTCGCGGCCTGGGGCGCCCGGCGCGCCCTCGACGTCGTGAGCCGTCACGATCCTCGACGGTCACGCGGGCGCCGCGACCTCCCCGAGGAAGTCAGCGAGATCGATCTGCACGACGGCACGGCTCGGTGGACACCGCGTCTGGCCCGCGCCGGCGACGCGGCCGAGGCCGGGCGACGTGCCGGGGCACTGCCCCTCACACCGGCCCACCGGCTCTGGCCGGGGCGTCTCGACGCGCTGGGCTTTCACGCGCCCCTCTGCCTCTGGGTGCGGGGCGATCCTCGCGCGCTCTCGCCGGCGGTGGCGGTCGCTCTCGTCGGAGCGCGCGCCGCGACCGCGTACGGTGAGCACGTCGCCGCGGAACTGTCTGCCGAGCTCGCTGCGGACGGGGTCACCGTGGTCTCCGGCGCCGCATACGGCATCGACGGCGCCGCGCATCGTGCCGCTTGGCGTCCGGGGGCACGACGACCGCGTGGATGGCGGGCGGAGTCGACCGCGTCTATCCCGCGGGGCATCGGACGCTCTTGGAACGCATCGTGTCATCGGGTGGCGCCGTCGCTTCCGACGTGCCCTGCGGCAGCGCACCGACCCGATGGCGCTTCCTCGCACGCAATCGCCTCATCGCGGCGGGTTCCGACGCGACGGTGGTGGTGGAGGCGGGCTGGCGGAGCGGTTCGCTCAACACGGCCGGGCACGCGGCGGAACTCGGCCGTCCCCTCGGTGCCGTTCCGGGGCCGGTGACGAGCGCGGCGTCGGCCGGGTGCCATCGCCTTCTGCGAGAGTACGATGCGCACTGCGTGACCGGCTCCGCCGACGTCCGCGAGTTGCTGGGGATCACAGAGCAGCAGACGCTCTTCGACGATGATGGACACGATGACCGTGCGTGCGTCATCGCGGCGCTGAGTGGGCGTCGCGAACAGTTCGTGGCGGACATCGCTCGGACGACCGGGCTGTCCATCGATGCGACGCGGGCAGCGCTGGGCCTCCTCGCTCTCGAGGAACGCGTGGTCAGCACCGACGGCGAGAGATGGCGGACCGCATCCCGGTGAACTGCTCGAGCGTGCCACGTCGACGCCGGTGTCCCATCGATGTCGGTGTCCTATCCGCGTGCGGTGCGTCGGCCCCGCGCACCGGCCGACGCGGGGCATGCTGGACGGGTGATGCTCGTGCCCGCCATCGACGCCTACGCCCGGCACCTGTCGGCCGTGCGGCGTCTGTCGTCGGCGACCGTGCGCGCATATCGCTCCGACTTGACCGATCTCGCGTCGAACCACCCCGGCTCCGAGGTGGAATCGATCGGACTGGAGGAACTGCGCGATTGGCTCTGGACGGCGACACAACGCGGCGACGCGCGTTCGACGATCGCCCGGCGCGCCGCCGCCGCCCGCGGGTTCTTCGCCTGGGCCGTCGACGAGGGTCTCGTCCACGCTGATCCGAGCCTGCGGCTCCACGCACCCAAACGCGGGCGCACGCTCCCGCGCGTCGCGAACGTCTCGGCGATGGCGGCCGTGCTCGATGCGGCACGCACGCATGCCGATGACGGCGACCCGCTTGCGCTTCGCGACGCGGCGATGCTCGAGATGCTGTACGCCGCCGCCCTACGCGTGTCGGAGCTCTGCGGCCTCGACATCGACCACCTCGATCGCGGGCGGCAGACGGTGCGCGTCACAGGCAAGGGGGACAAGGAGCGCGTCGCGCCCTACGGCGTCCCCGCGCAGCAGGCGCTCGATGCGTACCTCGTGCGTGGCCGTCCTGCGCTGGTGGCACGCGGAAGCGGCACGCAGCGCGGTCTTCCTCGGTGCGAAGGGCGGCCGGGTCGGTCCGCGCGCCGTGTACGACGTCGTGAACCGCCTGGTCGGACCCGAACTCGGCGCGGTGGCCGTCGGGCCCCACAGCCTCCGTCACTCCGCGGCCACCCATCTCCTCGATGGTGGCGCCGACCTGCGGACCGTGCAGGAGATGCTCGGGCATGCCAGCCTCGGCACCACTCAGATCTACACGCACGTCTCCGCAGAGAAGCTCACGGCGACCTATCGTCTCGCCCATCCGCGCGCGTGAGACGGCGTCCTCAGCAACAGGGCAGCAGCACTGCCCGGACGCCGCCGCCGATCATCAGCAGGGGATTGACGTACTCGCCGCCGAACCGGATACCGAAGTGAACGGCTCCCGGAGAGGTATGACCGCCTGTGCCCGCCCGCGCCACCCGGTCGCCCCGACGAACCGAGGATCCCACCGGCAGCGGCTCGTCGACAGGCTCCAGCGTGGAGACATAGCCACCGCCGTGGTCGATCGTGATCACCACCCGATCGACGACCTTTCCCGCGAACGCCACCACGCCGGATGCCGGGGCGCGCAATACGGCGCCGGCATCCGCGGCCAGGTCGACTCCCCGGTGGCCGCGACTGTAGCGGTCGGACGGTGCCGCGTAGGCCTCGACGAGCCGCACCATCCCGGTGGGTGGAAGCCAGACGGGCGCGCGATCGATCCCGCCGTCGGCGGCGTGCGACCCCGCGGACGCGCCCGAGAGAGGAGCCAGGATGACGGCGATGGCGACGGCGCGGAAGGCAAGGGAGCGGGGCACGCCGTCAGCATTGTCGGGACGCGCGGCGCGAGGCGACACCTGTGGGCTCGCAGGGGACGGGATGCGCGCTGTCGGGGCGGGGGAGGAGGCCCCGCGGCTGATACACTGGATGCGCACTCCGCATGTCGGGGTGACTACGCGTGCCCACACATCGGCAAGCACTTCCCAGGTCTCGACCCCTCAGGGGCGAGTGGACGTGCGCCGGGGCACCAGGCCCGCAGCCATCCGGCTCGCGAGAACAACCGAAAGAACAGGAGAACGGCCATGGCCGTCGTCACCATTCGCCAGCTGCTCGACAGCGGCGTCCACTTCGGACACCAGACCCGTCGCTGGAACCCGAAAGTCAAGCGCTTCATCCTCACGGAGCGCTCCGGCATCCACATCATCGACCTGCAGCAGTCGCTGTCGTACATCGACAAGGCGTACGAGTTCGCGAAGGAGACCGTCGCTCACGGCGGCACCATCCTCTTCGTCGGCACCAAGAAGCAGGCCCAGGAAGTCATCGCCGAGCAGGCGACGCGCGTCGGTCAGCCCTACGTCAACCAGCGCTGGCTCGGTGGCCTCCTCACCAACTTCTCGACGGTCTCGAAGCGCCTCGCGCGCATGAAGGAGCTCGAAGAGCTCGACTTCGAGAACCCGTCTGAGAGCGGCTTCACCAAGAAGGAGCTCCTTCTCAAGAAGCGCGAGCTCGACAAGCTCCACAAGTCGCTCGGCGGCATCCGCAACCTGCAGAAGACCCCTTCGGCGATCTGGGTCGTCGACGCCAAGCGCGAGCACCTCGCGATCGACGAGGCCAAGAAGCTCGGCATCCCCGTGATCGGCATCCTCGACACGAACGCCGACCCCGACGAGTTCCAGTTCCCGATCCCGGGCAACGACGACGCGATCCGCTCGGTGGGCCTGCTCACGCGCATCATCGCCGACGCGGCCGCCGAGGGACTGATTCAGCGCCACCAGCCGAACGACGAGTCGGCGGACGCCGAGCCGCTGGCCGACTGGGAGCGCGAGCTGCTCGAGCAGGGCGCCCCCTCGGAGGCTGCGCCCGCCGAGACCGCTGCCGCCGAGGAAGCACCGGCCGCCGAAGCGCCCGCTGCTGAGGCGCCCGCTGCCGAGGCTCCCGCTGCCGAGGCTTCGGCCGACGCCGCTCCGGCCGCCGAGTAAGCATCCACGATTCGGTCCGGCACCTGTCCTCGTGACGGGTGCCGGACACATCCGACGACACACGAGTAGGAGCCACTACCCATGGCAAACTTCACCATCGCCGACATCAAGGCGCTGCGCGAGCAGCTCGGCACGGGCATGGTCGACACCAAGAAGGCGCTCGAGGAGGCTGACGGCGACCTGGAGAAGGCCGTCGAGATCCTGCGTCTCAAGGGCGCGAAGGGCAACGCCAAGCGCGCCGACCGCTCCACCAGCGAGGGCCTGGTCGCGGCCGCCGAGAACAACGGCAAGGTCACGATCATCGAGCTCAACACCGAGACCGACTTCGTGGCCAAGAACGAGCGCTTCATCGCGCTGGCCGACAAGGTGCTCGCCGCGGCTTCGGCCGTGGGCGCCGACTCGGTAGAGGCGGCTCTCGCCGCGGACGCCGACGGCCAGACGGTCGCCGACCTCATCTCCGACGAGGCCGCGATCATCGGCGAGAAGGTCGAGCTCCGCCGCGTCCGCACGCTCAGCGGCGACGCCTTCGAGATCTACCTCCACAAGACGAGCAAGGACCTCCCGCCGCAGATCGGCGTCGTGGTCGCATACTCGGGGTCTGACGCCGAGACGGCGCGCAGCATCGCGCAGCACATCTCGTTCGCCAACCCCACCTACCTCGCCCGCGAGGACGTCCCCGAGGCCGAGGTCGAGAAGGAACGGCAGATCGTCACCGAGATCTCCCGCAACGAGGGCAAGCCGGAGGCTGCCCTGCCGAAGATCGTCGAGGGTCGCGTGGGTGCCTTCTTCAAGCAGGTCGCCCTGCTCGACCAGGACTACGCGAAGGACAACAAGCAGTCCGTCGCCCAGGTCGCCAAGGCGGCCGGCATCACGGTCACCGACTTCGCCCGCTTCAAGGTCGGCGCGTAAGTCCGACAAGGGGCCTGCATCTTCCCGATGCGGGCCCCTTTTCTCTGCCTGCCATTCGCTAGTCTGCAATCGTCGAGAGGAACTCCGTGACCGAATCGAGCCCGCGGCGCCGCCGTGTCCTGTTGAAGCTGTCGGGAGAAGCGTTCGGAGGTGGTCAGCTCGGAGTCAACCCCGACGTCGTCGGCCAGATCGCACGCGAGATCGCGGAAGCGGTCGACCGAGTCGAGATCTCCATCGTGGTGGGCGGAGGGAACTTCTTCCGCGGCGCCGAGCTCAGCCAACGCGGCATGGACCGTGGGCGCGCCGACTACATGGGCATGCTCGGCACCGTCATGAACGCGCTTGCGCTGCAGGACTTCCTGGAGCAGGCGGGCGCCGCCACACGCGTGCAGTCGGCGATCTCGATGACGCAGGTGGCGGAGCCGTACATCCCTCGCCGCGCCGAGCGACACATGGAGAAGGGCCGCATCGTCATCTTCGGTGCGGGCGCCGGCCTGCCGTACTTCTCCACCGACACGGTTGCGGCGCAGCGTGCGCTCGAGATCGGCGCCGACGAGGTGCTGGTCGCCAAGAACGGTGTGGACGGCGTGTACACCGCCGACCCGCGCACAGACCCCGCAGCGGTCAAGCTCGACCGACTCACGTACAACGACGCCCTCCAGCGGGGGCTCAAGGTTGTGGACTCGACGGCCTTCAGCCTCTGCATGGACAACAAGATCGACATGCGAGTGTTCGGCATGGAGCCCGCGGGCAACGTCACCAGCGCGCTGCTCGGCGACTCCATCGGCACACTCGTCACGGTCTGAGGGGCGCGCGCGCCGCGCACTAGACTCGATCTGTAGCAACGACGAATGGAGTGACTGTGATCGCCGAAACACTGGCAGACGCGACCGCACGCATGGACCGTGCCGTGGAGGCTGCGAAGGAAGACTTCGCGACCGTCCGGACGGGTCGCGCGAACCCGCAGCTGTTCCAGAAGATCCTGGTGGACTACTACGGCTCGCCCACCCCGCTCGCGCAGCTCGCCTCGCTCAACAACCCCGAGGCGCGCACACTCGTCGTCACGCCCTACGACAAGTCGGCGCTCAAGGCGATCGAGCAGGCGATCCGCGACACGCCCAACCTGGGCGCCAACCCGACGAATGACGGCAACATCGTCCGCGTGACGATGCCCGAGCTCACGGCCGATCGCCGCAAGGAGTACGTGAAGATCGTGCGTTCGAAGGGTGAAGACGCGAAGGTGCATCTCCGTGGCATCCGCCGTAAGTCGAAGGACGAACTCGACGCGCTGAAGAGCGAGGTCGGCGAAGACGACCTGGCGCGGGCGGAGAAGGAACTCGACGCCATCACGCGCGCGCACGTCGACGAGATCGACGAGGCGCTCAAGCGCAAAGAGGCTGAACTTCTCGAGGTCTGAGGTGTCGATGACCGATCCTTCGCAGGATCCCGGCGCGACCGACGAGTCGTCACCGAGCCGGTCGGCGCTCCGACGGGGTGCCGATACGGATCCGTTGTCGCGGCACCCCCACGTGCGCGCGGCGCGTTCGGAGTTCGAGCACCAGATCGAGCGGGCGCGGGCCGACTTCGAGCAGGTCAATGAGCGCATCAATCAACGCACCGGTCGCAATCTCCTGCTCGCCACCCTGATCGGGCTGGCGATCGGCGCGGCGGTGCTCGGCTCGTTGCTGTTCATCAAGGCGCTCTTCCTGGTCTTTGCGCTGCCGGTGTGCCTTCTCGGTGTCTTCGAGTTCACCCGTGCACTCCAGACGGCCGGACGCCGCGTAGACGTGTGGCCTCAGATGGTGATGGCCGCGGTCATCATGGTCGCGGGCTACCTCGAAGGGCACTGGACCCACTGGGTGGCGACGTTCACCGCCGTGGCCTTTCTCGTCGTCTGGCGCATGATCGCGCAGATGGCTGCCCGCGACGGCCGGGTCTACGGTGACGTGCTCGCCGATGTGCTCGTCTCCGCGTTCGTACCGCTCTACGTGGCGTTCCTGGCGAGCCTCACCCTCGTGCTGCTCCGACAGGAGTCGGGTGAGCTGTGGCTCCTCGCGATGATCGTCGTGGTCGTGGCGGCCGATACGGGCGCCTACGCGTCGGGGCTCGCTTTCGGACGGCACCCCATGGCGCCCCGCATCAGCCCGAAGAAGACGTGGGAAGGATTCGCGGGAGCGGCCCTTCTCGCGGTGACTGCGGCCGTGCTCTACGGCCTCTTCGTGCTGCAGATCCCGCTGTGGGCCGGCGCCCTCTTCGGCCTCGCGGTGCTGGCGTCGGCGACCGTCGGCGACCTCGGCGAATCCATGATCAAACGAGATCTGGGCATCAAGGACATGAGTTCGTGGCTGCCGGGGCACGGCGGGGTTCTCGACCGGCTCGATTCCATCCTGCCGTCAGCGGCGGTCGCACTCGCGCTGTACTTCCTCATGTCGCCGTTGGCCGCCGCATGAGCGTCGCACAGAAGAAGGCACTGCCGTTCCCGCTGACCGATGGGCGCGAGCGCGGCTACGAGCCCGCTCAGGTCGATGCCTTTCTCGAGGCCGCCCGTGCGTCGTTCGAATCCGACGCGACTGACGCGCTCACGTCGCAGGATGTTCGACAGGTGGCTTTCCGACTCGTCAAGCGGGGCTACCGCATCGAGGCTGTCGATGCCGCGATGGGCCGCATCGAAGACGCGTTCGCCGCCCGTGAGCGTGAGCAGGCGCTGGCGCGGGCAGGTGCACGAGCCTGGGTGGGGTCGTCGCGCCAGCTCGCGCAGGAAGTGCTCGACCGGTTGTCGCGGCCGGAGCGGGAGCGATTCCGGCGCGTGGGGCGGTTCCGCTTCGGCTATCGGGTCGACGAAGTGGACATCGTCGCTGACCGAATCGCGCGCTACCTCGAGACAGGGGAGCACCTCACGGTCGAGCAGGTGCGCACCGTTGCGTTCCGGATGCAGCGCGGCGGGTACGAGGAGACGCAGGTGGATGCCGTGCTCGACGCGGTCATCGACGTCATGCTCGCGGTCGGCTGAGACCGGCGAGCGGATCCGCACGTGGCATGCGCCGCGTCCTCCAGGTAGAATCGCAGGCACTGTGACTTCTGATGGTGAGCTGATCCCCGCGACGCGGAGGTCGCTCGCGGCTCGGTCCACGGCCGTCGCGCGACCCGCCCGGCCCTCGTCGGAGCCCTCGCGCTGGTCGCGGCGGCGTCGTGCGACGTCGGTGTTCGCAGGTTTCGCGGCGGCGGCGTTCGTCGGTGCCTACGTGCTGCCGCTCACTGCCAGTCTGCCTCGGGCCGAGGCGGCGTCGCTCGATCCGGTGTCACTGTACGCGAGCTCGATTGCCGATGCGCAGGCGTTCATCGCAGCGTCCGAGTCGGACGACGATCTCGGACGCGCGGGAATGAACTTCACCGTGTACGTGAAGCCGAAACCCAAGCCTTCCCCGACGGTCACCCCTTCCACGCCGACCAGCGGCTCGTCTTCGTCGTCGTCGGGATGGCGCCCGCCGTTCGTGACTCCCGATCCGGGCAGCGCGCAGGCGATCGCCTACGAGATGGTCACGGCGCGCGGATGGGGCGACGCGGAGTTCGCCTGCCTCGTCGCGCTCTGGAAGAAGGAGTCGGGCTGGCGCGTCAACGCCTACAACCGGTCGAGCGGCGCCTACGGCATTCCTCAGGCCCTTCCGGGCCGCAAGATGGCCAGCGCCGGCGCCGACTGGGAGACGAATCCTGCAACGCAGATCTCGTGGGGTCTGGGGTACATCAAGGGGCGGTACGGCACCCCCTGCGGTGCGTGGGACCACTCTCAGCGCCGCGGGTGGTACTGAGCGCGATGCCGCGGTCGAATCGTCGCCGCCGCGACGACGCGTATGAGCGCGCCGACGCCTCGTTCGAGCGGCTTGTGAACGGCTGGAAGCGCACGGAGACCCGTCGGGGGGCCGAATGGTCCGTGCAGCCGGTCTCGGCGGCGCAGGCGCAGAAGCCCTACACCTGTCCGGGATGCGGCCGCGAGGTGGCCATCGGCACGTCTCACGTCGTGGTCTGGCGCGCCGATGGCATCCTGGGCGACGCTGCGGACCTCGCGGCGCGACGACATTGGCACACGGCATGCTGGAGGATCAGCTGATGGAGATCAGGGGACCGGTACTTCTGCCGGCGCGGCGAGAGAACATCGAACTGCGCACTCTCGACGAGCTGACGCTCGTGGGGGAGTTGGCGCTGCCAGAGGCCTCCGAGCCCGTCGCGACCCTCGTGACGCTCCATCCGCTCCCCACGGCGGGCGGCTTCATGGACTCGCACATCCTCCGGAAGGCCGCTGGCCGCCTGCCGGCTCTCGCCGACCTCGCGGTGCTGCGTTTCAACACGCGGGGCACCACGTCGCCGCGCGGCACCAGCGAAGGACAGTTCGACGGCGGTGCCGGTGAGGCCTTCGACGTCGCGGCCGCGATGGAGTTCGTGCGTGAACGCGGTCTCCCACGGCCGTGGCTGGTGGGCTGGTCTTTCGGCACCGAACTCGCCCTCAAGTACGGACGCGACCACGACATCGAGGGCGTCATCCTGCTGTCGCCTCCGCTGCACCGCGCAACCGAGGAGGAAGTAGCGGCGTGGGCCGGCGAGTCGAAGCGCGTGGTCGTGATCGTGCCCGAGTTCGACGACTACCTGCGTCCCGCGGAGGCGCGTGAGCGTTTCGCCGCCATCCCGCATGCCACGGTCATTCCTGTCGAGGGCGGGAAGCACCTCTGGGTCGGCGAGAACCAGACGCGCCGTGTGCTGACGGAGATCGTCGCCGCCGTGAACCCCGACGCGCTGCCGTTGCCGACCGAGTGGGAGCAGTGACGGTCAGAGCTCGTTCTGTCGCGGGATGACCACCTGGCGGTAGATGATCAGGATGCTCGCCGCGACCGGGATGGCGACGAGCGCACCGAGGAGCTGACCGAGCGACGCGCCCGCGAGGGCCGCGATGACGACGACCGCACCCGGCACAGAGACGGCGCGGTTCATGATGCGCGGGGAGATGAGGTACGCCTCGACCTGCATGTAGATCACGTACCAGATGAGCGCAACGAGCGCTGTGAGCGGCGAACCGATCCCGGGGATGAGGCAGGTGAGCACGATGATGACCGAGCCGGTGAGGGTTCCCACGAGGGGAATCAGGGAGAAGAAGAACGCCACGACGGCCAGCACAGCAGGGAACGGGGCCTGGATCACCGTGAGGAAGATGGCGCTCAAGATGCCGTTGATGATGCCGAGCGTTCCCTGACCCATGACGTAGTAGCCGACGGAGGCGGTGATCTGCTCGGCGAGATCGATGAACCGCGCCCGCTTCGACGCCGGCACGAGCTGGTAGACGGCTGCCTTCAACGAGGGTGTCGACGCGGTGAAGTAGATCGTGAGGATGAGCACGATGATCGCGCCGGTGAACGCGGCGATGATCGCTGCCCCGAAGGTGACGATGGCCTCGCCGACGGCGGTGCCGACATTGCCGAGGTCGATCGAGGCGTACCAGTCGCCGATCCAGTCGAAGACCTGATCGACGTTGAGGAGGGGGAAGGTGTCGTGCAGCCAGCTCTTCGCGGCATCGACCGGATCCCATTCCTGGTTGACCGCGCTGGTCACGAGCTTCTGGACTTCGGTGATGAGCTGGGTGATCTGACCGACGATGATCGGCACGACCATGAGGATGATGCCGGCGAAGACGGCCAGCACCGCCGCGAAGGTGATCAGCAGGGCCGCCCACCGGGGGAGGCCGCGCTGCTCCAGCCAGGAGACCAAGGGGTCGAGGCCGAGCGCCAGGAACAGAGCTGTTCCGACATAGAGGAGCACGGTCGACAGCGTCTGCACGCTGACGATGAGCATGATTCCCACCCCGACGCCGAGGGTGGCGACGAGGGCGGTGCGGAACGGGTGCTGAATCTTCACGTAGGGGTGCTCTCTGCCTGTCAGGTGTGACGATCAGGATACTGAGCGGGGGCACCGATGACCGCGCGCCACCCCCTCCCGGGCGACATTCAGGTCATTTCGCTAGGCTGGAACGTCGATTGTGCACCCCTGCGGCCAGTGTGCCCCTCGGAAGGTGCGGGAAAGGTGACGATTCGTGCGTTTTGTCTGGGCGGTGGCGGCCTTCGTGCTGGCGACGGTCATGATCGGCGCGGGCATCGCCCAGCGCACCGTTCTGCAGGGTCCGAAGACGATCACTGAGGCGATCGAGGTCGTCGACTCTTCACCGTACATCCTGGTAGACGGCGCCGTCCTGGGGAGCAATCCCGGCTCGCAGACCCTCCGGGCGCGCGGCGACGGCGAGATCTTCGCTGCATACGGCCGTACCGACGACATGCGTGCGTGGCTGGCTGAGAGCGAATACGTGCAGGTGTCGCTGGAGGGCGAGGAGGTCGTGTCGAACGTCGTCACGCCCGAACCGCCGGCTGACGATGCCGCCGCCGAACGCACGGCCGACCGCGCGCCCGCCGGCTCAGACCTGTGGGTGGACGAGTTCCAGCAGGAAGACGTGCTCATCACGACCTTGCGCCTTCCCGCCGACATGAGTGTGCTCGTCGCCACCGACGGGACTGCGCCCGCCCCCGGCTCTCTCTCGGTCACCTGGCCGACGGGTGTCGCCACTCCCTGGGCGGGCCCTCTCATCGTGGGTGGCAGCCTCATGCTCGCTGTGGGTCTCGTCCTCTACGTGCTCGGCGTCCGGCACGTGCGTCGCTCGCGGGGTCCGCGCCGCAAGGGCCTGCCGACCACGCCGACCGAGCCGATCGAACTGACCGAAGCTCACGCGGGCAAGGGGGTCATCAGCTCCCAGAGCCGGCGCCAGCTCTCGGCCGGGCGCCGCGCATTCGCAGCGCTCCCGATCGTCACCGTATCGGCGCTGCTGGTCTCGGGGTGCTCCGCGGACGCCTGGCCGCAGCTCGCCCCGTCGCCGTCGCCGACAGCGACCGAGACGATCCTCGTCCCCGAGGGTCAGGACGACCCCCCGGCCGTGACGGAGGCGCAGGCGGAACGCATTCTGGGCCGCATCTCGCGTCAGGTCGCAGAGGCCGACGAGAAGAACGACGCGAAGGCGGCAGCCCAGCGGCTCTCGGGCGCGGCGTTGGCGGTGCGCACCACCAACTACACGCTGCGCAAGAAGCTCAAGGACATCGAGCCACTCCCGGCCATTCCGACGACGGCTCTCAAGATCCTCCTGCCCGAGGCATTCGAGGGGTGGCCCCGTACGTTCTTCGCGGTGGTGGAAGATCCCGAGACCGCCGTCGCCACGATCATGAGCGTCACGCAGAAGGATGCCTGGTCGGACTACAAACTCTCCTACTCCGCGAACCTCGTCGCAGATGCGACGCTGAACGTCGCTCCGCCGTACCTGGGGGCGTTGCTGGTGCAGCCCGACACGAAGTTCCTGCTCATGCCGCCGCAGGAACTGTCGGCCGCGTATGCCGACGTGCTCGACAAGGGCGATGACAGCGAGTTCGCTCCGCTCTTCGACGAAGAGACGGACAGCTTCCGCAAGCTCGTGGCCGAGAACCGCGCAGCGCGCGTGGAGCAGTTCAACAAGACGGGCGAGAAGACCGGCAAGATCGCGTTCACCGCGGCCGCGGGCAAGCAGCCGCCCGTCGCCATGGCCACGCTCGACAGCGGAGCGATCGTGGCGGTGACCGTGCTCGAGAACGACACGGTGACGCCGACGAACGAAGACGCCGTGATCAAGGTCGACGGCAAGCCCGGGAACCCCGTCGTGAAGACCCTCACGGGGGTCAGCCAGTCGTCGACCGGCTTCACGACGACCTTCGCCGATCAGCTGTTCTTCTTCGTCCCGGCCCAGAGCTCCACCGAGCGGATACGCTTCCTCGGGTACTCGTCCGACATCCTTTCAGCCAAGGTGGTGAAGAAGAAGAAATGACCGACCCCACGCCCGGCGCAGTCCTGCGCGGCGCTGTCGACCTCTCCTCTCTGCGGTCCCGTCCGCCGGCATCGGCGACGACCTCGCCCGCCGCGACAGGGGCCGGCCCTGCCGTCGCCGATGGGAACCCGATCCCGTTGGTCTTCGACGTCACCGACGCTTCGTTCGGGCAGGTGCTGGAGCTCTCTCGCACGGTGCCGGTCGTCGTCGACCTGTGGGCCGAGTGGTGCGGTCCCTGCAAGCAACTCAGCCCCGTGCTCGAGAAGGTCGTGACCGAGCTGGCCGGGCGCGTCGTGCTGGCCAAGGTCGATGTCGATGCCAACCCGCAGCTCGCCCAGGGCTTCCGGGCCCAGTCGATCCCGATGGTCGTGGCGCTGATCGCCGGTCAACCCGTTCCGCTCTTCACGGGCGCGGTGCCCGAGCAGCAGGTGCGCGAGGTGTTCGCGCAGCTGCTGCAGCTCGCGGCGCAGCACGGCGTGACCGGCACCGTTCCGGTCGGCGATGCCGGCGACGAGGGGGACGAGCCCGAAGAGCCGCCTCTGCCGCCACTCCACCAGGAGGCGTTCGACGCCATCGAAGCGGGCGACTTCACCCGGGCGATCACCGCCTACGAGTCCGCGCTCTCGGAGAATCCCCGTGATGAGGACGCGCGCGCGGGGCTCGCGCAGGTGCAGCTGCTCGCGCGGGTGCAGGGCCTGGACCTGCAGGACTCCCGCGCCGCGGCGGCTGACGCGCCTCTCGACGTGCAGGCTCAGTTCGCCGTCGCGGATCTCGACGTCGCCGGCGGGCACGTCGACGACGCGTTCGCGCGTCTTCTCGACCTGTTCGCTGCGCTCCCGGCCGACGAGCGCGCACCGGTGCGCGAGCGACTGCTGCAGCTGTTCGGACTCGTCGGAGACGCCGACGCTCGCGTCATCCGCGCCCGCGGACGCCTCGCGAGCCTGCTCTTCTGAGCCGGCCCGCTGCCGCACACTCTCGGTCGTCCCGCCGAGGGTTGCGCTCAGGCGCGGTGGGCGAACCAGAGCACCCCGAGGGGCGGCAGGACCATGGTCGCCGCGCCGTCGGGGCCGGTCTGCACCGAACCGAGATTGCCCACGCCGGATCCGCCGTACTCGTGGGCGTCGGAGTTGAGGACCTCGGTCCACACTCCCTGCTCGGGCAACGAGATCGTGTAGTCGTACACGGGTGCGCCCGAGAAGTTCGCTATGGTCGCGATCGTGTTCCCATGATTGTCGCGGCGCGCGAACGCGATCACGTTCGGGTTCCAGTCGGGCCCGCCGAGCCGCGTGAACGCGTCGGCATCGGAGTCGCGCGACCACAGCGGCGCGTGTGCCCGGTAGGTCTTGTTCAGCACTCCGACGAAGCCGCTGAGCTGGCGGTGAGCCGGTTGGTCGAGGATCCACCAGTCCAGGCTGCGCGACTCGGACCACTCCGACATCTGCCCGAACTCCTGACCCATGAAGAGCAGCTGCTTGCCGGGGTGAGACCACATGTACGCGAGGAAGGCGCGCATGTTGGCGAGCTTCTGCCAGTGATCGCCGGGCATGCGCGTGAACAGCGTGCCCTTGCCGTGCACGACCTCATCGTGACTGATCGGCAGGACGAAATGCTCGCTGAACGCGTAGACGAACGAGAACGACAGCTCGCCCTCGTGGTGCGAGCGGTACATCGGATCGCGCTTGAAGTACACGAGCGAATCGTTCATCCAGCCCATGTTCCACTTCAGCCCGAAGCCGAGTCCACCGGCGCTCGTGGGAGCGGTGACCCCCGGGTAGCTCGTGGACTCCTCCGCGATCATCGCGATGCCCGGGTACCTCTTGTACGACGTCGCGTTCACTTCCTGGAGGAACCGGATCGCCTCGAGGTTCTCGCGGCCGCCGTGGACGTTCGGCTCCCACTCGCCGGCTTCGCGGGAGTAGTCGAGGTACAGCATCGAGGCGACGGCGTCGACGCGCAGGCCATCGACGTGGAACTCCTCGAACCAGTAGAGCGCGTTCGCGACGAGGAAGTTCCTCACCTCGTTGCGGCCGTAGTCGAAGATCAGCGTGCCCCAGTCTTTGTGCTCGCCCCGGCGCGGATCGGGGTGCTCGTACAGGGGGCGGCCATCGAACCGGGCGAGCGCGAACGCATCCTTCGGGAAGTGCCCCGGCACCCAGTCCATGATCACGCCGATGCCGGCCTGGTGCAGCCGGTCGATGAGGTAGCGCAGATCGTCGGGGGTGCCGAAGCGACTGGTCGGCGCATAGTAGCCGCTCACCTGATAGCCCCACGAACCGCCGAAGGGGTGCTCCGCCAGCGGCAGGAACTCGACATGCGTGAAGCCGAGCTCGGTGACGTACTCGATGAGCGGATCGGCTGCGTCGCGGTATCCGAGGCCCGGGCGCCACGACCCGAGGTGGAGTTCGTACGTCGACATGGGCTGGTCGAGCGGCGTGTGCTGCGCGCGGCGCTCGAGCCACGCATCGTCACCCCATTCGTACGTGCTCTCCGTCACGACAGATGCGGTGCCCGGCGGGACCTCTGCTCGTCGTGCCATCGGGTCTGCCTTGAGGATCCACGGGCCGTCCGGCGTGAGGATCTCGTACTTGTACGTGGTTTCCGCGCCCAGTCCCGGGATGAACAGCTCCCACACGCCGCTCGATCCGAGCGACCGCATGGCATGCGCCTGCCCGTCCCACCCGTTGAAGTCGCCGACGACGCGCACGGCACGCGCGTCGGGTGCCCACACGGCGAAGGAGACGCCGTCCGCGCCGGGGAACCGTCGCACCTGCGAGCCCAGGATCCGCCACAGCTCCTCGTGACGGCCCTCGCGGATGAGGTGAAGATCGATCTCGCCCACCGTGGGGAGATGGCGGTAGGGGTCGTCGGCGCGGTGGTCGGGTCCGTTCGCATAGGTCGCGACCAGTTCGTATGCGGCGGGCTCGGTGTCGGCAGTGCCTTCCCAGATGCCTCCATGCACGTGGCGCAGCTCGATACGGTCGCCGTCGGCGGTCACGGCGGTGACCGTCTCGGCCATCGGGCGGCGGGCGCGGACGACCCAGCCGTTCTCAGCGCGGTGCACCCCCAGCACGTCGTGCGGTGCGTGGTACGACCCCGTCGCGACGGCATCCAGCACGGAGATCGAGGGGGAGGTCATCGGGAGCCTTTCACGTGCAGGATGTGCACCGGTTCGACGAATGCGTCGAGGTGGACGAAGTTGTCCTGATTCCAGGTCCACTCGGCAGCGGTCACGAGGTCGGTGACACGGTAGTCGTGTCCTCGGGGGATGCCGAAGACCTCGCTGTCGATGTGCACCGTGGTCTGACGTGCGGAGTGGGGGTCGACGTTCGCGACGACGATGATGGTGTCGGACTGTCCGTCGGGCGAGAGCGCGGCCGGCAGATGCTTCGTGTACACCAGGATGGCCTCGTCATCGCTCCAGTGCACCGACAAGCCGCGCAGCTGCCGCAGCGCAGGGTGGTCCTTGCGGATCTCGTTGAGTCGCGTGAGGTACGGCGCGAGGGAGTCGCCGGCCGCTTCGGCGGCCGCCCAGTCGCGGAACTTGTACTCGTACTTCTCGTTGTCGATGTTCTCTTCCGATCCCGGCCGCGCGACATTCTCGAAGAGCTCGTACCCCGCATACACGCCGTAGCTCGCGCCGCCCGTCGCGGCGATCGCCGCCCGCACCTTGTAAGCGGGACGGCCGCCGTACTGCAGGTACTCGGTGAGGATGTCGGGCGTGTTCACGAAGAGGTTCGGCCGCATGAAGTCGGCGGTCTCGTCGGAGATCCACTGCAGGAACTCCTCCAGTTCCGCCTTGGTGTTTCGCCACGTGAAGTACGAGTAGCTCTGCTGGAAGCCGCTGTAGGCGAGCGCCTGCAGCGGCGACGGGCGGGTGAAGGCCTCGGCGAGGAACACGACATCGGGGTGTTCCGAGTTGACCGTGGCGATCAGCCATTCCCAGAACTGCAGAGGCTTGGTGTGCGGGTTGTCGACCCGGAAGATCTTCACCCCCTGCGCGATCCAGTGCCGCACGATCCGCAGCACTTCGGCTCGGATCCCGTCGGGGTCGTTGTCGAAGTTGACGGGATAGATGTCCTGATACTTCTTCGGCGGGTTCTCGGCGTACGCGATCGTGCCGTCGGGCAGCGTGGTGAACCACTCGGGGTGCGCCGTGACCCAGGGGTGGTCGGGTGCGGCCTGGAGGGCCAGGTCGAGGGCGACCTCGAGCCCTTCGGCCTGCGCTGCCCGCACGAACGCGCGGAAGTCGGCCAGCGTCCCGAGATCGGGGTGCACCGCGTCGTGACCGCCGTCGGCAGAGCCGATGGCCCACGGCGACCCCGGGTCGCCGGGCCCCGCCGTGAGGGTGTTGTTGGGGCCCTTGCGGTTGATGGTGCCGATGGGGTGGATCGGCGGCAGGTAGACGACGTCGAAACCCATCGCGGCGACCGCGGGCAGCCGGTTCTTCGCGGTGCGGAACGTTCCGCTCTTGACCGTGCCGTCCTTGAGCCGCCGAGCTCCCTCCGACCGGGGGAAGAACTCGTACCAGGCGCCGACGCCCGCACGTTCTCGCTCCACGAGAAGCGACGAGTCCTCGCCCCATGTCACGAGCGACTGCAGCGGCCGCGCAGCGAAGATCTCCGCGAGCGATGCGTCACGGACGAGCGTCAGCGCAGCCGCATCGTCGGCGGACGCGTCGCGCAGTCGTGCCGCCGCGTCGCTGAGCACGCGCCGCTGCGCCGTGGGCCGAGCCGATTCTGCGGCGGCTCGGTCGAACAGCAGGGCGCCCATCTCGCGCATGAGGGCGGTGTCGACCCCGGCCTCGATCTTCAGGTCTGCCGCATGCCGCCAGGTGGCGTAGTCGTCGGCGAACGCCTCGAACCGGTAGGTCCACGTCCCCTGTTCGAGGGGAGCCACGTGCACCCGCCACCGGTCGAAGCCGTCGTTCAGTGGCGAGAGGCGGTGCAGGGACTCCTCGCCGTTCGGCGAGAACATCCGCAGGTGCACGCCGATGCGGTCGTGCCCCTCGCGGAACGCGGCGACCTGGAACGGCACCGCCTCTCCCACGAAGGCGGACGGAGCGAATCCGCCGCCGGGCACGCTCGGACGCGCCCACGCGAGCGCTATGCGCCCGTTCCGCGTGTCGAGGCCGGTCTGCACGGGTGTTCCGCGGCGGACGGGAATCTGGGCGGTGCTGCGCACCGAGGGGGACGTGTGCGTCGTGGTGGCCACCATTCGAACCTATCGCCCTTCGACGCGGGGGTACACGTCGACTATTGCATCCGGAACAGCCGCATGGCCGTGTCGGGGAGAGTGAACACCTCGCCGGTTGTCAGGACGACCTCGTCCGTGGCGGGGCGCTCGTCGAGGCTCGACCACAGCGAGACGTAGCCGGAGACGCCGTCGATCGACGGGAGAGTCACGTCGATCGGCCGCTCGTTCCCGTGCACGACCAGCAGAATGCGGTTCGGGCTCTCGCTCTCCGGCGTCGACTGCGCGTCGTACTGCAGCGTGCGGTGTGCGGGGTTCGTCCACCGCTCGACCGACATCGTCTCGCCATGCTCGTCGTACCAGTCGATCACCGACGCGCTCGGAACCGTCTCGATCTCATGTGCGAACCGGGAGGGTCTCAGGGCCGGGTTCTCGCGCCGCAGCGCGAGCAGCCGCCGCACGTGGGCCGCGAGATCCTCCTGCCAGGGCGCATGCTGCCACGACAGCCAGGTGAGGGGGGAGTCGTGGCAGTAGGCGTTGTTGTTGCCCCGCTGCGTTCGACCGAACTCGTCGCCGGCGGTGAGCATGGGGATGCCCGCCGACAGCAGGAGCGTGCCCAGGAGGTTCCGCATCGCCTTCCGGCGGCGCGCGAGGATCCCTTCATCGTCGGTCTGCCCCTCGGCGCCGTGAT
Organism: uncultured Actinomycetota bacterium; assembly: GCA_963789095.1. Classification (GTDB taxonomy): domain Bacteria; phylum Actinomycetota; class Actinomycetes; order Actinomycetales; family Microbacteriaceae; genus Microbacterium. The sequence continues at coordinate 497,625 of CAWBJK010000011.1, forward strand.
TGAATGACCGGTTCATGTCGGCGCCGTCGCGGTTGTGCTCTCCATTGCCGAGGTTGTGCTTGACGTCGTACGAGACGAGATCACGCAGTGTGAAGCCGTCGTGAGCGGTGACGAAATTGACTCCGGCGAGCGGCCCGCGCTCGGGGGAGAAGGTGTTGGACGACCCGGCCAGGCGCGTCGCGAACCCGCCGATGCCGACCGGTGCCGTCCCGGCGCGTCGCGCGTAGTCGACATCACTCAGCCAGAAGTTGCGCACCCGGTCGCGGTAGCGGTCGTTCCACTCCGACCATCCCTCGCCGAAGTTGCCGGTCTGCCATCCGCCCATGCCGACGTCCCACGGCTCCGCGATGAGCTTCACGTGCTGCAGTGCCGGGTCCGACCTGATCGCCGCGAGCAGCGGATGGTCCGGTGAGAAGACGTGATCGGCTCCGCGTCCGAGGGTCGTCGCGAGATCGAAGCGGAACCCGTCGACCTGCATGTCGCCGGCCCAGTGCCGCAGCGAATCGATCACGAGCCGCGCGGCCGCGTCGACGGAGGTGTCGACCGAGTTGCCGCAGCCTGTCACGTCGATGTACGCACCGTCGTCGTGCTGGCGGTAGTAGGCGCGGCCGTCGATCCCGCGCAGGCTCGTGCGCGGCCCACCGATCTCGCCCTCCGAGGTGTGGTTGTAGACGACGTCGAGGATCACCTCGAGTCCGGCGGCGTGCAACTCGCGCACCATCTCCTTGAACTCGCGCCGCACAGCCGCAGTCCCCGCCGCCCGGCTCGCGGCCGTCGCGTAGTCGGCGTGGGGCGTGAAGAAGTTCAGTGTGTTGTAGCCCCAATAGTTGGTGAGACCGTGCTGCAGCAGGCGCGGTTCGCTCTCGAAAGCATGGACGGGGAGGAGCTCGACAGCTGTCACCCCGAGCGATCGCAGATGCTCGATCATGACCGGATGCGCGAGTCCCGCGTACGTGCCGTGGAGCGCGGGCGGGATGCCGGGGTGCCGTTTCGTCAGGCCCTTGACGTGCGCCTCGTACACGACCGTGCGGTCGAGGGGCGTCGCGGGCTTGCCCACCCCCTGCCAGTCGAAGTCCTCGTCCACGACGACGGAGCGCCAGTCGCCGAAACCGCCCGAGACCAGCCCTCGCGAGTACGGCTCGACGAGCAGCGTCCGAGGATTGAACGTGTCTCCTGGCGTGTGGGGTCCGTCGACGCGGATCGCGTACCGTGCCCCGGGCGCGAGTGCGGGAGTCGTGACCTCCCAGACGCCCCCGCCGACCGGAGCCAGCGGCAGCGTCTCGGTGATCCAGTCGAGGTCGGCGTCGTCGAACATCACGAGCTCCACCTGCGTCGCGCTCCCCGACCATACGCGGAGGCGCCCGCCGTCGGCAGCAGGGGTGACGCCGAGGCCGTCGAACCGGGAGGACAGGAAGGAGGCGGCCGCAGGGGCCTGCGTGCGCAGCATGCGATCTACAGTAGTAAGGCCGCGGGCCCGATATCGCGACGGCGGGAGGAGCGTCATGCCGGTCTATCTCGACCACGCCGCGACCACGCCGCTGCGCCCGGAAGCGCGCGAGGCCTGGCTCGCGGCACAGGAGATCGTCGGCAATGCATCGTCCGTCCACGGCGCCGGGCAAGCCGCGCGACGTCTCCTGGAGGAGTCTCGGGAGATCGTGGCTGCGGCGCTCGACTGCGACCCCATCGAGGTGGTGTTCACCTCCGGGGGCACGGAGTCCGTCAACCTGGCGCTGAAGGGGCTCTGGTGGGCGCGACGGCCGCCCGCCGACGCCGTCGTGCTGCCGGACGGCGAGCATCACGCCACGCTCGACACCGTGGAGTGGCTGCGCGTGCACGAGAGCGCCTCGGTGCGCACGGTCCCGCTCACGTCCGTCGGCGCGATCCCCGTCGACGAGTTCGCCGCCGTGCTGCCGGGGGCCGCGCTCGCCACCGCGCTGGTGGCGAACAACGAAGTCGGCACCGTCTCGGACGCCGCGGGCCTTGCCGCTGCCGCTCTGGATGCCGCCGTGCCGCTGCACCTCGACGCCGTCGGCACCGCGGGCATCCTCGAGGTGACGTTCGCGCGGTGGCGCGGGGAGAGCCGATCGACGGCGGGGCTCGTGGCGATGAGCGTCTCGGGACACAAGGTCGGAGCGCCGGTGGGCACGGGCGCTCTCGTCGTCTCCCGCCACGCGACGCTCTCGCCCCTGCTTCACGGAGGTGGACAGCAGCGCGGCCTGCGAGCGGGCACCCAGGACGTGGCGGGAGCAGCCGCGTTCGCTGCGGCGCTGACCGCGGCGACCGCATCGCGCGAGACGGAGGCGGCGCGGCTCGCGGCCCTCCGAGACCGGCTGGCCGACGCGCTGCCGGCTGCGCTGCCGGACGCAGAAGTGCTGGGCGACCGGGCCTCACGACTTCCCGGGAACCTCCACGTTCACTTCCCGGGCGCCGCGGGGGAGACCCTCCTCTTCCTGCTGGATCAGGAGGGAATCTCGGTGTCGACCGGCTCGGCGTGTCAGGCCGGCGTCACCGAACCCTCGCACGTCGTCCTGGCCCTCGGCCGCGATGAGCGCGCGGCGCGGTCGGTGCTGCGGATCACGCTCGGGCGCACCACCACCGCCGCCGACATCGACGCGCTGCTGGCCGCGCTCCCGGCCGCGTACGACCGCGCTCGTGCCGCGGGCAGTCGCTGAGAACGAGCCGTCCGGCGCCTGCCCAGGCGAGGCTTCGTAGACTGAGGGGATGAAGATCCTCGCTGCCATGAGCGGCGGCGTCGACTCCGCAGTCGCCGCGGCCCGCGCCGTCGACGCCGGTCACGACGTCGTCGGCGTGCACCTGGCCCTTTCGCGCGCGGGTGGAACCCTGCGCACCGGCAGTCGGGGATGCTGCACGATCGAAGACGCGATGGACGCACGGCGCGCGGCCGACAGGCTCGGCATCCCGTTCTACGTCTGGGACTTCTCGGAGCGGTTCCGCGACGACGTCATCGAGGACTTCATCGCGGAGTACCGCGCGGGACGCACGCCGAACCCGTGCATGCGCTGCAACGAGAAGATCAAGTTCGCGGCGCTGTTGGAACGGGCTCTCGAACTCGGGTTCGACGCGGTGTGCACGGGCCATTACGCACTGCTGGTCGACGGGCCTCAGGGGCGAGAACTCCACCGTGCCTCCGACGCGGCCAAGGACCAGTCGTATGTTCTCGGCGTGTTGACGGCCGAGCAGCTCGCCCACACCTACTTCCCTCTCGGCACCACGCCCTCGAAGGCGGAGGTGCGGGCGGAGGCTGAAGCCCGCGGGCTGACCGTCGCCCACAAGCCCGACAGCCACGACATCTGCTTCATCCCCGATGGCGACACCCGCGGCTGGCTCGCCGAGAAGGTCGGATCGGAGACGGGCGAGATCGTCGATCGCACGGGTGCCGTGGTCGGATCGCATGAGGGCGCGCACGCGTACACGGTCGGGCAGCGCCGCGGCCTGTCGCTCGGCGTGCCCGCCCCCGACGGGAAGCCGCGCTTCGTGCTCGAGGTGCGTCCCGTCACCAACACCGTGGTCGTGGGCCCGAAGGAGGCGCTCGCCACGGCCGAGATCTCGGGGACGCGACTGTCGTGGGCCGGGCGCGCGCCGCACGACGCTGAGTTCGCCTGCCACGTCCAGATCCGCGCCCATGCCGATCCCGTGCTGGCGGCCGCCTGGCTGAGCGATGGCACCCTCCGCGTGCGCCCCGAGACGCCCTTCGACGGCGTTGCGCCTGGCCAGACTGCAGTGCTGTACGACGGCACCCGCGTGATCGGCCAGTTCACGATCTCACAGACGGTCTCGGCCGTCCCGGTCGCGGGCTGACCCCCGCGTGGTGTCCGACCCCGCTCCTAGACTGACGGGGTGACGGATGCCGCAGACCACGACCTCGACGACCTGACACTCGACGCCGCTCGCGCTCAAGCGGACGAGCTCACCGGCCGCATCGTCGATGCGCGCGAGGCCTACTACGGCCGCGACGCCGAGCTCGTCGACGACGCGACCTACGACGACTGGATGCGCCGGCTGGAACGATTGGAGCGCCTGTTCCCCGAACTGCAGGGGCAGGATTCACCGACGCTCAGCGTGGGCGCGGCCGAGAGCTCGCTGTTCGCGCCCGTCGAGCACGCTGAGCGGATGCTCAGTCTCGACAACGTGTTCAGCCCCGACGAGCTCAGGGAATGGTGCCTGAAAGCCACGGCCGCGTCGGCCCGCGATGTGCGCTGGCTCACTGAGCTCAAGATCGACGGCCTCGCCATCAGCCTCCGTTACGAAGACGGTGTCCTCGTCTCCGCTGCCACCCGCGGCGACGGTCGAGTCGGCGAAGACGTCACCGTCAACGCCCTACGGGTCGCCGGCATCCCTCAGCGGCTTTCGGGCACGGGCCACCCCGCACTCGTCGAGGTGCGTGGCGAGGTCTACATCCCGGTCGTCGCCTTCGAGCAGCTGAACGAGCTGCAGGCCCGCATGCGCGAGCGGGTCGTCGCCGACAGCGCAGCGCGCGGCGTCGACGAGGAGAAGGCGGAGAAGGCAGCGGCGCGCCGCTTCCCCGCCTTCGCCAACCCCCGCAACGCCGCGAGCGGCGGGCTCCGTCAGCAGCTCGAGAAGAAGTCGGGGCTGGAACGCGAGGCCGGCCAGGCGCGCCTCGACTCGCTGCGCTTGTTCGTCCACGGGATCGGTGCATGGCAGGATCCTCCGGTCTCCTCGCAGAGCGAGGTGTACGAGCTCCTTTCGACGTGGGGGCTGCCGACGAGTCCCTACTACCGCACATTCGACGACGTCGACGGCGTGCTCGGCTTCGTCGCGCACTACGGAGAGCACCGTCACGACGTCGAGCACGAGATCGACGGCGTGGTGGTCAAGGTCGACGAGCTCTCCCTGCACGACGAGCTCGGCGCCACCAGCCGTGCTCCGCGCTGGGCCATCGCCTACAAGTACCCGCCGGAGCAGGTCAACACGAAGCTGCTCGACATCGTCGTCTCCGTCGGCCGCACGGGCCGCGCGACGCCCTTCGCCGTCATGGCACCTGCACGCGTCGCGGGAAGTGTGGTGCGGCAGGCGACCCTCCACAATCAGGAGGTCGTGAAAGTCAAAGGCGTCCTCATCGGCGACACGGTGGTACTCCGCAAAGCCGGCGATGTCATCCCGGAGGTGCTCGGCCCGGTTGCCGAACTCCGCGACGGCACCGAGCGCGCTTTCGTGATGCCCACGGCGTGTCCCGAGTGCGGCTCGACGCTCGCACCAGCCAAAGAGGGCGACAAAGACCTCCGCTGCCCGAATACCCGCACGTGCCCCGCGCAGGTGCGGGGGCGGGTGGAGCACATCGGGTCCCGTGGTGCGCTCGACATCGAAGTTCTCGGCGAGGTCACCGCGGCGGCGCTCACCCAGCCCGAGGTGCCTGCCACGCCGCCGCTCGAGACCGAGGCCGGCCTGTTCGACCTCACCCTCGAAGAGCTCGTCCCCATCGAGGTCATCGTGCGCGATGCCGAGACGGGTCTCCCGAAAGAAGACGCCGACGGCGTCGTAAAGACGCGGCGACCGTTCCAGCGCAACCCCAGCGCTGCCGAGAAGAAGGAAGGGATCACGGGTCCGCAACCGTCGGCGGCAGCTCTCAAGCTGCTCGCCGAACTCGAGAAGGCCAAGACGAAAGACCTCTGGCGGTTCCTCGTCTCGCTCAATATCCGGCACGTCGGCCCCGTCGCGGCCCGTGCGCTCGCGCAATGGTTCGGTTCCGTCGATGCCATCCGTGCCGCCGACCGTGACGAACTCGCCGCCGTGGAAGGCGTCGGCGGCATCATCGCCGACTCGCTCATCGAGTGGTTCGACGTCGACTGGCACAGGGAGATCGTCGATCGGTGGACGGCGGCGGGCGCGCGGCTGTCGATCCCCGGTCATCCGGGACCGGGTGCCGCGACGAACTCAGGCGGGGTACTCGACGGTGTCACCGTGGTCGCCACGGGATCCCTCGACGGCTACACCCGCGAGGGCGCGCTGGAGGCGATCATGGCGGCGGGCGGGAAGGCAGCGTCGAGCGTCTCGAAGAAGACCGACTTCGTCGCCGCAGGCCCGGGAGCGGGCTCGAAGCTCGCCAAGGCCGAAGCACTCGGACTCCGCATCATCGACGCGGCTCAGTTCCGCATCCTCGTGGAACAGGGTCCCGCGGCTCTGGACGCAGCGCGGGCGGGAGAATGACGCAGCGTCGAAAGAAGAAGGAGGTTCCGTCAGCCGCTCGGCTTGGTGAGCGCGAGCAACGTCTCGCGCACCTGCCGGCGCAGCACCTTGCCGATGAGCGATTTCGGGAGCTCATCGACGACGAAGAGTCGACGCGGAACCTTGTACGGCGTCAGGATGCCGCGAACGAACTCGCGGATTCCGTCAATGTCGGGCTCCGTGACGCCGGGCGACAGCACGATCGCGGCCACCACCTCTTCGCCGGAGTGATCGCTCGGCAGGCCGACGACGGCCGCATCGTCGATCTGCGGGTGCTGCCGCAGGGCGATCTCCACCTCGGTCGGCGCGACGTTGAAGCCACCCGTGATGATCAGTTCCTTTATCCGGTCGACGATGCGCACGAAACCGGCGTCGTCGATCGTGACGATGTCTCCCGTGCGGAACCATCCGTCGACGAACACGGCTTCGGTCTCCTCGGGCTTTCCGTAGTACCCCGAGAACACCTGCGGCCCGCGCACGACCAGCTCGCCGCGCTCGCCTGGGACGACGTCGGTGGCGGGGTCGTCCGGGTCGACCACCCGGCATTCCGTGCCGGGGAGGGGCAGCCCCACCGTTCCGGGCACCCTGTGGGAGGCCACGGGATTGGCCATGAGCACGGGGGAGCACTCCGACAGACCGTAGCCCTCCACCAGGAAGCCGCCGGTGGCCTGCTCGAACGGCACGACCAGTTCGTGCGGGAGGGCCATGGCCCCGGAGATCGCGATCTCCGTGCCCGCCAGGGATACCCCCTGCTCGCGGGCGGCGCGGAGCAGCCTGTCGGCGATCGGGGGTACGAGGGGAAGGAAGGTCGCGGGATGCTTCTTCGTGACCGCGAGCACCATCTCGGCCTCGAAGCGCGGGAAGAGCACGAGGCGCGCGCCCATGGACATCGCGAAGGTGAGGCATAGGGTCAGCCCGTAGGCGTGGAACATCGGGAGCACGGCGTAGACGACGCATCCGGGGCCGCGGGTGATCGAGGGCACCCAGACCTGCGCCTGCCGCGCATTGGCGAGCAGATTCCGATGCGTCAGCATCGCGCCCTTCGGCGTGCCGGTGGTGCCGCTCGTGTACTGGATGATCGCGAGGTCGTCGGTCTGCGGCCGCGGATGCGACGCAGGCAGCGCCGGCGCCTGCAGCACCTTCTCCCAGGCGACCGCGCCCGAGACACGCGTCGTGAGGGCGGCGCGCGACGCTCGCGCCTTCGCGATCGGGAGGCGGAGGGCGAGCCTCAGCGACAGCGGCATCGCCGTGGTCAGGTCGACCGACACCACGTTGGTCACGGCCAGGTCGGCGGGGAACTGCTGCACCGCATCGACGACCTTGCTCCAGACGATCGCGGTCTTCGCCCCGTGGTCCTCGAACTGCTTGCGCAGCTCGCGCGGTGTGTAGAGCGGGTTGTGCTCGACGACGACAGCTCCCAGACGCAGCACCGCGTAGAACGCGATGATGTGCTGCGGGCAGTTGGGGAGCACGATGGCCACTGGATCGCCCGCGCGCACTCCCAGCGCCTTGAGTCCGGCGGCGGCGCGGTCGATCGCCGAGAGCAGGTCGCGGTATGTGGTTTCGCGGTCGAAGAACTGCAGCGCGACGGCGTCGGGATAGTCGCGGGCAGAAGCCTCGACGATGTCGAGGAGCGACCCGCCGACGAGAGGGAGATCCTCGGGGACTCCCTCGGCGTAGCTGGCGGTCCAGGGGCGGGGCGGGTCAAACGTCGACGTCACCGCCCCAGCCTACGACTCGCCTCCGCCGTCGCGCAGGCTGTCGCGCACCGGCCGCCGCGCGCTCCGCAACTAGACTGTCGTGGTGTCTGAAATCAGCCCCGATCTCGTGCGCCATCTCGGCGTCCTCGCCCGCATACAGCTGAGCGACGAGGAGGTGGAGCGCCTCACCGGGCAGCTCGCTGTGATCGTCGACAACATCGCCAAGGTCTCGGAGGTAGCCACCCCGGATGTCCCGGCGACGAGCCACCCGATCGCCCTCCAGAACGTGTACCGACCCGACACCGTGGGCGACATGCTGTCGGTCGAACAGGTGCTTCAGAACGCACCGGATGCCGCCCACGGTCGCTTCCGTGTGACCGCGATCCTGGGGGAGGAGCAGTGAGCGGCGACCTGACGCGGCTGACCGCGGCGGAGCTCTCGGCCCGGCTGTCCTCCGGCGAGGTGTCGAGCGTCGACGCGACCCGTGCGCACCTCGACCGCATCGCGGCCGTCGACGGCGACGTCCACGCGTTCCTCCACGTCAACGAGCGCGCCCTCGACGTCGCGGCCGATATCGACCGTCGACGGGCCGACGGCGAGCACCTCGGCGAACTCGCCGGCGTGCCGCTGGCGATCAAGGACGTGCTCGTCACGACCGACATGCCCTCCACCAGCGGATCGAGAATCCTCGAAGGCTTCATGTCGCCGTACGATGCGACGGTCGTTGCTCGTTCCCGCGCCGCAGGACTGGTACCGCTCGGCAAGACCAATATGGACGAGTTCGCGATGGGCTCCTCGACCGAGCACTCCGCCTACGGCCCCACTCGCAATCCCTGGGACCTCGACCGTATTCCCGGCGGTTCCGGCGGCGGATCGGCCGCCGCGGTCGCGGCCTTCGAGGCTCCGTTGGCTCTCGGGTCCGACACCGGCGGCTCGATCCGGCAGCCCGCCCATGTGACCGGCACCGTCGGCATGAAGCCGACCTACGGCGGGGTGAGTCGTTACGGCGCGATCGCTCTCGCTTCGAGCCTCGACCAGATCGGCCCTGTCGCTCGGACAGTGCTCGACTCCGCCCTCCTTCACGACGTCATCAGCGGTCACGACCCGCACGACTCCACCTCGCTCACCGACGCGTGGCCGTCATTCGCGGCGGCGGCGCGCGAGGGAGCGTCGGGCGCCGGACTGCGCGGCCTGCGCGTGGGCGTCATCCGCGAGTTGGCCGATTCCGACTTCCAGCCGGGCGTCGCCGCGTCGTTCCGCGCTGCTCTCGCCCTGCTCGAAGCTCAGGGCGCGGAGATCGTCGACATCAGCGCGCCGCACTTCGAGTACGGAGTGGCCGCGTACTACCTGATCCTCCCGGCAGAAGCGTCGAGCAACCTCGCGAAGTTCGACTCCGTGCGATTCGGCCTGCGCGTCGACGTCCCCGGCGGCACGGTCGAGGACGTCATGGCGGCGACGCGCGATGCCGGCTTCGGCGACGAGGTCAAGCGCCGCATCATTCTGGGCACCTACGCGCTGTCGGCCGGATACTACGACGCCTACTACGGCAGTGCTCAGAAGGTGCGCACGCTCATCCAGCGCGACTTCGACGAAGCCTTCGCGACGGTCGACGTCATCGCGACGCCGTCAGCGCCGACCACGGCATTCCGCCTGGGGGAGAAGATCGACGACCCGCTGCAGATGTACCTCAACGACGTGACCACGATTCCCGCGAACCTCGCAGGTGTTCCCGGCATCTCCATCCCGTCGGGACTAGCCGAGGAGGATGGACTCCCCGTCGGCATCCAGTTCCTGGCACCCGCCCGCGAGGATGCGCGGCTGTACCGTGTCGCTGCAGGACTGGAGGCGCTGCTGGTCGACCAGTGGGGTGCGCCCCTGCTCGACAAAGCACCGACGCTGACGGCGCACGGCACGGAAGAGGGGGCACGCTGATGGCCAAGAACGCGCTGATGGACTTCGACAAGGCTCTCGAGATGTTCGAACCCGTTCTCGGGTTCGAGGTGCATGTCGAGCTCAACACCGAGACGAAGATGTTCTCCGCGGCGGGCAACCCCGCACATGCCGCCTATCACGACGCTGCGCCGAACACGCTCGTCGCGCCGGTCGACATGGGGCTGCCGGGATCACTGCCCGTCGTCAACGAGACAGCCGTCCGCTATTCGATCAGCCTCGGCCTCGCGCTCGGCTGTTCGATCGCGCCGTCGAGCCGGTTCGCTCGCAAGAACTACTTCTACCCAGACCTCGGTAAGAACTACCAGATCTCGCAGTACGACGAGCCGATCGCATTCGAGGGCGAGGTCGAGATCGAACTGTCGGACGGTGAGCTCATCCGCATCCCGATCGAGCGCGCCCACATGGAAGAGGACGCCGGCAAACTCACCCATATGGGCGGTGCCACCGGACGCATCCAGGGTGCCGAGTATTCGCTGGTCGACTACAACCGTGCCGGCGTACCGCTCGTCGAGATCGTGACGAAGCCGATCTTCGGCGCGGAGCACCGCGCGCCGGAGGTGGCCAAGGCCTATGTCGCCGCGATCCGCGACATCGTCCTGGCGCTGGGCATCTCCGAGGCGCGCATGGAGCGCGGCAACCTCCGCTGCGATGCGAACGTCTCGCTGCGACCCCGCGTGGCGGCGGGGGAACCCGCCGCGCCGCTCGGCACACGCACCGAGACCAAGAACGTCAACTCGATGCGATCGGTGGAGCGTGCCGTGCGCTACGAGATCCAGCGCCAGGCGGCGATCCTCGCCGCGGGCGGCACGATCACCCAGGAGACGCGTCACTGGCACGAAGACACCGGTACGACGTCTCCCGGACGGCCGAAGTCGGACGCCGACGACTACCGCTACTTCCCTGAGCCCGACCTGCTGCCTGTCGCGCCCACGACGGCACTGATCGAGGAGCTTCGTGCGGCCCTGCCCGAAGCGCCCGCCGCGCGGCGCCGTCGGCTGAAGGGGGAATGGGGCTTCACCGACCTGGAGTTCCAGGACGTCGCCAATGGTGGGTTGCTCGCCGAGGTGGACGCCACGATCGCCGCCGGCGCGACTCCTGCCGCGGCGCGCAAGTGGTGGACGGGGGAGATCACCAGGGTGGCGAACGCGCAGGGTGTGGAGCCCGCGTCGCTCGTCGAGCCGGCCGCGGTGGCCTCGCTGCAGCAGCTGGTCGATGCCGGGACTCTCACCGACAAGCTCGCGCGTCAGGTGCTCGAGGGGATGATCGCAGGGGAGGGGACTCCCCAGCAGATCGTGGACGCCCGCGGTCTCGCCGTGGTGTCGGACGACGGCGCCCTGATCGCCGCGATCGACGAGGCCCTGGCCGCACAGCCCGACGTGCTCGAGAAGATCCGCGACGGAAAGGTGCAGGCCGCCGGAGCGGTGATCGGCGCGGTCATGAAGGCCATGCGCGGCCAGGCCGACGCAGCCCGCGTGCGTGAACTCGTGCTCGAGCGCGCCGCGCAGTAACCGAACCTGATCGGCCGAGGCCGGTGACGTCGCGACCGATGTCACCGGCCTCGGCGACAATAGAAGCATGGGACGCGGCGACGGCACGGGGCGGATCGTCTCGCCGGACGACGCGGACGACACCGGAACGCGCATCCTGCACGTCGACATGGACGCGTTCTACGCGGCCGTCGAGGTCCTCGACGATCCGTCTCTGCGAGGCAAGCCCTTGATCGTCGGCGGAATGGAGGGGCGCGGGGTCGTCTCCAGCGCTTCCTACGAGGCGCGCCGGTTCGGGGTGCGCGCGGCCATGTCGGTCGGACAGGCGCTGCGCCTGTGCCCGCAGGCGGTTGTGATCGTGCCGCACTTCGAGCGCTACGCCGCGCTCTCGGCGCAGGTGATGGCGATCTTTCACGAGATCACTCCGCTCGTGGAGCCGCTGTCGATCGACGAGGCGTTCCTGGACGTGAGCGGAGCGCGGCGTCTGTGGGGGAGTCCGGGCCGTATCGCCCGTGATCTCCGCGAGCGGGTGCATGCGCAGACGGGCCTCACGTGCAGCGTCGGGGTGGCGGCCACCAAGCACGTCGCGAAGATCGCATCGACGCTCTCCAAGCCCGATGGACTGCTGATCGTGTCGGCTGCCGAGACGTCCGCCTTCCTCGCGGCACGCCCGGTGCGGGCGCTGTGGGGCGTGGGGCCGAAAGCGGCGGAGTCTCTCGAATCGCGCGGCATCCGCTCGGTGTCCGACATCCTGGCGACGCCGCGCGACGTGATCGAGCGGGCGCTCGGCGCTGCGATGGGAGCTCAGATCTGGGAACTCGCGCACGGCCGCGACCCGCGAGCCGTGCAGACCGAGCGGGTCGAGAAGAGTGTCGGCCATGAAGAGACGTTCCTCGAGGACGTCGCCGATCCTCTCGTGCTCCGCAGTGAGCTTCGCAGGCTGGCCGACCGTGTCGCATCCCGTCTTCGGGCCGGTGGCTGGGAAGCCGGAACGATCTCTCTCAAGCTCAGATACGCCGACTTCACGACGATCTCCCGGTCGGTGACGCCGCCGGAAGCCACGAATGTCGGCCAGCGCATCGGCGATGTCGCCATCGAACTCTTCGATCAGGTGCCGCTCCACCAGGCCGTTCGGCTCATCGGTGTGCGCGCCGAACGCCTCCGCGCCACCGGAGGCGGGATGATGCCGCTGTGGGATGACGATGCGCCGTGGCGTGCGGTCGACGAAGCCCTCGACGATGCGCGCGCACGTTTCGGGCGCGGAGCGGTGACGCGTGCGAGCATCCTGGGGGCACGACGCGACGTCAACGCCCTTCCCACCAATCCGCGCCTTCCGCGCGAGCCTGACTGAGTCGCCGCCGACCCACCCCGCGCGAAGCGGCCGCGCGCGCAGTACGGTGGACGCATGCCCAATCTTCCACTGGAACTCGGCAAGCAGACCGCATCGATCGGCGTGAGCACTGTCTACGGCGAGCAACAGGATGTCGACGGCATCCGGCTCGTGCCGGTGGCCGTCGCATGGCACGGCTTCGGCGCCGGTGAGGACGCCAGCGGCAGCGCCGGCGGCGGGGGAGGGGGCGGCGCCGTCCCCCTCGGCGCCTACGTGCGCAAGGGCGACGACCTGCGCTTCGAGCCGAATCTCGTCTCGTTGCTCGCCGTCGGCATCCCTTTCGTCTGGGTTGCCGGGCGCGCGCTGAGCCGCATCATCCGTGCCCTCAAGCGCTGACGTCTGGAGGGCCCTCACCGCGGGTGCGGCCGAGATCGTGCGCGCCGCCCGGGCCTGGCCGCACCCCGTGATCCTCATCGACGGTCGCTCCGGTGCCGGGAAGACGACCATCGCTGCCTACGTCGCGGATGCCCTCGACGCGGACGTGCTCGCGCTCGATGCGGTGTACCCGGGCTGGGACGGGCTGGCCGCCGGAGTCGAGCTCGTGAGGGCCGGCGTGCTCGTGCCGCTCTCCGAGGGCCGCGCGGGGTCGTGGCCTGGATGGGATTGGCAAGCGCACCGCCCGACGCCGGAACATCTCGTGCCGCCGGGGCGGCCGCTCGTGGTCGAGGGTGCGGGCGTCTTGACGCCCGAGACGCGCCGGCTCAGTCACATACACGCGTGGGTGGAGTCGCCGGAGCCCTCCCGTCGGGAGCGGGCGCTGGGCCGCGATGGGGAGAGCTATCGCCCGCACTGGACGCGGTGGGCGCTCCAGGAGGAGACCCACGTGCAGGACCACGACCCGCGCGGACTCGCCTCCATCATCGTCGACGTGCCCTGACCGCCGCCGCGACATCAGCTGTCGATACCGCGGAGGAGCCCTTCAAGGCGATACCCCAGCCAGTCGAAGACACCGAACCGAGGATCGTCCGGGTCGTGATCTCCTTCGTGCTCGATGCCGAGGCGCGATGCGAGCACCAGGCGCAGTGCCGTGAGTGTTCGCAACCACGCGGCCGTCTCCGCTCCGTCAAGACGGACCGTCATCGTCGTGGCCGCCGCCTTGGGGTCGACCCCCGCGACTGTCAAGGGCACCCCGTCGTGGACGAGCGAGCCCCGCAGGACCGCCGCGTCCGCCGCGCGTCTCTCGAGCAGCTCGCCCTGGGTGAACGAACGGAACTCCGAAGCCGCCTCCGGATCGTCGGCGTAAGCATCGGGGACCAACCGGGCGAGGGCGGGGTCGCTCTGAGGGCGACCCGCATCCGCATCGGCGAGCAGGTCGACGAGCTGAGCGGCGAGGTCCGAGAGGTGAGCGGCTTCGAGCTGTGAGAGTTCGATCACCACGGTCCGCGCGCTCACGCTTCCGCCCGCCGCACGGTCGCCCAGAGTCCGTAGTCGTGCATCGCCTGCACGTGAAGCTCCATCTGCTCGCGGGCGCCCTCCGCCACGACGGCGTGGCCGACGTGGTGGACGGCGAGCATCAGCTGCTCGGCACGCTCGCGGCTGTACCCGAAGTACTCACGGAAAACATGCGTCACATACGACATCAGGTTGACCGGGTCGTTCCACACGACCGTCTGCCAAGGACCGGCCGACCGGGAGTGCTGTGCGAGGTCGATGTCTTCGAGGGGAAGGGTCATGCCCACCCCAGCTCGTGCAGCCGCTGGTCATCGATGCCGTAGAAATGGGCGATCTCATGCACCAGTGTCGTGTGCACCTCGTCGCGGAGCTGATCCAGATCGTCGCAGGCATCGAGGTGGGGTCGGCGGTAGATGATGATGCGGTCGGGAAGCTCGCCGAGACCGTAGCGATCGCGCTCCGTGATCGCCAACCCGTCGTAGAGCCCGAACAGGTCCATCGAGCCGTCCTCGGGGAGATCCTCGACGACGAAGATCAGGTTGTCGAGACCGTCGACCATCTCGGACGGCAGACGGTCGAGTTCGTCGGAGACCAGGCCCTCGAAGGCGTCGGCATCCATCTCCATCATCGCCAGACTCCCACCTGTTCAGCCTACCCGCCGCGGTGCGCCAGGCACGGGGGCGCGGCACGGCACGTATCAATCGGCCCGCAGCGGGCTCCTGTGCACAGGAGGCCGGCATGAAGCTTCATCGCCCTGCGAAGCAAGACACGCACAACGGGTTCCGACCGCCCACCGATCCGGCCGGTCGGCACTCGGGAGAGGACTACGGCTGGGCATCGGGCGACGGCATCTACGCCGCCTGCGACGGCGTGGTCGACTACGTCTACGACGGGAACGGTCGCAATCGGGGATGGGGGAAGCGGGTCATCGTCCGACATTCCACTCGCGCCGACACGACCTACAACCACCTCGATGTCGGGTCGATTCGCGTCGAGAGCGGTCAGGAGGTCACCCGCGGCACCCGCATCGGCACGATGGGAACCACGGGCAAAGCGCCGAACGGACGGCACCTGCACTTCGAGCTCTACGTCGACGGAGTCCGGGTCGACCCGCGGCCGTACTTCACCCGTCATCTGCCCGGCACCGACGCTTCCGCTTCGCTACGGGCAGGAGAGGCACACGCGCAGCAGCGGGTCGTGCGGCACACGACCAACAGGCGCACCGCGCCCACCCTCGGAGCGAAGAAGAAGCAGCCCAAGCTCCGCAAAGGGACCATCGGTCACTTCGACGGGTTCATCCGGGGCGAGAAGGTCACCCAGAACGACGTCACGACGCGCATCTGGTTCCGCGGCGCCTACTCGGGAGACTGGTTCTGGGCAGGCAACTTCACGACGCAGTCGACGGCCGGCCTGAAGGACCTCGGCACCTTCTCACCGTCATGACGGGTCAAGCTGTCACTCCGGGAGAAACATGGGGTGAGTAACGGGACTTGAACCCGCGACCCCCTGGACCACAACCAGGTGCTCTACCAACTGAGCTATACCCACCATGCGCCCGCACGCGGGCAACCAGACGATTCTATTACAGCTCAGAGGCAAACAACGACACGGTGGCCGCCGAGGCCTCGCGCGCCGCGTCACTCGTAGGCCCAGGCTCCGGAACGAACACGGCCTGACGGTAGTACGCGAGCTCGCGAATCGACTCGCGGATGTCTGCCAGAGCGCGATGGCCGCCGTCTTTCGCCGGCGCATGGAAGTACGCGCGGGGGTACCAGCGGCGGGAAAGCTCTTTGATGCTCGAGACATCGATGTTGCGGTAGTGCAGCCAACGGTCGACCCGCGGCATGTACCGCGCGAGGAACATGCGGTCGGTGCCGATCGTGTTCCCGGCCAGCGGGGCCTTGCCCTCAGGAACGAACCGCTGGATGTACTCCAGCGACTGGAACTCGGCCTCGGCCACGCTCACGCCGTGCGGGATCTCTTCAAGCAGCCCGGAGGTGCGGTGCATCTCGGTGACGAAGTCGCTCATGTTGTCGAGAGCCGAGTGGTCGGGCTTGATCACGACCTGGAAGCCGGGATCGAGGAGGTTCAGGTCGTAGTCGGTGACGATGATCGCGATCTCCACGAGCTGGTCCACGGAGAGATCCAGTCCCGTCATCTCGCAGTCGATCCAGACGAGACGATCGTTCTCCGCTGCTGTCGCCATGCGCCCATCCTAACGAGCAGGAGCGACACGGCGCCCGGCGGAGACCGCCTGTGTCCCTCCAGGAGGATTCGAACCCCCGACCTGGCGGGTAGAAACCGCTCGCTCTGTCCACTGAGCTATGGAGGGAGATGGTGGAACGCCCTCTACCGTACCGTGACCCGCCCGCGCACGCGCGCACGGACGGGTCACGCTACGCGATGGGCCTGGCGGGGCGCTGCCGCGCGGCGTACGGTCGAATCGTCGGAAGGACAGTGCCATGACATCCACCACCACGTCGACGCTCTGGCTGGCTTACGGCGCCGAAGGCCGAGTCGTCGGAACGATCCGCAAGTCAGACGGCGCCTACACCGTCACGATGGCCGGGGCGAGCGCCTCGCTCGGCAGCTATCCGACGATGGAGATCGCGAAGAACGCGTTGCACGGACACATGGTGCCGGGGTCGGACTGGCCACAGTTCCGCGAGCACTGAGACTCCCGGCCGCAGCCGTCATTCGACGGCGCCGCGTCCTCACACGGCGGCAGGCTCCGCTTCCCGGGCTTGGGCGCGCGGCCGCCGGTCGAACAACGGCAGGGTGAGGTGCACCGCCGGTCCGATCAGCACGGCGAAGATGATCGTGCCGAGCCCGACGGTGCCGCCCAGCAGCCAGCCGACGGCGAGCACGGTCGCCTCGACGGCGAACCTCGCCGCCCAGATCGGCGTGCCGAAGCGCTGATTGATCCCGGTCATCAGGCCGTCGCGCGGTCCCGGGCCGAAGTTCGCTCCGATGTACAGCCCGGATGCGAGGGCCACCAGGCCCAGGCCCGCCAAGAAGACGAGAAGCTGCACGACGAAGCCGGAGGCGTCCGGGAGCACGCCGAGCGTCAGTTGCATGCTCGTGCCGACGACGAGGATGTTCGCGACGGTGCCGATCCCGGGCTTCTGACGCAGGGGGATCCACAGCAGGAGGACGAAGAACCCCACCAGGTTGGCGATCCACCCGATCCCGATGCCGGTCTGTCGCGACAGCCCCTCCGCGAACACGGTCCATGGGTCGAGTCCGATGCCCGCCCGGACCATGAGGGCACACCCCGCGCCGAACAGGATGAGCCCGATCAGAAGTTGAGTCACGCGAACGAACATAAGTGCCATCACATCGCACAATTGGACTCTGGCCTACAGTCCAATCGCCGTAAAGTGGCCCCAT
Source organism: uncultured Actinomycetota bacterium (assembly GCA_963789095.1). Classification (GTDB taxonomy): domain Bacteria; phylum Actinomycetota; class Actinomycetes; order Actinomycetales; family Microbacteriaceae; genus Microbacterium. The sequence goes on from CAWBJK010000011.1 coordinate 515,141, forward strand.
GGACTCCCGACTGACCGCGCGCACCCTCGCGCATGCTCTCGGCGGCTGGCGCACGCGTGAACCGGCCTATGAGGCGCTGGCGGACGGCATCCGTGTCCTCTGTCTCGACAATCGTCTCGCCCCGCGCACCGCTCTTCCCGCAGAGCGCGAGCTGGCGCATGCCCTCGGTCTCAGTCGGACGACGGTCGCGGCGGCGTACCGCAGTCTTCGCGACTCGGGGCATATCGAGAGCGTGCGAGGCTCGGGAAGCGTGACCCTCCCGCTCGGGCGGCGGGACGATGTCCGAGGCCCTGTTCCCGAGCACGAGATCGATCTCGTGCAGGCGAGCCCCGCCGCGTGGCCGGGCCTCGCAGGAACGATCACCGAGGTTGCGCAGGATGCCGCAGCACTCGTGGCGAGAGTGGGCTATGACGTGCTCGGATCTCGCCAGCTGCGCGAAGCCATCGCGCAGCGGTACGCGGAGCGCGGAGTGCCCACCACTGCAGACCAGATCATGGTGACGACCGGGGCACAGAGCGCGATCCACCTCCTCGCCGGCACGCTGCTCCGACGCGGCGACCGCGCGGCCATCGAGACGCCCACGTACCCTCACGCGGCAGAGTCTCTGCGTCGCGCCGGGGCCCGGCTGGTGAGTGTCCCGGTCACCACCCGCGACGGGTGGGATCTCGATCGCGCATCCCAGGCATTCGCACGCACCCGCCCGACCCTTGCGTATCTGATGCCGCACTTCCAGAACCCGACGGGACGCAGCATGTCCGCAGCCGAGGAGGACGGCATCGCGCGCGCGGCCCATGACGCGGGAACGCTCCTGGTGCTCGATGAGACGACCGGCGAGCTCGCGATCGACCCGCCGCCCGGCGCGCCGGACCCGCGATCGGTCGCGATGACGGACGAACCGATCGTCCGTGTCGGCTCGCTGGGGAAGACGGTCTGGGGTGGACTGCGCGTCGGCTGGATCCGCGCCGAGGCCGCCCTCATCACGCGCCTCATGGCAGCACGCCCGTCTCGCGAGCTCGGGACGCCTGAGTTCGAGCAGGCGGTGGCGGTGCAGTTGATCGGCCGAATGCCCGAGATCCTGCGACAGCGGGCCACGCTCCTGCGGGAGGGTCGCGACGCGCTCGTGGAGGCTTTGGGGGCCACACTGCCGAACTGGCGCGTGCCGCACGTCGCCGGCGGCGTGTGCCTGTGGGTGGAGCTGGACGCACCTTTGAGCACCGGGCTGGTCATGGCGGCCCGCAGTCGCGGTCTTCACCTCTCTGCCGGGCCGCGTTTCTCGCCCGACGGCGGTCACGAGCGCCATCTGCGCATCCCGTTCACGGCTCCGCCAGACGAGCTTCGACGCGCGGTCGCGGTGCTCACGGACGTCTGGCCGGCCGTTCGCACCGGAGCCCCTCGGATCGCCGTATCGTCAACCGACGCGTTGGTCTGACACACCGGCCCGCCTCAGCGGGAGAGCCGGAGGCACTCGACCGCCTCGGTCAGCGTCCAGAACGCACCCACGTCGCGGAAGGCCCGCTCAGCGATGCGAAAGCGCCGGGCGACGAAGCGTCGCTCTCCTCCTTCGCCGTCTACCAGGATGTGCCCGACTGCTCGCCCGCCCCGGTCGACCACACGCCACAGGGAAGGGCCGACGGGCATGAGGAATGCGCCGCCGATCGTGCGGGGAAGTAGTGGTGTCTGCGTCGAATGTGCCATGAATCCTCCTCGATTCGAACATATGTACGACCTCCGACATCGATGCGGCGCACCGCTGCTTCCTCCCCAGGCGCGAGGCGACGGCCCCGACCCACGGAGTCGGCAGGCGACCTACGCGCACCGGCGACGTGCGACGAGACTCGGGCCACCACCGCGACGAGAGGACCCCTTCCATGAGCGACCACATCACCGTCGTCGGCACGATCGCCAGCGTGCCCGAGCGCCGGACCACCGCGAGCGGCGTGCCCGTCGCGAACTTCCGGCTCGCGACGCGCCTCCGGCGTCGCGACGAGAAGTCAGGCGCGTGGGTCGACGGACACACGAACTGGTACTCCGTGTCCGCGTACCGGGGGCTCGCCGACCATGCGCTGGCCTCGCTCCAGAAGGGGCAGCGTGTCATCGTGGCCGGCGCCTTCAGGCTCAGGGAGTGGGAAGCGAACGGGCGACAGGGGATCGCCGCAGAGATCGACGCCCACTCGCTCGGGCACGATCTGCTGTGGGGCACCTCCCGATTCGAGCGCGACGAGCGGAGCGTACGCGCCGATCCCGCACCCGACGAGGGCCCGGTGTCGATCGAGGGCCCGGTGTCGATCGAGGGCCCGGTGTCGATGGACGTCCCCCGTGCCGAGGGAGGCTCTCCCGCACCGGGAGAAACCGCGTGGGGACTCACCGAACGGGACGACCATGTCCCGTTCTGACGCAGGACGTGCTCGGCAGGCACCCATCGCCCACCCTCTACAATCTCTGGGTGCATCGAAACGTCACCCGGCCCCTTCGCGACCTCGCCGTCTTGGCGGTCCTCGTGGGCCTTCTCTCGGGGTGCTCCGCCGAGCCCTCTTCCACCCCGTCCGCGTCTCCTGCGCCATCCTCGCCTGCGGCGACCCCGACACCCGCGGGCCCGATGCTGCAGCCCGATGGCAGCGCCGAAGACAACCTGCCCTTGTTCACGCAGGTGATGGAGGAGGTCTGGGACAGCAAGGCCAAGGTGAGAGGTCGCGCGTACGTCGACGCGCTCGTCGACGCGGGGTTCGATCGCGACGCGATGGAGGTGACGAACGACGTGTCGACCGTGGGCAATGCGGCCGAGAGCATCCAGTTCGCCGTGCTCTGGGACGGCGAATGCCTCGTCGGTCAGGTCGGTCCATCGACCAAGACACCGACCGCGGTCGTGATGCCCGAGCTCCCCGACGGCGGATGCCTCGTCGGGGAGACCCGTCCCATCGACTGGTAGGCCCGCTCCCGCGGCGCGACCACGGGTCTCGAACGGTAAGCTGGGACGCTGACCTCGTCCCGCATTGGAGAACGCTAGATAGTTATGGCTGAGTACATCTATCAGATGGTCCGCGCCCGCAAGGCCGTCGGTGAGAAGCTGATCCTCGACGACGTGACGATGGCGTTCCTGCCGGGCGCCAAGATCGGCATGGTCGGCCCCAACGGCGCGGGAAAGTCGACGATCCTGAAGATCATGGCCGGTCTCGACCACCCCTCCAACGGCGAGGCCAAGCTCAGCCCCGGCTTCAGCGTGGGGATCCTCATGCAGGAGCCGGAGCTCGACGAGTCGAAGACCGTGCTGGAGAACATCCAAGACGGCATCGCCATCAAGGCGAAGGTCGACCGCTTCAATGAGATCTCCGGACTCATGAGCGACCCCGATGCCGACTTCGACACGCTTCTGGCGGAGATGGGGACCCTGCAGGAGGAGATCGACGCGGCCGACGCCTGGGACCTCGACTCGCAGCTCGAGCAGGCGATGGACGCTCTGCGCACGCCTCCGGGCGACGCTTCGGTGAACAACCTCTCCGGCGGCGAGAAGCGCCGTGTCGCGCTCACCAAGCTCCTGTTGCAGAAGCCCGACCTTCTCCTTCTCGACGAGCCCACCAACCACCTCGACGCCGAGAGCGTGCTCTGGCTCGAGCAGCACCTGCAGAAGTACCCCGGCGCCGTCATCGCCATCACGCACGACCGGTACTTCCTCGACAACGTGGCGGAGTGGATCGCCGAGGTCGACCGCGGCCGCCTGATCGGGTACGAGGGCAACTACTCGACGTATCTCGAGAAGAAGGCCGAGCGCCTCGAGGTGCAGGGCAAGAAGGACGCGAAGCTCGCAAAACGTCTGGCCGAAGAACTCGACTGGGTGCGCTCCAACGCCAAGGGCCGCCAGGCCAAGTCGAAGGCGCGCCTCGCCCGGTACGAGGAGATGGCCGCCGAGGCTGAGCGCACGCGCAAGCTCGACTTCGAAGAGATCCAGATTCCGCCGGGGCCGCGTCTGGGCAGCATCGTCATCGAGGCCAAGAAGCTTCAGAAGGGCTTCGACGGACGCTCGCTCATCGACGGCCTGAGCTTCAGCCTGCCGCCGAACGGCATCGTCGGCGTCATCGGCCCGAACGGTGTCGGCAAGACGACGCTCTTCAAGACGATCGTGGGCCTCGAGCCCCTCGACGGCGGCGACCTGAAGATCGGCGAGACGGTCAAGATCAGCTACGTCGACCAGAGCCGTTCGAGCATCGACCCCAACAAGACGCTGTGGGAGGTCGTATCCGACGGACTCGACATCATCACGGTCGGCAAGACCGAGATCCCCTCCCGCGCTTACGTCTCCAAGTTCGGATTCAAGGGCCCCGACCAGCAGAAGAAGGCCGGTGTCCTCTCCGGCGGAGAGCGCAACCGCCTCAACCTGGCCCTCACCCTCAAGGAGGGCGGCAACCTGCTGCTCCTCGACGAGCCGACCAACGACCTGGATGTCGAGACGCTCCAGTCACTCGAGAACGCCCTCCTCGAGTTCCCCGGCTGCGCCGTGGTCATCACGCACGACCGGTGGTTCCTCGACCGCATCGCGACGCACATCCTCGCGTACGAGGGCACGGACGAGAACCCCGACAAGTGGTATTGGTTCGAGGGCAACTTCGAGGCGTACGAGGCCAACAAGATCGAGCGCCTCGGTCCCGACGCCGCGACACCGCACCGCTCGACGTACCGCAAGCTCACCCGTGACTGAGACCCCTCGCCTGCATGTCCCCATCCACCTGAGATGGGGCGATCTCGACGCGTTCAATCACGTGAACAACACGTCGATGCTCAAGCTCCTCGAAGAGGCCCGCGTGCGAGTGTTCTGGACCCCGGAAGAGGGAGACGTCGCCCCGCCGACGGCGGTGATCTCCAGCAGTATCGAGGCCGGTGTGCTGACGCTGATCGCTCGACAGGAGATTGAATACCTCGCGCCCGTTCCCTACCGCCGCGAGCCGCTCGACATTCAGATGTGGTTCGGCAAGATCGGCGGCTCAAGCATCGAGGTCTGCTATGAAGTGTACAGCCCCAGCGGCGACGACCCGCAGACCCTGTACGCGCGTGCGACGTCGGTCGTCGTGATGGCCGACGCCAGCACGGGCCGACCGATCAGACTCTCGGAAGCCATGCGCGACGCCTGGGAGCCTTTCCTCGGAGCCCCGATCGTCTACGGCCACCGCCGCTGACGGCTCACTCCGGGGCGGGCACGCGGACCATGATCTCCTGGGCCACCGATGCGACGAGGCTGCCCCCGCGGTCGAAGATACGCCCCGTCGCCAGCCCACGCCCGGCGCGAGCGCTCGGCGCTTCCTGCACGTAGAGGAGCCACTCGTCGACGCGGGCCGGGCGATGCCACCACATCGCGTGATCGAGGCTCGCCACCTTCAGACCCGGGTGCGACCAGGCGATGCCGTGCGCGCGAAGGACCGACTCCTGAATCGTCATGTCGCTCATATACGCGAGAACCGCGCGGTGGATCGCCGGGTCGTCGCCCACCGGCCGCCGCGTGCGCATCCACACCGACTGCCGCGGGTCGCGAGACTGCGCCGGACGGGAGTACACGTCGCCGTCGACGTGGATGCTCTCGATCGGGCTCTCGGCGAGCAGTCTCGCCGAGAGCGGGTGCACGGGGTCGCCGGCGCGCTCAGCGAGAAGCTCCTCCGGGGTCGCGACGCCGTCCGGAGCAGGGGCGTGATGGTCGAGTCCGGCGTCCTCCCGCTCGAACGACGCGATCATCGAGAAGATCGGCACACCCCCCTGGAACGCCTGGGTTCGCCGCGTCGAGAAGGACCGGCCGTCGTGGATGCGATCGACCGAGATCGTGAGCCCCTGAGAAGCGTCGCCGGGGCGGAGGAAGTATCCGTGCATCGAGTGGGGCACACGGTCGTCGTCTGTCGTCCGCTCGGCCGCGATGATGGCTTGTGCAAGCACTTGGCCGCCGAAGATGCGACCGGACGGCATGGGATGCGACGAGCCGGTGAAGATGTCCTCGGTCGTTCGCGCATCGCTCGACGACAGGTTCAGTACCCTCAGCATCGCTGCAACCGGGTCGGGTTCGTGTGCCACCAACACTCCGCTCCTCTGCCGGCGCGGCCGGCGGTGAAAAGGCGGCGCGACGGATCGCGAAGCCCACTCGACGGGATGCGTCGGCACGGAGAACACCCGCGACGCCGCCTTGATAGTTTAGGCGGGTGCCCGCTCGCCTCCTTTTCGCCGACCCCCGCGGCGCCACCGATGTGCTCACTTTCGCCCGGCGAGCGGCACGGCTCGGCGACGGTTCCGTGCGGCTGCGCGCGGAAGGAGGAATGCTGGCCCTCAGCTGCGCGCCGCTCGCGCCGCAGACGCTCCTCGACACCACGCCCACTGTGGTCGGCATGCGCATCGTCGCGGTCGACCCCGAGCTGGTGTGCGATCTCGTCATCGAGGCCGACCGGCTCGCCCCCGACAGCGATGACGACCGCGCGCTGCGACTGCCCGAGACCGCCGTCACGGCACCGTGGGCGGGGATCTCGCCGCCCCGTTCCGGGTGGGAGCAGACAGGCACGCTCTCTGCGGCGGCTCTGGCGTCGCGCGCTCAGTGGGGCATCGCCGACGTCGCCCAACGGGTCCCGACCAGCGCCGGCGAAGACGTGGTGCGTGCGCTTCAAGCCGATGTGTGGGGGCCGGCGGATCCCGAGCTGCACGATCTGCCGCGCGGCGTCGCCTTCGCTGCCTTCGCTCTCGGATTCATCGCGGGCGAGGAGCAGGCGACGGTGCGCCGGAGCGGCCCCTGGACCCGCGTGACGCTCGCGCGCGGGCACGTGCTCAGCCGCGACACGGTGCGCTCGGGCCTCACTGCCGTGCGTTCGACCGGACCACGCGTCTGAGTCAGACGGCCGCTGCAGCCGCGCGCCCCGCGATCCGGCCCGAGAAGAGGCAGCCGCCGAGGAAGGTGCCCTCGAGCGCACGGTAGCCATGGATACCGCCGCCGCCGAAGCCGGCCGCCTCGCCGGCCGCATACAGCCCGGGCAGCGGGATGCCGCCATCGGTCAGCACCCGTCCCGACAGGTCGGTCTCGAGGCCGCCGAGCGACTTGCGTGTGAGGACATGGAGCTTCACCGCAATCAGCGGACCGGCCTTCGGATCGAGAATCCGGTGGGGCTTGGCCGTGCGGATGATCTTGTCGCCGCGGAAGGCGCGCGCCGAACGCAGCATCGCGATCTGGGCGTCTTTCGTGAAGTCGTTGGACATCTCGCGGTCGCGGGCGACCACTTCCTCGCGCACACGATCGCCGTCGAGCGCGTCGCCGCCGGGCAGGGCCTTCATGCCGCGAATGAGGTCGTCGAGGTCGCGACGGACGACGAAGTCGGAGCCGTGGTCGAGGAATGCCTGCACGGGGCCCGCGGCACCCTTCCCGAGCCGCGACTTCAGCAGCAGACGGACGTCCTTGCCGGTCAGGTCGGGATTCTGCTCGCTGCCCGAGAGCGTGAACTCCTTCTCGATGATCGCGTGCGAGAGCACGAACCACGAGTGGTCATGCCCGGTCGCTCGCAGGTGGGCGAGGGTGCCCAGCGTGTCGAAACCCGGGAACAGCGGTACAGGCAGGCGCGCACCCGTCGCGTCGAGCCAGATGGACGACGGGCCGGGCAGGATGCGGATGCCATGGTTCGGCCAGATCGGGTTCCAGTTCTGGATGCCTTCGACGTAGTGCCACATCCGGTCGCCGTTGATCAGCCGGCCGCCTGCGGCCCGCGAGATGGGCTGCATCGAGCCGTCGACATAGGCAGGAACTCCCGAGATCATGTGATCGGGCGCCGAGCCGAGGCTCGGCGGCCACTGTGCGCGCACGAGGTCATGGTTGCCGCCGATGCCGCCTGAGGCGACGACGGTTGCCGAGGCTGTGATGTCGAAGGTCCCGACGACCTCGCGCGAGGTCGCCTCGCCGCGCGCCGCACCCGATGGGGCGAGCACGTCACCGGATGCGCCGACGACGGTGCCGTCGACGGTCGAGAGCTCGGTCACCTTGTGGCGGGGGAGCACCGTGAGGCGACCGGCCTTCTCCGCCTGCTCGACGGCGGCCTGGAACGGCGCGATGACACCAGGACCGGTGCCCCACGTGATGTGGAAACGGGGCACGGAATTCCCCGGACCAGCGGCGGTGTACCCGCCGCGCTCTGCCCACCCCACGACCGGGAAGAACCGGACGCCCTTCTGACGCAGCCATGAGCGCTTCTCCCCGGCGGCGAACTCGAGGTAGGCGTCCGCCCATCGACGCGGCCACGCGTCTTCCTCGCGGTCGAACGACGCCGTACCGGCCCAGTCCTGCCGGGCCAGTTCGAGGGAGTCGGAGACACCCATCCGCCGCTGTTCCGGCGAGTCGATGAGGAACAGGCCGCCGAACGACCAGAACGCCTGGCCGCCGAGGTTGATTCGCGGCTCCTGATCGACGACGATCACACGCTTGCCTGCGGCTACGGCCTCAGCCCGCCGCGACGAGTCCCGCGAGCCCCCATCCGATGACGAGGACATCTGTGGAATGCGCCGAGGCGGCTGCGGTCATGACGACTCCCTTGTCGTTTCGGGGTGGACGGGCAGACCGGGGGACGACGACGGGCGCTCCGGCCCGATTCCCGTCGGTTCGAAGGTGTTCACCATCGCGAACGCTGCACGCTGGAGGTAGTCCCAGAGCGTGGCCTCGTGGAGGGGCGGAGCTGCAGCTCGTCCACCGCGGTGCGCATATGACGCAGCCACCGGTCGCGGGCGTCGGGGTTCACGTGGAAGGGCACGTGGCGCATTCGCAGACGCGGGTGCCCGCGCTGCTCGCTGTACGTCGAAGGACCGCCCCAGTACTGCGCGAGGAAGAGCGTGAGGCGCTCCGCGGCGGGCCCGAGGTCTTCTTCGGGATACATCGGGTCGCAGCACCTCGTCCTCTGCCACCTCGCGGTAGAAGACGTCGACGAGGCGTGCGAAGGTCTCGTGCCCTCCCACCTCCTCATAGAAGCTCATGGGGGTCGCCCCGCTCATGATGCGCCGTCCTGGTCGGAAGGCTTCTCACGCGTGGTGGACGCCGACGTCTCCGCGATCCTCCGCTTTGTCGGCTGACGCCTTGCGTTTCGGCCGCCAGACCGGCTTGGCGTCTGACACCGGCACGGGCGCGCGTCTTCGGCGGGTTCGCGCCGCGCACGCGTTGCGCGCCTTCGAGGCCCGTCAGCGTGATGGAGTTCAGCTGGGGAAGCGTGACGCCCATCTCATCGATGGCGCGCTTGAGCCGCATGCGCAGCTCACGTGCGACGTCATCCTTCGCGTTGGCCCGTGTCTTCATGACCAGACGGATGACGAGCGCGTCGCCCGACACCGACTCGAGGCCCCACACTTCGGGCTGCTCGATCACACGTGTGCGCCACTTGGGGTCTTTCGCGAGGGCCTTGGCAGTCTCGAGGAGCGTCTTCTCGACGTCTTCGATGACGGCGTCGACCGGCACCGCGAGGTCGATGATGACCCGCGACCATCCCTGCGACATGTTGCCGATGCGAGTGATCTCGCCGTTGCGCACGTACCAGAGGGTGCCGTTGACGTCACGGACATGCGTGATCCGCACGCTCACGTACTCGACGATGCCGGTGGCGAGGCCGAGATCGACGACATCCCCGATGCCGATCTGGTCCTCCGCGACGATGAAGATGCCGTTGAGCACGTCTTTGACGATGTTCTGTGCACCGAAGCCGAGACCTGCGCCGATGGCGGCGGACAGGAGCGCGAACGAGCCGAGGATCGTGTCGTTGATCAGCTGGACGCACAGGAAGACGGCGATGATCGCGAGCGTCACGTTGACGATGTTCTGCAGGATGGTGCCGAGCGTGCGGGTGCGCTGCACGAGCCGCACCTGCGCGAGCGGCGACGCATCGATTGCGCGTGTGTCGTCGACGTTCGCCTTCGACTTGGCGCCCGCGACGATGCGCTTCACGACGCGGCGGATGACGAGCTTGAGCAGCCACGCCACGACGACGGCGCCGACGATGATCGCGGCGATGCCGGCCGCTTTCAGTCCGACGTCGCCGGCCACCCGGCCGACTTCCGTCCACAGGTCGAGAGGTTGGGCGTTCATTGGCTCGATCCTACTCAGCGCCGGATGACGGAAGGCTGAACCCCGCCGCCCGCCGTCGCCCTCGCATGCTGAGGGCCACCCCGCCTCGCGGAGTGCCCTCAGCGTCGCGACGTTTACTGCGCGTCGCGCTCCTGCACCGAAAGTGCGCGCTCGACGCCCGCGAGGTTCTCGCTCACGAGACGGCGGAGCGCGGGCGGAGCGTCGCGGTGACCGTCGAGCCAGGCGCGGGTCGCGTCGCGCAGGGCGACGTTCGCGAGCGGCGCGGGGTAGAGGCCCGTGATCAGGTAGCTCGCGATCTGGTACGTCGCGGTTCGACCAGACGGGGAGCAGCATCGCGAAGTAATCGCTCGACGAAAGCGCGCCGAGCACGTCCATGCCTGCGGGGTGGACGAGCCCGAGCGCCGCCGAGCGGACGACCGTGTTGGGCAGGTCCGACGAGTCGATCGAGCGACGACCAGGCCGCGCGCTTGGCCTCGACGGTCGGGAGCGCGGCCTTAGCCTGCGCCGCGAACTCGCCGCCCTTCGCGGTGTTGTCTGCGGCCAGTGCGGCGTCGATCTCGGCTGCGTCGACCGTCCCGCCCGCGGCGAGCGAGACCAGGAGCGCCCACGACAGGTCGGTCGTCGATCGCGAGGCCCTCGAGGCGACTCTCGCCGTCGCGCAGCGCGCGCACGGTCTCCCCCTGCGCGGCGGTCGCGGCGGCCGAAGCGAACGCCGTCACGAACTGCAGCTGGCTGTCGCTGCCGGCCTCGGCCGCCTGCGCGAGCTCCACAGCCCGTCGGCGACCTTCTCACGCGTCGCGTCGCGCTTCTCCGGCGCGACGTAGGCGTTCGCCGCGAGCTGCAGCTGCGCCAGCGTCGTGCGCACCGTGGTCGACTCGGTCTCGGCGCCGATGTTGCGGAGCACGAGGTCGACGTAGTCCGACGCGGATGCTCGGCATCCCGCGTCTGGTCCCATGCGGCGCCCCACACGAGCGAGCGGGCGAGCGGGTCGGTGATCTTGCCGAGGTGCTCGATCGCCGTCCGGAGCGACCGCTCGTCGAGGCGGATCTTCGCGTAGGCCAGGTCGTCGTCGTTGAGCAGCACGAGGTCGGGCCGCGCGAGGCCCTTGAGCTCGGCGACCTCGGTGAGGTCGCCGTCGACGTCGATCTCGATGTGGTGCGTGCGCCGAGCGCATCGCCGTCGAGGGTGTAGAACCCGACGCCGAGGCGGTGCGGGCGGATCGTCGGGTAGTCGGCGGGCGCCGTCTGAACGATCGCGAACCGGGTGATCACGCCCGAGTCGTCGGTCTTGATCTCGGGCGACAGCGTGTTGACGCCAGCGGTCTCGAGCCACTTCTTCGACCAGGTCGTCAGCTCGCGGCCGCTCGTGGCCTCGAGCTCGACGAGCAGATCGCTCAGCTCGGTGTTGCCCCAGGCGTGCTTCTGGAAGTACGCGGCGACGCCGGCGAAGAACTGCTCGATGCCGACCCAGGCCGCGAGCTGCTTCAGCACCGAGCCGCCCTTGGCGTAGGTGATGCCGTCGAAGTTGACCTGGACGTCCTCGAGGTCGTTGATCTCGGCGACGATCGGGTGCGTCGAGGGCAGCTGGTCCTGGCGGTAGGCCCAGGTCTTCTCCATCGCGTTGAACGTCGTCCAGGCCTCGGTCCACTCGGTGGCCTCGGCCGTGGCGATGGTCGACGCCCACTCGGCGAACGACTCGTTGAGCCACAGGTCGTTCCACCACTTCATGGTGACGAGGTCGCCGAACCACATGTGGGCGAGCTCATGCAGGATCGTGACGACGCGGCGCTCCTTGACGGCGTCGGTGACCTTGGAGCGGAACACGTACGTCTCGGTGAACGTGACCGCACCCGCGTTCTCCATCGCGCCCGCGTTGAACTCGGGAACGAAGAGCTGGTCGTACTTGGCGAACGGGTACGGGTAGCCTGGAACTTCTCCTCGTAGTACGCGAAGCCCTGGCGCGTCTTCTCGAAGATGTAGTCGGCGTCGAGGTGCTGCCAGAGGCTCTTGCGGGCGAAGACGCCGAGCGGGATGACGCGGCCGGAGCTGCTGGTCAGTTCGGAGAACGTCGACTCGTAGGGGCCGGCGACGAGCGCGGTGATGTACGACGAGATGCGCGGCGTGGGCTCGAAGGTCCAGGTCGCGACGTCCTCGCCGACGGCGACCGGCTCGGGGGTGGGCGAGTTGGAGACGACCTGCCACGCCGCGGGGCCGTCACGGTGAAGTGGAACGTCGCCTTGAGGTCGGGCTGCTCGAACACCGCGAAGACGCGGCGCGAGTCGGGCACCTCGAACTGCGAGTAGAGGTAGACCTCGCCGTCGACCGGGTCGACGAAGCGGTGCAGGCCCTCGCCCGTGTTGGTGTACACGCAGTCGGCGTCGACGACGAGCTCGTTCTCGGCGGCGAGATCGTCGAGCGCGATGCGCGAGTCGGCGAAAGCGGCGGTCGGGTCGAGCTCACGCCGTTCAGCGTGACCGAGTGCACGGTGCGCGCGATCAGGTCGATGAAGGTCGTTGATCCCTCGTCGCGGTGAAGCGCACCACGGTGCGCGAGCGGAACATCTCGGCGCCGGTGGTGAGGTCGAGGGCGACGTCGTACGAGTGGGTGTCGACGATCGCGCGGCGCTCTTGTGCTTCGATGCGGGTGAGGTTTTCTCCGGGCACGTGCGTGTCTCCCAGGGTCAGGGTGGATGTCGGGCAGGCGCTGCTGGCGCCGGCGGCAACCTGACAAGCCTACGCGGGGGGCCGCGACGGCCCCCAATCGGCGCGGAACCGGACCCGCTCGTGCCGCGATCCCTAGGATGGAGCCATGCGCATCCACATCGCCACCGATCACGCCGGGCTGGAGTTCTCGACGCAGCTGCAGCACACCTCGCGGCGACGGCCACGACGTCGTCGATCACGGACCGATCGACTACGACCCGCTCGACGACTACCCCGCGTTCTGCATCAACGCCGCCCAGGCCGTCGCGCGCGACCAGGAGGCCGGCGTCGACGCTCTGGGTGTCGTGTTCGGCGGCTCGGGCAACGGCGAGCAGATCGCGGCCAACAAGGTGCGCGGCATCCGTGCAGCGCTGGTCTGGAACCTCGCGACAGCCGAGCTCGCGCGGGAGCACAACGATGCGAACGTCATCGCGATCGGCGCACGCCAGCACACCGTCGACGAGGCGATCGCGTTCATCGACCGGTTCATCGCCAAGCCGTTCACCGGCGAAGAGCGCCACGTGCGCCGCATCGCGCAGATCGCCGAGTACGAGGCGACGGCACGCTCGGCCCGACCCGCGCTCGCTGAGGCCGAAGTCCACGATGCCCGAGGGTCACTCCGTCCATCGCATCGCCCGACAGTTCGACGCAACTTCGTCGGCCGGGCCGTCTCGGCATCCAGCCCGCAAGGACGGTTCGCGGACGGCGCGGCGATCATCGACGGACGAACGCCGACGCGGCCCGTGCGGTCGGCAAGCAGATGTTCCTCGAGTTCGACGACGGGCTGTGGCTGCGCGTGCATCTCGGCATGTACGGCGCGTGGGACTTCGCGGGCGAGATCCTCGTCGACCCGACGATCGCGTCCGCCAACGGCCGGATGGGGCAGACCAATCAGCGCGGCACCGATCTCGAGCGCGTCTTCGACGGGCCGGGGAGAACTCGCTGAGCTCGATCGGTGCGCCCCGGCGTACCCGGTGCAGTGCGGATGAGCGAGCAGAGGGGGCTCGCCGACGACGATGAATGGCCGCCGCCGTGGTCGGCCAGGTGCGCCTGCGCCTCCTGACCGACGCGACCTGCGCCGACCTTCGCGGTCCGACCGCGTGTGAGCTCCAGACTGCCGCGGAAATGGTCGCCACGGTCGCGAAGCTCGGGCCCGACCCGCTCGTCGACGACCTGCCGGAGGGGAGGAGCGCTTCTCCGCGTGGGCGCAAGCCGACACCGATCGGCCTCCTCCTGATGGACCAGAGCGTCGTCAGCGGATCGGCAACGTGTACCGCGCCGAGATGCTCTTCCGCGCGCGACTGAACCCCCACACGCCCGGGCATCACGTGCCGGAGGAGACCGTGCGGGCGCTCTGGCGCGACTGGGTCAACCTGCTGGCCATCGGCGTCGAGACCGGCCAGATGATGACGATGGATGACCTCGACGCCGAGTCGTACGACGGCAATGGCCAATCGTGACGATCGCCACTGGGTGTACCACCGCGCCGGTCTTCCGTGTCGCGTGTGCGGCACGAACATCGGCTCGAGGAGATGGCGGCCGCAAGCTCTACTGGTGCCCGTCGTGTCAGAGATGAAGGCGATTCTGTAATGTCGCGCATGATGGACGGAGATGAAATCACATGAGACAGACCCCCACTTTCGTGATGACCGATGAGGCCGAGCTGCGCCGCGTCTCGACCTGAACCCGTGGATGACTCTCGTCAGCGCCACCGCGACGGGCTCGTCGCCTCCCACTACGCGGTGCTCCTCGACGACAGCGCGACGAGCTCGCCATCGTCGGCCATGTCGGCGGCCCGACGACGCCTCCACGGGCTCGGCGAGAGCGAGGTGCTCGTCATCGTGCAGGGCCCCCACGGCTACATCTCGCCGTCCTGGTACGCCGAGCCGGCCGTGCCGACCTGGAACTTCGTCTCGGCCCACCTCTCGGGTGTACCCGAGATCCTGACGACCGAGGAGAACCTCCGCGTGCTCGAGCGCCTCGTCGATCATTTCGAACAGCCTGCCTGAGCCGCGCGGGCTGTGGACGCCACCCAACGACGAGGACTATTCCGGCGCCTCGCGCGCGGAACCGTCGGCTTTCGCCTCATCCCCCGCATCGCCGCCAAGCGCAAGCTCAGTCAGAACAGACCCGAGATGTGGCCGACGCGATCATCGCCCGACTCTAGGCGGGACGCGGGCCCTACGCCCATCCCCGTCTCCCGCCCCGAGATGCGACGGGCCCATGACGCGCTCCGCGCTGCACGGGGCGGCTCATGAGCGTCGAAGGGGCTCGACGGAAATTTCATCAACATCATCGTGGGAGCCCGCTCCACGGGCGGTGACCCACTCACCCATTCGGTGACCAGGCCGTCGACCTGCACTGACGCCGACGGAATGATCACCGCCATCCTCCCGCGCGGGCGCTAACCCCTCGTCGCGGCGCGGACACCGACGCCGACGGACGCTGGATCCTTCCGGGCCTCTGGGACCACCATGTCCACACGGTGCAGTGGGCAGAAAAGGCGCAGTCCCGCCGAAAATCGGGTCGATGTGTCCGCCGCCGACAGTGCTGCCTGGAGGGCCGCCGCGATCGTGCGCACCGCTCTGAAGAACGGCGCTGCGACGGACACGGTGGTGGTCGGTTGTGGGGTTCCGCGACGGGCTCTGGCCGGCGGGGCATCCTTCCACGGCGGCGGTGGCTGGGACGACCGCAGCCACGGATCGGCCCATCGTGCTCGTGAGCGGCGACGTCCACTGCGTGTGGATGAACAGTGCGGCCCTCGTTCACTTCGAGGCGTAAATTCTAGACTCGCTCGACGGCGTCCTGCGCGAAGAAGAGGCGTTCGCGATCACTCGGCAGCTCGATTCGGCCGAGGCGATGCAACGCTGGATCTACTGGGTGGCCGACGCGGCCTCCCCCAGGCCGCCGCGCGCGGTGTCGTCGGCGTCGTCGACCTTTTTATGCGCTTGGATGGCCGCGACGACTGGCAACGCCGCGTGGACGCGGGCTTCGATGCCCTCCGCGTCCTTGGAATTCGGCGTCTACCCGCAGCATACCTCGACCGTGCCATCTGCAAGGGCCTAAAATCGGGGATGCGCTCCGGCGATCACCTGGCCGGTACAGTGTCCGTCGGCCCGCTCAAGGTCATTACGGATGGCTCGCTCAACACGCGCACTGCCTACTGCTGTGACCCCTACCCGGAGCAAGTCAGAGAACCCCTACGGTCAGTTGAACGTGCCGCCGTGTGACCTGCATCCCCTCCTCGCACGCGGGTGCGCGGACGCGGGCTTCGACTCCGCCGTCCACGCGATCGGGGACGGAGCCAACAAGCTCCGCGCTCGACGTTTTTGCCCCAAGCTGCGTCGAGGGGGCCGCATCGAGCACGCGCAGCTCGTCCCCCACGAGGCCGACATTCCGCGATTTGCGGGCTCTCGGTGTCACCGCAAGCGTGCAACCGGAACACGCGCTGGACGACCGCGACATGACCGATGCGATCTGGGCGGGCCAGACCGCGCTCCCTTACCCGCTTCGCGCCCTCGCCGACGCCGGCGCGAATCTGCTGTTCGGATCCGATGCGCCGGTGTCCCCGCTCGACCCGTGGGCGGCGATGGCAGCCGCCGCGCACCGGACGCGCGACGGGCGGCCCGCCTGGCGGCCCGAGCAGGGTCTCGACGCCGCGACGGCGCTCGCGGCGTCCACTGCCGGCGGATCCGCGTCGGGCAGCGCCCTCGCTCCCGGCAGCGTCGCCGATCTGGCCGTGGCCGATCACGATCCGCTCCGCGCCGATGAGGAAGCGATGCGCACGACGCGTGTCGCCGCAACCCTCTTGGCCGGGCGCGTGACTCACGTCGCCTGAACCGAGACGTGCGAAGGCCCCGGGACGATCCCGCCCCGGGGCCCTCGCCTGCGCGGATCGCACCGCAACGGGTGCGTCCGCGGGTTACTCCGCGATGTGCGCGAACAGGAACCAGCGGTCCTTGTCGAGCCCCGCCTTGATCGCGATGGCGACATCCTGGCTGGTGAGGTCCGTCTCGTCGAGGCCGTCGATGGCGGACTGGACGTCGGCGAGCACCATGTCCATGTCGGCGATGACGGCACGGATCTCGTCCTGCCACTGAGCGAAACCGGCGGGCACGGCGGTGCGTGTCTTCTCAGCGATCGTCGCGACGCGCGCGTCGATCGGGAGCCCGAGGGCCACGATCCTCTCAGCCGCCAGGTCGGCGAACCCCTGCGCGTTGGCGACGAGCGTGTCGAGCAGCTCATGGATGGCGATGAAGTTGCTGCCG